>CAWDQL010000016.1:0-736436 GCA_963804465.1 uncultured Gammaproteobacteria bacterium
TTAAAGCCAGCGCGCTCGATGTAGCCCTTCACCAAGTCCCCCAAGCGGTTCTTCTCGAACGGCTCGCCGAAGTCGGTGAGGAAGCAGCTGCCGTCATCGTGACGAGCCAGGAGCTGCGGGCGCACCTCCTCCAGATACCGATCGAGCCAGGCGCAGGCGCGCTCACCGAGCGGTACCACGCGATCCCGGCCGCCCTTGCCGCCGCGCACGGTGAGAGAGCCGCCGCGGGTGTCGACGTCGTAGAGCTTGAGCTGCACGAGCTCCATGCGACGGATCCCGCTCGAGTACAAGGTCTCGAGCATCGCCCGATCGCGCACCCCGGCAGGGGCGGTGATATCGGGCTGCTGGAGCAGCGTCTCGACATCCGCCACCGAGAGGATGTGTTTCGGTAAGCGCCGCGGCAGACGCGGCAGGAGGAGCTCAGACGCCGGGTTGTAGAGCAGGTGTCTCTCGCGGGTGGCCCACTGGAAGAACGCCTTCAAGGGCGCCAAGAACGTCTGCTGTGTGCCGAAGGTCAACGGGGCGCCGTTGGGCTTGCGGTAGTGATACAGATACCGCTGATAGCGCTCCAAGACCGGCAAGGTGATGTCTTTGGGGTGCGTGAGCTCGCGCTCATCGCACCAGGCGATGAAGCGCTTCAACGCCCTCCGGCGCGTCTCGACTGTCTGATCGCTCAAGGCCCGTGCCGCCGACCACTCGAAGAACTGCGCGGCGTAGAGGTTCAACGGGTTGCGGTCGGCCGCGCGCGGTCCGCGCGGCTTCACGCCGCTCCGGTGCTTGCGCCTAAGCATGAGCGGCTAAGGGTACGTACGATGCGGGCGCGCCGTTTCCCGTGCCGTGCGTTTTGGCGCGATCGAGCACCGGTGCGCGGTTCGCGGCTGTTTCATCGGCGATCGCGGTGAGCTCACCACTCCGACCCGGCCCCGACTGGCCACCGACCACACCCCGACCGAGAGCCGACCGGAGCGCCTCGAGCCCCGACCGCTCCGCGTCGTAGTCGCATCGCAGCGCCTCGACGTCGATCAGCCCGCTGATGTGCGGGCCGTGATCCTCGGCGGCGCCGTCATAGAGCAGCTCGTACTCGAAGGACTGGCCGCGGCCGCCACGGTGCACGAGGAGGTATTCGAGCTCGGTGAGACGCGCCAGGTGGATCTTGAGCTGCGTGTCGCCCCACTTGGTGCATTCGCGCACCCGGCGGCGGCTAAAGCGGTGCGCTGCGCGCGGCGTGTGCTGCGCACCGCATTCCTGGTCGACCATTTCAACGATGAGGCTTAAGAGCCGGCGCGTCTGCGGCGGGAGCTCGTCCAGCGTGCGTCCTAAGATCTCGTGCGCGAGCTCGTTGGCGAGCGCGATGTCATCGAGCGTCACTTCGATATAGCGCAGGCCGCTGTCCCCGTGCCCTGCGGTGCGCAGCACACGCTGGTGCTGGTGCAGCAGTGCGATCACATCGATCAGCGTCAGGTACTTCTCGTGATCACGCCGCGTGCGCGTGCGGTCATCGAGGAAGGTCAAGCGGTGGGCGTAGGGGTTCACAACCGCCAAGGGCTCGAGCAACCGCTGCGCGTCCTGGTGGAGCTTCAGCACCGCCTCGCGCTCGGCGCGAGCCTTAAGTCCCGCGAGCGTCCGCCGCTCACGTTGCGCGGCGTGGATTGCTTGCGTTTGCGCGCGTCCCTCGTTGATCGAGAGCACGAGGCAGCGGTTTAAGAGCTCCTCATCGACCTCGGCGGCGGTCGTGGTGAGAGCGATCATCACCGGTCCCTCGACACGGTACTCCTGGGTCTCGAGCTTGCCGGTGGTCGCGTCCTTCGACGTCGAGGCGATCGTGAGCTCGCCCTCGCTCTGCAGGAGCTTCAGCGCGTAGCTCGCGCGGCTCGCGCCCTGCTCCTCGGCGATGGCGAGGAGCTTGTGCTTCAAGTCCATCTCGCCCATGTAGTAAAGCGACTGCCCCGTCATCGCCGAGTACACGATGCGATCCTCTTCGGGCACGAAGCGCAGGATCGCATCGAGGAGCGAGGACTTGCCGGCGGCCGTGCTGCTCTGGATCAAGAGCGCGAGCGGCCGATCGAGCTTGCGGGAGATCGCGGCCAGGTACCCGACTAAGGCGTTGCTCCCCTCGCCCACGATCCCGCAGCGGCTAAAGTCGATGACGATTCGCTCGATGAGATCAGGATCCTTAAGGAGCTCCATCGCGCGAGCCCTGGCGCTCTCGTCGATCGAGGGAGTGTCGGGAGCCTTCGGTGCGAGCGCGGCGGTGATGAGCTTCTCCTGCTCGGCCTCGAGCGCCAGCAGGAGCTTCCCGAGATCGCCCTTGATGACATCGATCGGCACCCCGAGCTCGACGGCTGCCTGCTCTACGAACGCCGCTCGCGCTCGGGCATGGTAGAGATCCAGCGTATCGACGTGCACCGCCTCACCCGCTCCATCGAGCGAAGGCGCCGAGGCCATGAGATTGACCTTGAGGACCTCGTACGAGAGGTTCTTCTCGAGTCCCCGCACCCGATAGCGCCGGGTGCCAAAGCTCACGACGAGCTCGCGCTGGTGACCGAGGGGTTTGGATCCCGGCACGGGCTGCGGCGCCGGCGGTTCGGGCAGCGCTTGCGCCGGCAGTGCAGCGCACGGCTCGGGTGCTGCGCTTTCCTCTTTAGCCGCTTCTTCAGCAGCTAAAGGGGTAGCAGGTGTCGGATCACGCACACTGTCCGGCACGGCGACCTCCATGCTCGTTGCGGGGAGCGGCTTCGGCTTCCCTTTCCCCATCCACTGCGCCGAGCGGATCGCAACACCGAGACTCTTCACGGCCGGAGTGACTTTGAGCGCGTACTCGTTGGCATCCATGCCCTTGGGGAAGAGCACGCGGTAGCAGTCGAGGCCTTCGGCGATGAGCTGCGCGGCGAGTTTCTCGGCGGCTCGATCTCCGGCCTCATCGCGATCGTAGGCGATCAGCACGCGCTCAGCGCCGCACTGCTTCAAGAGGGCTAGGTGCTCGGCCGTGAAGCCCTCGACGCCGTACGCAGCCGTGACATTGCGGTAGCCGGCGCACCAGAAGGTCAGCGCATCGATGAGCGCCTCGCAAAGGATCACTTCGGGAGTGGTCAGCGCCGCCGCGTTCCACACGCCACGATGAGGACCTGGGAGGTAGAGATGCAGCGGCGTACCGGCCCGCAGGCCGTGGGTGATCTTGCGGCCGTAGACTTCCGTGACTTCACCGCTCGGGGCGATCACCGGGATCACGATCGAGCCGTTAAAATGCTCGTGTCCGCTCTCGCGCCAGAGCCCGATGCGCTGCAGCTGCCCGCGGACCGCCGCCCCTCCCACCCGAGTGCGCGCCGGCAGGCGGTAGCCGAGCGTGCGATTGGCGTAGCCGAGCTTGAAGGTACGGATCGCTTCTTGCGAGCCGATGCCGCGGCGCGCGAGGTACTCGAGCGCCTCGGGCCTGCCGAGCAGCGTCTCGTGGTAGTACTCGATGACCTGGATCAAGAGCCTCGCATCCTCGGCGTTGCGCTCGATCGGCGCGGGCAACTTGCGCACGCTGCTGCGCTTGGGCGGCGCGACGCCGGAGCTCGCGGCTAAAGGGAGGGAGTCGTTCAGCAGGAGCTCAACCGCGTGCCGGAACGAGACCCCTTCCGCTCGCATCACCCAGTCGATCACGGTGCCGCCCGCCTGGCAGGCCCCTAAGCAGTGCCAGAGGTTCTTTGCCGGCGTGATCACGAGCGAGGGCGTCTTGTCCTCGTGGAAGGGGCAGCGGCCGTGCAGGTCCGCCCCACGCCGCTCGAACACCACCCCACGCGCCTCCGCCAGCCGCTCGATCGCGATCTCGGTCTTGAGCCGCTCGATCACCTCGCCCGGGATACGCGCCATGCGGGGCTCCTCGGTCAAAACTGTGTCAAGAGGGTAAAGGGCAAAAAATCGGGTTGATTCCTGGTACGTCTGACAGTACATTCTTCGTACATGGCCAGTCAAGCGACTCCACGAACCGGCTATACCATCCTGGGCGTTTCCACGATCGCGGAACGCCCGATGCCCAAGCAAAAAGCCTCCGAGGCCACCACCTTCGGCCAGCGCCTCGCGGCGCTGCGCAAAGCCGCCGCCCTCACCCAGCTGCAGCTCGCCGACGAGATCGGCGTCTCGCGCCGCATGATTGCCTACTACGAGGTGCAGAGCGAACACCCGCCCACCACGCTCTTGCCGGCGCTTGCACGGGCGCTGAACGTCAGCGCCGATGAGCTGTTGGGCCTGGAACCCGTCGCCAAGCGTAACGGCCGTGTGCCTGACAACCGCATGCAACGCCGGCTTCAGCAACTCGCCAACTTGCCCCCCGAGGAGCGGCGACAGATCATGCAGTTGCTCGATGCCTTCATCGAGCGCGGCCAGCTCAAGCGCCGCGCCGGTGCAGAGAACTGATTGGAGAGCACCATGCACGCCCACACCGACAAGCAGGACGCCATTGAGGTGATCGAGCAGCTCCCCGACAACGTGCCGATGGACGAGATCGTCTACCGGCTCTACGTGCTCAACAAAGTCCGCCAGGGCATGCAGGACGTCGAAGCCGGCCGCGGCATCTCTAGCGAGGAGCTGGCGCGCGAGATCGAGCAGTGGTGAAGCGCGGATGGTGATCTGGACGCTTCGCGCGCGCGCCGATCTCAAAGCCATCCACGACTACATCGCCAAGGACTCTCGCCAAAACGCCAAGCGCGTCGCGCACGAGATCCACCGTAAAGCCGAGGCGCTCGCCGAACCGCCCCGCATCGGGCGCAAGGTCCCCGAGCTCAACGATCCGCAGCTGCGCGAGATCTCCGCCTACTCCTGGCGCATCATCTACCACCTGCGCGAGGGCAACGTCTTCATCGTCACCCTCATCCACAAGCGCCGCCAGCCCGGCGCCGCAGATCTCGCGCCGGACTACGATCCGCAGGGCAACTGATATCTTCCGGATCGCATCGATTACCAATGAGTTGGCAGGAACAAAGCTGCGGCTAGCATGCTGATCAAGATCAGCACCACCACCACCAAGACCCCACGCGCACTCAAGATGCCGAAGAACCGATAACTCGACGGCTGGACCGTCCCGCACTTCGGACACGTCACGGACCCGACAGCTCTAAGCTCATCGGACAGTGGGAACCAGCTGGCCGGGCGCGTCAGCAGCCCTTTCCAAACATCCTCGACGCCAACGGGCCACGTGTTTTGGCATTTCCGGCAGGTCTGTTCGTACTCCATAGTCTGGCTACTTGCCACAAGGACAACTCTTGACCTTCGCCGAGGTTACCGTCGCAGAGCCGACGGTTGCCGTTATTGACTTGTCGCGCCCGAACTCAAGGCCACCGCCAATAGCGATTCCATCGCCCATAACGGTCATCCCGTAACTGCCGCCAATCCCTGGATATTGATTACCGAATTGCGAATTGATTGGGTTTGCACCCCAAGTCAAGCCCGCCGCCCCGACGGCGTACTTGCCACTCAACGATTCGATCTCCGGGCACGGCCAGGGGTCGGAGATCGTGAACGGCGCTACCGTTCCGGTCAGCTTGAACCCGACACCAGCCGACGGACCAACAGCCGTAATTCCGACTTCAATTTGCTTCCCGCACTTGCATTCGGACGTTAGGTTGTATCGCGTGATGGTTGCACCCACTCCGCTCACAAAACTGAACGTATATGCGGTACCGCTCCATTCAACCAAACCGCTGGGATCAACCCGACTGATCGGGTTGCCACTCACGTAGCTCTGGAGTTGCCCCGCTTCCGCGGACGGTTTTCCGTCTTAGTTACGAACTCTCGTCTTCCTCCATGTTCATCGATCTTACCAGCAGTGCAGTCTGCCGCCGCAGGCGGCAGAAGCTCTGCATTTTCCAACAGCCTCGAGAAATCGACCGCGTAGGAAGCCTCAGGAGCGGTGATCGCATGGGTACCCGCTACCGTGATAGCCCTGCGGATCGGCCTCTGAGAGCTTGGAGGTCGCGTGCTCATGCCGCCTCGCTCTGCAGCGCATGGCGCTCGTAGTTGACCGGCGAGCGATAACCCAACGCGGAGTGTCGACGATGCGGGTTGTACCAACCTTCCAGCCAATCGAAGATCGCCATCTTCGCCTCGGCCTGGCTCTTGAAGCGCCGGCGGTTGAGCACTTCGCGCTCGAGAGTCGCGAAGAAGCTCTCCGCCATCGCGTTGTCGTACGCATCGCCCACCGTACCCATCGAGGGCATGATGCCCGCTTCCTGACAGCGCTTGCCGAAGGCATAACTGGTGTACTGGCAGCCGTGATCGGAGTGATGGATCACCTCTCTCGGCCGGCGCATCGTGATCGCCATGTCGATCGCCGCGAGCATCAGTTCGGTCCGCAGGTGCGTCTCCATTGCCCAGCCGACGATCTTGCGCGAGAACACATCCAGTACGATCGCCAGATACAGAAAGCCGCTCCAGGTGGGGATGTAGGTCGCATCCGCTACCCACAGCCGATTGGGCCGCTCGGCGTAGAAGCGCCGCTCGACCAGATCGGTCACCGGCGAACTCTGCGCTCCCCTCTCCGTCGTCACCACGAACTTGCGCAGCGTCGCCCCACGCAGTCCCGCCGCACGCATCAGCCGTGCGACGCGCTTGCGTCCGACGTGAATCCCGTGATCGTCGGCGAGCTCCGCATGGATGTTCGGCGAGCCGTACGTCTCGCGCGAGCGCCGATAGATCTCGTGAATGCGCGCCGTGAGGCCGATATCTGCCCGCTCCCGAGGCGACATCGGACGCTTCTCCCAAGCATAGAAGCCGCTCGGGGATACCTTGAGCAGTCGGCACATGACCCGCACCGAGTGGGTGGCCTGGTTCGCCTTCACGAATCCGAAGAGCGCTTCGGTGTCGCGGGCTTCTCGTTCGCAAACCAGGCCGCGGCTTTTGCAAGGATCTCCCGTTCTTCCCTGAGCTTGCGGTTCTCGCGCCGCAATCGGGTGAGCTCCTCACGCTCCGCCGTCGTCAAGCCGCCGTCGCCCTTGCCACAGTCGCGAGCGTCCTGCCTGACCCATAGACCGATCGTCCAGGCCGTCGGCCCGAACTCCCGGGAAAGCTCCGCCGGCGTGCGTCCGCTGCGTACCAGCTGGACCATCTGCTGCTTAAACTCCGGCGTGTACCGGACCGTCTTCTTTGCCATCGTGAACCCCTCCAAACCTTACGTTGAGGTGTCCACGGAACCGGGTCAACTCCAGAGTGGGGGCACGACCTGGTAAGCGAAGTGACTAAGCAACGAAACTGTCAGAAAGCCGTGGGCCACGGTGCCTCCAAGGGCTGTGACACGGGCTCGCACGGGGTCGACGTGGATGAACTGTTGATCGCCGGTCAGTTGGGCGAACGCATCGATCGCCGTCTGTGTGACGTCGTGCCAGGCAGAAACGCCGAGCTCCCGGCCGATCAGGGCTCGGTAGCCAGTAAGATCCAGTGCCGCGGGCCTCATGCCGAGGCGCGCGATTCGTAGCGCCGCAATTCGAGCTTCCCAATCTGGTTGCGGTGGACCTCATCCGGACCGTCCGCCAGTCGCAGCGTGCGGGCGTGCGCGTAAGCGAGCGCAAGTCCAAAGTCGTCCGACACGCCTCCGCCGCCGTGCGCCTGGATTGCCCAGTCGATCACCTGGCAGGCCATGTTGGGCGCTGCCACCTTGATCATGGCGATCTCCTTCGCTGCGACCTTGTTGCCGACCGTGTCCATCTTATGTGCGGCGTTGAGTGTCAGCAGCCGTGCTTGATCAATCAGGATACGCGCCTCGGCGATGCGCTCGAGCGTAACCGACTGAGCTGCAATGGGCTTACCGAAAGCTACCCGCTTCAGCGTCCGACGGCACATGTCTTCGAGCGCCCGTTCGGCAAGCCCGATGAGGCGCATGCAATGGTGGATGCGTCCGGGTCCCAGCCGTCCCTGTGCGATCTCGAAGCCGCGGCCCTCGCCCAGCAGAATGTTGCTGGCTGGGACGCAAACGTTCTCGAACAGAACGTCAGCATGGCCGTGCGGCGCGTCGTCATAACCGAACACGGTCAGGTGACGGAGCACGGTGATCCCCTGCGCCTCGCGCGGCACGATGATCATCGACTGCTGGCGATGCCGCTCAGGGTTATCCGGATCAGTCTTGCCCATGAAGATGAAGACCTTGCAGCGCGGGTCATTGGCTCCGGAGGACCACCACTTGCGCGCGTTGATCACGTAGGTATCGCCGTCGCGGCGTATCGAGGCCTCGATATTCGTCGCATCCGAGGAGGCGACCGCGGGCTCGGTCATGGCGAAGCAGGAGCGGATGCGCCCCTCGAGAAGCGGCACCAGCCATTGCTGTTTCTGCGCTTCGCTTCCGTACCGCACCAGCACCTCCATGTTGCCGGTATCGGGCGCTGAGCAGTTGAACACTTCGGGCGCCCACCAGACTCGACCCATGATCTCGCAGAGTGGGGCGTATTCGAGGTTGGTAAGACCCGCACCGCAGTCCGACTCGGGCAGGAAGAGGTTCCAGAGCCCCTCGCTCCGCGCGCTGCTCTTCAGCTCTTCCATCAGCCGTGTCGGCTGCCAGCGATCCCCCGCCGCAATCTCCGCGGCGAAACGCGCCTCATTCGGGTAGACATGGGCTTGCATGAATCGGGTCAGCCGCTCGCTGAGGACAGCGGTCTTGGCGGAAGGATCGAAGCTCATAGGCTAACTCCTTGTGAATTCCGGTCGGGCTCAGTGCCGTCCCGCTGCGCTTTCCCCCAGGCGAGCGCGGCAATGCTCGGCGCGGCGCGGCCAGCCTCCAGCGCCCGCGCGCTCGCGGCCGTCCCGTCGGTCACCCGGCCCAGGATTCCATGGAGAATCGCGGCGAGCCGAAACAGGTTGTAGGTGAGACAGAATTCCCAGAGTCGGGGGTCGATCGGCCCGCGTCCGACACGCCGGCAGTAGGCGCCGACATAGTCGCTCTCCGTGGGGATGCCGAGTGCGCTGAGATCTGTGGTCCCCAACCCGCGAAAGGCAGCGGGCGGGAGATGCCAGGTCATGCAGTGGTACGAGAAGTCCGCGAGCGGATGCCCGAGCGTTGAGAGTTCCCAGTCGAGCACCGCCACAATGCGTGGCTCGCTCGGATGGAAGATCAGGTTGTCGAGCCGAAAGTCGCCGTGCACCAGCGCCGCCTCCTCGCCCGGCGGAAGGTTGAGCGGTAACCACTCGATCAGCCGATCCATAGCCGCGATGCGAGGCGCCGACGAGGCCTGGTACTGATGCGTCCAGCGCTCGATCTGGCGGGCGAGATAGTTTCCCGGCTTGCCGAAATCGGCGAGGCCGCAAGCCTTCGGATCGAGCGCATGCAGCGTCGCGATCACGCGGTTCATCTCGTCGAAGATCTGCGTCCGCTCGCCGCGGGGTAGCTGCGGCAGCGTCGGGTCCCAGAACACGCGGCCTTCGACGTAGTCCATCAGATAGAACGCAGTGCCGATCACGCTCTCGTCCAGGCACAGACCATGAGTGCGCGGAACCGGCACACCGGAGTGCGCCAACGCTGTGATCACACGATATTCGCGCTCGACAGCATGGGCGGATACGAGGAGTTTGCCGGGCGGCTTACGCCGGAGCACCCAGCGGCGCTCGCCGCTGCTGACGAGATAAGTCGGGTTGGACTGCCCTCCCTTGAACTGACTGGCACTGAGGGTGCCGCCGGGAAAGTCCTCCAGGTGCGCGCCCATCCAGTGCTCGAGCGCACCCAGGTCCAGGCGCAGGCGCTCTTCGACCGGGCGCGTGCCGATGAACTCCGCGTGCCGATCGCTCACTGCGGCACCGCAGTGATGACCAATTTGCCTGAAACCTGGCGGGCAAGGAGTGCCGCCAGCGCTTCGGAGCCCCGCTCGAGGGGGTAGCGCTTCTCGACATGTGGGCGGAGCCGGCCTTCGCGCAGCCACGCAAAGAGAGTGCGCAGATCAGCCGCCCAGGCCGCCGGCTCGCTCTTGACGTAACGGCCCCAGAACACGCCGATGAGTGAGCATCCCTTGAGCAACGCGAGGTTCGCGGGCACGCGCGGAATCTCGCCGCTCGCAAAACCGATGATGAGATGACGTCCCCGCCAGGCGCAGTTGCGCAGCGCGGTCTCGGTGAAGGGACCACCCACCGGGTCGAAGATCACGTCGACGCCTCTGCCGCCGCTCAGTGGGGCGAGCGACTGCTTGAGGTCTCCGGCGTAATCGATCACATCGTCGGCCCCGTGGTCGCGGCAAATCGCGCGCTTCTGTGGCGAAGAAGCGGCAGCGATGACGCGTGCGCCGACCGCTTTGCCGATCTCGATGGCGGCGATGCCAACGCCCCCTGATGCACCGAGCACCAGCAGCGTCTCGCCTGTCTTGAGAGCGGCGCGATCGGTGAGCGCGTGATAAGCCGTGCCGTAGGTCAGGAGAAACGCCGAACCCGTGACAAAATCGACGCCCTCGGGCAGCGGGATCAACGCACCCGCAGCCACCCGCACCTTCTCCGCGAAAGCGCCCGATTCGGTGATGGCGATCACCCGATCCCCCGGCTTCACATGTTCGACCCCCGCTCCGAGGCTCTCGACCACGCCGGCACACTCGCTGCCTGGCACGAAGGGCAGCGCCGGCGTGAATTGATATTGGTTCTGGATGACGAGTGCGTCGGGGAAATTCACGCCCGCGGCATGAACGCGAATCACGACCTGTCCGGGTCCCGCGACGGGATCTTGAATGTCCTCGACGATGAGAGTCTCGGGTAACCCCCATGCCTTGCAGATGAGCGCTTTCATCGTGGATGCCTCTACCGATAGGTGACGAGCGCGGCGGCACCCGCGCGCTGCAGATGCTGAAAACTGTTCAACGTAAGGAGACTCAGCTCCGGGGGACGGGAGCGAAGCGTGGTCACGGCCGCATTCACGAGTGAGAAATTCAGTGCGCCGACGCGCTCGTCCGCAAGCCCCAGCACGCGCTGGACGATTACCGCGATCGGACCACCCGAGGTGAACACGATGATCCGCGCGGAACGAGAGGAGGCGGCGATGTGCCGGTCGAGCCCCTCGAGACAACGCCGCCTGAACGCGCCGAACGACTCGGCGTATTCATCCTGGGGGTTACTCCTCATCCAGCGCGCGAACGCTGCCGCGAACAGCTCCTGAAACGCCCGACGCGGATTAGGATCGGCATCGATCGCTGCGCGAATGGCCTCAGGCGTGGCCAGCCGCTCGTCGTGGCGCGCGAGCATCTCGCGATGGTCGTACTCGTTGAGGTCGGGATCTTGCCTCTGCGGCACGCCCGACTCGAGTGCGGCAAGACAGACCTCGGCCGTCTGGATGTGGCGTCGCTGCGTGCCGGTCACCGCAAGATCGAAACGCTGGCCGGTTTCCGCGAACCACCGGCCCAACCGGCGCGACTGTTCAAACCCGAGCTCGGAGAGCTGGTCGTAATCGGGGGCGCCAAAAGACGCCTGGCCATGGCGGACCAGGTAGATCTCTCCCATGGGCCCTCGGTGGTAGATTGTCATCAGGATAGGACGCCGGATACGATGAAACAAATGAATGTTGATCATCGCTCCTCATAAGTGAAATGCGCAGAAACCGCATTGATCTCGACCTCTTGATCATCCTCGACGCCATTTACACCGAGGGCGGAATCACCCGAGCCAGCAAGCGACTCAACCTGACGCAGCCGGCGATCAGCCACGCTCTGGGCCGACTGCGCGACCTGTTTGGTGATCCCCTATTCGTCCGGGAAGGGCGTGCGGTCACACCGACGCCGCTCACGCGCAGCCTGATCGGCCCGCTGCGGCAGGCCCTGCGCGGACTGGAGACGGTACTGAACGACGCCGAGCGCTTTGATCCGGCTGTCGCCAGCAATCGCTTTGCCATCGCCGTGCGCGACGTCCTTGAGGCGAGTCTACTGCCTGGATTGATGGAGAGGGTCGCTCGGACCGCGCCTGGCATCGAGATCAGCACCGTGCATGTGAACCGCCGCGACCTCGAGGCGGAACTCGCCGCAGGGACCGTAGATGTAGCCTTCGACCTGCTTCTGCCCTTCACCGGCGCCATTCATCGCCGTCGCGTCGCACTCGATCAGGTCGTCGTCGTCGTGCGGGACGGCCACCCGCTTCTCTCCCGGCCCTTCGATCTCGAAGCCTATCTCGCTCAGGATCACGTCCAGGTGAGCGCGCGGCGCAGGGGCCTGGGATTAGAGGACATGGAGTTGCGGCGCCACGGTCGTGAAAGACGGGTTCGGCTGCGCTGCCAGCACTATTTCACGGCGTGCCGGGTGCTCGCGCATACCGATCTCGTGCTCACCATGACGAATGAGTATGCCAAGATCCTCAGCCAGGAGTTCGGACACCGGCTACTGCCTTTTCCGATCGAGACCTCTCCCATCGACCTTTACCTCTACTGGCACGCCAACGTGGAGAATGACACGGCCAACCGCTGGCTTCGTGAGCAACTCCTGCTCTCATTCCCCGCCGAAGGGACCGGAGCTGGACAAGGCGTGGGCTGATTTCGGGTCCCGCCGGGAGACGGAGGTCACACTTGTCTGAGCGCCATTTCACGCACTGGCCGCGTCATCTCCCCCGTCGGATGACGGTCCCGGAAACCGACCTGTTCTACAACGCCGAGGTGTCCGCACGACGCTTCCCCGAAAAGCCTTTTTTGATTTTCTACGACACCCGGATCACCTTCGCCGAGTTCAGGACGGAGGCCGAGAAGTTAGCAGGCTGGCTCGAGCACGAGGGCGTGTGCAAGGGTGATCGCGTGTTGCTCTACACGCAGAACAGCCCGCAGTTCGTCCTGGGTTACTACGCCATCCTGCGCGCGAATGCGGTCGTGGTGCCGATCAATCCGATGAACACCACGCACGAATTGCGCCACTACCTTAAGGATACCGGCGCTCGGGTCGCAATCGTCGCGCAGGACTTGTTGCCGCAGATGCAGCCTTTGTTAGGTGAAGGGCTCGGTCACATCCTTGTGGCCACCTACGCCGACTACCTGAGAGAGCCAACTGATCTCAAGGTGCCGGATTTCATCAGGGTGGCGCGCCAAGCGGTTGCAGGCCGCGGCGTTACCTTGTGGGCCGATGCCCTCGCTCAAGCGCTCCAACCAAGCCCGGTCACCGTCGGTCCCGAGGACCTGTGCGTACTGCCATACACATCCGGAACAACGGGGCCTCCCAAAGGCTGCATGCACACGCATCGGAGCGTAATGCACACTACCGTTTCTGGCGTTCAATGGTTTGCCGCTCAGCAAGATGCCGTAGCGCTGGCGGTACTGCCTTTCTTTCACGTGAGCGGCATGCAAGGGAGCATGAACTGCCCGATGTTCGCTGGTAACAGCGTGGTACTACTTCCACGTTGGGATCGCGAGGTCGCCGCGCAGTGCATCGAGCGCTACACCGTCAGCCACTGGTCCGTTACGCCAACCATGATCGTCGACTTGCTGAGCAACCCATCAATCGGAAAGTACAATCTTTCCTCACTCAAGGGTCTCTCAGGTGGCGGGGCGGCAATGCCTGAAGCCATCGCCCAAAAGCTCCTCGATCAGGGCTTGGTATACGTAGAGGGCTATGGTTTGTCCGAAACGATGAGCGCGAGTCATCTCAATCCACAGGAGCGAGCGAAAAAGCAATGCCTCGGCATTCCCGTCCAGAATGTAGAATCGATAGTGATTGATCCAGAGACCTCGGCCGAATTGCCAGCGCATGCGCGAGGCGAGATCGTCATCCGAGGCCCGCAACTATTCCTCGGTTACTGGAACAATCCAGAGGCAACGCAAGAGGCTTTCGTCGAAATCGACGGCAGGCGCTGGTTCCGGACTGGCGACATTGGATACGTCGACGAGGACGGCTACTTTTTCATCGTTGACCGACTGAAGCGCATGATCAACGCCTCGGGTTTCAAGGTGTGGCCCGTCGAGATCGAGACGAGCCTCTGTCGTCATCCCGCTGTCCTCGAGGCCTGCATCATCGGGGTAAAGGATCCATACCGTGGAGAGACGGTCAAAGCAGTCATTGCGCTCAAGCCGGACCACCGAGGCAGGACCGGTGAAGCTGAGATCATCGACTGGGCGCGCGCCAACATGGCCGCCTACAAGGTGCCGCGGATCATTGAGTTTGTGGATGCTCTCCCGAAATCAGCCACCGGCAAGGTGAACTGGAGGCTGCTACAAGACTAATCCCGGAAAACTCTAATGCCACGAGCCTGCGCCGACCGGCCCCGTCTACGTACACTGTGGTGAACTGCCAAGGCGTCTCACTCCGTTGCAACACGATGCGATCCGGTGCACAGGCGACCTGGGGTTCGGACCAGCACCAGCCGCGACGGGGCGAACACGATAGTCTCGCCGCTGTTCCTCAGGGGCGTGCCCGCCCTACCCTCCCGGTCGTGCAAATTCTCATTCAGCGCGATCACGTCGACGACGAAATGCCGCAGCGCGGTCGCGCCCGCATTGCAGGCAGCGCCATCGCTGCTCCCTTTGTTCAAGTCGCAAATTGTCCGCCGTTAGTGAGTGTCCCCTGCCACACTGGCTCGGAATTTCCGGGCGCGGGACTTTGCGGCGATCGATATTGGAGAAGTGGACAACCGCCGTACTATTAGTCGCGATCACGCCCCCGCTACCATAGTCACGTCAGGTTCGTCCTGCCGGCGAGTGGGCACCGGGAGAGTCTCTCCGCTGGGTGACTCTTGAGCTCTCACACGTCTCAGGTGTTGGTTCGCGTGAACATCTAAACATCGACTGAAGCTCGAGCTCCGAGCCTGAGTCCAGGAAATGGGGCAGCGTCAGAACTTGTACCGTCCTCCGAGGTTCAGCTCCGTGACCGGGGGCGAGTAGATACCGTTGTCGACGCTGGCGGGCTCGCTGCCAAAATGCACGGCCGCCAGGTCCAGTGACAGGACCGGCCACCACGGAACGGTGCAATTGACGTTGGCCGCGTACTGCAGACGTGGCTGTCCGAGGGGTGCGCAACGCAGGCGGACGTAGCGCTCACCGCGCCGGCCAGTGAGACCGCCGCGATTACGACCTCAGTCGGAAGCGAACGTGTCGGTGCCGATCCAGAACCGGGCGAGCCCCTTGAGGCTGGCGCGGTAGGTTCGCGTCACATGGTACTGCTTACCGGTCTTGGTGCGCAGCACGTAGTCACCGTCGGGTTCCGCCTGGATCGTGTCCACGAAGGCGACGTTGACCAGCACGGAGCGATGGATGCGAATGAAGCCGTGAGCCCGCAGCTTCTCGGCGATCCCCGAAATGGTCTCCCGCAGCAGGTAGGTGCCGGCCTTTTGCTGTAGCAGGACGTAATTGCCGTGTGCCTCGACACTGACCAGCTCGGCGACGTCGACAAACACGATGCGGCCCTTGTCCTTGATGGCGACGCGCGCGGTTCGCTCCGGCACCAGTCTCAGGCTGCCAGCCAGCTCGAGCAGCCGCGTGGCCCGGTCCTGACGCGAGCGGCGCATGGCATTGTCGAGTGCCTCGTGGACGCGACGCGGCACGAACGGCTTCAGCACGTAATCGACGGCGCGTTTCTCGAAGGCCTCGACGGCATGCTCCTGATAGGCGGTTATGAACACCACCGCCGGAGGCGGCCGCTCTTCCCTGCACAGGCGCTCCACCAGCTGCAGGCCGGACATGTCAGGCATGTGTATGTCGAGCAGCAGTACGTCGAACGGGCTCGCCCGCAGCGTCGCGAGCGCCTGCTGCGCATTGTCCGCCAGCTCGTATCCTTCGACGTCCGAGCGCTGCGCGAGCAGGTTCGCCAGCGCCGCGCGCGTCAACGGCTCATCGTCGACTACCAGGACCCGCACCCTCGCCGCCTCCTATGCATTGGCCGCGTGTGCCAGGTCGCGCGTGAAGGCCGGCACCACCAGGCGTGCCACCGCGACGTTGCCGCCGAGGACCTCGAAATCGAAACTGGCATCCGTGCCGTAGAGATATTTCAGCCGTGCCCGGGTGTTGGCGATTCCCACGCCCGATCCGGGTTGCGAGGCGCCGCCGACGCTGTTGCGGATCGTGACCAGCAGTTGCATCTGCTGCTGGCGTGCTTCGATTTCGATCCAGCCGCCCTCCCTGGCGGTGGTGATGCCATGCACCAGCGCATTCTCTATGAGTGGCTGCAGCAGTAACTGCGGGATCAGTGCCGCGGCAACCTCCGGTGCGATCTGCCAGCGTACTTCCAGGCGCCGGCCGAGACGCATCCGCTCGAGCTGCAGGTACGCCTCCACGAACGCCAGCTCCTCACGAAAGGGCAGCAGATCGGTGCTGCCGTACTTGAGCACCCTGCGCAGCAGGCCCGCCAGCGTCAGCAGCATGTTCTGTGCCGTGGCGCGGTCGGTATCGATCAGGGTCGAGACCCCCTGCAGGGTGTTGAACAGGAAGTGCGGGTGCAGCTGCGCGCGCAGCATCTGCAGCTCGCTCTGCGCCAGGCTCTGGCGCAGCTGCAGGTGCTCGATCTCCTGCCGTTGGCCGCGCACGAAGTATGCATACGCATGCGCCGCAACGATCACGGCCAGATACAACAGCAGGAGGTCGGCGAAGGAGTCGTACATCAGCTCGACCAGCGTCTGAAACGTGCGTGGTCCCCAGGTCATCGATTCATCGAGCCACGGCGGCAGTACCGACCAGCGAATCACGGCGAAGGCCGCGGTAAACGGCAGGTAGCCGCAGCCGTACGCTGCCGCGCGCCGCCACACTGCGCCGGTGACCGGCCACCGGTTCACCACGTAGAAGGCCGGCGGCGTAAGCAGCGCCACGGACAGGTAGCGCGCCGCGTACACCAGGAAAATGTCGTGGTAGCTGAGTGGCACAAAGCGCCGCTCCAGGATGTACATCTGCCAGCTGACCAGCAGCGACGCCGGCAGCCAGAACGCGAGCGAGATCGCGTAATCCCGCAACAGACGTCGCACCGCCAGGTTCGGCAACTGCATAGGCGGATTCTAGCTCGGCTTGGTCGGCTGCCAGCCGTTGTTCGTCCCGGAATTCCTGTCGCTCGTCACATGGTGCTTTCAAGTAGCGGCCGAATGGCTATCTTCAGTGCCGAGCAGCTGCGATCTGCGGCACTCGCGACACAACGGGAGACATTCATGAAAACCAAACTACTACCCGGATTTTTCTATACGGCGATGGCTCTCCTCCTTACTTGTGGCGCGTATGCAGCCGACTCGGAGCACACCGTGTACCGCGTCATCAACCTCGGCGACCCGGAAGGAGGCCCGATCAGTCAGGGAACCACCAATAATCAGCCCGGCTGGGTTGCCGGCTGGTCGACCCAGGCGGACTTCACCATGCACGCGGAGCTTTGGAGGAACAGCTCGGCGATGAGTCTCGGAACACTCGGTGACCCGACACTCAACAGTGCAGTGGCATGGCCCAACCGTAATGACCAGGGCGTCATCGTCGGTATTTCCGAGACCAATGAGCTACAGCCGAACGGGGAGAATTGGAGCTGTTATCTCGCCGTTTTCTTCGTGGCTGATGGACACGTCTGTCGCGGATTCGTTTGGCGGGGCGGAGTGATGACCGGCCTGCCGACGTTGGGCGGCGACAATGGCTTTGCTACCGGCGTCAACAACCTCGGTCAGATCGTCGGCTGGGCCGAGAACAACACCCACGATCCCACGTGCAATGAATTTACGAACACCAACCAGGTGCTGCAGTTCGAGGCGGTGATGTGGGTGTGGGCCGGTGACCACTACCAGGCGGCCGCGCTGCCGCCGTATCCGGGAGACCTCGACGGCGCAGCGACCGCGATCAATCAGACGGGAGCGGTGGTCGGCATCTCCGGCATCTGCGATGCGGCGGTCGGCGGCGGTACAGCGGAGCACATGGTGATGTGGAGAGACGGCCAAATACTCAGGTCGCTGCCGACGCTGGGCGGGAGCTACTGGAATACGCCGATGGACATCAACAACAGCGGCGATGTGGCGGGATTCTCGGATCTTCCGGGCGACGGCCCCACCCTGGCGCAAGCGAATTTCCACGCGTTCTTCTGGTCCGCACGACCGTACGCCTGCAATGGCAAAACGGTGACCGGCACTTGCGATCTCGGCACGCTCGACCCTGAGGGTGTGAGCGAGGCGCTCGGCGTGAACGACCGCGATCAGGTGGTAGGCGTCTCGTTCCCCATCGGACACGCCTTCCTCTGGCAGAATGGCACAATGACCGATCTCAACAAGCTGGTCGTTCCGGGCACCACACTGATCCTCACGAATGCCCAGGACATCAACGACCGCGGCGAGATCACCGGCCAGGCGTTAGACCCGAATACCAACGCGACTGTGGCCTTCGAAGCGATTCCGGTCAATTGACTGAGGATGACCTCATAACTGTAAACAGGCGCCGAAGTTTGACCACAATTTTGGTCTAACCGGCGCCGAAGGCTGACCAGGACCTCACCAAAGTTTTTCAATGAGGATCTGTAGGTTGTGGGATCCTGCCATGATCAATATTGTAGCCCGGACACTGGTCAACCCTCGACGCCGGTTGACACCTACTACCTCAGCCGCAACCGGCGCCGGCTCCGTAGCGGCACTGAAAACGCGAGGCGGTAGGCACGTTGCGCTTGCGATCGCCGCGAAGTCGCGGGCTCGTTCTATCTGGACCCGCAAGGTAGATTGCAGCCGCCGGGTCAGGCTATACGCTTTCAAAGCGCCTTGACGCGGTATAAGACCACCCCATGCGGTGGGACAACCGCGTCGATTTCCCCGCTGGTTTTCTTCGTCTCGCCCGTCCATAGGTTGTCTGTGGAGTAGCCGCTTTTATTCTCCGAGAGGCCCACGGCAGATGCCTCTATGGAGATTTTCTTTTCTGTCTCGCCGGCGTTGAACAAACCCACGATCGCGTCTCGGTTCCTTTCCATCTTGGCGAACACCTGCTGGTGCCCGTTATTGACGACCCTTTTCGCAGCGACCGAATCCTGGTCAACCGCGAGGATTGCGGCGTTTTTCAGGTATTTCTGCAGGTCCTCTTGATCGAGGTCCGTAAGATCGACGCCGAGGATGAGGGGCGCCGCCCCGAGCGCCCACAGGCTCAGCTGCGTCTGACGTTCGACCGGAGTAAGCCCGTCGTTGCTGCCATTCCCTATCTCGATGGAGTCATAGTCGTTGAACCTCCCCGAACCCGAATAAGGCTGCCAGTCGGCCACAAACTTGAAGCGATTCGAAACATCTTTCCAGCTTGTCAGCGGATAGCTGCTGCTGCCCTTTTCGCATCGATAGCATTCGATATCGGGCGCGAACTCCCATTGATCGGCGTACTTCATCAATGTCGGAGTGAGGGCTGCTGTAAAGCTGCCTTGTGTGACGTCAAGGACGATCGGCCGCCCGCTTTTCCTTATGGCCTTCGACCACGCCTCAATATCAGGGGCGTTGCTGTTCTTCATTCCGTCGATCTTGATGTAATCGATGTCCCACCCCGAGAGCATCTTGACCCATGAATCGATAAACTCCTGCGCGCCGGGCTTGCTGTAATCGATCCTGACCATGCCTTTGCAGTTGTAATTGCTCTCCTTCACTGAGGAATTCGCAATCTGGGCGGCCGTGTACGGCGTGCCCTCAATCGATGTATTGTTGTTGACCGCCTGACTCGAAATACCCGGGGTAACGTAGATCCCGAACTTCATCCCCATACTGTGCGTATAGCCGGCAACCACCTTGATGCCGTTGGTATCTCCCCGGGGTGGGAATCTCGACGGATCTGTCACCCAGCGGCCATAAGAGTCGACGTTTGGACCCTGCGGGCCCGGACACTGGTACCAGAAGTCGTCAAGGTTTACGTAGGTGTAACCAAGCTTCTGAAGGCCGGAGTCCCGCATCGCTCGCGCCTGAGCTTCGATCTTATCCGCCGTCGGTTCCTTGCGGAGGAAGCTCCAGCTGCTCCAGCCGAGAAGGGGCGTGGGTTCGAGACCATTCGTGGTTGTCCCGGCATTCTGCTGTCCATTCAAAGTGGCAGCCCCCGCCGACAACGCGACGGCCAGAGCGGCTGTTAACGCATGTGTCCATTGCCCCATGATCATTCCTTTCGTTTTCTTTCTTATCATAAGATCAAGTAAAGAGCGGCGCGGCTATTGTCCAACGAGTGCGGAAAAGAGGCGAAGTTCCATCTGCGACAGGGTGCGAGATATCGGCAGCAGCACGGTGCGATACCTCACCATGGCTCAGGCCCCAGAAATCAGACGTCCCGGGAGCGGACCCTCCACTGCGGCGTCAATATCGACAACCGCCGAGCCATTCGCCGCCCGCTCCGCTTCGACGCGGGCTGCGCGGGCGCGCTCGATGGCCGGGGCAGCCTCGGCTGCCGACATCGCGCCCGTCGCTACGAGCTTCTCCAAGTCCGCCAGTCGCGCGTTCGACCGACCAGCTCAGGGCGACGGCGGCCATCGGCGAACCTACGCGGCGCCGTGCTCGGCGAGCGCCGCGCACCGGTTGCGAGGCGCCTCGCTAATCCCTCGCAGTTCATATAAGCGCGTACATTTAGGATGCCTTCCGGCGCAGCGGAATGGCAGGCAGACCATCGTTCGCGATCGCGCCCCCGCTACCAATTGATCGCATGCGTTTTGATGTCCGCTCGTGACTGCGGATTCAACCGACCCCTCAGCGCGTTGGCGGTCCCCTCTACGTCCTCATGTCCGCATCCAGTCCCAAGCACCCCGGTACTGCGTGAACGCGCCGCCCCTGTGGCGCGACGATGCGCGCCATGCCCCTCGACCTCACCGACGCCGAACTCTCCACCGCCGCGCAGGCGTGTCGGAGCGATGGCGAGTCAGGAAGGTGAGCGCGCGAAAAAGATGGGGAACCCAACCACGCGGGGGCCGATCGAGAACGCGTCGAAGCGCTACCGGGCGTTGGCGGAGAGGTTGGAGGTGGTCCGCGCCAGAAACGCTACCATACGCAGGTAAAGCGAAACTCCGGGGGCACCGGAAGATGCGGGTCTCAAGGTCGAGCGGTGGATTGCTGCTCGCAGTAGTGGCATACGTCAGCAACATCACCGCGTGCTCGCAGCGTGTGACGCCGCCCTCGGCCGCACCCGGCTCCAAGGACACTCTCTCCGCAGCACCAATCAAACCCACGACCTCGGACGAGATCGGCCTTCTAATGAATGGGCTGATCGCCGACTCGCGCCTCCGCCCCGACGTCAACGCGCTCGATACGTACGCGGCAGCGGCCCATTGGAGCAAGAATCCGCCGGAAATTAATTCGCTCCTCAACGCCAAAGTCGGCTACCACGGGGTGATTAATGGGCAGAAAGTGATCGTCGGGGGTGACGGGTCGAACGACATTTTCGCGCTGTCGATAACCGAGGGTTTCGATCCCGCGAAAGTTGAGGCTGCGCTGTCGCAGGCGTTCGAGCTGAGAGACGAGGGACCGGTTAACGAGGCCGGGGAGATGTCCGAGGCTTTTACCCTGACCGATCGCGGCGAGCAGGTCGGGATGGTGATAGTCACCTGGGGCTTTCCAGATGCGATTCGGGGCAAGGGCACGGTGGCGTTCATGTCGGCCAAGAAGCTGAAGGAAGCACGCGGGAGCGACAACGACGAATAAACCTCCGGCCGCGGGCACCGCCGGGGGCCAATCAGGCCGCTCGACGCAGCGCCCGCCTCCTGCGGATATTCGTGTAGCGTGCCCCCGCTACCACTCAAAGAGGTCTATCACCCTTTAAATCAGCAAGGCACTCGCCGGCTCGTCGTCAGCTACGCGCAACCAAAGTCGTCCGGGAGAGGACCACCATGTACACGGAGAACACGGCGCTGGTGATCCATTCCCAAAAGGCAAAACTCAGGTAGACGGGGACGCCGCGCGCACGCCACGCAAGACTCACCCACGGCAATACCGGCAGCGCGTGGGAAACATAAGCCTGCGCAAGAGCCGCCAGTACGATCGGAGACAACGCGACGCCAGCGAGGATGCCTGCATGGAGCCGAGAACTACCGGCTAGATTGCCCAGCCGGGCACTGCGCTCAACGGCTTTGAAAGTCGAATGCACCATCCCAATGCATATCCCAACAAACGCCGCCAGCGCGAGGAAATCGTGACCTCTGGGGATCGGCAGCAGCCGCTCGGGCAGCAAGGCACAGCACATCATGCATAGATAGCCCAGTCCCAACGCCCAGATTCCGATTGGCCGGTGTGCGACGTCCGTTTGCTTGCTCTTCCGAACCACTGCCGTGGTCCAGTACAGCCCAGCCAGTCCACACAGCACAATGCCACCCCGCGCCCACAGGTATCCGTGGGGATCGCGGTCACCGTAAACCAAGCTCGATATGGTCATGTACCGCCAGTCGTACTCCGACGGATAGCTTCGTCCCGCCATCGACATTCCGCCCCAGAATGCGAGCACGCCAAGGCAGGCCGTTGCACGCAAGGCTTGCGGCGCGAATGCCCGCATCGAGTCTGTCCTTTCGCCACACCGAAGTGTTTGAAGTCTATCGCCGTGACCGTACAAAGTGGCGATGAGTGCCGATCCAGGATGACCCGCGCCCCCACTGCCCGTTAGCGACTTGCCGCGATCAGGGGGCATTTCGCCCATGTGACTGGCTGCTGCTCCCAAGAAGCCGGTCGCCGCCCACGAAAGCGGGCATTCAGATACACACAAAAGCTTACGCTCGCGTCAGGAAGGCGGCAGCCTCGCAGTTAGCACCGGCCGCCTGGGTTTACTGCGGACAATCGTAACGGACTTGTACCATCCATTCTTACGAGAGTCCCCCGGCGCGCTGCTTGAAGTCCCGTCTTCCGAAGCGCCCCTATGTGCCGCACCGTGCCTTGAACGCTAATGGCCCCTGACCGCCTCCGCTTCACGCCCACTGCGACTACATTCATCGCGGTGACAGCGGTGCTCAATGCGCTGCTATATCACCTGCCACTGTTCTCATTCGCGGCGGCCAATCTCGGCCTGTCTTCTGTCACCGGGGATCTAACGCTGGCCACGTTGCTGGTTGTCCTGCTGTCCGAGACCGTTCTCCTACTGAGTCTGCTGGCGCTCATCTCTATTCGGCTGCTGAAACCATTTTGCATGTTGATTGCGATGGGCAACGCGGTCGCTGTGTATTTCGTGGTCACCTATCACGTCGTGCTGGACGAAACGATGATGGGTAATGTGCTGAACACAGATTTCACCGAGTCCTCCGAATACCTGCATCCAACCCTCCTTGTCTATCTGCTGGCCCTGGGCGTTCTGCCCTGCTGGCTTCTCGCGCGACTTCACATCCGCCGGACTCCACGCTTGCGCGTCGCTGCCGTGGCCCTGGCCTGCCTGTTGATCACCGTAATCTGGTGCTTTTTGACGTCCCGCAGCTGGCTCTGGTTCGACGAAAACTCAAGAAGGGTTGGCGGCATGATCATGCCGTCGTCCTACGTCATCAACACCGCGAGATACCTGGTGCCAACGCTGATGGCCTCTGACGTACCGGCGCCGCTGCCGCCGGCCACCTTCTCCTCCGACGAGAAGACCGTCGTCATTCTGGTCATCGGGGAAGCTGCTCGGGCGAAGAATTTCCAACTCTATGGCTACAACCGCCCCACGAATCCGCTGCTGTCAAAAGCAGGCGTTGTCGCCCTCAAGAATGCGACGGCCTGTGCCACCTACACCACGGCAGCGGTTCGATGCATCCTGTCGAACGTTGATTCCAGTTTGCCATTCTCCAAACGGTACGAACCTCTGCCTTCTTACCTGCAACGAAACGGCGTTGACGTGATTTGGCGAACTCGGAACTGGGGCGAACCGCCGATCAAGGTTCAGACGTACCAGAAAGCGAGCGACCTCGCGGCGGACTGCGCAGGCGCGCGGTGCACTTACGATGAGGTCCTCCTGTCCGGACTCGAGCAGCGACTCAAGGCGTCATCGAGCCAAAGAGTTCTCGTCGTTCTTCACCAGTCTGGCAGTCATGGGCCGGCGTATTACGCGAAATATCCGACGGAATTCGAATACTTCAAGCCGGTCTGCAAGTCGGTTGAATTGGGCAAGTGCAGTCACGACGAGCTGGTTAATGCCTATGACAACACGATTCGGTACGAGGACTATTTCCTTTCTCGCGTCATCGACGTACTCAAGCAACTCCAGGATACAGCGACGCTACTGATCTTTGTGTCCGACCATGGCGAATCCCTGGGGGAGTACGGTATGTACCTTCACGGACTACCCTACACCATCGCGCCGGATGTGCAGAGGGACATCCCTTTCATCGTTTGGATGAACGATGAATTTATCCGTCGGAGAGCCGTGCAGAGAGGCCGCCTCGAATCACAGGGCATTCATAGCCAGCGGGACATATTTCACACCGTGATGGGCGCATTCTCCATGCACAGCAATGCGTACACGGGCAGTTACGACATCTTCAGCGAGATGTTTTCCAACAAATGATGAGCCTGCCGGGGGTCACGCCACGACCTTGATTCGCGCGGGTAGTCCCATTGGAACACGCACGTCCGTGCCCTACTTCACTCGCACGCTCTGAGGCAGTGAAATGGCTGCTGCGAACGTGACAAATCCTGCCCCGCTACCATTTTGAACGGGCACGGCCCGCGCCAGTCCTAATCCAACAGCGGATGTCCGGCAGGCAATTGGTGCGCATACCAGGTCGCAAGCCGATGCCGAATCGTCCTCTCGCTGACCTGGTCTTCCGGCATTGGCGAAATGACCTTGTCGTGTACAAGCAAGCGATAGACGTATAGCGCCTTTTCGCTGGCCGAGTCGGTCGACTCAAACTCGACCGCCTTGCGGCCTTCCGCATATTGAATGCCGGCGAGTAAGGCCGCTTTGAACAATTCCGCTTCGTGTTTGAGCTTCTTCACACACCACTCTCTAGATGTCTGCCAGTGACAGGCGGCAACCCTCGCGTGGCATCGGAATATCTCGGGTTGGTCCGATCCGGCCCTGGTGAGCGGCCGCTTTCCGGAGCCTCAATTGCGACCACGCAACCGCCGCAGCAGCCTGCGGTCGTGTTTATCCGGGCGGTCGACGGGTCTGGGCGTGAGCCCGGCGGCTACCTTCATACGAGCAGCGAAATCCTTACGACGCGCCTTGCTCGCGGGTGTTTCCTCATAACATTGTTCCGCCTCGCTCGCCGGACCGCGACGCAGCGGTACTGCTGCCACCACGCATTCGAACACAACGGTGCTGCGGGTAAGGGCTACTGTATCGCCGGGTTTGACCCCGCGCGAGGGCTTCACGCGCTCGTCATTGAGGTGGACTCTGCCGCCACTGACCGCATTGGCCGCGGCGGAACGGGTTTTGAACAATCTGACTCCGAACAGCCAGCGGTCGATCCGCATGGCGCTCGCCCCTGTCTCTTCAGGTTCACCCATGGCCATGGAGTGTAATTGATGGCAAGAAATCACCGGATGGCGGTCGGGGTTCTCAGCGATCGCGCCCGTGCGCTTTCGTGCTAGAGATACTCAGAGGCGGAGCTCGTAGAACACGAGCCAATCTCTCAACGCCGGCGGCAGTTCATAGTATGGGTCAATACGGCGGAAGCCCAGTTTCACATACAACGCCTGGGCTTCGGACTGCCGCACGCTCGTATCGAGGCGCATGATTGCATACCCGGCAGTCTTGGCGTCCCGGATGATTGATTCACCCAGTACGCGACCAATCCCCTTGCCCTGATACTGCGGGTAAAGAAACATGCGCTTCATTTCGCATGCTCGTTCGTCGATGCCGCGCAGCGCCACGCAACCCGCTGGCTCTTGACCGTAGTGCGCCAGGAGCAGCTGCCCTTCGGGCGGCGTGTACTCACCTGGCAATGAGGCGAGTTCCTCCTCGAATTCCGTCCGATCAAAATACTCGTCGATCAATCTCAGGTCTTCGCTGTGCCGCTGCCGGTGCCACGCGACAAAGGCCCGCATCAGAGCCCGAACCTCGTCCAGCTCGGCGACAGTATTGGGGCGGCCGACTGTAATCATGAATGGATGATACCGGCTGAATCCGTCTGCTTTCGAGAGGTCCGGCGACCGCTTCGACCGACTGTTCTTGGCCGACCGGGAGCCGCCGTCCGCGAACCGGCGAGCGACGCTGCGAACAACCGAGCGCCACCCGGGCGGCTACGGGGGCGCGGCGGGGATGTTTCCCGCGCTCTTCAGAATGTATTCGTGCTCACTCCGAGCGCTCCAGCGATACAGGTCTTCATCCCCACAATGGGGACATTTGATCGCCGTCAATTGATCGGCGAATCCGGGCGCGGCACCTTTGCTTCCCTCTGGTGGGAGTGCAACGGCAATCAGGCCACCGCATGACCGGTTCTTACACAACCAGCCCACGTAACGATGCCCTGGAACCATCTGCGGCTTCGGCATGAGCTCGACATGGCGCAGGGCAACCGAGGTCACCGGCTTACGTGACGGCGTACCCCGGCTCTTAGTCGGACGTTTGATCGCCATTGTCCTCTCTCCACACCAGAGCTTCGCGGAGCCTACTGCGCCTGCGACAACTCTACTAGCTCCCGACCAACCGAACGGGGCACCACAGCCAAATAGCGGAAGGATATGAAAATCCCGCAGCCGCCCGTCCAGATTGACGAATTGCGCGTCGCCCAGAACGGCCGTATGGGTCGGATCTGACCCGCGGCTGCGGCGCTCCCGACGCGCCGTCAGAGGAAGCTGTACGCGAAGTTCACGCCCACGGAGCGCGGCTTCTGATAGAAGGACACCTGCTGCCCCTCGCTGCCCGCGAATGCATAGGTGAGCGGTCGCGTATCCGTCAGGTTCGTCACCCAGACACTCGTGTCCCAGTGCCGGGCGGGATTCTTGACTCCCAACCGCGCGCCGAGGGAGTGCCCGCGCCCGAACGTCGTCGGATCACCCAGGTACGGGTGGATCGCGCTCACGTAGTGATCGTTCGCTTGTGCATACATCACCAGACCGGCGGCGGCCGGATGCTCGTAGTGCACGACGTAGCCGCCGCTGAAGTTCGGTGCATCGGGGAGCATCTGTCCGACCATGACCGGGGTGAATAAGGCGAGCCCGTTGTCATTCGTCAGCGTTTCCGTCACACGGGCATGGAGATAGGTCGCCGCGAGATGGATCGTGAGGCCACGCGCCGGGCGCCAGTCGATCTCGCTCTCGACACCGTCGATCCGGGATTCGGGCACGTTGCCGAGGCCTGCGATCAGGGGTTGCGTCCCCACAGGACCCGCCCACAGGGAGAGGCTCGACTGGCGGTCACGGATGTCGGAGTCGAAGACCGCGGCGTCGACCTGCAGCGAGTCGGCTAAAAAGCGGCTCTTGATTCCAAGCTCCGTGGTGAGCACGTGCTCGGGGTTGACGTAGCCCCAGTCCACATTAACCTGTGCGGGCTGGCCGTAGAAGATTCCCGCCTTGTAGCCGGTCGCGACGCTTCCGTAGAGCAGCACCTTGTCGGTGGCGCGGAAATCGAGCCCGAGCCGATAGGAGACATTCTGGTTCGAGCGTGACTCATCGAGCGCGGCCAGCACCGTGTTCGGGATGATAGGACCGGTGAAGTTATTGGCCGCGAAGGTGAGGAGGCCCGTCGGATCGAGCGTGTTGCCGCCAAACCAGGCCTCATCGTGCGAGTAGCGCACACCGGTCACCAGTGTCCAGCGGCTCGAGAGGTGCGTGTCCGCGTGCGCGTACAGTCCCCCCGACTCCTGCCGCTGGATGAAATTCGTCGCCGTGATGGCCTTGCCGGAATCCGTGATGAAGTCCGCGAGCCCGTAGACGAACGTCCAGTCGAGTGCGTCGCGACAGCGATACCAGTTCTGCGAGTAATCGGCGCCGACCAGCCAGTCCACCACGCCGCCGGTATGCGAAGCCAGGCGCACCTCTTCGCTCCATTGCCACTGCTGGAAGTTCTTGGTCCAGTTGTTGTCCGCCGCCGGGTAGCCGTCGTAGTTGTCGAGACTGTGATCCGAAAAGTAGTCGTAGGCGCTGATCGAGGTGAGCGTGAATCGCTCAAACCCCACGTTGAGCGTCGCGACCGTTCCGCCGCCGATCTCATTCCTGTAGAGCGGCAGGCCGCCCACCCTCACCCACGTGCCGCCGGGCGGGCTGTCCAGCAGCCCGGCGGTCGGAAACGGCTGCGGCGGAATCAGGGCCTCGACGTTCGGGGTCGATGGCGAGGACGGCACCGAGTCGTCATAGACGCCATGAAAGTTGAGCAACAGATTGGCCGCATCGCTCAAGCGGATGTCGAACAGCGCCCGCGCGCCGCCGCGATCGAGCTTGCCGAAGGTCTGGCCGGTGTCGATGTCGGTCTGATACCCCTCGCCCTGTTTGGTCACCGTGAATGCAAGGCGCGCCTTGATGGAGTCGGTGAGCGGCCCGCTGACGGCCGCCGAGAGATCGAGCGTGTCCCAGCGGCTGAAGTCCACATCGACGTAGCCCTCCGGGGTGTCCGTGGGAGCGCGGGAGATGAGGTTGATCGCCCCGCCGGCGGTATTCTTGCCGTACAGCGTGCCCTGCGGACCCTTGAGGATCTCGACCCGGTCCAGGTCATACAGAGCACCGGTCAGAAACCCCGGAAAGCTTGCGAACACGCCATCCGCGTAGGTACCCACGCCGCTGCTGTTGTTGTTGTTGAAGTCGTCAAGTCCGATGCCGCGCAGCAGAAACAGTGGTGTGATGTCGGTCTGCGCGTTCATGGTTGAGAGGCTCGGGGAGATCGTCGAAAGATCCAGCGGCTGCTGGATGCGCAGCGTCTGAATCTCCTCGCCGCTCATGGCCGTGATCGCGACCCCGATATCCTGCGCGGACTCGCTGCGCCGCTCTGCGGTGACCAGCACCTCCTGGAGAGAGTTGGTGTCGGTCGCAGCATCGGCCGCCCGGGCCGCCATCGGCCCGAGCAGCGCCGCCGCCATAACGCCAACCGAACCCGCCTTGCACCGGAGACCAAGAGCCATGAATACCCCCGGACGGAGCTGTACACGGCGGCAATGGCTACTACCAGCGATAGGACATGTGCGGGTGAGGCAGACGACGCGACCTGGCCGCCCGACTTGACCTGCCAGCACGGCTAAGCTCTATTGCTGATCACCGGCTCTGCTGAGACCGGTGAAGGAGCGTCGCATGCACAAAACGCTTGCAGGTCTCGGAGTTCTGCTGTTGGCGGTCGGAGCGCACGCCGCCCAGTCGCCGGCGCCCTTTGACGGCGTCTGGACCACGGTCGTTTCGTGCCCGGCTGCGGGCGGTGCTCTGCCCTACTCCTACGAGTTCGCCTCGACCGTCACGAATGGCGTGCTGCACGGTGAAAGAGGCATCAAGGGCGCGCCGGGATGGTTGGCGCTGGACGGCCGCATATTGCCGGACGGCTCGGCCGACCTTTCAGCACGCGGGATCGTCGCCAGGGAGCGGGCCGCTATCGGACAGCGCCCGCCGGGCACGCCATACAAGTATCGGGTTGACGCCAGGTTCTCCGGCACCTCGGGGACGGGTCATCGGGTTGCAGGCAGGAGCTGCGAGGTCTCCTTCAACAAGAAGATAGCGGCCTAGATTTCATGGCATCATCGCTGCGTGATATCGCGTTGCCCACAATTGCTGTTCGCCGCCCCACTCGCCGTAGCCGCGTTTCTCGCCGCTTGCAGCACGCCGGGTAACTATCGCAACGACGCCGCTCACAAGGAGTTGCTTCAGACCCTGCGCCAGTGCCTTGTGGAGGTTCCCATTAGCGGCCAGAGAAACCAGGACTTCGTGTCCCCCTGTGTCGGGCGCGACGTTTCGTCCTTGAGTGGCATTTCCCGCAGTCGCCTGATCGATGCGCTTGGACCGCCGCGCTTTTGTACCAGTCAGACTGAAACAAGCTTTCCCGTGAAGGACAACTGCCCGGGGGACCAGAATCCCCTATGGAGTTTCTACCGCTTCGCTGACTCGGTGGTCATGGGTGGCGGGCCAGAGTTGGTTTGCGTGGCGGATAAACAAATGCATTGCGTGACCCTGGAGTGGCGGCGCTCGAAGTGAGCCCCTGGCTACCGGCGTTACCCCGGCCGGCGCGCGCGCGGAAAGGCCGACTGCGTGCCGTGATTACGCGGGCTCGGGTGACGGCCGTGGCGGCGCGGCTCCGCGCGGTACACCTCGGTGCGCGGCACGCCGCCGATTGCTGACGCCGGCGTCGCCGGCGCGGCGCTACGCCGCGGCGGATTAACCGTGAAATGCGGCACGGTGGCGACCGGCAGGGAGTGACCGAGAAGTCTCTCGATGTCCTTCAGGAGCGGCGCTTCCTGCGGCGCGACCAGAGAGATGGCCGAGCCGCTGCCGCCGGCGCGCGCGGTGCGACCAATGCGGTGCACGTAGTCCTCGGGAACATTGGGGAGCTCGAAGTTCACTACGTGCGGCAACTCGCGAATATCAAGACCGCGCGCCGCCACCTCGGTGGCCACGAGCGCGGTGATGCGGTTCTCCTTGAAGTCGCTGAGCGCGCGCGTCCGCGCGGCCTGACTCTTGTTGCCGTGAATCGCCGCGGCGCACACCCCACCGGCCACGAGCCCCTGCGCGAGGCGGTTGGCACCGTGCTTGGTGCGGGTGAACACCAGTACCTGGTGCCAGTTACCGCTGACGATGAGCTCCACCAGCAGGTCGCGCTTGTGCTCCTGGGGCACACGATATACCTGCTGCTCGATGCGCTCGGCAGGCGCGTTGCGCGGCGCGACTTCAATGGCCAACGGCTCGCGCAGCGAGCGGGCCGCCAGCGCGCGAATGTCCGCGGAATAAGTCGCCGAGAACATCAGCATCTGGCGCTCGCGCGGCAGCAGCTTGAGGATCCGGCGGATTGCGTGAATGAAGCCCATATCGAGCATGCGGTCGGCTTCGTCCAGCACGCAGCAGCGCACCTGCCCCAGATCGAGCAGCGAGCGCTCCGCAAGATCCAGCAGCCGTCCAGGCGTTGCCACCAGCAGATCACAGCCATTGCGCAGTGCCTCGATCTGCGGCCGCTCGCTCACGCCGCCGAAGATCACGAGGGTGCGCAGGTTGACGTGACGGCCGTAGGTGCGGGCACTTTCGGCCACCTGCGCGGCGAGTTCGCGCGTGGGAGTGAGTACCAGCGCGCGCGGCAGGCGTCCGGACTGCGTGGCGAGCTTCTGCAGGATCGGCAGCACAAACGCCGCGGTCTTGCCGGTACCGGTCTGCGCACCGCCGAGCACATCGCGGCCGGCGAGCACGCCGGGAATAGCGGCGCGCTGAATGGGAGTTGGGGTGGTGTAGCCCTGCTCGGCTACGGCACGCGCCAGCTCGGGCGTTAGCCCGAGATCATTGAAAGACATTGAGTGAAACCTCTTCCGGCTCGCCCGGCGGCCGTTGGCGGCCGCGGCGGTCAGATGCGAGGCTTAAGGTAAATGGTAAATCGGATGCGCCCGGGTGCTGACCGAGCACTTGAGGACGGCGCGGACTCTACACAGTTTGCCCGGCCGCGTCCAATCAGCGCGCTCCACAATCGAACGCCGCTGCGTCGCCGCTGCCCCTGGGGCGCGCGCCTCAGAACTGAAACCCTCGGCTCTGCTTCTTCTCCCTCTTCGCAGCGCGCTTTTCCTGAAGAGACTTCGCAGGCTTTTTCTTCCCTTCCTTCTTCCTGTCCATACTCTTGCTCATGGTTCGACTCCCGATGGCCCTCACGCCGCGCGACGTGGCTCGGCAACGAGCTGGAAATTGAGCTGCATCGGGCAGGTCCGATGCACGGTGTGATCGCGAAACCGCACCCCATTGCAGGCCAGGTGCCCGCCGAAGGAGGCGGCCCGCGTGGCACCCGCGGTGCGCCCGATCAACGTGGTCACCAGATAGGTGAGATCGAAGTCCCCGTCGCAATCAGCACAGGGGCAGGGGAACCGGAAAAACGCCGATGCGGCGGAATGCAGCGTGTGCTGCTGCGGCGAGGGCGACGGCGAGCGGCCCTCGGGGTCGTTGAAGACCAGCTCAATGCGCAATCGTTCGATCTCTGGAAAATGATTTCGCAACCTGGGGGCGCGCAGACGCTCGTTCATCAGCTGCTCGCGCCTTGGCGTGGCGCTGCTCGCACTTTTTCGCGCAGCGATTCTCATATCAGCTCGTGGGTGCGGCGGCCTTGACCGCTGCACGCTCGCGTTGCTCGAGCCGCACCTCTTCAAGGCTCAGGCCGGTGTTGGCCGCAATGACGCCGATCAGGTGATGGCTGGGACTGCGCGGCAGGGTCAGCTGATGCAGACGCTCCCAGATACGGATGCGATCCGCGGGCGAATTCAGAGGTGAGCGCTGCTCGCCAAGCTGCTTCTGACGGCGCTCGAGCGCCTCGGCCTGAAGCACTATCATGCGCTCACGATAATCGGCCTGGGTCTCGCCCGCTCGTGGCGAAACCAAGCCATCAGGCACGGCGTATTCTGGCATCACATTCTCCCGATTCGGCGCGAAGCTCCGGCTGCACGCCGAACCCTGGTTATTCGCCCTTCAGAAGCGCCGGGCACCAAACCACCTCCGCCCGCGCGCGGTTTGTCCTCGGCCGTCAGGGAGAGATCGTTTCGCGAGCCAACAAACCGTAATCTTGTCACTTGATCGCGGCTGACTCGGTCCGACTTTGACCTTAGCTCGACTGGTAGAGGTCGGTCCGCGGGGACTTCCAATAATCAGAATAAGCATAGCACATTGCGTGCCTTACCGCGCGTCCAAGCCGTCGGTTTCCGCCCCGCGCCCGCATGAGTGGAGTAAAGTTCCCGCAGCACGTGCCGACGTAAGCGAGCACGACATCCGGAGATCTCTTGAAGCGCAATTACCGACAAGCTAAACGCCAGAAGGAAGAGGCAAGAAGGACGCGCCAACTGCAGAAGCAGCAACGCCGCTCGGACCGTGCGACGCCTGCCGACGTCAGTCTCGCAAACGAATCCCCGGCACAGGAAGCGCCCGTCGATCCGCCGCCGCTAGCTAAAACCTAAGATTCGTCGCAGCAGCCCGGCGCGCACGCCGCTGACCGCCAGCAGAAATCGCCCGCCCTCAGTCACTGGTGACGGGTTCCGGGCCGTGCGCTGTTCGCCGTGCCACACGCGCGCTTTGCTCCGCTCGGACCTGCGAGAGCGTGAGCCCGGTGCTGATCGCGATGACGTCCAGCACCGGATGCCCAGGGTCCTGAGGCAGGCGCAACGCGTGCACCTTCTCCCAGGCCCGAATACGAACCTCGGGGGGATTCAGGTCCGCCCGCTGTTCCGCGAGCTCGAGTCGCCGCCTTTGCGCCCGTTCACGTCTCTCGAGTGCCAGACGTTCGGCGTAGGTTCTGACGAGCTCGAGCCCCGAATGCGGCGCCGACGTCTTCGTTTCAGTCACGTAGGCAGAACTCCGCGGCGCATCGCTGCGTCTCAGCTAAGCGGCGTCGGCGAGGCATCGGCTGACGGCTGCGGGTGAACGTCGAGCGCAACCGCCAGCCCGAGACGGCCGAGCAGAGCCAGTGATTGAGCCGACAGCTCCAGCCGAAAGTCCGCGCGTGCGAACAGGCTGACGTGCAGCTCCGCGGCGCCGCCTTCGGCCTGCAGCTGCTCGAGGAAAGTTTGCGAGCGGCGCAAGTGCGCCAGTGTCTGCATCAGCACGCTCTCCACCGACACCCCGGCCAGGGCGAGTTGCGGCTCCTCCATCAACCGCCCCATCCAATAGCTCTGATGATGCACGCCCTCGAGTGCCTCGCCGGCCGGGCCGCACCGCGGCGCCCCGGCCTGCCAGGTGTGCTGCGGCTCCATGCCGAGCGTGCGCGTGATCATCGCTGGATCGATGCTGGGATGGCGCAGGCGCAGAGAGATGGTGAACTCGTATTCGCTCATCAAGCCGCCCCGACTCTGCACCAGGCTTTTCGCGCGTCGCCTGGCGCGCGCTGCCGCTGCAGTTAACGGCGCGGGCCGCCCCGATCGCCACCGCCCGAACGCTCGCGGTCCTGCGCCTCACTGACTTTCAGGGCACGACCGTTGAAATCGGTGCCGTTGAGCGCCTGCATTGCGCGGGATGCGTCGGCATTCGACATCTCCACGAAGCCGAAGCCGCGCGGGCGACCGGTGTCGCGATCGGTGATGAGGGAGACTCTCTCGACCGTTCCGTGCGTGGCAAACAGGGTGCGTACGGCCTCATCAGTCGCCGTGAAGGGAAGATTTCCGACATATAGCTTGGTCATGCAGAATACTCGCGAAAATAAAGGAAAAAACTGACAGGCAAAGTCCTGCCTCCTGGTTCGTCAAGCTTTGCGAGGGTGAGAGATTGGTCGGAGGCGCGCCGGTTGGGCGTGCAGACCAAGACAGACAAGCCGAAAGGTTACGAGCCGAGCGCAGATTACAGGATTTCCCGACACCCTGCTCATGATTCGCATTCCGTAGTTCGCTCGCCGTCGGGCGTGAATCGAACTTATCTCAACGCCTCGCGAGCTGTCGTTTAAGGGAGGCGATCCGATCGCGAAGCGCAGCGTTCTCGGTCTTCGCATCGTTCAGGCGCTTGCTGAGGTAAAAGGAAACGACCATGAGAGCCCCGAACAACACGATCAGCATGCATTACCCCCGAGGTCCTTGCCGTGGCCCATGGTCATCCGGCGGGCGTGACTGCCGATCCGGCTCCGTGAGCTTGTCGGCATATGCGCGCAGGCATTCCGATGAACACAGAATGGCCGGTGGTTGCTGATCATTGATCGCCCCGGCGTTTGGATGCTGCGTGACACGCAGGTGCGGCCGCGGCCGACGGCCATCCTCGTACCCGATGTCACGTTCACAGACGTCGCAAGTCAGTACGGTGATCTGCTCGGCGGGCTGGAACACCCCGGTGTTGCGGTACCCCATGCAGGTCTCCGCGTCCGCTAGCTAGGGTGCAGCCGACGGTGCCTGCCGCGCGAGGCGCTGTTGAAACAGTTTCTGCAGGCTGGTTGTCGACTGGTGCTCGCGGCACAGAGTAAAGAGCGCCGTGTCGCGGCCGAGCCTTGCACGCAACGTGGTCGGCTCACCGCAGATTTCGCAGTCGCGCGGTGCGGAACGACGCTCGAGCCACAGGTCCGTCTCGCGATCGAGCTGATACTCCAGGTGATGAGCGAGCGCCTCATCCGATGAGTCGTGGCCGGGGCACCCGAGCGCGCAGTAGCCGACACGCCTGGTAACCTGCCGTTCGATCACGACTGTGTACCACTTACCAGCATCGGTACCGACTTCGCATTTGCGCGTGGTGAGCATGTGTGCGCCTCTGTCTCCTTGAGCAGTCTGCAGATGCCCGGCTGCCGCTGCGGGCGGCCGGTTTCGTCTCTGCGAGACCCCACCGGACGAAGAGCGGAGGCCCGTTCCGTCCAGTTCTGCGATGCTCCTGGGGTGGCGATCCGGCAGAAGAGCGCCGGCACGGCGTGCACGCCAGAATCGCCAAGGCGAAGTATCACGAGCCGAAATTTACTTTAACACGACGTACGCTGTACTGCTTGCGTTTCGTAGCAATGCATGAGCCACGACGACGCCTGTCGAGGGTATGTCATCGCTGTTTATTTTGGCTGCGCCTCGATGAGCGGATTCTCATTCGCCGCATAGGGAGACGCGCTCTGCTGCCACGCAGTGGCGCGCTCGTACACGCTCGCCAGTCTCAGCACGGTTGCCTCGCCGCCGGGAGGACCGCTGATCTGCAGTCCGATGGGCAGACGCCCGGAGGTGAAGCCGCAGGGAACGGAGATGCTCGGCAGTCCGAGCATGTTGAGCGGCCGCGTGTTGTGCAGCATGCGCAGCTCGAGCGGTCGCGCGGTGTCCGGGTCGCCGAGCTCGCTAAGGGCGAACGGTGGGACTGCAACGGTCGGCGTGATCAACAGGTCCACGTCCTCGAAGCAGTGCGCAGCCGCGTGGCGGGCCTGATCCAGGCGGCGCCGGCTTTGCATGTACGCTGCCAGCGTCACGTCCGCGCCGGCTAGAATTCGCTTCAGCGTGGGCGCCTGATACAGCTCCGGACTCCTCGCCACGTAGTCCTTGTGGAACTCGTACGCCTCGGCCGAGAGGATCGCCACGTAGGGATCCATGATCGACGCATAGCTGCCGTCCGCCGCGAGCGGCGGCACGTCGCGCTGTGTGTGCGTCAGCTTGGCGAGTACGCCGAGCGCCGCCTGCATCGCCGCCTCAACTTCAGGATGCAGGTTCTCGTAGAAGTAGTCCCTGGGAATTCCGAGGCGCAGCTTCGCGGTTGCTGCGTCGAGGTCCGAGCCGTAGTCCGGCACCGGGGCAGCGGCGCTGCCCGGGTCCTGCGGGTCGTATCCTGCGATGGCCTGCAGCACCAGCGCCGCGTCGCCGACCGTCCGTGTCATCGGACCGAGATGGTCCAGCGACCAGGACAGCGGTATGGCGCCGCGGGTGCTGACACGTCCATAGGTGGGCTTGAGTCCGACGATCCCGCAATAAGCCGCCGGCTCGCGGATCGAGCCGCCGGTGTCGGAACCGAGCGCGGCGTAGCACAGCTGCGCCGACACCGCCGCCGCGGAGCCGCCCGAGGAGCCGCCGGGGCTGTAAGCCAGGTTCCACGGATTGTGCACCGGCCCGAAGTAGCTGAATGCCGAACTGCCGCCGAAAGCAAACTCGTGCATGTTGAGTTTCCCGAGCAGCACCGCGCCGGCAGCCTTGAGGCGACGAACTACCTCCGCGTCCTGCTGCGGGATGCGCTGCTTGAATAGCGCACTTCCAGCCGTGGTGGGCACCCCGGCGGTATCGAGCAGGTCTTTGAGCGCGACCGGAATGCCGTGCAGCGGGCCCTTCCAGTCATCGCGACCGATCGCCTGCTCCGCGGCGCGCGCGCTGGCGAGCGCCGATTCCGCGGTGACGGTAATGAAGGCGTTGAGGCCCGGATTGAGCTTCTCGATGCGCTCGAGACACGCCTGCGTGAGCTCCACCGGCGAAATCCTCCTGCGCCGCACGAGCTGCGCGGCCTCCGTCAGGCTGAGCGAGGCGGGTGCCATCGGCCCCACTGTAGCGCCCGCTCAATCTCTTTGAAATCAGTGGGGTTGCGCAAGCCGGCTCGGGCCGCCGCCGACCGCATGCGGCCGCTCCGGCCTCAAGCTATCATCGTCGCAAAGGGTCACTTTGAGGGCCCGCCACTCGGGGTCCAATGGCGATACCGCAGCTTTCCGGCGCCGTGTTCTTGAGCCACGCCTCCGAGGACGACGCCGCGGCACTGCGCATCTCGGCAGCGCTGCGCGCCGCCGGGGTCGAGGTGTGGCTCGACCGCAGCGAGCTCAAGGGGGGCGACGCCTGGGACCACAGGATCCGGGAGCGGCTGCGCGACTGTACTCTGTTCGTGCCGCTGATCTCGCGTCACACGACGCGCCGCCCCGAAGCCTACTTCCGCCTCGAATGGCATCTCGCCGATCAGCGCACGCTGCTCATGGCGCGCAGCAAGCCGTTCATCGTGCCGGTGTGTATCGATGACACAAGCGAAGCGGAGGCCGAGGTGCCGGAGTCGTTTCGGGCGGTGCAGTGGACGCGCCTGCCTGCCGGCGCCGCCACCCAGGCATTCCGCGAGCACATCGCCGCGCTCCTGCAGGGACCGGCGGCCAGGGCCGAGCGCGCCAACTTCACTGCCCCTGCGGTGGCTGCGTCCGAGGCGGCGCCGCTCAAGGCCGTGGACGTGATCAGGCTCGGCGCCTTCGTGCTCGTCGCCTCGGAGCGCCAGCTGCTGCGCGACGGGCAGCCGGTCGAGCTCGGTGCGCGCGCCTTCGACCTGCTGCTAGTGCTGGCGGAGCAGGCGGGGAAGCTCGTGACCAAGGCGACCTTGCTCGAGCGCGTCTGGTCGAAACTCGTGGTCGATGAGAACAATCTGCCGGCGCAGGTCGCGAGCCTGCGCCGCGTGCTCGGCGCGGCGGCGATCCGTACGGTGCCGGGGTTCGGCTACCGGCTCGAGCTGCAGGTCGAACGTCCGGCGCCCGCGGCGCAGCCGGACGCGGCGCCCGCCGGTGTGCCCGCGCCGCTCCCCGTACGGGTCGTTACCAGGCGGCTGACGCCGCTCATCGGTCGCGACCGCGACCTCCAGGCGCTGCAGTCCGCGCTCGATGGTGCGCGCTGCGTCACCGTGGTCGGCGCCTCCGGCGTCGGCAAGACTCGGCTGGCGCAGGAGGTGCTCGCACGGACGGTCGCCGGGCCCGCGCGTCAGAGTGCCTGGGTTGAGCTCGCACCGTTGGCGGAGCTGCGGCACGTAACGAGCGCCATTGCGCTGGCTGTCGGCGTGACGCTGCCTGACCGCGGCGACGGCTTGGCCGCACTCGAGCAGGCACTCGCCGAGGCGCCGCTGTTGCTCATCTTCGACGGCGCCGAGCACCTGAGCGCCGAGCTCGCACCGGCGCTCACGCAGCTGCTGGCACGCACCGGCGAGCTGCGTGCCCTCGTCACCAGTCAGGTGCCGCTCGGGGTACCCGGGGAGACGGTGTTCCGACTGGCCCCACTCGCAATCGACGAGCGCGCCGAGTCGGGCGTTACCGAGGGCGCCTCCGGCGCGATCGCGCTGTTCGTGCAGCGCGCCACTGCCGCCGACCGGCGCTTCGCGCTGACCGGCGCGAACCGTGCGGCCGTGGCCGAGATCTGCCGCCGCTTGGACGGCAACCCGCTCGCACTCGAGCTCGCTGCGGCCCGCGTGCCGGCGCTGGGAGTCGCGACGCTGCTGGAACATCTTGGTGATCGTTTGCGGCTGCTGAAGTCGAGCGCCGCCATCGAGGGCGAGCACCACGGTGCCTTGCAGGCGGCCTTCGACTGGAGCTACCAGCTGCTGACTCCCGCCGAGCAGCGGGTGTTCAACCGCCTCGGGGTGTTTTCCAGCAGCTTCTCGCTCGAGTCCGCCGCGCGCTGTGTCGCCGATGAGCCGACGGACAGTTGCGACGCCATCGATCTCATCTCACGCCTCGTCGACCGTTCGCTGGTGACGGCGCTGCCGAATGATCCGCCACGCTATGCGCTGTCCGAGACGGCGCGTCTTTATGCGCTCGCCCGACTCGGGGAAGTGGGCGAGGAGCAGGCGGCGCGCCGCGGGATGGGGATGGCGATGCTCGAGCTCCTCGATCGCGCCTACGTGCAGTACTGGTCGGAGGACGAGGCGGTGTGGCTGGCGCGCTATGAGCCGGAACTCGAGAACGTGCGCGCCACGATCAGCTGGGCGGTGGCGCACGCGCCCGAGCTGGCGGTGACTCTGTTCGGGTCCGCCTGGCCGCTGCTGTTCGAGGCGGACCTCAACGCCGAGGGTCGGCGCAGCTATCACAACACCGTCGGCCTGTTGTCCGACGGCCTGGCGCGTAACCGGGTCGCGCGCTTCTGGGAGGCGATCGCGACGTTCGAATCCACGCGGCAGTGCGATCGCGCGCGCTTCGCCGCCGAGCTCGCGGCCCGCATGCACGCCGACACCGGCGACCTGCAGGGCCGGTACTACGCGTTGATGCTGCTCGCGAGCAACTGGCGCATCGATAACGAAGCCGCACGTGCGGCCTTCGACACCGCGCGCGCACTCGAGGATCCGGCCTGGCCCGCGCGCCTGCTGGGATTTGGCGCACTAACGCAAGGAGCGCTGCTCCTGACACGCGGCGAGTTCGCCGGGGCACGCGCCGCGTATCAGCGCGCGCTGCGTGCCTCGCTCACCGTGAGCGAGCGGCAGGCGCTCGCCGCGACCGCCGAGATCGTCGAGCTGGACGTAGCCTGCGGCGAGCCGGCCGCGGCGCTGCAGCTGGCACGACCGCTGGTCGAGCGGCTGCGGTACTCGAGCCGCAGCGGTGTGCGCTTCGGTCTCCTGGTGACGGCGCTACAGGCGCTGCTGCAGACCGGCGCACTTGAGGAAGCGCGTGCCATCGCCTACGAGATCCTCGAGGTAGGAGCACGCCTCGAGCCGGCGCGCCTGTACACGGCACTCGATGCCATGACGCAGCTCGCCTGCGCCGACAAGCGCTATGCGGTCGCAGCGCGCATCGCCGTATGCGCAGACGCCGCCTATGCCCTGCACGGGCAGGGCGAGCGGCGCCTCACCGAGGCACAGCTGCGCGCGCAGATCGAGACCTGTCTCGAGCGCGAGCTCGGGGCGGGCTGGCGCGAGTCGGCGGTCGATCGCAGCGCGCCGCTCGACGAGCCTGGCGCCTGCGCGCTCGCCCTGGGACTCGCCGCCTGAGCACTGCATTGCCGCGGCGGCCCGCCGGATTCAGAAAACCTTCAGACGGCTTTCAAGACGGCGTCCGGCCCGCACGCCATCATGCCCCCACGGTAGCAGCCGTTTCTCTCATCAACCAGGAGACAACCATGCCTAAGTTCGTGATCGAGCGGGATATTCCCGGTGCCGGCAAGCTCAGTCCGGCAGAGCTGAAGAGCGTCTCGCAGAAGTCCTTCGGGATCCTGTCGTGTCTCGGGCCGAGCGTGCAATGGGTACAAAGCTACGTCACCGAGGACAAGCTCTACTGCGTGTACAACGCCAAAGACGAGTCGCTGGTGCGGCGACACGCAGAGCTCGGCGGCTTCCCATGCAACCGCATCGCGCGCGTCACGACGATCATCGATCCCACCACCGCGGAGTGACGCCTTTCGGAGAATAGTCATGGATGCCGCTACGTTGCGGTCGATGCAGGCTCCGCTCAAGGAGCGCTACAGGGGTGACGCGCAGGCGGCGCAGATAACGCTGCGGGCGAAGGGCAGGCTCGATGACTCGAACATCGCCTGTAAAGTTGAGACCGGCCGCGCGCTCGCGGTCGCCGGTCTCCATCCGGCGACGGGTGGCTCGGGACTGGAGCTCTGCTCGGGCGACATGTTGCTCGAGGCGCTGGTTGCCTGTGCCGGCGTGACGCTGAAGGCGGTGGCAACGGCGCTCGAGATCCCGCTGAGATCCGGCACGGTAGCCGCGGAGGGCGACCTTGATTTTCGCGGTACGCTCGGAGTCGCCAAGGACGCCCGCGTAGGGTTCGTGGCGATACGGCTGGCATTCGCCGTCGACTCCGACGCGCCGCAGGAGAAGCTCGACCAGTTGCTCAAGCTCACCGAACGCTACTGCGTCGTCTATCAGACGCTGCACGGCGGGGTGCCGGTGGAGGTGCGCATGAGCAGGGCCGCGTAGCGCTGCGGCTAATCGCCGGTGATGACGCGGCGGTAGCGGATCTCATCGACCGCTACTCCCCACACCGTGGCCTTGCGGCCCTGCCCGTCCGCAGTCCAGCCGTTGCGTTGATAGAAATACTGGGCCGGACGATTGCCCGCGAGCACCCACAGCACCAGGTGCCCGAAGCCCTCCTCCAGCAGCCGGGCACATGCCGCTGCCAGCAGCGCGGAACCGACGCCGCGTCCGAATTGATCAGGATCGACGTATAGCGCGCACAGCTCGCCGTGATGGGTCACGTCCGCATCCCGAGCCGGCGCGACGGTTGCGAATCCAATGATGATGTTGTCCCGCACGGCGACCAGTGTGGCGGGCGCTTGCGCATCCGCGCCGGCGAAGTTGTACTTCTGTGCGCGCTCCTCCGGGCGCAGGCCGTCGAGGTAGTCACCAGGCAGGAGACCTCGGTACGCCGCCTGCCACGAGCGCACGTGCACACGAGCTACTTCGATCGCGTCCTGGGGTTGTGCGGGTCGGATCAACACACCGCAGTATAGAGATGACAGCGACCCGGATGCGTCGGCGCCCGGCGACAGCGCGAGTCACGATGCGTCGCCAAGTCACGACGCGTTGCAACAAGAACGGAATCCGCGTCTCATAAATGCCAAGTACATTTGGGCGGCGGCGATCCGTTTAACTTAGATCGCCGTCGCTTCAGGGCAAACCCGTCGTAAGGCGGGGACGCAAAGCCTCCGGTCTCAGATCCGATTGTTTGAGATAGCGGGGTTGCCGCCGAGAGAGCCAGTTCGGCTCGCACGCTCGGTCGTCAACCAACCGTCGTTTCAGCTGGTCGATTTGAGTCCGGGCGCTCAACTGAGGTCTGGACATGGAAGGCCAGTTGATAAGGACGCCATATGAATACCGTTCAGGGTCGCAGTGCGCTGCGCGTCCGCGCCGCCACTGCATGTTTCCCGCGTCTATCACCGGCGGAACATACAGCGCGCCATCGCAAGGTGGCGAGCATCCCGACTTCGCGCATCTGAAGTGACTTTGTCGCGCTGGCCCGAAAGTCGGCTGCGACTGCGCCCGCGTCTGCCTTTGGGCAGCGCCTGTGTCCCGGGCGGAGGAGGCGGACACATCGGCGGTGTGAGCAGGCAGGTAGCGCCAGCTCACACCTGGGGAGCTTGGACATGGAAGGCCATATGAAGACATTGTTTGCTAGTCGCGCACCTTTTATCGGTGCCTTGACGTTGTGCGTGCTCGCGGTCACGGCGCTCGCCGGTTGCGGCGGGGGGGGCTCCGCAAGCGAGATCAGTACGGGGTCCGTTGTCTCATCGTCGTCAGTGCCAGCGCCGACGATCGGTGGCGACCCCACGACGGAGGTCACCTCGGAAGAGGTCTATTCCTTCGTTCCGACGGCGAACGGCCCGTCCGGCATGAGCCTCACTTTCAGCATCGTGAATCAGCCTTCCTGGGCGTCATTCACCGCAACAACGGGCGCCCTGGAGGGCACCCCGGCGGATTCCAACGTCGGGACGTTCGCCAACATCGTGATCAGCGTGTCGGACGGTGAGAAGTCCGCTTCGCTGCCAGCATTCAGCATCTGGGTCAGACATCGTTTGACGATGAGCGGCACGCCGCCGGCGCAGGCGGCCGTAGGCCAGCTGTATTCCTTCACGCCGTCCGCGGCCGGTCCATCCGGCATGCCGCTCACCTTCAGCGTCGCCAACCTGCCCTCCTGGGCGACGTTCAACACGACGACCGGCACGCTGAGCGGCACGCCCACAAGCGCCAATGTCGGCACGTACTCGAACATAACGATCAGCGTGAGCGACGGGCAGAAGACGATGAGTCTGCCGACGTTCAGTATTCAGGTGACGGGCAGCACGAGCGCGCAGGCGCCGACGATCAGCGGCAGCCCCGCAGCACAGGTGAACTCCGGGCAGGCCTATAGCTTCACGCCGACGGCCAGCGGCCCCGCCGGCACGACGCTCACCTTCAGCGTCGCCAACCTGCCGCCCTGGGCGTCATTCAGCACGACGACGGGCACACTGAGCGGCACGCCCGCGGGCTCCAACGTCGGCACCTTCTCCAACATCGTGATTAGCGTGAGCGACGGGCAGTTGTCGGCCTCGCTTCCCCCCTTCAGCATCCAGGTCAACGCCGTGCCGCCGACGATCAGCGGCTCACCGGGGACGAGCGTGACCGTCGGGCAGAGTTACTCCTTCACACCCAGCGCGAGCGGCCCTGCCGGCACCACGCTCATCTTCAGCGTCACCAACCTGCCGTCCTGGGCGACGTTCAGCACGACGACGGGAACTGTGAGCGGCACACCCTCGAGCTCCACCGTCGGCACGTTCTCGAACATCACGATCAGCGTGAGCGACGGCCAGGCGTCGGCTTCCCTCCCCGCCTTCAGCATCCAGGTAAAGGCGTTGCCGCCGCCCACCATCAGCGGCACGCCGGCGACGCAGGTAACCGCCGGTCAGGCCTATTCCTTCACGCCCAGCGCCAGCGGTCCGACCGGCCTCACGCTCAGCTTCAGTGTCCAGAGCCTGCCGTCCTGGGCAAGCTTCAACACTGCCACCGGCACGCTGAGCGGTACGCCGTCCAGCTCCAACGTCGGGACATTTTCCAGCATCGTGATCAGCGTGAGTGACGGCCAGGCCTCGGCCGCACTCCCCGCGTTCAGCATCCAGGTCAACGCCGTGCCGCCGCCCACCATCAGCGGCACCCCAACGACGCAGGTTACTGCCGGGTCGGCCTACTCCTTCACACCGACCGCCAGCGGCCCGGCCGGTCTCACGCTCACTTTCAGCATCCAGAACCTGCCCTCGTGGGCCGCCTTCAACAGTGCCACGGGCGCCCTGACTGGAACCCCCTCAAGCTCAAATGTCGGGACGTTCTCGAGCATTACGATCAGCGTGAGCGACGGTCAGGCTTCGGCCTCCCTCCCGGCGTTCAGTATTCAGGTGAACGCCCAGAGCACCGGCAGCGTACCGCTGTCGTGGGTCCCTCCGACGACCAACACCGACGGTACGGCGCTCACGGACCTCGCCAGCTACATCATCAACTACGGAACCAGTGCGAGTGCCCTGACCGACCAGATCACGGTGTCGAGCGCCACGGCGACCACTTATACGGTCACGGGACTCGCCTCCGGGACCTGGTATTTCAGCATCACCGCGTACGCCAGCGATGGTACGCAGAGCGCGCCCTCGAACGCGGTGAACACCACCGTCAACTGAGCCCACCCCGACTCGCAGTCGCTTTGCGGCCGCGGTGCGGCGTCGGGTAGCGCGCCGCCGCGGCGCCACTCGTGCTATTATGCGGTCGCATAATAAGCACTTGGGTGGAGAGCTGCCATGACGCCGACCTTGCGCGAGGCCAGAGTCCGGGGCCACGACGTCGAGCTGAGCTGGAACGACGGGCGATCGCCGGCGACGCTGCCGTTAATTTGGCTGCGGGACAATTGCCCCGCGAGCCAGCACCCCGACACCCGGCAGCGCCTGGTCGATACGTTCGGTATCGCCGCCGACATCGCCGCGCGCGCGATCACCGTCGAGGACCAGGGTCGCGTCCTCAAGGTCGAGTGGGCCGAGGGCGGACACGTCAGCCGCTTCAACGCCGGCTTTCTGTCTGCGCTGCGCGCCGATCCCGACGTGCTGCCGATAGCCATTCGCAGCTGGAACCGTGACGAGATCGCCGCGCACGTGCCCTCGGTTGCCTACGCCGCGTTCATGAGCAGCGACGCCGTGGTGAAGGAATTCCTCGAGCAGGTAGCGCAGCTCGGCTTCAGCTTCGTCGAGGGGGTGCCGGGGACGCCCGAGGCCACTCAGGCAGTCGCCGCGAGAATTGCCTACACGCGCCAGACGATCTTCGGGGGCTACTGGGACTTCACTGCCAATCTGGAGCACAAGGACACGGCCTATACCAGCATGGCGATCGGGCCGCACACCGACGGCACCTACAGCCTTGATGCGCCCGGCTACCAGATGTTCCATTGTCTCGCCGCGGAGTGCAGCGGCGGCGAGAACGTGCTGATCGACGCTTTCAGAATCGCCGAGATCATGCGGCGCGATGCACCCGCGGATTTCCAGCTGCTGACCGAAGTGGCCATTCCGGGCCAGTACATCGACGAGGGACGCGGCATTTACCTGATGGCGCGCCGACCGCTGTTCAGGCTCGATGACGCGGGCGAGCTCGTGCAGGTGAGCTACAACAACCTCGATCGCGCGCCGTTCACGCTGCCGCCGGCGCGTCAGCGGGCTTTTTACCGCGCGCTCGCCAGCTTCAATGCGCTGTGCAGCGATCCGTCACTGCAGCACCGCCGCAGGCTCCTGCCCGGCTCCGTGCTGCTGTTCGACAACTGGCGTGTGCTGCACGCCCGCGACGCCTACACCGGCTACCGCCGTCTCGCCGGAGTCTATTTGAACAGAGAAGACGTCGAGAGTCGGCTGAGATTTCTGCGGGTGCAGGCCGGTGAGGCGATCTAGCGCATCCGCGGCGCCCAAGTTCCGCCGCGAGCCGCCGGATGCACGTCGCGAGGCGCTGGTCGCGGCGACGCTCGCATGCCTCGAGAAGTTCGGTCACGAGGGCGCCTCGGTGCGCCGCATCAGCGCCGCCGCGGGCGTCTCCATGGGTCTCATCAATCACCACTTCCCCGGCATCGATGCCCTGATCGCCGCCGCCTACGAGTCGCTGGCGAAGCGTCTGCTGTCCGGCAGCCGCGAGCCGGCGCTCGCCATCGCCGGCGACCCGGTCAGGTCCCTGCATGCATACTTTTCAGCCGCGTTCGCACCGCAGGCCCTCGATCCGGCGATCTTTCGCACCTGGCTCGTGTTCTGGAGCCTGGTGCCGCACTCCCCGCTGCTGCGCGCACTGCGCGATCGCACCTACAGCGAGACGCGGGCGACGCTCGAGAGCCTGCTGTCAGGCCTGCGGCGACTGCCGGGAGTGCCGGCATTCAGGCTGAGCTCGGCGGCGATCGGCCTGTCGGCGCTGATGGATGGGCTGTGGGTCGAGCTGAGCCTCAACCCGTCGAGTTTCGCACCGGCGAAAGCCGTCGCGCTGTGCGACGACTGGGTGCAGGCACTTGCCGCCGGCGCGTTTCCGGCGCTGCTGGCAGCGCAGCGCGCCACGGGTTCTGCTGCGCTCGCCCCCGCGGTCAACCAGCGATAATTTTTTCGAACCAGTGGTGCGCGTACGGATTGTCGTTGAAGCGCGCGATCTCCCGGTACCCGGACGAGCGATACAGCTGCAGGGCCTCATTCAGCGACTCGTTGGTATCGAGCCGCAGCGCATGCATGCCGCGCTGGCGCGCGAGCTGCTCCAGCTCGCAAAGCAGGCGGCGCCCTATTCCGCGACCGCGTGCACCCGGCGCGACCCACATGCGCTTGATCTCACCGACACCCGCCTCGAGAGTTCTCAGACCGGCGCAGCCCGCCGGCTCACCGGCCAGCCGCGCGATCAGCAGGCAACCCGCGGGCGGAGCCAGATCGCTGAGGTCCCCGGCGCCGTCGCGACCGCGGTCGAAGCCGGCGCTGAATCGCGCGGCGAGCTCGGCGAAGTACTGCTCGAGACAGCGTCGCGCATCGGGGCTCGATGGATCCGCCGCCGCGGTCTCTACGTCGCAGCCGCGCGTTAGCCGTTCGCGGCTCACTTGTGCAGATCGTCTATCCAGCGGACCAGCTCTGGGATCTCGACCGGCGTGATCTCCAGGTTGACGACCAGGCCCTGCTGCCCGCTGCGCGCGATCACGCAGTGCAACCGTACGTCGTCGCTGGCGTTGATCTCCTGGTGCGGCACGTACGGCGGCACGTAGATGAAATCACCCGCCGCCGCCTCGGCAGTGAACTCCAGGTGCTCGCCCCAGCGCATGCGTGCCACGCCGTTGATCACGTAGATGACGCTCTCGAGATCGCCGTGGTGATGCGGCCCGGTCTTAGCCTTGGCATCGATCGTCACGGTGCCGGCCCAGAGCTTGCGCGCGCCGGTCTTCTCGGTGGTGACGGCCGCGCGCCGCTGCATACCCAAGGTCTGCGCGGTGGCCTCATCCAGCTCATCGGCGCGGATGATGCGCACGCCATCGGTTCGCCATCGACGGATCTTTGCGCTCATCGGCTGGCCCCCGGTGACTTGCGCAGAACAGTAGCGCGTTCCAGCTGCCGGTTCCAAGCACGGCGGCGGGCTGCGTCGTGAGCGGCGGTTTCACGGCGCGGCATTGGGTAGACTGCTGCGCGCAACACCGAAGGAGGACCTGCCCGTGCAAGCCCAGCCGACCGTTCAGATCGACAACCAGCGCGTCAAAGTCACCCTGTGGACCTTCGCCCCCGGGGCCGAGACCGGCCAGCACGTGCATGCCTACGATTATGTGGTGGTGCCGATGACGAGCGGCACGCTGCGCCTTATCGAAGCGGCCGGCACGCGCGAGGCCCAGTTGACCGCGGGCGTCTCCTACAGCCGGCCGGCGGGTGTGAGCCACAACGTGATCAACGCCAGCAGCTACGAGTTCCGCTTCATCGAGGTCGAGATCAAGTAGCAGCTTACGGGCGTCTGCCCCCCGACCAGAGTCTCGGCACAACGTGAGTCTGCGCGAGGTAGACCGCCGCGCTGACGCCAGTCAGCACCGCAAGTCCAAAGACCTCCTGGCTCGAGCCGAGCGCGATCACCGCCAGCATGCTCACGAGGCCGAGTACGGTTGCGGCCCAGAGCAGCGGAAAGTTCAGCGGCGGACCCGCAAAGGCGGTGCGCCGGCGCGCCAGCACCCACGCCGCGGCACAGCCGGCGCCGTAGAGCGCGGCAATCGCCAGCGTCGAGAGCACGGCCAGCTCGGCAAAGCTTGCCGTGAGCGCCAGCACCACGGCGATCGTCGCATAGCAGGCGATCGCGACGGACGGCGCATGACTGCGAGGATGCAGCCGCCCGAGCGCGCGCGGCAGCAGCCCGTCGCGTGCAAACGCAAATAACTGCCGCGGGCTGCCGAGGATATCGCTCGCCACGTAGCCGCTCATGGAGATTGCCGCACCGGCCAGCATCAGCGCCCGCAGTGCCGGATGGATCCTGGCCATGGCATCCGCCAGCGCCGCCCTGGAATCGGGCAGCGCCGGCCCGAGGATGCCCTGGGCGACGATCTGCACGGCCACGTACAGCACTATCGTCGACAGCATCGCGATCGCCAGCGCGCGCGGAATGGTGCGATTCGGCCGCAGCACCTCGCCGCTCGTGCACAGCGGCGTCTCCATACCGACGAAGGCGAACACGCCGAGAATGATCGCGCGCCCGAGTCCGTGCGCGTCCGTGTGTACCGTCTGCGAGAAGTTGCCGCCGTGGATTGCGCCGGCGCCGACGACGACGAACACCACCAGCGGCAGCAGCTTTGCTACCGTCATCACGCCGACCAGGCGCGCACCTCGCGTGACTCCACCGATGTTGATGAGCGCCGCGGCGCCGATGACGCCGATGATCACCGCCGCATGCAGCGGCGCCGCGAGACGCGCCGGCGCCAGGGTGCTGAGCGTATCGGCCAATGCGGCGGCGACGCCGCCGCAGGCGAGCACGCAACCCACCCACAGCAGCGTTCCGGCCACGTAACCGACCAGCGGGCCGAACGCCGCCTCGATCAGTCCGTAGACTCCGCCGCTCGTAGGCAGGCGACTGCCGCCTTCCGCGAAGCAGATGGCGACCGCCCCGACGGCCACGCCGCAGGCGAGAAAAACCAGCGGCGCGTACGGCCCGACACACGCGGCGAGCGCCGCGGGCACCGCGAAGATGCCGGCGCCGACGATCATGCTGACAGCACCGGCGGCGAGCGCCCAGGGCCCCACCGCGCGGATCAGTCCGGCGTCACGCTCGCTGTGCACACGCGCAACGCTAGCACGCCCGTTTCCGCGGCGTCGAGCGTACGACCGCGATGCTCAGCGGTAGAAGATGTGATTGCCGATCGTCGCCACCGGGCGGCGGCTGCGCGCCCAGTCCGGCCGCACGCTGGTCGCGTGATAGAACAACGCCCCGGGCACGAGCGGCGAGTGCTCGTCGTCGTAGACCGCGCTCGCGACCGTCATCGCCTGCTTCCAGGCGCTCCCGTCCTCCGCAGACAGAGCGCCGAGCTCGGTCCAGGAAAAGTCCGCCACGTGGCGCCGGCGAGCCGGGTCCCAGCGGGCCTCGTGGACCACCGCACACACCGTGCGCGGGAAGTTCTGCGCACGGGTGCGATTGAGGGTGACTTCGGCGACCGCGTACTGACCGTCGAGGGGCTCGCCGCGCGCCTCGAAGTAGACGTTCTCGGCGAGGCACTGCAGCTCATCCGCGCGCCGGCGCGCCCGCGTCTCTGCGTATTGCATCGCTGCGATGCGCACCGGCTCGGCGCGCACGCCGTCGAGACAGGCAAAGCAGACTGCGCCCGCCATTGCAACCAGCAGCGCCGTGAGCACCGCCACGAACGCCAGCTGGCCCCTGGCGCCGCTGTGCCAGTAGTACTCGAGTCTGCGCCGCCAGATGACTGGCCAGATGCGCGCTTCGCTGAGCAGCGCGGTGAGCATGGCGGTTCCTCCGGCATCCCTGGAAGAGACCAGTGAGTGCGTCGTGTGCGCACGCAAGCAACGCAGCGAGGGTGCGCGCGAGGCTTAGCGTGCGTCAAACGCCTGCATTATGTTGCCCGCGATACGCGCGACTCCCGCGAATCGATCTGCGCGAGTTGTGACCCGGCGCACAAAGCGCAGCGGCGGGTTGCTGCTGACATAAAGCGGCCGTTGACACCGCCACCTCAACGCGCTCACCCTAGTCGCGCATCTGTAAGGGCACACCTTTCGAAAGAAAGGGTCGCAAAGCCACCGGTCTAAGGGAATTTCCTACGACAGCGGGGTTGCCAGCATGAACGCCACGCCTCGACGTGGTTCACCTGCCGCTCACGGACCGAGGGCGCGCTGTGCAAGGCGCGCAACGCTCTGATCGTGGCGCTGTACCCCGATGGTCTTGCCGCGGGCGGCTCTGCAGGTGCGCTCCCGTTTCTCCCAACCTGTTTGCGCAGCCGCTAAGCGAGCACATCCATGTCAATGCAAAGCCTGTTGACGTTTACTCCCTGGCCGGCCGTCTCGGCAGTCATCCTGCTGATGCTGCTCGTGGCCGCGCTGTACCTGGCGCGGGACACGGCCCACCAGGCGATCCAGGTAGCGGCCGGCGCACTGTCCCGGGGCTTGCGCGTCGCGGCGCACTCGGTGATCCGCGCGCGCGAGCGCTTGAGCGCGCGTAACCGCGAGGTACTGCTCGCGGCGGGCCGCGAAGCGAAAGAGCGGATCGTGGAACGCGAGTTCGCCCGCGTCGCGGACACCGTCCGCAGGGATCTGGCGGGCTATCCCGACATGCATCGCCGGCTGAGCGAGGCCATCCAGCGCATCGAGGAGGATCAGGAGAAGGCCGCGGAGGTTCCGCCGGAAGCGCCCGGCTGGGCTCAGGCGGTCAAAGTGGTCGCCAATCTCGATGCCCGCAACGCCGGCGCGGAGATCCTCTCGGACATTCACAAGTCGATGGTCAAGGCCCATGCCGAGGCCATGGACGACTATCGCAAGGCGAGCTCGCAACGGCACGCGCTGCTGCGGCGGATGATGCCCGACTGGCGTCTGATCCAGCAGGCGCTCGGTCACGTTCACAAGAGCGTCGACAGCGTCATCGGCCGCTCCCAGACCATCGACCGCCAGATGGGGGAGTACGAGGCGATCGTGCGCGGTGAGGATCGCGCCCTGTCGGTGCTGTCGTCCTCCTCGATCGTCTACTTCTTCGTGTCGGCACTGGTACTGGCGGTGGCCACCGCCGGCACCGCGGTGAACTTCACGCTGATCGCGCGCCCCATGGCCGAGATGGTCGGTGGCACGAACTTCATCGGTGCCTATCGCACCGCCGACATTGCGGCGCTGGTCATCATCATGGTGGAGATTTCCATGGGCTTGTTCCTCATGGAGTCGCTGCGCATCACGCGCTTGTTTCCGGTGATCGGCGCACTGTCGGACAAGATACGGGTGCGCATGGTGATCATCACCTTCCTCATCCTGCTGCTCATGGCAAGCATCGAAGCGGGGCTCGCCTACATGCGCGAGGTGCTGCTGCTGGACGAGATGGCGACCAATGCGCTGCTGCGCGGCGATAGCGCCGCGTCGCTGGTGAACCCGCACCTGTGGATCACCACCGCGGCGCAGATGGGGATGGGATTCGTTCTGCCGTTCGCGCTGGTGTTCGTGGCAATTCCCCTCGAGACCTTCGTGCACTCCCTGCGCACCGTCGTCGGGCTGATCGGCAGCGCCATCCTGCAGGCGCTGGCGCTGCTGCTGCGGCTGCTGGGCAACGGCTGCCGCCACCTGGGCGCGCTCGCCTGCAGGCTGTATGACCTGCCGCTGTTCGTGCCGCTGTGGATCGAGACCCGGTTGCGCGGAGCTCACGCTGCGACCAACGCCGCGGCATCGGCCAAGGCGTCCGTATGGGAGGAGGCGCAGACATGATGCGAGCACTGCTGCTTCTCGCTATCGCCGTCGCGCTGACGGCCTGCGCTCGGCCGCAAGCGCATAACACCGGCGTCTATCTGCTGGTCGACACCTCCGGGTCGTACAACCGGAATGTCGGCAAGGCGGAGCAGATCGCGCTCTACGCGCTCACACGGCTGCAGTCCGACGACTCGATCGCGGTGGCCCGCATCGATACCGGCAGCTTCACCGAGAAGGACATCATCGCCAAGGCGACCTTCGACGATCGCCCGAGCACCGCCAACGCGCAGAAGCGCGCCTTTGCGAGCCGCGTAGAGAAGTTCGTCGATCAGGCACGGCCCGCGCCGTACACCGATATCACCGGCGGGCTGCTGCAGGCGATCGAGTTCCTGAACGAGAAGCACACGGCCCGCAAGGAGATCCTCATCCTCTCGGATATGCAGGAGGATCTCGCCAAGGGCTACGTGCGCGACGTGCCGCTCGACTTCAGGGGCTTCGACGTCGTGGCGCTCAACGTGACCAAGCTGCGCAGCGACAACTTCGACCCGCGCCTGTACCTCACGCGCCTGGACGAATGGCGTACCCGCGTCGAGAAGAGTGGCGGCCACTGGCGGGTGATCAACGACCTCGATCACCTCGACGGGGTGCTCTAGCTACGCGGCCGCTGTATTGGCGAAGCTCAAGGCCTCGCTCGGCGACTCTGCCATCTGCGAACCGACCCGCTGCTCGATCCGCTGCGCAAGGAGCGGCGCTTTCAGGCCATCGAGGGGACGGCGCGCCATCGGGGCCGATCACGGTTAATATGAGGTCACGGGCTCCTAAGCCAACAGCCGGTTGCAAGCGGCGAGTCGTGTCCGGAGGTCGCATATGAAAACCGAAGACCGCACCTCGAAAACCGTCGCCATCCTGGGAAACGGCGTCGTCGGAACGACACTCGGCCAGGGATTCGCCGAGCTCGGATACCAGGTTGTCTTCGGCACACGTGACGCGAACAGCAGCAAGACCCGTGCCGCGCTCGGCGCGGTGCGCGGCTCGCGTGCCGCTTCCCCCGATGAGGCGGCGGCGGCCGGGAGCCTGGCAGTACTGGCCCTCCCCTGGCTCGGCCTGGAGGCCGGCATCCTCACCGCCGGCGCGCATAACTTCGCCGGCAAGCTGGTCATCGATCCGAGCAACCCGCTGGATTTCTCGGCTGAGGTTCCGACCTTTGCCATCGGCCAGGCGGGCTCGGCCGGGGAGCTGGTGCAGCACCTGCTGCCGCAATCGAAAGTCGTGAAGGCGTTCAACACCGTCACCGCGGCGCACATGGTGCATCCGCGTCTGCCGGACGGCACGCCCGACATGTTCATCGCTGGCGATGACCCGCAGGCCAAAGCTGAGGTGGCGGAGATCCTCAAGGGCTTCGGCTGGCGCGAGCCGATCGACGCGGGTGCGATCGGCGCCAGCCGGCTGCTGGAGGCGATGGCCATGCTGTGGGTGCTCTACGGTGTCAGGCACGACCACTGGACGCACGCGTTCAGCCTGCTGGGACGCAAGAGCTGACGCGGCTGCCAATGCGTTGCGCCGGCGCCGAGCCTCAGGCCCCGGTCTGCAGCGGCCTCGCCAACAGCGTGGTCAGTGCGTGCACCGCCTCGAGGGTCGGCACAGGCGTCTCCGTCATGCGTGCCAGCTCCAGAACCGAGCCGAGCAGCGCATCGATCTCGAGCGCGCGCCCCGCCTCCAGGTCCTGCAGCATGGAGGTCTTGTGCCTGCCGACCCGCTCCGCACCGGCGATGCGCCGCTCGATCGGCACGCGGAACGTGATACCGAGCTTGCTGGCCACGCTCTGCGCCTCCACCATCATGACGCCCGCGAGGCTGCGGGTCGGCGGGTATTGGCAGATCTCGCTCAGCGTCGCGCGCGTCAGGGCGCTGATCGGATTGAACGTCATGTTGCCCCAGAGCTTGAGCCAGATTTCCGCGCGGATGTTATCCAGCACCGGCGCCTGCAGGCCCGCGCGCGTCAGACAGGCGGACACGGCCTGCACGCGCGCGCTCGCCGCGCCATCGAGCTCGCCGACGGGGAAGCGGTCGCCTTCGATGTGGCGGATGATACCGGGCGCCTCGAGAACCGAGGCCGGATAGACCACGCAGCCGATGACGCGCGCCGGCGGAATCTGCTGCACGCAGACGCCGCGCGGATCGACGGCCGTGACGCAACGGCCTTCGAACGCACCCGCCTGCCGGTGGAAGTACCAGTAGGGAATGCCGTTCTGCATGGTTACGACGGAGGTGTGCGGCCCGAATAGCCCCGGCAGCGCGTGGGCGACTGACTCCACCTGGTGCGCCTTGACGGCGAGCATGACGAGGTCCTGCGGGCCGGCGGCCGCGTAGTCGGCGGTCGCCCTGACGTTGTGCGCCACGAGCTCGATGCCGTCGTTCATGATCAGCTTCACGCCGCGGCTGCGAATCGCTTCGAGATTGGCGCCGCGGGCGAGGAAGGTGACTTCCTCACCGGCGAGCGCCAGCTTGACGCCCACATAGCCGCCGACGGCTCCGGCTCCGACGATCGCGATCTTCATCGTCTCAGCTCACGAGATTCTGCGCGCGCCCCGCAGCCCAGGCTTCGATGTTGTCGATCAGCTGGTCGGCGAGCGACTGCATGGCGTCGTCGCTCGCCCAGGCGATGTGCGGCGTGAGAATGAAGTTCGGCAGCCTGAGGTCAAGCAGCGGGTTGCCGTCCCGCGGCGGCTCCTGCGTGAGGACATCGAACCCTGCCCCGGCGATGAGTCCCTCGTTGAGCGCCTGCACCAGCGCCCGCTCGTCCACGAGTCCGCCGCGCGAGGTGTTGATGAGCAGCGCCGTGCGCTTCATCCGCCGCAGCTGCTCGATGCCGATCATGTTGCGCGTCTCGGAGGTCAGCGGGACGTGCAGCGAGACGACGTCGCTCTCCTCCAGCACCGCCTCGAGCGGCGTGAACTCGACGCCAGGCGCCTTCGGCGGCGCGTGGTCGGCAAACAGCACGCGCATGCCGAAGCCGCGCCCGATGTGTGCGGTTCCCTGCCCCAGCACCCCCTCGCCGACGATGCCGAGGATCGCCCCGTGCAGATCACGGATGGGGTGATCGAGAAAACAAAACTGATCGCTCTGCTGCCACCTGCCGCGCTCGACGTCCGCCCGGTACGCCAGCAGGTTGCGCCGCAGCGCGGTGATCAGCGCGAACGCATGCTCGGGCACCGTGTGCACCGCGTAGTTGCGGATGTTGGCCACCGCAATGCCCCGGGCGCGGCTGGCGGCGATGTCGATCACGTCATAGCCGGTCGCGGCGACGGCGATCATCCTGAGCTGCGGCAGTCGCTCGAGCGCCGCGGCCCGCAGCGGCACCTTGTTGGTAATGGCGATCGTCGCGTCGCGCAGCCGCTCCACCGCCTCGTCCGGCTGCGTCGCGGCGTACTCCTGCCAGCTGTGCGCGAACGCCGGGCGCCGCACGGTCGCCTTGAGCGAGGCGCGGTCGAGAAACACGATGCGCTGCGCCATGTCGGCTCAGCCCTGAATCGAGCCGGTGGAGTGCGCCTCGTAGAACTGCTCCTCCCGACTCACCTTCTGGCGCGGCGTCAAGTCGTGCGAGCGCCAGTAGTTGGAGGCGGCGGCGACGCCGCTCCCGGGAGTCACTTCGATGCCGACATCCAGCATGGCCATCTCGGCGCCGGCGATGGCGGCCATCAGCATCAGCTCGTTGAGATCGCCCAGGTGGCCGATGCGGAACACCTTGCCGGCCACCTTGGAAAGCCCGGCGCCGAGCGCCAGGTTGTAGCGGCGGAACGCCACGTCGATCACGTGCGCGGCGTTGATGCTCTCGGGCACGACGATGGCGCTCACGGTGTCCGAGTACCACTGCGGCGCCTTCGCGCACAGCTCAAGGCGCCACCCCTTGGTGATCGCCGCGCGCACGCCCGCGGCGAGGTAGTGGTGGCGGGCGAAGATCGCCTCCAGCCCTTCCTCGAAAATGATGTTGAGCGACTCGCGCAGCCCGTACAGCATCGGCAACGCCGGCGTATAGGGGAAGTAGCCGCTCGCGTTTGCCTTGATCATGTCGGCGAAATCGAAGTAGCAGCGCCGCGACCTCGCCTGCGGGATCGCCGCCAGCGCCTTGTGACTCACGCCGAGAATCCCCAGGCCCGCCGGCAGCATGAGTCCCTTCTGCGAGCCGCTGACCGCGAGATCGACGCGCCAGTCGTCCATGCAGAAGTCGATGCTGGCGAGCGAGCTCACCGCGTCCACGTACAGCAGCGCCGGGTGATTCGCGGCATCGAGTGCGCGGCGCACCCCGGCGATGTCGCTGGTGACACCGGTGGCGGTCTCGTTGTGGCACGCCAGTACCGCCTTGATCTGGTGCCGCTGGTCGGCGCGCAGGATCTCCTCGTAGCGCCCGAGCGGTATCCCCTCGCCCCACTCGACATCCAGCGCCTCGACGTCGTAGCCAAGGCGCTGTGCCATGTCGATCCACAGATGCGAGAACTGCCCGAAGCGCGCGGCCAGCACCTTGTCGCCCGGCGACAGGGTGTTGGTGAGCGCGGCTTCCCAGGCACCGGTGCCGGAGGAGGGAAAGATGAATGCCTGGCCGCTGGCGGTCTTGAAGACCTTCCTCAGGTCGCCGAGGACGCTCATCGAAAGCTCCGGGAATTTGGAGGAGCGATGGTCCTCCATCGCCACGAGCATGGCGCGTTGTACTCGATCCGGTACGTTCGTCGGCCCGGGAACGAACAGGAAATTTCGTCCGGCAATGCGGCGCTGCATCACGGTCTCCGCCGAGTATGGGCTTATGGATTGGCGGCGGAACCCGTCCGCCTGCTTATACACGCTACGGCGTGCCGCACGCGGCGGCAACTGCATTTGCTTTGTCTTATGGGTAGCGTCGACTTTTGATGATGGCGGCGCGCCTAGCCGCATCACGCATCCGCCGGAATCGTTCCGCCATCACTTCCGCCGGCAGGTCGGCACCACGCCGTCGGCTCATCGTGCGGGGTTTGGCGCCCTCAGTGGTGCACGCTCAGCTTGAGCGCGAGCGGCTTGCCGGTGCGGCGTACGACGGTGGCTTCGACCCAGCCTCTCTCCTCGGGCGTGGACGGCACCCAGCCGACGATGTGACCGCACGTCAGGTAGATGACGCGGCCGCTGCGGAAGTCGACTTCCTCGTCGTCGCGCTCGTCCTGCGTCGGGTCATAGCGGCGGATGTTCCAGTCGCAGCGGCTCAGCATGTAGCCGACGGTGTGCAGCCCCTGGTTGGCCATCGCATCCGCGGGCGAGAAGAAATCCGCGAACGCCACGTTGTGGATCGAGCAGATGTGGGTGTGGAAATCGGCGACCACGTCGGGACCGTAGAACTCCCCGAGGTCGACACCGAAGGGCTTCTTGGAGCTGATGAGCGGGGACGCCTCGAAGCCGCCCGGCACCCGCCGCACGACGCCGCCGCACTCATAGCGCGGGTCGCATACGGCGGCCGCATGTTTCAGCGCGGTGATGGCCGCATCGTCCATCGTCGCGAAGACTGCCAGAGCGAAGAGGTTCATCATGTACCTGCTCCCGCTCGCCGCCTGTCCCTCGGGCGAGCGTATTCACCATTGGCGTAGCCGAACATGTCCCTATGAATGTGCATGATTTGAATTCCCGCGACTTTCCGTACCTCTCGGTTTTCAGCCGCGGCAGCGCGGCACTAAGTGAAATCGGCTGCGCGCGTTGCAGATTCGTGAGCCGGGTCACATCCTTCGCTCGGGACACCTCAAGAGCGCGTCGGTTCCCGCTCCCGGGGCGCCACTCGCATCCCGGACGCGCAGCGACTACATTTGGCGCTCCGATCCAGCCGCGACATGAGCGCGGGCCGCCGTTCGGTCCGCTGAGGAGGCAACGATGACTCTCAGGATTGGCGATCTGGCTCCGGACTTTGAGGCCGATACGACCCAAGGCCGGATTCGCTTCCACGACTGGATCGGCGACTCCTGGTGCGTGCTGTTCTCGCACCCCAAGGACTTCACCCCGGTGTGCACCACCGAGCTCGGCTATATGGCCAAGATCAAGCCAGAGTTCGATAAGAGAAACGTCAAGATCATCGGGCTGAGCGTCGACCCGGTCGACAGCCACTCGAAATGGGAAAACGACATCAAGGAGACGCAGGGCTTCGCGGTGAACTATCCGATGATCGGCGACCCCGACCTGTCGGTGTCGAAGCTCTACGGCATGCTCCCGGCAAGTGCCTCCGGCGATCCCGCGCAGCGCACGCCCGCCGACAACCAGACGGTGCGCAATGTATTCGTCGTCGGCCCCGATAAGAAGATCAAGCTGATCCTGGTCTACCCGATGAGCACCGGTCGCAACTTCGATGAGGTGCTGCGCGTCATCGACTCGCTGCAGCTCACCGCCAGGCACCGGGTGGCGACGCCGGTGAACTGGAAGCAGGGCGAGGACGTCATCATCGCCGGCTCGGTGTCGAACGACGAGGCCAGGAAGATCTATCCCGACGGCTGGAAGGCGCCGCGACCCTACATCCGCATCGTGCCGCAGCCGCGCTCGTAAGCGCGGGCGCGGGGACGCGCGTGATCTTCCGGCAGCTGTTCGACACTGCCTCGAGCACCTACAGCTACCTGCTCGCCGGCCGGCGCGGCGGCGAGGCGCTGTTCATCGACCCGGTGCTCGACAAGGTCGATCGCTATCTGCAGCTGCTGTGCGAGCTCGATCTGAAGCTGGTGAAGGCCGTCGATACGCACCTGCACGCCGACCACATCACCGGACTCGGCGCGCTGCGCGACCGTACTCACTGCATCACGGTGATGGGCGAGCGCAGCCGGGTGGACGTGGTGTCGATGCGCGTCGCCGACGGCGACCGCCTCGAGGTCGAAGGCGTGGAGCTCGAGGCTCTGTACACACCCGGTCACACGGACGACTCCTATTGCTTCCGCATGGCGGACCGGGTGTTCACCGGCGACACGCTCCTCATCCGCGGCACGGGTCGCACCGACTTCCAGAACGGCGATGCCCGCCTCCAGTACCAGTCGATCTTCGGCCGGCTGCTCGCGCTGCCGGAAGAAACGCTGGTGTTTCCGGGGCACGACTACAAGGGCGATACCATGAGCACGATCGGCGAGGAGCGTCGCTGCAATCCGCGCCTGCAGGTGAAGTGCGTCGACGAGTACGTGGAGCTGATGGGGAAGCTGAAGCTCGCCAGCCCGAAGATGATGGACGTGGCGGTGCCGGCCAACATGAAGGTGGGCCTGCAGCAGGAGCTGATCGCACAGCGCGGCTGGGCGCGGACCGCCGAGGAGGCGCTCGTTCTGGTCGGGCAGAGCGAGGTATTGCTGATCGACCTGCGCGAGCGCGCCGAGCGCGAGCGCCATGGCAGCATCGCGGGATCGCTCCACGTGCCCTACCCGACACTCGAGGCCAGCACCTGCGCCGGCGGCATGCTGCACACGCTCGCCAGCTCCAGCGGCAAGCGGCTGCTCTTCTACTGCGCGTTCGGCGAGCGCTCGGCGATGGCGGTGCAGGCGGCGCAGGAGGCGGGGCTGTCCTCAGCGTGCCATCTGCACGGCGGGATCGCCGCCTGGAAGGCAGCCGGCGGCCCGGTGGTGCGCAGCTAGCGCCGGGCGAGACTCTCTTTCATGCGCGGGCGCGGCAGGAAGCGCAGGAACGCTGGCAGGCGCGCCCGTGTCTTCGGCGGCTTCGGCCGCAGCGGCGCCGGCCAGTCGCCGATCAGCCCCGGGACCGAGGCGTCGATCCCGCCGAGCGCATAGCACCGGTGGCACAGCTCGCGCGCCAGCGCCGAGCGGTCGAGATGCAGCGGCAGCGTCTCGTAAGGGATCGGCTCGCCGACGACCAGACGGATCGGCTTGCGCAGGCGCCGCAGGTTCTCGCCGATCAGCAGACCCCAGCGCAGCACCAGGCTGAAGTGACTGACGATCTGGAACAGCCGGCCGTTCTGGCCGGCGAACCATACGGGCAGAACCTGTGCCTGGGCCCGGGTCAGCACCTGCGCCACGAATGGATGCCAGTGGGCGTCCATGGCGGTCATGCGGCCCCATCGGTCGGGTGAGGTCGAGATGCCGCCGGCGGGAAAGATGATGAGCACCCCGCCCTGCTCGAGCGTGCGGCGCGCCTCGATGCGTCCCGCCGCGTTGGTGCGCTGAGCCTCGCGGCTGCCGGACAGATCGAGCATGATCGAGTGAGCCGCCATCTCCGGGACGCTGCGTACGCCGTTGAGCATGATCCTGAAGTCCTGCCGCACCTGGCTCACGAGCCAGCACAGCAGAAACCCGTCGACCACCCCGAACGGGTGGTTCGCGACGATCACCAGCGGACCGGTCGGCGGAATGTTGCCGATCGATTTGCGATCGAGCTCGACGTGGATGCCGATGATGCGCACCGCCTCGTTCCAGAAGCAGGCCTCATCGGCTGCGCTCGCGCGGCAGTGCTCGTATTTCGCCTGCAGGCTGCGCCGGCCCGAGACGAGTTCGACTATTTTTATGAGCCAGCGGGTGCTGCCGTCGAGGGTCGCGTCGGACATTGAGAATGGATTGTAGGTGGGGTCTGTTCGGTCGTCAGGGCAGCTCCTGCTGGCTGTCATGTGGGTTCGACTCCGGTGGCCCGGATGACGATTAGGCCTAAGATTTGCGACGATTTGATGACGGTCACGGGAGCGGCAACATGAAAAGTTATGTCGTACGGGAATTCGGCGCCGGGCTCGCGGAGCTTTCGGGGGCGACGCCGGTGCCGACAGGTACCGAGGTGCTCATCGAGGTGCGCCACTGCGGCGTCTGCCATACCGACGTGCACCTGCGCGAGGGCTCGTTCGACATGGGCGGCGGACAGCGTCTGCGCTCGAAGCTCTCACTCCCGCACGTACTGGGGCACGAGATCGAAGGTGAGGTCGTGGCAGCCGGTAGCGCGGCCGGCGCCCTGCCCATCGGTGGCCGCTATGCGGTGTTTCCCTGGATCGGCTGCGGTCACTGCAGCGCCTGCGCGCGCGGCGAGGAAAACCTGTGCCTCGGCGAGACGCGGCAGCTCGGCTGCTCGAGCGGCTGCCCGGGCGGCTACGCGACTCATGTCCTCGTCCCGCACCCGCGCTACCTGATCGAGTATGGAGCGGCCGAGCCGGCGCTCGCGGCCGCCTGCATGTGCTCGGGTCTGACGGCGTTCGCGGCGCTGAAGAAAGTCGGCAGCCTCGCGGCGGGCGATGCGCTGCTCGTCATCGGCTGCGGCGGTGTCGGCATGATGGGCATTCAGTTTGCCCGCGCGCTGCACGCCAGCGGTCCGCTGGTCGCGGACATCGACCCCGGTCGGCGTGAGGCGGCGCTCGCTCTGGGCGCGGCTGCGGCCTACGACCCCGCCGACGCGCGGGCGGTCGAGCGGATCCGCGCCGACACCGGCCAGGGCGCGAGCGCGGTGGTCGACTTCGTCGGCTCCGAGCAGAGTGCGACGCTCGCGAACCGCGTGGTGCGCCGTGGCGGCAAGATCGTCATCGTCGGGCTGTTCGGCGGCTCGCTGCAGCTGGCGCTGCCGAGCATCCCGCTGCGCGGCATCTCGATCCTCGGCTCCAACACCGGAACGCTCGCGCAGACGCACGAAATGATGTCGCTGGTGCGCGCCGGTCGCGTGCAACCGATCCCGATCGCGCGCCGCCCGCTCGCCGCGGCCGAGAGCGCCCTCGCCGACCTCAAACGCGGCGCGGTGACCGGCCGCGTGGTGCTCGTTCCCTGACGGCGGCAGCCATGCGAGTGGTGCTCTACGCGGGCGCGGTCGTCATCACTACCTATGGACTGATCTGCCTGTTGCTATACCTCGCGCAGGACCGACTGCTCTATCTGCCGACCCGGGAGGTGGCGCGTGCCGGTGCCCGCGTTGTGCAACTCAGGTCCTCCGAGGCCACCCTGAAGCTCTGGGAGCTGCATGCGGACGCGCAGGCCGCGATCCTCTACTTCGGCGGCAACGCCGAGGACGTGGGCGCGAGCGTCGCTGATTTCGACGCTGCCTTCCCGCAGCGGGCGGTCTGTCTCGTCAACTACCGCGGCTATGGAGGCAGTACCGGCCGTCCGTCGGAAGCGGCGCTGATCGCTGATGCGCTGGCCGTCTACGACTTCGTGGCAACCCGCCACGGTCGCGTAGCCGTCATCGGCCGCAGCCTCGGCAGCGGCATCGCGGTGGCACTCGCCGCCCAGCGACCGGTGGAGCGACTGATTCTCGTTACCCCCTATGACAGTATCGCCAACGTCGCCGCGGATCACTTCGGCGCCTTCCCGGTCCGCTGGCTGCTGCGCGACCGCTACGACTCGCGCGCACGCATCGGCGCCGTGAGAGCGCCGATCCTGCTGGTAGTCGCCGAGCACGACGAGGTGGTACCGCGGGCGCGCTCCGACGCCCTCGCCGCGGCCATTGCGCCGCCGCTGCGCCACTCGGTGCTGGTGGCCGGCGCGACGCACAACGACGTCAGCGCATTCCCTCAGTACCTGCCGACCCTGAAGGAATTTCTGTCGCCTTAAGCCGCCTTGCCGTCGCGGTACAGCCAGCCGGTGATCGCGCCGAGAATGACGATCAGCACGGTGTCGAAGATGATCTGCCTGACCACGACACCGCCCGGCATGGGCTCGACCACGAAGTAGATGAGGTAGGTCGGGATCGAGGTGAGGAAAGCCACGGCGATTCCGAAGCGCACCCCCTGCCCGAGCCACGGCTTCGATTCGACGCCGCGCGCATAGATCCACACGAACGCGCCCGCAAGCATCACGTGCGCGAGGATCATGAGCGGAAAATACCGCTGCGAGTCCGCCGGCGTTCTGAACAACGGGCCGAGCGCCATGTAGTCGGCGCTCAACAGCACGCCGTGCACGACGAAGCTGCCGAGGAACCAGGCGATCAGCACGACGATCCAGGCGATGATGAATCTCCTGTTCATTTGCTACCCTTCTTTTTTATGACTCACACCTCGAGACGCCGCTCGTAGGGCACGACCTCGCCGTGCTCGAGAAAACGGCGCATGACCCGCAGATACATCGCCCAGCAGTAGCACGACACGCGCCAGTGCTCGTTCTCCGCCGGCCAGCCGATGTGATAGAAGCGCACCCGGGTCGACTCCCGTCCCTCCGGCCGCAGCTCGCAGCCGACCCGCGTATTCGTCCAGTCCGGATGTGCTGTGGTGATCTCGAGCTCGAACTGCGCGTCTGGCACGTAGTGCGTCACCCGGCCCCGCCACTGGTACTCCGGGCCGAAGCCGAGCAGGTACTCCGCGCCCTCGTGGGCCTTGCCGGTGCAGCTTTGCGCCCACCATTGCGTCAGGCCCTGGGGCGTCGCCATCGAGTGAAACACCCGCGCCGGAACCGACTTGACCGTGAGCTCGTGGATGATATCGGCCACGCTTTAGCCCCCATCCCCCGGCGTATCCGCCCCACCCGCCCGGGAGACCGCCATAAACACCGCGATGTCCCAGGCGTTGCGAATGCCGACCAGCAGCAGCCCGAGCGTAGCCGCCGCGACACCACACAGGGCCTCAGTGGGGTAGTACCACAGCAGGATCGCCATGATGAGCAGCACCCCATACGCAAGCGTCGGCAGGATGACGTTGAAGATCCAGTCCTCACGCACCGGGATGTATTTGCCCCTGTGCCCACGCATGTGGGTGGCGATGTTTCTGCCGTAGAGGAGTCCGGCAATTCCCGCCACCGCCAGCCCGCCACTCAGGGTCGCCAGGTGCTGGTGCGGCACGCTCAGGAACGCGGCGAGCGCCAGCACGCCGCAGAAGTGCACGATCGTCGGAGTCACGAAGGCGCCGAGACCGCTCGCCGGGGCCCCGCGCATCGTGTCCCGCACCAGCGCAATGACGACGAAGGTGAGACCCGTGAGGCCGCCGGCTGATGAGCCGACGATGACGTAGAAGTTGTCCCAGCCTGCGAGTGGCGAGGTTTCCATCGCTGCGAGCCCCCCTGCCGCGCTATCGTATCAGGCTGAACCCCGTGCGTTCCCCGTTGTCAGCCATCAGTGTGCCCCGGCTCGTCATTTACCTCCTCCTGAGCGGCATCGCCGGCTCCCTGTCGGGATGCGCCGCGTACCGCGTGTGGCAAAAGTGCGGCTCCGGATGCCCGGGCGATGCGCAGCTCGCGGCGCAGGTGCGCGCCCGAATCGCGCAGCACACCGAGCTGCTCGCTCCCAACGAAGTGGACGTGCGGGTGCTGGACGGAGTCGTCTATCTGAGTGGCCTGGTGGCCACCGACCTGCAACGCGACACGGCCGAGGCCGTCGCCCGCTCGGCCCCGGGCTCACCCAGGGTCGTTGATCTCATCGGCCTCGAGTACAACGGCTGGTGAGCAGCGCGCCTAGAGCTCACCGAGGTCGGTGAGCGCCGCGCGCGCCACGCGCCCGCGCTGCACGCTGATGCCCTCCGCACGCAGTCGCCGCGACTGCTCGCGATGCGCCCTCGAGCCCGGCGGAAAGGCGATGCGGCCCCCGGCGCCGACCACGCGATGCCAGGGGAGGTTGAGGGACTCCTCGGCCACCCGCAGCGCGAATCCGGCCTGGCGTGCGCGGCCCGGCAGGCCGGCAGCGCGCGCTACGGCTCCGTAGGTGGCCACCCGGCCGCGCGGGATCGCGCACACCGCCTCCCAGATGGCCTCCAGCGCGGACCTGTCCGGCCCCTCCGAGCGCGGCGGCGCGAGCGGGCGGTACAGCGGGGCGGCCATTTTCCGCTGACGGGTCACCCGATGCATACTACTATCGTCGGGATGCTGCCCGGAAAATAGCCTCTGGAACAAACATGGCAGCTGCAGCGCCCCCTGCCGCCGAGGATTACATTCTCGAGACCCGCGGACTCAGCAAGGAGTTCAGCGGCTTCCTCGCCGTGAGCAACGTCGACCTGCAGGTGCGCCGCGGCCACATCCATGCCCTGATCGGGCCGAACGGCGCCGGCAAGACCACCTTTTTCAACCTACTCACCAAGTTCATGATCCCGACGCGCGGCGAGATCATCTACCGCGGCACCGACATCACCCTCGAGAAGCCCGCACAGGTCGCACGCCGCGGCATGGTGCGCTCCTTTCAGCTGTCGGCGGTGTTCCTGCACCTCACGGCGCTCGAGAATGTGCGCATCGCGCTGCAGCGCTCGCTCGGGACCTCGTGGCACTTCTGGAAGCACGAGTCGACGCTCACGGTGCTCGATGCCCGGGCGCGCCAGCTGCTCGAGCTGGTGGACCTGGCGGCGTTCGCCGCCACGGTCGCCGTCGAGCTGCCCTATGGGCGCAAGCGGGCGCTCGAGATCGCCACCACGCTCGCCATGGACCCGGAGCTGCTGCTGCTCGATGAGCCGACACAGGGGATGGGCCACGAGGACGTCGACCGTGTCACCACCCTGATCCGCCAGGCCGCGGCCAATCGCACCGTGCTCATGGTGGAGCACAACATGCGGGTGGTGGCACGGATCGCCGATACCATCACGGTCCTGCAGCGCGGCCAGATCATCGCCAGCGGCACCTACGCCGAGGTGTCGCGCAACCCGCAGGTGCTGGAGGCCTACATGGGTTCCGCCGACAACGAGCTCGGGACCCGGCACTGATGGCCGAGGAGGTGCTGCGCATCGCCGGCCTGCAGGCCTACTACGGCGAGTCGCACGTGCTGCACGGCGTCGACTGCCACGTCGAGCGCGGCGAGGTGGTGACGCTCCTCGGCCGCAACGGCGCCGGGCGCACCACCACGCTGAAGGCGCTGCTCGGGCTCGTGGGTAACCGCTCAGGCTCGGTGCGGGTCAACGGTCGCGAGACCATCGGCCTGCCGCCGCATCGCATCGCCGGGCTCGGTATCGGCTACTGCCCCGAGGAGCGCGGCATCTACGCCAGCCTCTCGACCGAGGAGAATCTGCTGCTGCCCCCGCCGGTGGCCCCGGGGGGCATGTCAGTGGACGAGATCTACGCTATGTTTCCCAACCTGAAGGAGCGGCGCGCGAGCCGGGGGACCAATCTCTCCGGGGGTGAGCAGCAGATGCTGGCGCTGGCGCGGATCCTGCGCACCGGCGCGCGGCTGTTGCTGCTGGATGAGATCTCCGAGGGCCTCGCCCCGGTGATCGTGCAGGCCCTCGGGCGCACCATCCAGCGGCTGCGCGAGCAGGGTTACACGATCGTCATGGCGGAGCAGAGCTTCCGCTTCGCCGCGCCGCTCGCCGATCGCTTCTACATCATGGAGCGCGGCCGGATGGTCGGGGGTTTCGCCGCGAGCGAACTGCAGGACAATATGCCGATGCTGCACCGTTACCTGGGCGTGTGACGCCGAAAGATCAACTCGAGGAGAACAACCATGAAACTGCGGATCCTGACCCTTGCGACGGCTGCGGCGCTCGCCGTCACGGCCGGCGGCCGTGTACTGGCTGCCGATGAGGTGGTGATCGGCGACCTCGACGACATGTCGGGCGTGTACGCGGACGTCGAAGGCGCCGCGGGGGTCGAAGCCATCAGGATGGCGATCGCCGACTTCGGCGATACCGTGCTCGGCAGGAAGATCGTGCTGCTGAGCGCCGACCACCAGAACAAGCCCGACATCGGCGCCGCCAAGTTCCGCGAGTGGGCCGATCAGAACGGCCTCAACGTGCTGCTCGGTGGCTCCAACACCGGCGTCAACATCGCCATGTCGAAGGTGGCTGGCGTGAAGAAAGTGCCGTTCTTCGTCATCGGCGCAGCCGGCGCCTCACTCACCAACCAGGACTGCACCGCCTACACGGTGCACTACGTGTACGACACGACCTCGCTCGCCAACGGCACCGCCACTGCGGTGCTCGCCGCCGGCGGCAAGACCTGGTTCTACCTGACCGCCGACTATGCCTTCGGCACACAGCTGCAGGACGCCGCCTCCAAGGTGGTCGAAGGCCATGGCGGCAAGAACCTCGGCGCGGTGCGTGTGCCGCTGGGCTCGGCGGACTTCTCCTCATTCCTGCTGCAGGCACAGGGCTCGGGCGCGCAGGTCCTCGGGCTCGCCAACGCCGGCGCCGACTTCAGCAACTCTTTGAAGGCCGCCAACGAGTTCGGCATCACCAAGACGATGAAGCCCGCGGCGCTGCTCGCCTTCATCACCGACATCAACAGCCTCACCCTGGCGACCGCCCAGGGGCTGTATCTCACCACCGGGTTCTACTGGGACCTGAGCCCCGAAACCCGCGCCTTCTCCAAGCGCTTCTTCGCCAAGATCAACCGTGAGCCCACCATGGACCAGGCGGGGGTCTATTCGGCCACCCTGACCTATCTGAAGGCGGTCAAGGCCGCCGGCAGCACGGATTCCGACAAGGTCATGGCGGAGCTGAAGAAAACGAAGATCAACGACATGTTCGCCAAGGGCGGCTACATCCGCACCGACGGAGTCATGGTCCACGAGATGTACGTCATGCAAGTCAAGACCCCGCAGGAATCCAAGTACCCGTGGGACTATTACAAGGTGGTCAAGCGCATGACCGGTGAGGAGGCCTTCGGCCCGGTCACCGGACTGTGCCCGCTCGCACCCGCGCCGAAATAGTGAGTGCCGGCCTGAGGCCGCCCGTGCACGGCGCCACCCGCGCGTGACGAGCGTATTCGGCATCCCGGTGGCCGTGATCCTCGGCCAGCTGATGCTCGGGCTGGTCAACGGCTCGTTCTACGCGATGCTGAGCCTCGGTCTTGCGGTGATCTTTGGGCTTCTCGGCGTGGTCAACTTCGCCCACGGCGCCTTCTATACCCTGGGTGCATTTGCCGCCCTGCTCGGCCTGCAGCTGTTCGGCATCAACTACTGGGTGGCACTGGTGCTGGCGCCGCTCGCGGTAGGGGTGATCGGCATCGTGGTCGAGCGGCTGTTTCTGCGTCATATGTACCAGCTCGACCCGCTGTACGGGCTGCTGCTGACCTTCGGCCTCGCACTCATCGCCGAGGGCTCGCTCAACCAGGTGTTCGGCGCCAGCGGGGAGTCCTATCCGGTTCCGTCGGCGCTCGCCGGCGGGGTCAACCTCGGCTTCATGTTTCTGCCGCTGTACCGCGCTTGGGTGATCGCGGTGTCGCTCATCGTGTGCTTCAGCACCTGGTACGTCATCGAGCGCACCCGGCTCGGCGCCACCTTGCGCGCCGCGCGGGAGAACGCCCCGCTGCTGCAGGCCTTCGGCGTCAACGTGCCGCTGCTGGTGGCGGCCACCTTCGGCGGCGGGGTGGCGCTCGCGGCGCTCGCCGGGGTGCTGGCCTCGCCCATCGTGCTGGTCAATTCGCACATGGGCAGCTCGCTCGTCATCGTGGTGTTCGCCGTGGTGGTGATCGGCGGTATGGGATCGATCCTCGGCTCGATCGTCGCCGGGCTGGTGCTCGGGGTGGTGGAGGGCTTCACCAAGGTCATCTATCCGGAAGCCTCCAACATCGTGGTGTTCGTCATCATGGCGCTGGTGCTGGTCCTGAGGCCCGCGGGACTCTTCGGCCGGGACTGATGGCATGCGCGCCACCGTCATCCTCTATGCGCTCCTCGGCCTGTTCGCGCTGTGCGTGCCGCTGCTCGGCATCTATCCGGTCTTCATGATGCAGCTGCTGTGCCTGGCGATGTTCGCCTGCGCCTACAATCTGCTGCTCGGCTTCGGCCGCATGCTGTCCTTCGGCCACGCCGCGTTCTTCGGCTCCGCCGCCTACGCCACCGGCTGGCTGGTGACGGCGCACGGCTGGGGTCCGCTCGCGGCGATCCTCGCCGGCGTGGTCGTGGCCGCGCTCCTCGGGCTCGCCGTCGGCGCGCTGGCGATCCGCCGCCAGGGCATCTACTTCGCAATGATCACGCTGGCGCTCGCGCAGCTGGTGTATTTCGTGTGCCTCGAGGCCCCGTTCACCGGCGGCGAGAACGGGCTGCAGGGCGTACCGCGCGGCAGCCTGCTCGGCATCCTGCCGCTCAAGTCCGACCTGGTGCTGTACTACGTGGTGCTCGCCGTGTTCGTCGCGGTGTACCTGTTCATCCGCCGCGTGGTGCACTCGCCCTTCGGTCAGGTGCTGAAGGCGATCCGCGACAACGAGCCGCGCGCCATCTCGCTCGGCTACGAGATCAACCGCTACAAGCTGCTCGCGTTCGTGCTGTCGGCGACGCTCGCCGGTCTCGCCGGCTCACTCAAGGCCCTGGTGTTCGGCTTCGTCACGCTCTCGGACGTGCAGCAGTCGACCTCGGGCGAGGTGATCCTGATGACGCTGCTCGGCGGCACCGGCACGTTCTTCGGCCCGGTGGTCGGTGCGGCGGTCGTGGTGACGCTCGAGCAGTACCTGTCGGATGTGGTCGGCGGCTGGGTCACCGCCATCATCGGCGCGATCTTCGTCGCCTGCGTGCTGTCGTTCCGCCGCGGGATCGTCGGCGAGCTGGCCGCCTGGCGGCCGCTGCGCCGTACCTAGGCGCGTGCCAGCGCCACTGCCGTGCCGAGCGGCACTGCCTCCAGCGCCAGCGCGCGCGCCTCCGGAAACCACTCCTGCAGCAGATTGCTGAGCACCGCGCCGGGCGGCGTCTCGATGAACACCCGGCAACCGTGTTCGTAGAGCAGCGTCATCGAGTCGTGCCAGCGCACGGTGCGCGACACGTTGAGAATCAGATCCTCCGCGACCTCGGCCGCTTCACCTGCCAGGCGGGCGCGGTGATTGCTGACGTAGGGGACGCGCGGGCGAGCGAGCGCGAGTCCCGGCAACGCCTCGCGCAGCCGCGCGGACACCCCGTCCATGAGCGGACAATGCGACGGCGTCGAGAGACGCAGCCGCCGGGTGGCGGCGCCGGCCGCGCGCGCTTCGTCCGCCGCGAGGCTGAGTGCCGCATCGGAGCCCGAGACCACCACCTCGCGCGGGCTGTTGACGCTCGCGAGGTAGAGCGGTACGCGGCTCGCGACCCGGGTGATCAGCGAGCGCGCATCGCGCTCGGAGAGGCCGATGATCGCGGTCATGCCATGGCCGCCGGTGACGGCCTGCGCCATCGCCGCGCCGCGCAGCCCGACGAGCCTCAGCGCCTCGGGAAATGGCAGTGCCCCGCACATGACCGCGGCGGCGAACGCGCCCACCGACAGCCCCGCGACCGCGTCCGCCTCGAGTCCCTCGGCGGCAAGCGCGCGGGCCATCGCGACGCCGGCGATGACCGTGGTGAGCTGCACCGCGGCGGTGGATTCGAGCGCCGCGGCGCTGTCGAGCTGCCCGAGGTCCTGCCCGAGTGAGTCGCTTGCCTCGGCGAGCGTTGCACGCACCGCCGGATGCGGCGGCAGCCGGCTCAGGAATCCCGCCGTGTGGGTCCCCTGCCCGGGAAAAAGCAGCGCCCGCCGCATCAGGGCGCGGCGCCCGTCGCGGTCCAGGGGTCGCGCACCAGGCGCGGTCCGTCGGGCGTGCGTAGCAAGAGCGGCCCAGGCGCCGCGGCGTATTCGGCGAGCGCCACCGCGCCGGGCGGCAGCTCGAGCAGCACGTCCGCGCGCACCGCGAGCCTCTCGAGCGCGGCCAGCAACCGGCGCGCCGCGGCCTCCGACAGCGGCTGGCGCGGCTGCACCATCAGATCGAGATCGCTCTCCGCCGTCGCCGTCGCCACCCCGCTTGCGAGCTCGAAAGCCACGCTCCCGCACGGGCCCCAGGCGCCGGCGAGCCCCTGCTCGCGCATGACCGACTCGACGCCCTCGAGCGCGGCAAGCGCCGGCAGCCGTACCCGGCGCGCACGCGTCAGCCAGTCACGCCGCGCCGCCAGCTCGAGCGGCGTCAGACATTCGAGCACCGCTGAGCTGTGCAGCCAGGCGGCGAGCCGCTCGCTCCGTCGTGAGCCGCGCACGCCGACCGGTATCAGGCCGTCGTGCCCGCCGGCACGCCGCACGACCACCCAGGGAGCGCGGCGCAGCGCCGCCCAGGCCCACGCCGGCAGCGCCGCCGTGCCCTCGAGCGAACGGCCGTTCGCGATGCGCAACAGCGCATGTGTGTGCAGCTCACGCTCCATCCCACTGCTCCGCGAGGCGCTGCCGCACGGCGACGGATGCGCGCCGGCCGGTGAGCGCGGCCGCCGTGGTGAGCCGCACGCTCAGGTCGTTCGGGCCGGCGCGCGCGTCGGCCACCGCGGCGCTGAGCTCGGCACGCACGCGATCGATATCCTCAAGTCCCGGCGCGTCGGCGTTGACCCCGCTGATCAACCGCTGCACGAGCCCGAGACTCGCGAACGAGCGGACGTCGTGAGCCAGCGGCGCGATGCGCGTGCCGAGCGCATCGAGCTCCTCCACGGTGCGCCGCGTGACGCGTGCGGCCGACTGCTTGCTCATCGCGTGCACCTGCACCTCGGGCGAATCGAGCGCCAGGATCCGGTTGGCCTGGTAGCCGTGACACAGAAAGCCCCCCGAGATGGCCTTGCCCACCAGCAGCGCGATCACCGGATGCCCGGCGAGGCGGGCGCTGGCGTAAGCGTCCACTGCGGCGGCGCCCGCGAGATGGATACCGAGCAGCTCCTCGCGGACCCCGTACGCCTGACTGCTGACATCGACGATGGCCACGATCGGGCGCGGCCGCGTGCCCTGATCGTCTGCGAGCGTCCGGCGCACCTCGCGCGCCAGCGCCAGCGCCTCATCGAGCCCGACCTCGCCGCGGCGCGCGCGCGGGAAACGGTTGTCGGCGTCAGGCACGACCGCGATGAAGCGCGCGACTTCAGCCCCCAGCGGCGCATCCGCCACCCGTACCGTGCGCGGCGGTTCGGCGAGCAGCCCGCCCTGACCGGTGAGCGCCTCGAGCCAGCGCAGGCCGTGCCCAGCGAGTGGCTCCGCCGTGCTCACTTGTCATCCCCCTGGCTCCACAACGCGCGCAGCGCCGCCGGCTCGGGCGGATGCCCGGCATCGATCGCCGCGAGCCGCGCGCTCAGGCGCTCTACCTGTTCGCTGCGCGCGCTGCGTGCGGCGGCGAACCCGCGACGCACCTCCGCGGCGATCGCCTCGGTATCGTCTTCCACCAGCACGTCGGCGAAGCCGGTGGCGTGGCGCTGCTCGCCCCCCATGAGGCTCCAGACGAGCGCGCGGTCGCCGGCGTCGAGCTCCTCGAGCCCGGCCTCCTGCTCGATGACCTCCGGTCCGTTCATGCCAAGCCGTGCCTGGCGGGTCAGGATGAGGCGGCTGCAGAGCGCCGCCGCGAGCGACATGCCGCCGAAGCAGCCGACGATCCCGGCCACCACCGCGACCACCGGTACGTGCCGGCGTAGCGCGACAATGGCTGCCTGGATGTCTGCGATTGCGGCCAGCCCGAGGTTCGCCTCCTGCAACCGTACGCCGCCGGTCTCGAGCAGCAGCACCGGCCGCACCGGCCGGCCGCGCTCGCAGTCGCGCAGTGCGAGCTCGAGCGCGCCCGCGACTTTCGCCCCGGAGACCTCGCCGATGCTGCCGCCCTGGTAAGCGCCTTCGATCGAGGCGACCACGGCCGCGTGGCCATCGAGTGTTCCGCGCGCGATCACCACGCCGTCGTCGGCCTGCGCCACGATGCCCTGTTGCGGCAGCCACGGCGACTTGAGGCGCTCGAACGGCCCGAGCAGCTCGCGGAAAGTTGCGGGATCGAGAACCGCGCGCGCACGCTCGCGGGCCGTGAGCTCGATGAAGCTGTGCCGCGCGAGGAAGCGCTCGCGCTCGCCCGTGGCGCTCGTCAAGCCAGCGCCTCCGCCGCCTGCTCGAGCCGTAGCAGCGCGACGCCGGGCGTGGCGCCGAAATCGTTGATCTCGATGGCCGCCGCGCCCTGGAAGCGGCTGAAGAACCGATCGAGCACGTGCTGCCACACGGCACCGAATCCATCGACGCTGGTGTTGACGACGATGTGCGCCTGGCCGTCCGGCGAGGGCTCGAGGAGCACCTCCAGGTCTCCCGATCCGACGACACCCACGTGCACGCGGCGGGCCACTGATTCGTGCGCCGGGAAGCTGAAGCTCAGGCGTTCCATGGATCTGTGTCCTCGGGGTTGGGGCGCTGTGTCATGCGGTGGCGCCCTCGATGAGAAGGCACGCGGCGAGCAGATCCGCGCAGCCCCCCGGAGAGGCATTGCGGCGCAGCAGCTCCGCATCGAGCTCAAGCAGCGCCACTCTGCCCGCCGCCGTCGAGCTGCCGCCGAGAGCCAGCACCGCCCGCGCGCCGCTGCGCGCGCTGTGGACCGCGGCCCAGCCGCCGCGGTGCAGGAGGCACGTGTCATCGAGACTCGACATGATCGCCATGAGCGTATCGAGCTGCGCGCAGGTCTCGCCCACGCCGCGCCGGCGTGCGGCCCTGAGTGCCGGCAGACCGACACGGAGCACGTGCGGAAAGGCCGCCGCCGCCTCGCCGCGCGCACCCGCCACGCCGAACCTGCGGCAGGCGCGCGCGCCGTTGCTGTCGGGCGCGGGCGCATGGCGGTCGGGCAGGCGTGCCAGACGCGCCGCGGTTGCGGCCACCTCCTCCGGCGGCGCGTCGCCGCCGCGGAGCGCGAGCGCGGCGACCAGAAGACCGAGCACCCAGATCGCGCCGCGGTGCGCGTTGCTCCCCCCAGTGGCCGCGAGCATCGCGAGCTCGCCGCGGCGGCCGAGTGCGCCGAGACTCTCGCGCAGTGGCACGTCGACCGTGCCGGCGGCTGCCGCGAGCGCCATGTGGCGGAAGCTGCCCCGCAGCGCGCGTGCCGAGCGCAGCAGCAGCGCGAGGTTGAGATCACGATGTGCGCCCGGCCCGCGCTGGTCGACCAGGCCGGGCTTCGGCGTGAGCATCGCCTCGAGGATCAAGGCGCGCACCGCACGCTCGGCGAGCACCGCGGCCCGCTCCCGTGCGCCGTGGCGCTTGAGTCTCGCGACCGGCTTGAGCGCCTCACCCATGGGCTACCAGCTGCGAAAGCGCGGCGGCGGCTTGTACAGCCCGTCCGACCAGGCCATCAGGTCCTCGATGCTGCGTGCGGCGAGCAGCGAGCGGCGGGCTTCGGCGCGACGCACGCCGAGGTCCTCGGGGTAGGCCACCACGCCGCGCGCCCGCAGGCTCGCGGTGCGTGCGGGCTGCGCGCGCCGGCCGATGACCGTCGCGCCGGCGATGGCTGCGAGCGCCGCGCGGCGCTCCTCCAGCCCCTGCGCCTTGTAGAGATAGGCAATGCCCTCCTCGCTCACCACGTGACTCACGTCGTCGCCGTAGATCATCACCGGCGCTAGGGCGAAGCCGCTGTCCTTGCCGACCTGCACCGCCTCCAGCGACTCGACCAGCGCCGGCACGCCGCCGCGGTTGAAAGTCTCGACCAGCTGCACCACGAGCTTGCGGCCGCGCACGATGGGCCCGTCGGCCGTGATCAGGCTGAGCCACGACGGGCTGCTGTGGCGGCGGCCGTGCGGATCGTGTCCCATGTTGGGAGCACCACCGTAGCCGGTGAGCCGCCCGAGCGTCACGGTGGAGGAGTTGGCGTCGGCGTCCATCTGCAGCGTCGAGCCGATGAACAGATCGACGCCGTATTGCCCGGCGAGCTGGCACAGCACGCGGTTCGAGCGCAGGCTGCCGTCGCCGCCGACGAAGAACACGTCGGGACGGGCGCGCACGTAGTCTTCCATGCCCACCTCGCCCCCGAAGCAGTGCACGCTCTCGACCCAGCCGCTTTCGATGGCGGGGATCAGGGTCGGGTGCGGGTTCAGTACCCAGTTGCGGCAGATCCTGCCCTTGAGCCCGAGCGCGGCGCCGTAGGTGGGAAGCAGCAGCTCGATGGCCGCGGTGTCGAAGCCGATGCCGTGATTGAGCGCGGTCACGGCGTGCCGCTCGTAGATGCCGCGGATCACCAGCATCCCCATCAGCACCTGCAGCTCGTTGATCTGCCGCGGGTCGCGCGTGAACAGCGGCTCGATCGCGAACGGACGGTCGGCGGGCACGATCAGATCGACCCAGGACCCAGGCACATCCACTCGCGGCAACCGATCGACAACTTCATTCACCTGCACCAGCACGATGCCGTGGCGAAAGGCCGCCGCCTCGATGAGCGTCGGTGTCTCCTCGGTGTTGGGCCCTGTATAGAGGTTGCCGGCGAGGTCGGCCTTCTCCGCGCACACCAGCACCACGTGCGGTGTCAGGTCGACGAACATGCGCGCGTACAGCTCGACGTAGGTGTGAATGGCGCCGATCTCGAGCTTGCCGTCCTCGAGCAGCTGTGCGACCCGCAGGCTCTGCGGGCCGGCGTAGGCGAAGTCCACCCGGCGGGCGATGCCGCGCTCGAACAGCGTGAGGTGCTCCGGGCGGGTGATCGCGGAGATCAGCATGTGCAGGTCGTGGATCTCCTTCGGATCCACCTCGACCAGCGATCGCGACAGGAAATCCGCCTGCTTCTGGTTGTTGCCCTCGAGCGCGACGCGATCGCCGGCGCGCAGCAGCGCCTGCAGCACCGCCACGATGTCCGCGCGCCGCACCAGCTTGCCGTCGACGTATGCGGCAACGCCCGCGAGCCGGCGTGCCTTGTCCTCCCGGCGCGTCGTCCAGGACCTCGGGCCGGGCTGCGCTGCGGGCGTCGCCATGGCCTGCATCATAGGTCAGCGGCCCTGCATGCCGAGACTACGCGCCAGGAAGGCGTAGATGTCGGCGTTGATCGCAATCGCGCGGCTCACCGTCTCGCTGCCGCCGTGGCCGGAGTTGAGCTCGAGGTCGAGCAGCACTGGCGCGCGGCCGGCCTGCGCCGCCTGCAGCGCCGCGGCGAACTTGAAGGAGTGCGCCGGCATCACCCGCGTATCGTGATCACCGGTGATGATGAGGGTGGCGGGGTAGGACACGCCGGCGCGCACATTGTGCAGCGGCGAATAGGCGTACAGCGCCTTGAACTCCTGCGGGTCGTCGGGCGAGCCGAAGTCCCCCTCCCAGCCTGCGCCCTGCCCGAACCGGTTGAAGCGCAGCATGTCCATGACGCCCACCCCGGCGATGACCGCGCCGTAGAGATCCGGCCGCTGCGTCATGCAGGCGCCGACCAGCAGGCCGCCGTTCGAGCGGCCGTAGATCGCGAGGTGCGGCGTCGAAGTGTAGTGCTGCGCGATGAGCCACTCGGCCGCGGCAATGAAGTCGTCGAAGGCCACCTGGCGGTGGCTGCGGATCGCCTGCCGGTGCCAGTCCTCGCCGTATTCGCCGCCGCCGCGGATGTTCGCCAGCGCGAATACCCCGCCCATCTCCAGCCAGGCGATGCGCGCCGGGCTGAAGGTCGGCAGGTTGGCGACCCCGAAGCCGCCGTAGCCGTAGAGCAGCAGCGGGTTGTCGGCCTCGAGCTTCAGCCCCTTGCGGTGGGCGAGCAGCATGGGCACGCGCGTGCCGTCCTTCGCAGCGTAGAACACCTGCCGCTCTTCGAAGACGCCGGGATCGAACGCGACCTGCGGTGAGCGCCAGCGCGTGCTGCGGCCACTCGTGAGGTCGTAGCGGTAGATCGTCGGCGGGGTGATCAGGTCGCTGAAGGAGTAGAAGGTCTCGGCATCGTCGGCACGGCCGCCGAAGCCATGCGCGGTTCCCGGTCCCGGCAACGCGATCTCGCCGCGCAGCGTGCCCTCGAGCCCGTAGCGAGCGACGCGATTGTGCGCGTCGTGCAGACTGCGGACGATCAGCTGATGATCGACCAGGGTCACCGATCTCTCGGTGAGATCGAGCGCATCGGTCCCCTGCGCGATCACCGTACGCCAGTTGGCCCGGGCGGGATCGGCCGGATCGATCGCGATGACGCGGCCGTTCGGAGCGACGAGCGTCGTGAGCAGGTACAGCCGCCCGGCGTCCGAGCCGACGTAGTCGTAGCCGGCATCGAAGCCCTCGACGAGCGTCACGGCCTTGCCTTCGCGCGCCTGGAGATCGAGCAGGTAGAGGTTCTCGCGCCCCTTGTCCCCGACCTCCCCCTCGCCGGCGGCGACGAGGAGCCAGCGCCCGTCCTCCGACAGATGCGGCTGGTACTGCCAGTCGGGGTGCGCGCCGTCGTAGAGCACGCGCCGGTCGGCCGCCGCCGGCGTGCCAAGCGCGTGGTAGTAGATGGCATCGTCGAGATCGCGCGTGCTGAGCTCCGCGCCGGGCTGCGGCGCGGGGAAGGCGCTGTAGAAGAGGCCCTTGGCGTCGGTGGTGAATACCGGCGCGTAGTACTTGGTGAAGCGCAGCACGTCCGGGAGATCCCGCTGGCTCGAGAGATCGCGGATGTGCCATTCGATCCAGTCGGACCCGCCGCTCGAGACGCCGTAGGCGAGCAGGCGCCCGTCGCGGCTCGCGACGTAGCCGCTCTCGGCGTTGACGACTGCGGAACCGGGAAGAGTGTTCGGATCGAGCGCCACCGTGGCGGATGCGGCCAGGCTGGGGCTCGAGTAAAGCAGGCTCTGGTCCTCTCGCCCGCCGTTGTGTGTATAGAAGTAGCGGCCCCCGGCGCGAAAGGGGATGCCGAAGGAGGCATAGTCGTACAGCGCGGCCAGGCGCTTGTGCAGCCGCGCGCGCTGCGGGATTGCGGACAGGTAGCTCTCGGTGAGCTTCGCCTGCGCCGTGGTCCAGGCGCGCGTGGCCGGCGAGTCCAGCTCCTCCAGCCAGCGGTAGGGGTCGGCCACCTTCGTGCCGTGATAGTCATCGACGACCGGACCGCGCGCAGCCGGCGGGTAGTCGAGTGCGACGTCCGCCCGCGCCAGGCCGGCCAGTATGCCGAGGGGCGCCGCGCCGCAGAGGATCATCCAGCGAATGAGTCGGGGCATGCGCGGCGAGCCCTCGGTTGCGGGGCGGGGTACGCATTGTGACCCGCGGACCGCCCCGGGCACCACACCGGCGCTCGTGCGCAACCGGCCGGCCCGGTTAAGATCGACGCATGCCGCAGCACATCGGCATTGTGGCCTGCTCTGCCGAGGGCGCGGCGCTCTGCTACCGCACCGTCTGTCTCGAGGGCGCGCAGTTCCTCGGCGCCCTGGACCATCCCGAGGTGTCGCTCCACAACCATTCCCTCGCCCGCTACATGCGCTCGATCGACAGCGACGACTGGCCGGGCGTGGGCGAGCTCATGTTGTCCTCGGCGCACAAGCTGGCGCGCGCCGGCGCTGACTTTCTCATCTGTCCGGACAACACCCTGCACCAGGCGTTTCCATGGGTCGTGCGGCGCTCGCCCCTCCCGTGGCTGCACATCGCCGAGGTGGTGGCGGCGGCGGCGGCAGAGCGCGGCTTTCGCACTTTAGGGATCACCGGTACGCGCTATCTGGTCGACAGCGAGGTGTACCCGGAGACGCTGCGCGCGCGGGGACTCAGGTTCGAGCGCCCGCAGCCCGCGGAGCGCGCCGAGATCAACCGCATCATCTTCGAGGAGCTGGTGTGCGGGGTGTTCCGGCCCGAGGCGGTCGCTTACTTCCAGGGCGTCATCGCGCGCATGCGGGAGGCCGGCTGCGACGCCGTGGTGCTCGGCTGCACCGAGATTCCGCTGATCATCGACGACGGCAACTCGCCGCTCCCGACCCTCGATTCCACGCGCCTGCTGGCGCGCGCGGCGCTGCGTCGCGCCACACAGCGGGCACCTTCCTGAAGCGTGCCGGCGGCGCGCCGCCGGCAGCGCACCCGCGGGTTACTTCTTGCTGCTCTCGAACTTGAAGGACACGTTGACGCGGGCGCGGTAGGCACGCACCTTGCCGCCCGCCACGTGCATGTCGAGCTGCTTGACCTCGACGATGCGCAGGTCCCGCAGGCTCTTGGCGGCCTGACTCACCGCGGCCGCGGCCGCCTTCTCCCAGGACTCGGTGCTGGTACCGACCAGCTCGACGATCTTGTAGACGCTCTCCGCCATGGCTTGCTCACCTTTAGTCCCGTCGCGGGGACTGCTTATTTTGCGGCAGTGTGCGCTTTCCGCGCAGCCCGCGCCAAGCGGCGCTGAGGTTGACCCGCCCGCCGCCGGTGGCGCCCATGTCAGGGTCGCTTCGGTGCCCGGCTTCAGTCTGCACAAGCTGCGGCAGCCGCACGCTCCGCTCTGACCTGCGGCCACACCGGCCGGCGCACCAGCGTGCTCTTGCCGAACAGCGATTCGATCAGGTCGACGGCCAGCACGGCGGTCTTGTTGTGCTCGTCCCACGCCGGATTGAGCTCGACGACATCGAGCGAGCCCAGGCGGTGCGTGTCGGCGAGCATCTCCATGCACAGCTGCGCCTCGCGGTAGGTCGGCCCGCCCGGCACCCGCGTGCCGACGCCCGGAGCGATCTGCGGATCGAGGAAGTCGACGTCGAAGCTCACGTGCAGGTGCGTGTCGTGGTCGAGCCCGGCGAGCGCCTGCTCCAGGGTGGCGCGCATGCCCATCTCATCCACGTAGCGCATGTCGAAGACGTCGAGCCCCTGTTCGTGGACGAAGCGCTTCTCGCCGGCATCGACGCTGCGGATACCGATCTGGCGCACCCACGACGGGTCGATGACAGGCGTGCGTCCGCCGATCCGGGTGAGCGCGGCGGGACCGAAGCCGCACAGCACTGCTACCGGCATGCCGTGGACGTTGCCGCTCGGGGACAGCTCGCAGGTGTTGAAATCCGCGTGCGCATCCAGCCACAGCACACGGAGCTTGCGTCCCTGCTCGCGACAGTACCGCGCCACCGCGCTGATCGAGCCGATGGCGAGCGAGTGATCGCCCCCCAGGAGGATCGGCAGCGCCCTGGCGCGCAGCTGCCCGTACACGGCCTCGTGCACCAGCTCGTTCCAGCGCACCACCTGCTCGAGGTGCCGGTAGCCGCCGCGCGGCGGCTCGTAAGGGTTGCCCGGGCCGTTGAGATTGCCGCAGTCCACGACTTCGAGCTCGCGTTGGCGCAGCGCGGCCGCGAGCCCCGCGACGCGCAGCGCCTCCGGTCCCATGGAAGCGCCACGATCCGCCGCTCCCACGTCGGTGGGTGCGCCGATGAGGCCCACCGTGCGCGGTGTGCTCACGCCGCCACTCCCGCGGCCGCGCGCTTCGCGGGCTGTGCAGCCAGCAGCGCGAACAGGTCCTTCGGGTCCTCGAGATCCGGTACCAGGTCGATCTGGCGTCCGCTGCCCCGCTCCTCCTGGTGAATGCGCATCAGATAGCGCAGCGCGGCGAAATCCTCGAGCGCGAAGCCGACCGAGTCGAAGATCGTGACCTCGGCAGCGCTCGCGCGCCCCGGCACGCGCGCCGCGAGCACCTCACTCAGCTCGATAATCGGGAAGGTCGGCGGCAGCTGCTGGATCTCGCCCTCAATGCGCGACTGCGGCTCGAACTCCACCACCACGCGCGCATCCGCGCGCCGCAGGATGTCGGCGTGCAGCTCGGTCTTGCCCGGGCAGTCGCCGCCCACGGCGTTGAGGTGCATCCCGGGGGCGATCATCGCGGGGGTCAGGATGGTGGCGTTGCGCTTGTCGGCGGTGACCGTGGTGACGATGTCGGCGCCGACGACCGCGGCGGCCGTCGACCCACAGCACAGCACCTCGAGTTCCGGCAGGCGCAGCCGGGCGAGATTGCGCACCAGCTTGTCCGTGGCCGCGGCGTCGGTGTCGAACAGGCGCAGCTCACGGATCCCGAGCAGCTGATGGAAGGCGATGGTCTGGAACTCGCTCTGCGCGCCGTTGCCGATGAGGGCCATTACGCGGCTGTCAGGACGGGCCATGTGCCGCGCGGCGAGCGCGGAGGTGGCCGCGGTGCGCAGCGCGGTCGTGAGCGTGAGCTCCGAGAGCAGCAGCGGGTAGCCGGTCTGGACATCCGCGAGCACGCCGAAGGCCGTCACGGTGAGCAGTCCCACCGCCGTGTTCTGCGGATGACCGTTGACGTACTTGAAGGCGTACAGCCGTCCGTCGCAGGCAGGCATGAGCTCGATCACGCCGACGCCCGAGTGAGTCGCGTGACGGGGCGACTTCTCGAAGCTATCCCAACGCCGGAAATCGCTCTCGATCTCCGCCGCCAGCTCCTCGATGAAGCGCGCCGTGCCCCGACGGGCCACCAGCTCCCGGACGCGTTCGATGCCGATGAAATCGACCATGGCCTGCTCCAAGGGTTTAGAACGCCATAGTCACGGGCCCGGAGACTAAAATAAAGACAGAACTCTGCTACTTTTATGCATTCAATAGATCAATACGACAGTCACTTCTGTCGTTTTGTGCTATTTTTGTGCTGTGGATGACCTCGACCGCCAGCTCATCGCCCTGCTGCGCAACGACGCCCGCGCCTCGGTCGCAGCGCTCGCCAAGGCGCTGCACGTCGCCCGGGGCACGGTGCAGAACCGGATGGCACGGCTGCTCGCCCGCGGCACCATCGTCGGCTACACGGTGCGTCTGAAGCCCGACGTGGAAGAGCAGCGCATCCGCGCCTTCACCACGGTCGCAGTCGAGGGCAACCAGGTCGACGCCGTGATCCGCTCGCTGCGCGGTGAGCCCGCCGTGGCCTCGCTCTATAGCACCAACGGACGCTGGGACATCGTCGCGGAGCTGCGCGCCGACAGTCTCGAGGCCTTCGACCGCGTGCTGGCGCGTATCCGCCTCATCGAGGGGATCTCGCAGACCGAGACGAGTCTGCTGCTCTCAACCTTCAAGTACTGATCAGCGACTGCCTCAGCGCAGCAGCGTGAGCCAGTCGCGCTGCCGATCGCCGTAGGCGACGAAGAACCCGTTGAGGAGCTCCTCGCGGGTGTTGTATTCGAGCGGCCGGCCGTCGAGCTGCACGACCACGCCGCCCGCCGCCGTCACCACCGCGTGTGCCGCCGCCGTATCCCACTCGCTGGTCGGCCCGAGACGCGGGTAAACGTCCGCCGTCCCTTCCGCAATCATGCACAGCTTGAGCGAGCTGCCGACGGGCTTGAGCTCGTGGGGGCCGAGACGCGCGAGAAACTGCCCGAGCGAGTCGCCACGGTGGGAGCGGCTGCCGACCACGCGCACCGGATCAGCGGCACGCGCCGCCGCGTGCACCGCCTGCCGCGCCCCGCTCCCCACCTGCCGCCAGGCCCCCTCCCCCGGGATCCCCGTGTAGGTGGTGTCCGTCACCGGCACATGCACGACTCCCAGCACCGGCGTGTGCGCCTCGATGAGCGCGATGTTCACGGTGAACTCGCCGTTGCGGGACAGGAACTCGCGCGTTCCGTCGAGCGGGTCCACCAGCCAGTAGTGCGCCCAGCGCGAGCGCTCGGCGTAAGCCGGGCGCGCGCCTTCCTCCGACAGCAGCGGCACGTCGGCTGTCAGGGCGCCGAGCGCCCCCGCGATCAGCCGCTGCGAGCGCAGGTCCGCCGCCGTGAGCGGCGAGTGATCGGCCTTGGGTTGCGACACGGCCGCAGCCTGTGCGTAGACGTCGAGGATCTCGCGTCCCGCCGCGCGTGCGATCAACGCGACGCGCTCGGCGAGCGGTGCGCGCGCGGCGGCGCTCATCTTTCCCCCGTCACTCCCGCGCGCCTGAGGTGCGCTACGACCAGCTCGGCGGCCTGCGCGGCGCTGAACGCCGTGGTATCAATGCGGATCTCAGGGTGCTCCGGCGCCTCGTAAGGTGAATCGATGCCGGTGAAGTTCTTGAGCTCGCCGCGGCGTGCCTTGCGGTACAGGCCCTTGGCGTCGCGCTCCTCGGCGACCGCGAGCGGGGTGTCGACGAATACCTCGATGAACTCCCCGGGCTCGAACAGCGCACGTGCCATACGCCGCTCGGCGCGGAACGGCGAGATGAACGACACCAGCACGATCAGGCCCGCATCGACCATGAGGCGCGAGACCTCGGCCACGCGCCGGATGTTCTCGACGCGATCCTGCGCGGCGAACCCCAGGTCCTTGGTGAGCCCGTGGCGCACGTTGTCGCCGTCGAGCAGATAGGTGTGGCGCCCGGCGCTGGTGAGCTGCTTCTCGATCAGGTTGGCGATGGTCGACTTGCCGGCCCCCGAGAGTCCGGTGAGCCACAGCACGCAGGCCCGCTGACCCTTCTGCCGCGCGCGCAGCTCCTTGTCCACATCGAGCGCCTGCCAGTGCACGTTCTGCGAGCGGCGCAGCGCAAAGTGAATGAGCCCCGCGCCCACCGTGGCGTTGCTCAGGCGGTCGATGAGAATGAAGCCGCCGAGCTCGCGGCTGCGCGCGTATGGCTCGAAAGCGATCGGCTGATCGAGCTCCAGCTCGCACACGCCGATGTCGTTGAGCTCGAGCCGCTCGGCGGCGGTGTGCTCGAGCGTGTTGACGTTGATGCGGTGCTTGAGCGGCATGATTGTCGCCCCGACGGTGCGCGCGGCGCACTTCATCAGGTACGAACGCCCTTGCAACATCGGCTCATCGTGCAGCCACACGATCGTCGCCTCGAACTGGTCGGCGACCTGCGGCGCGGCGGCCGCGGCGGCGATCACATCGCCGCGCGCGACGTCGATCTCGGCGCCCAGGGTGAGGGTGACCGACTGCCCGGCTACGGCCAGGTCGCGATCGCCGTCGGCGGTCACGATGCGTGCCACTACGGTCTCGCGCCCGCTGGGCAGCACGCGCACGCGCTCGCCCGGCCGCACGCTGCCGCTGACGATCTGGCCGCAGAAGCCGCGGAAATCGGCGTTGCGGCGGTTCACCCACTGCACCGGCAGGCGGAACGGCGCGGTGACGGGCGCGGCGTCCACGGCGACGCTCTCGAGGTGCGCGAGCAGCGTCGGACCCTCGTACCAGGGCATGCGGGTGCTGCGCTGCGTGACGTTGTCGCCGTCCACCGCCGACAGCGGGATGGGCGTCACGTCGGTGAGTCCGATGCGCGCCCCGAGAGCGCGGTACTCCTCGACCAGCGCCTCGAAGGTGGCGCGCGCGTAACCCACCAGGTCCATCTTGTTGACCGCCAGCACCACGCGCGTGATGCCGAGCAGGCGCACCAGGTAGCTGTGGCGGCGCGTCTGGGTGAGCACGCCCTTGCGGGCGTCGATGAGGATCACCGCCAACTCGGCCGTCGAGGCGCCGGTCACCATGTTGCGCGTGTACTGCTCATGTCCCGGCGTGTCGGCGACGATGAACTTGCGCCTGGCGGTGGCGAAGTAGCGATACGCCACGTCGATCGTGATGCCCTGCTCGCGCTCGGCCGACAGCCCGTCGACCAGCAGCGCAAAGTCCAGCTCCGCGCCGCGGGTGCCGAAGCGGCGCGAGTCCTGCGCGAGGGCGGCGAGCTGGTCGTCGTAGACCAGCTTCGCCTCGTACAGCAGCCGCCCGATGAGCGTCGACTTGCCGTCGTCGACCGAGCCGCAGGTGATGAAGCGCAGCAGGCTCTTGGCGTCGTGCGCCGCCAGGGCGGCGGTCGAGGCTCGGTCGGGCACGGCCGGCGGCATCAGAAATAGCCCTCGCGCTTCTTCTTCTCCATGGAAGCGGCCGCGTCATGGTCGATGCTGCGGCCGGCGCGCTCCGAGCTCGTGGTGCTGAGCATCTCGGTGATGATGGCGGCGACCGTGTCGGCGTTGCTCTCGATGGCGCCGGTGAGGGGATAGCAGCCGAGCGTGCGGAAGCGCACCCTCTTGAGCATCGGCCGCTCGCCCGGCCTGAGCGGCAGCCGCTCATCGTCGACCATGATGAGCGCACCGTCGCGCTCCACCACCGCCCGCTCGGCGGCGAAGTACAGCGGCACGACCGCAATGCTCTCGCGGTCGATGTACTGCCAGACGTCGAGCTCGGTCCAGTTCGACAGCGGAAACACCCGCAGGCTCTCGCCCGGCTTCTTGCGCGCGTTATACAGCGACCAGAGCTCGGGACGCTGCTGGCGGGGCTCCCAGGTGTGCTGCGCGGAGCGGAACGAGAACACGCGTTCCTTGGCGCGGCTCTTTTCCTCGTCGCGCCGCGCGCCGCCGCAGGCGGCATCGAAGCCGTAAGCGTCGAGCGCCTGGCGCAGCGCCTGGGTCTTCATGACGTCGGTATGCACCTGCGAGCCATGGGTGACCGGGCTGATGCCCCGGGCGAGGCCCTCCCGATTGACGTGCACCAGCAGCTGCATGCCGAGCCGCTTCGCAGTCAGGTCGCGGAACTCGTACATGGCGCGGAATTTCCAGGTGGTATCGACGTGCAGCAGCGGGAACGGCGGCGGCGCGGGATAGAACGCCTTGACCGCAAGCTGCAGCATCACCGCGCTGTCCTTGCCGACCGAGTACAGCATCACCGGCTTGTCGCACTCGGCGACGACCTCGCGAAGGATATGGATGCTCTCGGCCTCGAGCCGGTCGAGATGAGTGAGCGCGGCTGCCGACGGCGGCGCGCCGCCCGGCGTCGCTCCCGGTGGTGTGCTCGTGTCCCGCGTGGGCGCGGCGCGCGTCATCTGAACTCGACTCCTCGAGTGTGTCCAACTGCCAAGTATTGCCGATTGCACGCCGCAGCCGGTAGCGGCACGGCGCGCGGGGCGTGCGCCGAGGCGTTGCCGCCGTCTCTGGAGCTGCGTGACCCACCATGGTCTACTGTCGAGCGTGAACCCACCGCGCCTGACGGCTCTGCTCGCTCCGCTGCTTGGATTGCTGCTGGCGCTCGACGCGGCGGCGGCTCAGTCCCAGCCGGCCCCGACGCCCTCGCCAACAGCAGCGCCGCTCGCTTCGCCCGCCTCATCGCCCTCGACCGGCACGCCCCCGGCGACGCCGGGCACGGCCGCGCCCGGCACAACCGCGCCCGCGGCACCGGGCACCGAGACGCCGCCATCAGAGATCGTCGTGCAGGGTGCCGAGCCGCGCTACGTGGCGCGCACGACCCGCGACCGGATCGGCCGTATTTGGGCGCCGGTGTTCATCGATGGCAAGGGACCGTTCCGGCTGGTGCTCGATACCGGCGCCACTCATTCGGCGGTGATTCCCTCCACCGCCGCCGCGCTCGGCAACCCGTCGGTCTCCTCGGCCATCGTGGTCACCGGGTTCACCGGCTCGGCCGTAGTGCCGACGATCGCCGTCCACAGCATGGAGGTGGGAGAGCTGCTGCTCGGGCCGACGACACTGCCCGTGGTCGCCGACGTCTTCGGCGGCGCGCAGGGGGTGCTGGGACCTGAGGGGCTGCAGGGCAAACGGATCGTGGCCGACTTCACCCGCGACCGGCTGCAGATCTCGCGCTCCCACGGCGACCCGGCGAAAATCGGCTTCAGCGTCGTGCAGTTCAAGCTGCTGGAAGGCCTGCCGATCGCCGACATCAAGGTCGGAGGCATTCACTGCAAGGCCATCATCGATACCGGCGCCCAGGGGACCGTGGGGAACCTGCCGCTGCGCGAAGCGCTGACGCGCCGTCCGCCGCGGCTGGTCAACAAGGCGGACATCGAGGGGGTGACGCTCGATGTGCAATCCGGCGACAGTCTCCCCGCACCGCAGATCCAGATGGGGAGCCTCACCATCAACGGTGTGCACATCATTTTCGGCGACATGTACCTGTTTCAGCACTGGCACATGACCGACAAGCCGGTGCTGCTGCTCGGCATGGATCTGCTCGGATCCTTCGACGTGCTCATCATCGACTACCGCATGCGCGAGATGCAGGTGCGGCTCACGCGCGCACAGCTCTGAAGCCGCGGGCGCTGCCGAGCGCTCAGGCGTGCAGCGCGCCGAGGGCGAGGCCGCCGAGCGCGCCGGTCGCCACGACGACCAGCGGCGGCATCCTGAAGGCCACGAGCAGCACCAGGCCGAGCGCCGCCACGGCAAAGTCGGCACGCGTATGCACGGCGGTGGTCCACACCGGCGTGTAGAGCGCGGCAGCCAGGAGCCCCACCACCGCTGCGTGCACGCCAGCGACGAGCGCCGGTGCATGGCGCGCGTGCTTCAGCGACCGCCACAGCGGCAGTGCCCCGACGAGCAGCAGCAGCCCCGGAAGGTAGATCGCGGCGAGTGCCAATGCCGCTCCCGCAATGCCCCGGGGGCCGACGTGCACCACCGCGCCCAGGTAGGCCGCGAAGCTAAACAGCGGCCCGGGGACCGCCTGTGCGGCGCCGTAGCCGCTCAGGAAGGCATCGTCGCTCACCCACCCGGGAGCAACCACGGCGTCGCGCAGGAGCGGCAGCACCACGTGGCCGCCGCCGAACACCAGCGCACCCGAGCGGTAGAACGCCTCGAGGAATGCGGCGCTCTGCGATCCGGTCGCCGCCCGCAATGCCGGGAGCCCGAGCAGCAGCAGCCCGAACACCACGAGTGCCGCAACCGCCGCCGCACGCGAGACGGGCGTCGGCAGCTCCCCGCCCGCAGGCGCCGCGGCGTCCCGACACATAACGAGCCCCGCGACGCCGCCGGCGGCGATGGCGGCGATCTGCGCGCTCGCCGAGCCGGATGCGAGCACCAGCAGCAGCGCTGCGAGGGCGATCGCGGCCCGCGCAACACCCCGGCAGAAGGTGCGCGCCATGGAGATCACCGCCTGAGCGACGATCGCGACGGCCACCAGCTGCAATCCATGCATGAGCGCCGCGCCGGTGGCCAGCGCGAGCCAACGGACGCCGAATGCAAACGCCACCAGCGCCGCGGCCGACGGCAGCGTGAATCCGGCCCACGCCGCCACAGCCCCGGCGTACCCGGCACGCCCGAGCCCGATTGCAAAGGCGACCTGGCTGCTCGCAGGTCCCGGGAGAAACTGGCACAGCGCTACGAGGTCCGCGTAGGCCGCCTCGCTCAGCCAGCGCCGGCGCACCACGAACTCATCGCGAAAGTAGCCGAGGTGCGCGATCGGACCGCCGAAGGAGCGCACGCCGAGTCCGGCGAACGCCCGCAGCACCTCGAGCGGCGAGCTCACGTGCGGGTTCCTCGCGGTGGCCGCCCTAGGAGCTGCCCCGCCCGCGGGGCGGAAGACGCAGGAAGCGGCGGCGCTCGTTCCACTGATGCCGCGCGTGCAGTCGCTCGGACTGGTTGCCCGCCTCGGGCGGCAGCGTGCCGAGCGCACGCAGCGCGCCCGCGTGCGCCATGGCGACCGCCGGATCGGTCTGCAGCAGCCCCCGGTAGTGCTCGAGGAACTGCTGCTCGGTGGGCCCGCCGCCGCCGCTGAGCAGCTCGCGCGCGTGCGCGCCGATCGCCGCGGCCTCGCTCTCCGGCAGATCGCGCACGTAGGCGAGCGCGTGATCCACGTCCGCGATCAGTCCGGTGAGTGCCTGCAGCCAGGCCCACGCCGGGTCGGTGGTGATCTGCTGCAGCCGCTCGAGCGGGGAAGCCGGAGGCGCGAGGCGCCGCTCTGCTTCGAGCAGCGCGCCGAGCACGGTCTGCAGCGCGGCGCTCGCCGCCTGCAGACTCTCGAGCCAGGGGCGGGTCGCGCTCACGTCACGCCCCGGGGCAGCGGCAGCTCGCAGTCGGCGAGCTCGCCGATACGTGCGACGGTGAGATCGGCCGCCGGCCAGGCGGCGAGCTCGCGCGGATCGAGCGCGTAATGCCCCTGGCGCGGCAGGATCGTGGTCAGCCGCTCGCCCCAGATACGCTTCATGGCCGTCAGTATGCGCAACTTGTCGTCGATCATCACGTAGTGATCGGCGGGGAAGCGCCGCTCGATGGCGGCGAGCATCTGCTCCTTGTGCAGGTAGATGAGCACCCGGCCGGCCACCGCGTCCCACAGCCCCGAGCGCTGCACCTTGCGCGGCTGGAACACCACGTCCCCGTCCGAGAGAATAACGGTGCAACCGAGGCGCGCGCAGCGCGCCAGCGCCACCAGCGCCTGCGGGTACAGCCGCCCGGCGAACGGGTAATCGATCAGGAACGAGGACACCTCGAGCAGCTGCGGATCGTCGAGGTTCTCCAGCCGGTAACGCTGCAGGGCGCCGAGGTAGTCCGCGTACCCGAGCTCCAGGCGCAGCTCCTCGAACAGCGCCCAGTAGCGGTCGCGGCAGACCCTGCCGAAGCGGCGCTCCAGGTACGCGCTCAGATCGTCCTGCACGGCGTCGTTGTCGAGCAGCGTGTTGTCGACGTCGAACAGGAAGACGGTTGTCGAATCTGCCACGCGCTTCACGTTTCGGACCGGGGTACCGGGAGCAGTGTACGCTGCCGGGGGAACGCGGCGTGGCCGCACCGCGGTCAACCCGGTGCCGCAAAGCGCGTTGCACCCGTTCAGGCGTACTTTGTGCGGAGGGACCTGAGATGAAATCGCAGACTTCTGCGAGCCGCAACGCGTGGCCTCGCCCGGGGCTCCTCGGTTGCGCCGTGCTGCTCGCCGCACTGGCGGGCTGCGACTACCACCACAACTATGGCTGCGACTACGGCTGCAATGTCGCACCGCCGGCTACTGTTACCGTCAACGTGCCGAACTCCATCGCCATCGCCGACGTGAACGGCGACGGGGTGCCCGATCTGTTGGTAGCCACGACGTCCGATCAGGGACTCGTCAACAACCCGGGCTTCGCCAACGTGATCCTCGGGGTCAAGAGTCCCGCGGGGACTTTCGATTCCGGCGTGCAGTATTCCACCACCGGCTACAACCCCTCAGGTATAGCGGTGACGGACCTGACGAACACCGGGCACCTCGACCTCGTCGTGTCCAACTCCGGCTCCGGCAGCATCTCCGTGTTCATGCACGGCGCGACCGCCGGAACCTTCATGCCGGCGGTGAATATCGTGACCGGCGGCGCGCCCAACCAGGTGGTCGCGGGGGATCTCACCGGCAGCGGCGCCAACCTCGATCTGGCGCTCGCGGATAACAGCCCCTCGGGCAACGCCATCGTCCTGATTCACGATCCCGCCAACCCCGGACAGTTCCAGGCACCGATCATGCTGCCGACGGGCAATTTCACGCCCTCGGTCGCGATCGGCAGCCTCGGCAACGGCAAGATTGCCGTGGTCGCCGCGACTTACGACGTCAACGGCAACAACGGCGCCGTCTATGTGTTCATCGAGACCTCGGCCAGCCCGGTGGCGTTTGCAGCCGCCGTGACCTTCGCCGCAGGCGCGCAGCCGCAAGCGGTGCGCATTGCCGACGTGAACGGCGACGACCTGCCGGATCTGCTCGTCGCCGATGCGGGGCCCGGGTCCGACGGCACCGGCTCCCCGGGCGTGTCGGTGCTGCTGCAGAGCTCCGCGACTCCCGGCAGCTTTCTCGCTCCGGTCACCTACGCAACACCGCCAGGCGCCACCGACGTCGCCGTCGCCGATCTCAACGGCGACGGTCGGCCGGATCTGGTGGTGAGCACGCTCGCGCCCTTCCCGACCGGGGCGATCTCGGTGCTGCTGCAGAACCCGAGCCCGGCGGCTGCGGGCACGTTCGCTACGGCTGCCAGCTACGCAGCCTTTGGTCAGCCTCTGAGCGTCGCGATCGCTGATCTGAACGCCGACGGCCACCCGGACATTGCGGTCGCGGATGGCACCAGCGCGATCGTGCTGCTGCAGAACGCCGCATCGCCCGGCACGTTCGCCAACCCCGTGCAGGTCGGGAACTGAGCCGCGGCCAGAAACAAACTCGCCCCGGCCTTGCGGCCGGGGCGAGCTAATCGTCACTTTAAAGGGAGAGCTGCCTCAGCGCGCGCTGTAGCCGCGGGCGTCGAGGCAGGCAATCATCGCGCGACGGTAGGCATCCGCGCCGCCCGACTCCTGCCCGCCGCGAGTCGGATCGAATCCCGTCTGACCCGCCGCCCAGCTGTGGCACTCATAGCGATCGTTCGACATCTGCTGGTCGCTCTGCCCGTTGCGCGGATAGAGATAGACCTCGCCCGGCCCATTTCCGCCCGGCCCATTTCCCGGCGCCGCATACGCGGCACCGCTGTCGCCCTGGGCGCTGCCGCCCTGCGCGCCTGAGTCATCGCCGGCCGCCGGCGGCGGCTCAGTAACCACATAGCCGTTGTCGGCCTGGCTATACGTGTAATAAAGGTCGTTCGCGTAGTAGTACGGAACCCCGCCCCACCAGTACGTGGCGTAGCCGAAGGGCAGGATCGGCAGGAACCAGGCAAATCCCGGATAGAAGTAGCAGTGCGGCCAGTACATGCCGCCCCAATAGCCACCACCCCAGAACCGACCGGGGAAGTAGCCTGCGCGACCCGGGTAGTACACATGGCCGCCGGCGAGGCGGCCTGCAGCAAACCCCCCAGCATAATGCGACGCGGCGTAGTGAGCGGCGCCGTTGTAGTGCGCACCGGCGGCGCCCCCGATGTAGCCACCGTGGCCCACGTAGTGCCCACCCGCGAAGTGGCCACCACCGGCGAAGCGGCCGCCACCGGCGAAGCGGCCGCCACCGGCGAAGTGGCCGCCACCGGCGAAATGACCGCCGCCAGAGAAGTGACCGCCGCCACCGACGTGACCACCACCACCTCCGCCGAAGCCGTGCTGCGCATAGCTCAGCGCCGGCGCTCCCGCTACCGCAGCGCCGAGCAGCAGCGCCCCGACGGTCCGGACAAGAGGGCGTACGTTCAGTGTTTTCACAAGCATCACCTCTGTATCGGATTAGACTCCCGCTCCATGGGGTCGTTCAAGCCAGTGTTACCACTTACGCTCATTAAAACGCAGTCAGGGCATAGCGCGTTGACGCTTTGTCAAAATGGGGTTGCGGCAGCTCGTTCCCAAGGGCTGCCTCACACGCGCGCAGCGGAAAAATCAACGTTTTTTAATGCGCCGTTCAGCTTCGCGTAAGGCGTCACGCTTCAGTTTTCTTAAGCTGTCTCAGAACACCAGGTTGATGGCCGCCGCGGGCGTCACGCCGGCAGAGGTGTTGCGACCGGCGACGTAGATGCGCGCGCCGAAGATGACGCCGGCACGAGCGCTCCAGCTGTACTCCACGGCCGGCGCGATCGCGATGTAATCGCTCGCGCCCGACTCGAGATTCACGAACGCGGAGCCGGCCGGGGCGAGGCTGCCGGTGAGGCGGGTGCTGGCACTGTGCTCGTAGACCAGATCGGTCGCCAGCACCCAGCTGCGCGTCAGGCTGTACTCCGCGGCGGCATCGGCGGTGACGGAATCGCCCGGCGAGGCGCGGCCGCGAAAGCCGCTCGAGGTGCCGTAGACGCTCGTGTCCGCGACGCTCGCCGAGCCCGAGACCGTATAGGTGAGATCGAGGCGCACGCGCAGGATCCGGCCGTTCGGCATCCACAGATAGTCCTGCGAGTACCAGGAGAGCGAGGTCGCATAGACGCCCGCGCCGAAACCGTCGCTCGGCTGTGACAGCCGGTCGTAGCGGCCGGTCGGGAAGGTCTCGCCGAGCACCACCGCGGTAGCGGGCATCAGGCTCCCCTCGTGGAAGCTCGTCAGACCGTACTGCACCTGGGCGCCGAGATCGCCCACGCCCGGGGATGAGCTGTTGGCTGCCCCGGCAGGCTCGTTGTAGGCGAACCGCGGCAGCAGCCCCACCGAAATCCTATCGGTGACCCCATAGATGAGATAGGTGAGCGAGCCGAGCTCGTGCCCGCCGTCATAGGAGTGGCGGTTGCCGCTGGTGTCGAAGCTCGAGTTGGTCATCACGTCGAAGACGTAGGTCTCGAGGAGCGCATGACCTGCCGGAAACGTCGAGGCGTTGGGTGCCAGCAGCGGCCCGGTCCACCAGGCATCGGTGAGCGCCTGACGCGGCGTCTGCGCGAGGTCATCGGCAGCGGCAGCCGCAGCGCCGCACAGTGCCACGCCCCAGGCCCACGCGGCGACTACACGCGCCCGCGACATGCCTCACTCGATGTGAACTGCATCACACTGTATCCGGCTTAAAACTTCGTAACAAAGGTCAGCACTCCCGAAGCTGCGACGTTGTTAACGACCAGCAAGCCGCGTGTTCCGGCTCAATACGACTCGCTCACCCGCACTGTTCAGGAGGTTATGTCCATGACCAGATCAATTCGCAGCGTTGTGCTGAGTGCCATCGTCAGCGTGACCCTCGGCGCGCTCATTACCCCGGCCCTGGCCGATGAGACCCAGTGGCAGAAGGACCACCCGCGTCGCACCGAGGTCAACAAGCGCCTCGCCAACCAGAACCAGCGCATCAAAACGGAGCGCAAGGACGGCCAGATCACCAAGGGGCAGGCCAAGCAGCTGCATAGCGAGGACCACGCGATGCGCCAGGAAGAGCGGACCATGGCGAGCACCAATGGCGGCCACATCACCAAGTCCGAGCAGAAGTCGCTCAACCAGCAGGAAAACCAGGTCAGCCAGCAGATCGGCAAGTAAGCTGCGGCTGCACCGCGGGGCTTAGCCGGTCGGAGCGTACGCAGCTGCGCTCCGTCCGGCGACCCGTTTCTTGCGCTCACCCGCACCCGCTCACGCCGTGAGCGAGAACGGCGTGAAGTTGGTGTGCAGATCGTAGTAGTCCTCCTGCTCGGCACGCTTCAGAAAAGCGACGATCCGATAAGTCGCCGGCGTTGCGATCACTTCCCACAGGCTCTTCAGCACGTACTGGTCGGTGGCCACGGTCAGCAGATCGTTGAGTGCCCACTGGCCGCCGAACGCGATGCTGTAGAACAGCGTCGTGTCGATGAGCTCCCCGCAGATGGTCGAGCCGATGAGCCGCGTCCAAAGCCAGCGTCCGCGCGTCCAGATCTTCATCTTCGCCAGCACGTAGCTGTTGACGAACGAGCCGCACCAGTAAGCGAGGATCGAGGCGCAGATGATGCGCGGGGTGTTGCCGAACATCTCCTCGACCGCGCCCTGCCGGGCACGCCAGAAATCCGCCGCCGGCAGGTGCACGATCACCGCCGCCATGAATGCCGCGAAGGCGAGCGCGGCGAATCCGGCCCACACCGCGCGCCGGTCGCGGGCGTAGCCGTAGACCTCGGTGAGAATGTCCCCGAACAGGTACGAGATCGGAAAGAACAGCACTCCGGCCATGAAGGTGCGCGGCCCGAGCACCGGCAGCGTGACCACCGACACCTTGGCGGCGCCGATCAGGTTCGCGCACAGCAGTACGCATACGTAGGCGCCGAGGATGAGGTCGTAGTAGCGGTAGCTCTTCACCCGCGCGGCCCCATCAGCTCCGCACCGGATGCCGGCGCGACCGCCGGCAGCACCGTGCCGGTGAGCTCGCCGAAGCCGATGCGCACGAAGCCCGCGCGTGCGCACCAGGCGCGGAACGTCACACGATCGCCGTCCTCGAGAAACGTGCGGCTCTCGCCGCTCATCAAGGCGATCGGCTGCTTGCCGCCGACCGACAGCTCCAGGAGCGAGCCGGCCTCCTCCGGCCTGGCGCCCGACTGGGTGCCGCTGCCGAGCAGGTCCCCGGGGCGCAGGTTGCAGCCGTTGACGGTGTGATGCGTCACCATCTGCGACACCGTCCACCAGCAGTCACGGAAGTTGGAGTGCGCGAGGCGCTGCGGCGCGATGCCGCCGGCGCGCATGCGCGCGGTGTCGAGCCATACCTCGAGCTCGAGGTCGATGCCGCCGGCGCGCCGCACCTCGGCGTCGTCGAGATACTCAAGCGGCGGCGGCTCCTGCGGCGGCCGGGTCCACGGCACACGGAACGGCGCCAGCGCCTCGAGCGTGACCACCCACGGCGACACCGTGGTGAGGAAGTTCTTGGCGAGAAAGGGACCCAGGGGCTGGTATTCCCACGACTGCACATCGCGTGCCGACCAGTCATTGAGCAGGCACAGGCCGAATACGTGGCCCTCGGCATCCCGCAGCGGCACGCCGCGTCCGAGCTCGTTGCCGCGGCCGATAAAGATTCCGACCTCGAGCTCATAGTCGAGCCGCCGGGTGGCGCTCAGCTCCGGTCGCGTGGCGCCCGCCGGCAGCACCTGACCGAGCGGACGCTCGACATCGTAGCCCGATACCCGGAGCGAGGAGGCGCGCCCGTGGTAGGCGATCGGCACCCACTTGTAGTTCGGCAGCAGCGGATTGTCGGGACGGAACAGCCGGCCGACGGCGGTCGCGTGGTGAATGGAGGCGTAGAAATCGGTGTAGTCGCCGACCTCGGCGGCGAGCGCGTACTCGGCCGCGCTCTGCGGCACGAGCAGCGGGCGCAGGCGTGCCTCGAGCGCGCTGCCAGTGCGCAGCGCCTCCGACAGCCCAGTGCGCAGCGCCGCGCGCGGCACACCGCCCTCCCCCATGAGCGCATTCAGGGTGGGCCGGGCGGCCGCGGCAAGCGCCTGCGACGCGGCGCCCGTGAACGGCTGCGCCGCGTGCAGCGCACCGAGGTCGAGCACTTCCTCGCCGATCGCGACGCCGCCGCGAAAGGGCTCACGGCTGCCGGCGCGCCGGAACACCCCCAGCGGCAGGTTCTGGATGGGGAAATCGCTCCCCGGGCGGTTGGCGGAAGCCACCCAGCTGCGTAAGCCGGGCGCGTGTGTCGCATCGACTGCGGCCATGCCGCTAGTGTGCCAGTCTACGCGGCGCGGCGCCGCCTGCGTGTCGCGCGGCGCACACTGCCCGCCGCACGCCCGGCAGCCCCGTCCGCTGCCGCGACGGAGAAATTCTTTCTCAGTCCCTGCCAGACATGCTGGTAGTCGCGCTGCAGCTGCGGCGCGCCGAGCGCGAAGCGCGTCGGGCGGATCACGGCGCGCGTCTCGAACATGAACGCCATGGTGTCGGTGATATGCAGCGGGCGCGAGGTGTCGGCGCGGCTCGCCTTGTCGAAGGTCGCGGCGTCCGGGCCGTGGCCGCTCATGCAGTTGTGCAGCGAGGCGCCGCCCGGCGTAAAGCCCTCGGCCTTGGCGTCGTAGCTGCCGGCGATCAGCCCCATGAACTCGCTCGCCACGTTGCGATGGAACCACGGCGGCCGGAACGTGTCCTGCGAGACCTGCCAGCGCGGCGGGAAGATGACGAAGTCGATGTTGTCCACGCCCGCTGTGTCGCTCAGCGACTGCAGCACGAGGAAGATCGACGGGTCGGGGTGGTCGTAGCTTACCGAGCCGATGGTGTTGAAGCGGCGCAGGTCGTACTTGCAGGGCACGTGGTTACCATGCCACGCGACCACATCGAGCGGCGAGTGGCCGATGGGTGCCGACCACAGCTGCCCGGCGAACTTCTCGATGAGCTCGAAATCCCCCTCGCGGTCCTCATACCAGGCCACGGGGGTGAGAAAATCGCGCGGGTTGGCGAGCCCGTTGGAGCCGATGGGACCCAGATCCGGCAGGCGGAACGGTGCGCCGAAGTTCTCGCACACGTAGCCGCGCGCCGCGGGGTCGATGAGCTCCACCCGGAAGCGCAGTCCGCGCGGGATGACCACGATCTCCTGCGGCCCGGCATCCAGCACCCCGAGCTCGGTCGCAAAGCGCAGTGCGCCGAGCTGCGGCACGATCAGCAGCTCGCCGTCGGCGTCGCAGAAAAAGCGCCCATCCATCGAGCGGTTCGCCACGTACCAGTGAATGCCGCAGCCGCGCTGCTCATCCGGCGAGCCGTTGCCGGCGAGCGTTACGAGGCCGGTGACGAAATCGGTGGGCGCACGCGGCACCGGCAACGGATCCCAGCGCAGCTGGTTGGGCGACGGTGCGAGCGCGTCGAAGCGGCTGACGATGCGGGGCGCACCCTTAAGCACGAAGCGACCGTGCACCGCCGCCGGGCGGATGCGGTACAGCCAGCTGCGCCGGTTGGCGTGTCGCGGGGCGGTGAAGGCGGTGCCGGAGTATTGCTCGGCGTACAGCCCGTAGGCGCACCGCTGCGGTGAGTTGCGCCCCTCGGGGAGCGAGCGCGGCAGCGCCTCGGTCGCGAAGTGGTTGCCGAAACCGCTCAGATAGCCGGGGGGTGCCGCGCGATCCGCTGCCCGCCGGCCTGCCATAGCTGTGCGCGCCATACGCACTATAATGCTGATGATTAGTTGCGCGTGCAACTGTAAGAGGGCAGACGATGAGACGTGCCGCACAGCGGCTGCAGCTCGAGCAGTTCGTGCCGTTCCGCCTCAACCGGCTCGCCGCCGGTGTCAGCCAGCATCTGTCGGCCATCTACCGCGAGCGCTTCGCACTCGAGATCCCCGACTGGCGCGTCATGGCGACGGTAGGCGAGCGCGGCCGCTGCACCGCGCAGCACGTGGCGATGAGCACCCGCATGCACAAGACGCGCGTCAGCCGCGCCATTGCGCGGCTGCGCCGGCGCGGCCTCATCGCACGGCGGCCGAGCCCGGGCGACGGGCGCGAGAAGGCGCTGCAGCTGACCCGCGCCGGACGGCGCCGGTACGCGCAGCTGGTGCCGCTTGCCCTCGCCCGCGAGCGCGCCCTGCTGCGCTCGCTGAGCGCCGCCGAGCGGCGCGGCCTGGAGGCGGGGATCGCAGCGCTCGAGCAGCGCCTGCGTCTTAACTCCCTGACCTGATAACATCGCGCGCGTGCTGAGACTCCTGGCATGGATAGCGGCCGGCGCGCTCGGGTGTGCCGCGCCTGCATCGTCCGACACGACCGCCGGCCCGGTATTTGCGCCGCTGGCGCGCTCGGCGCTCGTGGCTGTGGACGGCGCGGCCGCTGCGCACACGCTGCTGCTGCGCGTGCGGCGCGCGAGCGATCAGCAGCCGCTCACCGGCGCCGAGCTCAGCGTGACGCTCGACGGCGCGAGCCTGGCCGCCACGCTGCGCCCGGACGGCACCTGGAGCGTGCCGCTTGCGCTGCCCGCGAAGGCACCGGGCAAGCTCGAGATCGTGGTGACACACGACGGGGTGCGGGAAGTGCTCGACGGGCAGCTTGCCGGGGTGGCCCCGGGAGGCGCCGCACCGGTGTCCGGGGCTCGCGCGGGATGGCTGAGCGCCCTCGTCCACAAGCAGATGTCGTGGTGGGTCCTCAACATCGTCGTCGTGCTCATCGGCGTCATCGCCATCTCGCGCCGCATGTCCTGAGGCGGCGCGGCGTCCCTCAGTCCTGCGTGAGCGCGCGCACGTAGCGATAGAAGAAGCCGTTCCACTTGTAAAACTCGGTCACCGCGACCCGCTCGTCGCGGCCGTGCGCGCGGACGTCGCCACGGTCCACGGCAACCCCGCCGAAGGTGTAGGTGGGGAGCCCGGCCGCCATCGTGTACTTGGAGTCCGAGGCGGCCGCATCCAGCGACGGTATCACCTTCATCCCCGGCCAGGTGGCCTCGGCCAGCGTCGTCATGGTCTTCAGGACCTCGGGCCGCAGTGGCGCCGGAGTCACCGCGCGCTCGTCCGTCGCAAGATCCGAGATCTGGCCGTCGTCGGCGATATAGCGCACCGTGACTTGCGGGTCGTTCACCACTTTGACCAGCAGCTGCCGTATCTCTTCCTTGGAATGCCCGGGGAAGATGCGGCAGTTCACCACCGCCTCGGCGCGCTGCGGCAGGGCGTTGTTCGCGTGTCCGCCCGCGAGGCGCGTCGCGACGCAGGTGGTGCGCGTCACCCACAGGTTCTCCGGATCCCGCGACAGGCGGGCGATCGCCTGCGCGTCCGGCGGCTGCGTAAGGATCGCGCGCATGTCCTCGGCCTCCTGGCCCTTGGCCACCTCGCTCGCCATGTGCTCGAAGTAGCCGCGATTGACGCTGTTGAGCTCGAACGGGAACTGGAACCGCTCGACCCGGGTGAGCGCGCGCGCCAGCTCATAGATCGCGTTGTCGCGGCGCGGCTCGGAGCTGTGGCCGCCGCGGTTGGTCACCACGAGTTGGTAGTCGGAGTAGAGCTTCTCGGCGCCGATGAAGTGCGCGACCTGCGCTACGCCGTGCTCGGAAACGATCGACCAGTCGTCCTGGTTGAGCACGTACTCGGCGTCGACAGATGCGCGGCGGTTCTTCAGCAGCCAGGTGATGCCGTTGCAGCAACCGCCCTCCTCGTCCGCGGTGAACGCCGCGACGATGTCGCGGCTGGGCCTGAATCCCTCCCGGCGCATGCGGATGAGCGCCGCGGCCATCACCGCATCGCCATCCTTCATGTCGATGGTGCCGCGGCCGTAGTAGTAGCCGTCCTTCTCGATGAGTTTGTAGGGGTCGGTGCTCCAGTCCTCGCGCCGCGCCTCGACCACGTCGAGGTGGCCGATGAGGAGCACCGGCTTGTGCCTGCCGGTGCCGTGCAGGCGCACGATGAGGTTCTTCTTGCGGTCGTTGGGCCCGGCGAGCTCGAGGTCGGATGCCGGGAAGCCGGCATCGAGGAAGCGCTTCCTCAGCGCCTCGGCGGCGGTGGTCACGTTGCCGGTCGAGTCGCTGGTGTCGATCTCGATCAGCTGCTTGAAGATGTCGTGCGCCAGCGTGTCGTAGGCGGCATCGGGGCCGGGCGCGGCCGCAACGGCCGCGCCAGCCGCCGCCACGATCGCAGCCACGACCGCAAAGGCCCTGCCGATGGTACCAGCGCTCACTCCGCTCCTCCCCTCACGCCCTAAGGCTCGAGCACCAGCAGCCGGAACGTCCCCGCAGTCCGCGTGGGGCGCGGGTGCGGCTCCGCCGCGGTCGCCGGCGGCGGCGAACCGAAGTCCGCGGTCACGAGGAACACGCGGTGTTTCGCCAGATCGAGCGCCATGGTGCGGGCGCCGCGCTGCGTCGTCACCGTCTCGGCCTCCTCGGGATGCCCCGAATGTCCCACGCGCACCACCGTGAGCGTTCCTTCGCCGCAGGAGGCGAAGGCGAGCCCGGTCCCGGGGTCGAAGCCCGCCGCGTCGGGACCCTCGCCGATCGGCGCACTGCCGAGCACCTTGCCGGAAACGGCGTCGAGCACCGGCATCACCTTGTTGTGGCACACCGGGAACAGCCGCTCGCGTGCCGCATCGAGCGCGAGCCCCGAGGGCGAATCGCAGCCGCTCACCGGCCATACCGACAGCACCGCGAGCTTCACGGGGTCTATGACCGCGACGCTGTTTTTGTCCTCGAGGTTCACGTAGACGCGCCCCTTGCCATCGGCAGCCGCGAACTCCGGCTTGGCATCGAGTGGGATCGTGCCGACCACGGCATCGGTGCGGGCATCGATTGCGGTGGCATTGCGGCCGCGCCCGTTGAAGGTGAATACGCGCTGGCTCGACGGATCGTAGAGGATGGCGTCCGGGTTATCGCCCGTCACCTTGATCTCCCTGAGGCGGGCGAGTGTCTTCAGGTCGAACTCCACCACCGTGCCGGCGCGCCCCGCGCTGATGTAGCCGCGCCCCAGGTCAGGCGCGAGCGCGATGCCGTGCACGCCCTGGGTGTCGGCGATCTCACCCACGACGGCGAGCTTCTGCGTGTCGATCACCAGTACGCGCGAGCCGTGCGACACGAACAGCCGCTCGCCGCCCTGCTCGTAGATGAGGTAATCCCAGCCCTCATCCCCCGGCAGGGATAGCTGGTGCGTGATCGTGTAGTGCGGCGTCCCGGCCGCCTGCACGGCGGCGAGCGGCACGAGGCAGGTGAGACACAACGCGCGAATCAGGGGTTTCACGGCAACTCTCCTGCGCGAGTTTCAGTGAATCAGTCGCGCGCACAGGTCGAGCAGCGGCCCCGGGAGCACGCCGAGCGCGAGCACGGCGACGGCATTGAGACCGAGCGCGAACCGCACCCCGCCGGAGCGTGCCGTTGGCGGCAGCGTATCCGGCGGCGGATCGAAGTACATGAGCTTGATGACCCGCAGGTAGTAGTAGGCGCCCACCACCGACATCGCGGCGGCGATCACCACCAGCCACAGGTGGTTGGTCTCCCACAGCACCTGGAAGATGCGCACCTTGGCCCAGAAGCCGACAAAAATCGGTATGCCGGAGAGCGAGAACATCAGCATCATCATGACCAACGCCAGCAGCGGATCGCGCTGCTGCAAGCCCCTGTAGTCCTCGAGCCGGTCCGCCTCGAAGCCTTTGCGGCTCGCGAGCAGGATCACACCGAAGGCGCCGAGCGCTGTCAGCACATAGGCCAGTGTGTAAAAGAGCGCGGCGCTGTAGCCGCCAGGCGTGCCGGCAACGAAGCCGAGCAGGATGAAGCCGACGTTGGCGATGGTCGAGTAGGCGAGCATGCGCTTCAGGTTTGTCTGCACGATCGCGACCACGTTGCCGACCACGAGCGTGAGCACCGCGAGCACTGCCAGCATCTGCGACCACTCGGCCACGGCGCCGCCAAGGCCGTAAGTCAGGAGCCGCAGGGCGAGCGCGAAATAGGCGATCTTGGGCGCCGTGCCGATGAACAGCGTCACGCTGGTCGGCGCCCCCTCGTACACGTCCGGCAGCCACATGTGGAACGGGACGGCACCCAGCTTGAAGGCCACCCCCACCACGATGAAGGTCAGCCCGAGGATCACGCCGGGACTCAAAGGGGCATGCAGCCGCGCGGCGATCTGTGTGAGATCGAGCGAGCCGGTGAGCCCGTAGATTATCGACATGCCGTAGAGCAGCATGCCGGAGGCGATCGCACCCAGCACGAAGTACTTCATGGCGGACTCGGCCGCGACGCCCGAGTCGCGATCGAAGGCCACCATCGCGTACACCGACAGCGCCAGCAGCTCCACACCCAGATACAGCGTCAGCAGGCTGTTGGCTGAGGTCAGCACGAAGATGCCCAACAGCGCCGTCAGTGCCAGCACGTAGTATTCGCCGCGCAGAATGCCGCGGTTCTCGAGGTAGGCGCGCGAGTAGAGCAGCGCCACCGCGACGATCAGGAAGCCCGCGAGCTTCAGTGCCCACGCCAGCTCATCCGCGACATACAGGCCGTCGAACAGCAGCGTGCGCTGCGCGACCTGACCGTACTGCACGGTGAGAGCGGCGCCGAGCGCCAGCGCCAGCAGGGTCAGCGTCGGCGTGAGGCCGCGCCGGCGCTCGCCGCCGAACGCTTCCGCGAGCAGCACGATGCACACCGCGCAGGCGAGCCAGATCTCGGCGATCGCCGGCGCGAAGCTAGCCTTGCTCATGAGGGTATCCGGCATGGGCGGCTCACAGCTTGGTGGCGACGGCCTGGGTGACGAGGTGTTGGATCGTCGGCTGCATTACTTTCAGAAGCGGTGCCGGCCACACCCCCACCAACAGTACCGCCAGCGCGAGCGCCCCCAGCACCACGAACTCCCGCGGGTTCAGGTCCTCGAGCGCGGCGACCTTCGGCGACGCCACCGCCCCGAACACCACGCGCTTGACCAGCCACAGCGTGTAGCAGGCACCGAGGATCAGCGTGACCGCCGCGAGCGCCGCGTACCAGAAGCTCGCCCGGAAGCTGGCGATGATCACCAGGAACTCGCCGACGAAGCCCGAGGTACCGGGGAGCCCGGTGTTGGCGAGCGCAAACAGCACCATGAAGCTGGCGAATATCGGCATGGTGTTGACAACGCCGCCGTAGTCGGCGATCTGGCGGCTGTGGACGCGGTCATAGAGCACGCCGACGCACAGGAACAACGCTCCGGAGATGAGCCCGTGGGAGATCATCTGCACCATGGCACCGTCGAGCCCCATGCCGGCACCCTGGGTGCTGTGGGTGGCAGCCACGATCTCGTAGATCACGAAGGCGCCGAGCGTCACGAAGCCCATGTGCGCGATAGAGGAGTAGGCGATCAGCTTCTTCATGTCCTGCTGCACCAGCGCCACGAAGCCGATGTAGATCACCGCGATGAGTGACAGCGCGATCACCAGCAGGTCGAGCTCGCGACTGGCGTCCGGGGCGATCGGGAGCGAGAAGCGCAGGAAGCCGTAGCCGCCCATCTTCAGCATGATGGCCGCGAGGATCACCGAGCCGCCGGTGGGCGCCTCGACGTGCGCGTCCGGGAGCCAGGTGTGGACCGGGAACATCGGCACCTTGACCGCGAAGGCGAGCATCAGCGCGAGGAAGATCCAGCGCTGCTCGATCAGCGTGAGCGGCAGCGCCTGCAGGCTGGCGATCGAGTAGTCGCCCGCCTTGACGTACATGTAGATGAGCGCGGCCAGCATGAACACCGAGCCGAGGAAGGTATAGAGGAAGAACTTGATGGTCGCGTAGACACGCCGCGGCCCGCCCCAGATGCCGATGATGAGGAACATCGGGATCAGCATCGCTTCCCAGAAGAAGTAGAACAGCAGCGCATCGCTCGAGGAGAACACGCCGATCATGAGGCCTTCCATGATGAGGAAGGCGGCGTAGTACTGCGCCGGGCGCGTCTCGATCACGGTCCAGGCGGCGATCACCACCGGCACCGTCATGAAGGCTGTGAGCACGATGAGCGGCAGCGAGATGCCGTCGACGCCGAGCGCGTAGTACGCCTTGAATCGCGGGATCCACGGCGCAAGCTCGGGGAACTGCAGGTCCGCGGTGGTGGTGCTGAAGTGCTGCCACAGGGGCACGGTGAGCGCGAGAGTCACCAGCGAGGCGGCGAGCGCCAGCCAGCGCCCCGCGGCGATATTGCGGTCGCCGAGCACGAGCAGCGCGAGGCCCGCGGCGATCGGCAGCCAGATGAGGATGGAGAGCAGATGCGGCATGCGCGCGCGTCTCTTACGGGTGACCCAGGTACCAGCCGAGCAGTACCACGAGCCCGATGACCATCCAGAACGCGTACGAGTAGAGGTAGCCGCTCTGCACACGCCGCAGGACGCCGCCGAACCAGCCGATGCCGGCCGCCGTACCGTTCACCATGGCGCCGTCGATCAGTCCCTCGTCCCCGCCCTTCCACAACCCTAAGCCCACCCCGCGGGTGAGCGCCGCCAGTACCTTCTCGTTGAACCAGTCGAAGTAGTACTTCTCGCAGAGGATCCGGTACAGCCAGCGGTAGCGCCGCGCGGCCTCCGCCGCCCATTCGGGACGCCGGAGGAAGAACAGCCACGCCGTGGCGACTCCCGCGGCGGCGAACCAGAAAGGCAGCTTGACGAGGCCGTGGAGCGCAAAGCTCACCGGGCCGGTGAAATCCTCGCCGATCTTCGCCACTACGTCGTTGGCCTGCAGCACCAGGATGGAATGGCCGAAGTAGCTGCCGAACAGCACCGGCCCCACCGACAACGCGCCAATCAGCACCGAGGGGATCGCGAGCGCAATCAGCGGCAGCGTCACCACCCACGGGCTCTCCCTGGGGTCGCCGCCGTGACCGTCGTGACCGTGATCGTCGCCCTGACCGCCCTCGTGGTCGTCCGCAGTGCCGTGCGCCGCGGCCTCGCGGAAACGCTCCGGACCGTGGAAGGTGAGGAACAGCATGCGGAAGGTATAGAGCGCGGTGACGAACACCCCGAGGAGCACGCACAGGTACGCAAAGCCCGCACCCCAGCGATGCGACTCCCCGACCGCCTCGATGATGGCGTCCTTGGAGTAGAAGCCGGAGAAGAACGGCGTGCCGATGAGCGCCAGTGCGCCGATCCAGCAGGTGACTGCAGTCACCGGCATGTACTTCGCGAGTCCGCCCATGCGGCGCATGTCCTGCTCGTGGTGCATGGCGATGATCACCGAGCCGGCCGCGAGGAACAGCAGCGCCTTGAAGAAGGCGTGGGTCATGAGATGGAAGATCGCCGCGCCGTAGGCCGAGACTCCCAGCGCCACTGTCATGTAGCCGAGCTGCGAGAGCGTCGAGTAGGCGATCACGCGCTTGATGTCGTTGTTCACCACTCCCAGCAGGCCCATGAAGAAGGCCGTGAGCGAGCCCACCACCAGCACCACCGACAGCGCCGTATCCGAGTACTCGAACAGCGGCGACATGCGCGCAACCATGAAGATGCCGGCAGTCACCATGGTGGCGGCGTGGATCAGCGCCGAGATCGGCGTCGGGCCTTCCATCGAGTCCGGCAGCCACACGTGCAGCGGTACCTGTGCCGACTTGCCCATGGCGCCGACGAACAGGCACACGCAGATCAGCGTCAGCGCCCCGACGTTCCAGCTCGGCGTGAGCGGCAGCACCGCCTGGGCGAGGTGCGGCGCGGCGGCGAACGCCGCCCGGTAATCGAGCGAGCCGGTGTAGTAGGCGACGCCGGCGATGCCGAGCACGAAGCCGAAGTCGCCCACGCGGTTGACGATGAAGGCCTTGAGGTTGGCGAAGATGGCGCTGGGGCGCGTGTACCAGAAGCCGATCAGCAGATACGACACCAGGCCCACGGCCTCCCAGCCGAAGAACAGCTGCATGAAGTTGTTCGCCATCACCAGCATCAGCATCGAGAAGGTGAACAGTGAGATGTAGCTGAAGAAGCGCGTATACCCGGGGTCGTCCGCCATGTAGCCGATGGTGTAGACGTGTACGCACAGCGACACGAAGGTGACCACGGTGATCATGAGCGCCGTCAGCCGGTCGATGAGGAAGCCGACCTGCATTTGCATGCCGTCACTCACCAGCCAGGTGTACACCCGGGCGTCGTAAGTCGGCGCTCCCTCCCACCACATCTGCTTCAGCACCATGAGCGACAGCACGCACGAGCCGGCCACCGCGAGGCAGGTGATGGTATGCGCGCCCGCGCGCCCGATGAGGCGTCCGCCCAGGCCCGCGATCACGGCCGCGACCAGCGGCAGCAGCGGAATGGCGAGCAGCAGCGTGGGGTTCATCGGTCGCGCCTTCAGCCCTTGAGCGTATTCAGGTCTTCGACGTTGATGCTGCGCCGCTCGCGGAACAGCACCACCAGAATCGCCAGCCCGATCGCCGACTCGGCCGCCGCAACGGTGAGGATGAAGAACACGAACACCTGGCCGTTGATGTCGTTGAGATAGCGCGCGAAGGCGATGAAGTTGAAATTGGCGGCGAGCAGCAGCAGCTCGACGCACATCAGCAGCAGGATCACGTTCTTGCGATTGAGGAAGATGCCGGCGACCGCCAGCGAGAACACTACGCCCGAGAGCGTCAGCAGCTGCGCCAGCGTGATCATGGGCGCTTCTCCGCGTCCATCTTGACGAGGCGCACGCGGTCCTCGCGCCGCGCCGCCACCTGCCGGCTGATGTCCTGATACTTCAGTCCTGCCCGGCGGCGCATGGTGAGGGTGATGGCCGCCACGATCGCCACCAGCAGCAGCAGCGCGGCGAGCTCGAGCGGGTAGGCGTAGCGCGTGTACAGGACACTCCCGAGCGCCGCCGTGTTGCTGTAGCCGGCTGGCTCGGGTGTAGCGCCGCGCGCGACCTCCAGGCCCAGGGCGCCGTGCACCCACACCACCCCGACGATCTCCACGATCACCGCCAGCGCCGTGAGCCAGCCGAGCCAGGCAAAGCGGCTGAAGCCGCGGCGCAGCTCCGCGAGGTTGATGTCGAGCATCATCACCACGAACAGGAACAGCACCATCACGGCGCCGACGTATACCAGCACCAGCACCACGGCGAGGAACTCCGCCTCGAGCAGCAGCCAGATGGCAGCCGAGGTGACGAAGCACATGACGAGTGAAAGCGCCGAGTACACCGGGTTGCGCGCGCTGATCACCGCCAGCGCGGCCAGCACCAGAATCGCGGCGAACACGTGGAACAGTACCTGGATCAGCATCGGGCACCGCCCGCGGGCGAGGTGTGCGCGCCGCTGCTCATCGGTACGGCGCGTCCGCGGCTTTGTCCGCGGCGATCATCGCCTCGTAGCGCTCGCCGACCGCGAGCAGCTTGTCCTTGCTCATGATGTTCTCGCCGCGCCGCTCCATGTGGTACTCGTGGATGCGCGTCAGCACGATGGCATCCACGGGGCAGGCCTCCTCGCAGAAGCCGCAATAGATGCACTTGAAGAGGTCGATGTCGTAACGGCTGGTGCGCCGCGTGCCGTCGGGGGCCACGTCCGAGTCGATGGTGATGCACACCGCCGGACATACCGCTTCGCACAGCTTGCAGGCGATACAGCGCTCCTGGCCGTTCGGGTAGCGCCGCAGCGCGTGCAGACCGCGGAAGCGCGGTGACTGCGGCGTCTTCTCCTCGGGGTAGTTGAGCGTGTACTTGGTGCTGACGAAGGTGCGCGCCGTCACCATCAGCCCCTTGATGAGCTCCGGCAGCAGGAAGGTCTTGAGCGGATTGATGGCCATCATTGATACCAGGGACGCGCCCACGGCCCGATGCGGTATACCGCGAGCAGCATCTCGACTCCGATCCATACCAGCGTTACGGGAATCAGCGCTTTCCATCCGAGCCGCATGATCTGGTCGTAGCGGTAGCGCGGGAAGGTGGCGCGGAACCACAGGAACAGGAACAGCAACACGAAGATCTTGAGGCCGAACCACACGAAGCTCGGCTGCCCCAGGAAGCTGTCGCCGAGCAGCGGGTAACCCTGCAACGGCCCCTGCCAGCCGCCGAAGAAGAACACCGCGGTGAGCGCCGAGATCAGGATCATGTTGGCGTACTCGGCGAGGAAAAACAGCGCGAACGCGATCCCCGAGTACTCAACGTGAAAGCCGGCGACGATCTCCGACTCGCCTTCCGCGACGTCGAACGGCGCGCGGTTGGTCTCGGCGACACCGGAGATGAAATACACCGCCAGCAGTGGAAACAGCCAGAACCAGTTCCACGAGCCGATCCCGCCTGCCTGGGTGCGCACGATGGTACCGAGGTTCATGCTGCCGGTGGCCATCAACACCCCGACGAGCGCAAAGCCCATCGCGATCTCGTAGGCGACCATCTGCGCCGCCGAGCGCATGGCGCCGAGAAAGGCATACTTGGAGTTGGCGGCCCAGCCCGCGACGATGACGCCGTAGACCCCCATCGAGGTGAGCGACAGTAGATAGAGGAGTCCGGCGTCCGCCTTAGACACCACGATCTCGGGCGACAGGGGGATCACCGCCCAGGCGGCGAACGCCGGGATGAGCGCGATCATGGGAGCCACGCGGAACAGGAACTTGCTGGAGTTGGCCGGGATCACCACTTCCTTCAGCAGCAGCTTCACCACGTCGGCGAACGGCTGTCCGAGCCCGGGGAAGAAGCCGAAGATGCGCACCCGGTTCGGCCCGCGGCGCAGCTGCATCCAGCCGATCACCTTGCGCTCCCACAGCGTCAGCAGCGCCACGCTGATGATCAGCACCACCGTGATGACGATGATCCAACCGGTCGACCGGCCGATCGGCGAGCGCGCTAGGTCGATGAGCGCGGACCCGAGGTTGGCGAGACTGGTCACGCGTGGCCCCCTGCCGTCAGTAGCTCGCGGCCGCGCTGCGGCCTTCGCGAGTCTTCTGCAGCGACGGCGCGCGGCGCACCACCGCATCCGTCTGATACATCGGCAGGTCGACGAGCTTCGGCTCGGGAGCAGCGGCGGTGCCGGCTGCCGCGCTCACCGCGTAGCCGCCGGCGTAACCTGCCGGGGCGACCTGCGCACAGAGCGCCCGCAGCTCCTCGCGTACCTGCTCGGACGACTGGTAGTCGAAGCCGGGAAGGTTGAGCAGATTGCCGAGCACGCGCAGCACTTTCCAGCCCGGGCGCGCCTGGCCGACGGGCTGTGCCGCCCCCGTCTGGCTCTGCCACAGGCCCTCGCAGTTGACGTAGGTGCCGGAGGTCTCGGCGAAGGTGCCGATCGGCAACAGCACCTGCGCGAAGCGCTTCACCTCATCTCCTGCGAACGGCGTGAGCGCCACTACGAATCCGCCGCGCGCCAGCACGCTCGCGCTGTCGGGATCGAGCGCATCGACGGAGGGCTCGATGCCGCCCACGAGCACGCATGCCTTGAGCGGACGCTGCAGCATCTCGCGCGCCGTGAGGCCGGGCTCGCCGACCGTCTGGCCTCCGGGAAGACGGTGTGGCAGTGCGCCGGCGAGGCAGGCGCCCGCCGCGTTACCGCCTTCGGCGAGCACGCCGAACGAGGCGCCGGCGAGCTGCGCCAGTGCCGCGCCGAGCGAGCGCAGCTCGGAGAACTGGGCATGACGGGTCGCGAGCACGCCAAGCCAGACCGCGCGTCGCTCGCCATTGAGCAGCGCGCGCGCGGCGGCGCGCTGCTCATCGGTGACCCGCACGGCGGCCGCAGCCGCGGCCACGTGCGGCGGCAGCGGCTTGCCCACGGCTTCAGCGGCCGCGGCGAGCACGCCGGCGAGCTCGGTCACGAGGGCGCGGGGCGCACCGCTCAGGTACGCGGCGATCGGGAACTGGTAGGCGAAGCGCACCGGGTTCACGAACGCCACCTGCGCGCCGCGCCGCGTGGCCTTCCTGACACGGTGCGCCAGGATCGGTACTTCGCGGCGCAGATTCGCGCCGACGATGAGCAGCCCCTGCAGCGCGTCGACCTCCGCGATCGCCATGCCGAGACCCGGGAACACCGGGTCCGCCGCCTGGTCGCGGAAGTCACGCCGCCGCAGCCGGTGATCGACGTTGTGGGTGCCGAGTCCGCGGGCGATGCGCGCCGTGAGGTATAGCTCCTCGAGCGTCGCACAACTGCTGGCGAGGAAGCCGCAGTCGGCCGCGCGCTCGCGCAGCCCCTGCGCAGTGAGCGTGAGGGCGCTCTCCCAGTCGGTCTCGACCCACTCCGTGCCGCGGCGAATGAGCGGCTGCTCGAGCCGCTCGGGGCTGTAGACGCCTTCGTAGCTGAAGCGGTCGCGGTCGGCGATCCAGGTCTCGTTGATCGACTCGTTCTCGCGCGGCACCACCCGCATGAGGTGGCCGCGCAGCACGTGGCCGTAGAGGTTGGTGCCGACCGGGTCGTGGGGCGAGACCAGCGGCACCGAGCTCATCTCCCAGGCGCGGGCGCTGAAACGATAGGGCTTGGAGACCAGCGCTCCCACCGGACACAGATCGATGACGTTGCCGACCAGCTCGTGATTCACCGCGGTCTCTATATAGGTGCGCACCTTCATGTGCTCGCCGCGGCCGATCATGCCGAGCTCCTGAATGCCGGCGATCTCCTCGGTGAAGCGGATGCAGCGCGTGCAGTGGATGCAGCGCGTCATGTCGGTGGCGATCAACGGGCCCAGGTTCTCGTCGGCCACCACGCGCTTGCGCTCGTTGTAACGCGAGGCGTCGCGCCCGAAGCCGACCGCCAGGTCCTGCAGCTCGCACTCCCCGCCCTGATCGCAGATCGGGCAGTCGAGCGGGTGGTTGATGAGCAGGAACTCCATGGTGGCGCGCTGCGCACCGATCGCGCGCGGCGACTTGGTGAATACCTTCATACCCTCCATCACCGGCGTGGCGCACGCCGGCATGGGCTTGGGCGCCTTCTCGACCTCCACCAGGCACATGCGGCAGTTGGCGGCGACCGAGAGCTTGTCGTGGTAGCAGAAGCGCGGCACGTAGGCGCCATGGGCGTCGGTGACGCGGATGAGCATCTCGCCCTTGCGTGCCTTGACCGGCACGCCGTCGATCTCCATGTTGACCAGGTCGTCCGCCATGTCTATGCCGCCCGCGCTCCCAGCGTCTCGCCCACCAGGCTCCTGCCGCCGTGGTCGATCATGTATTCGAACTCGTGGCGGTAGTGCTTGAGGAAGCTCTGCACCGGCCAGGCAGAGGCATCGCCGAAGGCGCAGATCGTGTGGCCCTCGATGCGGTTGGCGACGTCCAGCAGCAGCGTGAGCTCCTCGCGGCGCGCCTCGCCGCTGAGCATCCGCTTCAGCAGCCGGTTCATCCAGCCCGTGCCCTCGCGGCACGGCGTGCACTGGCCGCAGGACTCCGCCATGTAGAAGCGCGAGATGCGTTCGAGCACCCGCACCATGCAGGTGGTCTCGTCCATGACGATGGCCGCCCCGGTGCCGAGCGCCGAGCCCGCGGCCTTCACCGCGTCGTAGTCCATGTTGGTCTTCATCATGATCTCGCCCGGCACCACCGGCACCGACACCCCGCCGGGGATCACGGCCTTGAGTTTGGCGGCGCCGCGCATTCCGCCGTTCAGCGCCAGCAGATCCGCGAACGGCGTGCCGAGCGGCAGCTCGAGGTTGCGCGGTTTCGCCACGTGCCCGGAGAAGGAGAAGATCAGCGTGCCGCCCGAGTTTGCAGGCCCCAGGGCGGCGAACCACGCCGGCCCCTTGCGCAGGATGGTCGGCACCGAGGCGAAGCTCAGCGTGTTGTTGATGGTGGTCGGTGCGCCGTACAGGCCGAAGTTGGCCGGGAACGGCGGCTTGAAGCGCGGCTTGCCCGGCTTGCCCTCGAGGGACTCGAGCAGTCCGGTCTCCTCGCCGCAGATGTAGGCGCCTGCGCCGATGAAGGCATGCAGGTCGAAGTCTATCCCTGAGCCGCGGATGTTCTGGCCGAGCAAGGCGGCGTCGTAGGCTTCCCTGAGCGCCGCCTCAAAGCGCGGCGCCGCCTCGCCGAGGAACTCGCCGCGGATGTAGTTGTAGGCGACGGTCGTGTTGGTGGCGTAGCCGGCGATCGCCAGGCCTTCGATGAGGGCGTGCGGGTTGTAGCGCAGGATGTCGCGATCGTGGCAGGTGCCGGGCTCGCTCTCGTCCGAGTTGCACACCAGGTACTTCTGCGCCGGCGAGTTGCGCGGCATGAAACTCCACTTGGTGCCGGTGGGAAAGCCGGCGCCGCCGCGGCCGCGCAGCCCCGAGGCCTTGACCTGGTCGATGATCGAGCCGCGGTCGGGCTGCTCGCTGAGGATCCGCTCCCACACCTGGTAGCCGCCGATGCTGCGGTACGTGGGCAGCGTCCACGAGCGCTCGAGCTTCAGCGGCTCGAACGCCACCAGGTTCATCCGCTCGGCGTATTGGCTCTCGAGCTCGCTCACTTCAGCTCATCCAGGATCTTGTCGAGCTTCTCGGGGGTGAGGTTCTCGTGGAACACGTGGTCCACCATCAGCATCGGCGCGCCGTTGCAGGCCGCCAGGCACTCCTCCTCGCGCTTGAGGAAGATGCGCCCGTCGGGCGTGCTCTCGTTCAGCTTGATGCCGAGCTTCTTCTCGGCATGCGCCACCAGCGCCTCGGCGCCGTTCAGCATGCAGGAGATGTTGGTGCAGATGCTGACGTGGTGCCGGCCGCAGGGATGGGTTTCGAACATCGAGTAGAAGGTCGCGACCTCGTACACCTGGATGGGCGGGAGCTTCAGGTGCTCGGCGACCGCATCCATGAGATCGGGCGTCAGGTACCCCTGGTTCTGCTCCTGCGCGGCGCGCAGCGCCGCGATGCACGCCGAACGCTGCCGTCCCGGGGGGAACTTGGCCACCCAGTGATCGATCTCGCGGCGCGTCTCCTCTGACAGCAGCGACAGCTTGCTCATCAGGGCGGTGCCGGCGACGCCGACGTTGCTGCGGCCGTTGCTCACCGATCGATCTCCCCGAAGACGATGTCCTGCGTGCCGATCACCGCCACCACGTCCGCCAGCATGTGGCCCTTGCACATCTCCTCGAGCGCCGCCAGATGCGCGAAGCCGGGCGCCCGACACTTCAGGCGGTAGGGCTTGTTGGCGCCGTCGGAGACCAGATAAATCCCGAACTCGCCCTTCGGCGCCTCGATCGCCACGTAGGTCTCCCCGGCGGGAACCTCGTAACCCTCGGTGAAGAACTTGAAGTGGTGGATGAGGGATTCCATGTCCTCTTTCATGTGCTCGCGCGACGGCGGGCGCACCTTGCGGTCATCGATCATCACCGGCCCCGGATGAGCGTGCAGCCACTCGACGCACTGACGGACGATGCGGTTCGACTGGCGCATCTCCTCGACTCGCACCAGATAGCGGTCGTAGCAGTCGCCGTTGACGCCCACCGGCACGTCGAAGTCCATGCGCTCATAGACCTCGTAGGGCTGCTGCTTGCGCAGGTCCCAGGCGATACCTGAGCCGCGCAGCATGGGACCGGAAAAGCCGAGCTGCATGGCGCGCTCCGGCGTCACCACGCCGATGTTCACGGTGCGCTGCTTCCAGATGCGGTTGTCGGTGAGCAGTGCCTCGTAATCGTCGATCGATGCGGGGAAGCGCTCGGTGAAGGCCTGGATGAAATCCAGCATCGTGCCGCTGCGCGACTCGTTAAGCCGCGCCACGTCCTTGGCCGAATGCCAGCGCGTCACCTGATACTTCGGCATCGCCTGCGGCAGGTCGCGGTACACGCCCCCGGGGCGGTAATAGGTGGCGTGCATGCGTGTGCCCGACACCGCCTCGTAGACATCCATGAGCTCCTCGCGCTCCTTGAAGCACAGCAGGAACACCGTCATGGCGCCGATGTCGAGCCCGTGCGCGCCGAGCCACATGAGGTGGTTGAGGATGCGCGTGATCTCATCGAACATGACGCGGATGTAGGCGGCGCGCTCCGGCGGCTCGATGCCGAGCAGCCGCTCGATGGCGAGCACATAGGCATGCTCGCTGCACATCATCGATACGTAGTCGAGCCGGTCCATGTAGCCGATCGACTGGTTGAAGGGCTTGGACTCGGCGAGCTTCTCGGTGCCGCGGTGCAGGAGGCCGATGTGCGGATCGGCTTTGTGGATGACCTCGCCGTCCATCTCCAGCACCAGGCGCAGCACGCCGTGCGCAGCCGGATGCTGCGGCCCGAAGTTCATCGTGTAGTTGCGGATCTCGGCGAGCGGCGTGGCGGCCATCAGCGTGGCACCTGCGGGTCGCGGAGCGCCGGCTCGTAGCGGTGGTCGGTGCGGATCACCTTCGGCACGAGCACGCGCGGGGTGATGCTCACCGGCCGGTACACCACGCGCTGCCGGTCGGGGTCGTACTGCACCTCGACGTTGCCGATGAGCGGAAAGTCCTTGCGGAACGGGTGGCCGATGAAGCCGTAGTCGGTGAGCAGGCGGCGCAGATCCGGGTGGCCGCGGAACACGATGCCGAACAGGTCGAAGGCCTCGCGCTCGAACCAGTTGGCGCTCGCCCAGACATCGATCACTGAGTCCACGCTCGGCTCGGCGCTGTCGGCACACTTCACCCTGAGGCGCAGCCGCCGGTTGTGGGCGATCGACAGCAGGTTATAGACCACCGCAAAGCGGCCCGGCGCGTCCGGATCGGGAGCCGCTTCCTGCGGGAACCGTCCGCGGCTGAAGCCCGAGTGCGTGGCGCCCGTCGTCTGCCACTCGTCCAGTGCGTAATGCAGGTAATCGACGCCGGCGAGATCCATGAGCATCTGGAACCTGAGCTCCGGCGCATCGCGCAGCGTCTGGCACACCGACAGCAGCGTCGCCGCGTCGGTCTCGTAGGCGAGCTCGTCGGCGAGCGACGGCAGCCGGCGCACACTCCCCGTGAGCTGCGTGTCGACCTTTGCTGCGAGTGCTGCGATCGCCTCGCTCAAGCGTCCGTCCCCTTCATGCGCGTTATCTCGCGATCGTGCTGGTGCGCGCGATCTTCTTCTGCAGTTGTATGATGCCGTAGATCAGCGCTTCAGCCGTCGGCGGGCAGCCCGGCACGTACACATCGACCGGCACGATGCGGTCGCAGCCACGCACCACGGAGTATGAATAGTGGTAATAGCCGCCGCCGTTGGCGCACGAGCCCATGGAGATCACCCAGCGGGGCTCTGCCATCTGGTCGTAGACCTTGCGCAGCGCCGGTGCCATCTTGTTGACCAGCGTACCGGCGACGATCATCACGTCCGACTGGCGCGGGCTGGGACGAAACACCACGCCGAAGCGGTCGAGGTCGTAGCGCGAGGCGCCGGCATGCATCATCTCGATCGCACAGCAGGCGAGCCCGAAGGTCATCGGCCACAGCGACCCGGTGCGCGCCCAGTTGACCAGGCTGTCGAGCTGCGTGGTGACGAAGCCGCGCTGCGCGAACACCTCCGGACCTTCGGTCTCTAGTCCCACTCGAGCGCTCCCTTGCGCCACTCGTAGATGAAGCCCACCACGAGGATGGCGAGGAAGATCGCCATGGCGACGATGCCGGCGCGCCCGATCTTCCCTAAGGCCACCGCCCACGGAAACAGGAAGGCGATCTCGAGATCGAACACGATGAAGAGGATCGCCACCAGGTAATAGCGCACGTCGAACTTCATGCGGCTGTCCTCGAAGGGCTCGAAGCCGCATTCATAGGGAGACAGCTTGGCGCGGTCGCCGTGGAAGCGCGCGAAGTAGCGCCCGAGCCCGGTGCCGAGCACCAGCAGCACCGCGGCGAGCGCCGCAGCCACGATCAGAAAGATCAGAATGGGCAGGTAGTTCAGCAGCATAGGAGTAACACGTAAAAAAGGCAGATCGCCCTCGACCTGCCCCCCGACAAGCCCGGGCATTGTAGCAAAGGCGGTCGTCGGATCGGCACCCCTCGCGCCCCAAATTGCAGTGCCGCAGACGTTGCGGCACACTGACTTACACGAGAACAACAGACGGCGCGGCATGCGTCCGGTCTCTGTTTAAGGGGTCACCAGGGTTGAACGCCAAGACGCGCGTCCCGCACGGCGGGGCCAGTCCACATGAGTGAGTCCTCGGCCGCGGCGCTTGCCGCCAGCTCCCTCGACGACGATGCTTGGGAGGACCTGCTGAGCTTCATCGAGGATCGGCGTGTCATCCCGATCGTCGGACCGGAACTCCTCATGGTGGCGACCGAGCGGGGGCCGCGGCTGCTGTTCGACTGGGCTGCGGAACGGCTCGCGGCGCGGCTCAATGTGAGCACCGCCGAGCTGCCGCGCCCCTATACCCTCAACGACGTGGCGTGCGTGTTCCTGGCGCAGCGCGGTCGGCGCGAGGAGGCTTACGTGCGGCTGCGCAGCGTCATCAAGGACGCCGATTTCGCGCCCCCCGAAACGCTGCGGCACCTGGCGGCGATCACCGACTTCGATCTGTTCGTCTCGACCACCCCCGATGCGCTGCTCGAGAGCGCCATCAATATGGAGCGCTTCGGCGGCGCGCCGGGGACCGAGGTGCTGTCCTACTCGCCCAACCGGGTGGTCGACCTGCCGACCGAGCGCGACCGGCTGCAGCGCCCGCTGGTCTATCACCTGTTCGGCAAGCTCGCGGCCTCCCCGACCTACGTGATCTCGGACGAGGATCTGCTGGAATTCATCTGCGCGCTGCAGAGCGAGCACCTGGTGCCGGAGAAGCTGTTCCACGAGCTCGAGCACAACCACCTGCTGTTCATCGGCAGCAACTTCACCAACTGGCTGGCGCGCCTGTTCCTGCGCATGGCCAAGCGCCAGCGCCTCTCCGACCCGCGTGACGTCGGCGAGGTGCTGGCCGACGATCACTCCAGCGAGGACGACCGCCTGATCTCCTTCCTGCAGCAGGTGAGCGTGCGCACCCGCATCTATGTCGGCGCCGAGCGCTTCGTCGAGGAGCTGTCGGCACGCTGGCAGGCGCGGCGCAGGTCCGCGGTCGCCACCCCCGGCGGTGCGGGACCGGCGCGCTTCCTGCCGCCGGCGCGCGAGATGCCCGATAACGCGGTCTTCATCAGCTACGCGCGCGAGGACCTGCCTGCCGTGCGTGAGATCAAGGCGGGACTGGATGCCGCCGGCGTCGCCACCTGGTTCGACGTCGACCGGCTCGAGGCGGGCGACGACTACGACCACAAGATCCGCAACAACATCGCGCGCTGCTCGTATTTCATTCCGGTGGTCTCGGCAAGCACGCAGCGCCGTCTCGAGGGCTATTTCCGCCGCGAGTGGAGCTACGCCATCGACCGCGCCCGCAACATGGCGGACGGGGCGCTGTTCATCCTGCCGGTGAGCATCGACGCGACCACCGCGGCGGACGCCCTGGTGCCCGAAAAATTCAGGACGCTGCACTTTACTGAGCTCCCCGGCGGACGGGTACCACCCGAATTCGCGCAGCGGCTCGCGGCCTTCATGCAGGCACGCGGATGAGCGCCGCGATGCTCAAGCCCGCGGGCGCTGCGCCTGCCGCTCAAGCTTCCACGGTCGACGACCGCAATCCGTGGCTGGGACTCGCCTCCTTCACCGAAGAGACCCGCCAGTACTTCTTCGGCCGTGACGAGGAGGTCACCGAGCTCGCGCGCCGGGTGCAGAGGAAGCTGCTCACGGTGCTGTTCGGCCAGTCGGGCCTCGGCAAGACCTCGATCCTGCGCGCCGGCCTGGTGCCGCGCCTGCGCGGCCAGGGCTACTGTCCGATCTACGTGCGCATCGACTACTCGCGCGAGGCGCCGGAGCCCGCCGACCAGATCAAGGCAGCCATCAAGGTCAACGCCCGGCGCTCCGGGGAGTGGACCCAGGCCGGGGTGGCGGTCGAGGGCGAGTCTCTGTGGGAGTACATGCACCATCGCGACGATGTGCTGCGCGATCAGTCGGGCGCGACGCTGATTCCGCTGCTCATCTTCGATCAGTTCGAGGAGATCTTCACACTCGCACAGAGCGATGAGTTCGGCCGTGCACGGGCGGCGCGCTTCGTCTCCGAGCTCGCTGACCTGGTCGAGAACCGCCCGCCGAAAGCGCTCGAGTCGAAGTTCGACGAGGACGAGACCGCCGCCGCGCGCTTCGATTTTGCGCGCAGCGACTATCGCATCCTGATCGCGCTGCGCGAGGACTACCTGGCCCCGCTCGAGGGACTGAAGAAGGAGATACCGAGCATCTCGCAGAACCGCCTGCGGCTCGCGCCGATGACGGGCAGGCAGGCGCTGGATGCGGTACTGCAGCCCGGCAAGGGACTCGTGACGCAGGAGGTCGCCGAGGCGATCGTGCGCTTCGTCGCCGGCGGCGCCGAGCTCGCCAATGCGGTGGTGGAGCCGTCGCTCCTCAGTCTCATCTGCCGCGAGCTCAACGACGCGCGCCTCGCCCAGGGCCGCAACGAGATCTCGCTCGACCTGCTGGCCGGCTCGCACGCCTCGATCCTGCAGAGCTTCTACGAGCGCGCGCTCGCCGACCAGCCAGCGGCGGTGCGGCGCATCATCGAGGACGACCTGCTGACCGACTCCGGGTTCCGCGAGAGCGTGGCCGAGGAGAACCTGGTCAAGCGCTTCGCCGACGCGGGTGCCGCACCCGGCACCCTGCCGCTGCTCGTCAACCGCCGTCTGCTGCGCATCGAGGAGCGCCTCGACGTGCGGCGCGTCGAGCTCACCCACGATGTGCTGTGCGGGGTCGTCAAGGCGAGTCGCGACCGCCGCCAGGAGCGCGAGGCACGCGAAGCGACCGAGCGGCTGCTGGCCGAGCAGCACGCGCGCGAGCTGGCTGCGCGGCGCGCCGCCGTGCGCGCGCGGCAGATCGCGGCGGCGTGCACCGTGCTCGCCGCCGGCGCGCTCGCCGCCGCGGTGCTCGCCTACTTCAGCGGTCAGCGTGCGCATCGCGCCGAGCGTGAGGCGCAGGAGACCAAGGCGCTCGCCGAGCAGGCGCGCGGCCAGGCGGAGCATCTGCTCGGCTACCTGTCGGATGACTTCGGGCGCGAGCTCGAGAGCTTCGGCCGGCTTGACGTGCTGGCGGAATTCTCGCAGCGCCAGATCGACTACTTCCACGGCCTGCCGGCGGCGCTGCGGGGCACCGAGACCGTGCGCAACGGTGCGCTCGCACTGGTGCTGCATTCGCGCGCCATGCGCACACTCGGCAAGCTCGGAGTCGCCGGGCAGAATGCCGATGAGGCCATCGAGCTGCTGACCAAGCTGCGCGATGCCGGCGATGCGTCCGAGGCCACCACCATCGCGCTCGCGTTCGCCGATGCCGCCAAGGCTCGTGTCCTCGAGAGCCGCAGCGATCCGACAGACCTCACCGTCAATGAGCACGGACTGGCGCTGCTGCAGCCGCTCGTGGCCCAGCCGGACGCCTCGGTGGCGGCACGGCGCGCCTATGTGCAGGTCGGCGTGCGCGTCGGCTTCGAGCAGGCCGAGCAGATCTCGACCCAGCACGTGGAGGATGCCGCCCGCACCGAGCGCGAGGTGATGCGCGTTGCCGCGAATCTAGGCGGACGCGAGCTGCGCGACCTCGATATGGGAGCGTACTACGCGGAGGCCGGCGGCTGGCTGGTGACGGCGCTCGATTATCTCGGACGCTACGCGGAGGCGCGGCGCATCAGCGAGGACTGCCTGAAGGTCGTGGAGGGAGTGCTCGAGCGGCGGCCGGGCTATCGTCTGGCGCTGCACGCCGAGGAGATCCTCACCGGCGTGCTCGTGTCGGTGGCACAGGACGAGCTCGACCCCCGGGAGGCGCTGCGCGCCGCCCCGCGCCAGGAGCAGGTGGCGCTTACGCTCCTGAAGCTCGATCCGGAAAACATCGTGTCCATCAACAATCTCGGCGTCGCCGAGAGCCAATTGTGGGGTGCCTACTGGTCGGAGGGGCGGCTGAGGGAGTCGATGCCGTACCTCGAGAAGCAGCTCGAGCTCGCTGGGCGCGCCGCCGCGGGCGGCACGACGTTTCAATTCAACAACCTCGGCGTCACGGGTGCCATGGTGTACGCTCGGGCGACGCTCGGGGATGCCGCAGGCGCGCGGGTGGCACTCGCCGGCGGCGAGCACTTCCTCGAGAAGTTCCGCCAGAGCGAGTCCGGGGACGACGTCGCCGTGACGCTGCTCGATGCCGGTCACAGGATGCAGGAGGCGTTTGCGGCGTTCGAGCGCGACGACCTTGCGACGACGGAGCGCTTCGCCACTGACTCGGAGCACGAGCTCGACGGCGCCATGACGCAGGCAGGCGCGGAGCATTTCAACAGGACCGTGCTCTTGCACTACGCCGCCCAGTGGGCCGGCTGGGCGGAGTACCTGGCGGGCGACTTTGCGGGCGCCGAGCGCTCGGAAGCCAAGGCCGCGGAGCTGCGCCAGGAGATGGGCGTCAACGCGACGAGCGATCGTAGAGAGCTCAATCAGCTCCTCACCTGGGTTGCGATGGCCCAGGCCCGCCAGGGCCACACCGCCGTCGCCGCGGCGACGATCGCTCCGGTCGTCAGGTTCGAGCGCGAGCTGGCGGCGAGGAATCACGGCGATGCGTGGGTGCCGTTCGAGCTCGCCGGCGCACTCTATGCGCAGGCGCTCGCCGACCCCGAGCATCGCGCGAGCCTGCTTGCTGAGGCGGCCGGGCTGCTGAACGGGCTGACACCGGAGATCAGGTCGCTGCACGACACCCGGATGTGGCACTCGTTCATCCGCGAGGCGCAGCACAAGGGTTGAGCCCCCGCGGGACTTGAGGCGGTCGTCTTGAATCTGGTGCCGACGGGGAGATTCGAACTCCCACACCTTGCGGCGCTAGCCCCTCAAGCTAGTGTGTCTACCAATTCCACCACGTCGGCGATTGCGGACTACTTCGGCGGCTGCGCCGGAGCCGGTGCAGGCGAGGTCGGCGTCCCGGTCGCCGGTGCGGGTGCGCTGGCCGGAGCCGCGGCCGGCGGTGCCACCGGTGTCGCGCTGCCCGGGACCGGGGCCGTCTTGCCGGTCTCGGCGGCCTCTTCGAGGATGGTCTTCTGCGTCTCCTTGCTGCTCATCGTCCCGATGTAGGCGAGCGCCAGGCTATTGAGCATGAAGATCGCGGCAAAGATCGCCGTGGCACGCGACAGCGTGGTGCTGGCACCGCGGGCGCCGAACACCGTGCCGGAAGCGCCCGAGCCGAAACCCGCGCCGGCCTCGGCACCCTTGCCGCGCTGAAGCAGCACGAGGCCGATGATGGCCATCGAGCTGAACACCTGTACCGCGGTCAGAACCATACGTAACATTTTTGGAAACCTGCTCAGCCCAGCCGCGCCGCGGCCAGGATTGTCAGAAACTCATCGGCCTTGAGTGAGGCGCCGCCGATCAGGCCGCCGTCGACGTCCGGCATGTTGAACAGCTCGGCCGCGTTCCCGGCCTTCACGCTGCCGCCGTAAAGGATGCGCGTGGCGGCGGCGATTTTAGCATCCCGGGCCGCGATCCGGGCACGGATAAACGCGTGCACGTCCTGAGCCTGGTCGGGCGTGGCGTTGCGGCCGGTGCCGATCGCCCACACCGGCTCGTAGGCGACTACGCCGCGCTCCAGCGTGCCCGCGCCGCACAGCTCGAGCACCACGTCCAGCTGCCGTGCCACAATCTCGCGCGTGCGGCCCGCCTCGCGGTCAGCGAGCTGCTCGCCGACGCACAGGATCGGGATCAGTCCCTTGGCGTGCGCCGCGGCGAACTTGCGCGCCACCAGCTGATCGCTCTCGCGGTACAGGAGCCGGCGCTCCGAGTGGCCGACGATCACGTACTCGCAGGCGACGTCCTTCAGCATGGCGGCGGACACCTCGCCGGTGAATGCGCCCTGTGCATCCGCGCAGACGTCCTGCGCCCCCAGCTTGAAGAGCGAGTCGCGCAGCAGCCGCGCGGCCTCCTGCAGATACACGAACGGCGGGCACACCACGCAGTCGGCGGCGGCCGCCGCCGGCGCTGCGCCAAGCAGCTCCTCGATCAGCCGCGCGTTCTCCGCGCGCGAGCCGTGCATCTTCCAGTTTCCGGCGACGATCGAGCGGCGCATGCGATGTGTTCTGGACTCGCTCTCAAAAGGGGTCGTACCCCGAAGGGCGCGGGATGATAGCGACGCAGGGGGGGTGACGCAAACGCTGCCGCGCGGGCCGCACCCGGGCCCTCGTCTTAAGGGGGTTACGGCTAGCCCGCCGCGGCCGCCTTGACGATATCGGCGAGCTCGGTAGCGGCGGCGCGCGTCGTGCCCTCGTCCCGCCCCTCGACCATGACCCGGATCACCGGCTCGGTACCCGAGGGCCGCAGCACCACCCGTCCCTCGCCACCCATGTGCCGCTCGATGCGCGCCATCGCCGCCTGTACGGCGGGCACGGTGGACGGGTCGAAGCGCTTCGCCACCTTCACGTTGAGCAGTACCTGCGGATACTTCTGCATCCCCGAGGCCAGCTCGGCGAGCGGGCGACCGGTTTGCTTGAGTACCGCCAGCACCTGCAGCGCCGATACGACCCCATCCCCGGTCGTGGTCTTGTCGAGACACAGGATATGCCCGGAGGTCTCCCCGCCGAGCATCCCCTGCGCCTCGCGCAGCATGGCGAGCACGTAGCGGTCGCCGACCGCGGCACGGCGGAAGTCGATGCCGCTCGCGCGCAGTCCGATTTCCAGTCCCAGGTTGCTCATCACCGTGCCGACCACGGGACCGCGCAAGGTCCCGGCCTGCTTGAGAGCGCGTGCGATCACGAACAGCAGCTGATCGCCGTCGACGATGCGACCCAGGTGATCGACCATGACCAGGCGATCGCCATCGCCGTCGAGCGCCAGACCCAGGTTGGCGCGCACCCCCGGCACGGTGAGCTGCAGCAGGTCGGGAGCGGTCGAGCCGCAGCCGTCGTTGATGTTGCGGCCGTTGGGCGAGCAGCCGATGGGCACGATCTCGGCGCCGAGATCGGCGAGGATCCGCGGCGCCACCTTGTAGGAAGCGCCATTGGCGCAATCGATCACGATCTTGAGCCCCGACAGATCGACGCCCGCGGGAAGCGTCGAGGCGCAGAACTCCTGGTACACGGTGCGCGAGCGGTCCACGCGCGTGGCGCGACCGAGGCTGCGCGAGGCGCGCGTCAGCGGCGGCTGCGCCAGCTCGCTCTCGATACGCTCCTCCAGCTCATCCGAGAGTTTGCCTCCCGAGGCGTCGAAGAACTTGATGCCGTTGTCGTCGTAGAGGTTGTGCGAAGCGCTGATCACGACGCCGAAGTCGCAGTTGAAGCGCCGCGTCAGGTAGGCGATGCCCGGCGTCGGCAAGGGTCCTATGAGCATCACGTTGACCCCGGCCGCGACGAACCCGGCTTCGAGGGCCGACTCGAACATGTAGCCCGAGAGGCGCGTGTCCTTGCCGATCAGCACCGTGCCGCCCTCGGGGGCGAGAACGCGCGCCGCGGCGCTCGCCAGGTGGAGCGCGAAGTCGACCGTCATGGGGTGCTCGCCCACGCGACCGCGGACGCCGTCGGTGCCAAAATATCGTCGGCCCATTCAGTTACGCCTTTACTGCCGCCACCAGCTTCAGTGCCTCGACCGTGGCCGCAACGTCGTGCGCGCGCACCACGCGCGCACCCGCGAGCGCTGCCATCACCGCCAGCACGACGCTGCCCGTGTGCCGCTCGCCCTCGGGGCGCCCGGTGAGTTTGCCCACCATGGACTTGCGGGACAACCCGACCAGAACCGGCGGCCCAATGGCCGTCAGCTCATCGAGGCGGCGCAGCAGGGTGAGATTGTGCTCCAGAGTCTTGCCGAAGCCGAATCCCGGATCGATCAGCAGCCGTTCGGCGTCTATCCCGGCCGCGCGGCACGCGCGCGCGCGCTCGCTGAGGAATGCGCCGACCTCGGTCACGACATCGGTGTAGGTGGGTGCCAGCTGCATCGTACGCGGCTCGCCCTGCATGTGCATGAGGCACACGGCGCAGCCGCTCGAGCGCGCGGCTTCGAGCGCTCCCGGCTCGCGCAGCGCCCGCACGTCGTTAACGAGCCCCGCGCCGGCGGCCGCCGCCGCCCGTATGACCTCGGGCTCGCTGGTATCGATGGAGATGACCGCGGTAGTGGCCGCGCGCAGCCGCTCGATCACCGGCAGCACGCGCCGGAGCTGCTCGTCGGCGCCGACCGGAGCGGCTCCCGGGCGCGTCGACTCGCCGCCCACGTCGATGAACGCCGCACCCTCCTGCGTCATCGCCAAGCCATGGGCGACCGCCGTGTCGGCGTCGAAGAAGCGCCCGCCGTCGGAGAACGAGTCCGGCGTGACATTCAGCACGCCCATGACCAGCGGGCGGCTCAGGTCCACCGTCTGATCTCTGCAGCTGAGCATTACCGGCGGGACATCTGCGGAGGTACGTGAGGCTGCGGTGCGGCCACGTGTGAAATAGGCATCTCCGGGGGGCGTGCGCGGCTAAGGATACCGCGCCCGCGGACGCACCAGCGTCAGTTCCGCCTCAGTGTTGGCCCGCGGGGATCGCCCCGCCGGGAGGCTCGGTCGCCTGCGGCGGCTTGTTCGACAGCGTGTCGTCCCAGCCCGCCGGCGGCTTCGGTGCGCGGCCGGCCATGATTTCCTTCAGCTGCTCCTCGTCGATGGTCTCGTACTTGATCAGCGCCTCGGCCATCGTGTGCAGCTTGTCGAGGTTGTTCTCGAGGATGCCCTTGGCACGCGTGTAGTTGCTCTCGATGACACGCCGCACTTCCTCGTCGATCGCGTGTGCGGTGACGTCCGAGACCTGCTTGTGCTGCGTGACGCTGCGCCCGAGGAACACCTCACCGGTCTCCTCGGAGTAGGTGAGCGGCCCGAGCTTGTCGGACAGGCCCCACTTCGTGACCATGTTGCGTGCCAGCTCGGTGGCGCGCTCGATGTCGTTGGCTGCGCCGGTGGTCACGCCGTCGACGCCGAAGATCAGCTCCTCGGCCACGCGACCGCCGAACAGCGAAGTGATGCGGCTCTCGAGCTCGCGGCGGCTGGTGCTGTAGCGATCCCCTTCCGGCAGGTACCAGGTGAGTCCCAGCGCGCGGCCGCGCGGGATGATGGTGACCTTATAGACCGGGTCGTGCTCGGGCACGATGAAGCCGACGATCGCATGCCCCGCCTCGTGGTAGGCGGTCATCTTCTTCTCGTGGTCCGACATCACCATCGAGCGCCGCTCGGCGCCCATGTAGATCTTGTCCTTGGCGCGCTCGAACTCGTCCATGCCGACGATGCGCTTGTTGGCACGGGCGGCGAACAGCGCCGCCTCGTTCACGAGGTTGGCAAGATCCGCGCCGGAGAACCCGGGGGTGCCGCGCGCGATCAGCCCCGGCTTCACGTCGTCGGCGAGCGGCACGCGGCGCATGTGCACGCGCAGGATCTGCTCGCGGCCGCGCACGTCGGGCAGTGGCACCACCACCTGGCGGTCGAAGCGACCCGGGCGCAGCAGCGCCGGGTCGAGCACGTCCGGTCGGTTGGTGGCGGCGATGACAATGATGCCTTCATTGCCCTCGAAGCCGTCCATCTCGACCAGCAGCTGATTCAGCGTCTGCTCGCGCTCGTCATGCCCGCCGCCCAGGCCCGCGCCGCGGTGCCGGCCGACGGCGTCGATCTCGTCGATGAAGATGATGCACGGGGCGTGCTTCTTCGCCTGCTCGAACATGTCGCGCACGCGCGAGGCACCGACGCCGACGAACATCTCGACGAAGTCGGACCCCGAAATGGTGAAGAACGGCACCTTGGCTTCGCCGGCGATGGCGCGCGCCAGCAGCGTCTTGCCGGTGCCCGGTGAGCCGACCATCAGCACACCCTTGGGGATCTTGCCGCCGAGCTTCTGGAACTTGCCCGGGTCCTTGAGGAAGTCGACGATCTCGCCGACCTCCTGCTTCGCCTCGTCGACTCCCGCGACGTCGGCGAACGTGACGCTCACCTGGTCCTCGCCCAGCAGCCGCGCGCGGCTCTTGCCGAAGGACATGGCGCCGCGGCCGCCGGAGGCACCCTGCATCTGCCGCAGCATGTACACGAACACCACGATCAGCAGCAGCGCCGGCGCCAGCTGCAGCAGCAGCTGCCCCATGTAGTTCGGCGCCTTGGGCGGCTGGCCCTCGATCTTCACGTCGGCCTTCATCAGCGTGCCGATGAGCGCCGTGTAGTCGGTCTCCGGGTTGTAGGTCTTGAACTCCGTCTTGTCCTTGTGCGCTCCGAAGATCATGTCGCCCTGGATGGTCACCGACTCGACGCGGTTCTCCTTCACGTCATCGAGGAAGGCCGAATAGGCGATCTGCTGGGGCTGTCCCGTGGTCGGCATGTAGCGGCTGAAAACCAGCAGCAGCACGATCACGATGACGACCCATAGCAGGATGTTCTTTGTTAAGTCGTTCAAAGGCTTCCGTCCTCAGATGGGGGCATCCACCATCCCCCGAACCTACGCTCCGAACCTACACCAAGCGAAACTTCATAGCCAGCAAGTACATCTCAGGGCTCCGCGCCCGGGATGCCTGGGGTTTGACCAGGCGGACGCGGGTGAATTCGCTGCGCACGCCCTGAGTGAGCTCCTGAAAGCCGCTTCCCTGGAACACCTTGATCAGGGCATCCCCGCCCGGCTTCAAGACGCGCCTCGCCATGTCGAGGGCGAGCTCCGCCAGGTGAATTGACCGTGGCTGATCGACCGCGTCAATCCCGCTGAAGGGGGACGCCATGTCCGACAGCACGACGTCGACCTGGCCCCGGGGCAGGAGAGCGAGAACCCGCTCGAAAACCTGCTCCTCGCGGAAGTCTCCCTGTACGAACTCGACCCCGGGGAGCGGATCCAGCGGCAGGATATCGGTGGCCACCACCCGGCCCCTGGGGCCGACCCGTCCGCGGGCGTACTGGCTCCAGGCCCCGGGAGCCGCCCCCAGGTCGAGGCACACGGCCCCGGGCTTGAGGAGCTTCTCCTTCTGGTCGATCTCCTCGAGCTTGAACACCGCCCGCGAGCGCCAGCCGCCGCTCTGCGCCTTCTGCACATACGGATCGCGGAAGTGCTGCTTCAGCCATCGGTCGCTGCTTTTCGATCGCCGGGCCATCGCCGCAGAAACTCCCGTCTAGAATGACCTCATGAAGCGCACCGACTCACCCGGCGCATCATCCACCGCCGCCGCGGGCTCCACGGCGCAAGGCACGCTCGCGGCCCCCGAGCTCTCCGAGCGCCAGCTGCGGCACCTGCGGGGGCTCGCCCATCCGCTCAAAGCCATCGTGCGCCTGGGCACCGCGGGGCTCACCGAGGCGGTCGTGCTCGAGACGCTGCGCGCCCTCGCCGATCACGAGCTGATCAAGGTGAAGGCACCGGGCGGCGACCGGCAGAAGCGCGATCGTGTCTTCAGCACCCTCGCGCAACGCACGGCAAGCGCGCTCGTGCAGCGCATCGGCAACCTCGCGGTGCTCTACCGCCCGGACCCGAAGCTGCCGCGCATCCTGATCCCGGACCGCTGATCCATTGGCAGAAATCGCCTGGGCGGCGGTTTCTGCGGACATCAGCTTCGTTGCCGCCGGCGAAAGGCGCGACTTTCGCCGGCTGCGCTCATCCTAGCTCAGCTTGATCGCGACGATCTCGTAGCAGTGCACGCCGCCCGGGGCGGCGACCTCCACCACCTCGCCCCCGGACTTGCCGATCAGCGCGCGCGCGATCGGCGAGGTGACGGAGATGCGGCCGGCGCGGATATCCGCCTCGTCCTCGCCGACGATCTGGTAGCTCACGCGGGCGCCGTCGGTCTGGTCCTCGAGCTCGACCGTGGAGCCGAACACGACCTTGCCGGTATTGGGAAGCGTCGCCGTGTCGATGACCTCGGCGGTGGCGAGCTTGCGCTCGATCTCGGTGATGCGCCCCTCGATGAAGCCCTGCTGCTCGCGCGCCGCGTGATACTCGGCGTTCTCCGACAGGTCGCCGTGACCGCGCGCATCGGCGATCGCCTTGATGATGGTCGGCCGCGCCTCGGACTTGAGGCGCTTCAGCTCGGTGCGCAGCGCCCCGGCGCCGCGCAGCGTCATGGGCGTGCGCTTCATATCCCGGACGCCTCGAGGTGCAGGTCCTGCAGCCGGTTGACCTCGACCTCGTCGAGGTGATCGAGCGCCTCGAGGGTTGCGAGCCCGGCGGCGAGCGTCGTGTAGTAGGTGACGCGGCGGTGCACGGCCTCGCGCCGGATCGAGTTCGACTCGCGGATCGCCTGCTTGCCCTCGGTGGTGTTGACGATCAGATCGACCTCGTCGTTCTTGATCATGTCGACGATGTGCGGGCGGCCCTCGCGCACCTTGTTGACGCGGCGGCAGGCGATTCCCGCCTCGGTCAGCGCCCGCGCCGTGCCCTCGGTGGCGAGCAGCTCGAAGCCGCGCTCGGCGAGCTTCTTGCCGAGCTCTACCGCGCCCGGCTTGTCGCGCTCACGCACGCTGAGGAAGCACACGCCCTTGCGCGGCAGGGTCACGCCCGAGGCGCTCTGCGCCTTGGCGTAGGCCTCGCCGAACGTGCGCCCCGTGCCCATGACCTCGCCGGTCGATTTCATCTCGGGACCGAGGATCGGGTCGGCCTCGGGGAACTTGTTGAACGGGAACACCGCTTCCTTCACCGAGAAGTAATGCGGCACACGCTCGACCGCGCCCACCAGCTGCTTCAACTTGCGCCCGGTCATGACGCGCGCCGCCACCTTGGCGAGCGGCAGCCCGGTCGCCTTGGAGACGAACGGCACGGTGCGCGAGGCGCGCGGGTTGACCTCGAGCACGTAGATGACGCCGGCCTGGATGGCGTACTGCACGTTCATCAGGCCGACGACGTTGAGGGCGCGGGCGAGCCTGCGCGTCTGCTCGCGCAGGTCCGCCTGCATCTCGCGCGTCAGGCTCACGGGCGGGAGCGAGCAGCCGGAGTCGCCCGAGTGCACCCCGGCTTGCTCGACGTGCTCCATGATCCCGCCGATCAGCACGTCCTCGCCGTCGCACACCGCATCCACGTCCACCTCGATGGCGACGTCGAGAAAGCGGTCGAGCAGCACCGGGCTGTCGTTCGAGACCTCCACCGCGCTGCCCATGTAGCTGCGCAGATCGTCCTCGTTGAAGACTATCTCCATGGCGCGCCCGCCGAGCACGTAGGAGGGCCGCACCACCAGCGGGAAGCCCACCTCGCGCGCCAGCTGCACCGCCTGCTCCTCGGTACGCGCGGTGGCGTTGGCCGGCTGCTTGAGGCCGAGCTTCTTCACCAGCGCCTGGAAGCGCTCGCGGTCCTCGGCGACGTCGATCGAGTCGGGCGAGGTGCCGATGATCGGCGCCCCGGCCGCCTCCAGCGCGCGCGACAGCTTCAGCGGCGTCTGCCCGCCGAACTGCACGATCACGCCCTCGGGCTTCTCCCTGGCGAGGATCTCGAGCACGTCCTCGAGGGTGAGCGGCTCGAAGTACAGGCGATCGGAGGTGTCGTAATCGGTCGAGACGGTCTCCGGGTTGCAGTTGACCATGATGGTCTCGAAGCCGTCCTCGCGCAGCTGCAGCGCGGCGTGCACGCAGCAGTAGTCGAACTCGATCCCCTGGCCGATGCGGTTCGGACCGCCACCGAGGATCACGATCTTGCGCTTACTCGTGGGGTCGGCCTCGCACTCCTCCTCGTAGGTCGAGTACATGTAGGCGGTGGAGGTGGCGAACTCGGCCGCGCAGGTATCGACGCGCTTGTAGACCGGCACCACGCCGAGCTCGTGGCGCTTGTCGCGGAGCGCCTTCTCCGGCATATCGAGCAGCCGGCCTAAACGGCTGTCGGAGAAGCCGCGGCGCTTGAGCGCGCGCAGCCGCTCGGCGGTGAGCGCGCCGAAGCCGTGCGCGGCGACCTCACGCTCCTCGCTCACCAGCTCCTCGACCTGTGCCAGGAACCACGGGTCGATGTTGGTGAGCTCGGCCACGCGCGCGCGTGTCCAGCCGGCGCGGAAGGCATCCGCGACGTACAACAGCCGATTGGGCCCCGGCGCGCGCAGCTCGTGCGCCAGCTTGTCCGGATCCTCCTCCGAGAGCGGCATGCTGAGCTGCGGCGTGAGACCGTCGAGCCCGGTTTCAAGACCGCGCAGCGCCTTCTGCAGCGACTCCTGGAAGGTGCGGCCGATCGCCATCACCTCGCCCACCGACTTCATCTGCGTGGTGAGGCGGTCGTTGGCGGCCGGGAACTTCTCGAAGGTGAAGCGCGGAATCTTCACCACCACGTAGTCGATGCTCGGCTCGAACGAGGCCGGCGTCGCCCCACCCGTGATGTCGTTCTTCAGCTCGTCGAGCGTGTAGCCGACGGCGAGTTTGGCGGCGATCTTGGCGATCGGGAAGCCGGTCGCCTTGGAGGCGAGCGCCGAGGAGCGCGATACGCGCGGATTCATCTCGATGACCAGCAGCCGTCCGTCCTGCGGGTTGACGGCGAACTGCACGTTCGAGCCGCCGGTGTCGACGCCGATCTTGCGCAGCACGGCGATCGAGGCGTCGCGCATGCGCTGGTATTCCTTGTCGGTGAGGGTGAGCGCCGGGGCGACGGTGATCGAGTCCCCGGTGTGCACGCCCATGGGATCGAGGTTCTCGATCGAGCAGATGATGATGCAGTTGTCCTTGTGGTCGCGCACCACCTCCATCTCGAATTCTTTCCAGCCGATCACCGACTCCTCGAGCAGCACCTCGCCGGTCGGCGAGGCGTCCAGCCCGCGTGCCACGATGTCCTCGAGCTCTTCGCGGTTGTAGCCGATGCCGCCGCCGGTGCCGCCGAGCGTGAACGACGGCCGCACCACCACCGGGTAGCCGATCTCGCCGGCGATGGCGAGCGCCTCATCGAGGCTGCGGGCGATCTGCGACTGCGGGGTCTCGAGGCCGATCTCACGCATGGCGTTGCGGAACAGCTCGCGGTCCTCGGCCATGTCGATGGCGGCGCGCGACGCGGCGATCAGCTCGACCTCGAACTTCTCGAGCACGCCCTCGCGCACCAGGTCGAGCGCGGTGTTGAGCGCAGTCTGACCGCCCATGGTGGGCAGCAGTGCATCGGGCCGCTCCTTCTCGATGATGCGCGCCACCGTGCGGGCGTTCACCGGCTCGATGTAGATGGCGTCCGCCATCTCCGGGTCGGTCATGATGGTCGCGGGGTTGGAGTTGACCAGGATGACCCGGTAGCCCTCCTCGCGCAGCGCTTTGCAGGCCTGGGCGCCGGAGTAATCGAACTCACACGCCTGCCCGATGATGATGGGACCGGCGCCGATGATCAGGATGCTGTCGATGTCGGTGCGCTTCGGCACGCTCAGCGACCGCCCGCCTGCTGGCGGCGCAGGGTGTCCTCGGCGAGTTTCAGCTGCGCCTGCAGCCGCCGCAGCATCAGGTGATTGAAGCGCTCGAACAGCGCGCGCATGTCGTGCGGCCCCGGGCTCGCCTCCGGGTGACCCTGGAAACCGAACGCCGGGCGGTCGGTGAAGGTGAGTCCCTGGAGCGAGCCGTCGAACAGCGACCGGTGGGTCGCCTTGACGGTCCCCGGAAGCGTGGCCTCATCGACCGCGAAGCCGTGATTCTGACTGGTGATGAACACCCGACCCGACTCCAGGTCCTGCACCGGGTGGTTGGCGCCGTGATGGCCGAACTTCATTTTCACGGTCTTCGCGCCGGCCGCGAGTCCCAGGATCTGCAGCCCCAGGCAGATGCCGAACACCGGCAGGTCGGTCTCGAGGAACTTGCGCGTCGCGGCGATCGCGTAGCTGCACGGCTCGGGATCGCCGGGCCCGTTGGAGAGGAACACTCCGTCGGGCTCGAGCGCGATGACTTCTGCTGCCGGGGTCTGCGCCGGCACCACCGTCATGCGACAGCCGAAGTCACCGAGCAGCCGCAGGATGTTGCGCTTGATGCCGAAATCATAGGCGACGACGTGCAGCCGCTGCGCCGAGCGAATCGGCGCACGTACCGGCTCGGGCCAGATGCTGCCGTCGTTCCACTGGTAGGCGCGCTTGGTGCTCACGACCTTGGCGAGGTCCATGCCCTTGAGGCCCGGGAACTTGCGCGCCGCCTTCACGGCGGCCGCCTCGTCGGCCTTGTCGCCGGTCATGATGCAGCCGGCCTGCGCGCCCTTCTCGCGCAGCAAGCGGGTGAGCTTGCGCGTGTCGAGTCCGGCGATCGCGACCATCCGACCGCGCTCGAGAAACTCCGGCAGCGACTCGTTGCAGCGCCAGTTGCTCGCCACTATCGGCAGATCGCGGATGATGAGACCTGCGGGATAGACCTGCGAGGCCTCCAGATCCTCGGGCGTGGTGCCGGTGTTGCCGACGTGCGGGCAGGTGAGCGTGACGATCTGGCGGGCGTAGGACGGGTCGGTGAGGATTTCCTGATAACCCGTGAGGGCGGTATTGAAAACGACTTCGCCCGTGGTGTTGCCTTTGGCTCCGATCGACTGTCCGCGGAAGATCGTTCCGTCGGCCAGCGCGAGCACCGCAGGTACACTCACCTAATCACTTCCCCTTGACGCACATATACAAAGCGGGAGGAGTTCTCATCGAACATCCTCCCGCCTTGCATGGACTAACCCGTACACGGATTAGGCAGAAATTCTACGGGTTACGCAGCCGATGTGTCCATGGAAAATTCCCCCGTCGAAGGGGTCCCCCGAAAGCTAAGGTCAGTTCGCGAATAAATACTTAAGATAATGTTTTATCAACGATAAAGTCCTGCATCGTGTAGTGCCCCGGCGGCCGTGACGCCAGCCAGAGCGCAGCCGTCAGCGCTCCGCGGGCAAAGATCGCCCGGTCGCTGGCACGGTGCCTCAGGGCGAGCTGCTCGCCGGACCCCGAAAAGAGCACCGTGTGCTCCCCGACGGCGTCCCCGGCCCGCACGCTCGCGATGCCTATCTGCCCCTCGGGCCGGCCGGCGGCGGCGGCCGCCCTGAGGGCGAGCGCGGTCCCCGAGGGGGCATCGCGCTTGCCCCGGTGGTGGAGCTCGACGATGTCAATGTCAAAGCTCGCGGGGAGCGCGCGGGCGCTTGCGCGCACCAGCTTCTCGAGCAGCGCGACCGCGATGCTGGTGTTCGGCGCCACGAGGACTGCGATCTCGCGGGCGCTGTTGGTGAGCGCCGCCTCGAACCCCGCCTCGTGCCCGGTCGTGCCGATCAGGAGCGGCAGGTGCGCCGCGCGACAGGCGGCGAGGTTGGCGCGCGCCGCGGCGGCGTCGCTGAAATCGACCACCACGTCCGCCTCACCCAGCGCGCGCGGCAGATCGCTCGTGACGATGAGGTTGGTGGAACCGATGCCCGCGACCTCGCCCGCGTCGCGCCCCAGCGCGAGACTCGCAGCCGAGGCGACCGCGCCGGTGATGATGAGCTGCGGAAAGAGCGGCGCGCTGCGCAGCAGCGCCTGACCCATGCGGCCGGTGGCGCCGATGACGGCAACACGAGTGAGCGGCGCGGAGCGTGCAGTGCTTGCCATGCGTGGCTTCAGCTGTCGCCGCCGAAGAAGCGCTTCACGCCCTCGAGGAAGCCCTTCTCGCGCGGTGCATGCCTGTTGGCGTGCGCCTTGAGCGATTCCTCGAGCGTGCGGATGAGCTCCTTCTGCTCGCCCGAGAGGTGCACCGGTGTCTCGACGACCACGCGGCAGAAGAGATCGCCGCGCATACCGCCGCGCACCGGCTTCACGCCCTTGTCACGCAGGCGGAACACGCGCCCCGACTGCGTCTCCACGGGAATCTTCAGGGTCACGTCGCCATCGAGCGTCGGCACCGTGACCGAGCCGCCAAGGGCCGCGGTCGCAAAGCTCACCGGCACCTCGCACGACAGGTGCTCGCCGTCGCGCTCGAAGATCGGGTGCTCGCGCACGTGGATCTCGACGTACAGGTCCCCGGGCGGGCCGCCGTTGCGCCCGGCCTCGCCCTCACCGGCGAGACGCACGCGGTCGCCGCTGTCGATACCGGCCGGCACTTTCACCGACAGCTTGCGCGTGCGGCGCACGCGCCCCTGACCCAGGCAGGTGTCGCAGGGATTGCGGATGATGCTGCCCGTGCCGCGGCAGCGCGGGCAGGTCTGCTGCAGCTGGAAGAAGCCCTGGGAGATACGCACCTGGCCGGCACCGCCGCAGCTCTCGCACACGGACGGCTGGCTGCCCTTGGCTGCGCCCGACCCATGGCAGGTGTCGCATTCGGCGAGCTTCGCCACTTCGATCTCGGCGGTAGAGCCGAACACCGCCTGACGCAGATCGAGCTCGAGCTCGTAGCGCAGGTCCGCGCCGCGAAACACCTGCGAGCGGCCGCCACGGCGCGCAGCTCCAAAGATGTCGCCGAACACATCGCCGAAGATGTCGCTGAAGGCATCGCCGGGACCGAAGCCGCCGCGCCCGCCGCCGCGCGCCGCCGCCTCGAGTCCGGCGTGGCCGTGCTGATCGTAGAGCGCGCGCTTACTCGCGTCGGTGAGCACCTCGGAGGCCTCCTTCGCCTCCTTGAAGCGCTCCTCCGCTTCCGCGTCGGTGGGGTTGCGATCGGGGTGGTACTTCATCGCCAGGCGCCGGTAGGCCTGCTTGATCTGCGCCTCGGTTGCCGTCCGCGGTACGTCGAGTACCTTGTAGTAATCGCGCTTAGTCATCTGGGCCGCGATCAGGCCTCGCTCAGGAGGCCTTGCGTCCCTTGTCCTTCACCTCTTCGAATTCCGCATCGACGACGTCGTCCTTGGGCGTGCCGCCGCTCCCGGCCCCGGCACCGCCCGCCCCGGCGGCGGCCGCTTCCGGGCCCGCCGCCCCGCCCTGCTGCTCGGCGTAGGCGCGCTGTGCGATCGTCGCCGACGCCTGGGCGAGCGCCTCGGTCTTCTTCTCGATGACGTTGCGGTCGTCACCCTTGAGCGCGCCGCGCAGGTCGGACACCGCCGACTCCACCTTGGCGCGCTCGGCGGCATCCACCTTGTCGCCGAGCGTCTGCAGCGATTTCTCCACGGCGTGGATCAGCCCGTCGGCCTTGTTGCGCGTCTCGACCAGCTCGCGGAAGCGCTTGTCATCGGCGGCATGCGCCTCGGCGTCGCGCACCATGCGCTTGATCTCGTCCTCGGTGAGGCCGCTCGAGGCCTTGATGACGATCTTCTGCTCCTTGCCGGTGGCCTTGTCCTTGGCCGACACGTTGAGAATGCCGTTGGCATCGATGTCGAAGGACACCTCGACCTGCGGCATGCCGCGCGGCGCCGGCGGAATGTCCGACAGGTCGAACTTGCCGAGCGACTTGTTGTCGGCGGCGCGGTCGCGCTCGCCCTGCAGCACGTGAATGGTCACGGCCGTCTGGTTGTCATCCGCCGTCGAGAAGGTGTTGGACGCCTTGGTCGGGATCGTGGTGTTCTTCTCGATCAGCTTGGTCATGACCCCGCCGAGCGTCTCGATACCGAGCGACAGCGGCGTCACATCGAGCAGCAGTACGTCCTTCACCTCACCGGCGAGCACGCCCGCCTGGATGGCCGCACCGACCGCGACCGCCTCGTCGGGATTCACGTCCTTGCGCGGCTCCTTGCCGAACAGGTCCTTGACGTACTTCTGCACCAGCGGCATGCGCGTCTGGCCGCCGACCAGGATCACCTCGGCGACGTCGCTGGCCGAGACGCCGGCGTCCTTGAGCGCGGTGCTGCAGGGACCCACGGTCTTCTGCACCAGGTCCTCCACCAGCGACTCGAGCTTGGCGCGCGTCAGCTTGATGTTGAGGTGCTTCGGCCCCGAGGCATCGGCGGTGATGTACGGCAGGTTGATGTCGCTCTGCTGGGTCGAGGACAGCTCGATCTTGGCTTTCTCCGCGGCCTCCTTCAGGCGCTGCATGGCGAGCGGGTCCTTGCGGACGTCGACGCCGGACTCCTTCAGGAACTGCTCGGCGAGGAAATTGATGATCCGCAGGTCGAAGTCCTCGCCACCGAGGAAGGTGTCGCCGTTGGTCGAGAGCACCTCGAACTGGCGCTCGCCGTCGACCTCGGCGATCTCGATGATCGAGACGTCGAAGGTGCCGCCGCCCAGGTCATAGACGGCGATCTTGCGGTCGCCCCCCTGCTTGTCGAGCCCGTAGGCGAGCGCTCCGGCGGTTGGCTCGTTGATGATGCGCTTCACTTCGAGACCGGCGATGCGGCCGGCGTCCTTGGTCGCCTGGCGCTGCGAGTCGTTGAAGTACGCCGGCACCGTGATGACCGCCTCGGTCACCGGCTCGCCGAGATAGTCCTCGGCGGTCTTCTTCATCTTCATGAGCACGCGCGCCGAGATCTCCTGCGGCGCCATCTTCTTGCCCTGCACCTCGACCCAGGCATCGCCGTTGTCGGCGCGCGTGATCTTATAGGGCACCATCTTGATATCGCGCTGCACCACCTCGTCCTCGAACTTGCGTCCGATGAGGCGCTTGATCGCGAACAGGGTGTTCTGCGGGTTGGTGACCGCCTGGCGCTTGGCGGGCGCACCCACCAGTACCTCGCCGTCCTTGCTGAAGGCCACGATCGATGGGGTCGTACGGTCGCCCTCGCTGTTCTCGATCACACGGGGCTTGCCGCCCTCCATGATGGCCACGCACGAGTTGGTCGTGCCGAGGTCGATGCCGATTACCTTTGCCATGGGGTCACTCCGACGGGGAATCTCTGAAATAAAGAGGGATGGTCTAGGGCCACTTCTTAGGGGTGGCGGGCTTGGCTTTCAAGGCACCCGAGACCCCCGGGACCGCCGCTTTAGCCCGGCGCCCGGGCGACGATGACCCGCGCCGGCCGCAACAACCGCCCGTTGAGCTCATAACCGGGCTGCACGACCTGGAGCACCGAGTTGGGCTCCGCCGTGGCCGACTCCTGCGTCATCATCGCCTCGTGGCGGGCCGGGTCGAAGGGCTCGCCCAGGGGGTCGATCGGGGTGATACCGAGCTTCTCGAGCGCCCGGGTGAGGAGCTTCAAGGTCGCCTCCTGCCCCGCGAGCAGACTCCTGGCATCCGCCCGGCCGGCGTTCTGCACCGCGAGCTCGAGGCTATCGCGCACCGGCAGCAGCTCGGCGGCGAACTTCTCGAGCCCATGGCGGTTGGCCGCCTCGATATCGCGCGCGGCCCGCTTGCGGACATTCTCGAGGTCCGCGACCGCGCGCAGGTACTGGTCCCAGTGGTTGCGGGCGCGCTCCTCGGACTCGGCGAGCGAGCGCTTGAGCTGCTCGAGCTTCACCAGCTCCGCGGCCGTCTCCGGCAGCACTGTCGTGGGCTCGGCCGCAGCGCCGACGGCGTCGCGTCGGGACTCGTTCGCAGTCATCTTGAAGGCTACCTCCGGCAATGGATCATAGCGGTGCGCGCCCCCTGCGGGGCAGGTCAGCGGCCAGCGTGGGGCTCAGCGGCGCGAATTCAAGGCGGCGCTGAGCAGCTTGGCGGTCATGTCGACGATCGGGATGACCCGCTCGTAGGCCATGCGGGTCGGTCCGATAACCCCGAGGACCCCGACGACCGAATCCCCGGCCGCATAGGGGGCCGTGACGACGCTGCAGTCATCGAGGATCTGATAGCCGGACTCGTGGCCGATGAAGATCTGCACCCCTTCGGCCTTCAGGCTGTGATCGAGCAGGTGCAGGAAGTCGCGCTTCTCGTTGAAGGCCTCGAACAGCCGCCGCAGCTTCTCGACGCTGGTGAGCTCGGCGGCGCCCATGAGGTTGGTCTCGCCCTTGATCACGTACTCGAGCCGGCCTTCCTCGCCGCCGCCCTCAAACACCTGCTGCGCTACCGAGATCGCCTCCAGCATGATCTCGTTCAGGTGGGCGTGGGCCTCGGAGAGCTGCCGCAGGATCTCCTGGCGAACCTCGCGCAGCGTGCGTCCGCGGAACTGCTCGTTGAGGAAGTTCGAGGCGCGCTTGAGCTCATCCGGCGAGTAGCGGCGCTCGAGCTGGATAATGCGGTTCTGCACCTCGCGGTCGTTGTACACCAGTACCACCAGCACCCGGTTCTCCGACAGCGCGACGAACTCGATCTGGGTGATCGAGTGGTGGCGGCTGCGCGGTACGGTCACGACCCCGGCGAGCTGGGTGGCGCTCGAGAGCAGCTGCGACACGGCCGAGATCAGGTCGGTGGAAGTGTCGCGGCTCGCCTCGACCTGGCGGCGCATCGCGGCGGTCGCAAGCTCATCGAGCGGCCGCAGCTGCAGCAGCGTATCGACGAAGAAGCGGTAGCCCTTGTCGGTCGGAATTCGGCCGGCGGAGGTATGGGGCGAGGCCACGAAGCCGAGCTCCTCGAGGTCGGCCATGACGTTGCGGATGGTGGCCGAGGAGAGCTGCAGGCCGGACTCCCGCGACAGCGAGCGCGAGCCCACCGGCTGGCCGTCGCGGATATAGGTCTCGACGAGGGTGCGCAGCAGCTGCTGAGCCCGCTCACCCAAAGCCTCATCCCGTGCGTCGCCCGCCATGGCCCCCCATGATGCACAGCCGGCGGCGCAACGCCAGCCCCTCAGCGAATGTGACCTGCGCCATTGGCCGTGGGCGGCATCACCGTGTTACAAAAGCACCGCCTCGCGACGCTGGCGAGGTGACACTTTAAGGCTCGCGATGGCCTTCCCCGTTCGCGCCTGCGCACTGGTCGGCAGATTCACCGACGCGCGCGTCGCCGAGACCGTCAATGCCCTGTTGCCGCACCTGAAGAGCCGCGGCGTGCAGGTGCTGCTCTCGGAGTCGGCGCCCGGACTCGACGCCCCCGGCCTGACGCGCGTGCCCGAGGCGACGCTCGGCGAGCGTGTCGACCTCGTGATCGCCGTCGGCGGCGACGGCACGCTGCTGTACGCGGCGCGGCTGGTGGCCCGCCACGGCGTGCCGCTCCTCGGGGTGAACCGCGGGCGCCTCGGCTTCCTCACCGACGTGAGCCCGAAGGACATGCTGCCCTCGGTCGACGCGGCGCTCGCCGGTACCCTGCAGGCGGACGAGCGGCCGCTGCTCTGGGCGCAGCTGCACGGCGCCGGCGGCGGTCTGGCGCAGTCGCTGGCGCTCAACGACGTGGTCATGCAGAAGCACGACACCGGCCGGACGCTCGATTTCGAGACGCGCATCGATCAGCGCTATGTCAACACGCACGACGGCGACGGCATCATTGTGGCGAGCGCCACCGGCTCGACCGCCTATGCGCTGTCCTGCGGCGGGCCGATCATCGAGCCGCATCTCGAGGCGCTGGTGATCGCGCCGATCTGCGCGCACACGCTCTCCGACCGGCCGATCGTGGTGTCTTCCCGATCGGTGATCGAGGTGGTGCTGCTGCCGCGAGCCGATACGCAGGCGAACGTCGCCTGCGACGGCATGCGCCTCGGGGCGCTCCTGGCCGGCGACCGGCTCGAGGTGCGCGCGGCGCGCGAGCGCGTGACGCTGCTGCACCCGGCCGGGCACGACTATTACAAGCTGCTGCGCTCCAAGCTCCACTGGGGGCGCGGCAGCTTCGAGCGCTGAAGGGCCATCATGCTGACACACCTGCAGATCCGCGACTTCGCCATCATCGATGCGGTGGAGCTCGAGCTGCGCACCGGGCTCACCGTGCTCAGCGGCGAGACCGGCGCCGGCAAGTCGATCGTGGTGGACGCGCTGCAGCTGCTCGCCGGCGGCCGCGCCGGCGCCGAGGTGGTGCGCCACGGCGCCGAGCGCGCCGAGGTCGCCGGTACCTTCGACCTGACGCAGGCGCCGCGCGAGCTCAAGCAGTGGCTCGAGGAGCAGTCGGTCGGCTCGGGCACGGAGCTGGTGATGCGTCGCGTGGTCGGCAACGACGGCCGCTCGCGCGCCTATCTCAACGGCCAGTCGGTGCCGCTGCAGTCGCTGCGCGATGCCGGCAATATCCTCATCGAGATCCACGGGCAGCACGAGTTCCAGTCGCTGACGCGCAGCGCCGCGCAGCGCGGCCTGCTCGATGCCTACGGCGCGCTCACCACGCTCACCGGCCAGGTCGGCATCGCCCACCGGGTGTGGCTCGGGCTCCTCAACCGCACGCTCGACCTCGAGACCAAGGCGCGCGACCGCGACGCGAAGCTCGAGTTCCTGCGCTACCAGGTGCAGGAGCTCGAGGGCCTGCAGTTGCGGGACGGCGAGCTCGCGAGCCTCACCGAGGAGCGCGCGCGCCTCGCCAACCGCGGGCGGCTCGCGACCGGCGCGCAGGTGGCGCTCGGGGAGCTGTACGACAACGACGCCGCCAGTGCCCACGCGGGGGTGAGTCGCGCGCTGACGGCGCTGCGCGGGCTGGTGGCGCTCGATACCAAGCTCGCACCCGTGCTGCCGCTGCTCGAGGAGGCGTCGGTGGCGATCCGCGAGGCGGCGCGCGAGCTCGAGCGTTACGGCGAGACGCTCGATGTCGATGCCGCTCGCCAGGATGAGGTCGAGAAGCGCCTGGCGGCGATCGAGGAGCTGGCGCGCAAGCACCGGGTGACCAATGCCGAGCTGCCCGAGCGGGGCCGGCAGCTGCGCGCCGAGTTCGAGGCACTCGAGCGCGCCGATCTGGACCTCGCGCAGCTGCGCAAGGAGCTCGCCGCGGCGCTCGATTCCTATCGCACCCAGGCGCAGGAGCTGTCCGGGAAGCGCGTGCGCGCGGCGCGCGCGCTGGCCAAGGACATCACGGCGCGCCTGCAGACGCTCGGCATGTCGGGTGGGCGCTTCGAGGCCGACGTCACCCAGGACGGCAACGCCGAGCCCACGCAGCACGGCATCGATCAGATCGAGTTTCGCGTGAGCGCCAATCCCGGCCAGCCGCCGCGCGCGCTGGCCAAGGTGGCCTCGGGCGGGGAGCTGTCGCGCCTGTCGCTCGCGGTGCAGGTGTCGTGCGCCGCGCAGGACCTGCACTGCATGGTGTTCGATGAGGTCGACGCCGGCATCGGCGGTGCGGTCGCGGAGATCGTCGGCCGCGAGCTGCGCAAGCTCGGCGAAGGCGGTCAGGTGCTGTGCGTCACGCACCTGCCGCAGGTCGCCTGCCAGGCCCACCACCAGCTGCGCGTCACCAAGCTCACCGACGGACGCACCACCCGCACGACGCTCGCCGAGCTCACCGCCGATGAGCGCGTCGAGGAGCTGGCGCGCATGCTGGGCGGGGTCGAGGTCACGGACAAGGCGCGCGAGCACGCGCGCGACATGCTGAATGCGGCGCGCGGCATCCCCAAGCGCGGCAAAGCGGCGGACGGCAAGGGCGCAGAGGCAGGCGGCGACACCGTCCGCGTACCGCGGCCAACGCTCAAGGGCCGCTGACCAAAGGCGCAGCGGGCGCTGCGCTGGCGTCGACGGGCGTCAGCTCGTTTTGAGCTTGCGATGCGGGCAGTTCGGGCGCTGACAGTGCCCGTAGAGGATCAGCGAGTGATCGCGGATCGTGAAACCCAGCTTGTGCGCGACGGCGGTCTGGCGCGCCTCGATCCCCGAGTCCATGAACTCCTCCACGCGCCCGCAATCGAGGCACACGATGTGGTCGTGGTGGGTGCCCTGGTTGAGCTCGAACACCGCCATGCCGTCTTCGAAGTGGTGGCGGGTGACGAGGCCGGCGGCCTCGAACTGCGTGAGCACGCGATACACCGTGGCGAGCCCGATGTCCTCGTTCGACTCGAGCAGCATCCGGTAGATGTCTTCGGCCGACAGGTGCCGCGTCGTGCTGCCTTCGAGGATCTCGAGGATCTTGAGGCGAGGCAGCGTCACCTTCAGGCCGGCTTTGCGCAGGTCCTTGCCTTCCACGGGAACTCTCCGGCGAACCGCACCCCGCGCCCACACTCGCGGGCGATTCGCAATCAGGTATGATCGTGCGACCGAGATTATCCCCCATCGGACCCCATGCGCCTACCTACGACGGCCCTGACCGCCCTGGCTCTCCTCACGCTGCCGCTTGGCGGCTGCATCTATCGCCTCAACATCCAGCAGGGCAACTACCTCGAGGGTAAGACCGTGGGGCAGCTGCAGGTCGGCATGACGCGCAGCCAGGTGCGTTATCTGCTGGGCACGCCGATGGTCCCGGAGATCTTCAACAAGGACCGCTGGGACTACCTCTACTACTTCAAGACCGGTCACATCGAGCGGCCGGAGCGGCGCCACCTGATCGTGCTCTTCAAGGAAGACAAGGTCGCGAGCTTCCAGAAGGACAACGTGCCGAACTCGGATCCGCGCGCGCCCGACAACGACATCTCGATCCAGAAGTTCCCGAAGATCTAGCCGCGCCTGGCCCCGGCACGCCGCTCGCGCTGCACGCGCTCGCGCCGGTGTGCGCGCGGATCGCAACGCAGCGGCCGGTAGAGCTCGATCCGGTCGCCCTCCTCGCAGCGCGCCGTACGCCGGCGCGGCTCGCCGTAGACACCGACGGGCGCGCTGTCCCACAGCCCGGGATCGATCCCGGCCGATTCGCGCTCCGCAGCGTGCCGCGCCGCGCCGAGCGCCTGCGCGATGGTCGCGCCCGCGGGCAGCTCGAGGCGCCACAGATACTGCCGCTCGCGCGTCGCGTAGACGACGACACAGTGCGTAGCGGCAGCGCCGCGCGCGCCCCTCACCGCGGTCCCCGCGCGCGCGCCACGAACGCATCCACGAGCGAGGCGATGGTGGCGGCGAACTTCGTCTCAAAGAGCAGTCCCGTGAGCGCGTTGCGGAACGCGAAGCGCACGCTGAGATCGACGCGGCAACCGCTGCCGTCCACCGGGGTGAGGAGCCATTGGCCCTCGAGCGCGCGGAACGGGCCGCTGACGAGCTGCATGCGAATGCTGCGATCGGCCTCCAGGGCGTTGCGGGTGGTGAACTCGCCGTGCAGCGCCCCCTGGCGCACACCGATCGTGGCGACGATCTCCTGCGGCGTGCGCGTCGCGACGCGCGCGTGCGTACACCACGGCAGAAACTGCGGGTAGCTCTCGATGTCGTTGATGAGCTCGAACAGCCTGGCCGGCGGCTGATTGACGAGCGCCGAGCGCTTGACCTCCCGCATGCGGTCATTGTCCCATTAGCCAACGCCGATGACCAAAGACGACACCTCACCACGACTCATCGCCGAGAATCGCAAGGCGCGCTTCGATTACTTCATCGAGCAGCGCTACGAGGCGGGACTCGCTCTCCAGGGCTGGGAGGTCAAGGCGATGCGCGCCGGCCGTGCGCAGCTCAAGGAGGCTTATGTCTATCTGCGCGGCGGCGAGGCGTTCCTGATCGGCGCGCACCTGTCGCCGCTCCCCGCAGCTTCCACGCACGTGACTGCGGACCCGGTGCGCACCCGCAAGCTCCTGCTCCATCGCAACGAGCTGCAGGGCCTCATCGGAGCCGTGGAGCGGCGCGGCTACACGCTGGTGCCGCTCGAGCTGTACTGGAAGAACGGCCGGGCGAAGGTGCAGGTGGGGCTCGCCAAGGGCAAGAAGCAGCACGACAAGCGCGCGGTCGAGAAGGACCGCGACTGGCAGCGCGACAAGGCGCGGCTGCTGCGGGGCCGCCGCTGATGGCTCACTCGGGCGCAAACTACGGGCCGGGCGGTCTTGAGGTATGCTGCGCGGGTACCTTGAAGGGGGCGACCGGTTTCGACGTGGGTTACGAACCTTCAGGGGCGTACCGAGGCGCAGTGCCCTCGTAAATCACGCTGCAACTCATAGTTGCCAACGACGACAACTACGCTCTAGCTGCCTAAACGCAGCTGACCTCCGGACGGCTCGTGCCTGTGCGACCGGCCGGGGGACGCGTTCACAGGATCGCGCTCCGGCGGTGCGAACAGGCCGGGGCGTTAAGAGTCACTGGTCGCTGGCGTAGCGTCTTCCCTGCTCCTCGGGTAGCGCGACGCGAGAAACAAAGAGTAGCTACGTACGTAGATCCTGCTGTCTAGGGCTTACGGACGGGGGTTCGATCGAGGGTCGCGCCAGTCCGCGAGGGCTGGTCGAAAACGGAGCTCACATCGGTGAAACCTGACGGCACCCAAGGCGGGTGTCATGGCAACGCCGAGGGGTAGGAAGAGGGCCAACCTCAGGCCTGCCCTGTAGAGACTCATAGATCCGCCGAAGGCGCTGCGCCCGGGCGGACACTAGGATCTCGCGGGACCGCACCGCGGGATAACACGCTCCGCATCCGCACTACGAGCGCGCGGATGAAGGCATAGTCCAGCCCGCCGCGAAAGCTGCGGAATTGCTGTCCCCCCGCCTCCACCAACCGGGGACTCCGGCCGCAAGGCCGGAGTCCGGGTGCTCAGCCTGCCGGCCGTCCGTCGAGCGTGGTGAGCGTGCCGTAGAGATCCGGCCGCCGGTCGCGGAACACGAACCAGTTGTCGCGCAGCTGCGCGACGGCCTGCAGATCGAAGCTATGGGTCAGCACTGCATCGCCCTCCTCGGGTGCCTCGGCGACCTTGGCTCCCATGGGATCGGCGATGAAGGATGAGCCGTAGAAGCGGATATACAGCCCCTGCGGGTCCTGCAGCGAGCGCTCCAGTCCGTAGCGGTTGGCGGCGATCAGCGGCGTGAGGTTGGCGGCGGCGTGTCCCTGCTGGGTGCGCTGCCAGTGATCGCGCGAGTTCACCGGTAGCGCCGGCGGCGGCTCGGTACCGATCGCGGTCGGAAAGAACAGCAGCTCCGCACCCATGAGCGCCATGACGCGCGCGGTCTCCGGGAACCACTGGTCCCAGCAGATGCCGACGCCGATGCGCGCAAAGCGCGTGTTCCACACCCTGAAGCCGGTATCGCCCGGGGAGAAGTAATTCTTCTCCTGGTATCCGGGGCCGTTCGGGATGTGCGACTTGCGGTAGACGCCGAGATTGCTGCCGTCGGCGTCCAGGATCGCGACGGAATTGAAGTAGGCGCGCCCGGCGCGCTCGAAGAAGCTGATCGGCAGCACCACGCCGAGCTCGCGGGCCAGCGCGCTGAAGTGGCGCACTGCCGGGTCGTCCTCGACTGCGTGCGCCAGCCCCAGGTGCCGCGCGTCCTGCTCGATGCAGAAATACGGCGTCTCGAACAGCTCCGGCAGCAGGATGATCTGTGCGCCCTGCGCCGCCGCCGTGCGCACCAGCGCCTCGGCGCGCGCGATGTTGCCCGGCGTATCCCACGCGCACGACATCTGCAGCGCCGCGATCGAAACCGGCCGCGGCGGACTCGAGAAATGCTGCGGGTCCTTCGACATCGGCTTGCCTGCCTCCTCCGCCCTATGGCAGGCCGCCGATTCTACTAGCTCGCCCGCCAGGGGCAGAGGTGCTTGAGCTTAAGCCTTGCGGGCGGCGAGCGAGGCGTTCACCTGGTCGGTGATGCGCATGGCGGTCTCGAGCGCCGTGAGCCCCGCCTCGCCGGAAACCACGGGCTGGCCGCCGTTGCGGATGCAGTCGAGAAAGGAGTTGATCTCCGCCTTGAGCGCATCGCCCTGCTCGAGGCTCTGCTCCTCGATGTGCACCGGCAGCTCCCCCGGCTGCACCGGCGAGGTGCGCTTGCGGATCAGCGTGACGATCTTCTGCTGCAGGTCGAGCGACAGGTAAGCGTCGTCCTCGAAGATGCGCAGCTTGCGCTCGGTCTTCAGGCTCACGCGCGAGGCGGTGGCGTTGGCGACGCAGCCGTTGGCGAAACGGATACGCGCGTTGACGATGTCGATCTCATCGGAGAACACCGGCGTGCCGATCGCGTCGATGGTGCTGACCGGCGCACCCACGATGGTTTGCACGATGTCGATGTCATGGATCATGAGATCGAGCACCACGTTCACATCGGTGCCGCGCTCGCGATACGGAGCCAGCCGGTGGCATTCGACGAAGCGCGGCGAGCGCAGATGCGGCATGGCGGCGAGAATCGCCGCGTTGAAGCGCTCGAGGTGTCCGACCTGCAGGATGCGCTGCTGCCGCGCGGCGAGCGCGATCAGCTCGCGCGCCTGGGCTCCGGTCTCGGTGATCGGCTTCTCGACCAGCACGTGCGCGCCGCGCTCGAGAAAATCGCGCGCGATGCGGAAGTGCTCCGGAGTCGGCGTCACCACGCTCACGGCATCGACCGCCCCGAGCAGCTCGCGGTAGTCGCCGCGCGCTTGGGTCCTGAGCTCGGCCGCCACCTGCTCGCGCGCTTCGGGGCGCGGATCCACTACGGCCACGAGCTCGCAGCCGTCCGCCTGTGCGTACTTCTGGGCATGGAAGCGGCCCAGGTAACCGACTCCGATGACCGCGACTCTGATTTTCTGCATCGGGACGTTATTATGCCCGCCCCGGCGCCGAGGCCCATCGCGAATGCCCACCACACCCCCGACCCACGGACCGGCGAGCGGCGAGCACCCTGATGAGGAGCCCAGAGCCAGGGGGCTCACCCGGCTTACCCGCGCGCAGCGCGAGCTGATCGCCTTCGGGGCGGCCTTTGGCGCCGGGCTCCTGGTGATGCCCTTCCTCATCTGGCTCGCCGGCAGCCGCGTGCTGGGCCCCTACGTCCACGGCGACAACCCCCGGGCGGGGCCCTGGTCGCTGTTCGCCGATTATGTCGTGGGGCTGGCGCACGGCTCGGCGGTGTTCTGGGCCGTGGCGCTGGGGCCGGCGGCGCTGCTGCTCCTCGTGCGGGGCTTTCTCATGCTATGGCGGGCGCTGCCGCGCACCGCGGGCGGCTGAGGGCCTGAGGCTCCGCAACCCCTCCCGCAGGGCTCGCGCGGCTCAGGTGGGCCAGTAGAGCCACATCGCCAGGGCGAACACCGCGAGCGTGCCACCGTGCGCGGCCAGCCGCCAGGCGCGCTCGCGCAGCTCGCCGTAGAAGCTCGCGCCGGAGACTGCCGCGAACAGCGTGAAGACCAGGATCGCGCGCACCAGATGCGCGTGCTCGGGAGCGAAACGCTGCTCGTCCTGCGGCAGCAGCAGGATCACGATCCAGGTCATGATCAGCCCGCTGGCCAGGGCGATCGCCGAACCGGCCAGAATTGCGAGCAACGCCGTAAAAGGCTTCATGCTGTGAGCACCGCACTTGCTAAAGGCGAACTGCACGCTCTAGCCTAGATCTAAGAGTGTACCGAAGCTGAGAGCCGACCCGAATGACCCAGTCCCTGCCCCGTTCCTCGCCCTGGATCACCGCCTGCCTGGTCGCGCTCATAGCGCTGCCGCTCGCCGGCTCCGCCCAGGCACCCGCGAGCTCCTCGATCCTGCCCCCGGGGGCGATTGCCCCGACCGAGGCCCAGCGCCGCACGGCGCGCAACGTCGGCCACCTCCTCGAGGAGGACCATTACAGCCACGCCACGATCGACCGCAAGATGTCGGAGCTGGTCTATCAGCGCTATCTCGAGTACCTCGACCCGCAGCGCAGCTACCTGCTGGCCGCCGACATCAACGAGTTCTCGGCATACCGCGACCAGTTCGAGGACATGATCCGTTCCGGCAACATCGACCCGGCGTATCTGATCTTCGCCCGCTTCCAGCAGCGCAATCGCGAACGCATGCAGTACGCGCTCGCGCAACTGAAGACCGAGCCGGACTGGACGCTCAGCGAGTCGTTCGACTTCGACCGCAAGGATGCCGCCTGGCCCGCGGATGAGGCGCAGATGAACGACCTGTGGCGCAAGCGCGTGAAGAACGACGTGCTGTCGCTGCTGCTGACCGGCAAGCAGTGGCCGGAGGCGAGCGACATCCTGCGCAAGCGCTACGAGCGCGTGCTGAAGCGCATCGATCAGGTGACGCCCGAAGACGTATTCGAGAATCTGATGAATGCCTACGCGCGCGCCTTCGATCCGCACTCGAGCTACTTCTCGCCGCGCAGCGCCGAGGAATACAAGATCCAGATGAGCCTCAACTACGACGGCATCGGCGCCTCGCTCCAGGTGGTCGACGATTACGTCACCGTCATGAACATCATCGACGGCGGGCCCGCGGCGGTCGCCGGCAACCTGAAGCCCAACGATCGCATCACCGCGGTCGCCCAGGGGCACGACGGCGCGCTCACCGACGTGATTGGCTGGCGGCTGGATGACGTCGTGCAGCAGATCCGCGGCAAGGCCGGCACCAGCGTGCGGCTCGAGGTGCTCCCCGGAGGCGCGGCCCCCGGAACCCCGGAGAAGGTGCTGGAGTTCGTGCGCAACAAGATCACGCTCGAGGCGCAGGCCGCGCACAAGGACGTCAAGACCGTGGCGCGCAACGGCCGCACCTACCGCATTGGCATCATCACCGTGCCGGGGTTCTACCTCGACACCGACGCACAGGCCCGGGGCGACGAGAATTACCGCAGCACCACGCGCGATGTGGCCAAGCTCCTGCGCCAGCTCAAGGGCGAGAACATCGACGGCCTGGTGCTCGATCTGCGCGGCGACGGCGGCGGTTTCCTCCCCGAGGCGACCGCGCTCACCGGCCTGTTCATCGACCACGGTCCGGTGGTGCAGCTGCGCGATTACATGGGGCGGCTCGAGGTGCTCAACGACCCGGAGAGCGGCCCGCTGTACGACGGACCGCTCACCGTGCTGGTCGATCGCCTGAGCGCTTCGGCATCGGAGATCTTCGCCGGCGCGATCCAGGACTATCACCGCGGGCTCATTCTTGGCCAGACCACCTTCGGCAAGGGCACGGTGCAGAGCCCGGTGATGCTCGACCGCTCACGCGAGCCGGTGAACGGACAGCTGACGGTCACGATCGGCAAGTTCTATCGTGTGACCGGCGAGAGCACCCAGCACCACGGCGTCGAGCCCGACATCCCGCTCGCCTCCATCCTCGACACCAAGGAGGTCGGGGAGAGCGCGCTCGAGTCGTCGCTCCCGTGGGATCGCATCGCCGGAGTGCCTTTCAAGAGCAGCAGCGTGCTTGCGAGCGAGCCTACGGTGGCGACGCTCACCGCCGCCGAGGACACGCGTGCGCAGCACGACCCCGACTACCACTGGCTGGTGTCCGACATCGCCGCCATCGACACGCTGCGCGGGCAGCACAGTGTGTCGCTCAATCTCAAGGTGCGGCGCGAGGAGCGCGCGCATGAGGACCAGGAGCGGCTGGCGCGCGAGAACAGCCGGCGCGTCGCCAAGAACCTGCCGCAGCTGAAGAGCATCGAGGAGCTCGACAAGGCCAGGGAGGACGAGCCCGACGTGCTGCTCGATCAGGCCGCGCAGATCATGACCGACATCGTCACCGGCGTGCGCCCTGGGCCTGCGCAGAAGACCGCGCGCGCCGGCTAGCACCTTGCCGGGCTATCGCAGCAACACCCGGAACATGTCCCAGGTGTCTTCGGCGAGCACGTTGGGTCCGCGGATGTTGCCGCCTTCGGCCGTGAGGGCGATCGAGTCGGACGTCGGGCAGGTATCGGCGGCGCCGCGGTAGCTCGCCAGCGCCTGTAGCCGCTCGGTGTGCGCGCGGATCTCCTCGGCGATGGAAGCGCGGCTCGCGAGCAGGCGCTGGGCGCGCTGAATCTGCGCCATCAGCATGACGCATTCCCTGGGCGTGCCGTAGGTCTCGCTCGCGGAACGCCGGCCGGTCGCCTCGCGCGCCATGCTGAGCAGCGGCTTCTCGATCACATCCAGCCGCGCGCACAGCACTTCCGCGTAGGCGATCGCCGCCAGGTTGATCGCACGCCGCGCCTCGAGCGACAGGCCGGGGAAATCCGGCATGGCCTCCTGGTTCACCGCCCCGAGATCCGCCTGTGCCTGAGCGAGCGTGGCGCTCGCGGCCGCGGCCGCCGACTGCGCGGCGTGGATGCGCCGCTCGAGCGCACGTCGCCTGAAGTAGTGCCAGAAGCGCGTCAGCGTCGCGCGCTCGTTCTCGAGCGCGCTCACCTGAGCGTTGGCTTCGTCGGCGAGCCCCTGTGCCGCGTGCAGCTGGCTCTCGCCGGCCTGGCGTCGGGCGAACTGCCGGCGGTTGTGGAGCGAGAGGTGATGGCGCCGCTCGCGCTCGTCCTGCTGGCGCTGCAGGTCGGCGATGAATTGCGCGAGCAGCTCGCGGCCGCTCTGCCACAGTCGCCGCAGCTGGTAGAAAGCCAGCGTCGAGTAGGCGGTTTCGTTGGCGCCGAGACGCACCTCGAGCTCGGCGAGCAGCTCCTGCGCGCGCTGCGTGGCCGCCTCCTGCTGCTTGACGAGGTCCTTGAGGCGGTAGGTCTCTTCCTGCAGCGCGCCGTAGGACTTCTTGAGCTCGGCACGATTGCGGAACAGCTCGATGACCCGATGCTCGTGATCGGGGCCAGCCCCGCCCTCGGGGCGCAGGCTGAGCTTGAGAAATCCGAGTTGCCGCAACGCGTTCATGAGAAATTGGGCGCGCAGCCGGCCCTTCCCCTCAAGCGCCGGCGGTGAGCCTTGTGCGGGTTGAGAAGCGATGACCTCGCTCCACGCAGTATTCCAGCCACTTGTTTAACATCACGTTGCGGGCCCAGCGCTGATCCAGTTCACGCTCCGCGCGTGTGCGCAGGGCCTTGAGCACCGGCTGCTTGTGAACCGCGGCCCAGTGCTGCGCCTCGACGAGGTGTGCGTCATGGTAGATGCGCAGCCGCATGTCGGGATAAAGGCCGGCACCCCCGGGCCCGGGCAGCAGGTAGCTCAGCGCGAGCGTACTGGTGTACGGCGAGCGCTCGGTCACGGTGAGAACGAGATCACAGTCTCCCGCGACCGCGGAGCGGTGGCTGCCGGCGAGCCGACCTAAACTCCCGGCGAGCCACTCGAGGCGGATGAAGTTGCTCTCGTAGAGTCCCATCAGCGCGACGAAGCTGCGCGGTCGGGCGCGCCAGGAAACGCGAGTCAGTGTGTCGGTCGCAAGCACGACCCGACTATAACGCTTAAGGCCTGCTGCGCAAGTCGATAAGTGCGCGTTTTGTCGCCGGCGCACGACCCCGCAGTGCTTGCAAATTTCGTGCGACCTGCGTCGCCGTGCGCGTCAGGGGCGCAGGCGCCGCTCGATTCCGGTAGTGTTGAGGATCCGGCTGGCGATTTCCTCGATCGAGCGCTCGGTGGTATCGAGCGCCGCCAGACCGAGGCGCGCATACAGCGCCTCCGCGGCGCGCAGCTCGTACTGCACCTGCTGGGCAGATGCGTAGCGGCTCTCAGGCCGGCGCTCAGCGCGGATCTGCTGCAGACGCTCCGGGCGAATGGTGAGCGCGAACAGCTTGGCGCGATACGGTTCGAGGCGCCGCGGCAGCTTGCCGCTCTCGAGGTCGTCCTCGGTGAGCGGGTAATTCGCGGCAAACACCCCGTACTGCAGCGCCATGTACACGCAGGTCGGCGTCTTGCCGACGCGCGACACGCCGATCAGCACCACGTCGGCGTGCGCGTAGTCGCCGCCGGTACCGTCGTCGTTGACGAGCGCGAAATTGGTGGCGTTGATGCGCGTGGTGTACGCGGCAAGATCGGCGATGCCGTGCGCACGGCCGGCGCGGTGCGTCGAGCGCGTGTCGAGCTCGCGTTCCAGCGGGCCGACGAAGGCGGCGAAGAAATCCAGGAACAGTCCGTTGGCGCCGGCCACGATGTCGCGCAGATCGTCCTGCACCAGCGTGCTGAACACGATCGGGCGCAGCCCCTCCTCCTGTGCCGTGCGATCGATGCGTCGCACTACCTCCTGCGCCTTGTCAATGCTCGACACAAATGGCAAAGTCACGGCCCGAAATTCCACGCCCTCGAACTGGGTCATGAGGCTGTGACCCATCGTTTCGGCGGTCACGCCGGTCTGGTCCGAGACGAAGAAGACGGTTCGACGGCTCATGGCTTTGCCAGTGTTTCACCGCGCGCCCGGCGGAGCAAGCGTACCAGCGGCCTGTCAGGTGTCAGTCCGAGGATCGTTGTGAGCGCCTACGTCATCCCGTTCGAGCGACTGAGCATGCGCGACGTCGACACCGTCGGCGGCAAGAACGCCTCGCTCGGCGAGATGATCGGTGCGCTGGCGAGACTCGGAGTGCGCGTGCCCGGCGGCTTCGCCACCACGAGCCACGCCTATCGCGAATTCCTCGCCCAGGGCGGGCTGGCTGAGCGCATACGCACCGAGCTCGCCGCGCTCGACGTCGACGACGTGGTGCAGCTCGCCGCGAGCGGCGCCCGCATCCGTCAGTGGATCCTGGCGACGCCATTCAGCGCGGCGTTCGCCGCCGCGGTGCGCGCGCAGCTCGAGCGCATGAGCGCTGCGGGCGAAGCCGCGGTCGCGGTGCGCTCCTCGGCCACCGCCGAGGACCTGCCGGAGGCATCGTTCGCCGGGCAGCAGGAGAGCTTCCTCAACGTGCGCGGCGAGGCCGCGGTGCTCGAGGCGATGCACCAGGTGTTCGCCTCGCTGTTCAACGACCGGGCGATCTCCTACCGCGTGCACCAGGGCTTCGACCACGCTGCGGTGGCCCTGTCGGCCGGTGTGCAGTACATGGTACGGAGCGATCTGGGCGCGAGCGGCGTGATGTTCACGCTCGACACCGACTCGGGCTTTCGCGATGTGGTGTTCATCACCGCCGCCTGGGGCCTCGGCGAGACCGTGGTACAGGGCGCAGTGAACCCGGACGAGTTCTACGTCTACAAGCCTGCGCTGCGCGCCGGCAAACAGGCCATCGTGCGGCGCAACCTCGGCGGCAAGGCGGTGAAGATGGTGTTCGCGCCCGCAGGCAGCGCGGCGCGCGTCGCCACCGTCGAGGTGGCGGAGGCCGACCGGCAGCGCTTCTGCCTGAGCGATGCGGATCTCGAGACGCTCGCCCGCCAGGCGCTCGTCATCGAGCAGCACTACGGCCGGCCGATGGACATCGAGTGGGGCAAGGATGGCGCGAGCGGCGAGATCTTCATCCTGCAGGCGCGCCCGGAGACGGTGCAGAGCCGCGCCGGCCGCACCATCCAGCGCTACACGCTGAAGCACCGCTCCACGGTGCTCGCGACCGGCCGCAGTATCGGCCAGCGCATCGGCGCAGGACCGGCCCGCATCATCCGCGAGGTGAGCGAGATGGCGCGCGTGCAGTCGGGCGACGTGCTGGTGGCGGAGATCACCGACCCGGACTGGGAGCCGGTGATGAAACGCGCCGCGGCGATCGTCACCAACCGCGGCGGCCGCACCTGTCATGCGGCGATCATCGCGCGTGAGCTCGGGATCCCGGCGGTGGTTGGCTGCGTCGATGCCACGCAGCGTGTGCGCGACGGCCAGCCGGTGACGGTGTCGTGCGCCGAGGGCGACACCGGCTACGTGTACGACGGCCTGCTCGAGTTCGAGCGCAAGCAGATCGAGCTCGACACGCTGCCGCAGATCCCCGTCAAGATCATGATGAACGTCGGCAACCCCGACCGCGCCTTCGATTTCGCCGCCATCCCGCACCACGGCGTCGGGCTCGCGCGGCTGGAGTTCATCATCAACCGCATGATCGGCGTGCACCCGCGCGCGCTGCTCGAGTTCGAGCGGCTCGACGCCGAGCTCAAGCAGCGCATCCGCGTGCAGATGGCCGGTTACTCCGACCCGGTCGGCTTCTATGTCGACAAGCTCACCGAGGGCATCGCGCAGATCGCCGCGGCCTTCGCCCCCGAGCCGGTGATCGTGCGGCTGTCGGACTTCAAGTCCAATGAATACGCCAATCTCATCGGCGGCGAGCGCTACGAGCCGCACGAGGAGAACCCGATGCTCGGCTTCCGTGGCGCCGTGCGCTACGTCGACGCGGGCTTCCGGCCGTGCTTCGAGCTCGAGTGCCGGGCGCTCAAACGGGTGCGCGGTGCGATGGGACTCACCAACGTCGCGGTGATGGTGCCGTTCGTGCGCAGCGTGGCCGAGGGGCGCGCGGTGATCGAGCTGTTGGCGGCCAATGGACTCAAGCGCGGCGTCGACGGACTCAAGATCATCATGATGTGCGAGCTGCCGACCAATGCGTTGCTCGCGGACGAGTACCTGGAGCATTTCGACGGCATGTCGATCGGCTCGAACGATCTGACGCAGCTGACTCTCGGCGTCGATCGCGACTCGGCGATCGTGGCGGGCGCGTTCGATGAGCGCGATGCGGCGGTCAAGCAGCTGCTCGCCATGGCGATCGTCGCCTGCCGCAGGCGCGGCAAGTACGTCGGCATCTGCGGCCAGGGCCCCTCGGACCATCCGGACCTGGCGCGCTGGCTGGTCGCGCAGGGCATCGAAAGCATGTCACTCAATCCCGATACGGTGATCGAGACCTGGCTGTTCCTCGCGCAGCAGCCCGCGCCCGGGTAGCAATCCCTCCAATCCTGCGATTTCGTCCAATCTAACGACTTCGGTCGCGGATCTTCGCCTCCGACGCCGCGCGGTCGTTGTCGTCGAAGGGCTCGATGTCGAGCTGCTCGATGCTGGAGGCATCCAGACAGCGCGCGTTGACGCTGTAGCCGTCGGGATTCGAGCGCGGCACGTAGAACGACTTCACGCCGCAGTGGCGGCAGAACAGGTGTCGCGCCGTGCCGGTGTTGAAGCGGTATTCGCTCAGGTCCTCGGCGCCGCGCAGCAGCCGCAAGCGCGTGCGCGGCACGATCAGGTGCAGGTAGCCGCTCATGCGGCAGATCGAGCAATTGCAGTCGCTCACCGTGAGGCGCGCCGGCGCGTCCACTTCGAAGGCGACCGCGCCGCAGTGGCAGCCGCCGCGATGCGTTATCAGGCTCACGGCGTCTGCGACCCCTGCCAGGCAGGCGCAAACAGCCGGGCGCGGTAGTGGCGCAGCTCGCGAATCGACTCGTGGATGTCGGCGTGCGCAAGGTGCGCACCCTGCTTGGCGAAGCTGTCGGCGACCGCGGGCGCCCAGCGGCGCGCCAGCTCCTTCAAGGTGCTCACGTCGAGGTTGCGATAGTGAAAGAAACGCTCGAGTCCGGGCATGTAGTTGGCAAGAAAGCGCCGGTCCTGGCAGATGCTGTTGCCGCACATGGGCGAGCTGCCGGCGCCCACCAGCGGGCTGAGGAACTCGAGGGTGCGCTGCTCGGCCTCGGCGACGCTCACGCGGCTGGCACGCACCCGCGCGATGAGCCCCGAGGCGCCGTGCTGGCGCTGGTTCCAGTCGTCCATGCGCGCGAGCACTTCCTCGGCCTGATGAATCGCGAGCACCGGCCCGTCGGCGAGCACGTTGAGCTCCTTGTCGGTCACCACGGTGGCGATCTCGATGATGCAGTCGGAGTCGGGCTTAAGGCCCGTCATCTCGAGGTCGATCCAGACGAGGTAGTCGCCGCTCGGCATGTAGGCGTCGGTGGTGGTAGCGTGTTCCGGTGCGCGACCGAAGCAGTCTAAGTGTAGCAGACGCCTCCGGGCGGCCGGCCATGCCGCCAACGTTCGAGGCGCGCGTGGTCGCCACCTACGGCCGGCACATGACGGTGCGCGACAGTGAAGGGCGCGAGCGGCGTGCCCGCCCGCTGGGCCGCTCGCTCACGGTGGTGTGCGGCGATTCGGTACGCTGCCGCGCCGATCCGCGCCACGACGAACTGCACGTCGTCGAGGTGCTGCCGCGCCGCAGCGCGCTGTATCGCGCCAATCAGCGCGGCGGCAGCGAGCCGGTGGTGGCGAATCTCACCCATCTGCTCGTGGTGCTGGCACCGCTCCCGGAGCCCGATCTGTACGTCGTCGACCGCTACCTCGCCGCGGCGACATCGGCCGGTCTCGCCGCCACGCTGGTGGTGAACAAGGAGGAGCTCGGCATCGCCGAGCTGCTGAGCGGCGAGCTCACCGCGTACGCCGCCGCGGGCTACGCGGCGCTGCGCTGCTCGGCGCGCACCGGCGCGGGTGTCGGGCCGCTGCTCGAGGCATTGCCGGGCGCTGCCGTGGCCGCCCTCGTCGGACAGTCGGGCGTCGGCAAGTCGTCGCTGGTCCTGTGCCTGCTGCCGGCGGAGCGGGTGGCGGTCGGCGAGCTGGTGCGCGCAGAGGAAGGACGGCACACCACCACCGCGTCGCGGATGTTCGAGCTGCCGGGGGAGCGCGCGCTCATCGATTCGCCCGGGGTGCGCGACTTCGCGCCCGCCATCGACCGTCTCGACCCGCGGAGCCTCGGCTTTCCGGAGGTGGCGGCACTGGCGGGCGAGTGCCGCTTCCTCGATTGCGCGCACATGCACGAGCCGGGCTGCGCGGTACGCAGCGCGGCCGCAGACGGCACGCTCCACCCGCGGCGTTACGAGAGCTATCGGCGGCTGCGGCGCCTGCTCGAGAAGCTCACCAAGGAGCGCGGCCCGCAGCGGCGGCGGTGACCCGCACCGCCTGCGGCGCCTCACACGGCCTGGCGCCCCGCGAGCGCGTGCGCCAGCGTGCCGCCGTCGACGTACTCGAGCTCGCCTCCGACCGGCACGCCGTAGGCGATGCGGCTCGCGCGAATGCCGCGGCGCGCTGCCAGCTCACCCAGGTAGTGCGCGGTGGCTTCGCCTTCGACGGTGGAGTTGGTGGCGAGGATGAGCTCGCGCACCGCGCCTTCATCGAGGATGGCCTCGAGCTCGCGCAGCCCGAGCTGCTCGGGACCGACGCCATCGAGGGGTGACAGGTGTCCCATCAGCACGAAGTAGCGTCCGCGATAGCTGCCGGAGGACTCGATCGCAACGACATCCGCCGGCGACTCGACCGCACACAGGAGGCTCGTGTCGCGCTGCGGCGCGGCGCAGATCGAGCACTGCTCGGTCTCGGTGAGCATGCGGCAGCGCCGGCAGCGCACCACCGAATCGAGCGCGGCAGCCAGCGCCGCGGCAAGCGCGCGCGCCCCGGGACGCCCCTCCTGCAGCAGATGAAAGGCCATGCGCTGCGCGGTCTTCGGTCCCACGCCGGGGAGCGTGCGCAGCGCGTCGATGAGCTGCGCCAGATGCGGCGAGTGCTTCATCTCCCCTAGAACGGCAGCTTCATTCCGGGCGGCAGGCCTAAGCCCGCCGTCAGGCCGCTCATCTTCTCCTGCACCCGCGCCTCGACCTTGTGCACGGCGTCGTTGGTCGCGGCGGCGATCAGATCCTCGAGCATCTCGCGGTCCTCGGCCACGACCGACTGCTCGATCTGCACCCGCTTCACTTCGTGGCGGCCGTTCATGGTGATCTTGACCATGCCGCCGCCCGATTCGCCGATCACCTCGAGGCTGGCGATCTCGGCCTGGGCCTTCTGCATGTTGGCCTGCATGGCCTGGACCTGCTTCATCATGTTGTTGAAATTGCCGGGCATGGGGGTGAAGTCCGTCAGCGCTGACGCGCCGCGCCGTGTGGGAAGGAGATCATTTTACCGGCCGCACCGTGTCCGGCAGTACCGTCGCGCTGAAACGCTCCCGCAATCCCTGCACGCCCGGATCTGCCTCGAAGGCGTGCCGCGCGACCGCCAGCTCCTGCTGGGAGGCGCGCTGGGCGAGCAGCGCCGGCGTCTCGCCGCCGCCGTTCGAGTGGAACTCGAGCCGCACCGGCTCGCCGAAGTGCCGCGACAGCGCCTGGGCGAGCTTCTCTTCCTGCGCCGGGGTGCGCAGCTGCTGGTTGTGAGGGTCGAGTGCGAGCCGTACGACGGCCCCCTGGCGGGAGAGGAGCACGCAGTGACTCGCGAGCTGTCGGGCCGCGCCCGTGAGCTCGAGTGCGCCCACGATCGCAGCCCAGGACCCGGGCGCTGCGGCGGGCGCCGTCTTGCCGGGCTCTGCGGCTGCGGCGGCAGCGCCGCGCGGGGCAGCCGTGGCGGCCGCGCCGCTGCGCGCCGGCGCTGCGCCCTCGCCCGCGCGCCTGCCGGACGGCTCGTCCGCGGGGCGGAAGGCGACCATGCGCAGCAGCGTCATCTCGAAGCCGGTGCGCGGATCGGAAGTAAGCGGCAGATCCCGCCGACCGGTGATCGCCGTCTGGTAGTACAGCTGCACGTCCTCGGGCGTGAGCGCCTGGGCGAGCCGCTCGATCACCTCGGGAGCAAACAGCTCGTCACCCTCGTAGTCACTGACCGTCTGCCGCAGCGCCACCCGCACCAGGAGCCCGGCGAGCTCATCGAGCAGCTGCGCGTAGTCGGGCGCGAACTGCTCGAGCGCCCGGGCGGCGCGCATCAGCTCCGCGGGGTTCATCGCGGCGAGCAGCTCCGCGAGCCGCACCACGTGGTCGCGGGCGACCGTGCCGAGCATGGCACGCGCCTCGGACTCGATGGCCTTGCCGCCACCGAAGGCGATCAGCTGGTCGAGAAGCGACAGCGCATCGCGCATGCTGCCGTCGGCGGCCTGGGCGATGAGCTTCAGTCCCGGCGCGTCGTGCTCGATGCCCTCCTGCTCGAGGATGCGGCGCATGTGCGCGGCGATCTCCGCGGCCGGCAGGCGCTTCAGGTTGAACTGCAGGCAGCGCGACAGCACCGTCATGGGCAGCTTGTGCGGATCGGTGGTGGCGAGCAGGAACTTCACGTGCGGCGGCGGCTCCTCCAGGGTCTTCAGCAGCGCGTTGAAGGAGTGCGTCGACAGCATGTGCACTTCGTCCACCAGGTACACCTTGAAGCGGCCGCGCGCCGGGCTGTACTGCACGTTGTCGAGCAGCTCACGGGTGTCGTCGACCTTGGTGCGCGAGGCCGCATCGACCTCGATCAGGTCGATGAAACGCCCGGCGTCGATCTCGCGGCAGGCGGCGCACACGCCGCAGGGTGTAGGCGTAACGCCGGTCTCGCAGTTGAGGCACTTGGCGAAGATGCGCGCGATCGTCGTCTTGCCGACGCCGCGCGTGCCGGTGAAGAGAAAAGCATGGTGGATGCGGCCGCTGTCGAGCGCGTTGACGAGCGCGCGCCGCACGTGCTCCTGCCCGATGAGCTCGGAGAAGTTCTTCGGACGCCATTTGCGCGCCAGCGCGGTATAGCTCATTCAGATTCCCGGACGAGTGGAGGCGGCCCGCACCAGCTTAGCCTCCGGCACCCGACATCGCCGCTGCCGCTGCTGCCTTCCGGCCCTGACGGGATTCACGACTGGTCGTCGCGGAGAAACCGATGCGGGCCACCACAAAGGGGTCTGGCGGAGAGGGTGGGATTCGAACCCACGAACACCGGTGAAGATGTTACTGGAATTCCAGTCCAGCGCCTTCGACCGCTCGGCCACCTCTCCGATCAATGACTTAGAGAACACTTCTCGAAAGAGATTGATTAAGCTCCGCGCGCCCCGTAGAGGGCGGCGAATGATAATGCATGCGGCCGTGCCTCGCACCCAAGCGCCCGAGCGCGCGGCTTCAGGCCTGCGGCGCCGGCGCGGGCTTCGGCACCTTGTACGGCGGCGGCTCATCCAGGCACGGCTGCTGGCCGGTGCGCAGCGGCGGCGCCGGCTCGTTGAGCGTCGGCAGGTGCAGCGCGTTGGTTGCGTCCGGCGCATCGAGGCCGGCGGGAATCTTCAGCGGCGCGACGCTGCTCGCCTGCATGTAGGGCTGCTTCTTATGGCAGGAGTAGGTGAAGTGCCGGAACGGATGGCATCCCGCCGCCGTCAGCAGCAGCGGCGCGAGCCACAGGAGCGAGCGCAGCGCTTTCATTCAGAGCATCTCATTTCGTCACTATCCTCCGTTAGGGCAGCGCCCCGGCCGCGCGGGCTGCCGCCCGCACCTGCCCGTGGTGAGCGTCGGCGAGCGGCGTGAGCGGCAATCTTAACGCAGGCCCGATGAGTCCCATCTGGGCCAGCGTCCACTTGGTCGGAATCGGGTTGGCCTCGACGAACAGCTCCCGGTGCAGACCCGCGAGCGGCGCATCCAGCTGCTGCGCCCGGCCCTGGTCCCCGGCGAGCGCCGCCGCGACCATATCGGACATCGCGCACGGCACAACGTTCGCGGTCACCGAGATCACCCCGCGCGCCCCGACGCCTAAGGCCGCGCGCGCCGTCGCATCGTCGCCGCTCAGGACCGCGAATCCCCTGGGCGTCGCCTCGATGAGCTCGCGCACCCGGCTCGTTTGCGGCAGCGCCTCTTTCACGCCGACGACTCCCGCGAGCTTCGCCAGCCGCGCCACCGTGGCGGGCAGCATATCCACCGCGGTGCGCGCGGGGACGTTGTACAGCACGATCGGCTTGCTCGCCGCGGCGGCCGCGGCGGCGAAGTGCTGATACAGGCCCTCCTGCGTGGGCCGGTTGTAGGCCGGTGTCACCAGCAGCAGCCCGTCGATCGGCAGCTCGCAGAGCCAGCCGACCCGCTCCACCGTCGTCGCAGTGCTGCTGGTGCCAGCGCCGACGATCACCGCGATCCGGCCGCGCACCTGGGCGCAGGCGCGCTCGGCGAGCTCGCGCAGCTCGGCATCGCGCAGCGTCGCCGACTCCCCGCTCGTGCCGCCGACGACGATGCCGCCGGTGCCGTTCGCCAGATGGAATTCGATCAGCCGCGCCCAGGCTTCCCGGTCGATGGCGCCGTCCGGGCGCATGGGAGTGACGATGGCAACCAGGCTGCCGGAGAGCGACATGTGACCACAGTGGGCGTGTCCGGGGGAGCTGCGGATGTTAAGAGCGCGGCGCGCGCGGAAGCAAGCCTCGCGCCGTGGGCCGCGCGGCAAGGTCGCAACCGGCCCCTGCTCCCGGTACACTCGGCGCCGCAGGCTGGAAAAGTACTCCGCCACCCACAGATGAAGCAGCACCTGGCCGTTTCGGCGATTGGCAGCGACCGAACGGGGATGGTCCACGAGCTGACCCGCATCATCAGCGAGTCGGGCGGCAATATCAGCGAGAGCCGCATGGCGAACCTCGGCACCGAGTTCGCGATGCTGCTGCTGGTCTCGGGCAACTGGCACGCGCTCGCAAAGCTCGAAACCGAGTTGAAGCGCCTCGCCGAGACCGGCAACCTCAGCATCCATCTGCGGCGCACCGAGCCGCGCGCGCCGCGCACCGACATGCTGCCGTACTCGATCGACGTCGTGTGCCTCGATCAGTCGGGGATCGTCTCGGGGCTTGCCGGCTTCTTTGCCACCCGCGGCATCGATATCGCCGAAGCCTCGACCCGCAGCTACCCGGCCGCGCACACCGGCGCGCCGATGTTCGCCGTGCAGATGATCGTCAACGTTCCCAGCCGCATCCACGTCGCCCAGCTGCGCGAGGAGTTCATGGAGTTCTGCGACTCCCTCAACCTCGACGCGATTCTCGAGCCGGTCAAATCCTGACACGAGATGTCCAAGATCAAGCCTGGTAGCAAGGTGCCGCAGTTCTGCCTGCCGACGACGGGCGGCGGTAGCTGGAGCCTCAAGGATGCGGCCGGCAGGAAGCTGGTGATCTACTTCTATCCGCGCGACATGACCTCCGGCTGTACGCGCGAGGCGCAGGACTTCCGCGACCTCCACGGCGCCTTTCGCAAGGCGGGCGTCGAGATCGTCGGTGTGTCGCGCGACAGCGTCGCCGCGCACGACAAGTTCGCCGCCAAGGAGTCGCTGCCGTTCCCGCTGCTCGCCGACGCCGACGAGCGCCTCTGCCGGATGTTCGACGTCATAAAACAGAAAAGCCTTTACGGCAGAAAGTACCTGGGAGTGGAGCGCAGCACCTTCCTGCTGGATGGCGCGGGCAGGCTGCGGCAGGAGTGGCGCAAGGTGAAGGTAGCCGGTCACGCGGAGGCAGTGCTTGAAGCAGCGCGGAGTCTATGAACCCGGTCCCACCTCGGCCTCGGGCGAGGTGCGCGGCGTGAAGAGCAGGCCGCGGGGCGGCCGGCGGCTGTTCGTGCTCGACACCAACGTGCTGATGCACGACCCGGCAGCCATCTTTCGCTTCGAGGAGCACGACGTCTACCTGCCGATGGTGGTGCTCGAGGAGCTCGATGCGCACAAGAAGGGCCTGTCGGAGGCCTCGCGCAACGTGCGTCAGGTGAGCCGCTTCCTCGATGACATGATGCGCGACGTCACCAAGGAGCAGATCGACCTCGGCCTGCAGCTGCCGAGCGGCTACTCGGGCAACCATGGCAAGCGCCCCTCGACCGGGCGCCTGTTCTTCCAGACGCGCCAGCTCACCAGCGCCTTGCCCGAGAGCCTGCCCGGCCAGAGCGGCGACAACGTCATCCTGGCGCAGACACTCGCGTTGCAGAACGAGCACAAGGATGCGCGCGTGATCCTGGTGTCCAAGGACATCAACCTGCGCATCAAGGCCGCGGTTCTCGGCGTGCACGCCGAGGACTACTACAGCGACAAGACGCTCGAGGATTGGGACGTCCTCTACAGCGGCCTGACCCCACTGCCGGCGGATTTCTGGGAGCGGCACGGCAAGGACATGCGCTCCTGGAAGGAAGCTGACCGCACCTTCTACGAGATCACCGGACCTGCGGTGCGCGAGTGGCATCCCAACCAGGGCGTGTTCGAAGAGACGCCCGAGGGGATCGAAGGCATCGCCCGCAAGATCAGCGGCGACACCGCCACCATCGAGCTCACCCGCGACTACCGCAACGAGCGACACAACGTCTGGGGTGTCACGGCCCGCAACCGCGAGCAGAACTTCGCCCTGAATCTGCTCATGGATCCGGAGATCGACTTCGTCACCGTGCTCGGGCCCGCGGGCACGGGCAAGACGCTGCTGGCGCTCGCCGCCGGCCTCATGCAGACGCTCGAGACCAATCGCTTCGTCGAGATCATCATGACGCGCGTCACCATTCCGCTCGGCGAGGACATCGGCTTCCTCCCCGGAACGGAAGAGGAAAAGATGGAGCCGTGGATGGGCGCGCTGATGGACAACCTCGAGGTGCTGACCGGCTCGCAGGAGGGCGGCAACTGGGGCCGCGCCGCCACCAACGACCTGCTGCGCAACCGCATCAAGATCCGTTCGCTGAACTTCATGCGCGGACGCACCTTCCTCAACCGCTTCCTGATCCTCGACGAGGCGCAGAACCTGACGCCCAAGCAGATGAAGGCGCTCATCACCCGTGCCGGGCCCGGCACCAAGCTCGCCTGCCTCGGCAACATCGCGCAGATCGACACGCCGTATCTCACCGAGATGACCTCGGGCCTCACCTTTGCGGTGAATCGCTTCCGCGGCTGGGCGCATTCCGGGCACATAACGCTGGTACGCGGCGAGCGCTCCCGCCTGGCGGATTACGCCTCCGACATCCTCTGAAGGCGCCGCGCGCCCCGCCGGTTCCGCACTGTCAAAAGTGGGCACCCGACGAGGCGATTCGCGCTACTCTTGGCCAGCGGCAGGGAACCACTGTGCTGCTTGTAAGCGTCTGTAAACCACTGGAAACTTGCCTGCGCTCCGCGCGGTCCAACTAACTTATGCGCCCTCTTCTCGTGCTGCTGCTCAGCGCCTGGCTCACGGTGACCACCGTCGCCTTCGCTGAGGAGCCGCCGTCCCAACCGTCGCCGACATCCCAGCCGCCGCCGGCGGCCCTGCCGGCACAACCGGCTCCGGGAGATCCGTTGGACCTCAGCGGGCCGACGGCGGGCTCCGACCTCCCCGACATGGGAAGCCCGGCGGAGACGATGCTGTCGAAGACCGACGAATACCGGCTCGGGGCGATGGTGGCCAAGGAGATACGCGATCAGAACGGCCTCCTCGAGGACCCCGAGGTGAGCGAGTACGTGCAGTCGGTGGGCCAGCGGCTCGCCGCGCAGAGCGCCATGGGGGAAAGGTTCCACTACCTGGTGATCAGGGACCAGGAGCTCAACTCGTTCGCCGTAGCGGGCGGCTGGGTGTTCATTTTCACCGGCCTCATCCTTGCGACCCACGAGGAATCAGAGCTGGCGGCGGTGATGGCGCACGAGACCGCGCACATCACCCAGCACCACATCGCGCGCGCACTGCGCGCCCAGAGTCAGCAGAGCCTCACCACCGCCGCCGCGCTGATCGCCGCCATCCTGCTCGGCGCCCTGGCCGGCGGCGGCCAGGCTACCGAGGGCGCGATCATCGCCGCGCAGGGCATGGCCGTCCAGCAGCAGATCAACTTCACGCGCGACGAGGAGAAGGAGGCCGACCGGGTCGGCATGGGTTACCTCTACGGCGCGGGCTTCGACCCCAACGGGATGGGCGATGTGTTCGAGACCTTCGCCCGCGAAGAGGGGCTCACCGCCAGCTACATTCCCGCCATGCTGATCGATCACCCGGTGACCACCGATCGCATCGCCGAGGCGCGTGCGCGCGCCGCGCAGTTCCCGGCGCGCAAGGGTACGGATTCGCTGAGCTACGAGCTGATCCGCGAGCGGGTGCGGGTACTGACCGCGACCGGCGATGTCGACATCGCGCAGCAGTATGCGCAGAAGATCGCGCAGGGAGATGACACCCTCGGCAACCGCTACGGCGAGGGGCTCGCGCTGATGATGAGCAATCACGCCGATCGGGCGGCGCAGATCTTCTCCGAGCTCGTGCACCAGCACGAGCAGCTCACGCTGCTGTACGACGCGCTCGGGCAGGCCCAGTCCAAGGCGGGTCACGTCAGCGATGCGATCGCCACCTTCCGCGAGGGAGAGCGGCTGTTTCCGCGCAACGTGCCGCTGACGGTGCGCTATGCCGAGACGCTGATGGCGAACGGCAAGCCGGGCGAGGCGCATACCATGCTGCTCGACTTGTTCAACATGGTGGAGCCCACTCCCGATCAGATCCGTCTCACCGCGCTCGCCGCCAGCGCCGCCGCCGACCCGGGAGATGCCTACTACTACATGGGCGAGTACCAGCTGGCCAACGGCGACCTGCAGCTCGCGATCCAGCAATACCAGCTGGCGCTCGCCTCACCCCATATCAGCTCCATCCAGCGCCAGCGCTTCCAGGCGCGCCTCGATGAGATACGCGACTACCTGATGAGCACCCGCAAGACCCGACTGACCGACAATACCGGCCAGGGCCAGGGCGGCGGGCGCGGTCACTGATGCGAGCAACGCTGCGGGTTCTGCTGGCGGCCCTGGTGCTGTCGTTCGTGTCCGGCTGCGCCACCCAGCCGGGAGCCAGAAGCGACCCGCGCGACCCGTGGGAGCGCATGAACCGGGTGACCTTCCGCTTCAACGACAAGCTCGACCGCGCGGTCCTCAAGCCGGTGGCGCGCGGCTACCGCCGGGTCACACCGCACTTCGTCCAGGTCGGCGTGAGCAACTTCCTCAACAACGTCAGCTATCCGACGGTCATGGTGAACGAGCTGCTGCAGGGCCGCTTCACCCCGTTCGTACGCGACACGGGGCGGCTGCTCATCAACACCACGATAGGAATCGGCGGCCTGTTCGATCCGGCGACGCCCATGGGGTTCGAGAGGAACGACCGCGACCTCGGCCAGACACTCGGCGTGTGGGGCGTAAGCAGCGGACCGTATCTGGTCATCCCGCTGCTCGGTCCGTCCGATGTGCGCGACGGCGTCGGTCGCGTGGGAGACGTGTTCAGCGATCCGCGTACCTACATCCGCAACAATTACTGGAGCTACGGCCTGTGGGCCGTCGGCTTCATCGATACCCGGGCGCGCCTCCTCGACGTGGAAGGTGCGCTCGAGGGTGCCTACGACCCGTACGCCTTCATCCGCAACGCCTACCTGCAGAACCGCGGCTTCAAGGTGCGCGGCGGCAGCTCGCACGCGGAAGAGGACGAAGAGAAGAAGATGCTGGAGGAGTCGGGCGTCGACTCCTCGCCACAGGCGCCGGCACCACCCGAAGCGCCGCCGCCCGAGACGCCGCCCGCCACCCCGCCGAAGTAATTCCCGCCCCCGGGCGCGCGGCTTACCGCCAAGCCGCCGCTACACGCCGCGCTCGAGCAGCTCGCTGATTTCGCTGATCCGCCCGAGCGCGATGAGCCCCGCCGGCAGGTGCAGCAAGCGCAGCGAGCGCCCGTGCGCCCTGGCGACCGCCAGCCAGTCGAGGAGCACCGCGACACCGGCGCTGTCGGCAGCCGTAACACCCTGGCAGTCGATCTCGAGCCGCTGCTCGGAGGCGGCGGCGAGCGCCTCGAGCCCGAGCTCGCGCGCGCGGCGCGCGCTCGCAAAGGTGAGCGGTCCTTCCGCCGTGAAGTGCCCGGGCGCAGCCATCGCCAGCCGCAACGGGCCGGACGTCAGGTCGAGGGCTGCTGGCGGCGGCGGCGTACTCATCACTTCGAGCTGCCGGTCTGCTTCGCGATCTCGGCGGGCTTCTCGCCCGCCTCGAGCCGCTTGATGACCGTGTCGAGACCCTGGCTTTCGATCTGCGCGCCGAAATCCTCGCGGTAGCTCTTCACGTAGCTGATGCCGTCGATCACCACGTCCCAGGCCTTCCAGCCCTGGGGCGTCATGCGCAGCGAGTAGTTCACCGACACGCGGTCGCCGTTCTTGCGCGTGACCTCGGTGCGCACGGTCGCGGTGGTGTCGCCGGGCGCGACCCTCGCGGGCAGGATCTTGAGGCGGTCGGGGGTGAACTCGACCAGCGCATCGCCGTAGTTGTTGAGCAGCGAGTGGTAGAAGGCGTTGATGAAACGCTGCCGCTGCTCGGGCGTCGCGCTGCGCCAGTACTGCCCGAGCACGACCCGTGCTGAGGTCTCAGTGTCGAAGTGCGGCATCAGGTACTTGTCCACGACGGCGGCGACCTTCGCCGGATCGCGGCGATAGGCTTCGCGGTTCCTGTCGATGTCCCCGAGCATGCCCTGCGCCGCATCCTGCACCAGCGTGGCCGGGTCAGCGGCCGCACCCGGCGCAGCCGCAGCGCCCGGGTTGGCGGCGGCCGGCGCACCCGACGCTGCCGCCCACGAGGCGGCGCACACGCTCATCACGGTCAGCACGACAGCCGCGATTCTCATTTCCGGGGCTCCTGCGCGACCGGGCCGCTGTTGACGCCGCCCTTGCTGGCGAAGCTGGCGAAGAACTTGTTGATGAGAGTCTCGAGCACGATTGCCGACTGCGTCTGGTCGATGCGGCTGCCGTTCTTGAGATAGCTGTCGAGTCCACCGGGGCTGATGCCGACATACTTGCCCCCGAGCAGTCCCTCGGTCTGGATGCTGGCGAAGCTGTCCTCGGGGATCTGGTTGTACTGCAGGTCGATGCGCATGCTCACCACCGCCTTGTACACCGTGGAGTCGAAGCGGATGCCGGATACCTCACCGATGCGCACTCCGGACATGGTTACCGGGGAGCCGACTTTGAGGTCGCCGATGTTGTCGAAGTTGGCCGTCACGTGGTACCCGGCCTTCTGCGCGCTGAATTTCAGCCCGCTCGCCGGCAGCTGCGTGGTGAGAAACAGCAGTGCCGCGAATCCCAGCAGCACGAACAGGCCGGTTCCTATCTCCAGGGTTCGATTGCTTTGCATGACTGCAAGTTCCTCTCAAAGAAAGGCGGCGGTTATCACGTAGTCGAGCAGCAGAATGATCACCGACGAGGCCACTACTGTGCGCGTGGTCGCAAGTCCCACGCCTTCCGCGGTGGGCTCGGCATGATAGCCCTCGTGGACGGCGATCAGGCTGCAGGCGATGCCGAACACGACGCTCTTGACCAGGCCCTCGTTGACATCGTGCAGGTCGACCGAGCTCTGAGTCTGCGACCAGAAGACGCCGCGGTCGACACCCATGAGCTGCACACCGATCAGCTGTGCGCCGTACAGGCCGATCAGGCTGAAGATGGCGGCGAGCAGCGGCATGGCGAGCACGCCGCCGAGAAAGCGCGGCGCGGCCACGTAGCGCAGCGGGTTGACCGCCATGATCTCCATGGCGGTGAGCTGGTCGGTGGCGCGCATCAGCCCGATCTCGGAGGTGAGCGCGGTGCCGGCGCGGCCCGCGAACAGCAGCGCGGTGATCACCGGCCCCAGCTCACGCAGCAATCCCAGCGCCGCCGCCGTCCCGAGCGCCTCCTCGGAGCCGAAGCGCTGCAGCAGGTCGTAACCCTGCAGTCCCAGCACCATGCCGACGAACAGCCCCGACAGCATGATGATGATGAGTGAGCGGGCGCCGGTGTTGTAGATCTGTTGTATGAGCAAGCCGGGGCGCGCCAGCGCCGGAGCACACTGGATGAGCAGCTGCACCAGGAAGACCGTCACCGACCCGAGCCGGCGAACGCCGCCCAGCAGATAGCCGCTGTGACGCCCGGCGCTCATCGCTCGTCCGCCTCGAGCAGCTGGGTCGCGTAATCCGGGGCCGGATAGTGAAACGGCACCGGGCCGTCCGCACTGCCGGTCATGAACTGGCGCACCGCCGCCGAGTCGCTCGCGCGCAGCTGCTCCGGAGCGCCGGCGGCCGCGACCCGCCCCGCCGACAGCAGGTAGCTGTCGTCGGCGATGGTGGCGAGCTCCTGCACGTCGTGCGAGACGACCACGCTGGTGATCCCGAGAGCCTCGTTCATGCGCTTGATGAGCCGCAAAATGACGCCGAGAGAGATCGGATCGAGGCCCGCGAACGGCTCGTCGTAGATCAGCAGCTCCGGATCCATGACGATGGCGCGCGCCAGCGCGACGCGCCGCGCCATGCCCCCCGAGAGCTCCGCCGGCATGAGCTCGGCTGCGCCGCGCAGCCCCACCGCCTGCAGCTTGGTGAGCACCAGCAGCCGGATCAGGGCCTCGGGCAGATCGCTGTGCTCGCGCACCGGGAAGGCGACGTTCTCGAACACGTCCATGTCGGTGAGCAGCGCGCCGTTCTGGAACAACATGCCCATGCGGCGCCTGAGGGCGTAGACCCCGCGCCGGCCGAGCGTGGCGAGATCCTGGCCGAAGACCTGCACCTGACCGCGCTCGGGCGCGATCTGCGCCGTGATGAGACGCAGCAGCGTCGTCTTGCCGGTGCCGCTCGGGCCCATGATGGCGGTGATGCGGCCGCGGCGCACCTCGAGGTCGAGCCCGGTGAAGATCTCCCGACCGCCCACGGCGTAGTGCACGTCACGCACGGCGACCACCACGTCGCCCGCGGGCGCGGTGGACGCGGCTGGTGCGGCTACGACGAGGGTCACGCGAGCGGCGACCCGCTCACGCGGCCCGGCTCTCCATCTCCGGACCGTAGCCTCCTCTGGTGGCCAGGCCGTTGAGCTGCGCGCGCCGCGCGAATTCCTTCTGGCCGGCGCCGAAGTTGGCAGCTGCCCCGCCCCACGCCTTGAGCGCGGTGTCCTGCAGTGCCCGGCCGTAGCTGAAGGTGAGCGCCCAGGGCAAGGGCCCAAGCCGGTTCATCAGCGACAGGTGCAGCGTCGCCTCCTGCGGCGACTGGCCGCCGGAGAGAAACGCAATCCCGGGAACCGCCGCCGGCACGTGGCGCTTGAGCACGCGTACGGTGGCCTCGGCGACCGCCTCGGGACCGGCCCGGTCGTCGGCCTTCTTGCCCGAGATGACCATGTTGGGCTTGAGCACGATCCCTTCGAGCGGCACGCGATGCGCAAACAGCTGGTCGAACACCGTCGCCAGTACCTGCTCGGTCACCTCCGCGCAACGCTCGAGCGAATGCGCGCCGTCCATGAGCACCTCCGGTTCGACGATCGGCACGATCCCGTTCTCCTGGCAGAGCGCTGCGTAGCGCGCCAGCGCATGCGCGTTCGCCTGGATGGCGAAGGCGGTGGGAATCCCGGGGGCGATGTCGATGACCGCGCGCCACTTGGCGAAGCGTGCGCCGAGGCCGCGGTACTCGATGAGCCGCTCGCGCAGACCGTCGAGGCCCTCGGTGATGGTCTCACCCGCAAAGCCGGCGAGCGGCTTCGCTCCGAGATCGACCTTGATGCCGGGGAGCATCCCCTGCTGGGTCAGGTACTGCGCAAAGGGCGTGCCGTCCTTGGTTTTCTGCCGAATGGTCTCATCATAGAGAATGACGCCGCTCACGGATTCGGCGGCGCCGGGTGCGGTGAACAGCATCTCGCGGTAGGTGCGGCGATGCTCCTCGGTCGAATCCAGCTTGATGCTGTCGAAGCGCTTCTTGATGGTGCCGCTGCTCTCGTCCGCGGCCAGGATGCCCTTGCCCTTGGCGACCATGGCGCGGGCAACGCGGTTGAGCTCACTGAGATTCATCATCGCTCCTTAGGGCGATGACCTAAGCACACCGACCGCGCGGCGCCTTGGGTCTCGCAAATACCTGCCGAAGATTTGAGCTGCCAAGGATAGCAAAACTGGCGCCCTTTCCCCGGCCCCCTTGGCTCTCCCGTCAATTAGTACTAAAATGGTCCTAGTTTCTGGAGGTGCTTTCATGCTGCGCATCAGTCGGCTCACCGACTACGCCACCGTGCTGCTTGCGACCCTCGCCGCGGAACCGGAGCGCGTGCAGACCGCCACGGCACTCGCCGAGCAGACGCGCATCGCCGCGCCCACCGTGAGCAAGCTGCTGAAGCAGCTGCAGCGTGCCGGGCTGGTAGCTTCGACCCGCGGGCTGCGCGGCGGCTACCAGCTCGCGCGCCCCGCCACGCAGATCAGCGCTGCGGCCATCCTCGACGCGCTCGAGGGACCGGTCGCCCTCACCGACTGCGCCGCGGGCCACGGTAACTGCGAGATCGAAGATAGCTGCCGCGTGAGCCGCGTGTGGCAGCGGCTTAATCTCGCCATGCGCCGCGCGCTCTACGACGTAAGCCTGGCGCAGCTCGCGGGCCTCGATGCAGCGCCGCCGGCGCGCTTATCCGGGTTCGAGCGCGAGATGCGGGCGGCGACGACCCGGGTGCCGGTGCGATGAGCGAGAGCGCCAAACAGCTCGAGAGCCTGATCGCACGGGGCTACCAGCATGGCTTCGTGACCGAGATCGACTCCGACACCGTCGCGCCGGGGCTCGATGAGGACGTCGTGCGGCTCATCTCGCGCAAGAAGGGCGAGCCCGCATTCCTCACCGAGTGGCGCCTGAAGGCGCTGCGCCACTGGCGGACCATGCAGGAGCCGCACTGGGCGCACGTGCGCTTCGCGCCGATCGACTACCAGGCGATCTCGTACTACTCGGCGCCGAAGGGGAAGAAGGACGGCCCGAAGAGCCTCGCCGATGTGGACCCCAAGCTCCTCGAGACCTACGAGAAGCTCGGCGTGCCGCTGCACGAGCGAGCGCGCCTCGCCGGCGTCGCGGTGGACGCGGTGTTCGACTCGGTCTCGGTCGCCACCACCTTCAGGGAACGCCTCGCCGCGGCGGGCGTAGTGTTCTCACCGTTCTCGGAGGCGGTGCGCAGCCATCCCGAGCTCATCGAGCAGTACCTGGGGAGCGTGGTCCCCTACTCCGACAACTTCTTCGCCACACTCAACTCCGCGGTGTTCTCCGACGGCTCGTTCGTGTACGTGCCGAAGGGCGTGCGCTGCCCGATGGAGCTGTCGACCTACTTCCGGATCAATGCACTCAACACCGGGCAGTTCGAGCGCACGCTCATCATCGCCGACGTTGGAAGTTATGTGTCATATCTTGAGGGGTGTTCGGCACCAATGCGCGACGAAAACCAACTGCACGCCGCGGTAGTGGAGCTGATCGCGCTCGACGACGCGCGCATCAAATACTCGACAGTGCAGAACTGGTACCCGGGAAATGCCGCGGGGGTGGGCGGCATCTACAACTTCGTCACCAAGCGCGGCGAGTGCCGCGGGCGCAACGCGCACATCTCCTGGACCCAGGTCGAGACCGGCTCGGCCATCACCTGGAAGTACCCGAGCTGCGTGCTGCGCGGCGCGGGCTCGAGCGGCGAGTTCTACTCGGTCGCCACCGTCAACAACCACCAGCAGGCCGACACCGGCACCAAGATGATCCACATCGGCCGCGATACCCGCAGCACCATCATCTCCAAGGGGATCTCCGCCGGTCACGGCCAGAACACCTACCGCGGGCTCGTGAAAATGCTGCCAAGCGCCCACGGCGCGCGCAACTTCACGCAGTGCGATTCGCTGCTCATGGGCGGCCAGTGCGGCGCGCACACCTTCCCGTACGTCGAGGTCAAGAACCCGACCGCGATCGTCGAACACGAAGCGAGCACCTCCAAGATCAGCGACGACCAGCTGTTCTACTGCCTGGCGCGCGGCATCGCCGCGGAGGACGCCGTCAACATGATCGTGAGCGGCTTCTGCAAGTCGGTGTTCAAGGAGCTGCCGATGGAGTTCGCCGTCGAAGCGCAGCAGCTCCTCGCAGTCAGCCTCGAAGGAGCGGTCGGATGACCGCGCTCCTCAGCATCGCCGACCTGCACGTGCGGGTCGATGGCAAGCCGATCCTGAACGGCCTGTCGCTCGAAGTGGCGGCCGGCGAAGTGCACGCCATCATGGGACCGAACGGCTCGGGCAAGAGCACGCTCGCGCACGTGCTTGCCGGGCGCCCCGGCTACGAGGTGACCTCGGGCACCGTGAGCTACCAGGGGCGCGATCTGCTCGCGCTCGCTCCCGAGGAGCGCGCCCGCGAAGGAGTCTTCCTCGGCTTCCAGTACCCGGTGGAGATCCCCGGGGTGAACAACGTCTATCTCCTCAAGGCCGCCCTCAACGCAGCACGCAAGCAGCGCGGCCTGCCCGAAGTCGACGCCTTCGAGTTCCTGGGTCTGGTGCGCGAGCAGATGAAACTCATGCACATTGAAGACAGCTTCCTGTCGCGCGGCGTCAACGAGGGTTTCTCGGGCGGCGAGAAGAAACGCAACGAGATCCTGCAGATGCTGGTGCTCGAGCCGCGGCTCGCGATTCTCGATGAGACCGACTCGGGGCTCGACATCGACGCGCTGAAAGTAGTCGCCGCCGGGGTGAACTCGCAGCGCTCGCCGCAGCGCTCCTGCGTGCTGGTGACCCACTACCAGCGGCTGCTCGCGTATGTGGTGCCCGACGTGGTGCACGTGCTGGTGCGCGGCCGCATCGTACGCAGCGGCGATTCCGCGCTGGCGCTCGAGCTCGAGCGGCGCGGCTACGACTGGCTGAGCGGCGAGGCCGCGTGAGGCGCCGATGACGAGCCCGCTCACCGCCCGCATCGCCGAGCAGCACGCGCACTCGGTGGGCGCACTGTCGCCACACCTGCCGGGCGCCGCACGCCGCAGCGCGGCGCTCACAGCGCTGGCGGCGAGCGGCCTCCCGGGCGCGCGCGATGAGAACTGGAAGTACGCTAATCTGCGCCCGCTCGAGCGCGCGAGCTTCGCGCCCGCCGCTCCTGCCGTGCTCGCCGCGCCCGCTCTGCCGGCGCCGCTCCCCGGCTTCGCGCGCTACGTGTTCATCGACGGCATATTTTCGCCGACCCTGTCCGACCGCGCCGCTGACAGCCGCGCGCTCCTCACGCCGCTCGCCGCCGGAGCGCACCGCCACCACCCGGAGCCGACAACTCACGTGGCGGGCCGCGTGGCCGGCGTCGATCAGCGTTTCGCGCTCCTCAACGAGGCCTTTGCCACCGACGGCGCCGCCATCACGGTAGCCGCGAGTGCGCACCCTGCGCGCCTCGAGGTGGTGTTCGTCGCCGGCGCCGAGGCTCAGGCCGGCGCCTCCTACCCGCGCATCGAGCTCGAGCTCGAGGCGGGGGCGCAGCTCACCCTCGTCGAACGGCATGTGAGCGCGGGCGCCGCCGCGAGCTTCGTCACCAGCGCGGTGACCGTGGGGCTGGCGCGCGGCGCGGCGCTCACTCACTACCGGCTGCAGGAGCTCGCCCCGCGGGCGCTGGTCTTCGACACGCTGGATGCCACACTTGACAGCGAGGCGCGCTACCGGCTGCGCGTCTTTGCCAGCGGCGCGCTCTCCGCCCGCTCGACGCTCATGGTGCGGCATGCGGGCGAGCGCGCGGAGCTCGACGTCGCGGTCGCATCCTTAGGCGACCGGCAGCAGGTGCAGGACACCTACCTGCTGGTCGAGCACGCGGCCCCCCGTGCCCGCACCGAGCAGACCTTCCGCGGCATCGCCGCCGGGCGGGCACGCGTCGCCTGCAACGGCAAGATCGTCGTGGCGCGCGCGGCGCCGGGGAGCGACTCGCGCCAGTCGCTGCGCGGCCTGCTCGCAGGCCCCGAAGCCGAGATCGACGTGCGTCCGCAGCTCGAGATCTACACCGACGACGTGCGCTGCAGCCACGGGGCGACCGCCGGCAAGCTCGACGACAACATGCTCTTCTATCTTCTGTCGCGCGGCCTCGACCGCGAGGCAGCGCAGCGGGCGCTCAAGTGGGCCTTCCTCGGGGACGTGATCGCGCGCATCGACGTGCCGGAGCTGCGGCGGCAGATCGAGGAGCGCCTCGCGGGCCAGATGCACGATGGCGCCGCCCTCCGGGAGTTGTGGTAATGGCAGCGAACCTCTCACCGCTCACGCCGGCGGGCGGCTACGATGCCGCGCGCGTCAGGCGCGACTTCCCGATTCTCGCCACCTACGTCAACGGGCACCCGCTCGTCTACCTCGACAGCGCCGCCTCCTCGCAGCGCCCGCTGGCGGTGCTGCGCGCAGTCGATGACTACGAGCGGCACTCGCACGCCAACGTCCATCGCGGCGTGCATGCGCTGAGCCAGGCGGCGACCTCGGCCTACGAAGGCGCGCGCGAGCGTGTGCGGCGCTTCCTCAACGCGCGCTCCACGCGCGAGATCGTGTTCGTGCGCGGCACCACCGAGGCGATCAACCTGGTGGCGCAGTCTTACGCCCGGCCGCGCTTCAAGCCCGGGGACGAGATCCTCATCAGCGCGCTCGAGCACCACGCCAACATTGTGCCCTGGCAGCTGGTGTGCGAGCAGAGCGGCTGCACGCTCAAGGTGGCCCCCATCGACCGGCGCGGCGAGTTCCTTTACGAGGAGTTCGAGAAGCTGCTGACGCCGCGCACGCGCCTGGTGGCAATCGCGCACGTCTCCAACGCGCTCGGCACGGTGCTGCCGGTGAAGCGCATCGTCGAGGCCGCGCATGCGCGCGGCGCGCTGGTGCTGGTCGACGGCGCCCAGGCAGTGCCGCATTCGCGCGTCGACGTGGCTGCCCTGGGCGCGGATTTCTACGCCTTCTCGGGTCACAAGGTGTACGGCCCCACCGGCATCGGCGTGCTGTACGGGCGCGAGGAGCTGCTCGCCGCCATGCCGCCGTGGCAGGGAGGGGGGGAGATGATCCTCACGGTGTCGTTCGAGCGGAGCACCTACAACGAGCTGCCGTGGAAGTTTGAGGCCGGCACACCCAACATCTCCGGCGCCGTCGGCCTCGGCGCCGCCCTCGACTATCTCGAGGGCCTCGGGATCGAGGCCGTTGCGGCGCACGAGGCGCGGCTGCTGGCGCTCGCGACCGCCGGGCTCGCGCGCCTGCCGGGCATCACGCTGATCGGAACCGCGCCCCACAAGGCCGCGGTGGTCTCGTTCACGCTCGACGGCGTACACGCCCACGACCTCGGCACGATCCTCGATGCCGAGGGGGTCGCGGTGCGCACCGGGCATCATTGCGCCATGCCGGTCATGACCTTCTTCGGCATTGCGGCGACCGCGCGTGCCTCTTTCGGCTGCTACAACACCGAGGACGACGTCGCCCGCCTGATCGCAGCTGTCGGCAAGGCGCGCGAGGTGTTCGGCTGATGGACCTGAAGGAGCTGTATCGCGACGTGATCCTCGATCACAACCGCAACCCGCGGAACTTCGGCCATATCGACAGCGGCAGCGAGGCCGGCGAGCTGCGGCGCGCCGAGGGACACAACCCGCTGTGCGGTGACCGGCTGTCGGTGTTCGTGGTGCTGGACGGCGAGCGCGTCAAGGACATCCGCTTCGAAGGCTCGGGCTGCGCGATCTCGACGGCCTCCGCCTCGCTCATGACCGAGGCGGTCAAGGGGCGCGACCGCGCCGCGGTGCGGGCGCTGTTCGACAAGGTGCACGCGCTGCTCACACACCACGACGCCCCGCCCGATCCAGCGCTCGGCAAGCTCGCAGCCCTGGGCGGCGTGAGCGAGTTCCCGGCGCGCGTCAAGTGCGCCACCCTGAGCTGGCACACGCTGAATGCTGCGCTCGAGCGCGGTGTGGCCAGGGTGTCGACGGAGTAGGCGCGTGCGCCGCCACGAGAACGAGCCCTTCGTGGTAAGCCGCGAGGTGCGCGCGGTGATCGTCCCTGCCGGGCAGGAGGTGCGACTCAAGCCCGGTCAGGCCGGCTACATCACCCAGGCGCTCGGCGGCAGCTTCACCGTCTATCTCGAAGGGAACCTGTTCCGCATCGCCGGCGAGGACGCCGACGCGATCGGACAGGAGGCGGTCAAGCCGCCCGAGCTCCCCCCCAACGCCACCGGCGAGGACGTGCGCCAGCTCGCCTGGGAGCAGATGCGCAGCTGCTACGACCCGGAGATCCCGATCAACATCGTGGACTTGGGTCTGGTTTATGAGTGCGACGTGAAGCAGAACGACGACGGCACTCGCACCGTGGAGGTGCAGATCACGCTCACCGCGCCCGGCTGCGGCATGGGCGAGATCCTGGTGGATGACGTGCGCGACAAGCTGCAGCGCATCCCGACGGTGCGCGAGGCGCACGTGCAGCTGACCTTCGACCCGCCATGGAACCAGTCGATGATGTCGGAAGCGGCGCGGCTGCAGACGGGGATGTTTTGAGCGCCTGGGTGGACATCGGGCCGGTCGGCGAGCTCGCCGACGGGGTTCCCCTGTCGGCCGAGGTCGACGGTGTCGCGGTGGTCGTCGTACGCTGCGGGTCCGACCTGTACGCGGTGGAAGACCGTTGCACGCACGACGGCGAATCCTTCACGGGGGCCGAGGTGGAAGGCTGCGAGCTCGTGTGCCCGCGCCACGGCTCGCACTTTTCGCTGCCAACGGGCGAGGCGCTCACGCCGCCGGCCTACGAGCCGTTGCGTACCTTCGCGGTGCGCGAGCAGGACGGCCGCATCCTGGTGGAGCAGCCCTGAGGCGCTGCGCATGAAGCGCCTGACTCTCATGCGCCACGCGGACGCCCGCTGGAAGAATCCGGGCACGGATGACCACTCCCGCCCCCTCAACCGGCGCGGACTCGCGGGCGCCGAGTCGATGGCGCGCCGGCTGCTCGAGCTCGAGCTGGTTCCGGATCGGCTGCTGGCGAGCACCGCAATGCGCGCCGAGCAGACCGCCGACATCGTGGCGCGCGAGCTGTCGCTGTCGGTGCGGCACGTGCAGCGCGAGGAGCGGCTGTATCTCGCCGGCGCCGCAGACATGCTGCGCCTGATCCAGGCGACCGGCCCGCGCATCGCACACCTGATGGTGATCGCGCACAACCCCGGCGCCTCCGATCTCATCCACCTGCTGGTGCCGCGCGGGGGCATCAGCACGCTCACGACCGCCGCGCTGTGTTCGATCGTCTTCGAGACCGACCACTGGCACGCGATCGGCCCCGAGGCGGTCAAGGAAGTGCAGCACCAGGCGCCGCCGTCGCGGCTGTTCGGTTTGCTGCGTTAACCGGCGGGCCGGTTCACGCGGCTTCAGCACTCCGGAACATTCACCGCCAGCCCACCCTGGGAGGTCTCCTTGTAGATGGTGGACATGTCGGCGCCGGTCTGGCGCATGGTGGCGATCACCTGGTCGAGCGACACCTTGTGAGTGCCGTCGCCGCGCATCGCGAGCCGCGCTGCGTTGATGGCCTTGACGGCGCCCATGGCGTTGCGCTCGATGCAGGGAATCTGCACCAGTCCCGCCACCGGATCGCAGGTGAGCCCGAGGTTATGCTCCATGCCGATCTCGGCGGCGTTCTCGACCTGCTCGTTGGTACCGTGCAGCGCCGCCACCAGCCCCGCGGCAGCCATCGAGCAGGCCACCCCCACCTCTCCCTGACAACCCATCTCGGCGCCGGAGATCGAGGCGTTGCGCTTATAAAGCATGCCCATGGCCGCCGCCACCAGCAGGAAGCGCAGCACCCCCTCATCGTTGGCGCCGTCCTCGAAGCGACGGTAGTAGTGCAGCACCGCCGGGACGATCCCGGCTGCACCGTTGGTGGGCGCGGTGACGACGCGTCCGCCTGCGGCATTTTCCTCGTTCACCGCGAGCGCATAGGCGTTGACCCAGTCGATGACGTCGAGGGGGCGCGCGCTGCCGCTCTCGGTGAGCTGGCGATACAGCCGTGGCGCACGGCGGCGAACCTTGAGCACTCCGGGAAGCACGCCGCTCTGGCGGAAGCCGCGTTCGACGCAGTCCTGCATCACCTGCCAGATGTGCATGAGCCTCGCGCGCACCTCGGACTCCTTCGCCCAGGTGCGCTCGTTGGCGAGCATCAGCTCGAAGATCTCCAGCCCGTGCTCGCGGCAGCGGACGAGGAGCTCGTCTCCCGAGGTGAAGGGATACGGGGGCGGCGCGTGCGCACCGGCCTCGCGCGCCTCCTGCTCGTCACCGCGCAGGATGAAGCCGCCGCCGATCGAGTAGTAGTCCTCCTCGCGCAGTACGCGCCGCTCGGACCCAAGCGCATCGAAGCGCATGCCATTTGAATGCCGCGGCAGCCGCTCGTGATGCATGAAGAGGAGTTGCATCGGCTCGTCGAAGGCGATCTCGTGCTCGCCGAGGAGGCGAATGCGGCCGCTCGCGCGGATGCGCCGCACCGTGGTCTCGATGCTGTCGGGATCCACCGTCTCGGGCTCGGCTCCCTCGAGGCCCGCCAGTACGGCGCGGTCGGTGCCGTGACCCAGGCCGGTGAGCGCAAGCGACCCGTAGAGGCGCACGGCGATCTCGCTTGTCCCGGTGAGCAGCCCCGCAGCCTTGAGCCCCAGTACGAACTCGCGTGCCGCCCGCATCGGACCCATGGTGTGTGAGCTCGAGGGGCCGATGCCGACCTTGAAGATGTCAAACACGCTTAGGGTCATGGGGGCGAACCTCGGCCCGCCGGGCCGCCTGGCGAGGCGGCGGGGGCCACCCGGGGAGTCTGCAACGCCGCCCGCGCCTGCACATGCTTTGCGGCGACCTCGGGCGGCTTAAATGCGACCCGCTCTAGTATAATTTCGCCATGAGTCAGGCCTTCCTCGAGCGACTGCGCAGCGACATCGCCGCCCTGCGCGAGCAGGGCCTGTACAAGAGCGAGCGGGTGCTCGCCGGTCCCCAGGGCGGCGTGGTGCACGCCGGCGGCCGCGAACTCATCAACCTGTGCGCCAACAACTACCTCGGGCTTGCGAATCACCCCGCGGTGCGCGCCGCCGCCCAGCGCTCACTCGACAGCTACGGCTACGGCATGGCCTCGGTGCGCTTCATCTGCGGCACCCAGGAGAGCCACAAGGAGCTGGAGCGGCGCCTGGCACGCTTTCTCGGTACCGAGGACGTCATCCTCTATTCCTCGTGCTTCGACGCCAACGGCGGACTCTTCGAGACGCTGCTCGATGAGCGCGACGCGGTGATCTCGGACGCACTCAACCACGCGAGCATCATCGACGGGATTCGCCTGTGCAAGGCGCAGCGCCTGCGCTACGCCAACGGCGACATGGCGGAGCTCGAGAACTGCCTGCGCCAGGCGCAAGCTGCGCGCACGCGCCTCATCGCCACCGACGGCGTGTTCTCCATGGACGGCTTCATCGCCAAGCTGCGCGGCATCTGCGATCTCGCGGAAGCGTACGACGCACTGGTGATGGTCGATGACTCGCACGCCACCGGCTTCATGGGCGCCACCGGGCGCGGAACTCCCGAGCACTGCGGCGTCGCCTCGAGGGTCGATATCCTCACCGGCACCCTCGGCAAGGCCCTGGGCGGCGCGAGCGGCGGCTACGTCGCCGCGGGAGCTGAGGTGATCGAGTGGCTGCGGCAGCGCTCGCGGCCCTATCTCTTCTCCAACAGCATTCCGCCGGTAGTCGCGGCGGCGAGCCTCGCGGTGCTGGATCTGCTCGAGGGCGGCTCGCAGCTGCGCGAGCAGCTCCTCGACAACGCGCGCTTCTTCCGCGCCGGCCTCACCAAGGCCGGCTTCGATCTCAAGCCGGGCGAGCATCCGATCATCCCGGTGATGCTGGGAGATGCGGCGCTCGCCGGCCGCATGGCGGATGCGCTGCTCGAGCGCGGCGTGTACGTGATCGGCTTCTCCTACCCGGTGGTGCCCAAGGGCCAGGCGCGCATTCGCACCCAGATGTCCGCCGCGCTGACGCGCGCGCAGCTCGAACGCGCCGTCACCGCCTTCACCGACGTCGGCCGCGAGCTCGGCGTCCTCAGGTAACGCCCATGAAAGCACTGGTCAAGCAGCAGGCAGCGCCGGGGATCTGGCTCGAGGACATTCCGGAGCCGACGGTCGGGCACAACGACGTGCTGATCGAGATCGCGAAGACCGCGATCTGCGGCACCGACATGCACATCTATAACTGGGACGCCTGGGCGCAAAAAACCATCCCGGTGCCGATGGCCGTGGGGCACGAGTACTGCGGTCGCATCGTCGAGGTGGGCTCCGAGGTCAAGGGGCTCAAGGCGGGCGATCGCGTCTCGGGCGAGGGGCACATCACCTGCGGCTACTGCCGCAATTGCCGTGCCGGCCGGCGCCACCTGTGCAAGAACACCGTCGGCGTCGGCGTCAACCGTCCGGGTGCCTTCGCCGAGTACCTGGCGATCCCGGCCTACAACGCCTTCAAGCTCCCGGACTCGATCCCGGACGACATCGCCTCCATTCTCGACCCCTTCGGCAACGCCACGCACACCGCGCTCACCTTCAACATGGTGGGGGAGGACGTCCTCATCACCGGCGCGGGCCCGATCGGCATCATGGCGACGGCGATCGCGCGCTTCACCGGCGCGCGGCACGTCGTGGTCACCGACGTCAACGACTATCGCCTCGAGCTCGCTCGCCGCATGGGCGCGACCCGCGCCATCAACGTGGCTAGAGAGTCACTCGATCAGACCATGAAGGAACTCGGGATACTTGGGGGGTTCGACGTCGGGCTCGAAATGTCGGGCAACGTGGCGGCGTTTCGCGAGATGCTGCGCACCATGTTTCACGGCGGCTCGGTCGCGATCCTCGGCATCCCGCCCGAGGACATGGCGATCGACTGGAATCAGGTGATCTTCAAGGGCTTGACGCTCAAGGGCATCTACGGCCGTGAGATGTTCGAGACCTGGTACAAAATGGCGAGCATGCTGCAGTCGGGGCTCAGGATCGACCCGATCATCACGCATCATTTCCCGATCCAGGAGTTCCGTCAGGGCTTCGAGACCATGGGGTCGGGGAAGTCCGGCAAGGTCATCCTCGACTGGTCGACGCTGTGATCAGCGCCTAGCGCACCTCGCAGAAGCAGTACGCGTAGACACGGTTCGGCACGCTGAAGCGGCTCAGCTCGGCCACCTCGCGCGCCAGCGGGTCGAGCCGGGCGCCGAGCTGCGCGAGCGCGCGCTGATCGGGGCTCGCGGCAAACACCGCGCGCACCAGACGCGTCTTCAGGGCCAGCGCGAGCTGCTGCGTCCAGGTGAGCTCGGGCTCGATGAACTCCGGCGCGTAGTCGGTGAGCTTGGCGCGGTGCGCGGCCGCCTTCACGGCCTCATCGAACGCGCCCAGGTGATCCACCAGCCCCAGGCGCCGGGCATCGGTCCCCGCCCACACGTGCCCCTGCGCGATGGCGTCGATGTCGGCGCGGCTCTTCTTGCGACCGCTCGAGACGCGCTCCAGGAATTCGTCATAGCCGTGGTTGATCTGTGACTGCAGCAGCGCACGCGCTTCGGTGCCGAGCGGCCGGTCGAGGCGCAGCTGGCCCGAGAGCGGTGTGGTGCCGACGCCGTCGACACTCACGCCGAGCTTGCCGAGGGTGCGATCGACGGTCGGGATGATCGCGAAGATGCCGATCGAGCCGGTGAGCGTCGCCGGGCTCGCCCAGATCTCGTCCGCGGGGGCGGAGATGTAGTAGCCGCCGGAGGCCGCGTAGCCGCTCATCGACACCACCAGCGGCTTACCCGCCGCCCGGAATGCCTTGAGCTCACGATAGATCACCTCGGAGGCGAGCACGCTCCCGCCCGGGCTGTCGACCCGCAGCACCAGCGCCTTCACGTCCGCATCAAGGCGTGCCTGGCGGATGAGCTTGGCGGTCGACTCGCCACCGACGGTGCCGGGCGGCTGCTCGCCGTCGAGAATGTCGCCGACGGCGAGGATGACGGCGACGCGCGGTTTGCCGGCGGCGTGCAGTTTCTTCTGCTCGCGCGCGTAGCCGAGATAATCGCCAACCGACACGGCGCGGAACGAGCCCGAGGCGCGGTCCTCGCCCACGAGGCTCGCAATATGCTTCTCGACCTCGATATTGGTCTGCACGCCGGTAACGAGGCCGGCCTCGAGGGCGACGCGCGGAGCGTTGCCGGCGGCGGCCGGCACCTTGTCCGCGAGCGAGGCGACGTACTTTGCTATGGCGTCGGGGGCCAGCTTGCGCGCGCGCGTGACTGCCTCCTGGTAGCTCGCCCACAGCACGCCGAGATAGGCGCGGCTCTCCTCGCGGTCCTCGGGCGACATGTCCTTGCGCGTGTAGGTCTCGACCGCGCTCTTAAACTCGCCGACCCGGAACACGTTGATGTCGACGGCGAGCTTCTCCAGCGCCTCCTTGAAGTACATGCGATAACGGTCGTAACCGTCGATCAGCACGAAGCCTTCGGGGTCGAGGTAGACCTCATCCGCCTGCGCCGCGAGGTAGTAGTCCTCCTGCGAGAGCTCGGTGCCGTAGGCCAGCACTTTCTTGCCGGCGGCACGGAAGTCCCGGATGGCACGCGCGAGCTCCTCCAGCGTCGGCTGGGTGGAGCCGCCGAACTTGTCGAGATTGAGCACCAGCACCGGGATACGCCGGTCGGCGGCTGCGGCACGGATCGAGTCGGTGAGATCCCACAGTAGCGTCTCCTTGCGGCCGTCGCCGCGCGCCTCCTCCAGCGCACGCTCCACCGGGTCGCCGGAGAGCTGCTCGACCAGCTCGCCCTCGGGGGCAACGAGCAGCGCTGCGCGGTTGGGGATATGCGGCACGCCGCTGCGCAGCACGCCGACCACGATGCCGAAAATCACCAGCAGCACGATGAGGTGCAGCCCCTTGCGCAGGCCATCGAGGCCGCGCCACACGGCTGCAAAGAACGTACGCACGCTCACAGCTTTGCCACTCCTGCGTGCGCCCGGCCGGCGGCCGCCGCGCGCGCCGTCAGATCTTTTCCTCGATCCTGGCCGCTTTGCCGGCGAGATCGCGCAGGTAGTAGAGCTTGGCGCGCCGCACGCTGCCGCGGCGCTTCACGACGATGTCGCTGATCGCGGGGCTGTAGGTCTGGAACACGCGCTCGACGCCCTCGCCGTGCGAGATCTTGCGCACCGTGAACGAGGAGTTGAGCCCGCGGTTGCTGCGCGCGATGACCACGCCCTCGTAGGCCTGCATGCGCTCGCGGTCGCCCTCGACCACCTTCACCTGCACGACCACGGTGTCGCCCGGCTTGAAGTCCGGCACCTCGCGGGTCATGCGCGCCTTGTTGATTTCTTCGATGATCTTGCTCATGTCACTTACCTCGATCGTCGTTTCCGGCCGCCGCTGCGGCCAGGAACTCATTCAATGCCCGCTGCGCTTCGGGCGCGAGCTTGCCACTGCCCAACAGGTCCGGGCGGCGCCTCAGGGTCCGCTCCAGCGCACGCGCCAGGCGCCAGCGGCGGATATCGGCGTGGTCGCCCGACAATAGTACCGTCGGTACGGCCCTGCCTTCGAACACTTCCGGCCGCGTGTAATGTGGCCCCTCGAGCAGCCCCTCCGCGAACGAATCCTGCGCGCTCGAGCGCTCGTCTCCGAGCACCCCGGGGAGCAGGCGCGCCACCGCGTCGATCACGGTGAGGGCCGGCAGTTCCCCGCCGGAGAGCACATAGTCGCCCACCGACAGCTCGCGATCGATGCCGAGCTCGTACACCCGCTCATCGATCCCCTCGTAACGTCCCGCCACCAGCAGCAGCCCCGGGAGCGCCGCCAGCGCGCGCGCCTGTGCCGCGGTGAACGGCTCGCCCTGCGGCGACAGGCAGATCCGCAGGCTACCCGGCGGCAGCCGCGCGTGCGCCGTGCGGATCGCCTCGAGCAGCGGCTCGGGCTTCATCACCATACCCGGGCCGCCCCCGTAGGGCCGGTCGTCCACCGTGCGGTGCACATCGTGCGTGTGCGCGCGCGGGTCCTCGGTTGCCACCGTCACCAGGCCGCGCTCGATGGCGCGACCCAGGATGCCGAACTCCAGCGCTCCCGCGATCATGCGCGGGAACAGCGTCACCACCTCGATCCTCATGGAGCTCATTCCAGCTCCGCGGGCCAGTCGACCACGATCACGCGCGCCGCGAGGTCCACCGAGCGCAGGTGCTTCGGCACCGCGAGCACCCAGTGCTCGCGTCCACCCGGCTCCTTCGTCACCATCACCGCGCCTGCGGGTGCGTCCATGAAGTGGCTCACCGTGCCGAGTGCCGTGCCCTCGAGGTTGCGTACCGCGAATCCCACCAGGTCCGCGCGGTAGTACTCACTCTTCCCGACTGCGGGAAGCGCCGCGCGGTCCACCTCGATCATCGCGCCGGTGAGCGCCGCTGCGCCCTCCCGGCTCGCCACTCCCTCGAGCTGCGCCACCAGGCCCCGTCCATGTCCGCGAGCGCTGATGACCCGGCGACTCTGGCGCTCACCGCTCGCGAGCCGCAGTCCCCACTCGGGGTATTTCAGCAGCCCGTCCGGCGGATCGGTAAACGAATCGACGTGCACCCAGCCCTGGATGCCGTACGGAGCGCCCAGACGCCCAAGCTCGATCCAGGCCACGGCCGCTCACGCCTCAGGCGCGTTCGCCCGGCCGGTACCGCCGGGGACCCTAGGCCGTAGCCTGCTTGCGATAGGACGCCACCAGCGTCCGCACACGGTCGGACGGCAGCGCTCCCTTGCCGACCCAGTAGTCGATGCGCGGCAGATCGAGCCGCAGCTTCGTCTCGCCACGCCCGGCAATCGGGTTGAAGTACCCGACGTGCTCGAGGCTCGGGCCGCCCTGGCGCTTGCGGCTGTCGGTCACGACGACGTGATAGAAGGGCTGATTGCGCGCCCCGCGCCGCGTCAGACGAATGGTAACCATGGTCGTATCGCTCTCGTTCAGCGGGCTGGCCGCCCTGGATGCTGGGGCCGCCCAAAAAGAGCGCGGATTCTACGCAACTGGCGAATTCTGCGCCAGTTTATCGGACCCCGCGCGCGCCTGCGCGGCGAGAGCCTTGAGGCGCGCGGGCGCTCCCGCCCCTAGCGCCCCGGGAAGCCCGGGGGGATGCCCCCCTTGAACGCCCCCATGAGGCGCTTCAGGCGTCCGCCCTTCATGCTCTTCATGACCCGCTGCATCTCCATGAATTGCTTCAGCAGCCGATTCACGTCCTGGACCTGGACGCCCGAGCCCGCCGCGATGCGCCGGCGGCGCGAGCCGTCGATGATTCCGGGGCTACGCCGCTCGCGGGGGGTCATGGAATTGATGATGGCGATCTGCCGGCGCAGGTCCCGGTCGCCCTGCTCGGCCGATACCGCCCCCTTTTTGACGACCGCCCCCGGAAGCTTGTCGATGAGTGCCCCCACCCCGCCCATCTTCTGCAGCTGCTCGAGCTGGCCCTTCAGGTCCGCCATGTCGAAGCCCTGTCCCCTGGCGACCTTGGTGGCAAGGCGCGCCGCCTCGTCCGTATCCACCTGGCGGTGTACCTGCTCTACCAGGCTCACCACATCGCCCATGCCGAGGATGCGCGATGCCATGCGCGCCGGGTCGAAGGGCTCGAGCGCCTCGGTCTTCTCGCCGACGCCCATGAACACGATCGGCTTGCCGGTGATCTGCCGCACCGAGAGCGCGGCCCCACCGCGGGCATCGCCGTCCGCCTTGGTGAGGATGATCCCGGTGAGATCGAGCACCGCGGCGAAGGCGCGCGCGGCGTTCACCGCATCCTGGCCCGCCATGGCGTCGACGACGAACAGGCGCTCCGTCGCACCCACCGCGGCCTCGATCCGCCGCACTTCGCTCATCAGCTCCGCGTCGACGTGCAGTCTTCCCGCGGTGTCGACGATCAGCACGTCGAAGACGCCCGTGCGCGCGCGCTCGAGGGCCGCAGTCGCGATCGACTCCGGTGCCGCGCCGGGCTGCGCCGCGAAGTATTCCGCGCCCACCTGCCCGGCGAGACGCTCGAGCTGCAGCATCGCGGCGGGCCGGCGCACGTCGGTGCTCGCGAGCAGCACGCGCTTGCGCTCGCGCTCCTGAAGGAGCCGCGCAAGCTTCGCCGCCGTGGTCGTCTTGCCGGCTCCCTGGAGCCCCGCGAGCAGCACCACCACGGGCGGCTGCGCGCGCAGGCTGAAGCCCTCTCCCGCCCCGCCCATGAGCGCGATGAGCTGCTGGTGGAGGATGCCGATGAACGCCTGTCCCGGAGTGAGGCTCGCGGCTACTTGCGCACCGAGCGCCTGCGCCTTGACGGACTCGATGAAGGACTTCACCACCGGCAGCGCGACGTCAGCCTCGAGGAGTGCAATGCGCGTCTCGCGCAGGGCCTGCGCAATGTTGTCTTCGGTGATCCGGCCGCGGCCTCTCAAGCTGTCGAGAGTGGCCGTCAGGCGCGCCGTGAGTTGCTCGAACATGCAATCAGGATCCTAAATTCGCGCGCGCTATGCTAGTGCGGTCCGCCTGAAGCGGGAGAGCCCCTTGAACGTCCTCTCGACCCTACTGCCGCAGCTGACTTTGTTCCTGCTGCTGGTCGTCGCCGCCTTCTCCTCCGGGGCGGAGGCGGCGATGCTCTCGGTGAACCGCTATCGCATCCGCCACCGTGCCCAGGCGGGGCAGCTCTCCGCACGGCTGCTCGAGCGGCTGCTCGCCAAGCCCGACGAGTGGCTGGGGGCGAATCTGGTGATCCTGGCGCCGGCCAGCGTGTTCGCCTCTGCGATCGCCACCATCCTCGCACAGCGCTCCGGCTATGCGTATGCGGTGCCGATCACGGAGGTGCTGCTCACCATCGTCGTGATCGTGTTCTGCGAGCTCACCCCGAAGATCTACGCCGCCTCGAACCCCGAGGGGGTGGCGCTGCACGCGGCCGGTATCTACCGGGTGCTGGTGCTGGTGGCACGGCCGGCGCTGTGGCTGACCAACCATATGGCGTACGCGTTCCTGCGCCTGTTCGGCGTCGGGCGCCGCGCACAGAGCAGCCAGGCGCTGACCGCGGAGGAGCTGCGCACCGTGGTGATGGAGGCGGCACCGGTGATCCCCGCGCGCCACCGGCAGATGCTGCTGTCGATCCTCGATCTCGGGCGCATCACGGTGAACGACATCATGATTCCGCGCCAGGAGATCGCCGGCATCGACATCGCCGAGAGCTGGGACGACATCCTCGAGCAGCTGCGCCAGACGCCGCACACCCGGCTGCCAGTCTACGAGGGCGAACTCGATAACCTCATTGGATTGCTGCACATGAAGCGCGTGGCACGCGAGTTCGCGCGCGGCACCTTCACCCGCGAGCGGCTCATCGAGCTCGCCCGCGGCCGCGAGTCGTACTTCATCCCGGAAGGCACGCCGCTGAACGCGCAGCTGGCGCAGTTCCAGCGCATCCGCCGCCGCTCCGCCTTCGTCGTCAACGAGTACGGCGACATCGAGGGGCTGGTGACGCTGGAAGACATCCTCGAGGAGATCGTCGGCGAGTTCACCACCGATCCCGCCACGATCACCCACAAGGACGTGCATACCGAGAAGCCCGGCGTGTTCATCGTCAACGCGAGCGCCACCATCCGCGCGCTCAACCGCGCGCTCGGCTGGCAGCTGCCGACGGGAGGGCCGAAGACCCTGAACGGCCTGCTGCTCGAGCACCTCGAGACGATCCCGGACCCCGGCACCATGGTGCGGGTCGGCAGCTACGAGTTCGAGGTACTGCAGATCGCCGATAACGCGATCCGCACCGTGCGGGTGCGCGCGCCGGCCGGCGAGAAGGCCGCCGCCGCGAGCGCCCCCTAAGGGCGCGTCCCGCCCCCGGCGCGGGCAAAGGCCGCCTCGAGTGCCTCGGCTATCGTGCCGACCGCGTGCACGCTGAGGCCGGCCGGCGGTCGGCGCGGCGCGTTGTCGCGCGGCACCAGCGCCTCCTTGAATCCCTGGGCCTGGGCCTCGCGCAGCCGCTCATCGCCGTAAGGCACCGGGCGGACTTCACCCGTGAGCCCGATCTCGCCGAAGGCCACGAGCTGCGCCGGGAGCGGTGCGTCTCTCAGGCTCGAGGCCAGCGCGACAATCACCGGCAGGTCCCACGCGGTCTCGCTGATCTGGATACCGCCCACCACGTTCACGAACACGTCGTGCTCCTGCAGCGCCACGCCGGCGTGCCGGTTGAGCACCGCGAGCAGCATCGCCACGCGGTTGGCATCGAGCCCCTGCGCAATGCGCCGCGGGGCGCCGAAGCGCATGCGATCGACGAGCGCCTGCAGCTCGATGAGCAGCGGCCGGCCGCCCTCGCGCGTCACGGTGACGATGCTGCCGGCCGCGGGCTGCGGCGAGCGCGCGAGAAAGATGGCCGCCGGGTTCTTCACCTCTCTCAAACCCGCGCCCGTCATGGCGAAGAAGCCGAGCTCGTTCGCCGCGCCGAAGCGATTCTTGGTGGCGCGCACGATGCGGTAACGGCTGCCGGCATCGCTCTCGAAATACAACACGGTGTCGACCAGATGCTCGAGGAGCTTAGGTCCCGCGATCGACCCCTCTTTGGTCACGTGCCCGACGATGACCACGGCGGCGCCGCCCGCCTTGGCGAAGCGCACCAGCTCCGCGGTGCACTCGCGCAGCTGCGACACGGCGCCGGCGCCGGTGGGTACGGCACCCGACTGCAGCGTCTGGATGGAATCGATGACGAGGAGCGCGGCTTGCCGCGCTGCCGCAAGCGACAGCACCGCCTGGCAGTCGGTCTCGGTTACCACGGCGAGCGCCTCGGCGGCGAGACCCAGCCGCTGCGCGCGCAGTCCGACCTGGGCCACTGACTCCTCGCCGCTCGCGTAGATCACCGGCTTCGATGCCGCCACGTGGGCGGCTACCTGCAGGAGCAGCGTCGACTTGCCGATGCCCGGCTCGCCCCCGAGCAGAATCACCGACCCCGGAACGATGCCGCCCCCCAGCACCCGGTCGAGCTCCGCCTCGCCGCTGGTCAGGCGCGCACCGCCACCCGCAAGAGCCGCGCCCGGCGCAAGATTCACCGCCACGGCCGCCGGGGCCGGGCGTCCGCGTGAGGCGCGCCGCTCCTCGAGCGAATTCCACTCGCCGCACAACGGGCACTGCCCCTGCCATTTGAGGGTCTCGCCCCCGCAGGAAGCACATATGAACACCGCATTCGGGCGAGCCATCAATGCGCCGTCGGTCGACTTTCAGCTAGGATTCGCGCCGGGGAGATCACCAAAAGCGGTCTTTTGTGACCAATCACTCGGACGCCCCTGCGGGCGATGCTAGCTTATGGCAGCTCGAATCGGGGACGGGAAAGTGACGCGTATCACATTCGGTGGGCCAGAGATCGGTCAGGACGCAGCATGAGCTTGCGAACCAAGCTGCGCGTGGTCGGTCTCAGCGACACCGGCAGGGTGCGGGAGCACAATGAAGACACCATCGCTGCCGACGCCGATATCGGCCTGCTGGTGCTCGCCGACGGTATGGGCGGCTATAACGCCGGAGAAGTGGCGAGCGGCATTGCGGTGAAGACCATCGTTAATCTGGTACGCGAGCACGTCGAGCGCGAGGACCTGACGATCGCCGACCGCGAGTCGGGACTGTCACGTGCCAACATCATCCTGCGCGACGCCATCGTGCGCGCCAACAAGATCATCTACCAGACCGCGCGCACCCAGCCGCAATGCGAGGGCATGGGAACCACGGTCGTGGCGGCGCTGTTCTTCGACAACAAGGTGACCATTGCCCACGTGGGCGACTCGCGCCTGTACCGCCAGCGCGCCGACAAGCTCGAGCAGGTCACCATGGACCACTCGCTCCTGCAGGAGCTGGTCGATCGCGGCTTCTACTCCGCCGAAGAGGCGCAGCGGGCGTCGAACAAGAACTACGTGACCCGGGCCCTGGGGGTCGAGCCTCAAGTCGAGGTGGAAATCCAGGAATACCCCGTGAACCGGGGTGAGTTCTTCATCCTGTGCTCGGACGGCTTGTCCGATATGGTCGAGGATGAAGATATCCATTTAACCATAAACACCTTTAGTGCTAATCTGGATACGGTCGCCAAACAGTTGATTCAGCTGGCCAATGACAATGGAGGCCGGGACAACATCTCGGTGGTCATGGCGCACATCATGGATGCGTTTCCGGCTCGTACGAAGATTTTCGACAAGATCCTGAGTTGGTTCGGCTGACGTGAAAAGCGATAGGGGCTAGCAATGGCAAGGTTGGTCTTGAGCCTGGACAGCCAGGTGATGGCGGAATACAACATGAACAAGGAGCGGTACACCATCGGCCGCCTCCCTGACAACGATATCCGCATCGACAATGCTGCCGTCAGCGGCCACCACTCGCTGATCATCAACATCCTCAACGACTCGTTCCTCGAGGATCTGAACAGCACCAACGGCACCTACGTCAACGGCAAGCTCATCAAGAAGCATGCCCTGCAGCACGGTGACGTGATCACGGTGGGTCACCACCAGCTGCGCTTCGTCGAGGACGACGAGGCCCAGGACGAGTTCGAGAAGACCATGGTCATCCAGCCCTCGGCGCGCCCGGTGGAGAAGGTGCGCGCGGCGACCGAAGGCGCCGACAAGGTTTCCGTCTCCCTGACGGCCACCGGCCGTTCGCGGGCGCTCGCCGACGGCGCCGCCGCGGTGAAGAAGGCGAAACTGCAGGTGCTCTCGGGCGCCTTCGCCGGCCGCGAGGTCGAGCTCAGCAAGGCACTCACCACCCTCGGCCGCCCCGGGGTGCAGGTCGCGGCGATCACGCGCCGCGCCGAGGCCTACTACATCGTGCACGTCGACAGCGGCAAGGACAACGATTTCCCGCTGCTCAACGGCACGCCGATCGGCGCCCAGGCGACTAAGTTGAATGATAACGATGTCATTCAGCTCGCCGGTGTGAAGATGGGGTTCTTCCTCAACTAGTTGAATTGGCCTAAATCGCCTGCGGCGATTTCGGCAGACATTACTCCGCGGACCGCGGGCAAAAGGCGTGGCTTTTGCCCGCTGCGCCTACTGCGAATCACAATCGGGCGAAAGCTCGCACCGGGAATGACCCCATGCCGCACACCGGCGGGGGAACCGCGCTGAAAGAAAACCCCGCGGGCGGCAGCTGCTCGAGGCCGCGCAGGTGTTCGACGATCGGGATTCCGGCGCCGAGCAGCGTCGTGTGCACCGCTCGCTCGCCCCCTGCGGTATCGTCGATGTTGAGCGAATCGATCCCGACGAGCCGGGCTCCCCGGTCCCTGAGGAAGGCCGCCGCCGCTGCCGTGAGGAACGGGTGGCCCTGGCCATAGCGCTCGGTGCGCCAGTGCCGCGCCCACCCGGTGTGCACCAGCACCGCCCTGCCCAGCACGTCGAGGGCTGCGAGGTCCGGCGCGTCGATTGCCCGGCGATCGCCCGCGTTCACCACGACCGCCGGAAGATCCGCGAGCATCGCGAGCGTGAGCTGCGAGATGTCCTCGCCGTCCGCGAAGCGGTGAAACGGGCTGTCGAGATAGGTGCCGGTGTTGGCGACCATGTCGATGCGGCCGATGTGGAAGCTTGTGTCGGGTCGGTAGCGCGTGCGCGAGGCCTCACGGCTGAGAAAATCGCAGACATGCGGGGCAGGCAGACCCGGGTAGGTAATCATCCCGTCCTCGATTCTGTGGCTGAGGTCGATGTAGCGCGCCTCGCCCGAGGAGCGTGGTGCATCGGTTGCATCGGTCATGGCTTGGCTCTGGTGCAAGGCGTGCGGGAGTCCGAAGAGCATAGAGGCAGGCGCGCTGGGCCGCGAGGCGCTTTCCGGCCGCGCGCAGTTCAGAAACGGCAGTTAATGGCTCCGCCCGGGAGCGCCCGCACCCGACCGACGGTCAGCGCAGCTCGAGCGGTACGCGCTGACTCACGCTGCAGAGCAGCTCGTAGGGGATGGTGCCGGCGTGCCGGGCGATCTCCTCCACCGGAAGTCCCGCACCCCAGAGCACGGCCGGTGTTCCCACGTGCACGTCGGGGAGCCCGGTAACGTCCGCCGCGATCATATCCATGGACACGCGCCCGACGAGCGGCGCGCGCGCACCGGCGACCAGCAGCGGCGTGCCGCCGGGGAGGTTGCGCGGCAGGCCGTCGCCGTAGCCGGCAGCGACGATCGCGATAGCTGAGTCGCGCGGCGCCTTCCAGGCGGCGCCGTAGCCGACGGTCTCGCCCGCGGCCACACGGCGCACGGCGATCACCGAGGATTCGAGGCTCATCACCGGCGTGAGGCCGAGCTGCGCCGCCGAGCTGTCGGCGAAGGGCGAGGCACCGTAGAGCGCCAGCCCCGGCCGCACCCAGTCGCCGCTCACCCGAGCGTTGCCAAAGATGCCGGCGGAATTCGCGATGCTGACCGAGTAGTCGAGGCCGCGGGTCGCCTCGCGGAAGCGTGCCAGCTGCTCGCCGGTCATGCGGTCGTCGCGCTCGTCGGCGCACGCGAGGTGCGTGAGCAGGCGGATCTCGAGCGGCGCGGGCTGCAGGCGCCGCACTCTCTCCAGCGCGGCGGCGAATTCGCGCGGCGGCAGGCCGAGGCGGTTCATGCCGGTGTCGATCTTGATCCACAGCACGAAGCGGTGCGCGCCGCTCATCTCCTCGAGCAGCTCGACCTGCAGCGCATCGTGCACCACCAGATCGAAGCCGTGGCGCGCAGCCTCGAGCAGCTGCTCGGCGGTGAAGACTCCCTCGAGCAGCACGATGGGCTGCGTGATCCCCGCGGCGCGCAGCGCCAGCCCCTCCTCCAGACGCGCCACCGCGAAGGCATCGGCGTCGGCGAGCGACAATGCAGTCGGCACGAGGCCGTGGCCGTAGGCGTTGGCTTTGACCACCGCCATGATGCGTGCGCGGCGCGCCCGCTCGCGGATGGTGTTGAGATTGTGCCGCAGCGCGCGCGTTTCGATGACCGCCCGGATGAGCCGGCTCACCGCAGCACACCCTCGGCGTAGGAGTCGGAGGCGTAATTGGCGAAGCGCGTGAACTGTCCCTGAAAGGTGAGCAGGAAGGTGCCGATCTCGCCGTTGCGGTGCTTGACGAGATCGATCTCCGCGATGCCCTTCTTGGTGGTGTTCCTGTCGTAGACCTCTTCGCGATAGATGAGCAGGATGATGTCTGCGTCCTGTTCGATGGCACCACTCTCACGAAGATCCGACATCACCGGCCGCTTGTGCTCGCGCTGCTCTACGCCGCGGTTCAGCTGTGATAGCGCAATCACCGGCACCGACAGCTCCTTCGCCAGTGCCTTGAGCCCGCGCGAGATCTCCGCAATCTCCGTCGCACGGTTCTCCACCGTGCCCGGGACCTGCATGAGCTGCAGGTAGTCGACCACCACGAGATCGAGACCGTGCTCGCGCTTGACGCGCCGCGCGCGTGCGCGCAACTCGGTGGGATTCAACGCCGGGGTTTCATCGACAAAGATTTTTGCCTCCGAGAGCTGACTGGTAGCGCCGGTGATGCGCACCCAGTCCTCGTCCGAGATGCGCCCGCTGCGCAGGCTCGCGAGCGGTACGCCGCCGACCGAGGCCAGCATGCGCGTGATGACCTGCTCGGAGGGCATCTCCATGCTGAAGAGTACGACCGAGGCGCGTGTGCCCGGGTGCACGGCGGCGTATTCCGCCATGTTCACGGCGAGCGTCGTCTTGCCCATCGAGGGGCGCCCGGCAATGATGACCAGGTCCCCGCCGCGCAGTCCGCCGGTGATCTTGTCGAAGTCGGTGAAGCCGGTGGGAAGCCCGCGCAGCTTGTCGGGGTTGGTGTGCCACTCATCGATCTGGTCGATGACGGCGGGGAGCAGGTCGCGCACCGCTTGCGCACCGTCGCGGCCGCGGAAGCCCCCTTCGGCGATCGCAAACACACGCTGCTCGGCCTGGTCGACCAGCTCGCGCGCGCTCTGCCCGTCGTTGTTGTAAACGCCCGCGGCAATCTGCGTACCGGCCTGGATCAGCTGCCGCAGCAGTGAGCGCTCCCGCACGATCTGCGCGTAGGCGCGCACGTTGGCCGCGGTCGGGGTATCGCGCGCGATGGCGCTCAGATAAGCGAGACCCCCCGCCTTCTCGAGCTCGCCCGTCCGCTCGAGGTAGCCCGCGACCGTGACGGCATCGCACGGCTTGCCCTCGCCGGCCACGGCGGCGATGCCGCCGAAAATCAGCTGATGATCGGGACGGTAGAAGTCCTCGGAGCGCACGACGTCCGCCACCTGGTCCCAGGCGACCGGGTCGAGCAGCAGTCCGCCGAGCACCGCCTGCTCCGCCTCGACCGAATGCGGCGGCGAGGGCGCGTCAATCAGTGCGACCGAGCCTGAATCACGCGCTTTGGCGGAACCGGCCACCGGCGGACCTTGTGGGCTACTCTTCGGGAACGATCGCCACCGCCAGCGGCACGTCGACGTCGGCGTGCAGATGCAGGCTCAGCGTGTGCTCCCCGATGCTGCGCAGCGGACCTGCGGGCAGGCGCACCTCACTGCGCTCGACCTTGAAGCCCGCCTTGTTGCATGCCTCGGCGATGTCAGCAGTGCCGATGGAGCCGAACAGCTTGCCTTCGGTGCCGGCCTTGGCGTGGATGGTGAGCTTGAAATCCTTCATGGCGGCGGCCCGCTCGGTGGCCGAGGTGAGCTGCTCGCGAGCCAAAAGCTCGAGCTCGGCACGCCGCGCCTCGAAGCGCGCCACGTTCTCAGGAGTGGCGAGCGTCGCCTTGCCCTGCGGCAGGAGGAAATTGCGCCCGTAGCCCGAGCGCACCTTGACGCGATCGCCGATGTTGCCGAGGTTGGCGACCTTCTGCAGGAGAATGACTTGCATCGGCCTCGCCCCTTAGTGCTGGTCGGTGTACGGCAGCAGCGCAAGGAAACGCGCGCGCTTGATCGCCACCGCGAGCTGCCGCTGGTAGAACGACTTGGTTCCGGTGATGCGGCTCGGAACGATCTTGCCCGTCTCGGTGACGTAGGCCTTAAGCGTCGCGAGGTCCTTATAGTCGATCTGCTTCACGCCCTCGGCGGTGAAGCGGCAGAACTTCTTACGGCGCGAGAAGCGGCTGCCGCCGCCCCCGCCGTGGCTTCTGGACATTGCCATGGATCAGATCCTTATGAATTCGATTGCAGTTTACTGTGCTTTGAGCGGCGCGTGACGGGGCAATTCAGGCGCTGTCCACCGCGGAATTGTCCTCGTCATCGGCAATCGCCGGCGACTCGTCGCGGGCGCGCTCGCGGCGCCTACCCGTACCCTCGCCCTCCTCGTCCGCGGCCTTGGCCATCGGCGAGGGCTCGGTGACCGCGGCGTCCATGTTCACCACCAGGTGGCGCAGCACCGCGTCGCTGAATCGGAAGGCGCCGGTCAGCTCATCGAGCGTCTTCTGGTCCGTCTCGATGTTCATCAGCACGTAGTGAGCCTTGTGCACCTTGGCGAGGGGATAGGCGAGCTGGCGCCGGCCCCAGTCCTCCAGGCGGTGCACGCGGCCCTCGCCGGAAGCGATCATGCCCTTGTAGCGCTCGATCATCGCGGGCACCTGCTCGCTCTGATCGGGATGCACGAGAAAAACGATTTCGTAATGCCTCATCTATAGTCTCCTTACGGATTAAGCCGCCCGGACTTAAGGCTTTCGCCGGTGCGGCAAGGAGTAAGCGCCGCGGTATGCCCCTAAGGCCTACACGCGCACGCCCCTTTGGTCAAAAGGGGCGCGAAGCATACTGAAAGGCCCTCGCCACTGCAATGCCGGCAGGTGCCAGCGCGCTTGGGAATCAATGGCTTGGGCGGTGGAAGCGTGCGCCGCGGCACGAACGGCGTCTCTCTACTATTTATTAATGAGGACCGGTCAGTCGACCCCACGGACTTCAGCCGCCGAGGTGCTCCTCGACCTGGTGCCAGGCGAGCTCAGCGGTCTCCCGGGCCCGCTCGCCGGCCTCGCGCGCGTGGCGGCTCGCCGCGGTCCCTTCCAGCACCCGCCGCATGATGCCCTGGCGGATGCAGGCGATGCGGAACAGGTTGTATGCCATGCAGAACTCCCACACCGCGGGCTCGATCGGCGCTCGCCCGGTGCGCTCGCAATAGGCGGCGACGTACTCGGCTTCGGTTGGTATCCCCAGCCCGGCGAGGTCGACGCCCTTGAGTCCCGGAATCTCCCCCGCCGCGACCCGCCACAGCATGACGTGATAGGAGAAGTCCGCGAGCGGGTGCCCGAGGGTCGAGAGCTCCCAGTCGACGATCGCGAGCATGCGCGGCTCTCGCGCCGCGAAGATCATGTTATCCATCCGGTAATCGCCGTGCACCAGCGCGGTCTCGTCACCGGGCGGGATGTTCGCCGGCAGCCACGCGAGGAGTTTCTCCATCGCCTCGATGCGCTCGGTCTCCGAGGCGCGGTACTGCTTGCTCCAGCGCGCGATCTGCCGCGCGAAGTAATTGCCGGGCTTGCCGTAGTCGGCGAGCCCGAGAAGTGCGAAGTCGACGCTGTGCAGCCTCACCAGAACGCGATTCATCTCGTCGTAGATCGCGGCGCGCTCGGCCGGCGTAATCCCGGGGAGCCGCGGGTCCCAGAAGTTGCGCCCGCGTACATAGCTCATGACGTAGAACATGGTGCCGATGACGTTCACGTCCTCGCACAGACAGAGCGGCTGCGCCACCGGCACGCCGTGTCCGTGGAGCGCGCGGGTCACGCGAAACTCGCGATCCACCGCATGCGCCGACGGCAGCAGTTGCCCGGCGGGCTTGCGGCGCAGCACGTAGCGCGCGCCGTCGCCTGCGCAGAGGAGAAAGGTGGGATTCGACTGGCCACCACGGAACTGCTCGACCGTGAGCGGGCCCGCCAAGTCCGGAATCTGCTCGCGCAGGTAGCGCTCGAGCGCGGCCACATCGAAGCGCTGGCGCTCCGGAACCGGCATCGTGCCCGAGAATTCCTGCCCGTCGACGCTCAAGAGTGCTTGGCCAGCTCGAGCTTGCCGATCTGGTTGCGGTGCACCTCGTCCGGGCCGTCGGCGAGACGGAGCGAGCGCGCGTGCGCGTAGGCGCTCGCCAGCTCAAAGTCATCGCACAGACCCGCAGCGCCATGCGCCTGGATCGCCCAGTCGGTGACCTGGCAGGCGGTGTCGGCGGCCGCGATCTTGATCATGGCGATGTCGGCGCGGGCCGCCTTGTTGCCGACCGTGTCCATGAGCCAGGCCGTCTTGTAGACCAGCAGGCGGGCCTGGTCGATGCGGATGCGCGACTCCGCGATGCGCTCGAGCGTCACCGTCTGCTCGGCAATCGGCCGACCGAAGGCGGTGCGCGCCTTCACACGGCGGCACATCCTCTCGAGCGCACGCTCGGCGAGCCCGATGAGCCGCATGGCGTGATGAATGCGCCCGGGCCCCAAGCGCCCCTGCGCGATCTCGAAGCCACGCCCCTCGCCGAGCAGCAGGTTCTGCGCCGGCACGCGCACGTCGCGGAACTCGATCTCCATGTGCCCGTGCGGCGCATCGTCGTAGCCGAACACCGGCAGGTGCCGCAGGATGGTGATGCCAGGCGTCTCGCGCGGCACCAGGATCATCGACTGCTGGCGGTGGAGCTCCGCCTTGGGATCGGTCTTGCCCATGAAGATAAAAAGGCGACAGCGCGCACTCCCCGCTCCCGAGGTCCACCACTTGCGGCCGTTGATCACGTAGGAGCTACCCTCACGCACGATCGAGCTCTCGATGTTGGTGGCATCGCTCGAGGCCACCCGCGGCTCCGTCATCGCAAAGGCGGAGCGGATCGAACCGGCGAGCAGCGGCTCGAGCCACTGCTTCTTCTGCTCGGGAGTCCCATAGCGCTCGAGGGTCTCCATGTTGCCGGTGTCGGGGGCTGCGCAGTTGAACACCCCGGGCGACCACGGCACGCGGCCCATCAGCTCGCACAGCGGCGCGTAGTCGAGATTGCTGAGCCCGGCACCGTAGGGCGAGTCGGGCAGGAACAGGTTCCACAGCTGCGCCGTGCGTGCCTTCTGCTGCAGTTCCGCGACGAGCGCTGGCTCCTCCCAGCGATCGCCGGCGCCGAGCTCGGTGCGATAGCGCCCCTCGTTCGGGTAGATGTGCTCGTCCATGAAGGCGCCGAGGCGCCTGAGGTAATCCCTGGACCTGGCGCTGAGTTCAAAATCCACGGCACTTCTCCTTAAAGCTGCCAGCGACCTCGCTGGCGCGCCGCCTCGTACAGCAGCATGCCGGCGGCCACCGAGACGTTGAGACTTTCGACCGCGCCGAGCTGCGGCAAGCGCACCAGGAAGTCGCAGTTCTGCCGCGTCAGCTGCCTGAGGCCCGCCCCTTCGGCGCCCAGCACCAGCACCACCGGACCCTTGAGATCGACCGCATCGGCGGGCTGGTCCGCCGCGGCATCCGCGCCGACCGACCAGAGACCTGCGTCCTTGAGGAGCTTGAGTGTACGCACGAGGTTCGTCACCGCGACCACCGGCGTCGATTCCGCGGCGCCTGCGGCTACCTTGCGCGCGGTCGGGGTGAGTTGCGCCGCGCGGTCGCGCGGCACGATCACGGCGAGCGCCCCGCAGGCATCCGCCGTGCGCAGACACGCTCCGAGGTTGTGCGGGTCCTGTACGCCATCGAGCGCGAGCAGCAGCGGCGTCACCGCAGTCTGCAGTGCCGTGAGCAGGTCATCCTCGGTCCAGGGCGGGAGCGGCGCGATGTCGGCGGCGACTCCCTGATGGACCACGTCCCCGAGGAGCTGCTTCAGCGCGTGCGCGTCGACGCGCTCCACCGGACGCTGGTGGCGCCGGGCAAGCTCCTCGATTCTCTGCACGCGCACATCGTCGCGGCGCGCGGCGAGCCGCACGGCGGCGACCCGCTCGGGGTGCCGTTCCAGCATCATGCGCACCGCGTGCAGGCCAAAGATCGTCTCGGTGCCCTTCATCGTCCCACCGCCGCGCCCGTCCTGCTACGCCTCTTCTGCGAGCGTCAGGTCGATCAGGCCTTCGATCGGGTTCACCGCGGTAACCATGACGCGCACGTGGCTGCCGGTGCGCAGCCGTCTCCCGCTGCGCCGCCCGCGCCATGCGTGGCCGTCATCCTCCATGACGTACTGATCGTCCCGCAGACTGTCGACGTGCAGCAGCCCGTCGACCGCGGCGTCGAGGATCTGCACGAAGCAGCCGAACTCGACCACGGTGGCGATGAGGCCGCGGAAGGTCTGACCGATGCGCTCCTTCAGGTATGTGCACTTGAGGAAATTGGAGACGTAGCGATCCGCCTCGTCGGCGCGCTTCTCGAGCCGCGAGGTGCTCTCGCCCAGCACGCCGAGCTCGCCGGTCGTGTAGCGCACCGCCGCCCCGCCGGTCGTTCCAAGGAGGCTGCGCAGCGTGCGATGCACGAGCAGGTCCGGATAGCGGCGGATCGGCGAGGTGAAGTGCGCGTAGTGGCTGAGCGCGAGCCCGAAGTGCCCAATGTTGGTCGGCTGATAAATCGCCTGGGGCATGGCCCGCACCACCAGCGATTCCACGAACGCTCGCTCGGAAGGATCACTGACGCGCCGCGCGATTGCCTGCAGGTCGCGGGTCGTGACCGTCTTCGGGATCCGGCCGTCGATACCGAGCGCCGCAAGGGTCGAGGAGAGACGCTCGAGCTTCTCGTCTTCCGGCGTCCCGTGCACCCGGTAGAGCGTGGGCACATGCGTCTTGGCGAGCTCCTCGGCGACCGCTACGTTGGCTAGGATCATGCACTCCTCGATCAACCGGTGCGCGTCATTGCGCATGCGCAGCTCGATCGCGCGCACCCGCTCCGCCTCATCGATTACGAACTCGGCTTCCGCGGCATCGAAATCGAGCGCGCCGCGGCGGCTGCGCGCCTTGTGGAGGGCGCGGTAGACATCGACCAGGATCAGTAGCCGCTCGGTGAGCGGCCCGAGCTGCGCCCGTGCCGCGGGCCGTCCCTCGATGAGCGCCTCGTTGGCGAGCGTGTAGGTCAGGCGGTACGCCGAGCGCATCATCGCCGGATAGAACCGCGCGCCCTTGAGCTGGCCGGCGCGGCTCACCACCATATCGGCCGCGAAACACAGCCGATCGACCTTGGGAGCGAGCGAGCACAGGTGATCGGAGAGCGCCGTGGGCAGCATCGGCAGCACGCGCGTCGGAAAATACACCGAGGTGCCGCGCCGCTGCGCTTCATCATCGAGTGCCGTCCCGGGGCGCACGTAGTGGCTCACGTCCGCGATGGCGACAATCAGCCGGAAGCCCTCCGGATGCGGCTCCGCATACACTGCGTCGTCGAAGTCGCGCGCATCTTCGCCATCGATAGTGACGAGCGGCAGCTCGCGCAGATCGACTCTGGTACCGGCCTCGTGCGCGTCGACGTGATCGCCGCAGGCCTGCGCCTCGCGCAGCGCCGCCGCCGGAAACTCCTGCGGCAGATCGAAGCGCGCGATCGCGGATTCGGTGGCGAGCTCGACCGCGCGATCGGGATCGAGGCGCTTGACGATCACCGCCTGTGCGACCGAGGCCGAGCCGGCATGGCGCGTGATCTTCGCGATCACCCAATCGCCGGCGCGCGCGCCGTGCAGATCGGCAGGCGCGACCGCACAGCGCAGCTGCAGCCGCCGGTCGGCGGAATTGACCCAGGAGCTGCGCCCCTGCATCTCCACGGTCCCGAGGAAGGCGCTGACCCCGCGCTCGAGCACCTCCTCCACCGCGCCCGACCAGCGGTCGCTCGCATCGCGCTGCAGCTTCACCCGCAGGCGATCGCCGTGCATCACGCCGCGCATCTCGGGCGGTGACAAGAACACGTTGTCCTTCATGCCGGCGACGCGCAGGAAGCCGTAGCCCGCGCGGTTCGCGCTCACCGTGCCTTCGACCGTCGAGCCGGACTTGAGGTGGGTCGGCGCCGCAGTCGAACGGCGCTGCGTCTTATCGGTCTTGCGATGCGCGTGGGCGCTCGCAGGCGCAGCACGTTTTGCGGGATGCGCCGCCGAGTGGCCGTGCGCCTTCGTCGCCTGTGCCTTGGGGGGACGCCGCTCATGGCGGTCGCGCCGCCCGGACTTGCCTCTACGCGCCGTCAATTGACAGCCTTCGGACCCGTGCGTACATTTCGCGGCCTTCCTCACCTGCCCGGGTGGCGGAATTGGTAGACGCACTAGTTTCAGGTACTAGCGGGTAACACCGTGGAGGTTCGAGTCCTCTCCCGGGCACCAATAAAAACAATAACTTAGAGTTTATTTAGATTCTCTTTCTGGAGGTGTTTGCCGCATCGCCGAAAGGGCTGCTGCGGGGCGAGCGCTAGCGCTCGTCGTACCGTCCGCGGGTGGGATTCTACCCACTCTTCGTATGTATCGTTCGCGCGACGGTGACTTGTCAGACGTCGGTCCGGGCGAATGGTTCCCCATATGCCCGACAAAGGATGCGTGAAGACCCGAGGCCAATCGGTGCCAGGTCCATGGATTATCAGGGCATCACAGCTGCATCGACCTGAAACTCGAGCCTATCCTGAACGGGAGTAGAGTCTGCTGCGGCGGTGCTGAATGAGTCCGAGGCCGGCCGGGAGAGATGGCGGATGATGATTGTGCCGTCGGAAATTCTCGTGCCCCGGGAGCTGGAGTGCGGCCCAGACGAGTTGCTATGGTCACGCTAGTCCAAGCACTGGTGTGGCTCGCGGTCGCCTCTGGATTAGCGGTCACTCCGGCTACCGCGCAAGAGCCGCTTACAAACGGCCCCGTGGTCATCGGGCCGCAGCAGGTCATGTCAGACCTTTCTGCGCGCCTGTTTGACACTCTCAACAAGGAGTCAGCCGCGAACCGGCATAACGCGGATACAGTTCTGCCGCTTCTCGACCACTTGCTCGCGCCACATTTCGACAAGGAGTACGCAGCACGGCTGGTGCTCGGACTACATTGGCGCAGCGCGACTCCGGACCAGCGCCGCCAATTTGCGGTTGTCCTGTACCAGAGGCTGCTTCGGACCTACGCGGGTGCGGTCGCCGAGTGGACCGCAGATCGGGTCAAGCTGCTGCCGCTGCGCGCCGATCCGGCAGCACTGCAAGTAGCCGTGCACACTCAGGTTAAGAACGCGAGGGATGAGATTGTTCCGGTCGACTTTCGCCTTCGTCAGACGGTCGAGGGCTGGAAGATTTTCGATGTCGTTGTCGATGGCGTTTCCTACGTGCGGAGCTACCACGATGACACTGACGCGGAAGTGACTGAGAAAGGTCTCGACGCCACGATCGCACGGCTCTCGAGGACCGTTGCGGCTGGACGCCCATCATCCTCCAGGGCGCCGGCGGCGCATCAGGCGTCCCAGTGAACTCGCGCACGCCGTTATGGACTGACGCCGGCTTTACGCTGGGCGACTGGGAGGTCCGGCCACGCCATGGAACCCTGCTGCGACGCGATCAGGGACCGTCGCAGCAGGTGCGCGTCGAACCCCGCGTGATGGCAGTTCTGACCTGTCTCGCGCGCCATGTCGGCGAGGTCGTGACACGCGACGAGTTCAGTGCCGAGGTCTGGGGGGGGCGAGTCGTCTCGGACGAAGCACTGTCCCGATGCGTCTCGCTGCTGCGGCAGGTTCTCGGCGATGACTCGCGAGAACCCCGCTTCATTCGCACGATCGCGAGAGTCGGTTACACGCTCGTGCCGACGCCGTTGCCGCTGCCGTCGGCTGGCGTGCCCCCGTCCCTGTCGCTTCCGCACGCCGGATCTGCGCTGGCGGGGGGTACTGCCACCGCGCTTTCGCCGTCGCGCATACGCTGGTCGATGCGCTTGAGGAATGATCGGCGACTTCGCTATGCCCTTGTAACCCTCGGCTGCATCGGCGTAATCACCGCAGTCACGCTCATCTATTCCAGGTTCGTGGTGCGCCCGGGCGCGGACGCGCCACCGCCGCCCGTGACCCGACTACTGGTGCTGCCGTTCGACACGAGCAAAGCCCAGACCTTCGGCCGCGACGTTGGCGTCGAGCTTGCGGACGAGATCGCCGATTCGCTCGCCCACATCGAAGGCCTGCAAATCTCCGGCCGCACATCGGCAGACGTGCTCGCGGCAGCGCACACCGGCGCACTGGAAGCGGCCAGAAAGCTTGGCGCCGACGCCGTCCTGAATGGCGAGGTCGCAGAACGACCCGCGGGACTCGCGGTCACGCTGCGGCTGACAGCCGCCAAAGACGCCCGCGTTCTCTGGTCCCGCGTCTATGAGCGACCCGCGGCGGACATTTTTGCGGCGCAGAGCAGCATCGCCAACGGGGCGGTGCGCGAGCTAGTCGGCCTGCTGAATCGCGAGGGCCTCGCCGGGTTGCCGAGCGGCGATCCGGATTCGCCTGACAGCGAGGCCTACCAGCTGTATCTCCGGGGCGCACATCAGGTTCGGTTGCGGGGCGAGGACTCGCTGCGCCGGGCGGTGGATCTATTTTCCGCTGCTTCACGCCGTGATCCGTCGTACGCCCGCGCCCAAGTGGGCCTCGCCTTTGCGTATGCGCTGCTTCCCAGCTATTCCTATGAGGACCCCGCCGAGATGTATGCGCTCGCCGAGAAGGCGCTGGCCAGCGCCGACCGACTGTCGCACGGCCGGTCTCAAAGCGCCGGCGTCCGCGGCTACCTAAGTTTCATGCAAGGCCGGTGGATCGAGGCGGAAACGGCATTCCGAACGGCGATCGTCGCCGATCCGAACAATCCGGAAGTGCGCCAGATGTATTCGCAATTGCTCTGCGCGGTCGATCGCTTCGAAGCCGCGCTGGCGCAGGCGCGGTTTGCCGAGGAGATCGACCCGCTGGCGCCCGTGGTCGCGGACCGGATCGGGCTTATATATCTTTGGCTCGGGCGTGATGCAGACGCCGCACGCTACGCGGCGCTCGCCCGCGAGCTGGGCCTCGACGAAGTTGCTTATCCGGAGACCAGGATCCTTCTCGAGCTCCATCAGCACAACGATGCCGGTGCCGCGGATGACCTGCGAGCTCTGCAGCGCTCGCTGCACCGGCCGGATGCCTGGGTCGGACCTGGCATTGACGCCTATCGGCATCCCGAGAAGCGACCAGCCGCAATCGCGGCGCTCGATAGGCTCTTCGAAGCCGGCGACATCTCGGCGCGAAAGTATTTCGGTTCGATGGTTCTGCTTGAGTCTCCGGCGCGCGCGCTACGCGGTTTTGCTGCGCTCCCCGACCGTGGCGGCAATCTCGAGTTTCTGTTTTCCGCCGATGCGGCCGCAGTGCGCCGCGACCCGGCGTTCGGTGAGTTCATTCACAAAATGAACATCGATGCCTATTGGGATCGCTTCGGATGGCCAAGCACCTGTCGTCGCGAGGGCTCACAAATCGCCTGTCACTGACTAGCGGCCGTTGGATTCGCCGCACGGAGGGGTGGCGTTCGCGCCGGGTGGCCAGAGCTGGCCCAAAGACGTTCCAAACCCCATTGTTTTGGACCCGGATCCGCGATTCCCCCACCTGCGTATGCAGTTCATCAGAAAACAATAAGCGTTCCGCAGCGATTCATTAGCGATCCCTCCGGCATTTAAGACCCTCCCTGGACATAGTCCGCCCCCACAGGGTCCGGGACACCGGATCCGCAGGGGGGCTGTCATGCATCGCATCGACACGCAACACGCGGCGGCGCTGCCGCACTGCGTCACGCGCGCCGACACCGACCAGGTGATCCAGCGGCGGTTGTTGCGCGTGAACTGGACAGTCCTAGGCGTTGCTCTGGCCGGTCTGTCCTCGGGCTGCGCCGTGCGACACGCACTGATCAACCGTGTCGATGACGCGGTTGCGGCAACTGGCGAGGTGTACGCGTCTGATCCGGATGTCGAGCTGGTGGGCGCCGCAACGCCATTCGGTCTGAAACTCATCGAGAGTCTTCTCGCCGACTCCCCGCAGCATCGCGGCCTGCTGCTGGCCGCTTCACGTGGTTTTACGCAGTACGCCTATGCGTACGTTGAAATTCCGGCCGATGAACTGGAAGAACACGACGTAGCCGGCGCCTATAAAGGGCGTGAGCGCGCACGCAATCTGTATTTGCGCGCGCGCGATTACGGGGTACGCGGACTGAGCGTGGGCGACGCCGGATTCAGTGCCGGCCTGCGTGAGAGTCCGCGGGCAACTCTCAGCGTGCTGCGTCCCAAGGATGTGCCGCTTCTCTATTGGACCGCGGTCTCCTGGGGAGCCGCCATTTCGCTCAGCAAGGACGACGCGGCGATGCTTGGAGGTCTGCCGGCCGTGCAGCAGCTGGCAGACCGCGCGCTGGAGCTCGATGAAGCCTACGACGCTGGCGCAATTCACGTGCTTGAAATGACGCTCGTCATCTCCGCACCGCGCCCGCAGGCGGAGAGGATTGCTTTGGCCAAGCACCATTTTGACCGCGCCGTGGAGCTATCGCATGGGCAGCAGGCGGCGCCCTTCGTGAGCTACGCGGAAGCCGTCTCCATAAACACCGGCCAACGCGTCGAGTTCGAGGAGCTGCTTGATCGTGCACTCGCCATAGACGCAGCTGCGACCCCGGCCTGGCGTCTATCCAATGAGATTTTTCAGCGCCGCGCCCGCTGGCTGCGCTCGCACGCTGATGAATTCTTCTCGCAGTGAAATCGTGACTGGGAATTAAAAACGCCATGAACCTCACTTGCACGCCCCAGCGCATCCACACAGGCCAACTGGGCTCATCACGCCGGCAGTTCACGCTGGGACTGCTTGGTGCGATCGCAGCGCCCCTCGCGCTGGCCGACTCGCCGTTGCATATCAAGCTCGCGACACTAGTGCCCAGGGGATCGACTTACCACCGCGTGCTGCAGGACATGGGCGAAGCGCTCCGCAATGCCCAGGGAGCCGGATCGACGTTCACGATCTATACGGACGGCTCGCAGGGGAGCGAGGCCGATGTGGTACGTCGCATGCGCGTAGGGCAATTGAACGCCGCAATGATGTCCGCGATAGGCCTCTCCGAGATTGATACCGCGGTGAGCGCGCTGCAGAAGATGCCCATGGTGTTCCGTTCCTGGGAAGAGGTCGACTACGTCGGCCAGACCCTTCGACCGGCAATCGAGCGGCGGTTCTTGGAAAAAGGTTTCGTGGTGGTGCTGTGGGCCGAAGCGGGCTGGGTACGCTTCTTCTGCAAGCAGTCGGCGGTGCGGCCCGAGGAGCTAAAGACACGACGCATGTTCGCATGGGCGGGCGACAACGAGCAGGTCGAGCTGATGAAGAGCCTTGGATTCCGCCCGGTGGTGCTGGAAACGGCGGACATCATTCCTGGACTGCAGACGGGATTGATTGACACGGTTGCGGTGACGCCCGTATGGGCGCTCGCGACACAAGTGGATCGGCTCGCACCGCACATGATCGATGTCAAATGGGCTCCGATCGTCGGGGCGGTGGTGTTCACGCGTACGGCCTGGGAGGCCATGACACCGGCGGGAAGAACCGCGATTCAACAGTCCGCGCGCGCGGGTGTCGAAGTGTTACGTGCCTATCAGGCACGCGCCGACGCCGAGGCGATCTCCGTCATGGAGCAGCGCGGCCTACAGGTTGAGCGCCTCAGCCCGGCCGATGTTCAGGCGTGGGCGGCGCTCGCGCAAAGTACCTATCCGCTGATCCGCGGTCATACGGTGCCCGAAGACGCCTTCGACACGACGTTGCGTCTGCTCGTCGAGTACCGCCATCAAACCGCGCGGTAGCTGCCGCCTATGATCAATGCCCAGCCACTGATTCTCATCGCTGACGGGCCGCGGGCCGCCTGGATCTGGTGGATCTGGCGCCGACTCGAAGACTGGGTGTTGACGCTAGTGCTGGCCGCGATGTGCCTCATACCGGTGACTGAGCTCGTCCTGCGCGCAACGTTGCACACGGGCATATTCGCCGCGGCCGTGATCGTGCAGCATCTGGGATTGGCTGTCGCCATGCTCGGAGCCGCCGTCGCCACCCGTGAGCGACGGCTGCTCACGATAACGGCGTTGACGTCGTCGATCCCCAAGAGCGCGCGGGCGCCGCTCACCGCCTTCGCTGACATTCTGGCGGCCGCCGTGTGCGTGCTGTTGTTCACGGCCGGCATCACTCTTGTAGCGGCGGAGCGGACCTCCGGAACTAGCCTCGCCTATGGGGTACCGATCTGGTGCGTTCAGATGCTCATGCCGGCCGGATTTCTCGTGATCGGTTGGCGCTTGCTCAGTCGCGTGACCACTGCGATGTGGTCGCGCACCGTGGCAGTCATCCTGTCCCTGTTCCTCATGTGGCTGACGACTCATCTCGCGGTGCTGCCACAGGCGCCACTGACCATTGGCTGCTTAGCGTTGGCACTGGGCGCGCTCCTCGGCATGCCACTGTTTGCGCTCTTGGCGGGTATCTCGGCGCTACTGCTCTGGCATGCCGGGCTGCCGCTGGCCGCGCTCGCGATCGATCACTACCGAACGGTTGTCAACCCGACCTTGCCTGCGATTCCACTCTTTACGCTGGCAGGCTATCTGCTGGCCGCGAGCGGTGCCCCGCGACGGTTGATTGAGGTATTTGACGCTGTGTTTGGCCATCTGCGTGGTGGTGCCGCGATCGTCACGGTGCTGTCGTGCGTTTTCTTTACCAGCTTTACCGGCGCTTCCGGTGCCACGGTGCTCGCACTGGGCGGGCTCGTCATGCCGCTACTGCTGGCTGCCGGGTATGCGCCCCGACCGGCGCTCGGACTCGTGACCGCCGCCGGATTGCCCGGCACGCTGCTCATGCCGGCTCTGCCCCTCATTCTTTACGCCATCATTGCCGGCGTAGATATCCGCCAGATGTTTCTCGGGGGTGTACTGCCCGCGCTGCTCCTCACGTGCATCACCATCGGCTGGGGAGTGCGTGGCGAGTCCCGAACCCCCAGGCGCGGCGCCGGGCTGGATATCGGGCGGATACGGCGCACGCTCATTGCCGCCAAATGGGATCTCAGTGTCCCCTTGGTGGCGGTCGGCGCGCTGGCGAGCGGTATCGCCACACCGGTCGAATCGGCGGCGCTCACCACTCTCTATGTTTTCTTCATCGCGACCGCTGTCCATCGGGACTTGGATCTGTATCGTGATGTGCCGCGGGTGATGAGCGAATGCGGACTGATCATCGGCGGCATCCTCCTAGTGATGGGCGTCGCCCTAGGGCTTACCGACTACCTCGTGGACGCGCAGGTTCCTGATGCGCTCGTCGTCTGGGTCACCAGCACGCTCACGAGCCGCATCGGGTTCCTACTCCTGCTCAACGTGTTCTTGCTCGCAGCCGGGTGCCTGATCGAGATCTATCCAGCGATCATGGTGCTCGCGCCGATTGTCACCCAGTTGGGGCGGGTCTTTGAGGTACATCCGGTGCATCTGGGCATCATATTTCTTGCCAACATGGAGCTGGGGTATTTGACGCCACTGGTCGGGCTGAATCTGTTTTTTGCCTCCTATCGCTTCAACAAGCCGCTTGCGGAAATCTTTCGGGCGGTGCTGCCTTTGTTCCTGGCGCTCGCCGTTGGCGTGCTGATCATCACCTATGTTCCCTGGTTATCGCTGTGGTTACCGGGCCTCGCGCCCAACCGATAGTGGGAGCTTGCATGCTTCTCAGCAACTATGTCGTCCATCTAACTCTGAGCGGTGTTCTGATCGTGGGCGGTTACCAGTTCTATTTCTGGTGCCAGCGACACCCGTTGTTTGAGTCGCGCGAGTTCCATTCGCCGCTCGACGCTCGGATTCCTTATGTGCCCGCGTGGGTGTGGGTTTACAGTCTGCTCTACTACCCGGCGATTCTCTGCGTGAACGTCGTGCTCAAGAGCGCCGAGCAGTTCACGCGCGTCGCCTTCAGCTACTTTGTGCTGCTCGCGCTGCAGGCAGTGTTTTTCATGGCGTTTCCAGTTCGCACGCCCCCGCACTGGCGTGCGTCCAGGGGACGGGCGGGACGGGCCGGCTATTCGGAGCGACTTCTCGCCTTGGTGCAGCGCTACGATGCCCCGAGCAACAGTTTCCCCAGTATGCACACGTCGGTGGCGATGCTCACCGCACTGCATCTGTACGGACACCTCGGCCCGCTCGCGTTTGCATTCCCCGTCCTGATTGGTTTGAGCTGCGTATTCACTAAGCAGCACTACCTCGTGGATGTGCCCGCTGGCGCGGCGCTCGCTTGGGTAGCGTACCGGGTCTTTCAAATCACCGTATTGAGCTAAATCACGAACGCTCGATGCTGCGCCTGATTGCACGAGGAGAATGAGTTGCTGAAGACCTACCTCACCCAGTGGCGACGCCGCACGCTCGCGGGCGCCCTATTGATCCTGAGCGGCTTCTTACTAGAGAGCTGCGCGTCGTCACGTCTGATCAGGAATCCGCAGCCATCCGCTGAAGCGGATGTTGGTTGGGCCGCGTCGGCGCCCGAGGGGCTTACTGTCGAGGTGCATCAGCCCATTGTCCGCAACGGCGGCGGCAGTTGGGTTCGGGATGCGAACTGGGACGAATACGTGCTGACGATCAGAAATAATTCCCAGGGCACATTCGAGATTCATAATATCAATCTCTACAGCGACAAACTCCTAACACCCGTGGAGACCAGCACGTCACTGGAACAGCTGGATGCGCGCTCAAACAGTACTTTGCGGGCGCTGAAGGACGCGGGAATCATCGGCGGCGTTGGGATCGTGGCACCCGCGGCGTTGATCGTCGCAGGTGTCGGAACGAGCGGCGGCATACTGTCGGCGTCTACCGCTGGAGCAGCGGCAGCGGTAATCGGAACCATCGCAGTACCAGTTGGTCTGGTTGGCGGAACGGCTTACGTCATCAGCCGCCACCGCCGCGACAAAGAGGACAAAGCGCTGATCGAACGTAGGCTCACAGAGCGGGGCCTTGCCATTCCGCTGCAGATCCTTCCAGGAATGCAAGTCCAGAAAAGTGTGTTCTTTCCAGTCACCCCGGCCCCGAGGCGTCTCGTAGTAACCGAGACGATGGACGGCAAGGTCGACGAGGTCTCGGTTGACTTGCCAGCGCTCGCTCGGCTGCATCTGAAACCGGCGCGATAAGCCAGAATTTCTGTGCAGACGCTTTTGGAGGCAACATGACAGAGGCCAGTACTACACAACGGCTGCGACTGTCCGTACTCGCACGCCGTTCCCGCTGGGCTCACGCCATCGCCGTCATCGCACCTCTTTGCTCGCTCGCCTCTCTCAATCTTTTGGGAGGCTGTGCCGGCGGAGGCGGTTCGTCCTCCCCTCCCCAGCCAGTGACTGTTAAGGTCTCGTCATCTGGCTCAAGCGTGTTGCTCGGCAACACGCAGCAGCTTGCCGCCACGGTAACTGGTACATCGAACACAGCGGTAACTTGGAGCGTGAACGGTATTTCGCGCGGAAATGCGACGGTGGGAACCATATCGAGCGGCGGACTTTATACGGCGCCCAACGATTTGCCGAACCCCGCGAGTGTCACAATCCAGGCAACGAGCCAGGCGGGCAGTTCGGCGAGCGGCAGCGCGGCTCTGACGATCATCAGCGACATCGGCGTCACTGTGGCGACAAATCCGTCCGGCATGGCGTTCGTCAATCCGGAGGGGATGGTCCAGGTCCTTGCCACAGTCACGAGCGCCGGACATCCCGACACTAACATCACCTGGGCAGTCAACGGTGTGCCGAGCGGAAATTCGACGGTGGGAACCATCGCGGCAGCAGGTACCGACACGGCCTTGTACACTGCCCCTGTCACTGCGCCCAATCCCGCTGCCGTCACCATTACGGCGGTTTGCGCGGCTGACTCATCCAAGTCCGGACACCTGGTGGAAACAGTCCAGGCTTGCCAGTTGAACGGAACGATTGGATACGCCGCCCCGGCGCCTTACGTGCCGCCTTCCGGGTCGACATGCGACGTCTCTGATGTGAGCACACTTGACGCTTGCCTGACCGCAGTACGCAGCGGCGGAGCAAGCAACGTCAGGTTTACCGCGATGGTCAATTGCAGCGGCAATGACACCTGCCTTGTTGACCTTACGAACGTGCGTGGGCCCATCACTTTTTTTGGGGCACCCGGCACCACCGCCGGATTCCTGCGAACGGATACCTATACGTACTCAATCCTGAACCTTAATGGGGCAAGTCGCATTACCTTTGCGAACCTGACGTTCGACGACGGGCCCGCCGATCCTGCATGTACACCGTACTTGATGAATGGTTCCGAGGTTTATCCCTGCCAACCCACCATCTACGTCGGCAACTCCTCTGGCATCCTCTTCGAGCAGGTGAGCGTCCTTCACTCACAGCAGATCGGAATAGCCTTCTCCGGCACACAGGGCATCACGATTCAAGACAGCGTGGTTCAGGATGCCGGTGTGTTCGGAATCTGGAGCGGGTCCGCTCAATCCACAATATCGAGCAACGTGTCCATAACAAACAACGTGATTCAGGATTCCGAATCGAATGGAATCTTCCTGAGTTTTACCCAGCACACGACGATCAGCCGCAACACGTTGCAGCACAACCAGTATGTGGCGCTCTTTCAAACGTCTGGCGGCGGGTGCGCAGGCGGGCAGATCGACATGCTGAGCAACAGCTCATTGCAGATCTACTCAAATGCGATCATCGATGGTCACATCGACCTGAACAATGCCACCGGCCAGACCTGGGGGATTGAATTCGCAAACCAAAACACGAATGTGCTGATCACGAACAACCAAATCACCAACAATGTGGGGGCAGGCGTCGGCGCGGACGGTGGGGCAACCGGAACGAATTTCCTGATCACAGGCAATAACATCTACAGCAACGGCACCAACCTTTTCGGACTCACCGGCACAGGGATTCAGGAATCCGGTGATTGCTTCACGCCGTAGCTGAGTATCCCCGACTTAGGGAATATCGTCTTAGACCTCGAACCATACAAGGGAGAGCGCCATGCATAGGGTAACGGCCAAGAAGACACTAACAACCTGTCTGGTTGTTCTCCTCTGCCTGTCGACCGCCTGCACCACGATGCGGCCGATCGCGGCGGATGCTACCGGGGATTCTATTCGTCGCGAGATCAAACCCGGAGACACAGTTCGGGTGGTCACGAAGAATGGGCGGGTCCACAGCTTCCAGGTCACCGTGGTCGGGGCAACCTCCCTAAGTGGCAATGCGGTCAAGGAGTGGGAAGGTGGGCCTGACCCCGTCGGATCACGAATCGACCTGCCTTATTCAGAGATGGCCGAGCAACCGATAACACCGTGTCCATAGGCTTGGCGAATGAAGTTGTCCACCGACCGGCACAGCACTACCGATTGTGCTCTACAGTCTCGGGTCATCGATCGCTGATGATGAAACTACCAGGGGGCGCGATGAACGCAATTTCAGGGGGGATACTGGCGCTGGCGGCGGGCGTTGCCGTTTTCGCCGGTGCAGCGTGCGCCACGCGCCCGACGGGCTATGTCGACGCCGGTGGTATGCACAATATCCCCTATGGCTACAGTGTGACTGCAATGGGTGCCGATGAATACTCGATTCTCGTCAGGGCGAATTCGGTCACTCCAGATGAACGCGTCGCGCAGATTGCGTTACTGCGTGCCGCACATCTCACAGTCGAGAAGGGTGGAAACCAATTCAACATTATTCATTCCGCAAGTCTCGTAAACCGATACCAGGCGCTAGTAATGGTTTCCGTCTATGGTGGGCTCATTCCAGTGGGAACAAGTGCAGACGAGGACAAGCTCGCGGCGCTGGTCATTCACGTATCGCTGCCGGGAGCCACTCCGGTGGCACCCGATGCTATTGATGCTCACCAGGTCGTGGCCGATCTGGGCGCCAGGCTGCAACATTAGGAAGACAGGCTACTGGGGATCGCATGCGAACAACGGGACTCCTGAAACGGGTGCTCACCTTTTCTCTGCTCGGCTCAGGGATGGTGCTGATCGCCGGCTGCCCGGCGCAACCGCAACGCATGTCGGTAGAGAGAACAACGGTGCCCGTGTCGGCCCGATTTCTCGGCCAGATGAGCATCGCGGATGTCACCGGCGGCAAGGCTGTCACAATGGCGTCGTCTACATCGGAGGTCAGCAACGATGCATTGCGCGATGCCCTGAAGCGCTCACTGCAGGAGGCCGGATATCTAAGTCCGAATCCGGATGGAGCATCGATCCTGCTGAGAGTGGGCATCGTGGACGTCGAGAACCCGCATCAGTGGAGTTCCATAGCCAAGGTCATCACCATGATCCGGTATCAGCTTGAGAGCAAGGATGGCGGCAAGCCGCTCTTCGACGAGCTCATCACCGCGTCCTGCACGCGCACCCTCTCGGATGACGTGCTGGCAGTGCGCAGAGTGCAGCATGCGGATGAATGCGCGGTGATGAACAATATCGGGGCGTTCCTCACCAAGCTCAGCGCCTTGAACTGAACTTCTGATCCGTCTACACGAGTGGGAGCAGCCATCATGAGAAAAGCGGCGCTGGCTCTGGCGGTCCTGTCAGCGTGGTTCCTGGGTGGGTGGGCAGCAGGAGCGGTCGCGTAATTCGATGAGCATCGAGATCGAACCCAGGAGTCTTGCGGCCACCCGCCGGGTGGCCCTCGTGCTTGCACTGCTCGGCCTCGCGGCCTGCGGTACGACGGGGGTCGCGGTGACAGGCAACCCGACAATTGACGGGTTGACTTTGCTCGCGTCGCCAGTCCTCGAGATGGCCGGGGACTCGTTTCGCGATTTCACTCACCGCCACCGGCATGGCGGACACGTGTCGCTCGACGATGCATACGTTGCGCTGGGTGACTGCGGTTGCACGGGCGGGGTGTTCGGGGAAAGCTATGCGAGCCGCGGGCGCGTATCGAATATCATTCCCGTCGACGTCGCGGTACCGGGCTGTCCACCGACTCCAACGCGCATCCTCCAGGGCATCCTCACTGCCTTCTCGAATCGCCGCGAGCAACCACCAATGGTCGTGTCCGATGGATCTTAATTTTTCGCCCGAGGAAGAGCGCTTTCGCAGCGAGGTCCGGGCCTTCGTCGCCGCGGAGCTGCCGCGCGCGATCCGCGACAAAGTGCTCGGTCACAAACGCCTCGAGCGCGAAGATTTCCTGAACTGGGTACGGATCCTGAACACACGTGGGTGGGTCGCGCCGAACTGGCCCAAACGATTCGGCGGCCAGGAGTGGGATCCCGCGCGCGAGCTCATCTTCGAAGAAGAATGCGCGCTCGCCGGGGCACCACCGGTGCTGTCCTTCGGACCGCGCATGGTCGCGCCCGTCATCATGACGTTTGGCAACCATGCGCAGCAGGAGTATTTCCTGCCGCGCATCCTCAGTGGCGAGCATTGGTGGTGCCAGGGCTACTCCGAGCCCGGCGCCGGATCCGACCTCGCATCGCTCAAGACCCGGGCCGAGCGCCGCGGCGACACCTATGTCGTGAACGGTCAAAAGACCTGGACCACGCTTGCCCAGTACGCGAACTGGATCTTCTGCCTCGTAAGAACCTCGAGCGAAGGTCGCCCGCAGACAGGTATCTCGTTCCTCCTCATCGATATGAAGACACCGGGTATCAGGGTGCGTCCGATCGTCATGCTGGACGGTGAGCACGAAATCAACGAGGTCTGGCTCGATGAGGTCGAGGTTCCCGTCTCGAATCGGATCGGCGAAGAGAACCAGGGCTGGACCTATGCGAAGTTCCTGCTCGGCCACGAGCGCGTCTCGAACGCCGCGCTCGGCCCGAGCAAGCGTGCGCTCCGGGAGTTGAAGGCCATCGCCGCCACTACGCCCACGGGCGGCGGCCGCCCGCTGATTGAAGTACCGCGCTTCCGTGACCGCATTGCCGAAGTCGAGATCGACCTCATGGCGCTCGAGGTAATGGTCATGCGGGTCATTGCAATGGACCGCGAGCGCCACACGCCCGGCCCCGAGGCCTCGCTCCTGAAACTCCAAGGCAGCCAGATTCAGCAGACTATTTCGGAACTCGCGATGGAGGCCCTCGGGCCCTACGCCGCGCTCCACCAGCCGCAGGCACTCGCCCCAGACTGGACGGGCCTGGTCGCGGGTCCCGCGGCAGGGATCGGCGTCACCGGTCGCTACCTCAACTATCGCAAGGTCTCGATCTACGCTGGATCGAACGAGATCCAGCGCAACATCATCGCGCGGCACATGCTGGGACTGTAAGCGACCATGGACTTCACGTTCACCGAGGAACAAATCCAGATCCGCGACTCACTGCGTCGGTTCCTGACCGAGGCCTATACGCTTGAACGTCGCCGCGAGATCCTGCGCGCAGGCGCTGGCTGTGATCCCGAGATCTGGCGACAGTTCGCAGAGCTCGGAATCCTCGGGCTCGGTATCCCGGAAGCGCTGGGCGGAATCGGCGGTAGCCCGTTCGATGTCATGGTGGTGATGGAGGAGTTGGGCCGAGCGCTCGTCATCGAGCCGTATCTGTCGAGCGCGATCGTGGGAGCCGGGATCCTCGTTCGCGCGGGAAGTACGGCGCAGCGGCAGCTTCTGCCGGACATCGCCGCGGGAAAGATCAGAGTTGTGTTCGCGCATGGCGAGCCGCACTCGCGCTGGGTGTTAGATGCGGTTGCAACCCAGGCCACCCGTCAGGGTGCGACCTGGGTGCTCCAGGGCCATAAGGCGATGGTGGCGGATGGCGCTGGCGCCCAATACCTCGTGGTCTCGGCCAGAACCGCGTCCGGCCTCTCGCTGTTCCTCGCGCCGGGCGTGAGCGAGGGATTGGCACGCACGGCCCTGATGACTCATGACGGTTCGAGCGTCGCCGAGATCGGCCTCGATGCGCTGCGGCTGCCCGCCGACGCACTGATCGGGACCGAAGGCGATGCTTTGCCGCTCATTCAATCGGCCAGCGATGCGGCGATTGCGGGACTGTGCGCCGAGGCGGTCGGCGCGATGGACGCACTGCTCGCGCTCACCCTCAGCTACGTGAAGTCTCGGCGACAGTTCGGCGCGTCGATCGGCAGTTTCCAGGCGCTGCAGCACCGCATGGCAGAGATGCTGCTGCACGCGGAGCTGGCGCGCTCGATGAGTTATCTTGCGACCGCCAAGCTCGCCGTCAGCGATCACGCGGAACGTCGCCGTGCGATCTCCGCCGCCAAGTTCCTAGTCGGCCGCTCGGCGCGCTTTGTCGGCCAGCAAGCGATTCAGCTGCATGGCGGCATGGGAGTGAGTGATGAGCTGGCCGCCTCCCACTACTTCAAGCGACTGACCTTCATCAACACGAGCTTTGGCGACATGGACCACCACCTGGAACGATTCGAGGCGGTCATGGGCGCGCGTTGAGCGGCATCGACGTCGTCACGACATCACATGCAATCCCAGCCACTCCGCGATCAATGCCGGCTTTTCGCTCCCCTCGATCTCGACCCGGACGTCGAGCGCTAATAGCCACTCGCCCGAGCGGCGCTCCCGCAGGTCCTTCACCGCGAAGCGGCCGCGGACTCGCGCACCCGCGGGGACGGGAGCCAGGAATCGGAGCTTCTCGAATCCGTAGTTGAGCGACATCACGGCGCCCGCGAGCGGGGGCACGACCTGACGAGCAAAGCTGCTTAACAACGAGAGTGTCAGAAAGCCGTGAGCGACGGTGCCCCCCAAGGCAGTGGCACGGGCACGCGCCGGGTCGACGTGGATGAACTGGTGATCGACGGTCAGCTCCGCAAACGCATCGATCGCGGCCTGAGTGATCTCGTGCCAGTCAGAAACGCCAATCTCCCGGCCGATCAAGGCCCGGTAGGCCACGGGAGCGAGCGCCGCCGGCCGATCACTCAATGCGGCACCGGAGTAATGACCCCCTTGCCGGAAACCTGGCGGCCAAGGAGCGCCGCCAGGGCCTCCGAGCCACGCTCGAGGGGGTAGAGCTTCTCCACGTGTGGGCGCAGCCGGCCCTGCCGCAACCACGCAAAGAGAGTGCGCAGATCGGCCGCCCAGGCAGCGGGCTCGGCCTTGACGTAGCGCCCCCAGAACACGCCGATCAGTGAACACCCTTTGAGGAGCGGAAGGTTCGCGGGCACACGCGGAATCTCCCCGTTCGCAAAGCCGATGATGAGGTGGCGTCCCCGCCAGGCGCAGTTGCGCAGAGCTGCCTCGGTAAAGGGGCCGCCCACTGGGTCGAAGATCACATCAACGCCCTTGCCGCTGGTCACCGAGGCGAGCATCTTCTTGAGATCCGCGGCGGTGTAATCGAGTACCTCGTCGGCTCCATGGTCACGACAAACCGCACGCTTCTGCGACGAAGAGGCGGCGGCGATCACTCGTGCTCCCACTGCCTTACCGACCTCGATTGCGGCAATGCCGACGCCGCCTGATGCGCCGAGCACCAGCAGTGTCTCGCCTTCCTTGAGAGCGGCGCGATCCGTCAGCGCGTGATAGGCCGTACCGTAGGTGAGGAGAAAAGCGGACCCTGTGGCGAAATCGACCCCCTCGGGCAGTGAAATCAACCCGTCGGCAGGCGCCCGCACTTTCTCCGCGAAAGCCCCCGACTCAGTGAGGGCGATCACGCGGTCTCCGGGCCGCACGCGCTCGACCCCTTCCCCGATGCTCTCGACGACGCCGGCGCACTCGCTGCCGGGTACGAAGGGCAGCGCTGGCGTGAACTGGTACTTGTTCTGAATGATGAGTGCGTCGGGAAAATTAACGCCCGCCGCATGAACGCGAATCACGACCTGCCCGGGGCCCGCAACGGGATCTTGAATGTCTTCGACGACGAGAGTCTCGGGTAATCCCCATGCCTTGCAGATGAGTGCTTTCATCGTGGATGCGGCGTTCCCCGATCGGAGCCACTCTTTTGGCACACGAGCAGAATCTCGTCGACCTCGTCCGTCGCGATCATTCCTGGGGTGAGATCCAGCTCCTTCTGAAACCACAGTCCGAGCGGCATCAGTGCCCGGTTGTACCACCACATGGCCCGTTCACGATGACGCGTGAGCCACCACATTCCGATGTTGACGAGAAGCGAGGAGCGCGGCTGCATCCCAAACACCGCGCTGCTTGCAACAGCGAGATGGTGCTGCGTCAGCTTCGCCGCCAAGCATTGTGGTTCGTAACGCCGCTTGTGGCCCACCAAGTCATCGAACGGAGTCCAACGAGAAGGGTGCAGCGGCGTCGAGATCAGAACGGTGCCACCCTGCTTCGCAACCCGCGATAGCTCCGACAAGGCGCCATCATCATCATCGACGTGCTCTATGATATCCAGTGCGCATACCAGATCGAATGCACCGTCCGCAAAGGGCAGGGATGTAACCTCACCCAGTACGACGTGCGCGTTGCGCCCGTGAAGCTTCGCCAGCGCCGGCGCGCTGATGTCCACAAATTGAGTGTCTTCGAGAGGCAGGCGGGGTCTCAGGCCGGGCGCAACCTCTAGCCGGCGAGCGGATTCGGGCAGCAGGGAGCGTACGAGCGGCCACGTATTGAACCGCTCGGGTTCGACCAAGCGAGCGCCGGACCAGAGTAAGTCGTAGAAGCGGCGATTCTCGTCGCGTAGGTCCCGCGCACTTTGCGCCCGCTGAGCCCGTGGCTGCATCGTCCGACTGTAGCACTCGCGCCTCAGGGTCGCCTTCGCTGACCACCTCCTCACAGGCGCGGCGGTCAGCGCCGTCCAGAGGGTGCCGGGCTTGCGGCTCGTTACCCACTGCGCTTCACCGAAAAAGTGCGTTCAAGCAACGGAGTGGTGGCGGGCAATCCAGGGGGTAATTCCGAAGCTAGGTTGCGCAAATCATTGGATGTACGAAGCAAATCTCTAAGGTTAGGTTCCTCTGCATGACATTAACTTCAAATACTTATAGAATATTATTAATGTATTTTCATGATCATGATTTCCGCTGCACGCGCGTGAAATTTTGAGCTAGAGACGGGCGATCGGGCCGATCGACTCTACGCACTCTCGTTAAACGACGCTAAGTACCCAATAAAAGGATTCATGAAGACACCCGCCGCGCTGCAACCCCTGATCGATGATGGCGTGATCGATGAAGTCATTCGCTCGCTTAAGAGCGGCAAGGAAGCGACGGTTTATCTGGTGCGCTCGGGAGCGCACACCCGCTGCGCGAAGGTCTACCGGGACATGAGGCAGCGAAGCTTCCAGAGGCGTGCGCGCTACCAGGAAGGGCGCAAGGTGCGCGGCAGTCGTCAGGCACGCGCCATCAGCAAGAGCACGCGCTTCGGCCGCAAGGAGCAGGAGGCTCAGTGGAAGAATGCCGAAGTCGACGCGCTCTACAGGCTCGTCGCCGCCGGCGTGCGCGTGCCGAGGCCTTACGGCTATTTCAACGATACGCTGATCATGGAGCTGGTGACCGATGCCGCCGGGGACCCTGCCCCGCGCCTTGGCGAAGTCGATCTGTCGCCCGAGACTGCGCGCGAATATCACCGCTTCCTGGTCGAGCAGATCGTGCGCATGCTGAGCATTGGCCTCATCCATGGCGATCTCTCGGAGTTCAACGTGTTGGTCGGATCGCAGGGACCGGTGATCATCGATCTGCCCCAGGCCGTGAGTGCGGCGGGGAATAATGGTGCGTTCGCCATGCTCGAGCGGGATGTGAACAACATTCGCGGCACGCTCGGCCGCTTCGCCCCGGAGCTTCTGGAAACCGAGTTTGCGCACGAGATGTGGACGCAGTTCGAGCAAGGTGAGCTGACCGCCGACAGCAAGCTCACGGGTGTCTTCGCGCGAGACGAGACGACAGCTGATGCAGCCGGTGTCTTGCTAGCGGTTGAGGATGCACGCGAGGAAGCGCTGCAGCGAGAGCTGGGGCGAGAAGGCTAGAACGCGGTCACGCTAGCGACCCACGGCCGTCTGCGTGAGCCAGCTCATGGCCTTGAGCCAATACTGGACTCGGCCATGTGGCCGTTGCTTCGCGACCGGGCCTCCACGCACGCTCAATTGCCGAAGTCGGTCGGCCCCCATACGGGTTATCTTGTTTGAGAGCCTGTGCGGTAGCGTACGCGGCGAAACCGTACAGCGTGGCCCCATTCCGGATGACAAAACGGCGACGCGCATAGATTTCAAAAGAGGAAAGGCGTCGCCAGTGGGAGTAATATCTCCTGGGCACGAGTAACGACGCAGTTGGAGCTACGGGGAGGTCGCGTATGCTGCATAACTCAAGGTTCGGCGCTCACCAATTCTTAACGGGTATCGTCATAGGTATCCTCACTGCCTTACCTGCCTTCGCACAGGTGGCAGATCCTGCTCAGGAAGCGGTCACTGGCGGAGTGCACGCTGGTCTGGCCGCCAAGGCGGCGACTATCGAACAGGTCCACATGCATCTACACCACACAGTCAATTGTCTGGTGGGACCCACGGGGCAGGGATTTGATGCCAAGGAGGCGAATCCTTGTCAGAAGCTCGGCAACGGGGCGATTCCTGACACCACCGATTCGGCGACCAAGGCCAAACTGACCGCAGCACTCGCGAAAGCACAGGCAGGGCTGAAATCCGACGACCTGAGTGCGGCAAGACAAGCGGCCACCGAAGCGCAAGCAGCCCTCAAATAGTCCTGACTGGCTCGCGATTCCGCCAAATCGTGATGAGGGTCCGCCACGCCGAGAGATCGCGGTCAAGCGAATGACTTGCTGTCGGTGCGCGTTCGGCTGAGGGTGCGCGAACAACTGAGGAATCGCCTCAGGGCGCTGTCGCGCTTCGCCGCTGTGGGGTCGCACGCGCACATCGCAATCAGCAGCGGCAGTCAGAATCGCGACACGTCCAAGGCACTACGTTGATCGGACGCGCCAAACCCTCGCCCACATCTGCTGCTATGCAACGTCGCGCTGCTTTGCGGCGACTGACGGCCTGCCTTGTCGCCGCAGCGACGAGCTGGATCTCAGTTGGGCACGGAAAGGAAAGACAGGACCTCGTCTGCGCCAAACCCAGCGCCCTTCGCCCGGCCGAGAGCCGGCAGCGCAAATTGGATAACTACACTGAGAAGTCGCTGGATCCCGGCAAGACCTGTAGCGGGTGCCGCTTTTTCACCGCTGGAGCCGGAGCTACAGTTTGCGGCAAGTGCGAGATATTCAACGGTCCCGCCAATCCGAAGGGCAAGTGCGATGACTGGGCAGCGCGCCCGGTCTGAGTGCTGATCGCTACGGTGGTCGGGACGCTCCAATGTCCAAGTCGTCGAAAATCGCCCTGTTCGCCGCCAGCGCCGTCGCTGGGATCGTGGTCCTGGTCGCGAGCGTAACGGCTCTTGTTCTGCGCGCGAATGCCAAGCCGCGCGTGGAAGCGATCGCCTCGGAGGCATTGGGGATGGAGGTCCACGTAGGCGGACGGCTGACCGTCAACTTCCTTCCAGGCTTGCGCGTTTCGCTGGCGGACGTACATGTCCGTAAGCGTGGCGCCGAGGTTGCTTCGGCGGGAGAGGTCGACCTTGGGATCGAACTTATGCCTCTCCTTCGTAACGAGCTCAGGACCGACCGGATCGAGCTCAAACGACTGACGATAGCCATCGAACGCGACCGCAGTGGAAAACTAAACGTCGACACGCTATCCGAGGCCACCGGAGTGCTGCCCGCGCTGGCCGTGGCGAAAGTGTCCGTCTCGGCCGCGACTCTCGCATTCGCAGATCAACAGTCGCGGAAAGGGTTCGTGGCCGCGGGCTGCAGTCTGGATGTAAGCCGCATGCGGCTCTCCCCCGGTAAGACCTCGGACCTGCTGAAGAACTTATCTCTCGCCGCGAAGCTCAACTGCGAGCAAATCCGGACAGCGGACTTTACGGCTTCAGACTTGAGGCTCTCCGTGGATGGACAGGACGGGATTTTCCACGTTGACCCGGTCGCGCTGGAACTATTCGGCGGACGCGGTTCGGGTACTGTCCGCGCCGACTTCTCCGGCCCCGTACCCACTTACCAAGTCCGCTGCCGCCTGGTGCAATTCCGGCTGGAGGAATTCCTCAAGAGCTCGGCACCGAAGAGTCTTGGAGAAGGGTCGATGGACTTCTCCGCAGCCCTGTCGCTGCGCGGAAATACCACGGAGGCGCTCATACCAACCACCGCAGGCGAGGCTTCCCTTCGCGGCGATGATCTCACGCTGGCAATCGGGGATCTCGACGAGAAGCTGTCGCGGTACGAGTCAAGCCAGAGCTTCAACCTCGTCGACGTCGGCGCGTTTTTTTTCGCCGGCCCATTGGGTCTGGCAGTCACCAAGGGCTACAACTTCGCACGCATCTTCCAGGGAGCAGCGGGTACCACGACCATTCGCACGCTCGTTTCGGACTGGCAGGTCGAGCACGGTTTGGCACAAGCGAGGGACGTAGCCATGGCAACGCCGAAGAACCGGATAGCCCTAAAAGGAGGTCTCGATTTCGTCCGCGGACAATATGATCAGGTCACCGTGGCGGTCATCGACGCCAAGGGATGCGCCGCGATTCGGCAGAAAGTCCACGGCCCGTTCATGAATCCGGTCGTGGAAAAGCCGAACGCCATAGGAACGCTCACCGGACCGACGCGCACGCTGCTTAGGCAGGCCAAGAGTCTATTAGGCGGCAAGTGCGCCGTGTTCTATTCCGGTTCGGTCGCGCCGCCAAAATGATCTAGCGCACCAACGGCGATCTCTGTCCCCCGGGGGCGGGATGGTCTGTTTTTCGCGCCTGTGCCGCGTGCCGCGCGCGTGGGTCCATCGCCTGCCCGGGGCTGCGGACCGCATCGCCTTAAGGTTGCTAAGCCGATAGTGCTCGATGACTAGGTATAACGCAACGGTACCGTTGCGTTTCTGTGGCAGAGCGAGTAGCGTCCGCGGATGCATCGCGTCACACCCAGCCAGCAGTAAGGGGAAAAGCCATGCCCGGACTCAAGCAGACGGTCTTCGCCGCGGCCGCGCTTCTTTGGCTACCGGTCACGCCAGCCGCGGCTGCCGGCCCTTTGCTGTTCGCACCATGGGTATTGGGGCGCGTCATCGTTGCCGGGGCGAGGCTTGCCACCCTGCCGTTGGGTGCGGCCTCGGCAGCGGCCTCCGCAGAGCAGCCACCGCCGCAATACCCGCCGCCTCCCGGTTACTACGGGGGGCCGGTCGGATACTCTACCCCGCCCAATTATTATGCACGGCCCCCGGTGCATTACCCGCCGCCCCCAAGCTACTACCCCGCGCCTCAACCGTACTACCGGCCCGCGGTCGCGTATGCTCCCCCAATGCCGCAGCTCTACGCGCAGCCGCGTGGTTACTATCCGGCGCGCATGCCTTACTCTGGCTCCTATGGTGCCCGAGTCTTCTTCCACCAATCGCGCGGCTTCGCCTATCGGGGCCGCTAAGAATCACCGCGGCTCGCCGACTCGCAAGGCACGTGGCGGCAGGCCCTCGCGCGCTGCCGCTCTGCAGCTGCGCGATCGAATCCTGGAAGTCGCTACTGAGCTGTTCCTGACGGAGGGCTACGGCTCGACATCCATCGAGGCGGTGGCTGGGCGCGCCCGCATCTCGAAGCGCACCTTCTATCACCGCTTCGACGACAAGGCGGCGCTGTTCGCCGCGGTCGTCCATCGAATCATCGAGCAGATCCGTCCGCCTCCCGGAGTTCCCCTCCTCGAGGGCGCGACCTTGCAGGAGATCCTGCGTCGTCTCGCCGGACTCATCCTGCGCGCGGCGCTCGCCCCTCAGGCGATCGCCCTGCACCGCCTCATTACGGCCGAGTCAGCGCGCTTCCCCAATCTGGTGCGTGCGGTCTACGACGAAGGTTGGGCTCAGGAGGCGACGGCGTTGATCGGCGATCTGCTCGCCCGCGAGCTGCGAGATCCGCGGCTGACCATCGAGCTTCGAAGCTTTGCAGCCGCCCAGTTTCTGCACATGGTCGTCGCCCTGCCACAGCGTCGCATCATGGGTCTGGGCGCACCCATGACGCCGCGCGAGCTCGACGCGTGGGCCGACGATGCCGTCAATCTGTTCCTCAACGGTTGTCGGGGATTGTCCCGCGCGTCATCGCGTCAAAAGCGCGCGAAGCAGGGATCGAGCGCTACCTGAGCAAGCCCGTCAGCTCTGCAGCCCTGGATGAGGTGTTCACCTGACGTCCGAACGGAGGACCACAGACGAGGTCGGTTCGCCGACTGTTTTTCCGGCGCGCATACGGGCCCATCAGCCAGCGCGGGTATGCCTGCGCGCTTGCGTCGCGAACGTTCCCGGGCCGGATCGCGCCGCGCCGATACCGACGCGCTCGGTCGGCACGAACCGCTAGGTCGCAACCTTGGACCCACCGACTTCGGCCTGGCAACTCAAGAAGTACGGCGCCCATGGCTTCCGTCGCGCCTTCGGGCGCCGCTCTCCGCTGTCTCCCTGGAACAGTGACGAACTGCTGCGCGCGGAGCTCTTCAGCATCGAGCGGCTGGAGCAGCATGCGGCGAGCCTCGCCGCCGCGCAACAGGTCACGGAACGGCCAATACCCTGCGAGTCTCTGCGCGCACGACTTCGAGACAACGAATCGGTGCTGCTGGTGGCCTATCGGGCCATCGCAACGGCGACCGGAGAAGGACGACCGATCTCGCCGGCCGCCGAATGGCTGCTCGACAATTACCATGTGGTGGAAGAACAAATCCGCGAGATCCGCCAGGACCTCCCACCGAGCTTCTATCGACGGCTGCCGAAGCTCGGCAATGGCCCGTTTGACGGCTATCCACGCGTACTCGGCGTGGCCTGGGCGTTCGTTGCCCACACCGACAGCCGCTTCGATCCCGAATCGCTGCGTCGTTTCGTTCGCGCCTATCAACGCGTTCAGCCACTGACCATCGGCGAGCTCTGGGCGGTCGCGATCACGCTGCGGATCGTGCTGGTGGAGAATCTCCGACGCGCCGCGGCACGCATCGTAAGCAGTCGCGCCGCGCGTCAGGAAGCAGACGCCCTTGCAGACCGACTTCTCGGCGTCAACGGTTATGCCGCCGAGCCCGACGCCCTCCTCCGCCGCAACGCAGACCGCGAGTCCTTCTCACCCGCCTTTACAGTCCAGCTGCTGCAGCGACTGCGGGATCAGGACCCGCGAGTCACGCCGGCGCTGCATTGGCTGGAGGAGCTCCTGGCCGCGCGCGCTACAACCGCGGACGAGACCGTGCGTGATGAGCATCAGCGACAGGGTGCGTCCAACGTAACGGTACGCAACATCATCACGAGCATGCGTTTGCTCTCGGATGTGGATTGGCCAGAATTCTTCGAAAGTGTGAGCTTGGTTGATGACTTGCTGCGCTCGGGTAGTGACTTCGCCGCGTTGGATTTTCCTACCCGCGACCTCTACCGCCGGGCGATAGAGCGGTTCGCACGCGGCTCGAGACTGACGGAACTCGCCGTCGCGGGCGCGGCCCTTTCCGCTGCCAACGACTCGGACGTGACGGCCGGCGAGTACGACGATTGTCGTCGCCGTGATCCTGGTTACTACCTGATCGCAAACGGTCGGCGCTCCTTCGAAGCGACCATCGGCTACCGAAACCCGCTGCTGAGCTGGCGTCGCTGGCTCGGAACGCCCGCCGGAGTAGGCATCTACGTGGCTGCGATCGCCCTGATAGGAGCTGTCGCTCTGGCACTACCTTTAGTTGCCCTCAACGCCTCTGGTATCCCGCGCGGCCAGCTGGCGCTGCTCGCCTTGCTTGGCTTGATTCCGGCGCTCGATGCCGCCGTTGCCATTGTGAATCGCGTCGTCACCAGGACGTTCGGCGCAACCATCCTGCCCGCGCTTGCGCTGCGCGACGGCGTTCCGCCGCATCTCAGAACGATGGTGGTCGTGCCCGCCTTGCTCACCACTCGCGCCACACTCGAAGCGCAAATCGATCGCCTCGAGATTCACTATCTCGCCTCGCCGGACGGCGAGCTGTACTTTGCGCTGCTCTCGGACTGGTCCGACGCCCCAACCGAGAGCGCTGCTGGGGATGAGACGCTCGTCGCGATGGCGGACGCGGCGATTGCGCGACTGAACCGACGGCACAGCGCCGGCGCAGCCGGTGCGCGCTTCCTCCTGCTGCACCGTCGTCGTGTCTGGAGCGACGTGCAGAGGCAGTGGATGGGATGGGAGCGCAAGCGCGGCAAGCTTCACGAACTGAATCGCTTGCTGCGTGGAGCGACCGATACGACCTTCTGCGGTATCGATGGGCGTGCCCGTGAGGTTCCAGCGGGCGTCCGCTATGTCATTACGCTCGATGCCGACACCAGGCTGCCGCGGAATACGGCACGCCGACTGGTAGGCAAAATGGCCCACCCGCTGAATCGCCCGCGGTTCGACGCCACGATCGGACAGGTGGTCGAGGGCTACGCTGTCCTGCAACCGCGGGTCGCGCCGTCCCTGCCAGTCGGTCGCGAAGGCTCACTCTTTCAGCGCGTGTTCTCGAGCGCGAGCGGTCTCGATCCGTATGCCGCCGCGGTGTCGGATGTCTATCAGGATCTGTTTGGTCAAGGCTCATACGCGGGCAAGGGCATCTACGATGTGGACGCGTTTGAAGCGGCGCTCGCCGGGCGCGTAGCCGACGGCACCCTGCTCAGTCACGATCTCTTCGAGGGAATCTTTGCGCGCGCGGGGCTGGTTTCCGACATCGAGGTCGTCGAGGAATTCCCGTCGCGGTACGACGTCGCGGCCGCACGCCAGCACCGTTGGGCGCGGGGCGATTGGCAACTGCTGCCCTGGATCTTCGGCAGGCGTAACGCGACGGGAGTCAATCGGGGCCGCAGCCTGCCGCTGATCGGGCTCTGGAAAATGCTCGACAACCTGCGGCGCTCGTTGTCGGCGCCCGCGAGTCTCGCGGCCCTGCTGGGCGGATGGCTGCTGTCCCGCAACGCCGCGCTGCTCTGGACTGCCTTTGTCGTATTGACGATCAGCCTGCCGGCGCTATTGCCGATTCTCTCCGTCATCGTGCCGCACCGCGCCGGCGTCAACGCACGCAGCCACCTTCGCGCGCTGCGTAGCGACGTCGGGCTTGCCGCCTCGCTGACCGGTTTCCTGATAGCTTTTCTTGCGCATCAGGCGTGGCTCATGGTCGACGCGATTGGTCGAACGCTGTTCCGTCTGGTCGTCAGTCGGCGCAACCTGCTTCAGTGGGTCACTGCAGCTCAGGCGAACCTCAAGCCCCGGCTTGATCTCAACGGCGCCTATCGCCGCATGAGCGGGGGCGTAGCGATCGCATTGCTTGCCGCGGCGCTCATCGGCCACTTCCAGCCAGACGCCTGGCCCGTGGCCATGCCGTTCGTGATCCTCTGGACGGCCTCTCCCGCCATCGCCGTATGGATCAGCCTCGCGCCGCTCGTCGCGGGTCGCCTGGCGGTCACGGATGCCGACGCCCGTGCATTGAGACTGATCGCCCGCCGCACATGGCGCTACTTCGAGACGTTTGTTACAGCGGATGACCAGATGCTGCCGCCTGATAACTTCCAGGAAGATCCGCAACCGGTTCTGGCGCATCGAACCTCGCCCACCAACCTTGGCCTCTATCTCCTTTCCGCCATCAGTGCGCGCGACTTCGGTTGGGTGGGGACGAGCGAGACCGTGGAGCGGTTAGAAGCGACATTCGTGACGCTGCGGCGTCTTCAGCAGCATCGCGGTCATTTCTACAACTGGTACGACACACGCGACCTGCGTCCTCTGGAGCCGCGCTACGTCTCGTCCGTGGATAGCGGCAATCTTGCGGCGCATCTCATCGCACTGGCCAATACGTGTCGAGAGTGGGTCGATGTGCCGGTGATCAATCGCGTCTCATGCGCCGGGGTTGCAGACTCTCTGTACCTCGCGCGCGAGGCCCTGCGGGACCTGCCTGCCGACCTGCGAATACACACGACCGCCTGCGCGCAGCTGGAACATGCCCTCGATGCGCTCGCCGCCGTGCTCCACGACGATGAAGCGGAACCTCGAAGCCCGGCCGCGCGATTGGGGCGCATGGCGCCTGCCGCTGCGACCGTCGCCGATATCGCACGGGCACTGTCCAGTGAGCTGGGCGATGAGGTGGGCGGCGAGCTACTCTTCTGGGCAGATGCAGCACGACGCTCGATCGCCAGCTGGCAGCGCGATCTGCTGCTGACGGATGAGGCCATCCGGGGTCTGCGGCAGCGGCTGGCAGCGCTTGAATCGACAGCACGCGGCATGGCCGAAGCGATGCAGTTCGCCTTTCTGCTTGATCCCGAGCGCCGGCTCCTGTCGATCGGCTACCGCGCAACCGAGGGCACCCTCGATCCCAGCTGCTACGACTTACTTGCCTCCGAGGCGCGTCTGGCAAGTTTCGTAGCCATCGCCAAGAACGACGTACCGGCTCGCCACTGGTTTCGGCTCGGACGCGCGGTTACACCGGTTGAACACGGAGCAGCGTTGATCTCCTGGTCGGGATCGATGTTCGAATATCTGATGCCGTCGCTTGTCATGCGCGCGCCATTCGGCAGTCTTCTGGAACAGACCAATCGTCTGATTGTTCAACGGCAAATCCACTACGGGGTCGAGCTCGACATTCCCTGGGGCGTCTCCGAATCCGCCTACAACGCGCGAGACGTGGAACTCACCTACCAGTATTCTAACTTCGGCGTGCCGAGCCTGGGGTTTAAACGAGGCTTGAGCGAGAACGTGGTGATCGCGCCGTACGCGACCGCCCTGGCCGCGATGGTTGATCCGCAGCGCGCGGCGCTCAATTTCGCGCGACTCAATGCAATCGGCGCATGCGGCCGCTACGGTTTCTTTGAGGCGCTCGACTATACCCGCAGCCGTCTGCCGGAAGGGTCCGGGGTTGCCATCGTCCGGGCATTCATGGCGCATCACCAGGGCATGACCGTGGTTGCCATCGCCAACGTCCTCTTTGACGGCAAGATGCGCGAGCGGTTTCACGCGGAGCCGAGCGTCCAGGCGACCGAATTGCTGTTGCAGGAACGCGCGCCGCGTGACGTCTCGGTTGCTCATCCCCGGGCGGAAGAAGTCGGCACGGCAGCACGAGTCAGCAATGTGCAACTGCCGGAGGCGCGGCGTCTGAGAACTCCGCACGAATTTACGCCGCAAACCCATCTGCTATCGAACGGCCGCTATTCTGTGATGCTCACGGGCGTCGGCTCCGGCTACAGTCGCTGGCAGGATCTCGGCGTAACGCGCTGGCGCGAGGATCCCACGCGCGACGATGCCGGCAGCTACTTCTTTCTGCGCGACATCGAGAGCGGCGCCCTGTGGTCCGCTGGCCATCAACCAAGCGGCGTGGAGCCTGACAGCTACGAGGCGACCTTCACCGAAGATCGAGTGGAATTCATCCGCAGCGACGCTGCAATCACCACCATCATGGAGGTGCTCGTTTCGCCCGAAGACGACGCTGAGGTGCGCCGCATATCAATTGTGAATGCCGGCAACCGTGTGCGCGACCTGGAGATCACATCATACTGCGAGCTCGTGCTCGCACCTCCGGCGGCCGATGCGGCACATCCCGCATTTTCAAAGCTGTTCGTGCAAACCGAGTACGTGGCGAAGGTAGGTGCGCTCCTCGCTACGCGGCGACGGCGCTCACCGGCAGAGCCGGACATCTGGGTAGCCCATCACGCGGTGATTGAAGGTGAGACATTGGGCACACCGGAGCTCGAAACTGATCGAGCCCGGTTCCTCGGCCGCGGACGCGACATTCATACACCCATCGCCATGATGCCCGGACGGCGTTTGTCAAACACCGTCGGCGCGGTCCTTGATCCTGTCTTCGCGCTTCGGTATCGGGTGCGCGTGCCGGCGGGCGCCACCGTGCGCATTGCTTTCTGGACCAGCGTTGCCGCTGCCCGCGAGAACGTGCTCGATCTGGTCGACAAGCACCAGGAGGCAAACGCCTTCGTGCGCGCAGCCACATTGGCCTGGACCCAGGCGCAGATTCAACTTCGTCACATTGGTATCGACGCCGCGGAAGCCAGCCTGTTTCAGCGTCTTGCAGGCTACGTGCTCTATGCTGACGCGTCGGCGCGGCCATCGTCCGACACCATACTCCGCGGTGCCGGCGGACCGGCCGCACTTTGGACTCACGCCATTTCCGGCGATCTGCCGATCGTGCTGTTACGAATCGATGCCGTCGAAGATATCGCCATCGCACGGCAGCTGCTGCGCGCTCATGCATATTGGCGGACGAAGCGGCTTGCCGTCGATCTCGTAATCCTGAACGAACGAACCACCTCCTATCTTCAGGATCTGCAGATCGCGCTGGAGACACAACTTCGAATGAGTCAGACGCAGCCACAGATCGGCGCTGACAGCACACGTGGCTCGGTATACTTGCTGCGCGCGGATCTGCTCTCGGCACAGGCGCGCGCGCGGCTTTCAGCGGTTGCACGTGTCGTCCTGGTCGCGCAGCGCGGCAGCCTGACCGACCAACTTGATCGCCTGCGAGCACCCGCCACAGCCGCCACGCGGCGGCCGAGCAGCAGCGCACAGCCCGAAGTGGTGATCAGCGCTCCGGCTCCACAGGACCTTGAATTCTTCAATGGACTTGGCGGCTTCGCGGCCGACGGACGAGAATACGTCACGCTGTTGGGGCCAGGGTTGGCAACGCCCGCTCCGTGGATCAACGTCATCGCCAATCCCGACTTCGGGTTCCAGATCTCAGCCGAGGGGGGCGGCTTCACGTGGGCGCTGAACAGTCGGGAGAACCAGCTGACGCCGTGGTCAAACGATCCGGTCGCGGACCCTCCGGGCGAGGTGCTGTATGTGCGCGACGAAAAGAGCGGCGAGCTGTGGGGGCCGACGGCTGCGCCGATCCGGGATTACGCTGCGCGCTATAGCGCCCGGCACGGGCAGGGATATAGCCGCTTCGAGCATTCCTCACACGGGATCGACCTCGATCTGACCGTGTACGTCCCGATGGACGATCCCATCAAGATCTCGCGCCTCAAAATCCGCAACACCTCACACAGAGCGCGCAGTCTTTCCGTCACCGCCTACGTCGAATGGGTGCTGGGGCCTTCACGAGCCGCCACGGCACCGTTTATTGTCACCGCGATCGATGCCGCTACGGGCGCGATGTTCGCGCACAATCCCTGGAGCGCCCTGTTCGGGTCACGCGTGGCGTTCGCGGACCTCGCCGGAACTCAGGAACAATGGACCGCCGATCGTCGCGAATTTCTCGGGCGACATGGAACGCTCGATGGACCGGCGGCTCTTGGCGCACGAACACCCCTGTCGGGGCGTGTGGGCGCCGGCCTCGACCCTTGCTGTGCGCTACGAACCAACGTGGAACTTGCGGCGGACGAGACGGTGGAAGTGGTCTTCTTCCTGGGTCAAGCCGCGAGCGCGACAGCAGCGCAAGCCCTGTTGATCCGTTACCGGTCGCTCGATCTCGATGCGGTCTTGCGTACGGTGGGTCGATACTGGGACGAATTGCTCGGGGTGGTTCAAGTGAAGACGCCGGACCGCTCCCTGGACATCATCCTCAATCGGTGGATGCTCTATCAGACACTGGTCTGCCGCCTGTGGGCGCGGTCGGCTTTTTATCAGGCCGGCGGTGCCTACGGATTCCGCGATCAACTGCAGGACGGCATGGCGCTGGCTCTTTCCAGGCCCGCGCTGACGCGCGAGCATCTGCTGCGCGCAGCCGCTCGACAGTTCATCGAGGGCGACGTCCAGCATTGGTGGCTACCGGCGGACAAGGAAGGATCGAGCGGCCCCGGCGTTCGCACCCGCATTGCCGATGATCGGGTCTGGCTCGCCTATGCCACCGCTCACTACGTCGAGGCGACGGGCGACGTCGCGGTTCTGGATGAACGGGTACCGTTTCTCGAGGGCCAGGCGTTGCGACCGCGCGAGCAGGACGCATATTTTCAACCCGTCATTTCCGACGCCGCCGCACCGCTCTTCGAGCACTGTGCGCGGGCGCTGGAGCAGAGCCTGTCTGTCGGCGAACACGGCCTGCCCTTGTTCGGCACGGGCGATTGGAACGACGGCATGAACCGCGTTGGCGAGCTGGGACGCGGCGAAAGCGTCTGGCTCGGATGGTTCCTGCACGCCACGCTCGTCGCGTTCGCGTCGCTGGCAAGAGCACGCCATGAGGGTGTGCGCGAGGCTCAGTGGCTGACGCACGCGACAGCGCTCAGGAGCGCGCTGGAGCGAGAGTCGTGGGATGGCGACTGGTATCGACGCGGCTACTTTGACGATGGAACGCCGCTCGGATCGGCCACGAACGCCGAGTGTCAGATCGACTCCATCGCGCAATCCTGGAGCGTCATCTCCGCGGCCGCAGACCCAATCCGCGCCGCGCGTGCGATGACCGCCGTACAGAGCCGTCTCATTCGGCGTGACGCGGGCCTGGCATTGCTCTTCACACCACCCTTCGATCGGGCCGTGCCTGACCCGGGCTATATCAAGGGATATCCGCCCGGAATTCGCGAAAACGGCGGGCAGTACACACACGCCGCCACCTGGTCGGTGATCGCGTATGCGCTGCTCGGTCAGGGAAACAATGCCTGGGAGTTATTCTCACTCCTCAATCCCATCAACCGCACGAGCAGCCGCGCCGATGTGCATCGCTACAAGGTCGAGCCCTACGTTGTTGCTGCAGACGTGTACTCAGTCTCTCCGCACGTCGGGCGTGGCGGTTGGACCTGGTACACGGGCTCTGCCGGCTGGATGTATCGCGCCGGCCTCGAGGCGATCCTTGGATTTCGCGTACAAGGAGCTAACCTGCTGCTGAGTCCGTGCATCCCCGAAAGGTGGCCGCGCTTGGAAATCGTGTTCAAGTATGGCGCTGCGCGCTACGAAATTCTGATCGAGAACCCGCTCGGCGTCAGCCGCGGCATAGCGCTCGCCGAGTTGAATGGCAAGACACTGCCCTCGGGTTCCCAAACGCGCATCCCGCTGGTGGACGACGGTAACACCCACAGCCTGCGAGTGGTCCTCGGAGGTTGAAGTGATGCCGGGCGACCACACAGCGCGTGCTTCGCCAGATGAAACCCTCGACTACCTCACACGGTGAGAGCGCTTGAATCTGGCATTCTTTCGCGGATGCGAGCCCACTGATCGCCAGTCTGGAGCCGCCAATCGCTGAAGGAGTGTCAATGCGTACGCTCACGCCGCTCGCCCTTGCCGCGTTGTTCTCAGTCACAACGTTATCCGGCGCGGCGGCATCGTCGACCGCGTCGTCCGTACATGTGTATCCCCTGCCCGATCACGGCCGGCTGCTTCTGTCAGTCCCGGACGACTGGAAAGAAGAGATAAAGTCGCCGCAGCCCGGTGCGCCCACTGCGCTGTGGTTCTCGGCTCGAAGCGGCGCGTCCTTCAATGTCCTGATCACGCCCATCACCGCACCGAAGCCTGAGAATACGGTGCCAGACGACGTCGCAATTCGCGCGATGGTCTCGGCGTCCGCCAGGAAGCTGGAATCCCAATCCGTAGAGAAGCAGCTGCTGCTCAAGGATCTGGTCGGTCCCACCTGCCGCGGTTACTTCTTCGTCGCGACTGACAAAGCACCGGCGCCCGAGGAGTGGAAGTACCTCGCGCAAGGCGTGGTACGAATCGGAGGGATCGCACTGGCGTTCAGCGTGTTGACCAACGACGGCCAGCAGCCAATCGCAAAGGCGGCCATCGAGATGGTTCGCCAGGCCGTATATCGACCCCGCGACACAACCGGGGAGTAGCTCTGGCCGGACTGGCGCCTGAACGCCGCGGCTTGCCGTTCGTCAGGCCCGCGACCCCGCGAGATCGCGCGTAAGCTGACCGACGATGTCGCGCGCATCATCCTCGGCGCCGAGGATGAACGTCGACTTGCGACGCCGTAGCACCGGCAGGCCGATGGCGTACAGTCCGGGCGCACCAACCACCGCGCCACCATCGTGCCGCAGCTCGCCGCGGCTGTCGAACACCGGCAGCTCGAGCCAGCGATAGTCGGGACGGAAGCCCGTGGCCCAGACGATCGAGCGGATCTCGCCGCTGTTGAGGTCGAGCGACAGCCGGGACGCCTCGGGTGCGCGGGTCGGCTCGAAGCGTTCCGGCGGGCCAACCTCGATGTCCGCCGCGTCGCTTTGCTCCCAGGCGTCGAAGGTATCGAGCAGGCGGTCCATTTTGAGGTCGGCGAGCGCGAACTGGTTGCGAAGCCCTCCGGAAAAGAGCGCGCGACCGTCGCGGATGGTGCCGAGCCGGCCGACGATCTCGACCCCCGCTGCTCGCAGAATGTTCAGGTCGAGACTCTTGTGCTCGGGTGTGCCGACGAGCTGCGGCGACGGCAGCCTGCGCGCACGCTCGAGATCGTCGATCTCATCATAGCGCTGGCCCCACACGCCGGAAGTCTCCATCCACCAGAGCACATCGCGCCCGCGGTAGTTCCTCGGCAGCCGCACGTGCTCGCCGACCGACAGTGTCACCGGCCGCCCCGAGCGCTGGATCTCATCGGCGAGCTGCACACCGGTGGCCGAGGCGCCGACGACGAGCACGCCACCGGGCGGCAGCCGCTGCGGGCTGCCGTAGCCGAAGGGCGTGACACATTCGACGCCCGGCGGCACTGCCGCCCGCAGCTGCGGCACACGCGCGATGTTCGCGGCGCCGCTGGCCACAACCACGCAGCGGCAACGGAGCTCGCCGCCGTCGGTCGCGACGCGGTAACCGCCATCGATGCGGCGCACGGCCGTAACACACGTGTGGGTACGCACGGGCGCGTTGCGCGCCGCGGCAAACCCGGCGATGTGCTCCACCACCTCAGGCATGGTCATGAAGCCGTCCGGGTCGTTGCCGCGATAGGGATAGCCGGGCAGCCGGCTCTGCCAGTTCGGGGTCAGCAGGCGCAGCGACTCCCAGCGCTCGCGCCGCCAGGAGTTCGCCACCTCGCCCCGCTCGAGCACCACATGGTCGATCGAGTGTTCGCTGAGAACGCGGCTGGTCGCGAGCCCGGTGTGCCCGGCTCCGATGACCACCGTGGTCAGGTGTTCGATGGTGAGCCCGTCGCGCCCCGCCGCGCCTCCGCTAGACGATTTCGACCGTCACGTTGGTCGGATTAGTCACGATGTCGTACACCGCCGAGCGCTTCTGCGACTGTGCAACCAGCGCCTCGATGTCCTTCTTCGACGCATCGGCATCGATATGGAAGGTGACCTTGATGTCGTCGTAGCCGTTGCGAACGTTGCTGTCGATGCCGAGGATCCCGTAAAGATTCATCTTGCCCTCGAGCCGCGCTTCCACCGAGCGCAGCTGGATGCCGCGGTTCTGGGCTACCGCGGCGACGCCCGCCGTCAGGCAGCTCGCCAGACCGACGAGCACCAGCTCGACCGGGGTCGCACCATGGTCCTCGGAAGCGAAGACCTCCGGGTGGTCGGTCTCGAACGAGAACTCGGTCTTGTGGGTCTGCTCCTGGCCGAGCCCATGGAATCCCAGCACCGTCGACTGGGAGTGGGTGCCGTTCTTCCATTTGCACGCTGCCCGCCAGGTGAACTCGGCGGCTGCGGGCGCGTTCTTCAGCGCCTCTCTTGCGTCGAGGAGTGCCTGGACGTTGACACCATTATTGACACTGGACTGTGCCATGTCTGTTTCTCCTGGATGAGTGGGGAACATCGGGCCGACAGGGCTGCGCACGGGCAGCGCCATCGACCTACGCTCCAGTGGCAAAGCGTACATGCGACGTCGGCATGACGCCATGACCGATCGGTTATAAGCGGGTTACCAGCGCCAATTGGTGGCAGCGCAGCAGAAGCCTATGATCGCTTGAGTCCATCGTCAGGGAGCCGCGCCCGTGGAAGCAGCGCGTCAATTCGGCTTCGAGACCCGTCAGGTTCATGCCGGCCAGCGTCCGGACCCGAATACGGGTGCGCGCGCAGTACCGATCTTCCAGACCACGAGCTACGTGTTCGAGGACCCGGCGTCGGCGGCCGCCTACTTCAACCTGCAGGAATACGGCAACACCTACTCGAGGATCATGAACCCGACACTGGCCGTATTCGAGGAGCGCGTCGCGAGCCTCGAAGGTGGCTGCGGTGCGGTGGCGTTCGCGAGCGGCCTGGCAGCGCAGGCCGCGGCGCTCTTCACCCTGCTCCTGCCGGGCGACCATGTGGTGTCGTCGGCGGCGCTCTACGGCGGAACGGTCAACCAGTTCAAGCACGTACTGCGGAAGATGAACGTGGACCTGACCTGGGTCGATCCCGACGACCTCGGCGCCTGGAAGGCGGCGCTGCGTGCCAACACCAAGGCATTCTTCGGGGAAACGATCGGCAACCCCGGGGGCAATGTGCTCGACATCGAAGCCGTCGCCGCCGTGGCGCACGAGCACGGGGTGCCGCTGCTCGTCGACAACACCTTCGCGACGCCGTACCTGTGCCGTCCCCTCGAGTGGGGCGCGGACATCGTGCTGCACTCGGCGACCAAGTACATCGGCGGCCACGGCACCAGCATCGGCGGCGTGGTCGTCGACTCGGGGCAGTTCAACTGGTCGAACGGCCGCTTCCCGGTGATCGCCGAGCCCTCGCCTGCCTATCACGGCCTGCAGTTCCACGAGACCTTCGGCACCTACGGATACCTCATGAAGCTGCGCGCCGAGACGTTGCGCGATCTCGGCGCCTGCATGAGCCCCTTCAATGCGTTCCTGTTCCTGCAGGGGCTCGAGACGCTGTCGCTGCGCATGGCCCGTCACGTCGAGAATGCCGGCACTATCGCCCGCTACCTCACGTCCCACCAGCTGGCGTCCAACGTAAGCTATCCGGGCCTCGGCAGCAGTCGCTACCGCCGTCTCATCGACAAGTACCTGCCGCAGGGCGCGGGCGCGGTGTTCTCGTTCGATATCCGCGGCGGCCGGGAGGCGGGACAGGAATTCATTCGCGGCGTCACGCTCTGGTCGCACCTCGCGAACGTCGGCGACGCCAAGAGCCTCATCATCCATCCGGCAAGCACCACGCACCGGCAGCTCGATGAAAAGGAACTCACGGCGGCCGGCGTCGGCCCGGGGACGATCCGACTGTCCGTCGGCATCGAGGACGCCGACGATCTGATCTGGGACCTCGAGCAGGGCTTCGCTCGCGCGCGTGCGCAGCGCTCCGTGGGGGACGCGCAATGACGACCTTCGATCTGAAGCGCTACCAGGATCCGCTGACGATCCAGCGCGTGCTGCTCGCCGCCAGGACAATCGCCATCGTCGGGCTTTCGAACAACCCGCTGCGCGCCAGCTACTTCGTCGGCTTCTACCTGCAGCGGCACGGCTACCGGGTGATCCCGGTGAATCCGCGCGAGTCGGAGATCCTCGGCGAGCGCAGCTTTGCCACGCTGCGGGACTTAGCCGTTGCGGTGGATGTCGTCAACGTGTTCCGCGCTCCGGCAGCCTTGCCGGGAATCGCCACCGACGCCGTGGCGATCGGCGCCAAGTGCCTGTGGTGCCAGTTCGGGGTGATCAACGAGGAAGGCGCCCGCATCGCCGAGAACGGCGGCCTGTCGGTGGTCATGGATCGCTGCATCAAAGTCGAGCATGCCCGCTACGCGGGCCGCATGCACTGGCTCGGCTTCAACACGGAGCGGATCACCTCGGTTCGCAGCGGACTGCAGTAGCCGGCAACCGTCCAGCGCGCACCGGCAAGCGGCGCGCGCCTCGCGAATCGCCGCACAGGCGCAGACTCGCTGGCGCTCAGGCGCTTAAGCGCACCGGCAGCGAGCGAATGCGCGTGCCCGTGGCTGCGAAGATGGCGTTGGTCAGCGCCGGAATCACCGGCGGCAATGCCGGCTCGCCGAGCCCGGTGGGAGGCTTGTCGGATCTCACCCACGCGATCTCGATCTCCGGCGTCATCGGCATGCGCGCCAGCTGGAAGTCGTCGAAGTTGCTCTGCTGCACGACACCGTCGACGAATTCGATCGCCTGACCCGCGAGCGCCTGCGCGAGTCCGTCGATCACAGCTCCGCGCACCTGGTTCTCGGCGCCCATTGGGTTGACGATCTGGCTGCCGATGTCGCCGGCGACCCACACCTGGTGGACCGTGACCCTGCCGCCGGCGACGCTCGCCTCCACGACCTCGGCGAAGTAGCCGCGATGCGAGAAGTAGAACGCGAATCCCTTGGCCCGGCCTTGCTGCGCCGGCTTGCGTGACCAGTCCGAGGTCTGCACCACCTTCTCGATCACATCGCGGGCGCGTCCGGTGTCGAAAGCCACGCCGCCGCCGGGTGGCGCGATCTCGCGACGCTCGCCGAGGAGCGACAGCATGAGCGGCGGAAGCTCGGTGCCCGCGGCCAGCGCCACTTCGTCGAGGAACGACTGCGAGACGAAACACAGCGCGTTCGAGCCCGGGGCACGCAGTGCACCGGTCGTCACGACGGTTGGCATCATCGTCTGGCTGTAGCGCAGGTGCTCGATCAGTCCGGCCGGCGGCATCGCGGCGTTGAAGCCTGCGGCGCGCGCCGGAGTCTTGCCGTCGCCGAAGGTCACGAAGTGGTCGCTGAATGCGATGAGCTCGCCGTTCGCCCCGATGCCCGCCTCGAAGCTGTGCCAGCCGCCGGGCCGGTAGTAATCGTGTCGCATGTCGTCCGGGCGCGACCACATGAGCTGAACCGGCACGCCGGGTATCGCCTTGGCAATCGCCACCACCTGCACCATGTAGTCGTTCACCAGCCGGCGCCCGAAGCCACCGCCGGCGCGCCTCAGATGCAAGGTCACGGCCTCGGGCTCGATGCCGAATACCTTGTGCAGCTGGTCGAGGCCGCGCTGCGGCGTCTGGCTCGGCGCCCAGATCTCGAGCTTGCCATCGGCGTAGCGAGCCGTGCAGTTCTGCGGCTCCATCGGCGCGTGCGCAATGAAGGGATAGTCGTAGCGCGCCGTGACGCGCTTGGCCGCCGCGGCGAGTTTTGCCGTCGGATCGCCGTCCATCCGCAGATCCGCGCCGCTACCGGCTGCGATCGCGGCATCGGCTCTGGCCCGGTACACCGACGAGCTGTGCCCTTTCGCAGCGCTCAGGTCCCAGTCCACGGCGAGCTTCGAGCGCGCCTCATTGGCGAGCCACCAGTTGCTGGCCACGATCGCAACTCCATCGGCTAAACCTGAGTCGGCATCGCCGTTGCCGACGATCGGCACGACGTGTTTGACGCCGAGCGAGAGCTTCGCCGCCTCGACGTCGGCCTTGACGAGTCGGCCACCGTGCGCGGGCGCAACCTCGTAGACCGCGTACAGCATGCCGGGCAGGCGTGTATCGACGCCGAAGATCGGCTGGCCGCGCACGATCCTGTGGCTGTCTACACCGACGAGCGGGCGGCCGATGATGGTGAACCGGCTGGGGTCCTTGAGCGGTACCTTGTCGAGGTCGGGCGGCGGCACGGCTGCGGCTGCGGACGCGACCTCCCCGTAGCCGACCGAGCGCCCGCTGGCCGCGTGGTGAATGCGTCCCTTGGCCGTGGTCAGTTCATCCGCATTCACGTGCCACCTGGCCGCGGCGGCCTGCACGAGCATGGCGCGCGCCGCGGCACCCGTCTTGCGCATCGGCAACCAGTCTCTCGTGGTCGCGGTGCTGCCGCCCGCGTACTGCTCCCCATAGCGCTTCTGATCGACGTCGGCCTGCGCGATGCGCACCTGGCTCCAGTCGCAGTCGAGCTCGTCGGCGACGATCATCGGCAGCGAGGTCTTGATGCCCTGTCCGATCTCGGGGTTCTTGGACATTATGGTGACGGTCCCATCGGGCGCGATCGAGACGAAGGCGGACAGCTCAGCCGCCGCTGCCCCTTCCTTTTCACCGATACCCAGCGCAATCGCCGGGAACGGGATCAGTACATCGAGCGCGAGCCCGCCGCCGGCAAGCAGTGATGCCTTCAATACCGTACGCCGACTGAGGCCGGCGCTCAGCGGCTCATGCAACATGGCCGCTCTCCTCTTCCATACCGGCAGCCATGCGGATCGCGCTGCGGATGCGGTTGTAGCAGCCGCAGCGGCAGATGTTGCCCGCCATGGCGGCATTGATCTGATCCTCAGTCGGCTGCGCGGTCCGCACGAGCAGTGCGCAGGCCGACATGATCTGCCCGGCCTGACAGTAGCCGCACTGCATCACATCGATCTTGAGCCACGCCTGCTGCAGTCGCTCGCCCACTGCGGTCGTGCCGATATGCTCGATCGTGTGGATCCTGGCCTTGCCGATGTGGCCGACCTGCAGCTGACAGGAGCGTTGCGCGACGCCGTCGACGTGCACCGTGCAGGCACCGCAAAGCCCCGCGCCGCAGCCGTACTTGGCACCGACGAGCCCCAGCTCATCGCGCAGCACCCAGAGCAGCGGCATCTCGGAAGTGACATCGACTTCCCGAACGGCGCCATTGATGTCGAGTCGATACCGCATGACTGCACCCGCACGGAGAGCCGCGTTGGCCGGAATATATGCCTTCCTCGGGACCGCCGAAAGCGCGCCGGCGCCGGCTCACCCGCAGCGTGAGCGCAACCGTCAGCCCCACCCGCCCACGGGCCCGGTGCTCGGCCCAAAACGGCTTGTCTTACGGGCTGTTCGCGGTCAGATGCTGCACGGCCGTAAGGGCCTGCTCGACGTTCTTGTCGGGCGCAACGCCGGTGATGGTCGCGGCGATCTTGCCGTCCTTCGCCAGCACGAACGTCGTCCGTTCGGCGAAGTCATGGCCGATCTCGACACCGCGCACGTCCTTCAGTCCGGGCGGCCCCTGACGCACCTGCAGCTCGTAGGACTTGGCGATGCGGCCGTCGGCATCTGAGGCGGTCGGGAATTTTCCCGCGCAGTAGTTCGGGTCGGCCGAAAAGTCATTGAGGCGCTGAATGCTGTCGAGAGACACGCCGACGATGGTCGCGCCGGCGGCGGTGAACTTATCCTTGTTGACCGCAAAGGTGTGCGCCTGCAGGTCGCAGCCGCCGGTATAGGCGGACGGGTAAAAGTAAACGACCACTGGCCCCTTCGCGAGTGCGTCCTTCAGCGAGAACGTGAACGGCTTACCCGCCAGTGATGCCTGCGCCGTAAATGCCGGCGCACTGACCCCCGCCTGCAACGCAGCCAACGCGGGCATCGAGGCGATGCACGCAAGCAGGGAGATGAGTTGCCGCTTGTCCATTGATCACCTCGCGACTTTTGGGGGCGGCTATCATGGCACGCACCCCGCGTTCCCGCGAGTTGGCGCCGCGACCGGTCAGCTGAGCGATCGCACCCAGCGCACGATCTCTGCCCTGGAGACGGCGCCCGAGCGCCGCGCAATCTCGCGGCCGCCCCTGAAGCACACCAGGGTGGGGATGCTGCGAATGCCGAATTGGCCGCCGAGCTCGGGCTCGGCCTCGGTGTCGACTTTCGCAAGGCGTACCTGCGGCTCGAGCTCCGGGGCTGCGGCGGCGTACTCCGGCGCCATCATCCGGCAGGGTCCGCACCACGGCGCCCAGAAATCCACCACCACCGGCAGGTCGCTCCGCTCGATGAAGCGCTGGAAGCTCGCAGCGGTGAGCTCGACCGGATGCCCGGTGAACAGCGGCTGATGACACTGGCCGCACTTCGGCGTCTCGGCGAGCCGCGTCGCCGGCATCCGGTTGGTCGCCGTACAGTGGGGACAGACGATGTGCAGGGTATCGGCCATGCGCCTTGCTTTGGGAGGGCCGCGGCGGATTTCAATGCCCGCACCCTCCCCCGGTCTTACACTGCCGCGATCTGCCGGCGCCGTGATAAAGGAGAGCGACCCATGTCCCGGATCGAAGACCGCCTGCGCGAGCTCAAACTCAGCCTGCCGCCGCCGACCCGGCCGCCCCCGGGGGTGGTCCTGCCGTTCCAGTTCGTGAGAGTGGTCGGTAACCGGGCGCTCATCTCCGGGCACGGGCCGCAGAGCCCGGACGGCTCGTTTGCCCGGCCACTCGGCAAGCTCGGAACCGACCTCACCCTCGATGAGGGTTACACGGCGGCGCGCCTGACGGCGCTGTCGGTTCTCGGCAGCCTGCAACGCGCGCTCGGAGATCTCGATCGCGTCGCCGCCTGGTCACGCGTCTTCGGCATGGTGAATTCCGCACCCGGCTTCACGCAGCAGCCGAGTGTGATCAACGGTTTCTCGGACCTCATCCTCGAGGTGTTCGGCCCGGAGGTCGGCGCGCACAGCAGAAGCGCCGTCGGCATGGCGGAGCTGCCCTTTCGGATCCCGGTCGAGGTCGAGGCGGAAGTCGAGCTGCGCGCACGCTGACCAGGCGCAACAAAAGGAACCGGCGACGCAGCACCGGGTCCAAATCAGGCAGTTGTAAGGAGAACCGCCCGTGGGAGCCGCAACACTCAGGAGACTCGCCATCCTGTGGCGCGACTACAGGAACACGCTGTTGTTCATCGTGCTGATGCTCGGTTTCCGCTCCGCATGGGCGGACTGGGTCACGGTGCCCACGGGCTCGATGAATCCCACCATCCTCGAGGGCGACCGGCTGCTGGTCGATAAACACGTGTTCGGACTGCGGATTCCCTTCACCCGTGTGCACCTCACCGACGGCGATGCTCCCGCGCGCGGCGACATCGTGGTGTTCGATTCCCCCGTCGACGGCACATCGCTCGTGAAGCGCGTGGTCGGCGTGCCAGGCGATGTCGTGGAGCTCCAGGATGACCGTCTCACCGTCAACGGTCAGACGGCACACTACACGCGCGGCGATGCGCAACGTCTGCGCGCCCTGCTCGCCTCGACCGCTGCGCACCATCCGCTGTTGCTGCGCGAGGCGGGCTTAGGTCATCCTCACGACGTGCTGGTTCTCCCGGATCGCGCGGCGCCACGCTCCCTCGGCCCGCTGGCGGTTCCTGCAGGGATGTACTTCATGATGGGAGACAACCGCGACAACAGCGCCGACTCCCGTTACTTCGGATTCGTGCCGCGTCGCGACATCATCGGGCGCGCTACGCGGGTCGTGGTTTCCTTCAATCCCGACCGGCACTACACCCCGCGTGCGGATCGGTTCCTGACCCCGCTCAGCTGATGACTCCGGCTGAGAACTGCGTATCGGACCTGCTGAGAAGTGCTTCACCGATTCGGGAGTTGCCTCCGGATGATGTCAAATTGGCCTTGGCAAGCGAGCGGAATTAACAAAACTGACCCCCATGTCGCACGCTTTGCCCATTGAGTTGCCGAACACGATCCTCGAGCGCCTGCGCGCGGAGGGCATCGAGACGCTCGAAGCCTGGGTGGCGCTCGGACGGCGCCGGCGCCAGATCTTCGGCGTCACGCGCGCCGCCGTGACGCAACTCGATCAGCTCGCCAAGGCCACTCTCAAGTCCAAGCCCTGAGGCGGCCTCGCCTCGGTCGTCAAGCCGCCTGTGCACTGAGCGCGCGCCGGCGCAGCGCCCAGGTCGTCGCAAGGAGCAGCACCGCCTGGGCCACGAACACGAGAAAGAACGCTCCAACGTACGCCGCGCCGCAGATGCCCTCCACGAGGTAGAACGCGCCGACGCTCCAGGGAACGAACGCGAGCGTCGAGTCCCCTCGCCCGCTGCGCCACCAGGCGAGGATCAGCAGCATTCCGAACACCAACATGGCGCCGCTCACCCAGTACCAGACGAGTGCGAGAACACTGACCACGTCCACACCGACACCCTTCAGGCCGGGCAGCACGTGGCGCGACCATTGGCTGCCGTGGCCGAACGCACCGAGGCCGACGCTGAGCGCGGTGAGCAGATAGATTCCGGACAGGAATTTCCGTAGCACAAGACCACTCCTTCGCATCGCTCGGGACCAACGTGCCGAGCTCGTACATCACAGGCCGGAGTCTATCGTAAGTAGCCACTTACCGATATCGGTGCCAGGGCACCGCACTTCCATGGTGCAGGACCTGAGGCTTTGCGCCGTGAATGCGCACGCACGGCGCTGCCGCACGGGCTAAAGCCCGCGTGGTCGCGCGCGCGCCGTGGCATAACGGTTGCACTGCCACCGGGCGTGACAGGCCATCAGACAGGGACACTGCATTCGCCGCGGGTTCCCGCGGTGAGCATTCGCGACCTCTTGGAGGAGGATCTCGCCGGGGCGCAGCGTATCTATGGGTACCACGTACTCCATGGCCTGGCGACGTTCGAGGAAATACCACCCCCGACGGCGGAGCTTGCGAAGCGGCGCGCCGCGATTCTCGAGTGCGGCCTCCCCTGCCTGGCCGCCGACATCGGCGGCGAGCTGGTCGGCTACGCCTACGCATCGCCCTACCGGCCGCGCTCGGCTTACCGTTGCACGATCGAGGACACGGTGTATGTCGCACACCGCCTGACCGGTCGTGGGATCGGCAGCGCGCTGCTTGAGGCATTGATCGCACGCTGCGAGTCGGGGCCGTGGCGGCAGATGCTCGCCGTGATCGGCGACAGCGGTAACGCCGCCTCCGTGGCACTACACAGGCGCCTCGGGTTTGCGACCGTCGGCACGTTCACATCGGTCGGCTTCAAGCTCGGTCGATGGGTTAACACGGTGCTGATGCAGCGGCCGCTCGGCGCGGGCGACGCGCGGCCCCCGGATTAAAGCGGCTGGCGGGCCCGCACAGGCCCGGGTGCCCGGCGGACAACCGGCCTTCTCCAGGGACGGGTGGCGGCCTTAATTGCCAGGCTAGAGGTCAGGATTCAGCACTGTTTCAAGAGTTTGGAGGTTTTTAGCATAAGCTAAGGAAAAGATTACAACTGGGTGCCTGTCAAATGCCTAGAATGGGCCGAGACAGGTCATATGAGCCAGCCCCGCCCAAACGTTTTTCTCGTCGGCGCGATGAAGTCGGGGACGACCCACCTGAGCGAGCTTCTGGACGATCACCCGGCGATCTTCATGAGCTCGCCCAAGGAGCCATGCCACTTCGTGGACGGCAAGGCTCTGCGCCGCGTGTGGCACTACAGATGGCAGCAGGGGTACTGGCGCAGCGAGCAGGAGTACCTACGCCTCTTCGCCAACGCGGGCGGTGCGCCCGTGATCGCCGAAGCGAGCACCGTCTACGCCCACGCACCCCTCTGCGGCGGAGTGCCGCGGAGAATTCTCAATTTCAACCCGGAGGCGCGCTTCATCTACATCATGCGCGATCCGATCGAGCGCTCGATCAGTCACTACTGGCACCGGGTGCGCTGGTGGGGCGAGCGCCGGCCGATTCTCGCGGCCATGCGCGCTGATCCCCAGTACACGGACGTCAGCCACTACGTGCGGCAGCTGCAGGAGTATCTGCCATACGTAGAGCTTGGACGCATCTATGTCCTGACTTATGAGGAGCTGTTGGCCGATCCAGTCCGGGAGCTCAGTCGCCTGTATGGCTGGCTCAAGGTCAACCCTTCGTTCCGCGCTCCGCGGATCGGCGTACCGACGAACGAGCGGCCGGAGGTCGTCGACCAGGTACGTGGCTTCGGGCTGCTCGAGGGGCTCAGACGCAGCCCGGCGTACGCCCGCATCGCACACTACCTGCCCAAGACCATGCGCAAGCTGGGCACCCGGCTCGCGGTCCGCAGTGTGCGGCCTGCCAAGGTACCGACTGCCGATGTGGAGAGCTACCTGCGATCGTGCCAGCAGCGGCAGACGTACGAGCTGAGTGTCCTGCTGAACCGGGATTTCCCCGAGTGGACGACGCTGCGTCACGGCTCCCCGCCCCTCCGGACGCGCGCTCTCATTCCAAAAGAAACGGCGTCAGCCGGTCGCGGTAGCGCCGGCTGAGCGTGAGGCGCGTGCCGCGCCTCCGCGTCGATGGTCAGCGCCGCGGTCGCTCTCAGGGTCGCGCCGCCGCCGTATCCCCCTTGAGGTATTTCGCGAGCCAGGCGTGCACTTCCTCGTAGAAGTGCCGGCTGTCCTCGGGCTTCAGGATCCAGTGCCAGGCGTCCGGCCATACCAGCAGCCGGCTCGGCACCTGCATGCGCTGCAGCGTGCTCCACGCCTCCAGCGTGTTGCCGATGGGAACACGGTAATCCCGCTCGCCGATGCTGAGCAGGATCGGCGTCTTCCAGTGATCGGCGTAGCTGATGGCGCTCTGCTCGTGCCAGATGGCATTTCCTGCCCAGGGCGGGCCGCCATTGGCGAGCTCGCGGCCATAGTTGAAGTCGCTCTCGCCCCACTGCGTGGTGAGATCGACCTCGCCGGCGTGCGCCACGATGCAGCGGAAGCGCGTGGTCGTGGCCTCAAGCCAGTAGGCGAGATGTCCGCCGTAGCTCGCGCCCGCGGCGCACATGCGCGAGCCGTCGATGAAGGCGTAGCGCTTCAGCGCCTCGTCCACCGCCTGGTTGAGCTCATCGCCCGGGGTCTTGAGCGGATCGAGTTTGATCTGCTGCGCGAACTTCTCGCCGAAGCTCGTCGAGCCGGTGTAGTCGGTCGCGAGCACCACGTAGCCCGGCGCCGCCAGCAGGTGGTAGTTCCAGCGCAGCCCCAGCTGGTCGGCGTTGAAGCTGGCCGGGCCGCCGTGGATCAGCACCAGCAGCGGGTAGCGCTTGTTCGCAGCGAACGCCGGCGGCAGGAAGATCATGTTGTGGATGCTGCGGCCCCTGGCGCTGGTGAAGTAGAAGTGCTCGGGCGGCTGCCAGTCGATGGCGGCCGCCGCCGCCGTATCGATCTGCGTGAGACTGCTGTGCCGGGCGGCCGCCGCATCGATCGATACGACCTCGTCGGGATTGACCGAGCTGCCGTACATCGCGATCAGCGCCGGACGCGCCGACTTGCGCGCAATCGCGAGCGCCGTATACCCGCCGACCTTGGGCGAGAGCACCCGCAGCGGATCGCCGCCCGCGGCGGCCACTCGATACAGCCCCTGCAGACCCGACTCGGGCACCAGCAGAAAGACGCTGCGGCTGTCCGCGCTGACGGCGTAACCGGTGACTTCGTGGTCGAAGTTGTGTGTCACGAGACTCGCCTCGCCCCCCGCCGGCCAGGCGACGTGCATGAGCCGCTCGAGGTGGTAGATCTCGCTGTCCTGCGGCGCGTACTTGAAGAATAAGGAGTGACCGTCGGGGGCGAACATCGCCTGTCCGTAGCTGCCCGAGGCCGGGGTGATCATCCGCGGCTCGGCAGCGCCGTCTGCCGGCAGGCGATACAGGTGAAAGCCCACGTGGGCGAATGCGGAGTTCCAGCGCTCGGTGGTCGCCGTGAAGATCACTTCCTTGCCGTCCGGGCTCCAGTTGGGCGACAGCGACACCGCGGTCCCGCCCGCCGGCGCGCCGGCGAACCCGGCGCTGTGCGCCAGGGCGGTCGGCGAGAGAATGTCCTTCGCCACCGCACCCTCCTCCAGCGACTGCACCAGGATCGTCGGCTGGCGGTCGTCCAGCCACTGGTTCCAGTAGCGCACCGGGAAGTGCTCGTACGCGCGCACGTTGTATTTGCGTGCCTTGCGCTCGGCGGCGATCTTCTTGTTGGCCTCGTCATCGAGTGCGTCTGCGTACACGGTCGATTCGAACAGGATCGCCTTGCCGTCCGGCCGCCACTGCGGGCTGGCGGCGCCGGTCGAGATGCTGGTGACCCGGCGCGCCTCGCCGCCGCCTGCGAGGTCGAGGATGTAGATCTGCTCGGCATCATCGCCCTCGCGCTTGGTCGAGAAGGCGATGGCGCGGCTGTCGGGTGACCAGACAACTCCCTTCTGTTGAGCATGGGTGTGAGTGAGCCGCCGGGGCGGCGAGCTGCCATCAGCCGGTGTCAGCCACAGGTCGCTCAGCTCTTTCTCCGGGTCGTAAGCCGGCTCCAGCACCGAGAACACCACCCACTTGCCGTCGGGACTCACCGCCGGAGCGGCGACGCGCTTCATCATCCACAGCTTCTCGTGGGTGACCGGTGTGCGCGCAGTTGGCGTGTCGGCGAGCACGCCGAGCGGTATCAGTGAGGCGAGCAGCGTGGCGCAAAGCTCGAGGACGGCGTGACGACGGTCAGTCGCAGGCATGGGATCCCCCCTTGAGAAGCGGTAGTAGGATAGCAGTGATGTCCGGGCCCTTCCCGCGCCGCCGCTTTCTCAGCCTGTCCGCGCTCGCCGTTGCCGCGCCGCTGCTGCCACGCGCGCTGCGCGCCGCGCTTACCACGCCGGCAGGAGCGCTTCCCGGGCCCGCGCACTTCGCCGTCGAGCCCTTCGACCTCGCTGCCGTGCGCCTGACTGCCGGTCCGGTGCGCGATGCGCTCGAGATCAATCGGCGCTTTCTTCTGGCACTCGATCCCGACCGCCTGCTGCACATGTTCCGCGTCACGGCGGGCCTGCCGAGCACGGCGCAACCGCTCGGGGGCTGGGAGGCACCGCAGAATGAGCTGCGCGGGCACTATACCGGGCACTATCTCTCGGCCTGTGCGCTGCTCTCGGCCCAGAGCGGCGATCCCGCGCTGCGCGAGCGCGGCGTGCTGATCGCCGCCGAGCTCGCCAGATGCCAGGCCGCGAACGGCCGCGGCTACCTGAGCGCCTTCCCCGTGGAGCTGTTCGATCGACTGCGCGCCGGCAAGTCCGCGTGGGCACCTTTCTACACCCTGCACAAGATCATGGCGGGGCTCTTCGATACCCACACGCTGAGCGCCGACCCGGGGGCGCTCAGCACCTTGACCGGTATGGCAGGCTGGGTCGAGCGCTGGGTCGAGCCGCTCGATGAGAGCCAGATGGCGCGCGTGATCGAGCGCGAGTACGGCGGCATGAACGAGCTGCTCTACAACCTCGCGGCGCTCACCGGGGAAGCGCGCTTCAGCGCGCTGGCGCAGCGCTTCGACCGCGAGCGCATCTTCGCGCCGCTCGCGGCGGGACGCGACGAGCTCCAGGGCCTGCACGTCAACACCACCATCCCGCAGATCATCGGGGCGGCGCGCGGCTTCGAGGTCACGGGCGACGCCCGCCAGCGGGCCGTGGCCGAGAATTTCTGGCACACGGTCGCCGAGCGGCGCTGCTACTGCACCGGGGGCACCAGCAACGGCGAGTCGTGGAACACCCCGCCCGGGGAACTGGCGCACGAGCTCTCCGGCTACACGCAGGAGTCCTGCGTCACCTACAACATGCAGAAGCTCACCCGCCACGTGTACTGCTGGACCGGGGATGCGCGCCTCGCCGATTACTACGAGCGCACCTTCTATAACGGCATCCTCGGGGTGCAGCACCCGGCCGATGGCAACAAGCTCTATTACCTGCCGCTCGAGAGCGGCTACTGGAAGCTCTTCGGCACGCCGCTGCACGACTTCTGGTGCTGCACCGGCAGCATGTCCGAGTCCTTCGCCAAGCTCGGCGACAGCATCTACTTCCACGACGCCGACGGCGTGTACGTGAATCTGTTCGTGCCGTCCGAGCTCACCTGGGCCGGGCGCGGGGTGCGGCTCACTCAGCAGACGCGCTTTCCCGAGGAAGACACGTTGCGCCTCACGGTGCATAGCGCACGGCCGCAGCGATTTGCGCTGCGGGTGCGCGTGCCGTACTGGACGACGGACGCCGCGGCCGCAGTGAACGGCCTGCAGTTGCGCCTGGCGCCGCGCGCCGGCTACCTGAGCATCGAGCGTCGTTGGTCGCAGGGCGATGTCCTCACCGTGCGCGTGCCGATGCGCCTGCACGCCGCGCCGATGCCGGACGACGCGACGCTGCAGGCGGTGATGTATGGGCCGCTGGTGCTGGCGGCGCGGCTCGGCAGCGCTGGACTTTCGAGTGCGAATCTGCGCGCCGCGCCCACGCCTCCGCGCAAGGTCCCGGAGTACCAGGGCGAGCCGCTCAGCATCGCGCCGATCGTCGCGCGCTCGCGCGATCCGGCGACCTGGCTGACGAGCGCGCCCCAGGGCGCGCTCGAGTTCCGCACCCTGGGCCAGGCGCGCGAGCTCACGCTGGTTCCCCTCAACCGCATCTTCGATGAGCGCTACGCCGTATACTTCAGGGTGAACGAGCCCCCCACCTCGACCTGAGGCAGGCGATGAGCACGAGATATCTGTCGGCGCGACGCGATCCCGGCTACGCCGGCCTCACCACTTCGGTGGCGGCCCTCCCCGCGGCCTGGTACTTCGACCCGGCGCACCACCGGCTGGAATTGAGCCGCATCTGGTACCGCCACTGGATCTACGCCTGCCGCTCGTCCGACATGGCGACTGCGCGCAGCTTCCGTACGCTCGAGGTCGGCGATCAGTCGGTGCTGCTGGTGCGGGGCGAGGACGGAGTGGCACGCGCCTTCCACAACACCTGCCGGCACCGCGGCGCGGCGCTGTGCCGCGAGCGCGAAGGACGCTTCCCGGCCGCCGGGATCGTGTGCCCGTACCACGCCTGGCGCTACAACCTCAGGGGCGCTCTCGTGCAGACCTCCTCCAAGGTGCACGGCGATGGCTTCGAAATGGCGGACTTCCCGCTCTACTCGCTCCCCGTGACCGAGTGGAACGGGTTCCTGTTCACCGCGCTCACCGACACGCCGCCGCCTTTCACGGCTTGCTTCGATCTGCCGCTCGAGCGCCTCGACGACTGGCACCTCGCCGATCTCGTCGTCGGCCACTGGCTCACCAAGACCATCCACTGCAACTGGAAGGTGTTCTGGGAGAACTACAACGAGTGCCTGCATTGTCCGGCTGTCCATCCGCGCCTCGCGCAACTGGTGCCGATCTTCGGCCGCGCGCTCCTCGAGCGCCGCGACGATCCGGCCTGGCAGGACCACGCGCAGGACGATGATCCGAGGTACGGCGGGGGCCTGCGCGCGGGAGCCGAGTCCTGGTCGATGGACGGCAAGCCCGCCGGCGTGCCGTTCCCCGACGTGAGCGACGCCGACCGCAAGCTCGCCCATATCTACATGACCTCCGTCCCGTCGGTGTTCATCGTGGCGCACGTCGACTACCTGCGGGTGGTGCGCCTGCTGCCGCTCGGGCCTGAGCACACTGCGATGAGCATCGAGTTCTTGTTCCTGCCGGAGACACTCGCCGACTCGCGGCACAACATTATGAACGCGGTCGAGTTCACCGACATCGTGATGAGCGAGGACGCCGCGATCTGCGAGCTCAACCAGCGCGGGCTCCATGCCCTGCCACACGCGAGCGGCGTGCTGATGCCCGAGGAATACGCCATCCGCCAGTTCCAGGAGTGGGTGAGAGCCGAGTTGGCGCGGCCCTAAGGCGTTGGGCGCGCGCCCGACATCGGCAGTGCGGACGGCGCTCGTCGCTCCCCTGCTCGCTTGCCTGCTCGCCGCCTGCTCCGGGCGCGGCCCGGGCAGCCCGCCACCGCAGGCCGAAGAGCCGGTTCTCCATATCTATAACTGGGACGACTACATCGCCCCCGACACGATCGCGCAGTTCGAGCGGGCGACCGGGATCAAGGTCATCTACGACCTGTTCGACTCCAACGAGACGCTCGAAGGCAAGCTCATGGTGGGAGACTCGGGCTACGACCTGGTGAGCACCAGCATGGCCTGGTACGCGCGCCAGATCCGCTCGGGTCTGTACGAGCCGCTCGACAAGAGCGAGCTTCCCAACTGGAAGAACCTCGACCCGGCGGTGCTCGCGGTGCAGGCGCAGGCGGACCCCGGCAACCGTTACGCCGCGCCCTACCTGCACGCCATGAACGGCTTCGCCTACAACGTCGCGGCGGTTCGCGCCCGCATGCCTGATGCTCCGCTCGACAGCCTCGACATGCTGTTCAAGCCTGGGGTCGTGTCCCGGTTCGCCGATTGCGGCGTGAGCTTCCTCGATTCTCCCGACGATGTGCTGCAGCTTGCGCTCACCTACCTCAGGATCGATCCCAACTCGCGCCGCCCCGAGGATCTCAAATCTGCCGAACAGCTGGTGATGAGCGTGCGTCCGTACATCCGCGTGTTCGACTCGAACGACTACGTCAACCAGCTCGCCTCGGGCGAGCTGTGCCTCGCCATGGCATGGTCGAGCGACTACTCCTTCGCCGTCGTGCGCTCACACGAGGCCGGGCTCGATCTGCACCTCGCTTTCACGGTGCCGCGCGAGGGCTCGAACATCACCTACAACGCCTTCCTGATCCCGACGGGCGCGCCGCACCCGCATGCCGCACACCTGTTCATCAACTTCCTGCTCGATCCGCACGTCATCGCTACAATCAGCAACTACACCCATTACGGCAACGACAACCTCGCGGCGCGAGCGTTCGTCGACCGGCAGATCCTCGACGATCCGGCGATCTATCCGCCGCCCGCGGTGCGCGCGCGGCTGTATCTGCCGGGCGAGTTCGACCCGCAGTACCAGCGGCTGATCACCCGCACCTGGACGCGGATCAAGAACGGGCTCTAGCATAGCCGCGTGCACGCCACCGCCCCGCCAGCTCCCCAGGATTCAAGCGCTGTGCGCGAGCGTCGCCTCGAAGTCGCGCGCGCGCTCGGTAAGCTGCTGCCGGCCGACTGTCTGCTGGTGCGCGAGGAGGAGCTGCGGCCCTACGAGTGCGATGCGCTCGCCGCGCATCGCACGCAGCCGCTGGTGGTTGCGCTGCCGCGCACCGAGGCCCAGGTGTGCGCGGTGGTGCGCGAGTGCCGGCGCCTCGGCGTGCCGCTGGTGGCACGCGGCGCCGGCACCGGGCTCTCGGGCGGCGCGATGCCGCACGCAGCGGGGGTGCTGCTCTCGCTGGCGCGCTTCGACCGCATCCTCGAGCTCGACCGGCAGGCGCGCACGGCGCGCGTGCAGCCGGGGGTGCGCAATCTCGCGGTCTCGGAAGCGGCCGCAGCGTTCGGCCTCTACTACGCGCCCGATCCCTCCTCGCAGCTCGCCTGTACCATCGGCGGCAACGTGGCGGAGAACTCCGGCGGCGTACATTGCCTCAAGTACGGGCTCACCGTGCACAACGTGTTGAGCGTGCGCGGCTGCACCATCGACGGCGAGCTCATCGAGCTCGGCAGCGCGGCGCTCGATTCACCGGGCCTCAACCTGCTCGCGCTCGCGCTCGGCTCCGAAGGCCTGCTGCTGATCGTCACCGAGGTGTTGTTGAAGCTGGTGCCGCGGCCCGAGCTGGCGCAGGTCGTCATGGCCTCCTTCGACGATGTCGGCAAGGCGGGCGAGGCGGTCGCCGCCATCATCGCCGCAGGGATAACCCCGGCGGGCCTTGAGATGATGGACCGGCGCGTGATCGCAGCGGTGGAGCCCTTCGTTAAGGCCGGCTACGACTTGAGCGCCGCGGCCATCCTGCTCGCCGAGTCCGATGGCACCGCGGACGAGGTCGCCGAAGAGGTGGCGGCGATGGAGGCCGTGCTGCGCGCGAGCGGCGCCAGCGCGCTCGCCGTGTCGCGCTCGGAGGAGGAGCGGCTGCGCTTCTGGTCGGGAAGGAAGAATGCCTTCCCGGCGGCGGGACGGCTGTCGCCCGACTACTACTGCATGGACGGCACCATCCCGCGCCGCGAGCTCGGGGAGGTGCTGCGCGCCATAGAGCAGATGGAAAGGAGGTATGGACTGCAGTGCCTCAACGTCTTTCACGCGGGCGACGGCAATCTCCATCCCCTGATCCTCTTCGACGCCAACAGGGAGGGGGAGTGGGATCGCGCCGAGCACTTCGGCATCGAGATCCTGGAGCTGTGCGTGCGTCTCGGCGGCACTATCACCGGCGAGCACGGCGTCGGGGTCGAGAAGCTGAACCCCATGTGCGTGCAGTTCTCGCCGGCCGAGCGGGCGGCATTCTTCGCTATCAAGGAGGCCTTCGACCCTCCGGGTCTCTTAAATCCCGGCAAGGTGATCCCGACGCTCACGCGCTGCGCGGAGTACGGCCGGGAGCATGTGCGCCGCGGCGCCCCGCCGCGACACCCCGAGCTGCCGAGATTCTAAAGAGATGGAGCCGACGCTCACGGCGATTCGCACCCTCGTCCTGGAGGCGCATCGGGACAGGCGCCCGCTGCGCCTGTGCGGCGCCGGCACCAAGGATTTCTACGGCGAGAGCTGCGAGGGCGCAGCGCTCGACCTCTCGAGCTATCGCGGCGTGCTCGAGTACGAGCCGTCCGAGCTGGTCATCACGGCACGCTGCGGCACGCCGCTCTCCGAGATCGAGGCGCTGCTCGGCGAGGCGCGGCAGTTTCTCGCCTTCGAGCCGCCGTGCTTCGGCGCCGATCCGACGATCGGCGGTGTGATCGCGGCGGGCCTCTCAGGTCCGCGCCGCGCGTACGCCGGCGCGGCACGTGACTTCGTGCTGGGCGCAACGCTGCTTGCGGTTGATGGCGAGACGCTCCACTTCGGCGGTAAGGTGATGAAGAACGTCGCCGGGTTCGATGTGTCGCGCCTGCTGTGCGGCTCGCTCGGGATCTTAGGCCCGATCACCGAGGTATCTCTCAAGGTGATGCCGCTGCCGCGCGAGGAGCAGACGCTGCGCTTCGAGCTCGCCGAGGAGGCGGCGCTCGCGGCCTTCAACCGCTGGGCCGGCGAGCCGCTGCCGCTCTCGGCCACGGCGTGGTGGAACGGGGTGGCATGGCTGCGCCTCTCGGGAGCGCCCGCGGCGCTCAAGGCTGCGCGTGCGCGCCTCGGGGGCGAGCCGGTCGAGCCGGACACGGCGTTACGGTGGTGGCGGGAGCTGCGCCACCAGCGGCAAGCACTGTTTGGCGCCGCGGCGAATCTCTGGCGCCTGTCGCTCCCGTCGACTGCGCCGCCGCTCCCGCTCAAGGGCGCGCGGCTCATCGAGTGGGGAGGGGCGCTGCGCTGGTATGCGAGCGAGCTGCCAGCGGCCGAAGTGCGGCACATCGCCGCCGCCGCCAGCGGCTCAGCGCTCCACTGGCGGGGCGGTGCGGCCGGCGGCCGCTTCCATCCGCTCTCCCCGGCCGTGCTCGCCATCAGTAAGCGCCTCAAGGCACGCTTCGACCCGCACGGCATCTTCAATCACAGCCGCCTGGTCGGGGGAGTTTAGAAGCATGGAGACCCGCCTCGCCGACCGGTTCAAAGGCACCGCGGAAGGCACGGCCGCCGAGGCCATCCTGCGTGCCTGTGTGCATTGCGGCTTCTGCAACGCGACCTGCCCCACCTATCGGCTGCTTGGCGATGAGCTCGACGGCCCGCGCGGGCGCATCTACCAGATCAAGCAGGTGCTGGAGGGCGCCCCCGCGACGCCCCTCACACAGCTGCATCTCGATCGCTGTCTCACCTGCCGCAACTGCGAGACCACCTGTCCGTCGGGTGTCGAGTACGGCCGCCTGCTCGACATCGGCCGTGCCGTCGTCGACGCCCAGGTTGAGCGGCCGGCGGCGACTTCCCTCTATCGCTGGCTGCTGCGCGAAGGACTCACCCGGCGCTCCCTGTTCGGCGGCGCGCTGCGCCTCGGGCGGGCGCTGCGCCCGCTGCTCCCCAAAGCGCTGCGCACTACGCTGCGGCCCGCGCGCCCCGCCGGCGCCTGGCCACAACGTCGGCATGCGCGCAAGGTGCTGCTGCTCAAGAGCTGCACTCAGGGCGCGCTCGTGCCCTCGATCGACGCCGCCACCGCGCGCGTGCTCGATGCGATCGGCGTCGAGGCACTCATCGCGCGGCGCTCCGGCTGCTGCGGCGCCATCCGCTACCATCTGGACGACCAGCTCGGGGGGCTCGACGATGCCCGTCGCAACATCGACGCCTGGTGGGGGCACCTCGAAGCGGGCGTCGAGGCCATCGTCCTCAATGCCTCCGGATGCGCGGCACTGGTCCGCGACTATGGGCAGCTGCTCGCGCACGATAGGATTTACGCGGACAAGGCGCGACGCGTGAGCGCCGCGGCACGTGAGCTCGGGGAATTCCTCGCGCCCGAGCGCGCTCAGCTAGAGCGAGCCCGGGCCGCGCCGCGCGCGCTGCGCGTGGCGCTGCACAAGCCCTGCTCGCTGCAGCACGCGCTGCGCTGCGCAGACGCGACCGAGACGCTGCTCGCCGCGCTCGGCGTCGAGCTGCTCCCCGTAGCCGAAGCGCACATGTGCTGCGGCTCGGCCGGAACCTATTCGCTCCTGCAGCGCGAGCTGTCGCATACGCTGCGCGCCCGCAAGCTCGCCCACCTTCTCGCCCCGCAACCTGAGCTGATCCTCTCCTCCAACATCGGCTGCATCACGCACCTCGCTGCCGCCAGCGAGGTTCCGGTGTGGCACTGGATCGAGTGGCTGGACGGCGCGCTGCGCCCCGACTCCTGAGGACCTACCCGCCTCTTGACGGCGAGTCACTCAGTTTCATACCGTAAGCAATGACTTACGCTAAGGCCCTGCATTCCTTGAGCGACCCGACCCGCCGGCGCGTGTTCGAGCGGCTGCGAGCGGGCCCGCAGTCTGTGGGAGTCCTGGCGCGCGGGCTCCCGGTGAGCCGCCCCGCCGTATCGCAGCACCTCAAGGTCCTCAAGGCCGCCGGGCTCGTGAACCAGCGCGTCGAGGGAACGCGCCGTGTCTACTACATCGATCCGGACGGGCTCGGAGAGCTGCGGCGCTGGCTCGATGAGTTCTGGGACGACGCGCTGCGCGCCCTCAAAAGGGCAGCGGAGAAGCCGTGAATCGCACCGTTGAGATCGCCCCGGTCCGCAGGACGATCTTCATCGAGGCGAGCCCGGAGCGGACCTTCGAGGTATTCACCGCCGGGATCGACCGCTGGTGGCCGAAGACTCACAGCCTGGGAAGCTCGCCGCTGGTCAGATCCGTCATCGAGCCGTTCGTGGGCGGCCGCTGGTACACGCTCCACGAGGACGGCTCGCAAGCCACGGTCGGGCACGTGCGCGGCGAAGGAAGCCGCCCGGGGCGGCGGCGGCTGATCTTCAGCCCACCGGGGTCGAGGTGTAGCGCGGGTCGTGGGGCGTGCGGCTGAAGATCCGCCGCACCAGCGGCTCGAACTCCTCGAGCGGCGCGCAAGCGTAGTCGGGATCGAACGAGCACTGGTCCCAGGTGGCACAGAAATGCGCGCACGCCTCATACCAGGGATGGTCGCGGTAGCGGTCGCGCGCATTGCGATCGCCCCCCAGGTGATGCACGTAGTAGTAGTTCTGGAACAGCCCGTGCTGCGCCACGATCCAGCTCACCTCCGGACGCACGTAAGGCCGCAGGATCGAGGCCGCGAACTCGGCATGGTTGTAGGGCGCGAGCTCATCGCCGATGTCGTGCACGAGAGCGGCGACGATCAGCTCCTCGTCGGCGCGATCGCGCATGGCGCGGGTCGCCGTCTGCAGTGAATGTCCGAGCCGGGTGAGCGGATAGCCCTCGAGCGAGTGATCGAGCTTGCGCAGCTGCTCGAGCACGCGGTCGGCTAGCCCTAAGGCGTAGGCACGCTCGGACTCATCGAGCAGCAGATAATCCTCGCGCGTGCCGTCCTTCATGGCGCGGAAGCTCACCATGCGCCTCATGCGCTGCGCCTCACGTCGCCGCTGCGGGCACGCCGGCGGCGCAGCACGCGATACAGGCTTCGCGGTCCGTCGATGTCGATGTAACAGCCCTGCAGATGCCGCAGGCCCTCGGCGGGGTCGAAGCCGGTGCGCCCATGGAGCAGCCGGCAGTTGTCGAACATGACGAGGTCGCCCGACTTCAGCAGAAAGCGGATCTCGAAGTCCGGCGCGCGCAGGCGGTGATCGAACAGGCGCCGCGCCCGGTAATAGGCCTCGAGTGCGGCGCGCGGAAAGAGCGGCACGAAGTCGAGCCGCGGACTGAAGTGGATGGCCTTGAGCTCACCGGTGACGTCGAGCTCGATGGGCGGGGCGCTGGCGGTGAGCTCGGTGTCGACGTCGATGTACTTGAAGCGCACCGGCGTCGAGGAGAGGATGCGGAAGGCCTCGGGCTCGCGCGCGCGCAGTGCCTGCGCTACGGCGAAGCCGTCCACCAGGGTCGAGAGGCCGCCAGTGGTTTCGTTCACCAGGCAGTGCAGCAGCTGAATGCCCGGCACGGGCGTGCGGTACGGGTTGTCGGTGTGCGGGTCGAGCGCCACCGAGGTGTAGGCGAGGTCGTTGGCGTCCGGGGTCGAGCGCACGTTGAACAGCGCCCCAAAATTGGTCTCGCGCGTGAATCCAAAGCGCGTGCCCACTTTCAGCACCATGCCGGGCTCGGACGGCACGCCTTCAAAGATGATGAAGCCGAAGCTGAGGAACGACTCGAGCCACGACATGAGCTCGGCGTCGCCGGGATCGGTGCGCCAGCGCGCCCGTGGCAGGTCCTGAAGCGAGCCGTCCCACAGGCGATGCGCGGGACAATCGGGACTGTTCGCTTCCAGCGCCGCTTCCTCGAGGATGTCCGCTGCGCTGAAGCTCGCCTGATGGCCGTCGCTGAAACTCACCTGGAACACCCCCGGCGAGGGTTGCGACAGCGCCGTCACGCGCAGCTCGAGATCGAAATCGGACGGGTCCTGAAGGCGCTGCTGCGTCCGCAGGTCGATGCTGGCGGGATCGCGGCAGCGCTCGCGCAGCCACAAGGGATGCAGCGGCTCGGCGCGACCGTCGGCGCGCTCGAGTACGAGCTCGTTCGGTCCGCCGATCCGCAGTCTTGCAGCACGCGGCTGGGTCACGCAGGCAGTCTAGCGTCCGCCGTTCGCCAGTGTCCACGCCCGACCGTCCGCCTGGCCGGCGCGAACGCGCCGCCCTCTTGTCGCGCCCTGCCCGCCTCGTCCAGCATACGGACCGGGTAGCGTCACACCATCGGAGTCGACCGCCATGAACCTGAGCCGCCGCGAGCTTCTTACCGCCTCTGCGCTCCTGCTGGCCGGGCCGCGAGCCGCGCTGCGTGCCGCGGAGGGCGGGCCCGCCTCTGCCGATCACCCGATCATCCTCTGTTGGAACGAGAATCCTTACGGGCCCTCCCCGGCCGCCCGCGCCGCCGTGAGCGAGGCGATCGCCGCGAGCTGCCGCTACCCCGACGATGAAATGCCGCCGCTGGTGGCGACGCTCGCCACACGCGAGGGCGTGAGCGTGGATTGCATCGTGACCGGCACCGGTTCGGGCGAGCTGCTGCGCGCGTTGGGGCTGCTCGCCGCCCGCGGGGGCGGCGAAATCGTCGCCGCCCAGCCCACCTATACCGAGCTCACCCACTATGCGGAAGGGTGCGGCGCCACGGTGAAGTTCGTGGCCGTGGATGGCAAGCTCCGGCACGACCTAGCCGCCATGCAAGCGGCGGTGTCGGCACGCACGCGCGCGGTGTACCTGTGCAATCCCAACAACCCCACGGGCACGACGCTCGCCGCGGCCGACATCCGTGCCTTCGTGGCGGCCCTGCCGGACCACGTCACAACAATCGTCGATGAGGCGTACCTCGACTTTGTGGTGGCGCCCGAAGTCACGACGGTGGCCGACCTCACCCAGGGCGCGCACCGCGTGGTGGTGCTGCGCACCTTCTCCAAGATCCACGGCATGGCCGGCATCCGCTGCGGTTACGGCATCGCGCGTGCCGACGTGGCCCGGGAGCTGGCGGCGGCCCGCATGACCACGCCAAACGTGTTCGCGGTGCGTGCCGCGCGCGCGAGTCTTACCGACCAGGCCTTCCTCACCGACACCCGCCGGCGGATCCTCGCGAGCCGGCTGAGGATCACCACCGAGCTCGTGCGTCTCAAGCTCCGTTACGCCGAGCCGCAGGGCAACTTCGTGTTCTTCGATACCGGGATGCCGCTGAAGCGCTTCACCGAGCTCATGCGGGCGCGCAACATTCTGGTCGGGCGGCGCTTCGCGCCGTTCGACAGCTGGTGCCGCATCACGATCGGTACGGAGCCCGAGGTGGACGCCTTCCTCAGCGCGCTCCCCGCGGTCTTGGGGAAAGCCTAGTCGAGGATGAGACTCATGCAGGTGAGCGCGGCTTCCGCCTTCTGCAGCTCGCCCACGTCGAGCGCCCGCGTGGCGACTCCCGCCGCCTGCAGGCGCTTTTCGGTCTCGGGAAAGGCGGCGTTGAGGAGCGTCACGCCCGCCAGCGTAAGCGTGTTGGCGGCGAACTCCTCGCCGGTCGCGACCTCGATGACCTTAGCCGTACCGAAGCTCCCGGGATCGACCCACGCCGGGTTCGCGAGCAGGATGTCGGGCGGAATGAACGTCGCCGCGCTCTTCAGGTGCAGGCAGTCGTGCATGTCGACCGAGCGCACGCGATAGCCGAAGGGCTCGAGCGCTCGCGCGAGCTGCTGAATCCCCGACGCGTTGCTGCGCCCCGAGGCGCCGACATAGAGCGTGCGGCCGATGTGCACCACATCGCCCCCCTCAAGAGCCCCGGGCGCCTCGATACGTACCAGCCGCCGATGGCCGGTGAGCGCCTCGGCGACGCTCGTCACTTCCTCGCGGCGTGACGCCACGCCCGGCCGGGTGATCACTGCGACTTCGGGCAACACCACGGCGGTGTCCTCGACGAATACCCCGTCGGCATGGGTGGCGAGCGGCGCGAGCCACTCGACGCTCAAGCCGAGAGCGGCGAGCTCCGCCGCGTAGGCGGCGTGCTGGTGAAAGGCGCGCTCGGCGTCGATCGGCACGCGGGGGAGGAAGGAGAGCTCGCAGTCGGCGAGGCACGGGCTCACTTCGCGCACGAAGGCGATCATGGCCGCGGCCGTCTCATCGGGGCACCTCTTTGCCGGCCAGCCGCAGGCACTCGAGCAGGGCGCTCGCTGCCGGCGGGAGCTTCCCCGGCGCGCGCAGGATCGCGCCCACCGGAGTCTCGAGTTTCTTGAGCTTCACCGGCAGGATGGCGAGCAGCCCCTGCTCCACGTCATCGAGCGCGACGTGATAGGGCATAACGCCGATACAGTCAGACTTGCGCAGCAGCGCGCGGTTGGTGAGGATCGACACCGATTCGATCACGTTGCGCGGCAGGGGCGCACCCGCCTCGACGAAGGCGCGCTCGATCTGACGCCGCAGAGCGGTCTCCGGGAGTGGCAGCAGCCACGCCTCGTTGGCGAGATCCTTGAGGGTCAGCCGGCGCCTGCGTGGCAGCGGATGTCCGCGCCGGGTGACGATGCAGATCGGCTCGGCATAGAACTCCTCGTACACCAGCGCGCGGCTGCGGCCCTCCTCGGGCAGCCGCCCGAGCACCATGTCGAGGTCGCCGACCAGGAGTGAGGGCATGAGAATGTCGTAGGTGCCGACCACCACGCTGATTGCCACTGCGGGACGCTGCCTCTTCAGTAGCGCAATGGCATCGGGAAGGATGCTGGCGGAAGCCGCGAGCAGCGTCCCCACAGTCACCTTGCCGCTGTAGCCGGCGCGCAGGCTCTCGAGCTCCTCGGCCGCATGCCGCAGCTGCGCCAGCACGATCTTGGCGTGGCGCGCAAAGATCTCCCCGTACGCGGTCGGCTCGAGCCCGCGGTTGCTGCGCTCGAAGAGCTTCACGCCGAGTGTCGACTCGACGTCCTGCAGCGCCTTGGTCACGGTGGGCTGGGTGAGGCTGAGGCGCTTCGCGCCCTTGAGGATGCTGCGGCAGTCGTACAGCTCCGCGATCAGCTCGACGTGCCGCAGGCGGAACTTGCGCGTGATCCAGCGTTCGAGCCGGGCTGAGCTCATGCGCCGATCATAACGGGTCAGCGCTGCGTCAGCCTTGCGGCGCCGTCAGGCGCGGCGGCGTGCCGGACGCGGAGCACTGTGCACCGCCGCCGCGGCCTCGAAGCCGAAGAACGCGGCGGCATTGTGGTGCAGGAGCTTGTCGCGGGTCGCCTCTGGCATCGTCGCATGGGAGCGGATGAGACTTCCGACCTGCTGCTCGCCAAGCGGGAAGGGATAGTCCGAGCCCAGCATCACGCGATCCTCGCCCATCGTGCGCACGAGGAAATCGAGTGCGTCGTGGCTGAACACCGTGGCATCGACCGAGAAGCGGTCGAGGTATGAGGACGGCAGGTTCGGGCAGTCCTCGCGCACGATGTCGCGGTTGCGCCAGGCATTGTCGACGCGCCCCAGCAGGTACGGAAAGCTCCCGCCGCCGTGCGCGAAGCACAGCTTGAGCGAGCGCGGCAGACGCTCGAACGCGCCCGACAGGATCAGCCACAGGATGGAGAGCTGCGTCTCGGCCGGCATCGCCACCAGCCACGGCAGCTGGTATCGCGGCATGCGCTCCTGCGCCATCATGTCCCAGGGATGCACGAACACCGCCGCGCCCTCCGCGGCGCAGTGCTCGAGAAATGTAATGATGCCCTCGTCGTTGAGCTCGCGCGCGCCGACGTGGTTGCCGATCTGCACGCCGACGTGACCGTCGGCCATCGCCCGGCTGACCTCGCGGCAGGCGAGCTCGGTGTCCTGCAGCGGCACCTGGCACAGGGCCTTCAGGCGCCGCGGCGCACGCGCGCAGATCTCGAGCGCGGCGTCGTTGAAGATGCGCGCGCACTCGAGCGCCTGCGCGGCCGGTCGCTGGTAGGCGAACAGCAACGGCGTCACGCACATGATCTGCACGTCCACCCCGTCACGGTCCATGTGCTCGAGGCGCTCCGCCGGGTTCCAGCAGGCGGAGCCGACCGGGCGGAACTCGCGCTCGCCGACCATGAGCATCGCCGTGCCGCCAGCGGCGTGCCGCATCCACGGCCAGTCGGCTGTGCCGAAGCGTGCCGCCAGGTCCGGCCAGGCGCGCGGCAGAAAGTGCGTGTGAATGTCGATCGTGCCCATGGTCGTCTGCCTCCTCAAGGCGCCGCGTCCGTGCGCGGCTGCCAGGCTACCGCCTTGATCTCGATCAGCAGCTGCGGGTGCGGCAGCTGCGCCACCGCCACGGTGGTGCGTGCCGGCCCCTCGAAGCCGAAGAACTCGCTGTAGACCTCGTTGTAGCCGGCGAAATCGTCCATGCTGACGAGGAAAGTGCTCACCTCGACGAGGTCGGCAAGGCTCGCGCCGGCCGCCGCGAGGATGTCGCGGATGTTCTCGATGACCGCGCGCGTCTGCACGCGGATGTCGAGCAGCGGCTGACCGTTGACTCCCGAGGTGACTCCGGCGATCGAATCATCGGCCCGACGCGAGCTCGTTCCCGACACGAAGATGAAATCGCCGGCGCGGCGGTAGTGCGGGAAGCTGCCGCGCGGGCGCGCTTTGCCGGCGAGCACGCCGCTGGTATCGCTCATAGCTTCACGCAGATGTTCATCGGCTCAGAGAAGAAGGCGAGTGAATGTGCTCCGCCCTCGCGCCCGATGCCGGAGAGCTTCACGCCGCCGATCGGCGTGCGCAGATCGCGCAGGAACCAGTCGTTCACCCAGGCGATGCCGACCTCCATCGCCCGCGCCACGCGGTGGGCGCGCTGCAGGTTCGAGGTCCACACCACCGCCGCGAGCCCGTAGCGCGTGTCGTTCGCGAGGCGTATCGCCTCGTCTTCACTATCGAACGGCGCCACGTGACAGATGGGGCCGAAGATCTCCTCGCGCACGCAGCGGGCGCTCTCGGCGAGCCCGCGCACGATAGTCGGCTCGATGAATGCCCCCGCATCGCGCTCATCGCCGAAACGCGGCACGCCGCCGCCGGTGACGATCTCGCCCCCCTCCTCGCGCGCCAGGCGGTAGTAGCCGAGGACCTTGTCGCGGTGGGCGCGCGAGATGAGCGGACTTAAGTCCGCGCCTTCGTAGGGGCCACCGACTTTGAGCCGCCTGGCACCGTCTGCGAGTGCGCCGACGAAGCGCTCGAAGATCGCTCGCTCGACATAGACGCGCTCGGTGCACAGGCACACCTGGCCGCAATTGGCGAACACCGAGCGCAGGGTGCCGGCGAGCGCCGCCTCGAAATCCGCATCCGCGAAAATGAGCGCCGCGTTCTTGCCGCCGAGCTCGAAGGACAGAGCCTTCACGGTGGGCGCGGCGCTCTTCATGATGGCCGAGCCGGTCGCCGACTCGCCGGTGAAGGCGATGGCACTCACGTCCGGGTGGCTCACCAGCGCCTCGCCGGTGGAGTTCGGACCGAAGCCGTGCAGCAGATTGAAGACGCCCGCGGGTACGCCGACTTCCTGCATGACCTGCGCGAGCAGCGCGGCCGAGGACGGTGTCTCCTCGGACGGCTTGGCGACGACCGCGTTGCCGCACACCAGCGCCGGCGCCACCTTCCACGTCAGCAGCAGGAACGGCAGATTCCACGGCGCGATCACCGCCACCACGCCGACCGGCTTGTGGACGGTGTAGTTGAGCGCGCCGCGGCCGTCGGCTGTACCCATCTCGAAGCACTCGGAGGCGCGCGCCAGCGCGAGATCCGCATAGGCGCGGAAATTCGCAGCGCCGCGCGGGATGTCGAGCGAGCTCGCCTGCGCGAGGGTCTTGCCGGTGTCGGCAATCTCGGCGCTGACGAACTCCTCGAACCGCTGCTCGATGCGGTCGGCGACCTTGCGCAGCAGCGCGCAGCGCTCCGGTACCGTGAGCCGTCCCCACGGTCCGCGCAGCGCCGCGCGCGCGGCCTCGACGGCGCGATCGACGAGCGCGGCGTCGGCCTCGGTGACGGTCGCGATCACGCGGCCGTTCACCGGACTTACGTTGGGGAAGGTGCGGCCCTGGTGAACGAATTCGCCGCCGACGAAACACGGCAGCTGCTGAGCGGCGAGTGGGTAGGGGACCGCTGGGGTCGGGTTCCGCATCTGACGGCGGATTCTAAAGAGTCGCCGCTACAAAGGAATAATCGTATTTTCTCCTTCTTGTATGCAGTTTATCTATATCTGGTGTCTCACCTGCCGAGCAGCGCGCGGCGGCGCGCGAGGCTCGCCTCGCTCCACACCTCGGCGCTCTTGTAGTACTGGCTGACGGCGCGCGCCCCGGCCGGGATCACGACCCAGGGCTGCTTCGACTCAGTGAAGATGTGAATGTCGGGCGGCAAGGCGTCGGGATCATCGAGCGTGCCGACGCGCACGAAGCGCAGCGCATCGCCTGCGCCCCCGTAAGTGCTCCACACCGCCACCCGGCAGGTGGGGCAGCGGCTCACCTTCTGCCCCTTGCCGCTCGCGCTCGGCGTCATCACCACCTCGGGCGTACCCTGGAGGAGCACCACCCGCTCGGCCTCGATCAGCGCATTGAGTGCGAAGGCCGCGCCGCTCTCGCGCTGGCACCAGCGGCAGTGGCAGCAGTGCACGATGAGGGGCTTCCCCTGCACAGAAAAGCGCACGGCGCGGCAGGTGCAGCCGCCTGTGGCCAGCGTATCGGTAGCTTCGGTCATGCGCCCTACTCCATGTCCGGATAGGGTCCCTTGCCGCCGTCGGCGATGAAGTGGTCGATGCGGTCCTTTAGCACCGGCAACGGCACCGAGCCGAGCTCGAGCACGGCGTCGTGGAAGGCACGGATGTTGAAGCGCTCGCCGAGCGCCTTCTCCGCCTTCTCGCGCCCCTCGACGATCGCGCGCTCGCCGAGGTAGTACGACAGCGCCTGGCCCGGCCAGGCGATGTAGCGGTCCACTTCAGTGCCGATCTCGTGCTCGGGCAGCGCCGTGTACTGCCTGAGGTAGTCGATCGCCTGCTCGCGCGTCCAGCCCATCGAATGAACGCCGGTGTCGACCACCAGCCGCGCGGCGCGCCAGATCTGGTAGCCGAGCATGCCGAAGCGGTCATAGGGCGTCTCGTACATGCCCATCTCGTCGCCGAGCCGCTCGCAGTAGAGCGCCCAGCCCTCGCCGTAGGCGGAGATGTAGCTCAGGCGGCGGAACTCGGGCTGGTTCTTGTGCTCCATGGCAATCGGAATCTGAAAGGCGTGCCCCGGCGCCGACTCGTGCAGTGTGAGTGCCGTGAGGTTGTACAGCGGGCGGCTCGGCAGATCGTAGGTGTTGAGAAGATAGACGCCAGGTCCGCCGCGGCCGGCGGTGTAGAAGGGCGCGAGGTCATCCGGCACCGGCTTGATGGTGAAGCGCGCCCGCGGCAGGTAACCGAAGTAAGTCGACGCCTTGCCGTCGAATACCTTGGCGATCCACGCGGCTCTCTCAAGCAGCTCCTGCGGGGTCTTGGCGTAGAAGCGCGGATCGGTCCGCAGGAAGTGCAGGAACGCGGGGAAATCGCCCTTGAAGCCGGTAGCCTGCATCTGCTCGAGCATCGCCTGGTGCAACCGCGCCACCTCCGACTCACCGAGCTCGTGGATCGCCTTGGGGTCCAGGTCGAGCGTCGTGAACTCGCGGATCTTGGCGCGGTAGAACTCCTTGCCGTCGGGCAGCGCCGCCGCGGCGAGCGTGGTGCGCGTGCCGGGCAGATACTCGTTGCGCATGAAGTTGAGGAGCTCGAGGTAGGCCGGCTGCACCACGGTCCTGATGACATCGATGGCCTGCGCACGCAGCGCCGTCTGCTTGGGCGCCGCAATCCCCGGCATCTCCCTGAACGGGGTGTAGTAGAGACTGCCCTCCGGGGTCGCCGCGGTGACCGCGGTGATCGAGCCATCGCGCCCCTCCATGGTCACCCGCGGCGGCGTGAAGCCGCGCTTCATCCCGGCGCGCATCTCGTCCATCTCCTCGTGGAAGTAGCGCGGCACGTCGCGCATCTGCGCGATCCAGTGCTCGTAGTCGATGAGCGTGCGGAACGGCCGGCGCGCGGTGTAGCCGAGATCGGTCCAGAAGGTGGTATCGGAGTTGGCCGGCATCTCGAAGTCGCGGAAGCGCTGGTTGTCGATCAGCACCTGCAGCTGCGCGCGATAGATGTCGTAGTTCACTTGGCTGTCGGCCGAGAGATCCGCGCGCGGGATGGCAGTCACCTTGCGCAGCGTGTCCTCCCAGTACGCGCGCCGCTGCTGCTGCGTGGCCGGATCCTCCTTGGGCAGGTGATCGGCGACCGGCTCGGTGCGGTCCTCGCCCCCCGGCCACTGCTGCTTGCGCCAGCGCCATTCGGCTTCGTAGATCGCACGGAAGCGGTCGTCCGCCGTGGGTTGCCCTGATCCCGGCGAGCAGCCGCCCGACAGCAGCGAGCCGAGAGCCGTAAGCAGCAGTGTGACGAGCGGCAGGCGGAGATCGCGCATCGTTCTTCCTTTCGGGCCCACCCCAGGGGGTGCGACAGCATACTGCAAACGTTGCGCGCGGCCCGCACGCCGCGGTACAAGGGCGCATCCTATGTGGAAGTCGATCGCCGCCATCAGCGTCGGATCGAGCCTCGGAGCGCTGTTGCGCTGGTGGCTTGGGATGCGCCTCAACGCGCAGTTCCCGCCGATTCCGCCCGGCACGCTGGCCGCCAACCTGATCGGCGGCTATGTCGTCGGGGTGGCGGTGGCGCTGTTCGCGACCTTCTCGGCGCTCGCGCCCGAGTGGCGGCTGCTGGTGATCACGGGCTTCTGCGGCGGACTCACCACCTTCTCCACCTTCTCCGCGGAAGTGGTGACGCTGCTGCAGCAGGGCCGCGGCACCTGGGCGCTCGCCTCCATGGCGACCCACCTCATCGGCTCGCTCCTCATGACGCTCGCCGGCATCGGCACGGTCGTCTGGGTGAGGGGCTGATGCAGGGCTCGTTCCTGCGGTTCTACGTCCACGAGGGGCACCGCTACCGCGGACGGCTCACTTGGGAGTGGCTGCTCGAGGAGGCCAATCGCTTCGGTGTCCGCGGCGGCTCGGCCTTTCGTGCGATGGCGGGCTTTGGCCGCCACCACGTGCTGCACGAGAGTCACTTCTTCGAGCTCGCGGGCACGCTCACCGTGGAAGTCGAATTTCTCGTCACCGAGGACGAGGCGCACAAGCTCCTCGACCATCTCAAGGTGCACCCGGTGCGGCTCTTCTACGCGCGCATCCCGGCGACCTTCGGCATCCTCAACCCCGACCGCGCCGATCCGCCGGCGGCGGACTGACCGCGCAGCCGGGGGCAACCCTCAAGGGGCTTTCCTGCCACGCTCGATGGTGTGCAGCGGCACGGTGGCTGTGGCCGGGCGCACCGGCCGCCCCGGCTCAGGGGCCGGGAGCGGTGTCACTTCGCGTAACGTCGCGAGACTGCGTACCGCGAGCTCCTGATACTCGCGCGTGCCGGTCGCCTTCCAGGCAATCTCCTCTGGCTTGAGCTCGCGCACGATGCGCGCCGGCACGCCGGTGACGAGCGTGCGCGGCGGCACGAGAAATCCGGCGCGCACGAAGCTGGACGCACCGACGATGGCCTCCTCCCCCACCACCACCTCGTCCATGATCACCGCGTGGATGCCGATGAGCGCGCCGCGGCGCACGCTGCAGCCGTGCAGCACCGCGCCGTGGCCGACGTGTGCATCCGCTTCCAGGGCCACGTCTTTCCCCGGGAAGCTGTGCAGCACGCAGTTATCCTGCACGTTGCAGCCGGCGCCGAGGATGATGCGGCCGAAGTCACCGCGCAGCGATGCCCCCGGCGCCACGTAACAACCCGCGGCCACAACCACGTCGCCGATCAGCACAGCGAGCGGATGCACGAAGGCGCGCGGGTCGACGACCGGTGTGAATCCCTCGAACGCGTAGGCTGGCATTCAGGCACGCCCCTTGGCCAAGACGGCGCGCACCTGGGCACGAAATTCCGCCGACTTGAGCCTTGAGGCGAACAGCTGCGCCTCTGCCTCGATGCGTGCCAGCAGCTCCGCCGGATCGCCGCGCAGGAGCCGCTTGGTCGCGCGCAGCGACTCCGGCGGCTGCTGCGCCAGACGCTGCGCCAGCGCGCGCGCTTCCTCGAGAAGCCGCGTCTCCTCGACCACCCGATTGACGAGCCCGAGCCGCTCCGCTCGCTCGGCAGCGAGCGGCTCACCCAGGAGCAGGAGCTCCGCCGCGCGTTGCTGGCCGACGAGTCGTGGCACGAGCAGCGAGCTGCCCGCTTCCGGCACCAGGCCGAGTGCCACGAACGGCATGATGAGCTGCGTGCCGTGCGCTGCCACCACCAGGTCACAGTGCAGCAGGATCGTGACGCCGATGCCGACGGTGGCGCCGTGCACGGCGGCAACCAGCGGCTTCTCGTAAGTCGCGAGCGTGCGCAGCACCTCGAGCACCGGGTGGGCGGGAGTGAACTCCGGTCCTGACACGAAGTCGTTGAGGTCGTTGCCGGCGCTGAAGCTCACCCCGGCACCGGAAAGCAGCACCACGCGCACCGCGTCATCGGTGAGCGCTGCGTGCAGCTCGCGCGCGAGCGCCCCGTACATCGCAAACGTGATGGCGTTGCGCTTCTCCGGGCGGTTGAAGCGCAGCTCACAGATGCTTCCTGCGCGGGAGGCGAGAATCGGCTCGCTCATGCGGGCAGCTTGCCGGTGCCGCCCGCCGCGTGCAACTGCCCTCAGTGTGGCGCGGCGGGCACGGCCGGCGCCGGCGCCCGGAAGTCGACCTCGCTGTCGGCCGCGAGCCACACCAGCGCCGCCCAGGCCGCGACGTTCTGATCGAGCTGCTCGCGATCGATCTTGTCGAGGGTGTCGTCGGCGGTGTGGTGGATGTCGAAGTAACGGCTGCCGTCCTGGAACAGCTCGAACACCGGCACACCCGCCTCGACCGCGGGACCGATGTCGGTGCCGCCTTCACCGGAGGGCTGGGGCGATGCGAGCACGCCGATCGGCTGCAGCACGCGCATCACGGTAGTGGCGAAGGCGCTGTGCATGACTCCCGCGGGCAGCGCCACGCGGTAGATGCGGTCGGTGCCGAAGTCGCTTTCCGCGGCGAGCACGTGGCCCGGGAGCTCGGCCTTGTGGTTGTCGACATAGGAGTGGCCGCCGAAGGCCCCGAAGGGGGCGGTCGGTTGCGCCACCTCCTCGGAGCCGAATAGCACCACGCGCACCGTGCGTCGCGCCGGGTGGCGTGGAATCTCGCGGATGAGCTCGGCGGCCGCCGTGATGATGGCGGTGCCGGTGCCGTCATCGATCGCACCTGTCCCCTGGTCCCAGCTGTCGAGGTGCGCGCCCAGCAGCACCACCTCCTCGGGGTGAGTGCGACCCAGCACATCCGCGATGACATTCTGCGAGTGCGCGTCCTTCACGTAGGTGGCGGTCGAGAACAGCCGTATGCGCACTTTCTCGCCGAGCGCGGCGAGACGCTCGAGCTGCTCGGCGTCGGGCGCGGAGAGCGCGAATGCCGGTACCGGCACGCGGCCGTCGACGTAGCGCGTGGTGCCGGTGTGGGCGATGCGGTTGCTGTCGGTGCCGACGGAGCGCAGCACGAAGGCGATCGCGCCGCGCTTGGCCGCTTCCGCCGGGCCGTCGGAGCGTGCCGCTACCACCACGCCGTAACCCGCGCCGTCCTGGGTACGCACCATGCGTTCGGCCACGAACGCGATCTTGCCGGTGAGCGAGGCGGCTGGCGCCGACTTGAGGTCAGCGAAGGTCGGGAAGATCACCACCTCGCCCTCGAGTCCGCTGGCAGGCGTCGGCGGAGACTCCCCGAGCGCTGCCAGCACGAGCGGCTGCGCGACCGGCGCCACGATCTGTCCCGACTCGGTGCCGCGCAGCCACGCAGTGAGCGGGAAGCTCTCGATGTGTACGTTGGCGAACCCCAGGGACTTCAGGCGCGCCGCGGCCCACTGCGCCGCCTGGCGCTCGTTGTCCGAGCCCGCCGGCCGCGGACCGAAGCGCGTGGCGAGCTCGCTCACCCAGTCCCAGGCCATGTTCTGGCTCGCGAGCGCCGCGTCACGCAGCTCAGTCGCGACCTGCTCGTCTGAGGGTCCTCCGCTGTCCCGCCGGGCCGACTGCGCAGCCAGGCACGGCAGGGACAGCAACGCCAGCAGAGTGAGCGCTGCGCGCGCACGGACGGCGGCTGAGTAGCACACGGCGGGCCCCGCTTGGGTCTGACAGGCGCGCATTCTAGTCCATTTGGCCGAAATCGCCGGAAGCGATTTCGGCGGACATCACTTTGGACTCCGCCGGCGAAAGGCGCGACTTTCGCCGGCTGCGCCCTGCGCGGCCGTCGTTACGGCAGCTGCGCGAGCGGCGCCGGACGCGCCAGATAGAAGCCCTGGGCGAAGTCCACGCCGATGCGCTTCAGCTCGTCCAGCACCGCCTGCGTCTCGACGCACTCGGCGACGGTGGCAATCCCGAGCGCGTGACCGACGCGGCCGATGGCCTCGACCATGCTGCGGTTGACCGGGTCCTGGGCGACGTGGCTGACGAACTGGCCGTCGATCTTGAGAAAATCCACCGGCAGCGTCTTCAGGTACACGAACGAGGACACCCCGGTGCCGAAGTCATCGAGCGAGAACTTGCAGCCGCGCTGCTTGAGCTCGCTCATGAGGAAGCGCGCGTTCGAGAGACTCGTGACCGCGGCGGTCTCGGTGATCTCGAAGCACAAGGCACGGGCGACGCTTGGGTCGTTGACGCTCTGCAGGACGAAGTCGACGAACGACTGCTCGTTGAGCGAGGTGCCGGAGAGATTCACCGCCAGCAGCGGCAGCGCTTCGCCGCGGCGCGAGCGCTGCGTCAGCAGCTCGAGCGCCCGCGTCACCACCCAGCGGTCGATCACCGGCATGACGTTGTAGCGTTCGGCGGCGGCGATGAACTCGGATGGCGGCACCAGCTCGCCGCCATCGTCGCGCAGCCGCACGGTGAGCTCGTGGAACTTCGGCCCCGCGGTGTCGGCCCCGAGCGGCACGATCGGCTGGAAGAACAGCTCGAAGCGGTTTTCCTCGGCGGCGCGGGTGACGCGCGACACCCATTGCATCTCGCGGTGGCGGTTCGAGACCCCGTCGGCCTCGTACACGTGGATGCGGTTGCGGCCGGCGTCCTTGGCGGCGTAGCAGGCGATGTCGGCCGCGCTCATGACGCTAGTGACGTTCTCGGTGTCGGCGCTGATCTGCACGATGCCGATGCTGGCTCCCACCGACAGCGTGCTCGTGCCCCAGACGAAGCGGAAATCGCGGATCGCCTGGCGGATGCCCTCCGCGATGCGCGTCGCCTGCTCGCGCGTGCAGCCCTCGAGCAGCACGCCGAACTCATCCCCGCCGAGTCGCGCGATGGTGTCGCTGGTGCGCACCCGGCTCTGCAGTAGCCCGGTCATATCGCGCAGCAGCCGGTCGCCCGCCTGATGGCCGCAGGTGTCGTTCACGACCTTGAACTGATCGAGATCGATGTAGAGCAGCGCGTACGCGCCCTCGCCGCGCTGCGCCGACAGCAGTGCGCCGTGCAGACGGTTGTCGAACTCGCGGCGGTTGATGAGTCCGGTGAGCGCGTCGTGGCTCGCCTGGTAGGCGAGCGCGCGCTTCAACCTGCGCTCCTTGGTGACGTCGTGGAACACCACCACGGCACCGATCACCCGGCCCTGCCGGTCGCAGATCGGGGCCGCGGACTCCTGGATCGCGACCTCGTGGCCGGCGCGCGTGATGAGCACCGTGTGGTCGGTGGCGGTGCCGCTCTCGCCGCGCCCCAGGGCGCCGGCGAGCGAATTGCCGATCGGCTCGCGCGTCATCTCGTTGACGAGCTTGAGCACCGCGCCGAGCGGCTGGCCGCGGGCCTCGGCGAGGCTCCAGGCGGTGAGGCTCTCGGCGACCGGGTTGAGATACTCGATGCGGCCTTCCGCATCGGTGGTGATCACGGCATCGCCGATCGACTGCAGCGTGACCTGCGCGCGCTCCTTTTCGGCGAACATCGCCTGCTCGGCGCGCTTGCGCGCCGTGATGTCGACGATCGTGCCCTCGTAGCCGATGATGCGCTCGCTGGCATCGCGCATCGGGCGCGAGTTCTCGAGAATCACCAGCTGCTGCCCGTCGCGGCGCCGCATGAGGAACTCCGCGTCGCGCATCTCGCCCTCGGCCTCGATGCGGCGGACAAAGTCCGCACGATCGGCCGGGTCCCAGTAGAGCGCCGCCGCGCTCGGCAGCAGGTACAGCTCCTTGGCGCTGTCGTAACCCATCATCTCGACGAAGGCCGGGTTCACCGACAGCAGCCGGCCGTCGCGGCCGCTCTGGTACACGCCTTCGGCTACGTTCTCGAACAGACCGCGGAACTTGGCCTCGCTCCCGCGCAGCGCCTCCTCGGCGAGGCGCCGCTCGATAGCGATGCCGGCGAGCTGTGCGGCGCGCGCCATGATCTGCGACTCGGACTCCGTCGGCAGCCCCGGCTCGGCGCGGTACACCCCGAGCGAGCCGAGCATGCCGCCGCCGCCGGCCGCCTTGATGGGCGTCGACCAGGCGGCGCGCAGACCGGTGGCGAGCGCTGCCTCGCGCAGCTGCGACCAGAAGGGATCCTTGGAGACATCCGCGACCAGCACTTGGCGGCCGAGATACACGGCGGCGGCGCACGAGCCATGGCGGATGTCGATGCTGGCGTGCTCGAGGCCGGGACGCAGCGCATCGGGCAGCTGCGGCGCGACCAGGTAGGCGAACGACCGGCCGCCGTCGGCGAGCACGCTCACCGAGCACAGCGTGCCGACGCCTGCCGACTCGACCAGGCTGGTGATGGAGACCAGCACCTGCGGCAGTGAGGCGTTGCGCGTGACCTGCTCGAACACCTCGCGCTCGGCGGCCGCGGCGCGCTCGCCGCGCTTGCGTTGGGAGATGTCGGCGATGCTGCCGCGGACCAGGCGGCGGCTGCCGCTCGGCAGCCGCACCAGGCGCACCTCGCACATGATGTCGCGGCCGCTGGCACTGCGATGGGCCCACTCGAACACCGGTGACTCACCGGCGAGCGCCTGCCCGATGTAGGCGCGTGCGCGCTCGGCGGACGGCGAGCCATCGGGCTGCTGGGCGGGGCTCAGGTCGACGGGCCCGAGCTCGAGCAGCCGCGAGCGCTCGAGGCCGAAGAGCTTCTGACCGTTGACGTTGGCATCGACGAAGCGCCCGGTCTCGATGTCGAGCACCACGATCGCCTCGGGCGCGTGGTCGACGAGCAGCCGGTAGCGGGCCTCGCTCTCGCGCACCGCCTGCTCGGACTCGCGTCGCTCGGTGACATCGCGCAGACACAGCACGAACATCTCGCGCCGCGACAGCGGCGCCTTGCTGACGGCGATCTCCGCGGGGAAGGTCTCGCCGTCCTTGCGCCGTGCCCACAGCTCGCGCGCTTTCAGGTCCAGTCCGGTGTCACCGGTGCTGGCGGCGAGGCGCTGCAGCGCCTCGGGAATCGTCTCGCCGTTGCCGAGCTTCGGCAGCAGCAGGTCGACGGGCTGGCCGATGACCTCGGCTTGCGAGTATCCGAACACGCGCTCGCCGGTCGGGTTGAAGGTGCGGATTGCGCCGTCCTCATCCAGCGCCAGCACCACGTCCTTGATGTGATCGAGAATGACCTGCAGGTGCTCGGAGCTCTGCTCGCGCGCCTCGTGTGCGAGCGCGCGCGCCTCATCCGCCATCAGGCGCATCGACTCGACGATGCCGCGGCGCTCGCGCTCGGCGCTGTGGTAGTGATCGTTGATGAGCCGCAGCAGCATCGCGAGGTCCGGCGTCGGACCGCCGGTGCGCAGCTGCAGCTCCTTGAGCTGCGCACGCAGCGCCGGATGCAGCTCAGACGCCTCAGCCGGATGCGGATCCGCCCGGACGAGCGTCGTGGTCTGCCCTGGCATCGCCCCCTCGGGCTCGGCGAGCGTCCGTATGGTCCGGGTGTTTGACATAACGAAGTCGGTTGGGCCCGATTGACATCATACGAGGGCCCTACCTTCTGTCCCGTGAACCCCCTCCCGGTTCTGCCGCGTCCGGCTCGGGTGCTAATGCGCCGCGGATGCGGTAGGCGCCCTGGCGGGATTCGGACCGGGAGCGGATCCGGTATCGCTCAAGCCGTTCCCGCCGATGACGGGGAACGAGAAAACGGGGTTCTGGACCTGGCCACCTGACTCGACCGACATCGAGGCGGTCAGGATGTAGATCCCATCGTGCTTGGCTAGCACCTTGAGGCTGTGGTGGACCGGGTTGCCATAGACAGGCTTCTCCACCGGCGCGATGGTGTCGCCGGCGACGATATCGAGGCCGTCATCCCCCTGAATAGTCCCGGAAAAGCGGTCCAGGTTATCCGCGCTCGGGAGAATCACCATATCGATGTCGACCGGATCGCCGACCACGGGGGGTGCGGCGATCTCGAGCTTCACCTGCAGCAGCCCCGCCCCCGCCTTGCCGGTCGCCACGGCCGGCACCAGATTCGGCGACAGCTGGTCGGCGGGACTCAGGGGCTTCTTGACGGTCGCCGCCTTGACCCGGTTGGTCGGGTTACCGGTGTCGCTCTTTGAGCCGCAGCCTGCGGCGCCCAGGGCGAGACCGAGGCCAAGCGCGAGGACGAGACTTAGGGCGCTCTGTCGCATGAGTCGCGAACGTTACCTCAGGAGACCCGGCCGCGCACCTACGGGGTCGGCATTTTTGGGCGTCTAGCCGCTGCCGGCGAGGAGCGGCGGATCGTCGATCGCCTCGATCTGCTCGATGAGGTCCTGGAGGTACTGCTCCCAGTAACGCTCCTCTCCGAGCCACGGAAAGGCGCGCGGAAAGGCCGGATCGCTCCAGCGGTGCGCCACCCAGGCCGCGTGATGCAGCATGCGGAGCGAGCGCAGCGGCTCGATCAGCCGCAGCTCGCGCGGGTCGAAATCGGCGAACTGCTGGTAGCCCTCGAGCAACTCGCTCCACTGGCGCTGCTGCTCCCTGGGCGGACCGGACAGCATCATCCACAGGTCCTGCACCCTCGGCCCCATCGCGCAGTCGTCCAGGTCGACGAAGGCCGGCCCGTGCTCGTTCCAGAGGAGATTCCCGAGATGGCAATCGCCGTGCAGACGGATCGCGGCGATGCTGCCGACCGCCGCGAAGCCTTCCGTGACTCGCTCCAGCAGCGCCCCGCTCACCGAGGAGTAGCGCTCGGTGAGCCCCGCGGGCAGGAGCTCACTTTCCAGCACCTGCGAGCGTGCTCCCCAGCCGAGTCGCTGGATGCCGAGGTGCAGCCGCACCAGGAATGGGCGCCGCGCGCCCACCTGGTGCAGCCGCGCGAGCGAGCGCCCGAGGAGCTGCCGCGCCTCCGGCGCATCGAGCTCGGGTGCGCGCCCGCGCATCCAGGGAAAGCAACTAAAGCGGAAGTCGCGGAACCGCACCAGCGTCTCGCCCCCCAGCACCAGCGGCGCGGCGACCGGGAGCTCGGCGGCCGCAAGCTCCGCGGTGAACTCATGCTCCTCGAGAATCTGGGCGTCGCTCCAGCGCCCCGGCCGATAGAACTTGAGCACCAGGGGCCCGAGCGCGCCGTGCAGCTGGTAGACGCGGTTCTCGTAGCTGTTGAGTGCGAACAATCGCCCGTCGGGATCGAGGCCGGCTGCGGCCGCTGCATCCAGCACCACCTCCGGGCTGAGACCCTGGAAAGGCTGCAGGTCGCTGCCGGGGCTTTTGCGTATCATCGCAGCCTGCGCCTCATCGCGGCCTCACCTCGAAACGGAGCACATGGAACGCGGCAGCATATTAGTCACCGGGGGCGCGGGCTACATCGGCAGCCACACCGTGCTGCAGCTGCGCGCGCGCGGCGAGCGGGTGGTGGTGCTCGATGATCTGTCGCGCGGCTTCCGCCGGGCGGTGCTCGATGCGCCGCTCATCGTCGGCGGGGTCGGGGATCGCGACACGGTGCTGTCGCTCCTCAGGACCCACGGCGTCGATACCGTCATGCACTTCGCCGCCTACACCATCGTGCCGGAATCCGTGCGCGAGCCCCTCAAGTACTACGGCAATAACACCTGTGCGACGCGCGCGCTCATCGAGTGTTGTGTCGAAGCGGGCGTCAGCAGCTTCGTGTTCTCCTCCACCGCCGCGGTGTATGGGACTCCGGCCGAAGGCGTCGCCGCCGAGAGCACACCCACCGCGCCCATCAACCCCTACGGCACCTCCAAGCTCATGTCCGAGTGGCTGCTGCGGGACGTGGCTGCAGCCTCTGCCCTGCGCTACGTGGCACTGCGCTATTTCAACGTCGCGGGATCTGATACCTCGGGGCGCATTGGCCAGGCGACGCCTAACGCGACGCTGCTCGTCAAGGTGGCGTGCGAGGCGGCGGTCGGCAAGCGCCCAGGGCTCGCGATCTTCGGCACCGACTATCAGACACCCGACGGGACCGGAGTACGCGACTACCTGCACGTCGAAGACCTCGCTGCCGCGCACCTCGACGCCCTCGCGTACTTGCGGGGCGGCGGTGCCGCCACCACGCTCAATGTCGGCTACGGTCACGGCTACAGCGTGCGGCAGGTGCTCGCCGCCGTCGAGCGTGCCGCCCAGGTGAAGCTTCGGGTTGAGGAGCAGCCGCGCCGCGCCGGGGATCCGGCGGCGCTCGTCGCCCGTGCCGAGCGCATCCGGAGCGAGCTCTCCTGGAAGCCGCGGCTCGATGATCTCGATGCCATCGTGCGCAGCTCGCTGGAATGGGAGCGCCGGCAGCTCCGCGACCCCTGGTAGGTCCTCTTGGGGTGCTCTTTCGAGGCTCGCCAGGGCCTTGTCGCCAATCACGGACAGTATGTCGCTATTCGCAGACACCCAAAACGGCGCCCCGGTAGAATGACCTGATGCGGTGGGCACGCCCCAAGTCATTGAGCGGCTTGATGCTGGTCGGCATAGGCCTGATGGCCGTGCCGCTGCTTGCCGCAGTGCTCACGGCCGTGCTGCAGATGCGGATTCTTGCCGACACGGGACACCGCATCATCGTCGAGGGAGTGACCGCCGCGCGCGCCAGCCAGGCGCTGTTTGCGCAGATCGCCTCGCTCGAGCGCACCGCGCGCCTCTTCAACGTACTCAACGACCCGAAGCTCCTCGATGTGTATCGCGCGGAGGATGAGCGGCTCACACTGACCCGCGAGCAGCTGCGCCGCCATGCGACCGAGAGCACGCGGCGTACGCTCGATGAGCTGGGGGAGCTGCAGTCCGGCACCCGCTTCGTCGTGCTCTCGACCCCGGCGAGCAGCTCAGGTGCCACCGTCGCCGCTCTCTCGACGCGCTTCAGCGAGCTGTCGAAGCTCGTCGAGCAGGTCGCGCAGCAGGGCAACGATCAGATCGACACCCAGGTCGCCGCTCTCGAGGCGCAGACACTGCGCGCCCGCCAGCAGCTGCTGTGGGAGTCGGCGCTGCTGGTGCCGCTCGCGTTGCTCGCGCTGCTGGTGCTCACGCTGGGCGTCGGCCGCCCACTGCGCCAGCTCGACCGTGCAATCAGCGAGCTCGGTCAGGGCAACTTCAACAACCCGATCGCGGTGCCGGGACCGCATGACCTCGAGCGCCTCGGCGGCCAGCTCGAGTGGCTGCGCCAGCGGCTGCTCGAGCTCGCTCACGAGCGCAACCGCTTCCTGCGCCATATGTCGCACGAGCTCAAGACACCGCTCGCCAACATCCGCGAGGGGACTGAGCTGCTCATGGACGGCGCGGTGGGCGAGCTCGACTCCAACCAGCGCGAGGTGGCGGCAATCCTGCGCGAGAACGGCATCAAGCTGCAGCGCATGATCGAGAACCTGCTGTCCTTCAGCGCCTGGCAGACCTCCAGCGTCGGCCTCGAGACCAGCGAGTTCCGTTTGCGGCCGCTGGTCAAGCAGGTGCTCGAGAACCAGCAGCTCACCCTGCTCTCGCAGCGCGTGCGCCTCGACGTGCGCATCGAGGATGTCGTGCTGGTCGCCGATCGCGGCAAGATCCGCCTGATCCTCGAGAACCTGCTGTCAAACGCCGTGAAGTACTCGCCCAAGGGCGGGACGATCTTCCTGCGCGGCCGTGCCAGCTCGGGACAGCTGCTGCTCGATGTCGCCGACTCCGGTCCCGGCATCCCGCCGGAGGATCGCAGGAACATCTTCGAGGCCTTCTACACCGGACGGGCCGCACGCAGCACCGCCGTGAAGGGCACCGGCATCGGGCTATCGGTAGTGCTGGAGTTCGTATCCGCCCACAAGGGCACCGTGGAGATCATCGACGGGGAGTTCCCGGGCGCGCATTTCCGCATCACCATGCCGATCCGCACCGGCAGCAGCGACCGGCCTGCCGCGAGCGAGACGAAAGCCAAAGCGCATGCGCACGCCGCCTGATCAACGCCGCCTGGCGCTCTCGGCCGGGGTTGCGCTCGCCGCCGCGCTCAGCGGCTGCACCGGCGGCCTCATGTCGGGCAGCCGTGCCACACCCGCCCCGGTCGCCGCGCAGCCGGTATCGACGTCCTCCGTCGTGGTGTCGGGGTACCTGCTGCTGCTGCAGCGACTGGTGCAGGGCAGCGCCTCCGAGCAGGCGGAGATCGTCGCCAGCGCGCGCAACGACTACGGCACGGCGCCGACTCCGAGCCGCGAGTTGAAGCTCGCGCTGATCCTCTCGACGCCCGGCCACCCGGCGACGGATCAGCCGCGGGCGCAGGGCCTGCTGCGCGAGCTGATGGCGCATCCCGAATCGCTCCTGCCAGCCGAGCGGGCGCTCGCCTTCCTCGAGCTTTCGCAAATTGACGACCATTTGACGCTGGTTGCGGAAAATCGCAGGCTGCAGACGGACGCGGTGCGCGACGATCAGGCGCGCATGGCCAGCGCCAACCGCCGCCTGCAGACGGAGCTCGATGAGAATGCGAAGTTGCGCAAGGAGCTCGAGGAGGCGCACGCCAAACTCGATGCGATCGCCAACATCGAGCGCTCGCTGAATGAGCGCAAGCCCGGCACCACCACGCCGCATCCGTGAGTCGCCGCAATCTGAGGTAGCTGCCCTTGAACCAGATCGGAAAACGTAAAGCGCGCATTCTCGTGGTGGATGACGACCCCGGGTTGCTGCGCCTGCTCACCATCCGCCTGCGCGCCGAGAGCTACGACGTCGAGGCGGTCGAGAGCGCGGCACAGGCGCTCGCCGCCGCGAGCCGCTTCCGTCCCGACCTCGTGATCACCGACCTGCGGATGGATCAGATGGACGGCATCGGGCTCCTGAAGGAGCTGCAGAACCGCTGGCCGGGGCTGAAAGTGATCATCCTCACCGCCCACGGCACCATTCCGGATGCGGTGCAGGCGACGCAGATGGGCGCCTTCGGCTTCCTCACCAAGCCGGTCGACAAACAGGAGCTGCTCGACCAGGTGCAGAAGGCGCTGCGTATCTCCGGCTTCGGCACCTCGGACGAGGACTGGCGCGCGGAGATCATGACCCGCAGCGCCATCATGGAGGAGAAGCTCGCCCAGGCGCACATGGTGGCGGGGACCGATGCGCGTGTGCTCATCACGGGCGAGAGCGGTACCGGCAAGGAGCTGCTGGCGCGCGCCATTCACCGCGGCAGTCCGCGCCGCAACAAGCCGTTCGTCGCGGTCAACTGCAGTGCGATGGCGGAGAACCTGCTTGAGTCGGAGCTGTTCGGCCACGACAAGGGCTCGGTGCCGGGCGCGACGCGCGCGCAACCGGGGCTGTTCCTCGCCGCCGACGGCGGCACGCTGATGCTCGATGAGATCGGCGACATGCCGATGCGGCTGCAGGTGAAGCTGCTGCGCGTGCTGCAGGAGAACGCGGTACACCCGCTGGGGGGCGGTGCTGCCATCCCGGTCAACGTGCGCGTGATCTCGGCCACGCACCGCGATCTGCAGCAGCTCATGGCGGCGGGGCAATTCCGCGAGGATCTGTACTATCGCCTCAACGTCGTGCACATCGAGATGCCGCCCTTAAGCCGCCGCCGCGAGGACATCCCGCTGCTGGTCGCGCATTTCCTCGCGCAGATTGCCCGCGAGAGCGGCGTGCGCAAGATCTACGCACCCGAGGCGGTCGAGCTGCTCGCCACCGCCGACTGGCCCGGCAACATCCGTCAGCTGCAGAACGTGGTGCGCCAGAACGTGGCGCTGTCGCAGACGCCGATCATCCCGGTGGAGCTGGTGCAGCAGTCGCTCGGCGGCTCGCCCGGGCGCCTGCCCTCATTCGATGAGGCGCGCGATGAGTTCACGCGCAGTTATCTGTCGCAGATCCTGCAGATCACCGGCGGCAATGTCAGCCAGGCGGCGCGGCTCGCGCGCCGCAACCGCACCGACTTCTATAAGCTGCTCGCGCGGCACCAGCTGACGCCCGAGGAGTTCAAGCAGCGCACTTAAAGCGCTTCAGTCGTCCTCCGGCGTGTCCTCGGTACCGGCCAGGCTTTGGGCGCGCTCCGCTGACTGCGCCTTGCCGCTCGCCGCCGCCGCCTCACTGAGCGCCGCCGTCGGCTTGGCGAACTGCGCCGAGTCGATGGTGTGCTTACTGAGGAGGTCGTAGAGCGTCGGGCGGGTCACCCCGAGGAGCTCGGCCGCACGCGACAGGTTGCCGCGGGCGACCGCGAGTGCCTGGCGCACCGCCTGTGCCTCGGCGCGTCGGCGGGCGACGCGCAGGTTCAAGTACTCCGGGTCATCGCCCGGATCCTCGAGGCCGAGATCGCCCGCCGTCACCACCGCCCCCTCGGCCATGATCACCGCGCCCTTGATGCGGTTCTCGAGCTCGCGCACGTTGCCCGGCCAGCGATGCGCCTGGATGGCGCGGATCGCATCGGGCGCGAACCCCCGCGTCGGCTTGCCGAAGCGCTCGGAGATCTGCTGCAGGACGACCTGCGCGACCAGCAGGCTGTCGCCCTGCCGCTCGCGCAGCGGCGGCACCCGGATCGTGACCTCGCTGATGCGGTAGTAGAGATCCTCGCGGAAACCCCCGCTCCCCATAAGCGCCTGCAGGTCGCGGTTGGTGGCACACACGATCCGCAGGTCGAGGGTGAGCGGCACCCGGCCGCCGATCCGCTCGACGGTGCGCTCCTGTACCACGCGCAGCAGCTTCGCCTGGACCGCGGCCGGCATCTCGCCGATCTCATCGAGGAATACCGTGCCGCCATCGGCAGATTCGAGCTTGCCGGCGGTGCGCTTGGCGGCCCCGGTGAAGGCACCCTTCTCATAGCCGAAGAGCTCGCTCTCGAGCAGTGTCTCGGGGATCGCGGCACAGTTGATGGCCACAAAGGGCTTGTGTGAGCGGCCGGAGAGCTGGTGCAGGGAGCGCGCCAGCAGCTCCTTGCCCGTACCGCTCTCACCCAGGAGGAGCACCGTCGCCTTGGTCGGCGCGACCTTCTCGATGGCGCGGCCGAGGCTGCGCATCGAATCGCTGACGCCGATGATCCCTTCGAGCGCCATGCCGCCGGTGCGCTCGCGCAGCTGCCAGTTCTCCTCCTCGAGCTCGCGGATCCTGAGCGCCCGGCGCACGACGATCGACAGCACGCTGCGATCGAGCGGCTTGTAGTAGAAATCCGTCGCCCCGAGACCCACCGCGGCGACCGCCAGCTCGCGCGCGTCGTGCTCGATCATGGCGATGAGCTTCACGTCGGGAGTGAGATTCAGGATCTGGCGCAGCAGCTCGAGGCTCGGCGCAGCCTGCGGCGGCTCGCGCTCGGTGCCGAGGTCGAAGAGCACCACGTCGGGCTCGGTGCGGCGCACGGTGGGGAGCGGCTCGTCGCTGGTGCGGATAGCCGTGACCTCGAGATCGGAGAACATCACCTCGAGCTCGCGCCGAAGCGTCCGGTCGTTCTCCAGGATCAGGAGCTTTCTGCGCCGGTTGGCGACAGCCATCAACGGCCCCCTACTGCCTTAGGTGGAAAGACTTTACAGTGTATTGTAAAGAGATTCCGAGGGAGTCGTCGTGAACCTATTAACAATTGCACTACACTAGGGGTCCCGTGACCGAGGCCCCCGATACCCGCGTCCGCCAGTTCCGCAGCGCCCTCGGCTCGTTCGCGACCGGCGTGACAATCGTAACGACCCGTACCCGGTCGGGGGTCGACGTCGGGTTGACCGCCAACAGCTTCAACTCGCTCTCCCTCGACCCGCCGATGGTGTTGTGGAGCCTCGCCAAGAATGCGAAGAGCCTGCCGGCCTTCCTCGAGAGCGGGTACTTCGCGGTGCACGTCCTCGCCGCCTCGCAGGAGGAGCTCTCCCATACCTTTGCGACGCGGGGGGCCGATAAGTTCGCTGGCCTCACGATCGAGCGTGGCCGGGGTGACATCCCGCTCCTAGGAGGCTGCTCGGCTCGCTTTGAGTGCCGTACGGCGGTCAAGTACGAGGGCGGGGATCACCTCGTCTTCATCGGCGAGGTGGAGGCCTTCGACCACTTCGACCGCCCGCCGCTCGTCTTCCACGGCGGCCGCTACGCCGCCGCGGTCGCGAAGCCCAAGCCCGCACCGGCACCCGATGCCGGCGATCCCGACAGCAGCTTCAGCGAGGACTTCCTGATCTTCCTTCTCGGGCGCGCGCACTTTCAGCTGTTCCTCGGACTGCGGCGCGATCTCGAGCGCCACGGCCTCACCGAGTGGCAGTGGTTCGTCTTGAGCATCCTGGGCGTGCGCGACAACCGCACGGTGGCCGAGCTCGATGAGATGCTGTGGCGCACCGGCACGCGCGTGACCTATGAGCTGGTCGCGAGCTTAGTCGCCGCGGGCTTCGCGGAGCTGCACGGCAGCAACGACCCGCACGCCCGCGTGACGCTCACCGAGGAGGGCCGGCGCGTCGTCATCGAGCTGGTGGCGGCCGCCAAGGCCACCGAGTCGCACGCCGAGGGCAACCTGGGGTTCCCCGAGTCACAGCTCCTCAAGCAGGCACTGCGCAGCATCATTCGCGAGACCGACCCGGGACTGCCGCCGCTGCGCTCGCCGACCTACACTGAGTAACGAGAACCAACAGGGAAGCGGAGGGAACGCGCGCATGACCGCAGGCCACGAAGCGCACTTCAACGCGCAGCTCGCCGCCGTGCGCAAGATCGCGACCGAGGTCGCCGCGCGCCACGCCGCGGACGTGGATAGCCGCAGCCGCTTCCCGCGCGAGAGCCTCGAGGCGCTGAAGGCCGCAAAGATCCTGTCCGCGCCGGTTCCCGAGGACCTCGGCGGCTCAGGTTTCGGCATGCGCCAGCTGGCGGCACTCTGCTCGAGTCTGGCGCAGGGGTGCGGCGCGAGCGCGATGGTGCTCGCCATGCACTATTCCCAGGTCGCCTGCATCGTGCGCCACGCGCGGGACTCGGTATTCTTCCGCGACTACCTCAAGGAGCTCGCCGCGCAGCAGTACCTGCTCGCCTCGATGACTTCCGAGAACGGCACCTTCGGCGAGACCCGCACCAGCATCTGCGCCGTCGAGCGCACTGGCGGTGCGTTCAAGCTGGAGAAGGAGGCGACCACGGGCTCCTACTGCGAGTACGCGGACGGGATCCTCGTGACCTGCCGCCGCGCCCCGGACGCCCCGGGGACGGACCAGGTGCTGGTGCTGGTGAGGAAGGGCGATTACACGCTCACCCAGACGACGACCTGGGATGCCATGGGCATGCGCGGCACCTGCAGTCCCGGTTTCAAGCTGGCCTCGCACGGCCCGGAGGCGCAGGTCATCCCAGGCTCGTTCGCCGACTCCTCGGCGCAGACCATGGTGCCCTACTCGCACATCCTCTGGTCGAGCCTGTGGTGGGGCGTGGCGGCGGATGCGGTCGGGCGCGCGGGAGAATTCGTGCGCGCGGCGGCGCGGCGCAATCCCGGCACCGTGCCGCCGACCGCGCTGCGGCTCGCCGAGGTGTCGACGCGCCTGCAGGCGATGCGGCATAACTGGCTCGCTCTTGCGACCGAGTTCGATGACCTCGCCGCGCGTGGGCCCGACGGGATGAAGGAGCTGCTCACGATCGGCTGGGCGCTCAGGCTCAACAACCTCAAGATCGCCGCCTCCCAGGCCGCACCCCAGATCGTGCATGAGGCGCTGCAGATCACCGGGATTCTCGGTTACAAGAACGACTCGCCCTTCAGCTTAGGTCGCCACTACCGCGACGTGCTGTCCGCCTCGCTCATGATCTCGAACGACCGGATCGCGGCGAAGAACGCCTCGATGCTGCTCATCTACAAGGACCCGTGAGAGGCGGCAGTTGATCGTGCAGCGCGCGTCGTCAACGCGCGCCCTTCCCGAAGATCGCGACCTCGGCGGTCTGCACAAGGATGGCGAGATCGAGCAGCAGGCTGTTGTTCTTGATGTAGTAGAGGTCGTACTGGAGCTTCTCGAGGGCATCCTGCTCCGAAGAGCCGTACGGGTAGCAAAGCTGCGCCCAGCCCGTGATGCCGGGCTTCACGCAATGGCGCTCGACATAGTACGGAATCTTGTCCGAGAGGTTCGCGACGAACTCCGGACGCTCGGGTCGTGGCCCGACCAGGCTCATATCCCCACGCAACACGTTGAAGAGCTGCGCCAGCTCATCGATTCGGAGCTTGCGGATCACCGCCCCCACACGTGTCGCCCGGGGATCGTTGTGCTCTGCCCAGCGGGCTTCGCCGGAGGCCTCAGCGTCGATACGCATGCTACGGAACTTCATCAGACTGAATGCCAGCCCACCCAACCCGACCCGCTCCTGTCGATAGAGCACTGGGGCGCGCAGACCTTCCTCGACCTTGATCGCAATCGCGGTGGCGACAATCGCCGGGACCGAGAGCACCAGGATCACGGTCCCCGCAATCAGGTCTAGAGTGCGCGCAGTGAGCTGCCGGAGCGAGCCGCGCCTGAAGCCCTCGCCGAAAATGATCCAGCTGGGATTCAGCACGTCGATCCGCACGCGGCCGGATTCGCGCTCGAGGAAGGTCAGCAGCTCGGTGACGTCAACCCCGGCAAGCCGACAGGCGAGAAGCTCCCGGATCGGAAAGGCACGCCGTCGATCATCCACCGCAACCACGATCTCATCCACATCGAAGCGCCGGCAAAGCTCGGGGAGTCCGACACTCCCCTCGAACAAGGGCTCGGAAGCGGACGACGTGTAGCCGGCAGGAGTCAGCTCGAACCCATCATCGGGTGGGCGCACGTAGCCGACGACGGTGAAGCCGCGCCGGTCGGCCCGGCGGCGCAGCCCCGAGATGGCCTCTGCGCCGCGGCCGGCTCCGTAGACCAGCACCCTGACTTTGAACACCCGCTCATCGATCAGGCGACCGAAGGCGACGTGCATGATGAGCGCGACGATGCCGGCGCCCACGCCAGCCAGCACTACCACACCGCGCCCGATCCAGAGGGTCGGGATCAGGAAGAAACTCGCCCCCACCATCGCAATGCCTACACAAACGGCGGCCACGATCCGAATGAAGATTCCGGCGCTTCGGGCACGCTGGCGCGCGCTGTGCAGTCCAAGCGCGAGCTGACAGAAAAACACGATTGCGCTGAAGAGCAACGCCCTGGGCCAAAGAGGCCCCTCCAACCGCTCGATGGAGGCGACGTCATGATGCAGCCGCATTACCGCAGCACCATAAAACACGAAGAACAGCAACACGACCTCAACCGCGGCTCGAACGACTATCGAGGCGGGGATGTACTGGCCGAGGAGCCGTATGCGCATGTGCTCGTGGTGCCTAAGGGTGAGGCAGGATCCGGCTGTTATCGTAACCTGTGAGCACCACGCGCCCCGGATCACCGACCACGAGCGCGCGATCGGGCACATTTCTGGTCACGCGTGCTCCGGGAGCGATCGTCACCCCGTTTCCGACCCTGACCGGACCCGTGATCCGCGCATGGGCGCCGATCCAGGCTCCGTCACCGATCTCAGGCCCGTCAGCGTGCTGAGCGTGGCCCACATGGGTCTGCTGCCCGACGGAGCAACGCTCGCCGAGCCGGCAGTTGATGACTTCCACACCGCCGAAGTGGCCGACCCAGAACCCCGGGCCGATGTCGGCGCTGAGCGCGATATGGATGCCGTAGGCGCGCCGCACCCAGAACGCTGCCAGACCGTAGAGGAGCCAGCCAATGGGCAACAGCGGCCAGAACGCGACGCGCTTACGCGACGCACGTAGCAGTCGCCCGAAACGGTATACGAGTACCGCCTGCAGACCCATATGAACGCCGACGATAGCGATTCGCCTCAGCGACGTCTGTTTGTCGCTCACGCACCGCCGAACGTCGGCGCGCACCACGTTCCAGTAGCTGCTCATCCGGGTGCGAGCGATCCGGAGTCGATGTCGCGGGCGAGAGTCCGGCGTAGCGCCGCGTTGTCGAATTGCCTGCGTATGATCGTCGCTGGATTGCCGGCGGCCACCGCGGCGGACGGGACGCCGATCGAGACCACCGAGCCCGGCAGAACCGTGGCGCCATCGCCGAGATCTCCATAGATGACACAGTCCGGTCCGATCCAGACGTTCGCACCGATCACCGGCTCCTCCCTATCCCCCGCCCTTGGCCCGATGGTTACCCGCTCGTGAATGAGCGTGCCGCTGCCGATGCTCGCCATTCCGAGTATGAGAAATCCGCAATCCGACAGGTAGACGCCCGGTGCAATGTCGATGGTCTCGCCCACGTCGCACTTCGTAACCATCATGATTGGCCTGCGCGTCAGTCCGATCAGCAGCCGCGTAAGTATCAGGCCCAGCGTCCAGCCGAGCTGCGCGCGACGCTGCATATAGCGATGACTCACGCGTTGCAGCGCCAGCACCAGCAGCCCCCTCGAGCGCAGCCAGATCAGAACGCGTCGCAGCGACGAGTCCTGGTCTGGCCACCTCAATCGGCTCGACAGCCTGGCGTCGGCGGCGAGTTCGGACCACATTCAAGCTCTCAGATCGCCGGTAATGTTTATAAGTTTTCGGCTGAGACAGAGCATACCGGGATTGTCACAGCCCGGAAAATCCGCCGTTTAACTTACTGTGGGATGGCCGTGCGTCGCCGCGGACGGCCACAGGCCGAGGCCCTGTAGTACCTCGTGCATGGCACCGAAGCGAAACTCGCGCAGCAGGCGCCGCAGCCGCGACTCACAGCGATCCAGATTCGTGTAATGGCGAAAACGGGACAGCCAGCCCACCGGCACTCGAGGCTGGCCGGGATCGATCTCCCATGGATGCAGATAGAACGTGAACGGGCGTCCAAAGCGGCCGTTGATCTGCCGCAGACCGGCGCGCGTAACAGCGTAGGGCAGCAGCCGGAAATAACCGCCGCCCGACACCGGTACTGCGACGCCCGCGAATCGGGCGGCCGACATCGGAAACTCGATGAGCGTGCGGCCCGAGGGAGCCGCGAGCACGGCCGGGTGCGGATCGGCTCCCGGAATGCCGTAGCGGTCGTGACGGATGGGAAAGATGGAGGAATCGTACTGAAACCCCAGGTCGATCAGTACATCGAGCGCCCACAGTGACTGGCGCGTAATCGAGAAGCTAGCCGCGCGATAGCCGAGCACGGACTGCCCGGTCAGATCCTCGAGTGTGCGCTTGGAGCGTGTCGTCTCCTCACGGAATTCATCCGCGGACTGCGAGTAGACCAGTTGGTGCGAGTAGCCATGGCACGCGATCTCGTGTCCCGCGGCCGCAATGCGCCGGATGAGTGCCGGGTGGCGCTCGGCTATCCAACCGAGTACGAAGAACGTCCCACGCACCCCCGACTCGGCCAGCATGTCGAGCAGCACGCCCGTGTTGCGCTCGACACGCGACTCGCGTAGAGGCCACGAGGCCCGGTCGATCGCCGACGCCAGGGCGGCGACCTGGAAGTAGTCCTCGACGTCGACTGTGAAGGCGTTGAGGATCTCGCGCTGCGGCGCGCCCTCCCTGTTCACGGATGTTACTTTCTTATGCTGAGTATGGTGTACCAGGCCCACCTGCCGAGCCCGGGCAGCCGCGTAAGCAGGAGCTCGTCGACCCGATGCAGTCCCTTGCTCATCGCCGGATAAATACGCGTCCCCCCGGGAATGTGTGCCAGTCCAAGCGCTGCCAACGCAAGAAAGAAGAACTCCCGGTGCTCATAGCCCGCGAAGCGCGACAGCAGCGTCGGTAGCTCATGCAAGTATAACGGCCGTTCGTCCGGCGTACGGTATTGAGGTGTCAGGTGCCGATAGACCTGGATGAACGGGTTTGTCGCCAGCGGCTCCGCGAAATATGCAATCCCGCCCGGGCGCAGCACGCGGTGCAGCTCGGCGAGAGCCTTTTCCATATCCAGGTGATGAAGAATGGCAAACCCCACGGCGGCATCGAACGACTCATCAGGGAAATCGAGCTGCTCGGCGGGGAGAACCCTCAGCGTGCAACGCGCTGCGAGCCCCGCCCTGGCGATGCTCTGCTGCGCGTGGTCGATGGCCTGTGGGGAAATGTCGAACGCCGATACGTGCCCCGCCCGACGGGCGAGATCGAGAGTAGTCCACCCTTCGCCACACCCGTACTCGAGCACGTGCCGCCCCGAGAGGTCGCCCATCAACTGGCTCAGCTTCTCGAACACGTACTGAGTGGGCACCAGGGCGTAGTGACGCGGATAGCGGTCACCGCCCCCGTACTTGTCGTCATGGAACTGAGCCTCACGCGCCAGTCGCTCCGCCAGCAGCGCCTTGCCGTCGCTTCTATCCGCCATGATCTTGCGCTCCTCCTCGCCCGCCACCCCTGGCGCCTGCGGCCCGCGTCAACGCCAGCCGGTCGACCCCGCGGGGGGCGGTCGCACCTGAACGGGCCACCTCGCTGATCTGCTCCGACCTGATGCGTTGCATGACCATCGACAGTCCGGCAAACAGGTACCACTCGTAGCTGTACAGGCCGTAGCTGGCAAAGCTTTCCACAAGGCCCATCACGAGCCAGACCTGCATCGTATCAAGCAATCGGCGCATGAACAGATCCGGCGGACCCGTCGACTGCGAGTTCGATCTCCAACTCGCGCGAAAGAAGCTGGTAACAACGGCGACCATGAATGCGACTACGATCGCCAGCCCGAAAATCCCGAGCTCCTGCAGGGCCTCCATATAGAGATTGTGGGCGGGCATTGCCAATCCGACGTATGGCCCGGACGTCGTAAAGTTAAAATTAGCTTCTGGCGACGTCCCAAGCCCGTAGCCGGTCAGGAGTCGTCGTCGTGCCACGGTCCACTGCGCCTCGAGCCCCGCCCACCGCTCGCCCGCCGTGGCTTCGTTCTTCGTCCCGCGTCCGATTATTGAAAGATACCGGTCCTGCATGTCCGGCGACAAAAGCGGGAAAGCTACGACCGCAACTACCGCAACCGACGCGGTCATTGCAACAACCCGCCGAGACTTCACGGCGATGCCGACCAGGATGACCGCCAGTCCGATTGCACCTGACCGAGAGCCCGTCAGCGCGAGCGCATATAGGACAGCCGGCCAGAGCAGCAGGAAAGCAAGCAGCTGCTTACGTCCAGTCTGCCGAAAGAAGTAAAGAAACAGGAAGGCCGTGCAGCAAACGTAGGCGAGTCCGTTTGGATTCACCACGTCGGAGGGACTTCCCGATAGCCGGGCGAGGAACTCCCTGCCGCCGAGTTCGGATGCTCCCGACCCCCAGTACCCGCTCGTAACATGCAGATACAGCGGCTCCAGGACTCGGAAGATCTGGCAGCCCATGAAGGTCCACACGAACTTCTTGAGATCGTCTTCCGATCGCACGAATGCAACCGTGAAATAGTAAAATACGACGGCTTTGATCAGTTCCGGAAAACCCGACTTCACGACGCTCCCGGGCCATTCCGCAAACGGGATCATCAGGACGGCGAATCCGACCAGTAACCACAATCGACGCTCGATCGTGGGCATGGGCGACCTGGAAGGATCTCGATTGGACCAGCTGAGCCAGGCCAGGAAGGCTACCAGCAGCAGGTCGACTCTCAGGACGCCGAGGACGGGAATACGCTCTGGGACATGCAGGAACCAGCTAATGACAAATGCCAGGTAGCCGTACAGCCCCAGGCGAGATCCGCGCTGCTTTTGATCCGCCTGCTGCATGACTCCGGAGCTTCGCGAAATGGCTTGGGTACCCATTTTCGCTATAATTACCTGGCAGTGCGACGTCAAGGAACTCGACCTACCGATCCCCGAGACGGGCGCCTTCTGCCGTATGGGTCGAGGGTACCTGGGTGAACGAGTTCCTGCGCAACGCCGCAGCCGATTTTCTGGATCTGCGCGACGGCTGGTCTGGCTGGAAGGTGCACCGTACAGCCTTTCGCGCGACGGCGCTCAAATCCGTACAGCAACTACGGAGCGACGTCGACCGGCGTCTGCGGGATATTGTGCAGCATGCGTTCCTGACGTGCCCTTACTATCGGGACGCATGGCGCAGCGTAGGTTTTGACGGCACGCTCCGCAATGCGGCGCAGACTCTTGCAGCGCTGCCCCTCATATCCAAGGAAACAGTCCGGTCGCACCGCGACACCCTGCGTTCGCAAGCGTACTCCGAGCAGCAGTTGGAGACAGCGTTTACCGGTGGTACGACCACCACGCCGACTCGCTTTTATCGCGACCGCGACTGCCGGATCGTTCGCACCGGCCGGCAATGGGGAATACTCGAGCGCTGCGGCTACCGGCGCGGGTTGCGCCGTGCACTGGTCTGGGGAGTGCGTGCCGATCTGCCGCTGGCCACTGCGCCCTGGAATTTCCGTCAGTCGCTGCGCAGATTCGCAGAGAACCAGGACGTGTTGGCATGCGCCACTATCACTGAGCGCGACCTGGCGGTTTTCTACCAAAGACTCCGGGAATCACGTCCACCGGTGATGTACGGCTACCCGAGTGCTCTCGCGGAGCTGGCGACATACATCCTCGAGAACCATCTTGCGCCGCTGCGCGGGTCTGCGACGATAACTACGGCGGAGCGACTCACCGAAAATCAGCGCCAGCTGTTTGAGACGGCCTTTGGCGGAGAAGTTTTCAATCTCTACTGCAGCCGTGAACACGGTTGCATCGGCTTCGAATGCTCGCGGCACCACGGCTTCCACATCGACGCCGAGAGCGTATTTGTGGAGGTTACCCGCGATGGGGCGATCCTCGAGACCGGCCAGACAGGTGAGATCACGATCACAGATCTCGTCAACCGCGGGATGCCCATGATCAGGCATGTGACGGGCGACATCGGTCGGCTGTCCGTGGAGCCGTGCGAATGCGGTTCTCACCTGCCGCTCCTCGTTGGTCTGAACGGCAGGGACGCAGACGTCATCTACACCCCTGACGGACGGCGGATACCCGGCGTGCCGCTGCTTCTGGAACTGTTCGTCGACATCGGCGCCATCCGCTCGGTGCAGTTTGTTCAGGATGCCCTCGAGTCCGTGGAAGTCAGGGTCGTTGCGCCCAACGGTCTGAGCGACTCTGACGAGCAACGGGCGCGCGCCGAGTTACGCCGGCATCTTGGCGAGGCGATTGAGGTCCGCATCCGGGTAGTTCCGTCGATCGACAGGAGTCCGACCTCCGGTAAGATCCGCGAGATTGTTTCCCACATAAAACCGCCCTTGAGATCCGAGCCCCGAGTGCTTGCGACACCCCGGGCGACAGTTGACTCCGAAGGTTGAATTTATCCGCATCTTCGAGCGGCGCTCGCTTGCAGAGCGGCTGGCAACTCTCCTGAACATTGTTGCCTCGCGCTGATGGCTCACGATCTCACGGCCTTCGCGATCCGACGCGTTCTCTATCCTCTCTGGGCTGCCAGGAATCGCAGCTCGAGGCTCCGTTACTGGCAGGCGCTGGAGAAGAGCCAGTACGATCCCGAAACTGTCATGCGGGCGAGACAGCTGGTGCTGCTGCAGCAGCTGGTCCGTCACGCCTTCACGCACTGCCCTTACTATCGCCGCAAGCTGACCTCGGCAGGCGTGCAGCCGGATGATATCCGGCGCCTGGATGACATCGAGCTGATACCGACGATCAGCAAGCAAGAAATACAGGAACACGGTCCCGAATTGATCTCGGCGACAGCTGACAGGCGCACGCTGATTCGGGATCAGACCGGCGGCTCGACTGGCTCCCCGCTGGTGTTCTACTACGACAGCGATCGGCTCGACAGCCGGGTCGCGGCTACGCTGCGTCACAACCGCTGGGCGGGCTGGAATGTTGGCGATAAGGTCGCGGTTATCTGGGGGGCACCGCAGGATCTGGCACGCTCGCCAAGATTGCGGGATCGGGTGCGCGACTGGATTCAGGACCGACGCATCATGCTGGACGCATCGGCGCTCGACGAACACTCCATGGCGTCCTTCACCATTGCGCTGCGCCGGTACAAGCCCAGGATCCTGCAGGCCTACTCGAACACACTGGGACTGTACGCCCGGTATCTGCGCAGTCGTGGCATAGACGATATTCGCCCCCACGGCATCGTCTGCTCCGCCGAGGTCCTGACCGCGGAGAACCGCGCCCTCATCGAGGAGACGTTCGGTTGTCGGGTCTTCGACCGCTACGGCTGCCGGGAATTTGCCGTCATCGCGTCTGAGTGCGAAGTGCATGACGGCATGCACCTCAATGCCGAGAACCTGCTTGTGGAAGTGCTGGTTCACGGTCGATCCTGTCGCGACCAGGACGGTCAGATTGTCGTCACGGACCTGCGCAACCTTGCGATGCCGCTGCTGCGCTACGAGATCAAGGACGTGGGAAGCATGCTCACGCGTGCGTGCACCTGTCCTCGCAAGCTCCCTCTCCTCGCCATAGGCGGCGGGCGCAGTACGGATTTTCTGCTGGCGACCACCGGCGCCATAGTTTCCGGCATCGTGATCGCCACCTATGTCGCCACCAACGTTCCGGGAATACGTCAAGTCCAGTTTCTGCAGGACGCGCCCGCGTCGATTAAGATCAGGCTGGTCAAGGGCTTAGAGTGGTCGCCGGCCACCCTGGCGCAGCTCGAGGCCAAAGCACGCTACTACCTCGGCCAGAACATGCGATTCGACTTTGAATTCTGTACGGTCATTCCCAGTGAAAAATCCGGAAAATACCGCTTCTCGATCTGCAACATCCCAATAACAAGATGGCAAAGCCCAGGGCACCCGCGATCGCCGACGGCCTGAGCATCGCGCTCGGCCCGGTCGCCCGAGCGCTGACGCAGCGCTACGCGCGGATCCTTATGTACCACCGATTCAGTGCGCACACGCAGGCGCGGCGGATGAGTGCCAACGTCTTCGAGGAGCATCTGCGCTACATCACTCGCAACTTCACCCCACGGCCCCTGCGCGAAGTCGTCGACAGACTGCGATCGCACCGGAGTTTCGACAGCCGATCGGTTGTCCTAACCGTTGACGATGGCTACCGCGACTTCCTCGAATGTGCCTATCCGATTCTGCTGCGCTACCGGGTACCGGCCACGATCTACATCGTCACCGAGTTCGCCGACGGAGGCTGCTGGCTTTGGTTCGATGCCCTGCACTGGCTGTTCAGCGCCGCAGCGCCCGGCCGCTATCGGTTCGAAATCGACGCCAACGCGTTCGAGCTGATACTCGACTCACCCGCTGTCCGGAACGCAACCTGGTCGAAGGTCGGGACTCGCCTCACGGACCTGGCGCCGGAGGCGCAGTGGGCTGCCATCCGCAGGCTGGAGTCCTCTCTGGACGTGCAACTGCCGGCGCAACCGACCCCCGAGTATGCGCCGATGACGTGGGATGAACTGCGCGGGCTCGATCCCGAGCTCATCGAGATCGGCTCCCATACGTGTACGCACGCCGTGCTGTCCCGCTGCACGAGCGCGCAACAACTGAGTGAGATCGCCGCCTCCAAGAAAATCCTCGAGGAGCGTCTTGGCCGGCGCGTCGACGCATTCTGTTACCCGCATGGCCGGCCCCAGGACTTCACCGCCGAGACCCAGTCAATCGCCGCGGACTGCGGCTTCACGAGCGCGGTGGTCGCGTTCGGTGGCCTGGTGGGCGCCACCACCCAGCTCGGACAACTTACCCGCCTGTCGGCCGACCACGAGATGCGTCTGTTCCGCAACAGCGTCAACGGTATCGGGCGAATCAAACAAGCGCTGCGGATAGCGGACTAGGGGCCGCAGGCTCATATGTGCGGGATCTGCGGATTCGTCAGTCTCACCGGGGCGCCCGTGCCGCACGAGCGCGTGCTGCGGGAGATGAATGCGACCATCCGCAGACGCGGGCCGGATGGGGAGGGTTACCTGACGAGCGCGCCGGTCGGACTCGCCATGCGGCGGCTGGCAATAGTCGACCTCGACGGAGGTCAGCAGCCGATCAGCAATGAGGATGGCGCAATCAGCGTCGTCTTCAACGGCGAGATCTACAACTATCGGGAGTTGCGCGTACTGCTTCAGCAGCGCGGCCACCGGCTCGCCACGCACAGTGACACTGAAGTTCTGGTGCACCTCTACGAGGACCACGGGCTCGAGTTCCTGAAGCAGGTGCGAGGGATGTTTGCACTCGCGCTGTGGGACTCGAGAACGCAGCGCCTGGTCCTGGGGCGCGATCGATTCGGCATCAAGCCGCTGTACTGGACCCGGGCTGGCGACACCGTCTACTTCGGCTCCGAGCTCAAGACGCTGGCGGCCGCGGGAGTGCTGGCACGCCAGCTGGATTGGGATGCCATAGACCGCTATCTCACCTATGGCTACATCCCTGCTCCGCTGACGATCTATCGTGAGGTCCACAAGCTGGAGCCTGCGACACTCATGATCGTGGAGGCTCCGACCGGGCAGATCGCCACGCGCCGCTACTGGAGCCTGCCGCAGCCTGGTGAGGCCACGGCGCATGAGCCACAGGACTGGCTTGCCGCGGTCGAGACCGCCATGATCGACGCCGTCCGCAGCCACATGGTGGCGGATGTGCCCGTCGGTGCATTCCTCTCCGGAGGAATCGATAGCGGCCTGGTGGTAGCCATGATGGCCAGTTGCGCGTCGACACCGCCGAAGGCTTTCACCGTCGGCTTCTCGGACACCGCTGGCGGTTTCATCGACGAGCGTCCCTATGCCCGACTCCTCGCCACCCGCTACGCAGTCGAGCACCATGAGATCGAGGTCTCGCCGCAAGTAAGCGCCATCCTCCCGGAGATCGTCGCCGCCTTCGATGAGCCGTTCGCCGATGACTCGGTGATACCGTCGTATTACGTCTCCCAGGCAGCAGCCGCGCACGTCAAGGTCGTGCAGAGCGGACTCGGGGGAGACGAGCTGTTCGGAGGTTACAAGCGCCATCTCGGCATCAGGCTCGCGAGCGCCTACCGTGCGCTGCCGCAGGCCCTGCGTCGGTACGTCATCGGCCCTGCGGTGCGGCGTATTCCCGAAGGTCTGGTGGCGGGCGATGCCGTGGATCATCTCAAGCGCTTCGTTGCTTCCTCGGGCGATGGCGCCGCCGGCCACTATCAGTCTTACATGGCGGCGCTCCCGGAGGAGCAACGCCGCCTGCTGTACTCGGATGCGCGTTCGGCCGCGGACCTCGCGGCCACGGCGCGCGTAATCACGCAACCCTTCCTGGCGAGCGGCGACGACGATCCGGTACAGAGCGCCCTGCGCACCGACCTGGCCGTCTACCTGCCGGATGATGTTTTGACGCTTACCGACCGGCTCAGCATGTGGCACTCGCTGGAGGTACGGGTTCCGTTCCTTGACCATCCTCTGGTCGAGCTGGTCGCGAACATGCCATCGAAGCTCAAGGTTGGAATGCGCAGCCAGAAAGTGCTGCTGCGCCGACTTGCATACCGCTGGCTGCCGCGGCAGATGATCGAGCATCGCAAGCAGGGGTTCGAAGCCCCCATGGCGGCCTGGCTGCGCGGTCCGCTGCGTCCCATGGTGGAAGACCTCCTGCTCGACTCCACACTGCTGTTCAATGGTTGCCTCAACCAGCAGTACGTGCGCGGGCTCGTGCAGGAGCACCTCAGCGGCGCGCGCAAACACAGTAAAATCCTGTTCTACATTCTGATGCTTGAGATGTGGGCTCGAGCCGCTAAACCCGCGTGAACGGAATCGCGTTTCTAACCTGGAGTTCCCATCGACGCACCTCGGGGCTCGCTGCCGGTCTCGGGATCGAACTTCTGGAAGTGATTTCGACGCGGCGCGGGGTGGCCCGTCATCTGGAACTGATCGCGCGCACCCTGCGCCTGCTGTGCACGCGCTCGTTCCGCGTGATCGTCGCTCAGAACCCCTCGATCATCCTTGCGACCCTGCTGGTCTGCCTCCGCCCTCTGCGCCGCTATCGTCTGGTAGTGGACGCTCACAACGAGGCAATCACCCCGTTTGTGCACGATGTGACCGTCGTTCGCGCAGTCAGTCGTTGGCTGCTGCGGCGCGCCTGCCTGACGATCGTCACCAACGCCGAGCTGGCGGAGCGAGTCCGGCAGGCGCAGGGACGCGCTTTTGTTCTGCCGGATCCGCTGCCCGCGGTGCCGCCCGACCTGCCAGCCAACACTAGCTGGCCACCCTACGTGGTCGTCGTGTGCACCTTCGCGCCGGATGAGCCCCTGGGTGAGATTTTCGCCGCCGCGGGGAGGCTTCCGGAAGTTCAGTTCAAGGTGACCGGGAACGCCCGGCGTTGTGCCCCGGCGCTGCTCGCCGCCAAGCCCGCAAACGTAGAGCTCACCGGATTTCTGGACGAGCACAGCTACTGGGCGCTGCTCGCGGCCAGCCAGGCAGTCCTGGATCTCACCAGCATGCCGGACTGCCTGGTCTGTGGCGCTTATGAGGCCTTTGCCCTGGGCGTCCCCATGATCCTCACCGACAATCCCGCCGGCCGCCGTCTCTTCGGGCAGGTCACCGTATTCACCGACACGACCCCCGCAGGCATTGCTGCGGCGATCGAAGCCTCGCTCGTCAAGTCGAGGAATCGGGCCGCAGCTCTCGAGTACACGGCGCAGTGGTGCACGCAGATGTTGGGCCTACGCTCCGCCCTCCTCGAGCTGGCGGGCAACTAGAGCCGCTCGCCTCAAACGCCGGTCATTCACTCCGGAACGCCCCGGCGAATACCCAGTCTCGAGGCAACTGACCTCACATCGGCGGTGTCGATGACACCGGTGCGCAAGAACAGCAGTCCACATCCCGATACGCCGAGGACCGACACAGCCAGACTCGTCCAGAGCGATGTGTTGGCATGCATGATATTTAGCCCCACGAGCAGCGCCAGGGACGCCGAGCCCGCGACGATCAGGAAATCACGCGGTCGCGTTACCATCGGGTAGAAGCGCTGGCTTATTGTCCTGATCACCACGAACAGCGACAAGATACGTCAGCGCAGTTCCCGCTGCCGCGCCAGTCACGCCAAATCGAGGGGTCAGGAGCGACTGAAGGACAACTGCAATCAGGGCCACCAGACCGACGGCTAACGGCTTTATCCATGTTTTCTTGGAGATCAGAATTCCGATATCGGACAGCGTCGTCAGCACATTGAAGACCCAAGCAAGCGACAACAATTGGCACCAGGCGGGCAGCAAACGCATAGTCGGACTTGGCTAGCAGAGAGACCCCGATGGGCGCCGCAAGGCTCGCCCCCAACGCCATGAGTACGTACATTGCAACAAACTTGGTATACGTGGCCCCGATCTTTTTCGGGCCATCTGCCTCCGCATACACTGACAGAGCGTAGGGGGACCAAACGTAATCCACCGGTCCCGAGAACACCATGACAGCCATTTCTCCGATCTTCCCCGCCAGTGCCAGGAGCCCGAGTGAGGCAACCGCGCCGAAGTGGATCAATGCCAGTCGATCGGCGTTCCCGATCACGTAGGAGAACACAACCGCCGGAATGTACGGCAAGCCAAAGGTAACCAACTCCTTGAAGTATTCGGTAGACGGCTGAAGGCCCGCCGATCGAAGCAGCACGACGGCGGTCACAAGGCCCGAAGACACGGCCACCGCGAGGTTTCCGATGAGTGCTCCATCAAGACCAAGATGAAAGACTCTCAGCAAGGTGACGTTGAGGAGAATGAGCAGCAGTAAACGGCTCAACTGCACGATCACGAACTGACGAGATCGCATTCGAACCTGCAGATGAGAGAGTCCGATCATGTAGGTTGACTTCGAAGGCGATCCACAGCGCGAGCGCGACACTTCTAGTCACCGTGAGTTCACCAGCAGCAAGATTGCGACCGGCCACCGCAGCCGTCAGCAGCAAAAGTAAAATGAGAATTGCAACGGCCAAGTTCGCCAGTACTACGGTCGAGGTCAGAGTCCGGTTGCCTGATGTCGTCCGCATGTCGAAATACAGCCGCACATAAGCTTGACGTATACCGAGAAAAGCGACGCCCATGCACATCGTCACGAACCTCAGGGTCGTATCTAGCAGACCATAGGCGGACGTCGACAATGAGTGCGTATAGACAGGCACTATCAGCATGCCCCCGACAACAGAGATCGCGCTGCCTACGATGTATACGAGCGAGTGCCGAGACGATCTCGGCACCGGAAGAGTGCTTGTTAGTCAATGGGTATCGCGGTTACGTACACAGTGGGGACACCAGGGTCACAACCTGACAAGGTTCCGCGAGGCGGTCGACCTTCGTACCAAATGCGGCCTGGTTCGCCAGCGAAAGCGGTCCCGCACCCCTCCCCACCTTACTGTCCCCAGAACTCGAGCTGCTGAATGTGTTGGGTACCATGAATCACGCCGGCTCGCGAGCGAGCGCCATTCCGCAGGCGTTCATTCAGCGAGACCGCCTCTGCGACGGTTACATTCATCGCTGCAGTATAGCGACTGCGAAATGAGAAGCGACTTGACTCACGCGGGTTAGTGACGCACTGCCGATACTTGGGGACCATAGTTGCGGCTACGGGATCGAGCTGATGCCCTCGCCCGAACGATGTAATTGATGTGATCGTCTCGCAAAACGCCATGGAGCATTACGGTGATCCAGCGGGCCGTACTGTCCGAGATGCAACAGGCGTGGCGCCAGAGAGACCGACGGTTGATTACCTTTGGGCCACCGTGGTTTGCCCTGCCATTCCCGGAATTGGCGGTGATGAATTTTCTAACACGGAATTCCCGTTCTTCGTGAGCTTTTCACAGCTCACGCGACGGTGGAATTGAAGCGGGGCTCTCCCGCGCAGACACCCATAGTTGCGCTTGTCGGAGACTAAGGTCCTCGGCCGCGTGCCGCCGAGCGAGGATGCTGCGCTCCCTGGCGTAGGAAAGCGCAACCTCCTCTGAGGACGTCTGCTATTTGCCTTGTGTCTGAGCCAGGGGAGCCTGCGATGTCGGCTCACCGTATAAGAACCGACGAGGCAGCCTGGGATTGTCTGCAGTGCCTCCCATACTTGGCACCCGTACCCAGTCCGTGGTCAACGACAACCCGAACTTGCGGTTAATCTCGGCCAACTCCTCGTCCCTGCGCCCGGGAATCTCTAAATGCAGAGGCAGGATGTCGAACTCACACATGAGATCGAACAGCAGCTGCTTCTCTCGTCCCAGAGCCCCAGCGTCCTCTTTCCTTCTCGCGCAACTATCATCTATCCCAGTACGAAACGTGGTGAAGATGCCATTGGCAAGTGGCAACACTGCACGGATCCGGTCGTAGATATTCGCATGTACGTGCGACCAGGCAACGTCGTACCGCTGAGGGTCTTGCAAACTAACCAAGTCCGCCACCTTTAAGCCTGCGAGCAGCTTGCTCACTACGAACGCACTGCCAGAGTGCCGCACATTGATGTAGCAGATCATGTTCAGCTCATCGTGTAAGAACCGACAAGCTTATTGCCGTTAACTTCATCCAATAGCCAGAGGTACACCGTCCCACTGGACAGGTTTCCCTTGCTGCAGGTGAGTGTGACGCTGGTGTTAGACCACGACGTGTAAGGCTGGTACTCGATAACGGTCGCCGTCGAGAGCGAGTTAGTGTTGGTCAGCGCGAAGCGCCCGATCCCACTCGTCTGAATATCCAGGTAAACGTCCGACCAATACTGACGGCTCTGCGCGAAGGGGGCGTCGCGGCGGAACCCGCCAAGCCAGAATGTGCGTCCGGCCCCCGCGTAGGGATCGGTCGTCCCTGTCCCAACTACGCTGTTCCACAGATAGGCATTGTACCGCGCCTGGGCGTTGGCTCCGGGCACGCTCAAGTTGAGCGAGATGAAGCCGGTGGTCCCCGATGTCATATACATCGCTAATTCTTTCTTCACCCAGCCGTTCGCCGTGTTGAAGTACTTATTGGTCAGATTAGGGCTGTGGTATTCGGAGCTCGGGTACTGTTTCTGGCGCCCGACGATCCCCGCACCGTCGTCGTTGATGTCGATCGTCGGCGTCGCGGTTGCGGAGGTAAACTCGCCGTTCCCGTCCTCCATGTACCAGTAGTAGGTGCCGTAGCCACCCGTCAGCTCGGTGGTGTAGACGATCCACTTGTAGTTGTAGTCCTGCGGTGAGAACGCACCTTGACTAAACGACCAGTTGGGACTGATAGCTTCATACCAGCTACAAACGAGGTAGAACGGGGGCGCCAGGGTGCTGAAGCTCTTGCCGAACATGACGTTGGCGGACCCGTACCCGCCCTGACTGGACTCGAGTGCGGAGCATATGTACTTGGACCGGAACGGCGTCGCGGGACTGACAAGATTGGCGCCAGTTTGCCCCCAGGCATCACCATTCGGCGTCAGATCGGTCGGCAGGTGATATGCCTCGGCCCATCCATCCGACCCGTCGTTGTGCCAGATGTGATCCCACAGAGTCAGGATATTCGTGCCCTGGCAGTTGTCGTAGATGGTCGGCGCGCTGGCGCTCTTGGTACCAAACCCCGAGCCAGTAACGGTGAACGGTGATCCGTTCGTGATCTGTCCCGTTTGACAGGTAGAGCCCAAACAAAGCAAGGGCGAGTTTGGCACTTGGCTCAAGGCGGTGCGCGCCGCGATCGTCGCAGCGGCAGCCGACACGAAGTCTCGGCGTTTCATTGTGACCTCACTAATTCCGTTTTGCGACGACCGACGCGAACCAAGGACCCGTGTCGTTCACCTGTGGGCGACAGCGCGTATAGTGGCGCTTACCAAGCCCCCCGTGAATCTCTTGGTTCACATAATTCCCTACATTACTGCCAGCCGCCACACTGCAGCTGGCCGTTGGGCAGTATGAGACAGCGCGCAGTAGCCCGCAAAATGTAGCTATTGGCCGACATGAACAGAGGCGCGGACCGCCCACCGCAAGCAGGCTCTGAATTGCGCACCGCAGCGCGCGGGCCGCGTATCGCCATCGTTGCGCCCGGCGAGATATTTGGCGGAGCGGAGAGACAGATCCTGACGCTGCTGCAGGCCCTGCAACACAGAGGGTCCGCGATCAAACTGCTGGTATTTCACAATGGCGAACTGGCGCGCCGCGCGCGGTCAACGGGTATCGCTACCCAGGTGCTCGGGGCGAGACGTGTGCTCGATCTCGAGTCGATGCGGCTGCTTCGCAGCGCACTTGGCGAATTCGAGCCGGACATCGTGCATCTGCACGGCTACCGGGCTGCGGTGTATTGCGGCCTCGTCGGGCGGCGTAACTTCGCCGCGGTAAAGACCGAACACGGCAGTCTGGAAGTGCCGTCGGAGCGCCTCCTGGAAAGGCTCAAGCTGGGTTTCTACAGGAGGCTCGAGACCTGGGCGACGCGTCGACTTCGCGCCCACGTGGTATACGTCACCGAAGATCTGCGTCGAGTCAGCTCGTCTGCATACCCTCACGCGAGCGTGATTCACAATGGGATCGAGTTCCTCGAGCCGCAGCAGACCAGGACACCGCCGGAGTACCAGGCGGGGTATGTCAACATCGCGATAGTTGGTCGGCTGGAGGCCATCAAAGGCATCGACTACGCACTCCGAGCGATGACCGCGCCGCGCATGCCGCCCACCGCCCGCCTGCACATCGTCGGCTCCGGCCCGCTGCTGCCCGAATTGCAGGCGCTGGCTCGCAATCTCGGTATCCAGGATCGAGTTGGGTTTCTTGGATTTCGCGACAATGTCTACGATTACATCGCCCACGCGGACGCTCTGCTCATGCCTTCGTTGCACGAAGGCCTCCCCTACACGATTCTCGAGGCTATGGCTCTGCGAACACCGATCCTGGCTTCGCGAGTGGGCGGGCTGGCGGAAGTCCTCGTAAACGAGGAAACGGCGCTGCTCTTCCAGCCGGCCTGCGACACCGCGATCGCCGAGGCGGTTGCCAGGCTGTGTCAGGACTCGAGTCTCTCGCAGTCGCTCACCACGCGTGCGCTGGCCGACTGTCGCCGGCGATTCTCGGCCGATGCCATGGCCGACAACTATCTGGCTCTGTTCAACACGGTCCGGCGACTGCGCTGAATTGCTTGTGTCCCTCAACTGCTGCGCGCCACGGCCGCGTACAGCCGCAGATGGCTCTCCACCATCTGCTCGATCCCGAACCGACTTGCGACAAGTTGGCGTCCAAGGACTCCCATCCTGCGACTGAGCTCCGGATCTCGCAGCAATTGCCCTACCTTGCCTGCCGCCTGCTCGACATTGCCGAGCGCGTAAAGATAGCCCGACTGCGAATCGGCAACGACCTCCGCGTTGCCGCCCACGCTGCTGCAGACCACGGGCTTACCCGCCGCCGAGTACTCAATCAAAGTGTTCGACAGGCCTTCGGATTCGGAACACAGGAGTCCAACGTCGCATGCTGAGATGACCGGCCAGGGGTCAGCCCGCGATCCGGCAAATACGACGCGGTCTGCTACACCTAACTCTCGTGCCAGCGAAGCGAGCCGCTCCCGCTCCGAGCCGGTCGCACCGCTCCGATCCGCACCGACGACCGCAAGCCACACGTCGGGGTCGGCCCGCAACGCCAGCGCGGTAATGCGGATCGCATCGTCTACACGCTTCAGGGGCCGTAGATTTGCGACGATCAGCAGCATCTTCGCTGCAGCAGGTATTCCCAGCGCGCCGCGCACCTGCGCGAGCTCCTCACAGACTTCCCGCTGGCGCCAACCGTTATGAATGACCGTGACCCTGCTCTCCGGGTAGCGCTCCTGTCGCACAACTTCCCGCTTCACTGCGAGGGAGTTCGCCACGACGGTCGACACGGCACTCCGATTCATGCGCAGCAGCCGCAGCATGCCCGGGGTGTACCAGAAGCCAAGATCACGGCGCGAAACGATCACCGGAATTCCGGCCAGCCTCAGCGGGATCGGACAGGCGATTGACGTATCGTTGAAGAACAGGTGCGCGATATCCGCCCCGGCGGCGCGTGCCGCCCTCACGAGTCGCCACAGCGCACCAACCGCGCCGAGCGAAGCCAGCGAATGGAGACCGAGGACCCTCGTCGGAATATCACTCAGCTCCTGCAGAGCGGGGGAGGAGCGCAGCGCCATCACCAGCACGTCGGCGTTGCGCGCCCGCACTCCGCTCACCAGCTGCAGAAACTGGCCCTCGGTTCCGGCGGTGCGACCGGCGAACTCGTCCAGCACGTACAGGACGCGCATCACCCGGTTCGCGGTTTCCAGACCGTGATCCGCTCGCCGCGCAGGAACCGGAAAGTGGCGATACCGGACGCGGCGTTCAACAGGACAAAATACTGCGCGAGGCGAATGACTCGCGCGCTGGCCCCTGCACCGGGGAACAGATGTCCGAGCACGGCGCACGCGAGCACCGACAGGCCCGCTGCCGCGATGCTCAGATAGAGGACGTTGCCGGCCAACAGGATGCTCAGACCGAGGGCAACGCACAGCGGAATGAACGCCAGATAGCGCAACACCTTGTGCGACCAGAGCTGCCAGGCAAATACAGGATTGCCGACCGGCGATAGTAAGCTCCGGCAGTCACGCAGCGCCCACAGCGCACGCAACGTCACGCGCACCCGCATCCGGAACTCCGAGCCCTGATCCCCCAGCGCGTCCTCTTGCAGCAGCGCCCCGGGCTCAAACACCGCACGATACCCCCGGGCAACGATGCGCAGCGGCGTCACGAAATCCGGTAACTGGTCGGCACGCAGCTCCTGGAAGAGCTCGCGCCGTATCGCATCGATCCCACCGTCGACGCCGACCACCGATCCGATGGCGGTTTCCTGCTCACGCAGCCAGTTCTCAAATCGCATGTATGCCGAGCAGCCGTCCCCGACTGCGCCCCCGCCCGGGTTGCCGTAGACCATCTTGCCCGTAGCGTAGCCGACCCCGGGGTCCGCGAAATTGCTCACCAGTCTGCTTACGGCGTCCGCTGCATATACCGAGTTCGCGTCCGCGAATACCACGATGTCGCCCCGCGCCTGCCGAATCGCCCCATTGAGCGCGGCACTCTTGCCGGCGCGCGGCTCCTGACGCCACCAGCGCAGCCGTGGCTCCGCGGCGGCCAGCCGCTGCAGTATCTGATCCGTCCCGTCCTCCGATCCGTCGGAAACAACGATCACTTCCAGGCGATCTGCCGGGTACTGTTGTGCGAGCTTGTTGCGCACCGTGCGCTCGATGCACGCGGCTTCGTTGAAAGCGGCGATAACCACGGTCACGGTTGGACAGATTGATGACTTCTGCACCGCGCGCCGGCGCAGCCACGCGACACCACGCGCCAGTGCCGGATAGAGCACGAATGGGTACAAACCCAGGAACAACGCCAGCCAGAAACTGATGACCATGGCTGACTCAGTACCGGAAACGCGGCTTCAGCCTCAAGAAGGCGCTCTCGAAGAGCTCGTAGCTGAGCGCCGCGAGCACCAGACTCACGACAAAAACTGCCGCGACATAGGCTGTCACCGCCCCGCCCGAGATCGGTGCAGGCAAGAGATGGCGCACCAGGGGCACCCCGACGAGTTTGCTGAGCAGATTGTGAAATACATAGATACCGAAGCTGTAACGGCCGATAACCCGCAGCGGCGGGACGCTCAACCACTGCCCCCACCGCAGCCGCCGCTGTTCGCCCGCCGCAGGTGGGACCCCCACCGCGACAACCACCAGTGCGCAGGCAATGGCGAGCAGCGTATACCCATAGGTCTCACAAGCGAGCGTCGAGAAGTCGTATGAGTGCGTTAGCAACGCTCCGCACAGAAGCATGAGGCTCGCCACCGCGACGGCAGCCGTACAGTGCCTCGGCAGGATTGCCGCCGTGGATTCTATCCGAACCAAGCACGCGCCGGCAGCACCGAGCGCCAGCGCGTCGAGTCGGAACACGGTGCCGAAGTAGATTGTCCACTCGGAGACTCCCATCCATGCGCACAGCGTTCGCAGGAGGAAAACAGCAACCGCCATACAGATGCATACGGCCAGCAGCTGCGGTGCTCTAGTGCGGCTTACGACCCACGGGACAAGCGCATAGAACTGCATCTCTACGGCCAGGGACCAGAAATGCTCGAAGCCGCTGGGCGCCCGACCGTAGTTGTTGAGGAAGAGCCACAGTCGCCAGCCCTCAGCCGTGAGGTCGTGCACCTCCGGTGCTGCCCCGACGAGCAATGCTGCAATCAGAACCAGCACGAGAGTCAAATAGTAGAGCGGCAGAATGCGTAGCGCCCGCCGTGCGTAGAACGCCTGCAGGTAGTTCCGCGCCGTGCGATTGTCCAACAGCTCACCGGCAATCAGGAACCCGGACAGGACAAAGAACAACTGCACCCCTATCCAGCCGGGACCTGCGAGAACGAGCAGGTAGTGAGTCAGGCGATCGCCGCTGCCTGCTACGGTTTCAACAGTGTTATGGAAGACAACCGCGAGGATGGCGATAGCGCGCAACCCATCCAATGCGGCAACGTATCCCGCCGGTCGTAGGAGACCACTGCTCATCGGCGCCCTACGCCAGAAGCTCAACCCTGCCCTGGTGCAGGTACGCAATATCGCTTTCGAGCGGCTGGATACGCAGCGCAGGGATGCTGCAATCGCATATCGCGGCTGGGTCGCAGCGACAACGGCAGCTCGTGGCGTCGATGAAAGCCGCAGGAGCTAAGAGCGTGACTCATCACAGGGTCGCTTGACCACGCCATTATCTCAGCCACGCCTCGGTCACACCTCGCGGTGTTGACGGCCAATTGCACCAACGCCGCCCAGTCCTCCGTGATCGGCTCGACCGCCCAACAGTCGGCTATCCGCGCTTGTCCCGGAACGAATGCCAGCAGGAAGTAGCCGCGGGTCTCGTTGCCGCGCTCTGCCACATACAGTTCCATCCTGGCGGTGGGGCACTCCAGAGCATGCGCGAAGGCGCCGGCCGTTCGCTCCATCACGGCGAGGTCGGCGCGCGGAATCGGCAGCACCGAAGCCAGCCCACCGATACTGTCCCGGCCCACTTTATGCACCGACCAACCCCGCACCGACGGGGCAGGCGCGCTCACCGTCCAAAGGATGCTGCGCACAAGCCGCGGCAGGATGCGCCAGTAGCTGCGTCGATAGTCGGACAGAACGCGCAGGGGGTGCAGGGTGCGAACAAACCCCGTCACCGTCCCGAGGCGCTGGAAGCCCGCAGACGGGCAGTATTCGCAGGGTATCGCTGCCACCTCCGACTGCGAATAGCGCATCGAAGGAACGCCCGACGTGCTTCAGCAGCGCCAGTCCCGCGCCGGCGGCGCTGGGATCGGCAGCCCAGTCGATCACGTGCGCGAAACTCAAGCGCCCGGAAACCGTGAGGCATGCTCCGGACACCAGGCCGGCGTGTGCGACCACTGCCTGCCCCTCGCAGGTCACGAACGAGAGTGCACGCAGTGGATCCTGCCAGTACTTCCATGCGAGTTGCTTGGGCGCCAGGTTGGGCTGCCAGCCACCCACAAGTTGGGCAATGGCAGCGCCGTCAGCCGGGGTCGAGGGTCTGACAACGCGCGCCGGTGGACCTCCAGCACCCTTCATGAGCGCAAATCCCTGCTCAGCCCTGACTGGTATCGGGCTCAGGCGACCTTGATGATCGTGGTTGTTTGAGGTTTTTCCACGATCATCGCAGGCCAGGACCCGGCATTGGGCTGGGAGGCGGCAGGCCCGTGGGATTCACTTGCTCGCCAGCGCCGACCGGCCGATAGGTCAGCAGGAGAAATATCCTGTTCTCCTCGAAAGTCGTGCTGCCGACCCCGGAGGCCGTGCGCCACACGTGGTCGTAGAGCAGCCGCACCTCGACCTTGCGTGCCGGCTGCACCACCAGAGAGGCGCCCGCCAGGTGATCGTTGGTCTCGAGCTGCTGGTTGTAGTAGTTGGCGGTGACCATCGAGCCGAGCAGCTGCACACCGACCATGGGGGTGAGACGCCTGCCGAGGTTCAATTCCAGATCGTTCCGTTTCACGTCGAAATTCGTGTCGACGGAGTGCGTATCTTCCTCGTAGCGGTCGGTAAGGGCGAGCGTCGTACGGCCGTGCTCGAGGCGCCAGCCGCCCGAAATGTAGCGCGCAACATACGAGTCGTACGTGCCGGCGACCGGCGCGAGAACGATGCCGCCCGCGGCTCCTGGCTGCAGATTGCGAAAACCCTCGGCGGCGTCCGTGAGCTGCTGGCCGGCCGACAAGGTAAGCGTCGTGTAGGGAGTCAGGCGACGGGTAAGGTCCAGCTCGAGGAGCGGCTTGGAATGCCAGCCACCGGTCTCATCCGTCTCGGTGGCCCCCACATTGATCGCGAGCGTGGTGCGGGCGCCCTTCGCGTCGTAGCGAAGGTATGCCTCGCGCCTGTCGTAGTCGCTGTTCGGGGGGAAGGTCAGGCCATCGACGGTACTCGTCTGAGTCGTGTTGTCGAACCGAATCTGCTCGGCATCGACGTTGAGAGAGAACGAGGAGTTGGTGGACAGCTCACGCCCGATCGCGAGGGTCTCCGAGGGGCGGTTGTTGTCGAAAGGGCTGGTCTCATAGTGCACGTTCGCATAGAGCGCGCCGAGCTTGAGGAATCCCTGCTCACCGAGCGGCAGCGACAGGTCCGGGCCGGTGGAGACGAAATTGACGTACTCCCGGTTACCGGGATTGTCGGGTTGGAAGGGGTTGAGCGCCTCCTGGCCGAAGCTGTCCTGCAAAACCCAGACGAGCCTCTCGGGCACCAGTGACAGCTTGAGCTTCCCGTCGAGGCGCCCGAAGACGTCGTTCGAGTAGCTGTCGTGCACGTAATCGTAGTAGGAGAAGACTCCCGTGACGTCGGCGTCGAGCGCCGCCCCCTCGCGATGCAGTGCGATATCGAAGCCTGCCGTCGGCATGACCTCGGAGGTCTTAGGCGCCTGCACCTCGTAAATGTTGTCGGACGCTCCGACGCCCACGTCGACGCCGAGCGTGAAGAAATCGGCCGCCGCTGCCCAACCAGGGGCCAGCGCCAGTGAGACGAGCAGTGCAGCGGCCTTAGCCGGCGATCGCGCCGTCGCGGTCCTGGGTCCCATAGGTTCCGTAACCGTAGTGGTAGCGGCCGGGCTCGGCCTTGATGTCGTTGAGGACTATGCCCGAAAGTTTGTCGCGGTCCAGTTGACCGATGGCGTCGAGCAATGCGTGTCGCTGCGTCTTGCCCGCGCGTGCCACCAGCACCACCTGCCCGACGAGCCGGGCGAGCGCGGGCGAGTCGGCCGACAGCAGCATCGGGGCGGAATCGAACAGCACGATGTAGCGCGGGTTGCTGCAGATCTGCGCGACCACCCGGGTCATGCGTGCGCTGGCGAGTAGCTCGGACGCGTGGTCGGCTGCCGTGCCAGCGGGAAGGATGTCCAGCCCGGGCACGCTGGTATGAAGGATCAGCGAACCGACGTCGACCGCCTCGTCGCATAGCGCGTCCAGCAGGCCGGGCTCGCCACCGAGGCCGAGGATACGGCTCGTGTTGGGATTGCGCAGGTCCGCATCAATCAGCAAAACCGACGTATCCCGCTCGCGCGCCATGCTGAGCGCGAGATTGATGGAGGTGAATGTCTTGCCGTCTCCCTGTAGCGCGCTGGTTACCAGCAGCAGCCGCATCTGTGGCGCGCCCGGATTGGCCATCGCCTTTTCGATCAGCGGCCGCTTGATGTGGCGGTACTGGTCCGCGAACACATGATTGCGAACGGGCTCGGGAAGGTAGCCGGCCGCCCGCAGCGTCTCGAGATCAAGGGCCATGCGTCGCTTTGGAGCGGTGAGGTGCGCCGGCGCCGCCTGCGACTCGGGAGCGCCGGCATGCTCGGGCCGCGCGCCGGTTCGCGCGCCGCGCCGCTCCGTAGCGTAGCCACTGCGGCGCATCTTCTCGAGTGCCGACTCGATAAGGCTCATGGCTACGCCGTTCGCCCGAAAGCCTGCATTGACAAGCGCACTCCGGCGTGGTTGAGCACCAGCACCACAGCGAAGGCCAGCACCAGACATGCGGTCACGGTCGATAGGATCACGAGATCGCGACGCGCGGCCTTCTGATCGGCGCCCGGAAAGGCCGAGCTCACCACCCCGAGCACCGGAACATTCGTCAGGTGCTCGAGGGAACGCGCTGAGCCCACGACCGGCCACAGCCGCTGCAGCATGGTGGCGAGTCCCGCGCCGCACACCAGCGCTACCAGAAGCGCAAACGCCAGCAGCTGAAGGCGTGGCGGCCAGACGGGGACGAAATCGGCGGTCGGCGGCTCCACGACCTCAAAGCGCACCGAGCCCGCGGTCTCGGCTTTCTCACCCATCCGGGCCTTCTCGTAGTTCTGCAGCAGCGCCGTGTACTGCGCCTTGTTCACGTCGTAGTCGCGGTTGAGCTGGGCATACTCGGCTTCGACCTGGGGAGCGACGTTGAGCATACGGTGCAGCTCGGCCGCCTTGTTCTCGTGCTGCTCGAACTCGGCGCGCAGCGCGGCAATCTCCACGTCCGTCTGCGACAGAGCGAGCGCCGTGCTTTGATAAACCGGGTTGCTGCTCGCACCCGTTGCGGCGACGGCGTTCGGATCGCCACGCTTCAGACTCTCGATCTCCGTCTCGCGTCGTGCTTTCAGCTCCGCGAGCGTCTGCCGCGCGGCAATCACGTCCGGGTGCTTGTCAGTGAATTTGAGCAACAGCTCGTCGAGATGCTGTTGCGTCTCGGCGATGCGCGCGACGGTATCGGTAGGCGGACTGCCGGCCGGTCCCGCTCCGGGGGCGCCGACCGAGATCGCGACGTCGCCTCGCAGCTCGCGGCTCAGCTCCGTACGGCGTGCGACCGCGGTTGCCAGTGAGGTCTTGGTCTTGGCGATCGCATCCGTCTCCTGCTGCAGCTCAGCGAAATAGCCGCCCTGCTCGGTGGGCATCAGACCGAGGTTGCGCTTCTTGAAATCCGCAAGACGCTCCTCCGCAGTGTGCAGGCGTCCTTCGTAATCCTTGATCTGAGCCTCGAGGAATTTCTGGGCACTCTCGGCCTCGGCACGCTTGCCGCCGAGCGTCTGATCGATGAGCGTGCTCAACATGAGCGTAACGACTCGCAGACTGCGCGCCCGATCGCTGTCGCGGTAGGAGATTCCGTAGATGCTGCCGGACCCGTTTCTCGGATCCTCGCCCTCGCTCGCGCTACGCACGGTTATGAAGGTGCGGTCGCTGACCAGGTCGAGCATCCGCTCCTTAGCCCGTGGGTCGGTTATCGAGGCGGGAATGACACCGCTCTGTCGCGCAATCGCGTCGAGCTGCGGTCCCTTTAGCAGCGACTGACGCACATAGTTGAGCTGGGCACTGACGTCCTGCTCGACCGCCAGTCCCTGCAGAGCGGGCTTGAGCGCCGTCCGGGTGTCCACGAATACCCGGGCACTTGCCTCGTATTCATCGGGCAACGCGAACACCGTCACCCAGCCGGCGACCGCGACGACGCACGCCAGTCCCAGGGCGAGCCAGCGAAAGCGCCACGCGCCGCGAATTCGCTCAATCAGATCGTCTACTATCGGACTGCTCATCCTCGGCGCCCCTCAGAATCGGCTCTCCGGTACCACCAGGACATCGCCGGGCTTGAGCTTGAGATTCTGACTCATATCGCCCTTGTTCATCAGAGAATCGAGCCTGATCGGCAATTCGACCTGCTTGCCGTCCTGGACACGAACCAGACGTGCGCGATTGCCCGCTGCGAAATTGGTAAGCCCACCGACGGCAAGCACTACATCGAGTACCGTCATCCCCTCCCGATACGCAACCGGGGCTGGCTTCAGGACCTGCCCGATCACCTTGACCTGGCTGAAGGCGCTCTCGGGCTGCGTGACGATGACGTTGACCTGCGGAGAGCGAACGTACTCAGACAGGACCTTTTCGATGTCGCGCGCGAGCTCCGTCGGGGTCTTGCCTACGGCTGTCATGTCCTCGACCAACGGCGTGGAGATCCGCCCGTCAGGGCGAACGGGTACCGTCACCGAGAGCTCGGGGTTGCGCCACACGAACACCTGCAACGTATCCCCGGGGCCTATCAGGTACTCGGGCGAGGCGGCCGCGGACTGCGGCGCAGGGCCCGGGTCTGCACACAGTGCAATCGCCGGAAGAGCACAGCACAGTGCGCCACAAAGGCAGCTGCCGGCAGCGGCTAGCAAGGCGCGCATCATGCTGTGCGGCCGCCTGGGGCGGCGCGAGTCGTGCGTTGACGGCTAATGGTGATGTCTCCTGCCACGATGTGTTCAAACCTCGCTAGTCGCGCCCGCGCCGCATCGCATGAGGGCGCGCAGATCGTCCGGTACGCGAACTGGACCGAGTACCGGGCCCGGCCCAGCGAATGCACCCCATACCACAACTGCGAGAACAGCGGCGTCACGAACCATCGACCGCCGATATCGTATACCGACCAGACGACGAATCGACGCTCGGTTGCATCGTTCGCGACGAATTCGAAGTGCGGTTGCGGGCCGCGCACCACCGTAGCCGCGCCGAGCGCAGTCAAATCGCCACTTCCGAGCAGCGAATTCTCTTCGTTCACGAGCTCCCGACCTTGTTCCTGGGTCGGGTAGCCGATTGCCACCAGTTCGACGACGGCGCCGGCCTCATCGCGATAGACGACGTGCCACTCGGAGTGGTCGCCGACAAACTCCGGCTTCCACTGAGTGTCGCTCGATGCGAGCGGCCCTTGCCAGCCGGCCCGCGCCGGGGGGAGCTGCAGTGCAAGATTGCCCTCACCGCGATCGAGCATCGCCGGCGCGATACGGGCGAGAGCCGGCATGGCGATGAGAATCGCCACAACGGCTTCGAATCCCGGCGCCCATTCCGGGTAAGACACGCCGATCACGCGCGTCCGGAGGACATCGTCCCGCCCCGCCAGTGGGGTGCGGCGCGTCGCCAAGGCCACAAAACCGAGCATCAGGATCGCAAAGAACACCCACCCGAAGAGCACGTGACCGCGCGTCACCGACAGGCGCATTCCGCTCGTGTAGCCCGCGAGCATGATCGCGAGCACTCGGACCCAGTTGCTGGCGATCATCAGCAGGGCCATCACCCCCAGCAGCGCCCCCCGGCGGCGCAGCGATGCCCGCTGCAGCTCGCCAATCAGAGCCGCGATCGCGAGCCCGACGACGAGGAACGCTTAGCGCTGCCAGGCCGGCCGCGCTGGGCCAGAACGCCACGAGCGTGACAGCTATCAGTAAGCCGATGGGGACGAGGGCGCGCACATCGGGCACCATATGGTGCGCTGCGCCAATCTTCAGGCCGAAGAGCTTGTTATTAATATTCAGACGTTGCAAAGCGGCGCGAGGGTGCGGTGCCTATCCCCTCGGGTGGAGAGTGGTGAATTATAGCTGCCCGCCGGCTCTCGAACCTCGGGGGCGCTGGACTGTGAAGCCGTTCACGTCGAAGAAATAGACACTGATATGCTGTGGGAGCTACTTCCTATGTAATGGATTTTATTATGTTTTTGCGGATTGTCGCGCGAGCAGCGCCCCAAGCGATCCGCCTGAAGCCTTCCAGTGGATGTAGCGTGTAAAGAAATCCTTACACGAATGTTGATTAGTACGCGACATGAGAGGCTGAAGTGTCTGGTATCTAAGGAAACGACCGTCGCGGCCCGAGTCTTGCTCCCTCTTTCGCGCTGAGGCGTTCCGTCCAATTCGGGTCCATGAGGAACAGCTCGTGATGCACACTCCGCTCCTGCTATTGGCCAGCGTTATGTTGACCATACTATGCGTGCCTGAGGCTTGGGCGGGGGTCACGTGCCAGATCATCCCGTCGATGTGTCCGCCGCCCCCGGGCGGTGGTGCCGGCGGGCCGAGTGCAGTACCGGAGCCGGGCACCTTGGCACTGTTAGCGGCAGGCGCCAGCGCGGTGGGCGCTGCCCTGCGCCGACGACGCAACAAGCCTTGACGCTGACGCCTGCTGTTCTTAGCTGATCGTAGTGCTCACAACGTTCGACGCCGCGCTCTGCATGCCGTCGCTTGCAGAGGCGAACACCTCGAAGTACCACGTGCCCGAGGCCAGGCCGGAGAGCGTATAGGCGGTTGTCGAGGTGGTGGACACGGTGACGCTCTCTGTCATCGCGCTCGCGCTCGTCCCATAGTTGATGACGTAGCCCGTAAGATCGGTGAGCGGTGTCCCGTTCGTGTTGGTGGTCGGCGCCACCCAGGAGAGAGTGACGCTTCCGCTAGTTGGCGGCGGCGGCGCCGCCGACGCAACCGTGATGTTGAAGGGCGACAGCGCGGCCGACTGCGAGCCGTCGCTTACGCTGATAACAATGCTCTTGAACGCACCCACGTTGGATGTCGACGGCGTACCGGTAAGCGCGCCGGTAGCGATGCTGAATGTGGCCCAGGAGGGCATGTTCTGAATGCTGAAGCTCAACGTCGTACCGGACGGGCCGCTGGCGCTAGGAGTGAAGGAGTACGCCTGGCCGGCAGTAACCGTCGTCGGCGGGGCACCGTTAATTGTCGGCGCGGACGCTGAGCCCGACTGCACGACGGAATTGGAGCTGGCAGTGCCATCCCCACCACCGCCGCAACCTGCCAGTGCAGCGACCGCGAGCGCAGACATGACGTATGCACCGAGAACACGTGTGCGGCGGAGAACCTGTCTGTCCATTCGACCTCGCGTCAGTTCAAAACCCCAGAATCCAGACTCCGGGCCCACCTGATCGGTCAAACGGACAGCGGAATGACGACGAGTTACGTGGACCAAACAGCCCGACTCGCCGGCAACCCCGCTATCTCAAGCGACCTGAGACCGGAGGCTTTGCGTCCCCGCCTTACAGCGGGTTTGCCTCTGCAGCGCGAATCCTAAGTTAAGTGAATTCAGCGCTGCCTAAACGCAGTTGGCACTTATGAAACAGGGTTCGGCCGCTTGAAGCAACGCGTCGTAACTCGGCGACAGACGAAGCGAGCGCATGTCGCCAAGTACCGACGCGCGGGCCAATCGCACGCGTCATTGAGCTCCGCGCACGAACGCGTCGACTCGGCCTGAAAATTCTCGGCCTGTGGCTTGGTTGAACGGCGAGCCGGTGCTGCGGAGCACAAACCAAGAGGCCTCGAAGAGGCCGCACCGAAACTCAGTACGGTACGAAGAATTCGACGTATGAGGCGATGTGTCCGTCGCGCACTTCAATAAGATCGACGAGCTCGGTCGACACCAGGGCGCCAGTGATCTTGGAGTGAATGTTGACCTTCCAGTGCGCCGCAGCTCTTTCCCCCTCGATGGTGAGCGACAGTAGCCGGTAGTCGCGCAGCCTGAAGGTCTTGACGAGAACCGAGAGCCACGGGCGGATCTGCTCTGCGCCGTGGGCTTCGATTGCGATCGGCTTGCCGTCGCTCGTGCCCTGGATTCGCATGCGCGCATCGGCGGAGAACAGTGCGCACAGCTGCTCGAGGTTTGCCTCGAGGCGCGCCGCGTGCAGCGCCCGGAGCAGCTCCTCTACCTGCCGGCGTTCGGTCATCGTCAACTCCCCATCACTGTTCACTTCGCAAGCAGCGAGCGTATGTCCGAGCCCATGAGTTCGAACGCGGTGTCCGCATACGGAATAATGGCACCCAGCCCATAGAACAGATGAATCATACCGGGGTGACAGCGGTATGTGCTGGGAACCCCGGCCCCACGCAGCCGCTCCGCGTAAGCGGCCCCCTCGTCGCGCAGCGGGTCGTATTCCGCCGTGTGCACGCAGGTGGGCGGCAGGCCGCGCAGCTGCGCGGCACGCAGCGGTGAGACTCTCGGGTCGGCTCGGTTGCCCCCGGCGGGCAGGTAATGCAGTAGGTCGTGCTCGAGCGTGGCCCTGTCGACGAGGTAGCCTTCCGCGAGGCTGCGCCGCGAATCACTCTCTGCCGCGTAGTCCATGATGGGGCAGAGGAGGAACTGGCACGCGAGCGGCGGATGCCCGGCGGCGGACGCCGACTGACAGACGACGGCCGCGAGCGTCGCTCCAGCGGAGTCTCCGCACACGCCGATGCGACCCGGATCGAGCCCGAACTCGGTAGTGTGCGCCGCAACCCAAGCCACCGCCGCGAGACCATCTTCGATGGCGGCAGGAAACGGATGCTCCGGAGCCAGGCGGTAGTTGACGGAGAGCAGGCAGCAACCGCTCGCCTGGCTGAGTCTCCGGCAAATGCCGTCATGGGTGTCGAGGCTTCCGGCGACCAGCCCGCCGCCGTGAAAGTAGACGAGCCCGGGGAGCGGATCCTTGGTACCCACCCCCACCGGAGTATAGATGCGAATTTGCAGGGGCAGTGCCGGCCCAGCGAACGTTCGTTCCTCGATACCGCCTACCGCCTTCGGGGGGCCCCCGAAACTCAGCAGTTGCGCGAGCGAGCGGCGGCGCTCTTCGACGCTGAGCGTGAGCGTGCTCGCGGCGCCCGCGGCTGCCAGCTTGTCGAGAAAGCGCCGGACGCATGGGTCGAGTGGCATGGTCGTCCCGGTGGCTACCGGGTGGGTAATCAGGACGTCTTGAGGCCCGCTACAGGGCGAGCGCGTGCCGCACCGAAGCCGGCCACCGATCCGGGTCGAGGCCGTGATTGGCGAACAGCGCCACGGTGAGGCGGTCCATGCCGAACGCGACGCAGCCCGTGTGCGCCGGCTCCTCGCCGTTGCCCTTGATGCCCCACACCTGCCCGAAATGCTCTCGGTGATAATTGAAGCTCATGCAGGCGGTCGGCCTGGCGCCCTGGTAATAGGGGATCAGCAGCTCGAACTTGAGCGCCTGCTGCAGCTGGCTCACCGCCATGACCTGGCCCACGCGGCCGAAGAACGGGTCATTAGCGACGTCCACCGTAAAGGGCAGCGCCAGCTCGGTCGCGAGCTCGCGTGCGCGCGCAATCCAGCCCTCGCGGAATGTCGTGATGTCCTCCGGTGAGCCGATGCGCACGAACTCGCGCATCCGGAAGGACTGCAGGCGATCGAGCGAGCGCGAGGGCTCGCGGCGGAAGCAATCGGCCGCGACATCGACGATGAGCCCGTCGGGCGGCAGCGAGCCTCGGGCCGCAACCAGCGGATACAGCGGATAGCAGGCAGCCGGCGTCAGCACAAGATCCGCCGCGGCGAGCGAGGTCGTCCAGTCCCCGCCGGTCTCGTAACGATCGGCAGCGGAGCGGATCGCGGCTTCGGTCCCGTGCAGCACGCACACGCATCCGAGCAGGTTCGGAAAGCTCTTCAGGTACCCCGACTTCTCGAGCTGCCGCCGGCTCATGACGGGCGGGAACCGCAGCACTTCGGCGCGCGCATCGCGCAGTCGGTCGACAAGCGCCACGACCCGCCCGAACACTCGCTCGTAGAGCGCAGTTCGTGCGTAAACCCCGTCCGACCCGAGCTCCATGAAGAGCGCGGGTGCAATGCCAGCCAGCGGATCTGCCGCCGCGGCGGCGTTCTCGGCCTGTGATGCGTTCATTCGCTCAAGAACCTCGGGATCGGGCTCATCAGCGCCGAGGACGCGAGGTTTGCGAGGATGCGGTCATTGTTAATCATGATGGGCGAGGACAGCACGTCGCGCAAATACCGGCCGATGCTGTAGTCCCCGTCGTTGCGGTAGCCGGAGAGTCCGCAGGCCCGCATCGCGCTCATGACCGTCGAGGCGGCGAGCTCGGAGGCCTCCACCTTGGTGAGCGTGATCAGGGTCTGGAAGTCGAGGGTCGCAAGCGCCTTCGGATCGTCCATACACTTCTCATAGCGGCGGATCGAGGTGGCCAGCATGCTGCGCAGCGTGCGCAGCGTCGTAAGTGCCCTCGTGAACTGCGGCGCCCCAGGCGGCAGCTGCCCGTTGCCGTGTCGCATGGCGTTGCGGATGAAGGCCTGCGCGCGCTGCGTCGCGCCGGCGGCGATACCTGTCCACACCGAGCCCCATAGCAGGTGTGCGAAGGGCACCATGGTGCGCGAGTGAATCACCTCGTACGGCTCGGGCAGGATCTGCCCGGCGTCCGCCTGTGCCTTGAGCGTGTAGCCCTCGCTGCAGGTGCCGCGCATGCCGAGTGCGTTCCAGCCCTGGAGCCTGGTGAGCGTGTAGTCGCTCTTGAGGAATGCGATCAGCACCTGGTCGGAAGGCGCGGCATCCGCCGCGCGACGGGCCGTCGTAACGACACCGTCGGAATAAGCGCCGTAGGAAATGACGCTTGCCTTGCGTTCGAGACTGATGCGCCCGCCGTCGTGATGCTCGACGGGTGCCTCGCTCGAGCGGATGTTGCCGCCGCCCTGACCCTCGGTGGTCGAGGACGCGAGCAGCAGCTGCTCGGCGCACAGCGAGCGCAGGATCTTCTCCAGGGGCGCGCGATCGCCCCGATGGCGCGTGATGCACCCGACTTTCACCTGGTGCATCGCATAGATCATGCCGGTCGAGGAGCAGGACTGGCCGAGGAGGAAACAGACGTCGGCGACGTCGCTGATCGCAACGCCCTCCCCGCCGAGGGACTTCGGCACGAAGATGCCGAGCAGCCGTTCGGCCTTCATTGCCGCAACGGCCTCCTGCGGGAACCGGCCGGCGCTGTCGACTGCAGCGGCATGTTCCGCCGCCACCTGCGCAACGCGCTCGGCGCGGGCCTTCAGATCACCGGTAATGACAGTCCCGACTCCGCGTCCCTCTGCCAGCAGCTGCGCTTCCATTACTTATTTAGGCTCCCGGCCTGGTTGTTATCCTTGTGTTAGAAACATAGCCTAAGCAGCCGCATAATGCACTGCGACTTCGAGGCTTCTTGTCCGGCGTCACAACATAGGGACGGAACCAAGAATTCCATGCCGGTAGAGCTCGAGATATACGACGCTGCGCGCACCACCGCGGTGCGGCGTGCACGCAACAGCGCGATCACCGTCGGCCTAGTGAACAATATGCCGGACGCTGCGCTCGAATCGACCGCGGCGCAGTTTTCGGGCCTGCTCGAGGCGGGAGCCCAGTCGCGCGCGGTGCGATTGCGCTTCACATCGTTCCCTGAGCTGCCGCGCGGGCGCGATGCACAGGCGCACATTGCGCGCTCCTACTGGCCGATCGACACATTGCTCGCGGAACGGCCCGATGCTCTCATCGTCACGGGCACCGAGCCGATCGCACCAAGGCTCTCCGACGAGCCCTACTGGCCGCGCCTGACGGCGCTCATGGACTTCGCCGAAGAGCACACGACGGGGAGTATCTGGTCGTGCCTCGCTGCACACGCGGCCGCCGAGCACTTTGACGGCATCTCGCGGCGTCGACTGCCAGAGAAGCGCTGCGGCGTGTATCTCCACAGCCTCCTCGCCGGCCATCCGCTGCTCGCGGGTGTCACTGCACCGCTCGCCATGCCGCACTCGCGCTGGAACGAGCTGCCGGTGGGTGAGCTGCGGGCCGCCGGCTACGAGGTCTTGAGCTTCGCGCCCGAGACCGGGGCGGATGCCTTTGTGCGCCGTGAGCGCAGTCTCATGCTCTTCTTCCAGGGGCACCCGGAATACGAGGACACGACGCTCCTCAAGGAGTACCGGCGCGACGTGGGCCGTTTCCTGAGCGGCCAGCAGGCCCACTACCCGACGATGCCCCATGGCTACCTGTCGGGCGAGACCGTCGCGCCGCTCGATAAATTCAAGGAGCGGGCACTGGCTGAGCGCTCGCCGTCCCTCCTGCAACAGTTCCCCTTCGCCGCGGTGGCTGCGGCGCTGCGCAACACCTGGCGCCCCTCGGCCGTCGCTCTCTACCGCAACTGGCTTGATTTCATCGCCGCACAGAGGACGCGCAGCGCGGAAGAAGTATCATTAGCCGGCCTATGAGCCCGGCCCCCGAGGACCAAAACCCACAATCCGCACTGCGTGACCGCCTGCTCGGTCTCGTTGAGAAGGTTCTCGATCGGCCGGGTGCGGGACCGACGTTGCCGACCGAAGCCGCGCTCAGTGAGCTCGGCGTGAGCTCGCTCAAGATGGTGAGTCTCATGCTCTCGGTCGAGGCGGAGTTCGACCTCAGCATCCCGCAGAACGAGATCACGCCGGAGAACTTCCGGTCGATCGATTCCATCCACGCCCTGGTGATGCGGCTGACCGCGGCGAAGGCTTAGGAGCCGCAGGGCTTCCTGGAGATTACTCACGAGCGCTTCAATGTCGGGGCGCGGATCAGGCCGTCGCCCCGGCGAGCGCCTGGTCGATGTCCTCGAGAATGTCGTCGATGTGCTCTATGCCGACGCTCAGGCGCATGGTCTCAGGCCCGATGCCGGCCTGGCGCTGCTCCTCGGGCGACATCTGCCGGTGGGTAGTCGAAGCGGGGTGACAGGCGAGCGACTTGGCGTCGCCTAAGTTCACCAGTCGCTTGAAGAGCTTCAGCGCATCATAGAAGCGCGTGCCGGCGTCGACTCCGCCCTGGATGGTGAACGTCATGAGTGAGCAGGCGCGCCCGCCAAGATACTTCTGGCACAGCGCGTAGTAGGGGCTGTCGGGGAAACCGGCGTAGCTCACCGAGGCGACACGGGCGTCGCCGCGCAGAAACTCCGCCACCTTGCGCGCGTTCTCGACGTGCCGCTCCACCCGCAGGCTCACTGTCTCGATACCCTGCAGCAGCAGGAACGCGTTGAAGGGCGAGAGCACCGCTCCTATGGTGCGCTGGAAGACGCTCCGGGCCCGACCGAGGAACGCCTTGTCGCCGTAGTGATCCGTATAGACGAGCCCGTGATAGGACTCATCGGGCTGGGTGAGGCGCGGATAGCGATCGGCGTGCTCCGTCCAGCGGAACCGACCGCTGTCGATGATCGCTCCGCCGAGACTCGTGCCGTGGCCGCCGAAGAACTTGGTGAGCGAGTGCACCACGATGTCGGCGCCGTAATCGATCGGCTTGAGCAGCACTGGCGTCGGCACGGTGTTGTCGACCACGAGCGGAATGCGCGCGCGGCGGGCGATCGCCGCCAGCGCCTCGAGATCGCAGATGTTGCCCGCCGGGTTGCCGACCGTCTCGCAGAAGAGCGCGCGCGTGTCCTCATCGATCAGCGCCTCGAGCTCGGCGGGCCGGTCGGACTTGGCGAGGTGCACCTTGATGCCCTGGCGCGGCAGGATGTGCGCGAACAGCGTGTGCGTCGTGCCGTAGAGCTGCGGCACCGAGACGATGTTCTGCCCCACCTCGGCGAGATTCAGCATGGTGTAGTACATCGCCGTCTGCCCGGAGGCGACCGCGAGCGCATCGATCCCGCCTTCGAGCATCGCCACACGGCGCTCGAGCACATCGACCGTAGGATTCCCGATGCGGGTATAGCGATAGCCTTCGGCCTCGAGATCGAACAGCGCCGCGCCGTGCGCCGCGCTGTCGAAGGTATAGGCGACCGTCTGGTAGATGGGGACCGCGACCGCCTTGGTCGTCGGGTCGCCGTCGAAGCCGCCGTGCAGCGCAATGGTCTCAGGCCTCATGTCTCGCCTCATATAGAATCGTCCTTAAATGATGACACCTACGGGCGATGAACGCATGCGCTCGCCCACCAAGGCGTGGGTGCGCGCGCTCGAGCGTACGGCGGCGATCGGACGCGATCCCACGCTCACCCTGCCCCTGCTCATCGATCGGCTCGCTGAGCGCTTCGGAGAGGCCCCGGCGCTCACGGACCTGGACACCCGCCTCACCTACCGCACCCTGGCCGAGGCCAGCCATCGCTTTGCCCGCTGGGGTCTGGCCCAGGGGCTCGCGCGCGGCGACGTGATATGTCTCCTCATGAAGAACTGCCCCGAGTACCTCGCAATCTGGCTCGGCTTAAACCGCGTCGGCGTTACGGTCGCGCTGATCAACACCAACCTGACGGGCGAACTGCTCGAGCGCTCGATCGGCATCGTGCGTCCCCGCCACGTGATCGCGGGCAGCGCGCACTGCGCCGCGCTCGCGGCGGTGCGCGAGCGGCTCGGCGCCGGAATTGGCTGCTGGGCTTTCGGCTCCGGCGCACAAGGGTTCCCACGGCTCGACCGCGACGCGGCGAGCCTTAACGGCGCAGTACTGACTGCGGCGGACTGTGCGCCGCCGGTGCTCAGTGAGCGCGCGCTGTACATCTATACGTCCGGCACGACCGGGCTCCCCAAGGCCGCGAACGTGAGTCACCTGCGGCTCATGCAGTGGAGCCACTGGTTCGCCGGCCTCATTGACACGCAGCCCGACGACCGGCTCTACAACTGTCTGCCCATGTACCACAGCGTCGGCGGCGTGGTCGCAACCGGCGCAGCACTGGTCGGCGGTGCCTCGGTGGTTCTGAGAGAGCGCTTCTCGGCAAGCAATTTCTGGCAGGATATCGCTGCCGAGCGCTGCACTCTCTTTCAATACATCGGCGAGCTGTGTCGTTACCTCCTGAACGGGCCGCACGATCCGCAGGAAACGCATCACACGCTGCGACTGGCGTGCGGCAACGGACTGCGCGCGGAGGTCTGGGAGCCGTTCCAGATGCGCTTCCGCATTCCGCAGATTCTCGAGTACTACGCGTCCACCGAAGGCAACTTCTCGCTCTACAACTGCGAGGGACGAGTTGGCGCGATCGGCCGCATTCCGCCCTTCCTTGCGCACCGCATGCCGGTTGCGCTGGTCAAGTACGACCTCGAGGCGGGCGCACCCGCGCGCGACGCACAGGAGCGTTGCTTGCCGTGCACCGCCAACGACGCCGGCGAAGCGATCGGCCAGATTCTGGATAGTGACGGCGCGACGCGCTTCGAGGGCTACGCGGACTCAGAGGCCTCGCGCAAAAAGATCCTGCGCGACGTGTTCGCTGCCGGCGACGCCTGGTATCGCACCGGGGACCTCATGCGGCGCGACGCGCAGGGCTTCTTTTACTTCATCGACCGGGTGGGCGACACGTTTCGCTGGAAAGGTGAGAACGTCTCGACCACAGAGGTCGCGGCGGCGCTCAACCGCTGCCGCGGCGTAACCGAGGTCGCCGTGTACGGTGTCGCGGTGCCGAACGCCGAGGGGCGCGCCGGCATGGCGGCGCTGGTCGTCGGCGCGGATTTCACGCTCCGGGAGCTGCGCCGCACGGTGACGAGCGCGTTGCCGTCGTATGCGCGACCCGTGTTCGTGCGCATCGTCGCTGCGCTCGAGATCACCGGCACCTTCAAGCTGCGCACGCAGGATCTCGCCCGCGAGGGTTACGACCTCAGCCAGGTGAGCGATGCGCTCTACATCGACGATGCGCTGCGCGGTGAGTACCTGCGGCTCGATGCACCGCTTCACGCAAGAATTATGTCCGGCCAGCAACGTCTCTGATGGGCTTGATACGCTGCGCGGCGCAGTGGATGATACCCACTCAAAGAATGATACGGGGCTCGATCCCCATGTCCGCCGGCAATCTCCGCATACCCCCCGGACCCCGCGAAGGCTATAGATCGTCCGACGATCTGTTGAGCTGGATGCAGGAGAACTTCCGGCAGTACGGCGACATCTACCGCACCTCGATCTACGGGGACCAGGTCTATGTCATCAACTCCCCGCAGTATCTCGAACACGTGCTGCTGCGGAACTGGCGTAACTACCTTCGCAAGGGACAGGCAGTCAAGCGCATCGCCCTGAGCCTCGGCAACGGGCTGATATCGAGTAACGGCAACACCTGGGTGAAGCAGCGGCGGATGATCCAGCCCGCGTTCACGCGCGAGTCGGTGCGCGCGCTGCTCGATACCTTCGTGAAACCCAACGTGGCGCTGCGCGACAGATGGCGCCAGGCAGCGCACGACGCCAACCGCGTCGATGTGACTCGCGACGTGAGTCTGACTGTGCTCGAAGTGACTTTGCTGGCGATCTTCGGGGACAACTACGAGAAGGTGGCTCCGCACTTCGCGCTGATCGCCGAAGAGTCCCGAAATCTGGAATTTGCCCAGACCTGCAACGCACTCGGCAGGCTGATCAGGGAAATCGCCGAGGAGCGGCGCTCCGCAGGGATCGAGGCGCGGGACATCCTCGGTCTCATGATGCGGACGCGCGACCGGGAAAGTGGAGATCCGATGTCGGATGCGGACCTCGCGCGCCAGGGGATGACCCTTGTCATAGCCGGACACGAGACGACGGCCAGCGTCCTCAACTGGATCTGGTACCTGCTGGCGCGGCATCCGCAGGTCGAGGTGCGGATGCAGCGCGAGATCGACGATCTGCTGGGCGACGGATTGCCCGAGTTCGATGCACTCGGCAACTTTACCTACACGCGCCAGGTGATTGAGGAGGCGCTGCGAACCTATCCGCCGCTGTGGCTCATGACCCGCAGGGCAATCAAGCCGGACCAGCTGGGTGATTATGAGGTCCCGACGGGAACCGAAATCTACATCTCACCGTACCTGCTGCAGCGGCATCCGGCGCTGTGGGACGATCCGGACGAATTCGATCCGGGTCGCTTCGGCGCTGACGAAGCGCGCGATCGTCACCCGCTCGCCACCTGTCCCTTCGGGGCCGGTCCGAGGAACTGCATCGGCGAATTCTTCGCGCGGATCGAGATGCAGATCCACCTGCTGCTCATCGCGCGGGTGCTGCGGCTGCGGCATGAGCCGGGTCCGCCCGCGGACTTCGTGGCGGGAGTCAACCTGCTCAGCCGGCATCACTTCATCATGAGACCGGAGCTGAGACAGCGAGAACCGCCAGCGCCCGGCTAGTGGCAGGGACGCTCAGGCCGTGTTCCCCGCATCCACCGTGAGCGTTGTGCCCGTGATGCTCTTCGCCGCATCGCTCATGAGGAACTCGACCACGCCCGCGACGTCGTCGCCCGTGACGAGGCGCCGCAGAGCGCTGCGCCGCACGATCTTCTCCCGCTCCCCCTCACCGAGTTCGCTCGTCATCTCGGTGTCGGCGAAGCCCGGGGCCACCGCGTTCACCGTGACACCGAGCGGGCCGACCTCGCGGGCGAGGGAGCGGGTGAGGCCGATCAGCGCCGCCTTGGTGGCCGAGTAGGCCGACAGGCCGTGGTAACCGGTGGCGGCGACGATCGAGGAGATGTTGACGATGCGCCCGGCGTGCTCGCTCATCATGCGCCGCACGACGTACTTGCTGAGCACCATCGGTGCCAGCAGGTTGATCTGGACCAGCCGCTCGATCTGTTCGTCGGGCATGATCGCCAGCACGCCGCTCGTGCCGATGCCGGCATTGTTGACGAGGCCGTAGAGCGGTCGGAATTCCTTGTGAAGGCTCGCGACCAGCGCGCCGAGACCCTTGATATCGCCGAGATCGAAGGCGCGGAAATGCAGTGAGCCGCGACCGGCTTGCCCGGCAGCGGCAGCGGCCGCGCGCAGTTCCGCGGTTTCGCTGCGCGCGATAGCAATCACGCGAAAGCCGCTGGCTGCGAGCCGCTTGGCCGTCTCGAGGCCTAAACCCCGGCTCCCGCCGGTGACGATGACACTACGCATTCGGCCGCACCAGCTTACCCGAGGCCGACACTTCGAGTGCGGGCACGATACGGATCATCGTCGGCACCTTGTAGGCGGCGAGCGATTGGCGGCAGTTCTGCGTCAGCTCGCGCGTGAGCGCTTCAGGCACCGGCCGGGTGGTACCCGGGGTCTCGTCGGCGAGCACGACGTCGGCAATGACGACCGCCCCGGTGATCGGGTTGCGCCGTGCCCGCACCAGTGACATCCGCACCCAGGGGTGAGAGTTGATGACCGCCTCGATCTCCTCCGGATACACCTTGAGACCGCCCACGTTGATCACGCCGCCCGCACGGCCGAGAAAGTGATAACGGCCGGCGCGCTCCTCGATCCGGTCCCCGGTGTCGATCGCGCCGTCGGCGGCGCGCGGGAAAGTGGCCGCGTCGGTCCCGAGATACCCGTGAGCGTTGCCGCCCGAGCGGATGTGGAGCGTCCCGTCGGCGACCGTCAACCGCACTTTGGTGCCCGGCGCATCGATGAGGCTCGTCGGGAAGCCCGCGAGACCGTCTCGCACCTCGAAGCCGACCCCGGCTTCGGTCGATGCGAAGGCATGTGCAACCAACGCCTGAGGGTATGCCACACGCAGCGCATCGAGCACCGCCTGGTCGGCGATCTCGCCCGAGAGGCGTACGTAGCGCGGCGCGATGGTCGCGGCTGCGCCGCTCATGAGGAGCTTGCGCCAGTGCGACGGCGTGCCCGAGATGTGGGTGACCCCCGCGGCGCGCGCCCGCTCGAGGAAGGCCGGAACCGCCTCCCCGGGAGCTGCGGGTACGAGTGACCCCAGGTGCACGCCGCGCAGGAAGATCTGCAGCCCGCCGTAGCGGCGGATGTCGTAGAAGGTCGCCCAGACGACGCGCTCCGCACCCGGCCGCGTATCGCTGAGCGCGCTCGTCAGGGTTGCGAGGTCGTGTTGCACCAGCTTCGGGGCCCCGGTGGTTCCCGAGGTGAGGAGGATCCACTCGGTGGCGTGCGAGGGAGCTCGCGCGGCGTTCGCGGGAGTCAGCCGCGGCTCGATGCCAATGGACGTCCGGAGGCCCTCGAGGCAAGCGGCCGGGCCGTCCGCGTCTCCGACCTGGGCATCGATCGCGGCCCCGCGGGCGATTGCGGGCAGGTGCTCGGACGCCAGGTCCGCGGGACAGAGCACCATGCGCTCGGCCACGCCATCGAGCTCCAGCATCGCGAGGGCGGCTCGCAGTGGGTCCTTGACGGCCAGCAGCACCGAGCGCCCGCGCAACTCCTCGAGCCGGTTGCCCAGGCTCGAGCCGTGGGCAAGATCTGCGAGATTAACGGTGGCGGACGTGCCGAACAGCCGGCCGAGAGGAACCCCCGCGGCGCTGATCGATTCCCACAGCGAGCGCGGTTTACTTGGCAACGCTCTCGTACAGCCTGACGAAATCGCCGAAGGTCACGGGAAAGTCCACGGCCGCGTCGGAGCTGAAGGGATCCACTCCGAGGGAGTCCTCGAGTCGCGCGACCACGATCGCGAAGCTCAGGGAATCGAGCCCGCAGTCGATGAGCTTCAGGTCATCGGTGAGGGTCGCGAGCTTGCGCTCCTGCTCGACGGCAACGTTCTGGAACTGCGATTGGATCGTGGACCTCACGGACATGCTTCTTCGCTCCAAAAGGGACGCAGGGCGGTTATCTTATCGTTCGTCTCCGGGGTCGCTGTGGCGCATCTCGCACCGACTGAACCCCGGACCGATCCCTGCTTTCGGTCCGCCTATATTAGCGCGTCGCGGGCTCTGATTCGCTCCGCCCCGTATTCTGTGAAGTTCATCCAGTTCCGTTGTGCCGTTCCTAGGCCGCCGCGGCGGCGGCCTCGGTCCCAGTGCCCTGCGCGAGTGGCAGCGTGATCGAGACCGCCAGCCCGCCGCCCTGGAGGTTGCGTGCCTCGATGCCGCCTCCGTGCAGCGTCACGGCGCGCGCGGCAATCGCGAGCCCGAGGCCCTCGCCCCCGCCACTGCGGTGCTCGCGCGCGGCTTCGACCCGGTAGAAGGGCTCGAAGATGAGCTTGAGGTCCTTGTCCGGTACTCCCGGACCGTGATCGCGGACGATCACTTCCGCGGCCTCGGACTCCGCACCACCTGAGAGCATGCGGCGCGCGCTGATCGAGACCATCGCGCCCTGCGGGCTGTAGCGCACGGCGTTGCGGATCACATTCTCAAAGGCGCTGCGCAGGAGCTCCGCATCGCCCGACACCACGATGGCGCTGTCGGCCTGCACGTTGACAAGGCATCCCTGCGCGTCGGCTTCGATCGCGACGTCGGCGGCGATGGTGCGCAGCAGATCGGCGACGTTGACCTGCTCGCGCTCGAGCATTCCCGCGGGGCGCTCCAGTCGCACCAGCTGCAGCGTGCGTGCGATGAGCTGCTCGAGCCGATCCGCCTCGGAGGCGATGCGCGTCAGATGACGCTCGGGGTCGCCCTTCTCGCGCTCGGCGAGCGACAGCGCAAGCTGCAGCCGGGCGAGCGGGGAGCGCAGCTCATGCGACACGTCGCGCAGCAGCTGCTGTTTGGACTCGAGCTGGTGGCGCAGCCGCTGCGCCATGGTGTCGAGATCCGCGGCGAGCAGCCCCAGGTCGTCCTGCCGTCCCTTGAGCGCGGGCAGAACCCGCACGTTGAGATCGCCTCCGGCCAGGCGGCGGGTGGCGAGCCGCAGCCGGTCGACGGGCGCGGCCAGCTGCCGTGCCAGGACGAAACACAGCGCCGCACTGACCACAAGCGCAATGACGATGGTGGCGAACGGCACTCCGGGGAGCTCGAGCTGGCCGAACAGCCGCGGGCTCTCCCGCACCGGCCCGACCACCACGTGCCAGGTACCGCCGTCCGCGCCCACCAGCACCAGCGCCCCGCCGACGGGGGCGATCGGTCCGACGTTGGCGGCGCTGCGCGAGGCCGGGCTGTCGGGACCGCCGCTCAGGTACTGCGGCAGCCGCCGATCGAGCATCTCCTTGCCCGACGGCTCGACGACGAAGGTGCGACTGAAGGGTTCGCCGGGAAGTGACTGCAACCAGACACGTAGCGCCTCGGGCCCGCCCGACTCGAAGGCGCGTGCCGCCTGCGCGAACATCTGACCGCGCTGCACCCACGGGCGCTCGGCGCGCGCCGAGACGTTGACTGCCACCGTGACGGTGCCGATGAGAATCAGCGCCAGCGCCAGCCAGAACGCGAAGAAGATCCGCCAATAAAGAGAGTGCACGAGCTGACCTCAGGACACGGCTTCGCCGGCGCGCTCCGCGGCGAGCGCATAGCCGCTGCCGCGCACGCTCTGCACCGAGACGCGGGCGGTGTAGCGCGCCAGCTTGCGGCGCAGATTGCTGACGTGCGTGTCGAGACTGCGATCGGTCGGCAGCAGACGCCGGCCGAGCGCCTGCATCATGAGCTCCTCGCGCGTCACCGTGCGCGTATCCGCGCGCACCAGCATCTCGAGGATGCGCAGCTCCGCGGCGGTCAGCTCCAGATCGTGTTCGCTGACGGTTGCCCGCCGCGCGCGCAGGTCGAGCTGCAGCGGACCGCAGTTCAGCACCCCCTCCTGGGTGGCGGGAGCTTCCGCCGGCGTGCGCCGCAGCACGGCGCGGATGCGCGCCACGAGCTCGCGGGGGCTGAAGGGCTTGGCGAGGTAATCGTCGGCCCCGAGCTCGAGGCCCACCACGCGATCCACCTCCTCGCCGCGCGCCGTCAGGATGATCACCGGCACCCGGCTCGCCGCGCGGATGCGCCGCAGCACTTCGAATCCCGACAGCTCGGGCAGCATGACATCCAGCACCACGAGATCGACCGGCTCGCGGCCGAGCTGCTCGAGTCCCTCGGGGCCCGTGACCGCGGTCCGGGTGACGAAGCCCTCCGGTTGCAGGTACTCCTCCAGCATCGCGCACAGGCCCTGGTCGTCGTCGACGATCAGGATCCGGGGCTTCGCTTCTGGCGCGGCAGCGGATTCCACGGCGGCGGTCACGGCCGCGACAATACACTGATCGGGGTGGGGGGCGCCCCGCACCGCCGCAAACGCAGAATTCTTTGCACTTCTTTACCCCTTAGCTGCTGCAACACGCAGCGCACTGTGGTTTGCTTCCCACATCCTCCTGGACGGGGTGGGCGGGGAGTCCCGCACCACCCCATTTTTTTGGACACCACCGCAGGCGCTAGAATCGGCGCCGCACAAGCTCCTCTTTACCCCGAATGAACGACGTCAATCGCGACCCCTCCGCCGTGGGCACGCCAGGCTCAATCGCCCTCCTCTGGCAGAAGGTGCGTACCGCCCCGCGGGCGGCGGTCGTCATTGCCGTGCTGGTGGCCATCGCGCTCCTGGCCTGGCTGCTGACGCCCAAGGGAGGCCAGCGCACCGCGGGCGGACGCTTCGCCGGCGGCGGCCCGATGCCGGTGCTGACCGCGCAGGCCCGCACCGGCGACATGCCGATCACGCTCATCGGATTGGGCACCGTGACCCCGCTCGCCACCGTCACGGTGCAGAGTCAGATCTCGGGTCAGATCATGAAGATCGCCTTCAAGGAGGGTCAGACGGTCAAGGCGGCCGATCCGCTGCTGCTGATCGATCCACGGCCGTACCAGGTGGCGCTCGAGCAGGCGGAGGGCGCTCTCGCGCGCGACAAGGCGCTGCTCGCCAACGCACGGGTCGACCTCGATCGCTACCAGACCCTGTTCGCGCAGGACTCGATCGCCGAACAGCAGCTTGCCACGCAGAAGTCGCTGGTCGCGCAGGATCAGGGCAACGTGCTCACCGATCAGGGACAGATCGACGCCGCGAAGCTCAACCTCACCTACTGTCATATCGTCTCCCCGATCACCGGCCGCGCGGGCCTGCAGCAGGTGAACGTCGGCAACTATGTGACGCCGGCCGAGCCCAATGGGCTCGTCGTGGTGACGCAGCTGCAGCCGATCACGGTGGTGTTCACGCTCCCGGAAGACGATATCCCGCCGCTGCTGCAGCGGCTGAAGACCGGCGCCACTCTCCCGGTGACGGCCTATGACCGCACCAATACCCAGGTGCTGGCGACCGGGACGCTGCAGTCGATCGACAGTCAGATCGACAACACGACCGGGACGTTGAAGCTCAAGGCCGTCTTTCCCAACACGGATCAGTCGCTGTTCCCGCAGCAGTTCGTCAACGTCGTACTGCTGCTCGACACGCTCCACGGCGCGACACTCATTCCCCAGGCGGGGGTGCAGCGCGGCGCGCCGGGCACTTACGTCTATGTGGTGAATGCCGACAAGACCGTGAGCGTACGCAAGGTGACCTTGGGCCCCGGCGATCCCACCAACATCACCATCACACAGGGTGTGGCCGCGGGCGAGACGGTGGTCGTCGATGGTGCCGACAAGCTGAAGGACGGCGCCAAGATACTGCTGCGGGGCGCGGGGGGCGCAGCTGCGCAGGGCGGTACGAGCGGCGCAGGCGCCCCTGGCCAGCACAGCGGCCAGCACTCGCGCTCCGGACAGGGACAGTCCGGGCAGGGCGGCAAGCGACACTCCGCGCAGGACAACTCCGGCGGCTCAGGCGGCGGCTGATCCCGCCCGACCCGTGAACCCGTCCCGCATCTTCATCCTGCGGCCCGTCGGCACGTCGCTGCTGATGGTCGCGATCATGCTCGCCGGCATTGTGGCCTACGGGTTCCTGCCACTCTCGGCGCTCCCCGAGGTCGACTACCCTACCATCCAGGTACAGACCTTCTATCCCGGCGCCAGCCCCGAGGTCATGACCTCCTCCGTCACCGCACCTCTGGAAGTGCAGTTCGGACAGATGCCGGGGCTCAACCAGATGTCCTCGACGAGCTCGGGCGGCGCCTCGGTCATTACGCTGCAGTTCAGCCTGAACTTAAGTCTCGACATCGCCGAGCAGGAGGTGCAGGCGGCCATCAACGCCGCGGGAAATCTCCTGCCGTCCGACCTGCCAGCGCCGCCGATCTACGCCAAGGTGAACCCTGCGGACGCGCCGGTGCTCACCCTCGGCATCACCTCGAAGACGCTGCCGCTGACGCAGCTCGAGGACCTGGCCGACACGCGCATGGCGCAGAAAATCTCGCAGATCGAGGGCGTCGGGCTGGTGAGCGTGAGCGGTGGGCAGCGGCCCGCGGTGCGCATCATCGCCAACGTGCTGGCGCTCGCCGGCTACGGACTCAACATCGATGACCTGCGCACCACGATCGCTAACGCCAATGTCAACTCGCCCAAGGGCACGCTCGACGGGCCGGCGCGCTCCTGGACACTGAACGCCAACGACCAGATCCAGAGCCCCGAGGCCTACGAGAGCATCATCGTCGCCTACAAGAACGGCAACCCGGTGCGGCTCTCGGACGTCGCGCAGGTGACCAACGGCGCCGAGAACACCTATCTCGCCGGCTGGGTAAACGCCACCCCCGGGATCATCCTCAACATCCAGCGCCAGCCCGGCGCCAACGTGATCCAGGTCGTCGACCGGATCAAGAAGCTCCTGCCGGCGTTGTCCGACTCGCTGCCGGCGGCCGCAGAGGTCACGATCCTCACCGACCGCACCATCACGATCCGCGCCTCGGTGCACGACGTCGAGTTCGAGCTGTCGCTCGCCGTCATCCTCGTGGTGCTGGTGATCTTCCTCTTTCTGCGCAGCATCCCGGCCACCATCATCCCGAGCCTGTCGGTGCCGCTGTCATTGGTCGGCACCCTCGCTGTCATGTATCTGGTCGGCTTCAGCCTGAACAACCTGTCGCTCATGGCGCTCACCATCGCCACCGGCTTCGTGGTGGACGATGCGATCGTCATGATCGAGAACATCTCGCGCTATATCGAGGAGGGCATGCCGCCGCTCGAGGCGGCCTTGAAGGGCGCGGGCGAGATCGGCTTCACTATCGTGTCGCTGACGGTGTCGCTGATCGCCGTACTCATACCACTCCTCTTCATGGGCGATGTGGTGGGCAGGCTCTTCCATGAGTTCGCGATCACGCTCGCCGTCACCATCGTGATCTCCGCGGTGGTCTCCCTCACTCTGGTGCCCATGATGTGCGCCAAGCTGCTGCGCCATCACCGACCGGAGGAGGAGTCCGGCATCACGCGCTGGGCGAATGAGAAGTTCCAGCTGCTCATCGACCGCTATGGCGATGCGCTGCGCTGGGTGCTCGAGCATCAGCCGCTCACCCTTGCGGTCGCGGTCGGCACGCTGGTCGTGACCATTCTCCTCTATGTCTTCATCCCCAAGGGCTTCTTCCCGGTGCAGGACACGGGCGTCATTCAGGCCATCACCGAGGCGCCGCAGTCGGTGTCCTACGGCGAGATGGCGCGGCGCCAGGCGGCGCTCGCGGGTGTGATCCTCAAGGACCCGGACGTCCTGAGCCTCAGCTCCTTCATCGGCGTCGACGGCAGCAACATCACGCTCAACAGCGGCCGCATGCTCATCAACCTGAAGGCCGTCAACGACCGCTCGAAGTCCGCCAGCCAGATCATCCGCCGCATCCAGCGCGAGACCGCGGACGTCGCCGGCATCTCGCTGTACATGCAGCCGGTGCAGGATCTGTCGATCGACACGGCGGTGAGCCGTACGCAGTATCAGTTCGTCCTCGAGGACTCGAATCCGGCCGAGTTCAACACCTGGGTGCCGAAGCTCGTCGACCGGCTGCAGCAGGTGCCGCAACTCGAGGACGTGGCGAGCGACCAGGAAAACCAGGGGTTGTCGGCCTACCTCACGATCGACCGCGACACCGCCGGGCGCTTTGGCATTACGCCCGCGACCGTCGACAACGCGCTCTACGACGCCTTCGGCCAGCGCATCGTCTCCACGATCTTCACGCAGTCAAACCAGTACCGCGTGATCCTGCAGGCGGACAGCTCGCTCATGGCTTCGCTCGATGCGCTCGGCACCCTTTATGTGCCGTCCGCCACCGCGGTCGGCGGGCAGGTGCCGCTGTCGGCGCTGGTGAAGGTGTCAACGCTCACCGCGCCGCTCTCCATCGATCACCTGGGCCAGTTTCCCTCCACCACGGTGTCCTTCAACCTGGCGCAGGGAGCCGCGCTCGGCGACGCGGTGGACGCCATCCGCAAGGCGGAGACCGATGTTGGTCTCCCGCCGAGTGTCATGACCACCTTCCAGGGCGCGGCGCTCGCCTTCCAGGCGACGCTCGGCAACGAACTGTTCCTCATCATCGCGGCGATCGTCACCGTCTACATCGTGCTCGGCGTGCTCTACGAGAGCTTCATCCACCCGATCACGATCCTCTCCACGCTCCCCTCGGCCGGCGTCGGCGCGCTGCTCGCACTGCTCATGGCGCGCAGCGACCTCGGCGTGATCGGCATCATCGGCATCATTCTGCTGATCGGTATCGTGAAGAAAAACGCCATCATGATGATCGACTTCGCGCTGGTGGCCGAACGCGAGCACGGCAGGACACCGCACGATGCGATCTATCACGCATCACTCCTGCGCTTCCGGCCGATCCTCATGACCACCATGGCGGCGCTCCTCGGGGCACTGCCGCTCATGCTCGGCACCGGTACGGGCTCCGAGCTCCGTCATCCGCTCGGCATCACCATCGTCGGCGGCCTGATCCTGTCGCAGCTGCTGACTCTGTTCACCACCCCGGTGATCTATCTCTACTTCGACCGCTTCGAGCGCCGCCTGGCGGCCTGGGGCCAGCCGAAGGCAAGTGAGTCGGCCGCCGAATGATTCCCTCCGAACCTTTCATCCGCCGGCCCGTAGCGACCACGCTCCTCACCCTCGGGATCGCGCTCGCCGGCGGCATCGCCTATTTCAAACTGCCGGTCGCGCCGCTCCCGCAGGTCGATTTCCCGACCATCTCGGTGAACGCGACGATGGCGGGCGCGAGCCCCGATGTGATGGCCGCGACCGTGGCGACGCCGCTCGAGCGGCATCTGGGGCAGATCGCCGACGTCACCGAGATGACCTCCTCCAGCTCCACCGGGGCCGCGCGTGTGACGCTGCAGTTCGGTCTCGACCGCGACATCGATGGCGCGGCGCGCGATGTCGAGGCGGCCATCAACGCCGCGCGCGCCGATCTGCCGACCGCGCTGCGCAGCAACCCGACCTACCGCAAGGTGAACCCCGCCGACTCGCCCATCATGATCCTGGCGCTCACCTCGAGAACCCTTACCGCCGGACAGGTGTACGACGCCGCCGACACCATCCTGTCGCAGAAGCTCTCCCAGGTGAGCGGCATCGGTCAGGTGCAGATCGGCGGCAGCTCACTCCCCGCGGTGCGCGTCGAGCTCAACCCGAGCGCGCTCTTCAAGTACGGCATCGGACTCGAGGACGTGCGCGCGGCACTCGCTGCCGCGAACGCCAACACCCCCAAGGGCTCGATCGACGTCGGCGGCGAGCGCTATCAGATCTACACCAACGACCAGGCGAGCAAGGCGGCCGAATACCGCGGCCTCGTGATTGCCTACCGCAACGGCGCCGCGGTGCGCCTGCAGGACGTGGCCGAGGTCCTCGATTCCGTCGAGAACGTGCGTAATCTCGGCCTCGCCAACGGCCAGCCCGCGGTGCTCGTCATCCTCTACCGCCAGCCGGGCGCCAACATCATCGAGACCGTCGACCGGGTCGTGAGCCTGATCCCCTCGCTCAAGGCCTCGATCCCCACCGACATCGACATGAAAGTGGCGATGGACCGCACCACCACCATCCGCTCATCGCTCAGGGCCGTGCAGGCCACACTGGTGATCGCGATCCTGCTGGTGATTCTCGTGGTGTTCCTGTTCCTGCGGAACCTGCGGGCGACGATGGTCCCCGCCGTGGCGGTGCCGATCTCGCTGCTCGGCACCTTCGGCGCGATGTACCTGCTCGGTTACTCGCTCGATAACCTGTCGCTCATGGCGCTCATCATCGCCACCGGCTTCGTAGTCGATGACGCGATCGTGGTGCTCGAGAACGTCACGCGCCACATGGAAGCGGGCGTGCCGCGCTTCCAGGCGGCGCTTCAGGGTGCGCGCGAGGTCGGCTTCACGGTGCTGTCGATGAGCCTGTCGCTGGTCGCGGTGTTCATCCCGATCCTCATGATGGGCGGCATCGTCGGGCGGCTGTTCCGCGAGTTCTCGATCACACTTTCGGTGGCGGTGCTGGTCTCGCTGGTCGTGTCGCTCACCACCACCCCGATGATGTGCTCGCGCCTCATCAAGCATGCCGACCCGGCGACACAGGGAACGCTGTTCCGCTGGAGCGAGCGCGTGTTCGAGGGCATGCGGGCGGCCTATGGCCGCTCGCTCCACTGGGCGCTGGATAACCGCGGCGTCGTGGTGGTGTTGCTCGCCGCCACCGTGGTGTTCAACGCCTACCTCCTGTGGAAGATTCCCAAGGGCTTCTTCCCGGAGCAGGACACCGGGCGTCTCATCGGCGGCGTCCAGGCCGACCAGGCGATCTCCTTCCAGTCGATGGAGGGCAAGATGCGTCAGTTCGTGAGCATCATCCAGGCGGACCCAGCGGTGGATACGGTCGTCGGCTTCACCGGCGGCGGCTCGAACGGCGGCGGCCAGGTGAACAGCGGCTTCGCCTTCGTGTCGCTCAAGCCCAAATCCGAGCGCTCGCTGTCTGCCGACCAGGTGATCGGCCGGTTGCGCCCCAAGCTCAATCAGGTCGCAGGCGCACGACTCTTCCTGCAGGCGGCGCAGGACATCCGCGTGGGTGGCCGCCAGAGCAACGCCCTGTACCAGTACACGCTCCAGGGCGACAGCGTCGCCGAGATCTACAAGTGGGCGCCGAAGCTCGTGGATGCCCTGCAGCGCGAGCCGGCGCTCACCGACGTGAATTCCGATCAGCAACAGAACGGCCAGGAGATCGAGATCAACGTCGATCGCGATACCGCCTCACGGCTGCAGCTGAACCCCGCCACCATCGACAACACGCTCTACGATGCCTTCGGCCAGCGCGACGTGTCGACCATCTACAGCGCACTCAATCAGTACCACGTGGTGATGGAAGTCGAGCCCAAGTACTGGCAAAGCCCCGACACGCTCAATAACCTCTGGATCAGCACCGCCGGCGGCACCATCAACGGTACCCAGTCGACGAATGCGGTTGCGGGCACCGTGACCTCCACTCGGACCGCGTCCAACAACACCGCGGCGACAATCGCATCCGATACGGCGCGCAACCTCGCCACCAACAGCCTCGCCAATACCGGCCGCGGGGCGGTCTCGACCGGATCGGCCGTCACGGTAGCGGCGGAGCCCATGATCCCGCTCGCCGTGTTCGCGAGGAACGCGCCCGGCACCACCCCGCTCGCCGTCAACCACCAGGGCACCTTCGTCGCGACCACGATCTCCTACAACGTGGCGCCGAACGCATCCTTGAGCGATGCCGCCGCGGCGATCAAGCGCGCGGTGAACGAGATCGGCATGCCCTCCACCATCCATGGCAGCTCTCAGGGCACTGCCCGCTCCTTCGATCAGTCGCTCTCCAGTGAGCCGGTCCTGATCCTCGCCGCCCTCGCCACCGTCTACATCGTCCTCGGGGTGCTGTACGAGAGCTACATCCACCCGATCACCATCCTCTCGACGATCTTCTCCGCGGGCGCCGGTGCCATGCTGGCACTGCGGCTCTTTGGGCAGGAATTCAGCATCATCGCCTTCATCGGTTTGATCCTCCTCATCGGCATCGTGAAGAAGAACGCGATCATGATGATCGACTTCGCGCTCGAGGCGCAGCGCGAGGGGCGCACGCCCGCGGACGCGATCTTTACGGCCTCGCTCCTGCGCTTCCGTCCGATCATGATGACCACGATGGCGGCGATGCTCGGCGCCCTGCCCCTCGCCTTCCCCCACGGCGACGGCGCCGAGACGCGTCAGCCACTCGGCATTTCGATCGTAGGCGGACTGCTCGTCAGCCAGGTACTGACGCTTTACACGACCCCCGTCATGTATCTCTATCTCGACCGCTTTGGCAGATGGTGCAGCCGCGTCTGGGCGCGACTGCACCCCGATACGCCCGGCCCCGCGGTGAGCCCGCCATCGCCGGCACAGGTTTGAGCATGCAGCACACCACCCGCAACGTGACGCTCCTCGCGGCCCTCATCCTCGCGAGCTGCGTCGGACCCAACTACCACCGGCCGTCGGCCCCGGTCCCGCAGCGCTTCAAGGAAGCCGAGGGCTGGAAGCCGGCCGAGCCGCGCGAAGTCGCAAGCGGCGCCGAGTGGTGGTCGGTGTACGAGGACCCGACCCTCGGTGAGCTCGAGAAGCAGATCGATATCTCGAACCAGACGCTGAAAGCTTCCGAAGCCGCGTGGCGCGAGGCCACGGCGCTTGTCACCGAGGCGCGCGCCGGGCTCTTCCCGGTCATCGGCGTGAGCGCAACCGGCAACCGCTCGGGCGGGCCGGGTGCCGGGGTGGCGAACGTCGCCGCGGGCGCCGCGGCCGCCACACAGTCGCATCCCAAGAATCAGTTCGAGCTCGCCGGCACCGGCTCCTGGGATATCGACATCTGGGGCAAGATCCGCCGCACCATCGAGAGCAATGTGGCAAACGCCCGCGCGAGCGAGGCCGACCTTGCGGCTGCGCGCCTCTCGGCGCAGGCGACGCTCGCAACGGACTACATCGAGCTACGGGTCGCCGACGAGCAGCAGCACCTCCTCGATGAGACGGTGGACGCCTACAAGCGCTCGCTCGATATCACCCAGAACCAGTACAAGGTCGGCGTCGCCGCCAAGGCCGACGTGATCACCGCAGAGACGCAATTGGAGGGCGCCGAGTCACAGCAGATCGCGATCGGCGTTGCCCGTGCGACGCTCGAGCACGCCATTGCCGTGCTGATCGGCAAGGCGCCGGGGGACTTCACGCTCCCACCCGCGAAATTCGGCACACTCGTGCCGGTGATCCCGGTGGGCGTGCCGTCGGCGCTCCTCGAGCGGCGGCCCGACATCGCTGCGGCCGAGCGGCAGATGGCCGCGGCCAACGCCCAGATCGGCGTCGCGATCGCCGCTTACTTTCCCGACGTCTCCCTCAGCGGCTCCTTCGGCTACGCGAGCAATGTGGTCTCGGGTCTCGTCAAGGCGCCCAACAATCTCTGGTCCGTCGGCGGCGCCGCGACCGACACGCTGCTCGACTTCGGCACGCGCCCGGCCCAGGTGCGCCAGGCCCGCGCTGCTTACGATGCGGCGGTCGCCAACTATCGCCAGACGGTGCTCACCGCCTTCCAGCAGGTCGAGGACGAGCTCGCGACGCTGCGCATCCTCGAGCGGCAGGTGCAGGTGCAGGAGCAGACCGTGAAGGACGCCAACCTCGCCGTGCAACTCACGCTCAATCAATACAAGGCGGGCACCGTCGCCTATACCTCGGTGATCACCGCTCAGACCACCTCGCTCGCGGATTCGCAGACGCTGCTCACCATCCGTCAGAGCCGCCTGGCGGCCAGCGTCGCGCTCATCGAGGCGCTCGGCGGCGGCTGGAACGCAGCCTCGCTCGGCACGTCGAGCGGCACCGCCGCGACCCTCACTGCCGAAGAGCGCGCCGCTAGCCAGCACTGAGCGCCGCGCCTTACCTACCCTCGTTCTGATCCCCGCCTCGCTCGCCTCGAGCCATCAGCGCTGCTGAATTCCCCTTGTCTCCGGCGTCCGTTGACGCCCGTTCGCTGCGTCCATAGAATCTAATGCAAATGAGAATGATTCGTATCTGCATACATAATGGGCAGCAGGCGGCGGCCTGGGCAGTCCTCGTCGCAGCCGGACTCCTGAGTATTGCCGCGTACGGCGCACCGGCGCCCGCTGAGCCCGGGATGGCCACCGAGGCCTCGGGAAGCGATAACGCTCTGAGCACCGTGGTCATCGAGGCGAGTTCCACAGCGGGGCCTGCCGTCTCGCCGACCGGCGCCAACCAGTACGGGGCGAGCGCCGCGGACATCGCCGCGAGCCCGAAGGGCGCGACTGCGCCGCTCACCGATCTGCTCACGCAGATGCCGGGCGTGGCGCTCGATCAGAACCAGCAGATCCATATCCGCAATACCGAGGGCCCGCAGTTTCAGTACCAGATCAACGGCGCACTTGTCCCGCTCGACATCAACACCAATCCGCCGTTCCTCTCGATGCTCAATCCGCTGTTCATCAAGCGGCTCGACCTCCTCGATGGCGTGCTGCCCGCCCGCTACAGCTACGCCACCGGCGGCGTCGTCAACATCGAGACGCGTGACGGCTGCGAGGACCCGTCGGGCGCGGCGAGCCTCGGGTTCGGACAGCGCGACACCCTCGAGCCGAGCTTCGAGTACGCCGGCTGCCACGGCGCACTGAGCAGCTACGTGAGCGGGCTCTACCAACAGAGCAACACCGCCTTCAGCTCCGCAACCGCCGGCCCCACACCTATCCATGACTTCACCCACCAGGGACAGCTGTTCGGATTCTTCTCTTATCCGCTCAGCCCGACCGACACATTGAGCGTGCTGCTCTCGGGCGCTGCGAGCCGCAATCAGTTGCCGAACGTTCCGGGCCTGGCACCTGAGTTCGATCTCGCCGGCGCACCGGTCCCGCCCTCCGCCGCCATCGACTCGTATCTCGACTTCTCGGATGCGCTCGCCGTCGTGGCCTTGAGCGGCTTGCTGGCCGACAAAGTCTCCTACCAGATCGCTGCCAGCCAGCACGCGATCTCGCAGCGCTTCGAGCCCGACCCGGTCGGTGAGCTCATCTACCAGGGGGTAGCCTCCACTGCGCGGCACGAGGATCACGACACGACGCTCGAGGGCGACTTGAGCTTTGCGCTCGGCGCACACACCCTCGGCACGGGCTTCTACGCAGGCGAGTATCGCGTCGCGGCCAACGACTCCTCGCTCGTCTTCCCGGCCGGCGACACCGGCACGCAGTTGAGTGACGTGCCCGTCAGCGTGCTCAACAACGACCACGCCAATAATCTCGTGGCCGGCGTCTACGTCGATGACCTGTGGCGGATCACCTCGGCGCTCTCCGCCTCGCTCGGCGTGCGCTGGGATACCTTGAGTGGTTTCACCTCGGGTCAGCAGGTGAGCCCTGACTTAAGCCTTGTGTACAAGCCCGCCAGCGACACGACCCTCCACACCGGGTTGGCACGCTACTTCCAGGTGCCCTCGCTCCTCGGCATCTCACCCACGGCGCAGGCAGCGTTCGCGGGCACCACCGCGTCCGGTCCGCCCGGGATTCCGGCCCCGGTCACTGAGGACGACCGTGAGTGGGACGCGGGTGTCGTGCGGCAGATCACCTCCAGGCTGACGCTGTCGGCGGATGCGTACTACGAGTGGACCACGCACTATCTCGACACCGGCCAGTTCGGCGTCGTGCCGATCTTCGCCCCGTTCAACTACGCCGAGGGCCACATCTGGGGCGGTGAGCTCGCGGCGCGCTATCAGACCGAGACCTTCGCCGCCTACACCAACTTCACCGTGGGTCGGAACTGGCAGCGGGGCGTCGTGACCGGGCAGTTCAACTTCGACACGGAAGAGCTCGCCTACATCGATACCCACGACATCGTTCTCGACCACCAGCCGCTGTACGGCGCCGCGGCGGGAGTGAGCTGGCGGGTTGGCGCTTACGCCTTCGCCGCCGACGGCCTCTACAGCAGCGGGCTGCGTGCCGGGTTCGCCGACCTCGAGCCGCTGCCGACGGTCATGCAGATCGATATGAGCGCCGAGCGCACCTGGCGTGTGCCGGGGCTCGGCGTGATCGAAAACCGCATCGCGGTGCTCAACGCGTTAGACCGCGTGAACCTCATCCGGCCGGCCGAGGGCATCGGCATCTTCCAGTCGGCCTACGGTCCGCGACGCACCCTCTACGACACAATCACGCTGCGCTGGTGAGCCGCGCGTTGCGCCGGATCTAAGCGGGGTTCTCGAGACTGAACGCCTGCCTGTGGTCGTCGTAGGCGAACACCTCCCCGTAGCGGCCCCAGCTGATGATGGTGCGCAGCGTCTGCTCCGCCCCCTCCTCCGTCATGTAGTCCTCGAGCTCATCGAAGAAGCGGCTCTTGGGAGCTGAGTGACTCGCGCGCTCATCGAGCACCCGGCGGATGTGCGCCGCGAGCGCCACGTAGGTGATCAGGTGGCGGGCAAAGAGCTTCTTGCGCTCGTCCGTCTCGCTGCGCGCGAACTCGAGTCCCGGCTCCGTCAGGCGGATGTCGCCCCCCTCGACCTCGGCGAAGCGCAGCAGTTGCAGCGCCTCGGCCGCCGGGAACAGCTCGTCGACCTCGAGGTGCTGTTCCTCGGCGAGCACCGGCAGGTCCGCCTTGCCGTTGTAGGGCGTCGCGGCCACGGTCTCGATGAGGCCCGTCAACACGTTGGATGATACGTGCGTGAGAACGGTGCCGATGCCGGTGCCCGGGAAACGCTCCTTGGGTCCGGTGCGCACCTCGCCGCGCGGTCTCGCGGTCATCTCCACGTACACGCGCTCGATGAGTGCGCGGAAGCGCGGGTCCTCCGCGTGCCGCGGCTGCGGCAGGTCCACGACAATCTCGCCCACCACCCTGCCTGGATTGGTGGAAAAGATGAGGAGCCGGTCGCACATCTGCACCGCCTCCTCGATGTTATGGGTCACGAGCAGCACCGCCTTGATGGGCAGCTGGCCCTCGCCCCAGAGATTCAAAAAGTCGCCGCGCAGCGTCTCGGCCGTGAGGATATCGAGCGCCGAGAACGGCTCGTCCATGAGCAGTATGTTCGGGTGCACCACCAGCGCACGGGCGAATCCCACCCGCTGGCGCATGCCGCCGGAGAGCTCGCGCGGATAGGCGGACTCGAAGCCGTCGAGACCGATCAGGTCGATTGCCTGCAGCGCTCGCTTGCGCATCGCGGCTTCGGCGACCCCCTGCGCCTCGAGCCCGAGCTGCACGTTCTCGAGCACCGTGAGCCAGGGAAAGAGCGCAAAGCCCTGGAACACCATGGCGATGCCCGAGGCGGGTCCTGAGACCGGATGGCCGAGGTAATTGACGACGCCGTCGCTGGGCTCATCGAGGCCGGCTATCTGGCGCAGTAAGGTCGACTTGCCCGAGCCCGAGCGCCCCAGGAGCCCCACGATCTCGCCCGGGCGGAGCGCCATGTTCACCTTCTCGAGCACCACCAGCTGATCGCCGTCGGGCTTGCGGAAGGACTTGCACACCCCCTGCACTTCGAGGAGCGGCGCCAGATTGAGCGCGGGAGCGGTGGCGTTCACGGGCGTCTCCTCAAGGTCGTCAGGTCTCAGCTGATGCGGAACTTGCGCTCGGCGCGCGCGTACAGCGGCCGCCAGAATACCCGGTTGAGTATGACGACCAGGAGGCTCAGCACCATGATGCCGAGCACGTTGCGCTGGAAGTCGCCCGCGGCAGTGGAGTCGGCGATATAGGCGCCGAGCCCGTGTGCGCGCACGGTCTCAGTGCCCCAGACGGCTACCTCGGCATTGACGCTCGCATTCCACGAGCCGCCGGAGGCGGTGATCGCCCCGGTCACGTAGAAGGGAAACACGGCGGGCAGCGCGATCCGGCGCCACCACAGCCAGCCGCGCACGCCTAAGTTTTCGCCCGCGTAGCGCAGGTCGGGCGCGATCGCGGACGCTCCCACGATCACATTGAAGAGAATGTACCACTGGGTACCGAGGATCATGAGGGGGCTCAGCCAGATATCGGGTGTGAGCTTGAAGACCACGATGGCCGAGACCACGAACGGGAAGAAGAGGTTCGCGGGGAACGCGGCCAGGAGCTGCGCGATCGGCTGCACCACGCTCGCGACCCGCGGCCGCAATCCCACCCACACGCCGATCGGCACCCAGATGACGCTCGCGAGCGCAATCAGGACCGCGACCCGTAGCAGCGTGAACAGGCCATAGAGGAGTACGCGTCCGATCTCCGCGATCTGCACCTCCCCGAGCACGAACAGCGAGATCTTCCACACCGCCGCGATGCCGATCAGGATCAGCGCGCTGTACCAGGCGTAGTCCATCCGGCGCGAATGCCACACAGCAGGGGGCCGCGACGGCGCGGCACCCCAGGTCGCAACCGGGCGCACGCCGACGCGCAGCATGGTGTGGAATGCCGACCCGGCGAGGCGCAACAGGCGCGAGCGGCGCATCATGGTGAGCGCCCAGGAGTGGTTGGGAGTGAAGCCCGCCTCCTGGTCGAGCCGGAACCAGTCACCGCTCGCGTTCAGCGGCCGGAACAGCAGCTGATCGAAGGCCAGGATGACGACGAACATGGCCGCGATCGCCCAGCCGATGGCGGCGAGGTTCTTCTGCTCGATGGCGAGTGCGATGTAGGAGCCGACGCCGGGGAGCGCAACGGTCGTGTGGCCGACGGTGATGGCTTCCGAGAACACCAGGAAGAACCAGCCGCCGGACATCGACATCATCATGTTCCAGATGAGCGCCGGCATGGCGAACGGCACCTCGAGGCGCCAGAAGCGCATCCACGGCGACAGCTGGAAGTTGCGCGCTGCCTCCACCATCTCGTCCGGGATGCTGCGCAGCGAGTGGTAGAAGCTGAACGCCATGTTCCAGGCCTGACTGGTGAAGATCAGGAAGATGGCGGCGAGCTCCGCACCCGCCACGCGCCCGGGGGTGAGCTGCAGAAAGAACAGGATCGTGAACGAGAAGCCGAGGATCGGCACCGACTGCAGGAAATCAAGCAGCGGCACCAGGATCACTTCCGCGCGGCGGCTCTTGGCCGCGAGCGTCGCGTAGGTGAAGGTAAAGAGGAGCGAGGCCAGCATCGCGAGCACCATGCGCAGCGCGGTGCGTGCCGAGTAGCCGATGAGGGCTGATGGGTCGAGTGAGATCGGCGTCGCCTGCAGCCGCGCGAGCGAGCCGGTGAGCCCGTGCGCGGCCTGCGCACAATAGATGAAGAACACAAACACCAGCAGGAAGGCGAGCACGTCCCAGCCGCCCGGCACATAGCGGGTGCGCAATACCGACATCGGCAGCCGGGCGAGAAGCATCCGGCGAGTTTGCCCGAACGAGGCGACGATTGGCACCGCTTTAGCAACGCCTCGGTGTGCGGCGGCGGGCCGTCTGTCGTACGATAGTTGCCATGAAAGCAAACCTGATCATCGCGGCGCTTGGCGCCGCTTCGGCCCTCACGCTTGCGACCCCGGCACTCGCACAGGAGACCCAGAGTCCTGGCGTCAAGGAAACCATCAAGGACGATGCGAAGACCGTCGGCCACGCCGTCGCGGACGGCGCCAAAACCGTCGGCCACGCCGTCGCCGACACCTCCCGCAAGGTCGGACACGAGGTCGCGGAAAAGACCGCGCCGGCGCGCGACAAGGTGCGTGACGACTCGAAGCAGGCCGGGCACGCGATCGCGCATAGCGCCAAGGTTGTCGGCACCAGCGTCAAGAACGGCGCCGAGAAGGCCAAGTCGGCCGTGAAGCCCAAGAGCGACGACTCCAAGCCGAGCAATTGACGCGGTCGTCGTGCCCTTGATGCGCGCCTCCGCCGGCCTGCGCCTGGATTACCTGTCAGCGGCCGAGTACCAGGCGGCCGAGTGGCCCGATGTGCTCGGCATCGCGACCTTCAGCGCTCCGCCCGCCTCGAGCGCCACCCCGTCGGTAAGCGAGGTCCCGGTAGCCGCGATCAGCATGCCGCCGCTCCTCGGGACCACAGACGTCTGCGAGGTGTGGCGTTCGGAGCTGCCGGTCGAGTCCGGGCAGCGCAACCGCGTACGCTTCCGCCGCAGCGAGACGCTGCTGTTTGGCTGCATCGCGTTCGCGGAGTCTGAGATTCCCCCCGCGGATGGGTCCTCGGCACTCGCCACGGCGACCCGCCAGGCCTACCGCGAGATCTACGCCACCCTCGATGCGCTCGGCTACCCGCACCTGCTGCGGATCTGGAACCACCTGGCCGACATCAACCGCGACTCGCACGGCATCGAGCGCTACCGGCAGTTCAACCGCGCGCGCCAGGAAGCGCTGCATGAGTGCGGCCGCGCGGTCAACGGCAACGTCCCGGCCGCCTCGGCGCTCGGCGCGGCGAGCGGCAGTCCTCTGGTGGTGTACTTCCTCGCCTCCCGCGCCGCTCCCAGCTTCATCGAGAACCCCCGCCAGGTGAGCGCCTACCGTTATCCGCCGCAGTACGGCAGCCACGCACCGGCCTTCTCGCGGGCGGCGCTGCTGCGTCAGCGTGACAGCCTGATGCTGTTCATCTCCGGGACCTCGAGCATCGTCGGTCATCGCTCCCTCCACGTCGGCGACGCGGCCGCACAGACCCGCGAGACGCTCGCCAACATCGGCGCGCTCCTCGAGGAGGCCAACCGCCTCGAGCGCGCGGCGCACTTCTCGTTCGCAACGCTGGCCTGCAAGGTGTACGTGCGCCGCCCGGAAGATCTGCCGGCGATCCACGCCGAGTTGCAGACCGCCGTCGCGCTTTCTACCCGGGTCATCTACCTGCAGGCGGACATCTGCCGTCAGGACCTGCTGGTCGAGATCGAGGCGACCGGCCTGAGTCCGCTGGCGGGCGATGCCTGAAAGGCGCGGGCTCCGCTTCACATGCGCAGTACGAGCCTCCCACGACGAGCGCTGTTGACGGCTGCCGCGCTGGCCGTGGCGGCCGCCGCCCCGGCTGCCGCCGAGCAGCAGCCGCTTTGGGAGTTCGGACTCGGCACCGGACTGCTGGTATTCAACGATTATCGCGGCGCCGATACCACACACGTCTACCCGCTGCCGGTACCGTACTTCGTCTACCGCGGTACGTTTCTGAAGTCCGATCACGACGGCGTGCGCGGCGAGCTCTTCGACCAGGACCTGGTGGAGCTCAACCTCAGCGTCAACGCAACGACACCGGTGCGCAACGATTCCGCGCGCTACGGCATGCCCGACCTGCGCTCAACGCTCGAGATCGGTCCGGCACTGGATGTCCACCTGTGGCGCAGCGTCGATCGGCGCCTGAAGCTCGACCTGCGGGCGCCGGCGCGCGCCGCCTTCACCGTCGAGGCCTCGCCGCGCATGATCGGCGGGTTTCTGGCTCCCAGCATTAACCTGGATATCGCCCAGTACCGCGGCGAGCACGGCTGGAAGCTCGGGCTGCTTGCCGGGCCCCTGTTCGCCAATCGACGCTATGACGAGTATTTCTACAGCGTCGCCCCGCAGTACGCGACGGCCGGCCGGCCGGCGTTCGCAGCCGCCGGAGGCTATGCCGGTACGCAGACGCTTGTCTCGCTCACCCGCCGCTACCCGGCCTACTGGATCGGGGCCTACCTGCGCCACGACTCCCTCGCCGGTGCCAGCTTCGCGGACAGCCCGCTCGTGAGGCGCGACAGTTACTGGTCCGGCGGCCTCGCGGTAGTATGGATGATCCGACAATCCTCGCGGCTGGTCGAAAGCGAAGATTGACGCCCTCCAACACCCACCTGGTGCTGATCCCCAGTTACAACCCGGGCCGCATGGGGCTCGAGGCCGTGTGCGCGGCGCGGGCGCACTGGGCGCCGGTGTGGGTGATCGTGGACGGCAGTACCGACGGCTCCGCGGAAGTGCTTAAGAATCTGGCGAGTACCGATGCGGAGCTGCGGGTGCTGATCCGCCCGCGCAACGGCGGCAAGGGCGCGGCACTCCTTGACGGGCTCGTCGCGGCACTTGAACACGGCTACACCCACGCGCTCACCATGGACTCCGACGGCCAGCATCCGGCCGAGCGCATCGGCGCCTTCATGGCGGCATCGAGCGCTGAGCCCGCAGCGATGATCCTCGGCGCACCGGTGTTCGATGCGAGCGCCCCGCTGATCCGCCTGCGCGGACGGCGCATCGCCAACTGGTGGACCAACCTCGAGACTCTGTGGGCGGGAGTCCCCGATACGCTCTTTGGCTTTCGCGTCTACCCCATCGCACCGCTCGTCGCCGTCATGCAGCGCACGCGCTGGATGCGGCGCTTCGACTTCGACGCCGAGGCGGCGGTGCGCCTCTCCTGGCGCGGCGTGCCGGCGGTGAGCCTGCCGGCGCCCTGCCGCTACTTCACTGCGGGGGAGGGCGGCGTCTCGCACTTCAATTACTGGCGCGACAACGTGCTCCTGACCTGGATGTACACGCGCCTCTTTATCGGCTTCCTGGTGCGGCTGCCCCTGTTGATTCCGCGCCGGATCGCTTAAATAGCGGCGCTGCAACGCAGCTCCCCGAGGCGGTTCCCGCCCGATGGTCGCGCCGCGATCGGGCCTTGTATAATTGTCGACGGTAACTTGTAAGCGCCCTAAGGTCATCATGCCCGACAACGCGTCCTCTCTCAGGCAGCCCGCCGGCTCCGCCGGGATCGAGAACCTCACCCGCGAGCTCGCCGGGCTGATCGTCGAGGCACTGAACCTCGAGGTCCCGGCGGGAGAAATAGGCCCCGACCAGGCACTCTACGGCGAGGGCCTGGGACTCGACTCGATCGATATCCTGGAGATCGCGCTGGTGGTGTCCAAAGAGTACGGTGTGCAGCTGCGCGCCGACAGCGAGGAGAACACCCGCATCTTCGCCTCGCTCCGCCAGCTGGCCGAATACGTCAACGCACACAGGACCCGGTAATCGCCTCCCCCAGGCTGCCGCTGATCGCGCACACCTCGCCCGACGCGGTGCTCGCTTACCGCGCCGGGGTGCCGATTAGTGCCGGGCAATTCCTCGCTGACGTCGAGCGCCTCGCGGCCGCCCTCGATGCCGGCAGCCACGTGCTCAACGCCTGCGCGGACCGCTATCGCTTCGCGGTCGGCTTGGGCGCCAGCCTAATGACCGGCAAGGTGAGCCTGCTGCCGTCCACCCGTACCCCGGAGGTCGTGGCGCAACTGAAGCGCTTCGCGCCGGATGCCTTCTGTCTGACGGATGAGCGCGACTGCGATGTCGAGCTGCCGCTCACTCACTTCCCCGAGACCGTATCCGCGGCAGCACCTGGAGCCCGCGCAAGCGCCTGGCCCGCGCCCTCGATCGAGGCGGATGCGCGGACGGCCTGGGTGTTCACGTCCGGATCCACCGGCAGCCCCGTCCCCCACGAGAAGACCTTCGGCCGGCTCATCGATTGCGTGCGCGTGGAGGCGCAGCGTTTGGGTGTGCCCGAACGCCCTGCGCACGCCGTCATCGCCACAGTGCCGCCGCAGCATATGTACGGCCTCGAGTCGAGCGTGCTGCTGCCGCTCGGCAATGGCCACGCGCTCGTCGCCGAGCGGCCCTTCTATCCGGCGGACATCTGCGCCGCGCTCGCCGCCGTGCCAAGACCCCGCGTCCTCATCACGACCCCACTCCACCTGCGCGCCCTCATGGCCTCCGAGCTTCCCGTGCCGCCGACCGACCTGATCGTGTCTGCCACTGCACCGCTCCCGGCGCAGCTGGCGAGCGAGGTGGAAGAGCGCTGCGGGACGCGCCTGCTCGAGATCTACGGCTCCACCGAGACGGGTCAGATAGCCGCCCGCCGTACCACGGCGTCCCCGGAGTGGCGCCTGTGGCCCGGAGTCACGCTCGAGCCGCGCGACGGTGAGACCTGGGCCCAGGGCGGCCATGTCGTGCAGGCGATCCGCCTGCTGGACGTGCTGGAGGTGACGGGCGGTGATCGGTTTCTCCTGCATGGGCGCATCGGCGACCTCGTGAACATTGCGGGCAAGCGCAGCTCGCTCGCCTATCTCAGCCATCAGCTCAACTCGATCCCGGGAGTGGTCGACGGAGCGTTCTTCCACGGTGACTCGCCGGCCCACGATGCCGCGGTCAGCCGCGTCGGCGCCTGTGTCGTGGCCCCGGGGCTTGATGCCGCGGCGATCACCGCGGAGCTGCGCCTGCGCATCGACCCGGCATTTCTCCCGCGCCCCCTGCTCCTGGTTGCGAGCCTGCCGCGCACCACCACCGGGAAGCTGCCGCAGGAGGCGCTGCGGTCGCTGGCGACTGCGCAGCAAAAGCCGAATTCCGGGGCGTGACCTTCCATGGGGGTGCTCACGCTCAAGATCGATGCCGGGCATCCCGCGCTCGCGGGACACTTTCCCGGCGCGCCGGTTCTGCCTGGCGTCGTGCTGCTCGATGAGACGGTGCGGGCGGTCGAACAGGCAAACGCCGGCGCGGCGATGCGCTGGACCGTCGGCGCCGCCAAGTTTCTGAAGCCCGTCCAGCCCGGCGAGACCCTCACTCTCGAATACGAGCCGTTGCCGAACGGCTCGATGCGCTTTGCCGTCTCCAGCGCCGGCCGTCAGGTCGCAAGCGGCGTGCTGCGCCCGGCCGGGACGGCCCACAGCGAAGCAGCCGGCACCGCGGATGAGCCCCGCGCGAGCGACGCCCATTGGGCTGGCGCGCGCGAGCGCAGCAGCGCGACGCTGCTCTCGATCATGATTTTCCTCTCGCTCACCCTCGGGCGCCGGGTCGCGCGCGGCGTTCTCTATGGCATCGCCGCGTATTTCTTCCTGTTTGCGCCGCGGGCGCGCGGCTACTCGCGCGAGTACCTGCGGCGTGCGCTCGGGCGCCCACCGACGGCGGGCGATCTCTTCCGCCACATGTTCACCTTCGCCGCGACGATTCTCGACCGGCTCTACCTCACGAAGCAGCGCTATGAGCTGTTCGACATCACGATCGAAGGCGAGCCGCTCATGCGCTCGATCGCCGAGCGGGGAAACGGCGCGTTCCTCCTCGGCGCGCACCTCGGAAGCTTCGAGATCATGAGCACCATCGGGCGGCGTCAGCCGGGACTGCGCGTGGCGATGGCCATGTCCGAGGACGCCGCCCGCAAGATGAGCGTGGCCACCACGATCAATCCCGCCTCGGTACCCGAAATCATCCCGCTCGGACACCTCGAGGCGATGCTCAGGATCCGCGACTGCCTGGAGGCAGGGAGCTTCGTCGGTATGCTCGCTGATCGCACCATCGGCGAGACACCGGCGCAGCGTGTGAGCTTTCTCGGCAAGCCGGCGCTCTTTCCCTCCGGCCCGATGCGCGCCGCGGCGGCGCTGCGGCGCCCGGTGTTCTTCATGTCGGGTCTGTACCGCGGCGGCAACCGCTACCATGTCGTGGTTCGTGAGATTGTGGATTTCTCCGCAGTGCCGCGCGGTGAGCGCGAAGCGCAGGTGCAGGCAGCGATCGGGCGCTACGTCGCGCTGCTCGAGGAATGTTGCCGCTTGGATCCCTACAACTGGTTCAACTTCTACGACTTCTGGCACGACGCCGCAGACGGGACCACCGGAGCCGGCGTGTGAGCGACTCGCGCCCGCGCCGCGCCCTGTGGTCGTTGCTGGTGGCGCTTGCAGCACCCCTCGCCGCCGCCGCATCCGAGAGCGCCGATCCGCTCGATGCGCTCATGCGTGAGCTCGCCGCGCGCCGCCACGGCCACGTCGCCTTCACCGAGGTGCAATACCTCGCCATGCTCGACCGTCCGCTCGAATCCTCGGGTGAGCTCTTCTACGAGGCGCCCGATCGGCTGGAGAAGCGCACTTTGAGTCCGCGGGCCGAGACACTCGTGCTCGCGCACGGAGTCTTGAGCGCCACGCGCGGCCAGCGTAGCCGCACGCTCGAGCTCGCCGCTTATCCGCAGCTCGCGCCGCTCCTCGAGAGCCTGCGCGCGACGCTCGCCGGGGATCGCACCACCCTCGAGCGTGTGTTCAGCGTGACGCTCGACGGTGATTCCTCGCGCTGGACGCTGCATCTCGCGCCGCGGGATCCCGCCGCCGCGCATGTCATCCGGGAAGTGGTCATCGCCGGTGAGCAGGCGAACTTGAGGACTGTGGAAATCCTCCAGGGCGACGGTGACCGCTCGCTCCTCACCATTGGCCGGGAGCTGCCGCCGTGACGCGCGCCGGATGGACCGGCACGCTCACTCTCGCGGTGCTGGCGGCGCTGGCCGCCGCTGTCGCGGCACGCGCCCGCTATACCGCGGATCTGTCCGCCTTCCTGCCGCGCGCGCCGACCGCGAGCCAACGGCTCCTCACTGAGGAGCTGCGCGCCGGCTTCGCCTCGCGCCTCATCATGGTCGCGATCGAAGGAGCCGATGCGGGGACGCGGGCGCAAGTCGCCGCCGAGCTCGCGCGGCGGCTGCGCGGCGATCCCGCCTTCGTCGAAGTGAGCGACGGGGATCCGCAGGGCTTCGAGCGCACCGCGGACTTTCTTCTCGAGCACCGCTACCAATTGAGCGATGCGGTGACGCCCGGGCGCTTCACGACCGAGGGCCTGCACCGTGCGATCGGCGACACCCTCGACTCCCTCGCCTCGCCCGAGGGACTGCTCGCGAAGCCGCTCTTCACCGGCGATCCTACCGGCGAGACGCTTCACATCCTCGATGGACTCGACGCGCCGCGCATCGCCACCCTCGATGGCGTATGGAGCTCGCGCGACGGCCGCCGGGCGCTTCTCATCACGCAAACCACCGCCGCGGGGTCCGACACCGACGGCCAGGAGCAGGCCGTAGCTGCGATCCGCGGCGCCTTTGCCGCGTCAGCCGGGCAGCTGTCCCCCGCAACCCAGACGCTGACGCTACGTCTCTCCGGCGCCGGGGTGTTCGCCGTCACAGCGCGCGCCCTGATCCGCGGGCAGGTGATCCGCCTCTCGGCCCTGAGTGCGATCCTCATCGCCGCGCTCCTGCTGGCCGCCTATCGCTCGTTAGCAGCCCTCCTCCTGACCTTCGTTCCGGTCGCCTCGGGGGCTCTCGCGGGCGTGGCGGCCGTGGCGCTCGGCTTCGGGGTGGTGCACGGCATCACACTCGGCTTCGGCGTGACGCTCATCGGCGAGGCGGTCGACTACGCGATCTATCTCTTCATCCAGTCCGGGAGGCGCGAGTCAGCGAGTGACGCCCAGGCCGACACGGCCGAGTGGCGGCAGGGCGCGTGGCCGACGATCCGCCTCGGCATGCTGACCTCAGTGTGCGGTTTCACGGCGCTCATCCCCTCGGGCTTTCCGGGGCTCGCGCAGCTCGGCCTCTATTCCGTTGCGGGCCTGGTCGCCGCGGCGCTGGTGACCCGCTTCGTGCTGCCGGAGTGGCGACCGAAGATCCTTCGCACCCGGGACCTCACGGCGTTCGGAACCCTTCTGGGGCGCTTGCTTGAGAAGCTGCGGCCCGCACGAGCAGCGCTCGCCGTGCTCGCGCTCGTGAGCGGCCTCGTCCTGTTCGAGCATCGGACCACGCTCTTCAGCCGCGAGCTCTACGATCTGTCCCCCGTCCCCGTGGCCGATCAGGAGCTGGCTGCGAGCCTGCACGCCGATCTCGGCGCACCGGACGCCCGCTACCTCGTCGTCGTCTCATCCCCCGATACGAGTGCTGCGCTCGAGTCCGCGGAAGCGATCGCGGCGCGCTTAGAGAGCCTCGTCGAGACGGGGGTGATCGGCGGCTTCCAGTCCCCGACGCACTATCTGCCGAGCCCCGCCACTCAGCGGGCGCGCCGGGCGAGCCTGCCACCGCCCGATGAGCTCGCCGCGCGCCTAAGCCAGGCGCTCGTGGGGCTCCCCGTCAGCGCGGCGCGCCTCGCGCCCTTTCTCAAGGACGTCGAGGCAGCGCGCACCGCGGCGCTTCTGACGCCGCTCGGGCTCGCGGGGACGCCGCTCGCGAGCGCCCTGGGCGCACTGCTGACCGTGAGCGGCGGAGCGACGACCGCCTTCCTGCCCATCTCACCGACGACGGGGAGTGATCTCCCAGCAGCGGCGATCGAGCAGGTACGCGGCGCCGTCGCGGCGGCGATGCGCACTGCGTCTCCGGTGGCGGCCGGGCTCGCGCACGCTGACCTCGGCTCTGCGCCCGTGACCGCCCAGCTGCTCGACCTCAAGGCCGAGGCGGATGAGCTCTACACTCACTACCTCACCCAGGCCGTTACCCTGTCGCTCGCAGGTCTCGCCGCGATCCTCGTGCTGCTGAGCGTCACACGCTCGCCGGCGCGTGCGTTGCGCGTGGTGGTACCGCTCGCGCTCGCGGTGCTCACCGTGGCCGCGGGACTCGCCCTCACCGGCCAGCGGCTTGGGATCCTGCACGTCGTGGGAATGCTGCTGATCGCCGCCGTGGGCTCGAACTACGCGCTGTTCTTCGATCGCCTCGCGCAGCACGCGCACGGCGATGTACCACGTACGCTCGCCTCGCTCGCCGTGGCCAATCTCGCCACCGTGATCGGCTTCGGCGTGCTCGCGTTCTCGAGCGTCCCCGTGCTCGCCGCTCTCGGGCGCACGACCGCCCCGGGAGCCCTCCTCGCACTGCTGTTCTCGGCGCTCCTGGCACCGCGCGCGGCGCCCGCGCCCGACTCATGAGCCGTGCGATCCTCAAGCCGGCACGCGCCGGCAGCATCGCCTCCCAGCGGGTACTGCTGCTGCCGCCCGCCTACTCGCAGCCCGAGGATTTCCTGCGTGAGGGCTTCGCCGAGGCCGTGCGGGCGCGCGGGCTCGATCTCGATCTCGCGCTCATCGAGTTGCGCCTGCAATCGGTCACCGACCGGAGCGTGCTCGAGGAGCTCGCGCGCCTCATCGTCGCCGCGCGCACCGCGGGCTGCCTCACTGTCTGGCTCGGCGGCATCTCGCTCGGCGCCTACATTGCCCTGGCCTGCGCCGAGCGCCACTGCCGCGAGGTCGACGGGCTGTGCCTTTTTGCCCCGTACCTCGGCAGTCACATCGTCACCCAGGAGATCGAGCGCGCGGGCGGTGTTGGCGGCTGGGAGCCCGGGGAGCTCAGCGAGGAGGACGAGGAGCGGCGCATCTGGCGCTTCATCAAGCGGGAGGCCCGCGGACCGCTGCCGATTCACTTAGGATTGGGGAGGGAGGACCGCTTCGGCGTGCGTCACCGCACTCTGGCCGCCGCGCTAGATGCCAGGAACGTCGACGTCGTGGCGGGCGGCCACGAATGGCCCGTGTGGCGGACGCTGTGGGAGAGATTTCTCGATGCCCGCATCCAGCGACAGTCCGCCTGAGCCACGGCAGCGCCCCTACCATCCCTCGGCCCTCATCCTGGGATCCGTGGCGCTGCACATCGCCGCGGCGGGCGCGGTGCTCATGCGCCCGCACCTGTGGCCGTGGGCGCTCGCCACCGTGGTGGCCAATCACCTCACTCTCACCGCCGCGGGACTCTGGCCGCGAGCGAGGCTCCTCGGTCCCAACCTCACGCGCCTGCCGAGCGGTGCCGCCGCTCGCGGCGAGGTCGCGATCACGATCGACGACGGCCCCGATCCCGAGGTCACGCCGGCGGTGCTGGCGCTCCTCGACAGACATGGCGTGCGGGCAAGCTTTTTCTGTGTCGGCGAGCGCATCGCGCGCTTCCCGCAGCTCGCGCGCGAGATCGTGGCGCGCGGGCACAGTGTCGAGAACCACAGTCAGCACCACCTGCATCGCTTCTCGCTCTTGGGTCCCCGAAGGCTGCGCGCCGAGATCGGCGGCGCCCAGGAATCGATCGCCTTCGCCACCGGCGCGGCGCCGCGCTTCTTCCGTGCCCCCGCGGGGCTGCGCAACCCGTTCCTCGAGCGTGAGCTCGCCCGCGCGGGCCTCACTCTGGTGAGCTGGACGCGCCGCGGCTTCGATACCGTCTCCACGAGCCCGGATCAGGTGCTCGAGCGGCTCACGCGCGGACTTGGCGCGGGCGACATCCTGCTGCTGCACGATGGGCATGCGGGGCGCACCGCGGGCGGGGTGCCGGTGATACTCGAAGTGCTCCCGCCCCTTCTCGCGGCGGTGCGCGCAGTGGGACTCAAGCCCGTGACGCTGCGCGCAGCGTGCGCGTGACGGGCGACCCGACGTGCTGCACTACAATGCTGACGTGCTCTTGGTCGGCAAGCTAGAGTGAAACCGCTCGCGCTCACCGCCTGCACCGCGACCAGCTGCCTCGGCCGCGGACTCGAGGCGACGCTGGGCGCACTCGAGGCGCAGCGCACGGGGCTTGCGCCCTGCGCGTTCGAGACCGTGAGCCTCGAGACTCACGTGGGCGAGGTGCCGGGCGTCGATGACGAGCCCCTGCCCGCGGAGCTCGCCGAGTTCGAGTGCCGCAACAATCGCCTGGCGCGCTTGGGATTGCGGCAGGACGCCTTCGATGAGTCGGTGCGCTCGCTCGCTCGCCGCCTCGGCCGCGAACGCATCGGTGTCTGGCTCGGCACCAGCACCTCCGGGATCCTCGAGACCGAGCTCGCCTACCGGCAGCGCGACCCGACGAGCGGCTCGCTGCCCGCGAGCTTCCGCTACCGCGGGGCGCATAACACCTTCTCGGTTGCGGCCTTCGTGCAGCGCGCGCTCGGGCTCGAGGGACCGGCGGCCGTCATCTCCTCGGCCTGCTCCTCCAGCGCCAAGGTGTTCGCCTCCGCGCAGCGCGCGATCGCTGCGGGGCTCGTCGATGCAGCGGTCGTGGGCGGCGTCGATTCGCTGTGCCTGACGACCCTCTACGGCTTTCACTCGCTGCAGCTCGTGGCGCGCACACCCTGCCGCCCGTTCGATGCCGGGCGCGACGGGCTGTCGATCGGTGAGGCCGCGGCGTTCGCTCTGCTCGAGCGCGCCGCCGGCGACCTGCCCGCGGGCGCCGTGCTGCTCCTCGGCACGGGCGAATCGAGCGACGCCTGGCACATGTCGGCGCCGCACCCGGAAGGTCGCGGCGCGAGCGCCGCCATGCGTCAGGCGCTTGAGGGAGCGCGCCTCACGCCCGCTGACATCGACTACATCAACTTCCACGGCACCGGCACGCCGAGCAACGACGCCGCCGAGGCGCGCGCCGTCGCCGCGGTGCTCGGCACGCACACTCCCGGCAGCTCGACCAAGGGCGCCACCGGACACACGCTCGGCGCGGCGGGGGGGCTCGAAGCGGTGATCTGCGCGCTCGCGCTCCGTCACGGCCTCATGCCGGGCGGCGTCAACACCAGCGTCATCGATCCCGAGCTCGCGGTGAGCTACCTGCGCGAGAGCCGCCACGCGCGCCTCAAGCATGTCATGAGCAATTCCTTCGGCTTCGGCGGCTCGAACTGCAGCCTCATCTTCGGGACGGCCGGATGAGCGCGGCTCTCACGGCCTGGGTGGAGGGCGTGGGACTCTTGGGTCCCGGCCTCACGGACTGGCTGACCGCGGCGCAGGTGCTCGCCGGCCGCGCGCCCTACGAGCCACGCCCGACCGTGATCCCACCGCTTCAGTGCCTGCCGCCTGCCGAGCGGCGCCGCACCGGCAGGGTCGTGCGGCTCGCGCTCACCGTCGGGCTCGAGGCTGTCGCACGCGCCGGCGCCGATGCCGCGACGCTGCCCGCGGTGTTCTCCTCCTCGGGGGGCGATGGCGAGAACTGCCACGAGATCTGTCAGGTGCTGGCAGGCGCAGAGCGGCAGATCTCGCCGACCCGCTTCCACAACTCGGTGCACAACGCCGCTTCCGGCTACTGGGGAATCGCCACCGGTGCCACCGCAGCCTCGAATGCGCTGTGCGCCCACGACGCGAGCTTTGCCGCGGGGCTGCTCGAAAGCCTGGTGCAGCTCTCCATCGATGAGACAGCGGTGCTGCTCATTGCCTATGATGCGGACTACCCGGAGCCGATGCGCAGCCAACGGCCGATTCCGGATGCGTTCGGTGTCGCGTTGCTGCTCACGCCGGCGGAGCGCGCGGGGTCGCTGGCGCGGCTCACGGCGCGCTTGAGCGCGGCACCCGCGCAAGCCCTGGGCGACAGCCAGCTCGAGGCGCTGCGCGCGCAGGTGCCTGCCGCACGCAGCCTGCCGTTGCTGCGAGCGCTGGCGCGCGCGGAGCCCGGCGCCGTGCTGATCGAATACCTGGGGAGGCAGCGCCTTGAGATCGAGGTGAGTCCGTGCCACTAGACCGGCGATGGATCGAGCAGCACATCCCGCACAAGGGACGCATGTGTCTGCTCGATGAGGTGCTGGCGTGGGACGCGGCACGCATCCGCTGCCGCAGCTCGACGCATCGCTCCGCCGACAACCCGCTGCGTGCCCACGGACGGCTGGGCGCCGCCTGCGGCATCGAATACGCGGCCCAGGCCATGGCGGTACACGGCGCGCTGATTGCGGCGAGCGCGCCGCTCGCCAGCACCGTCTCGACCCACGTGCGCGGCAGCATCGGCGCGGCAGTCGGCTATCTCGCGAGCGTGCGCAACGTCGCGCTCGAGGTGAGCCGGCTCGACGACCTGGAGGAGGAGCTGATCGCCGCGGCGGAGCGTGTCACCGGGGATGGGCGCACCGTGCTCTACGAGTTCACCGTGTCGGCCGGTGAGCGGGTGCTGCTCAGCGGCCGCGCCAGCATCGTGTTCGACGCCACCTTCGGCGCGCAGCCGGTGAGCACCGGAACCCACGCATGATCACCTCGGGGAAGCGCGCACTCGTCACCGGAGGGAGCGGGGCGATCGGCGGCGCGATCTGCCGCCGGCTGGCACGCGAGGGTCACTTTGTCTACGTCCACTGTCATCGGAACACGGACGTTGCGCATGAGCTGCTGCGCGAGATCGACTCTGGCGGCGGCCGCGGCACAGTGCTCAGCTTCGATATCACCGACACGGAGGCGACACGCGCGGCGCTCGAGGGGGCACTGAGTGAGGGTGCCATACAGATCCTGGTCAACAACGCCGGCGTGCATGATGATGCCGTGCTTCCCGGGATGAGTGCCGTGCAGTGGCGGCGCGTGATCGAGGTATCCGTGCACGGCTTCTTCAATGCTACCCAGCCGCTGCTCATGCCCATGATCCGCACACGCTGGGGGCGGATCGTGAGTATCTCCTCGATCGCCTCGCTCATCGGCAACAAGGGCCAGGTCAACTACGCCGCCGCCAAGGGCGCGCTCAACTCCGCCACCCGCGCGCTCGCGCTCGAGGTCGCGACCCGCGGCATCACCGTGAATGCGGTGGCGCCGGGGATCATCGCGACGCCCATGACCGACGGGCTGTTCGATGCCGCAGCCATCGAGCGCCTCGTGCCCATGAACCGCCTCGGACTTCCCGAGGAGGTGGCGGGCGTCGTCGCCTTCCTCACCTCACCGGACGCCGCCTACCTCACCGGCCAGGTGCTCTCGGTGAGCGGCGGTATGGCGTAGACCTCAGTCGCCCATCTGCGCGAGCCGCGTCAGCAGGTTGACCGCCAGCACGCTCGCGGTTCCCCAGATCATCGCAGGATGCAGTCGCCCGAGGCGCAGCGTGTCCACGAGCGCGCAGACGAGTGCGAATGCGCTGGTGGTGGCGGCGGCGATTGCGAGATTCCAGTCGCCCCCGGCGGGCAGCAAGTGCTCGGCGATCCGCCCAACGGCGGGAGGCAGCAGCGCGACCGTTGCGCTCAGCATCAGCCGCTTGTGCACGTCGGGGCGTCGCCGCCACGCGAGCGCCGCGCACGCCAACGCGCCAAACACCCACAGACTCAGCCCATCGAACTCGACGAACAAGCGCCCGAAACGTAGCGCGCCAGCCTCCGGAAAGCGCCGACGGATGGCCGCGGCCACCGTGAGCGAGCCGATCACGACGATGAGGGGCGCGAGCGCCGCCCCGGCGACTCCCAGTCGACGGTGCAGGTCCGGCCGCCGACGGGCAATCAGCAGCGCCTGGGTCACAAACAGCGCGACCCACGCGCTCATCAGGATCCCGTGAACGTGCACCAGGAGCGTGATCGCGCGCACATGGAAGAAGACCCGCAGGTAGTAGCTGCGCGCGAAGCCCGTGAACACCAGGGCCGCGATAGCGAGCGCCGCGTACCAGTACAGGTGGCGCGGCGGATTCAACCGGGCGGTGTCTCCATCCACGGTGCGCCCTCGCCTCAGGTCGCGACGGATGCCGGCACGATGTTCTGGTTCGAGCGAAACACGTTGTCGGGGTCATAGCGCAACTTCAGGTGCTGCAGGCGGCGGTAGTTGGCACCGTACGCCTCCCGGACCCGCGCCTCGCCTTCGTCATCGAGCATGTTGACGTACGCGCCGCCCATCGCGGGTTCAAGCTCGCCCCAGGCCCGATCGGCCCACCTCCGCATGGCCTCGGTCTGCGCGGCGTCATGCCAGCCGAGGATGAACCCCACCAAGGCGCTCGAGGGACGGCGCGGCAAGGCGGTCGCGTCCGAGGGGACGCGGGAGATTGCGCCGTGCAGCGGATCCAGGAACACGAGGCGCAGGGCACCGGGCGGACCGTCGCTCGCCAGCAGCACATCGAGCGCCCTCCCCGGCAGGGGCTGCCGGGCAGTCCCGAATCGGGCGCAGCTCATGAGTGCACCCGGGTTGTCGCGCCCCACAAGCTGCGCCAGCGTCGTTTCGCGCAGGGACTGCTCGAGCGGTGTGACGTCGCGGGTCAACAGCCGCCCGATCACTTCGCGTCCGCGGGCGCTGTCGCCCGCCCAGCAGACGCCTATGCGCACACGCATCTCACCCGCGGGCGGCACGAGCAGGCCGGTAAACACGCTCAGCTCATCCGGCAGGGCAGTGCGCAGCGAGTCGGCGAGCGAGAGCACCTCGCGCGCGGCCGACGCAGGAAACAACAGTTCGCCGGCGAGTACGCCCGGCAGCCGCTCGGCCCGGAACTTCAAGCGGGTCACTATGCCGAAGTTCGCTCCCGCGCCGCGCAGCGCCCACATGAGGTCCGGATCGCTGTCAGCCGTCACCCTCACTTGCCGGCCGTCGGCCAGGATCACGTCGGCGCCGATCAAGGCATCGCACGCGGCGCCTGCCACGCCCATCAGATAACCCACCCCGCCCCCGAGCGTGAGACCGGACACACCCACGTCACCGCACGTACCGAGGGGCACCGACAGGCCGTGCGCAGCGGCTGCCTCGTTGGCCTGCCAGACTCGCGCCCCGGCGCCACACTCAACGGACCCCGTCTTGGGGTCGACCGTCACTCCCTTCAACGTGCCGAGATCGATCACCACGCCGTCGTCGCAGCTCGAGCGACCCGCCTGGCAGTGCCCACCGCCACGCACCGCCAGCGCCAGAGAGCGGCGCCGTGCGAACTCGAGCGCACGTGCCGCGTCTTCGGGGTTCGCGCAGCGCGCCACGATGAGTGGACGCCGATCGAAGGCCAGGTTGTCCGTACGGCGCGCGGCATCGTAAGCCGGTCTGCCACGCCCGATGAGCTCCCCGGCGAAGCCGGCCCGCAGATCGGTGTCGTCAAAGGCCGCCGCGGGGACCACCGCCTGTCCGGCAACCGCCCACGGTGGCACCGACAGGGCACACGCCAGCGCGGGCAGGCCTTTCACGGCATCTCGACGGGTGAGTAAATGCATGGTTGCGCCCACTACCGCGAGGCGGCCTCCCCGGCGGGGTCGTCACCCGCGGCATTCCAGATGTCGACGGCACACTTCCAGGAGCCATCCGGCTCCTTTCTCCACACCGCCACCGCCTTGTTGCGCTCGAGCACCGGCTTGCCCTCCGGAGAGGTCATGCGGATCGTGTCGGTGCCTACGGCATACGCGAGATCGCCCGACCGGGCCACCCATACATGGTCCGTGACCCAGTTGATCGAGAAGTCGGGGATCGCGAAGGCCCCGGCGACGTAGCGCCGCAGCGCCTCCTTCCCCACCATCGCGGGCCCGCCCGGCGGCATCATGTAGACATCGTCCGACCAGAAAGAAACGGCGCGCTGGAGGTCGTGGGACCGGGCCGCCGCGAGCCAGCGCGCATCGGTGGCGCGAATCGCGGCTTCTTCCCGAACCGGATCGACAGCCGGCGTCGCCATGCCTTTGCAGCCCGCGAGGACCGCGAACAGCAGGGGAATCGCGGACACATAGCGCTTGCTCATGACAGCTCCTTGAGTTGCTTCAGCCAGGGCCGCCGACAAAAGCGGCCTACTGCTTGTGAGAGGCGGCGACTGTCAACGCGCGCTCGAAGTCGTGCGTCTGCGAGACTGCGAAGCCGCGCCCTTCGGCGGCCTGCTCGGCTTCTGCCCGCAGCGCATCGCGTGCCGCCGACACGCCTGCGCAGGCCGCGAGCAACGCGAGCAGCGCCGGGAGTGTTGCCTTGAGGCAGAGCATTGTCATGGGAGTCTCCGGGGTGTGAGAGTTGCGCTTCAGCCGAGCCACGCACACAAGCGCGCCCAGATCGGCAGGGTCGACGCCCAATGCGCCAGTGGGTCCGTCACGACCACCAACAGTCCGCCGAGGGCGAATGCCGGGTGCAGACGGCGGTAGCGCAGCGTGTCTATGACGACGCAGAGGAGGACCAGCCCGTCACGCGCGATTGCCGGGTCGAGTCCCCACGAGGTGTAAGCGCTGATGAAGCGCGCCAGCGCGGCGTCGAGGATCATGATGACGCCGAGCAGCATCAGCCGCTTGTGCCAGTCGCTCCTGCGACGCAGCGCGATGGCACCGCTCACGAGGATCGCGAAAGTCAGCAGATCGAACAACGCCAGGGCCAGGAACAACGGCGCGGGCATTCCGGGCGGCAGGTGCCGACCGCCGAGGCGATAGGCGACGACTGAGGTCGCCGTATCGGCAATGACGATTACTGCGGCGAGCGCTGCGCCGAAGACACCGAGGCGCCGATGCAGATCGACACGCCGCCGCGCTACCAGCACGGTCTGCGTGAGGAACAGCGCGATCCATCCGAGCATCACCACGCCGTGCAGGCGCACCAGCGCGCTCAACCCGCTCATGTCGCGCAGCAGGTCGACGTCGATGCTGAAGCCGGCCAGCACGACCACAACGACGCCGAGCGCCGCACCCACATAGAAGCGGCGCTCGGCGATCAAACGTGTGGCAACGGTATTCATGCGGCAAAACTCCTCGCGTCAGACAGTAAAGGTGCGTGCGTCGCGGGTGCCCGGAGGCTCGCCGGTCGGGCCGCACGGCCCGACCGGTTGGCCATGAGCGCCTACTGCTTCACGTAGACGGCGGTCGTCTTCTCGCTCGCCTGACCCGGGTTCCAGTTGGTATCCGTGAAGGATCTGCCGTCGCTTGCAATGCTCTGCACGCCGACGCTGTCGGGCTTGCCGTCGACCTTCATGGTGTATCTGATCGTCGTGGCGTTGACGCGCTTGAAGCTGATGGTCGCGCCCGGCGGCGTCGCGGGTCCGTTCAGTGGGTAGTCCGTATCGTCAGTGCCGTAGTCGACCGAGACCTTCAGGTCCGGAATGTCGTAGCGCAATACGCCCGGAGCTGGCGCGGAGATTACGAAGGTCTGAGGTCCGCTGGGGTTGGTGACCTTCGCGGTGCGCCAGGTGCCCGCCAGTCCGTCCGTTCCGCCGACGCGACTGAAAACGTCCTGCTCGTGAAACTCCTGCCCGTCAGGTCGCGTGCCGGTGAACGTCATGGTGAGCGTCTTGCCGTCCTCGGAGAGTGCGATGTGTCCCTTCGAGCGCACCTTGCCGTTGGCGCGCGTGACGTTGTCCCAGGTGTTCTTGCCGGCGGCGGTCCAGGTTGTCGTCCGGTCGGCCCAGGTCTTGTATTCCTTGCCGTCGAGGCCGAAGTCGAAGCTCGCGGTGCTGCCATCCTCGTAGTGCAGCATTCCGCCGGGCCGCTCCGAATAGGTGAACGTCTGGCCGGTGAGATGGCTCTTCGCGGCATCGAGCTTCCAGATGCCGTTCCACGGACTGTCGGCGGCGTACGCCGTGCCGCCCGGCAGTGCCAGCAGTGCGCAGATGATCAAGGTGGTTCTCATGAGGTGACTCCCAGTGTTGTAGTGCCGTGCGCGCTCTCACATGCCCCGGCGCGCGCATCAGGGCGGTGCGGCGGCAGCCTCCGGTGCGACCACCAGGAAGCTGCCGCTCCAGAACTGCTCGTAGTCCTCGCTCTGCACGTAGTGACTCGCCGAGCCCACGTAGTGCGTCTGCCCGGGGCGTACCTCGATGGTCACGAAGCCGCCGCTCGCGGCGCGGATGACGCCCGCATGCACTGCGGCGGAGCAGATCGAGGAGCCGTCGGTGTAGGGGCCGCTGCCGATGACCTGCCCGGGCACGGGCTTGCCGGGCGGACAATGGAAGCGGAAGCGCTCGCCGTTAAAGCCGCGCAAGTTCAGATCGAGCGGGCTGGTGCGCCAGTCGACCTCGTGCACCGCGGGAGCGGGCGCCAGGGTGGCGCTCGTGAGCGCGGCCGCCGGGAGTGCAGGAGCGAGCAGCGCGCACAGCAGCCCGAGGCACTCGAGCCAGCGATGCTGCGTAGCCGACATCCCTCACCCCCTGCGCGCCGTAAGGCGCGCTCCCGATATCTGCGTTTGACGGCGCGGGAGCTTGAACGAGTAGCCGAACGGCTGTCGCTGCCGTCCGGCTGGCAGTTTTCTGGCAAACTTCCTGCCGGCCGACCGGAGTCCTCAAGCCCATGTCCGCGTTGGAAAACCCGGTCTATCGATTCGCGGGCTTCACGCTAGAGCCGGCGGAGCGACGGCTGTCCGAGGGCGGCAAGCCCATCGCGCTCACGCCGAAGGTGTTCGACACCCTGGTGCTGCTGGTGGAGCGCGCGGGTCACGTGGTCAGCAAGGACGAGCTGATGAAGCTGCTGTGGCCGCGCGGCTTCGTGGACGAGTCGAATCTCACCAAGCACATCTGGCTCATCCGCCGCGCGCTCGGCGACGGCGAGCACGACTCGCGCTTCATCGAGACGGTGCCGAAGCTCGGCTACCGCTTCGCCGCGCCCGTCGCAACCGCAGGCGCCGCGCTCCAACCGGCGGTGGCGGCGGCGCCCTCCGACGCAGCCGCGGCCGCACCACCCGCGCGCCGGTTGCTGCCGCGCCGGTGGCTGCTGACGACTGCGGCAGGGGTCGCCGTTCTGCTGCTTCTCGGCATCGGCTGGCGGCTCGCGGTCCGACCGCCCCTAGCGCCCTCGTCGGGCCATAGCGGTCATACCATCGCGCTCGTTGGTTTCAGTAACCTGTCCCGCAATCCCAAGGACGCCTGGCTCGCACCTGCCCTGAGCGAGATGCTCGGCTCGGAGCTGAGCGTCGCCGACAACCTGCAGGTGGTCCCGGACGAGCTGGTGCGCGATGCGAGCGCGGACTTGTCGGCTCCGGCCGCCGGCGGCTACTCGACGCCTACGCTCGCACGGTTGCGTCAGCGCCTGGATGCGGATTACGTGATCAGCGGCAGCTATCTGGTCGCCGGCTCGGCGGATAGCGCCCCGTTGCGAGTCGACATCGCATTGCAGGACACGCGCAGCGGGGCGCTGGTGGCATCCGTTTCCAATCAGTCGGCGGTCTCGGGGCTGATCGCGCTCGCGGCACAGGCGGGGGCGAGTCTGCGCGTCAAGCTCGGCGCGCGCGCCCCGGACGAGCACACTCTCGGCCTCGTCCCTAACGCCCAGCCGCCGAATCTCGATGTGGCGCGGCGGATCGGCTTCGCGCTCGACGCCCTGCAGCACTATGACGCCGCGCGCGCCCGGGATGAGCTCATCGAGGCGATCGCCGAAGCCCCCGGCTACGCGCCCGCCTACGCCTACCTTGCTCAGGCGTGGTCGGCGCTCGGCTTTCGCGACAAGGCCCTGGCGGCCGCCGAGCAGGCGGCGCAGAAAGCGGCCAACCTGCCGCCCGAGCAACGCCTGCAGACCGAAGCGGTCGTCTACGCCGCGCACGCCGAGTGGAGCAAGGCCGCCACCGCCTGGCGCGCGCTGATCCGTCTGCGGCCCGCGAGCATCGAGTACCACCTGCAGGCAATCGACGCACAGATCGCGGCTGGCGCCATGCCAGGCGCGCAGGCCACGCTGACGGAGCTCGAGCGGCTGCCGGACGCCGCCAATGATCCGCGCGTCGAGCTCGCCGCGGCACGCACGGCCGGGGCGCTCGATGACCCTCGCGGCAGCGAACACCATGCTGACGGCGCGCTGCGCCTCGCGCAGCTGCATGACGCCGCCGGACTCGTGGCCGACGCCGAGCTCGCGCTGGCCGCCGCACGCACTCATCTCAACAAGAACGAGGAAGCACGTGTGAGTCTGGTAGCGGCGATCGCCGCTTACCGCGCGATCCGTAATCCGCGCGGCGAGGCGAGCGCGCGCACCGCCCTGGCGCGGGCACTCTCCAATCTCAACCGCAACCAGGAAGCGCGCGAGGAGTTCCAGCGGGCCATGGAGCTCGATCGCAGCATCGGCGACGTCGCGGGCATCGCGGCCGTCTATCGCGACCTGTGCAACATGCTGTGGGTGGCGGGCGATCGCGACGGCGCCCAGGCCGCGGCGCGCAACTCGCTCGAGCTCGCCCGCCAAACGGGTGACCTGGCGCTGCAGTCCTGGACGGTGCAGGCGCTCGCCACCATCGCTTCCGATGAGGCGGCGACCGACGAAGTGCTCGACGAGTACCGCGAGGTGGTGGCGCTCAATGCGCGTACCGGGCATCAGACGGCCTGGCCGCTCGCCAACATCGCCGACGTGCAGCGAATGCGCGGCGAGCTCGAGGCGGCGCGCGCGACCTGCGCCCGCGCGATGGCGGAAGCGGCGCCGCTCAGCGATCCACAGTTCGTGGTCTTTGCCGGCTTCACCTGCGCGCTGATCGAGTACGACCGTGGCAACGCGGCCGGGGCGCGCGCCGGGTTCGAGGAGGTCATCCGCCGGGTCGGCAACGGTGGGGACGCCAGCTATCGCTACAACTCGCTCATGATGATCGGGCAGCTCGACATGGACGACGGCCGCTGCGCCGCGGCACGCGAGCATCTCCAGCAGGCGAGCCGCGGCTTCGCCGCCGCGGAGGAGCGTACCGGGGAAGCGGACGCCGATGCGATGCTGGCCCTCTGCGCGCAGACGCTTGGCGATGCGGCAGCGCGCGACCAGGCCCTGAAGCACGCCCGGACGTTGCGCCAGTCCATGACCTCCCGCCAGGAGGTCTACATGGTGGACATCGCGGTGGCACGTATCGGCGATGCGGTGCACGCCGACCCGAAATCCACAGAGCGGCTGCTGGCTCTGGCGGCGGACGCCGAGCACCGCCACTGGCTGGGCTGGTCGCTGGAAGCGAAGCTTGCCGCCTGGGAGCAGCTGCGCGCACGGCACGCAGATGGCGCGCCAGCGTTACACCGCGACATCGAGAACATCGCGCGACGACACGGCTTCGGCCGGATCTTGAAGCTCCTGGCGCGGGACGATGGGGGCTCGCCGCCGCGCGCGTGAGCCGTGCGACCCTGGGGTGGGTCCCGTGGTGACACGCGGAGTGTTGTAGACTCAGCTGCACAATCGCTCACCGGTTCGGGGGAACTCAATGACATCGCGAACCGCCGGGCTGGTGGTCCTGTCACTCACATCGCTCGCCATACAAGCGGCGGCGGCACCCGCAGCGGATGACACCCCGGCCGCAGCGCCCTCCCCGGCCGCGCAGCTGATCGAGAGCCTTGGCCTGCGGGTCGCGCCGACTCCGGTGCGCGAGCGAAGCGGCTGGCGTCCGCCACGGGTCATTCTCGTCAACGCGTCCCTCCACGATCTGCTGCCACAGCTTAAGCAGGCAGCGCCTGAGGCGCGGTTCATCGAGATCGACAAGGCCACGCCGCGCGACATCGCGGCGGCGGATGCGACCTTCGGCGTGTGCTCCGCGCAGGTGCTGAAGGCGGCAGAGCATCTCGCATGGATCCAGTGGCCGGCGGCCGGCGTCGAGCACTGCGTGCAACAGCCGCTGCTGCACGAGCGCGCGCCGCTGGTCACCAACCTGCAGCGCACCATGGGACCGAGCATTGCCGAGCACGTCATCGCGATGATGCTGGCCTTGAGCCGCCATTTCGACGAGTTCTACCGGCAGCAGAGCCGGGGCCACTGGGAATCCGATGACTCGGCGCCGGAGCTCGAGGATGTTGGCGGCAAGACCGTGCTCGTGGTCGGACTCGGCGGCATCGGCACTGAGGTCGCCCGGCGTGCCCACGCCTTAGGGCTGCGCGTCGTCGCAACACGCGCCAGCGGTCACGAGGGACCGGACTTCGTGAGCTACGTGGGACTTCCGGATGAGCTGCCAAAGCTCGCGCGTGCGGCGGACTTCGTCGTCAACTGTCTGCCGCTCACCGCGGAGACGACCGGCATATACAACAAGGAGTTCTTTGCGACCATGAAGCGCTCCGCCTACTTCATCAGCATCGGGCGCGGCAAGAGCACGGTGACCGCGGATCTCACCTCGGCGCTCACCCAGGGCACGATCGCGGGCGCGGGGCTCGACGTGGTCGATCCGGAACCGCTGCCGCCCGACAGCCCGCTGTGGCACGCGCCGCATCTCATCCTCACGCCGCACGTCTCGGCCAACACCGCGGTCGCAGAGCAGACGCGCAATGCGGTGCTCATCGAGAATCTGCGCCGCTACGTCGCCGGCGAACCGCTGCTGTCGGTGGTGGACATCTCCAAGGGCTACTGAAGCCGCGCCTACCGCCGCGGCCGGCGCGACCCACGGCCGGCGCGCGCTGCGAGCCAGGAGATGATGCGCTGCGGAATCTCCTCGCGCGCCTTGCGGCTGACGTACATGCCGATGTGGCCGGTGTCGATGGCGCAGGCGGTGTAGTCGCGACTGCCGACGTAGCGGCCCATCACTGCGGAGGCCGCCGGCGGCACGATGTGGTCTGCGGTGGCGTAGAGGTTGAGGAGCGGCTGGCGCACGGATTTGAGGTCGACCGCGTGGCCGCCGAGCTCGAGCGTGCCGCGCATCAGGCGGTTCTCCTGGTAGAACCAGCGTACGAACTGCGTCAGCGCCGCGGCCGCCTGCGGCGGGCTGTCGAAGATCCAGCGCTCCATGCGTACGAAGTCCTCCACGGCACGCTGATCGGCGCGCGCCGTGAGCAGGCGCACGTACTTCTGCTGCTGCAGCCTGAAAGGCAGGAGCGAAAGGAACAGCGCATTCAACAGCTCCCCCGGCACGTTGCCGGTGCGTGCCAGCAGCTCGGTGTCGATCTCCCGCACCCACTTAGACAACAGGTCATCGGGCGTTTGGAAGTCCACCGGGGTCGTCACCGTGACGAGATTCGCCACCTGACCTGGATGCAGTGCGCTGTAGCAGAGGCTGAAGACCCCGCCCTGACAGACCCCGAGGAGATCGAGCGCCCCGATGCCGTGCGTGGCGAGGATGTGGCGCACGCAGCCACCGAGCCCCTGCTCGAGGTAGTCGTTGAGCTCCTGCAGGCGATCGCCCTCGTCGGGATCCCCCCAGTCGACGAGATAGACCTTGAGTCCCGCGTTAAGGAGCCGCCGCACCAGCGAGGTGTCCGGCTGCAGGTCGAGAATGTAGGGGCGATTGACGAGCGCGAAGCAGACGAGGAGCGGGCGCGTGCCCGCTCGTGCACGCACGCCCTCGAGCGGCAGGTACTCATAGAGCGTCGTCTTGCCGTGGCTCCACACGGCGCGGCGCGCCGAGCAGCCGACCGTGACACCCCGCGCCTCACGCAGCCGCGCGAGCGTCTCCGTAACGCGCGCGCCGAGATCCATGAACAGGGCGCCGGCCTGCGCTCCGAGCTCGCTCAACGGCGTCCTCTGCGCGCGCCACTCCGGCGGCTCCGCCCGGCGCGGCCGGCAGCGGCCTTCGCGGGTCGCCGCTTGGGTCGCGGAGCTTTCTGCGGATGCTGCCTGGTGCCGGCGGACGGCGGTGCTGCGCGTTCCTCGAGCTGCTGGCGGAGCTCGCGGATCTGCCGCTGCAGCGCGTCGGCCTCCGCACGCGTCGGCAGCCCCCAGGCACGCGCCAGTGCCTCGGCCTGGCGGCGCTGCGCCAGCAGCAGCGCCATCGCGGTGTTGGTGAGCTGCGCCTGCAGGCGGCTGAAATCCTCGCGGCGCACGGTCGCGCCATAGGCTTCCTCGGCACACTCCACCCAGGTTTCGTAGAGCGCGAGGGCACTCTCGGCGGTGAGGTCGGTGCGTCCCGCGGTGCGCATCCGCGCCATGAAGCGCTGTGCGGCGCTGTTCGCGATCTCGCTCCAGTGCTGCGCGAGCTGCGCCTGCAGCTGTCCGAGCTTCATGAGGAGCTCCCAGGCGTTCTCCTCGTCCGCGCCGGAAGCGGCGGCCGGGCCGAGCGGCACGGGGCCCGGAGGCCATGTGGCGCGGCTGCCGGCAAATGCGCCCGCGGGAAATCCCGCAGCCGTCGCGAAGGCGGCGCCGGCGGCGGGCGAGGCGCGCAGCCACTGCTCGAACTGACTGGCGAGAGTGGTGCCGAATGCTCTCCAGTCCGGCGCCTGTCCGGGAGCGGCCTGCGGCTGTGCGGCAAAGCTCCTCAGCAGGTCGAAAAAGCGCGCCGCGGCGCCCGCAAAGGCGGCATCGGGCTCGAGGCCGGCGGTGCCAAAGGGTGTCTGCATCACGTTCCCGTTATGTATGCGCTGCGCAATGCCGGCGGCGGCTGGCGGCGGGTTGAGCCCATGGATTGCGAGTCTGAACCGGGAAAAACGCTTTCGGAAGGGGGTGCCGGGCTGTGGAGCAACCGTGATGTCCGTCATTGTGCGTTGCATACAGCCGAGCTAGTATCCGCCGCCACCGCCCGCGGCGCTCACCGAGCGGGCAACGCCACAGGCTCATTGCACCATGGCCGAAGAGCGTCTGATACGCAAATACGCCAACCGGCGTCTCTACGACGCGCAGGACAGCCGTCACGTCACGGTGGACGACCTGCGCAAACTGGTCGCCGCCGGCGAGCACATCAAGGTCATCGACGACAAGAGTGGCGATGACCTGACGCGCAGCATCCTGCTGCAGATCATCGCCAGCCAGGAGCAGTTCGGCACCCCGGTGCTGAGCACGCAGCTGCTCGAGGCGATCATCCGGTTCTACGGCAACCCGATTCAGCAGATGCTCACCACCTACCTCGAGCGCAGCATCGGCGGGCTGCTGCGTCAGCAGAACGTGATGCAGGCCGAGATGGCCAAGGTGCTCGAGACTCCGATGGCGCCGCTCGCCGAGATGACGCGCCAGAACATGGAGATGTGGGCCAAGATGCAGGCGTCGATGCTCTCGGCCTTCTCCCCCGGCGCCCCGGCCGCTGACGCTGACAAGCCCTCCTCCCCATCGCCCGGCAAGCGCCGCGGCTGACGCCAGCGATTCGAAGGATTCGCGGGTGCGCGCGCACCACCCTCGCCCCGTACCCAGACCGCTCAAGCCCGGCACGACACAGGCCGTTAGATAAGCGAAGGAGTGATCGAAAGTGGACGTTCGCGGAAAGACGATTCTCGTGACCGGCGCAGGCCGTGGCATCGGCCGCTCGCTGTCGCAGCACTTCGCCAGGCGGGGTGCGCAGCTCGCGCTCCTCGACACCAACGAAAAGGATGTCGCGCAGACGCGCGCGCAGTGCGTGCAGCTTGGCGCCGTCGCGCGCAGCTACATCGCCAACGCCGCCAACGAGGACAGCGTCGTCAGCGCGCTCGACCAGGTGACGGGCGACTTCGGCTGCCTCGACGGGCTCGTTAACAACGCCGGCATCGTGCGCGATGCCATGCTGGTGAAGGTCAAGGACGGCCAGGTGGTGAGCAAGATGAGCCTCGCCCAGTGGCAGGAAGTCATCGACGTGAACCTGACCGGCGTCTTTCTGTGCGCGCGTGAGGCGGCACAGCGCATGATCTCCCGCGCGACCCGCGGCGTGATCGTGAACATCTCGAGCGTCTGCCGCGCAGGAAATGCGGGGCAGACCAACTACAGCGCCGCCAAGGCGGGGGTCATGGCGATGACGGTCGTGTGGGCCAAGGAGCTCGCGCGCTTCGGCATCCGGGTCGGCGCCGTCGCTCCGGGCTTCGTGCGCACGCCGCTGGTCGAGAGTATGAAACCCGAGGCGCTCGTCCGGATGACCGCTCCGATCCCGCTCGGCCGCCTCGGCGAGCCGGACGAGATTGCGCATGCCGTCGGCTTCATCTTCGAGAACGACCTCTTCACCGGGCGCTGCGTCGAGGTGGATGCCGGGCTTCGAATCTGACCATGCGCAGTGCGACGCAAAATAAAGCGGCCTATCACTAGCTCTAGCTTTTTATATTAACTAGTTATAATTCAAGTACTTAAGTGCACACATTCAGCTCACAACTCCAGTACAATAATTTCTCTTGCACTGCATACAAAGACGTGTAGAATGCTCTCCATTGGCAAACCCAACCGGAGCACGAACATGATGGACCGCAACTTTGACCCCAGCACCCTGATCAACGCGACCCGTGAGGCCTTTGCGCCGGTTCTCAAGGCGCAGCAGGAAGGCTTCAAGAGCTTCGAGCGTCTCGCCCGCCTGCAGTACCAGGTCGCCGGCGACGTCCTCGAGTCGAGCTTGGCCCGCGTGCACGCGACCTTCACCGCCACCAACGCCAATGAGCTCGTGAGCAAGCAGACTGAGCTGCACACCCAGCTGGTGGAGAAGCTCCGCGAGCGCGCTCAGGAGTTCTCGACGGTGACGTCCGAGATCCAGGCGAAGTTCAGCCAGATGGGCAGCGAGATCGCTGCGAAGGCAGTGCCGGTCCGCAAGGCGGCCTGATATCTTGGCGGTATCCCGCACCCGGGGGTGGTGACCACCCCCGGGCGCGATTTTTTGGGAGTCCGCCTTTGACCACGCACACGAATAAGAAGCCCGACGCGCCGTCCGGCGCCGGGCCCGATCCCAAGGCCGAGGTCGAGCGCAACCTGCGCGCTCAGCTGGCCGCCCTCACCGGCGGTCTGGCGCCCGATGACTACGCGCGCGCGTGGTGGGAGTGGTACTTAAAGGTCGCCACCCACCCTCCCCGCCAGGCGGCCTTGGCGCGAAGCGCCTACGAGAAGATGCTCGACAGCTGGCAGTTCGCCGCACGTGCCGCCTCCGGCGAGCCGCTGGCGCCGGGCGAGGAGGCAAAGGAGTTTGCCGACCCGGCCTGGAACGTCTGGCCGTTCAATGTCTATGCGCGCGCCTATAACAACTGGGCGAGCTGGTGGCATCAGGCGCTTACACACCCGGGCAGCACGGATCACGAGCTGTCACGCGCGAGCTTCGCCGGCCGGCTGCTGATCGATGCGGCCTCGCCCGCGAATTTTCTGCAGACCAATCCCGAGCTGCTGAAGAGAACCGTAGCGGAATCCGGCCAAAACCTCATCCGCGGATTGAAGCACTGGGTCGAGGATGTACAGCGCATGACAAGCGGCAGCGGCCGCGCGCCGGCGAATGAGCAGTTCGAGGTCGGGAAAGACGTCGCCGTGACACCCGGCAAGGTCGTGTATCGCAACCGTCTCATCGAGCTGCTGCAGTATTCCCCGCAGACGCCGACGGTGTGCGCCGAGCCGATCCTGATCACGCCGGCGTGGATCATGAAGTACTACATCCTCGATCTGTCACCGCGTAATTCCCTGGTGCGCTACCTGGTCGAGAAGGGGCACACCGTCTTTATGATCTCCTGGAAGAACCCCGACGCCGCCGACCGGGATCTCGGGCTTGAGGACTACGTGCAGCTCGGTTTCCTCGATGCGCTCGCCGCAGTGCGCCGCCTCGTGCCTGATCACAAGGTGCACGCGGTCGGCTACTGCATCGGCGGCACGCTGCTCGGCATCGCCGCGGCGCTGCTGGCTGCCCGGCACGATCACTCGCTCGCCTCGGTGTCGCTGCTCGCCGCCCAGGCCGACTTCAGCGAGCCCGGGGAGCTGTCGGTGTTCATCACGCCGAGCCAGATCGCAATGCTCGAGGCCATGATGAGCAAGACCGGCGTGCTCGAGAGCGAGCGTATGGGCGGGGCGTTCGCGCTGCTGCGCTCGCGCGATCTGATGTGGGGGCCGGCGGTCGATCAGTACGTGCGGGGCGAGCGCCCCAAGGTCAACGACCTGATGGCGTGGAACGCCGATGGCACGCGCATGCCGTGCCGCATGCACAGCGAGTACCTCGAGCGGCTGTATCTGAAGAACGAGCTCGCGACCGGGGACTTCACCCTTGGTGGTGAAAAGGTGGATCTGAAGAAGCTGCGCCTGCCGATGTTCGTGGTCGGCACCGAAACCGACCACGTGGCACCGTGGCGCTCGGTGTACAAGTTTCGCGGCCTGACCAGAAGCACCGATTATACCTTCCTGCTGACGAGCGGCGGACATAACGCCGGGATCGTGAGCGGACCGGTGCATCCGAAGCGCCGCCACCGACTGCTCACCTGGTCGGATGCGACGACGACGCTGACGCCCGAGGAGTGGCACAAGCGTGCAGCGCTTCACGAGGGCTCCTGGTGGCCGGCGTGGGAGCACTGGCTGAGCGTGCATTCGGCTGCGAAACACGTACCGGCGCGCGCCATCGCGGCGGCGAGCGGCGGCGGCGACGCTGTGCTCGAGAACGCGCCGGGGCAGTACGTCCGCGGCTGATCGGGCTCCCGGGCGACGATGGACGCACGGTGAAAATCGGCGTACTAATTATCTTCCAAAGTCAGAGCCTGAGGAAACGGTGGACAGGCCATGAGCACTCAAGCGACGCGAATTGCTTACGTCACGGGCGGCATGGGCGGCATCGGCACGGCGATCTGCCGGCGCCTGTGCAAAGAAGGTCACACCGTCATCGCCGGGTGCGGCCCGGGCTCGACGCGCAAGGACCGCTGGCTCGCCGAGATGCGCGCCGAGGGCCTCAACATCCATGCCTCCGAAGGCAATGTGTCGAACTGGGAGTCCACCCGGCGCGCCTTCGAAGTCGCACGCGCCGAGGTCGGTCCGATCGACATTCTGGTCAACAACGCCGGCATCACCCGCGATGGCGTCTTCCAGAAGATGACCACAGAGGCGTGGCATGCGGTAATCGACACCAACCTGAACTCGCTCTTTCACGTCACCAAGCAGGTGATCGACGGCATGCTGGAGCGCGGCTGGGGACGCATCGTCAACATCTCCTCCGTGAACGGCCAGCGCGGCCAGTTCGGACAGACCAATTACTCGACCGCCAAGGCGGGCATTCACGGCTTCACCATGGCACTCGCCCAGGAGCTGGCCAGCCGCGGCATCACCGTCAACACCGTCTCGCCGGGCTACATCGCCACCGACATGGTGAAGGCGGTCAAGCCCGAGCGCCTCGAGAAGATCGTCGCCGGCATCCCGGTAAAGCGCTTAGGTGAGCCCGCGGAAATCGCCTCGATCGTCGCCTGGCTCGCGGGCGAGGAGTCCGGATTCGCCACCGGTGCCGACTTCTCACTCAACGGCGGCCTGCATATGGGCTAGGCCCGCACCGGGCCTTTGTAGAGAGTTCGACCTTGAAGATCTGCGTGGTGGGCGCGGGAGCCATCGGCGGCTTCCTCGGCACGCGCCTGGCGCTCAACTCCGGCAACGCCGTGGCGGCGCTGGCGCGCGGCACGACGCTGGTTGCACTGCGCGATCACGGCTGGCGGTTGCAGCAGAACGGCGAGCGGCTCAGCGCACCCGCGGCTGCCGCCTCCGACGACGCGCGGGAGCTCGGACCGCAGGACCTCGTCATCATCGCGCTCAAGTCGCAGGCGCTTCCCGGGCTTGCCCCGGCGCTCACCCCGCTGCTCTCTTCCGACACGATCGTGCTGCCGGCCATGAACGGCGTGCCGTGGTGGTTCGGCGTCGGCATCGCACCGCTCGAAGCCCGACCTCTGGAGAGCGTCGATCCGGGCGGTCGCATCGCCGCCGCAATCCCCATGCGCCACGTCGTCGGCTGCGTCGTGCACGCGGCCGCCTCCGTCAGCGAGCCCGGCGTCACGGCGCACCGCATGGGGCGCGGGCTCATCATCGGCGAGCCCGGAAGCGCCGAGGCGGCACGCGTCACGCAGCTCGGCGAGACACTCGCGCGCGCCGGCTTCGAGGTCAGCTGCTCGCCGCGCATCCGCTACGACATCTGGTACAAGCTCTGGGGCAACATGACCATGAACCCGGTGTCGGCGCTCACCGGCGCCACCACCGACCGGTTGCTCGATGACGAGCTGGTGCGCAGCTTCTGCGCCGGCGCAATGCAGGAAGCCGCAGCGGTTGGCGGGCGCATCGGCTGCGCCGTACGCGAGTCCGCCGACGACCGTCAGGCGGTGACGCGCAAGCTCGGTGTCTTCAAGACCTCGATGCTGCAGGACGTCGAGGCGAGCCGCTCCCTCGAGCTCGATGCCCTCGTCGGTGCGGTGCGCGAGATCGGGCAGCGCGTCGGCGTCGCGACGCCCATGATCGATGCGCTCTTCGGGCTGACGCGGCTCTTCGGCCAGGTGCACGGCCTCTACCCGCTGCAGCGCGCGACTTAGCGCGCCGGCAAGCGCGCGCATCCTAGGTCGCCCGCGCCTCGTCCTCGCGGATCGTGCCGCCCGCTCTCCAGATGTGCCACGCGGCCCACAGGCCCGTCGGCGCGAGCAGCAGCAGCGCCCAGCGAAGTGATTCCGCACCGGCACCGAACGAGGCGGCAAACCAGTCGCTCAGGAACCCGACGAGCTGCGGCGCCACGAACAGGTTGGCGAGATTGGCGAAGAAGAGAAGGATGGCGACCGAAGTGGCGCGCACGGCCGGCGGCAGTACATTGGCCAGCAGCCCGAGGATCGGGCCGATATAGAAGTACACCCCGGGCACGAAGAGCCACAGCATCACCGTCGCGGTATGGAGCGAGGCCGCCTGGTAAGCGAAGAACGACGGCACGGTGGTGAGCACCATCACGCCGGCCAGCAGCCGCGTCACAAAGCGTGGGTCGCGTGCGGCCGGCAGTCCCATCAGCACACCGGCGCAGAGTGTTCCAGCCGTGCCGGCGATGAGGTGCATGGGCCCTAAGAGCCCGCCCGCCTCGCCGACCGTGAGATGGTGCGAGCGCTGCAGAAACGCCGTCGTCCACCAGATGAGTCCCCAGCTCCAGAAGGTAGCAACCGAGCCCCCGACCACGATATGAATCGATGAGCGCTGCGCCGTCATGCAGCGCAGCGTGTCGACCAGCTGCCGGATGATCGCCCCGAGGCTGAACGGCTCGGCTTGCGGCCGCTGCAACTCTGAATCGAGCTGCCCGCGGCGCGGCTCGCGCACCGTGAGCCAGAGGAGAAGCGCGACGGCAACGCCTGGAATCCCGAGCACGAGGAAGGCGAGCCGCCAGCCACCGTAATCCGCCGCCGCTCCGGCGACCGACGAACCCAGCCAGGCGCCGATGCAGGCGCCGAGCGCATAGATCGTGAGCGCCAGAGGACGGCGCGCCGGCGGAAAGTTATCCGCCACGATCGAAATCGAAGGCGGCGTGCCGCCCGCCTCGCCGATACCGACCGCAAAGCGCGCCACGAGCAGCTGCCCATAGTTGCGCGCGACCCCGCACAGCGCGGTGACGCCCGACCAGATGAGGAGCGACACGGCGAGGATGTTGCGGCGGTTGCAGCGGTCAGCGAGCGCTGCGACCGGAATGCCGACCGTCACATAGAAGAAGGCGAGCGCGCTCCCGGTGAGGAATGCGATACCCTTGTCCGACAGCATGAACTCCTTGCGGATGGGCTCGATGAGCGTCGAGACCGAGAAGCGGTCGGCGATGTTGAGGGCGTAGACGAGCGTCATGACCCCGAGCACGTACCAGCGGTCACGGGGCGGGGTCGGTGGACGTGGCTGGCTCATGGCGTCCCCAAGGGGATTCGAACCCCTGTTACCGCCGTGAAAGGGCGATGTCCTGGGCCTCTAGACGATGGGGACGCAATCGCCGGTCAATCGCGCCATACCGTGCGCAATATACTGATTCTATTGGTGGAGCCAGGCGGGATCGAACCGCCGACCTCTTGCATGCCATGCAAGCGCTCTCCCAGCTGAGCTATGGCCCCACCCCGAAAAAAAAGGCCGCCGAAACCTACGCACCGCGCCAGACCTTGTCAAGCGCTCCGGCCCGCAGAGCCGGCAAGTGCCGCATCCAGCCGTGCCAGCGAGCGCTCACGCCCGAGCAGCGCCAGGGTCGCGTCGATGGGCGGTGAGACAGCGGTCCCGGTGACCGCAACGCGCACCGGCTGTGCGACCTTGCCGAGCCCGACCTGAAGCTCGGTCGCGAGCGCGTTCAACGCGTCGTGAATCGCAGCCGCGGTCCAGTCCTTGAGGGCTGCGACCCGCGCGCGGACCTGCGCGAGCAGACCGAGCGCGTCCCCGGAAAGGTGCTTGGCAACCGCCTTGGGATCCATGGGCACGTCATCGGTAAAGAAGAAGCGGCTGTTGTACGCCATCTCCTTCAGCGTCTTGGCACGCTCGCGCTGCGCGAGGATCACGCCCTCGAGCAGCTCCTGATCATCGCTATCGGTGCCGAGGCGGCGTAGCTGCGCCCGCAGATGCGGCACCAGCGTCGTGGGCGCCGCGCGCACCATGTGCTGTTGGTTGAGCCACAGGAGCTTCTCGGGGTTGAAGGCCGAAGCCGCCTTGTTCACGTCGTGAATGTCGAAGGCGGCGATCATCTCCGCGCGCGTGAACACCTCCTGGTCGCCGTGCGACCAGCCGAGGCGCACCAGGTAGTTGAGGAGCGCATCCGGCAGGTACCCCTCTTCCTCGTATTGCAGCACGCTCACCGCGCCGTGGCGCTTGGAGAGCTTGGTGCCGTCGGCGCCGAGGATCATCGGCACGTGCGCATAGGCAGGCGGCGTCGCGCCGAGCGCGCGCAGCATGTTCATCTGCCGCGGCGTGTTGTTGAGATGGTCGTCACCGCGGATGACGTGCGTGACGCCCATGTCCATGTCGTCGACTACCACGCAGAAGTTGTAGGTCGGCGTGCCGTCGGAGCGCGCGATGATGAGATCGTCGAGCTCGGCGTTCTGGAAGGTCACCGGTCCGTGCACCAGGTCCTCGACCACGACCGCGCCGCTCTGCGGGTTCTTGAAGCGCACGACCGGCGAAACCCCCTGGCGCGGCACCGTCCGATCGCGACAGATCCCCGGGTAGCGCGGCTTCTCCTTGCGCGCGATCTGCTGCTCGCGCAGCGCATCGAGCTCTTCCTTGGTGCAGTAGCAGTGGTAGGCGGTTCCCGCCTTGAGCATCCCGGCGATCACACCGCGGTAATGGTCGAAGCGCTCGGTCTGGTAGTAGGGCCCCTCGTCCGCATCCAGTCCGAGCCACGCCATGCCCTCAAGGATGACGCGCACCGCCTCCTCCGTGGAGCGCTCGCGGTCGGTGTCCTCGACGCGCAGGATGAACTTGCCGCCCATCCGCCGGGCGTACAGCCAGCAGAACAGCGCCGTACGCGCGCCGCCTAAGTGCAGCATGCCCGTTGGGCTGGGAGCGAAGCGCGTAACGACGGTCATGGGGCCAGAGAATCTGCCGTGGCTGCAGGGGGCGCGCATGTTACCAAGGTCGGCGCCGCGCCGCGCGAGCGCCCTCCGGCGGCACCCGCGACCCTGACACCCCCCGTTTGCCTTGCCGCGGACCCGCCTATAGACTTCCGCCCCCTGAAAAGTGGGCGGTTAGCTCAGCTGGTAGAGCGCTGCTTTCACACGGCAGAGGTCACTGGTTCGAGCCCAGTACCGCCCACCACTTAGAACAAAAACTTCCAGCGTTTCTCTCAGCCTGACTCACGCGCATTTGGGACAGTGAGGTTCCCCTACAGAGAGCAGCGGGGCCGGAAGTACGGCCGCCAGAAGCGGAGGGTGGCCGGCTGACTTAGTATCCCCGATAGCGCACAGTCACAGAGCCGCATACCACGTGTTCAAGTCTCAAACCGGCGCACAAGAATGAGGTTGGAGGAGGCGTCCATGAGATTCGGGACCTTGAATTTCTTCACCCCGGTAATCTTGGCGGGCATGCTGTCGATCCCGGCGCGCGCCGGGATCATCACCTTCGATGCTCCCGGCGCGATCCCGGTCGGAGGCTCGTTCGACGGGACCTTTCCCAGCAGTATCAATAGCGGGGGAACTATCACCGGGATCTACGTTGATACGAACACCCTGTATCACGGCTTCCTGCGGGGGCCCGGGGGTGAGTTCACGACTTTAGATGCTCCGGGCGCCGGCACGAGCGTCGGCACGCGCTTCAGGGCCTACTCCGCGCTCCCCCCCGCCGCCGTCAACATCAAGACTCGAAGCATCAGTATCAACAACCGCGGGGCCGTCGCGGGGAACTACATTGATTCCCGCAATGTGAGCCACGGTTTCCTGCGCAACCCCGACGGCGCGTTCATCACGTTGGATGTACCCGGTGCGAGCTCCGCCGCGGGTTCATTTGACGGGACCTTCCCCAGCAGCATCAATAACAGCGGGACCATCACCGGGAATTTCATCGACTCGAAAGATCTGAACCACGGTTTCCTGCGCAGCCCGAAAGGCGAGTTCATCGTGTTCGATGCTCCCGGGGCGAAGGCCGTCGCGGCCGCAGGGTACGGAACCGTTCCCGAGAGCATCAATGACGCGGGGACGGTCACGGGGCACTACATTGACGTGCACAATGTGACGCGCGGTTTTGTGCGCAGTCCCAGCGGCGGTTTCACCATCTTCGATGCTCCCGGCGCGAGCCCCACCGCAGCCTTTGGCTACGGCACCGTTCCTGAGAGCATAAACGACGCCGGAGCTGCCACCGGGCACTACGCCGATGCGAACGGCACGAAGCACGGCTTTCTGCTCAGCCCTGACGGCAAATTCGCGACGTTCGATGTTCCGGGAGCCGCTATAGCGACGCTTCCCAAGAGCATTAATGCCGATGGGGCTATCACGGGACACTACGTTGACGCGCAGAACGTGCACCACGGTTTCGTGCGCCGCCCAGGCGGCAGCTTCACGACCTTCGATGCCACCGGGGCCGCTGCCGATGCAGGCTCGGGCTTCGGTACTTTTCCCGACAGCATCAACGAGGCGGGTGCTGTCACGGGACACTTCATTGACGCGCAGGGCTTCAACCACGGTTTTCTGTGGAAGCCATGACCGCAGGGCGAGCGCCTCGGGTGGGCGAAATGTGCTGGCACCTATAACGTCGCATCATGTCTTGCGTTTCTATTAACTAGTCAACAGGGTCTGGTCTCACGGACGCCGTCAGCGGCGGCGGGGACATTAGCTACGTCGCAATGACGCGCTGGGACAATTTTGGGACAGTGCGCTCGTGACACTGCGTGATATCAAGTGACATCAAATGACAACAAGCCCTTGTTGCAATTGGGGGCACCACTCGCATATCGTTGATTTGTAAGCACCCTACTTCCGTTTCACACGGCAGAGGTCACTGGTTCGAGCCCAGTACCGCCCACCATCTAGAACAAAAACTTCCAGCGCTTCTCTCGAGCTATTTCGCTCGCTTTTGGGACAGTGGGTCGCGTGGGTCGGCGCCGGCGGCGCTTTCTTTGGGGGCTACCTCGCTAAGCTCGCCGTCGGTGATTATGGCATTTTGCGCCATAGCCAAATATATGGCATCCTACGCCATATGAAGGCGCGCCTGTCGTTTCACGACAAACAGGTGCTGCCTGACGGCTCGATTGTGGAAATGAAGATCTGGGAAGTAGCGGAATCCGTGCCTGGCAGCAGGCACCGCTTGAAGTACAGCCTGTTCTATGGACGGCCCGGGCAGCGCCTCATCGGTTACGACAACGAGCGCGGCCGCGGCGATCATCGCCACGTCGAAGGCAAGCAGCAGCCCTACACTTTCAGTACGCCGGAGCACCTGATCGAGGATTTCCTGGCGGATGTGCGCCGCCTGCGAGGTGAGTAATGAGCAAGCGAGTCAAAGTTCACGTCGGTACGGCCAGAGACATGGGCCAGCGCTTCGTGAGTGCGTGGCATCGGCTCGAGCGCGGTGAGAAGGTACGGGAGCGACATGTGACTTTTCCAGATCTACCTTCGATGCTCAATGCGCTGTCACCCAAACGGCTGGAACTGCTTCAGGACGTGCACCGGGAACCGGCATCCTCTGTAAAGGCGCTCGCCGAGAGGCTCGGGCGCGACTACAAGCGCGTGTATGAGGACGTGGAGACCTTGGCCGCGTCGGGGCTGTTGCAGCGCGAAGACGGCCGTGTGTCGGCTCCTTACGATGCCATTACCGCTGAGATGCGCCTGTAGGGTTCCTGCTCGCGCAGACGGCGGGTAGCCCAGCGGTACGGCTCTGGGGGAGTGAATCAGGCGGCTCGCGGCCAGCAGACAGTTGCACGAAGAGATGCGGCGCTCGATACCGGCCATTGGGCCATGATGGCCACGGGGGTGTGTGAACAGAGATGGATGTGACTTTTCCAGCAGCCGCCGTCACTTAATAAAGTGCCAGCTGCAGCGGAACGGTCTGTGAGGTCACTGCGAAAGGGCTGCCCGGAACGAGAGTCAGCGCGCCAGTGTTAGCGTCTCGCATGTAGGCATATATCCCCTGCTGACCGGAGCCGGCGCTCGCGCTCACGTACAGGAACTGTCCACTGGGGTCGATCTGTGTTGCGGTGGTGACCCCCGGTGCGGCAAGTGCCTGCCCAGCCGCTATCTGCAACGGAACCGGAGAGCCCACTGAGTGGAGCGCCCCAATGCTGTCGACCGAGTAGGTATACAAGCCGTCGCTCGCGGTGATGTAGGCGAATTGCCCGTCCGGCGAGATCAGCATGGAAATCGCGCCCGCGGGCGAGGCGCCGGGCATGCCCGGAATCTCTGATACCCCGCCGTTGAACGGCGCGATGGTGTAGCCGTCAATTAAATTGCCGTCGATGCTGTAGAGGAATTGACCGAAGGGATCAATGATGGGAGGGCCCGGACCGCTCTCGACCGTAAGCGGCGGCCCATACCCCGGCAGTTCAGTTAGCGCTCCCCTCATCGGGTCAACTGTGTTTGGGACGAGCGAATCCAGGCCACTGCTTACGAAAGTTGAGTAGTAGGCGAACTGTCCGCTCGGGTCGACAATTGTCGGCGTGTAACAGTCGTTGGAGACGGCCAAGCCTGACCACTGAGGAACCCCAGCGCTCAAGGTGAATAGGTAGGTGCCGCGATTCTTCCCCGAAGGGTTGGGTTGAAAAAGGTCGTAGCCGAACGTTGCGCTCGGCGCGAATGTCACTGCGATCGTCGAGCCTTGACCACCGATCCCATTGCAAGCCGCCGGGGTAGCTGACGTTCCATTCAGCGTAAAAAATGGATTGCCGCCATTGGCCGTCAGCAACCCGTTGTTTGCAGCAGCGGTGTAAACGTAGAAACGTAGATGCTACTCACGGTGTTGTTATCGGTTGCGGACGCATCGCCGATGTTCAGCGCCCATACGTAGGTTGAATGCGGTACCAACTGCACGGTGCCGACGGCCGGGCCCGTCGGTACTGTGCTGCCGGACACGAGCATCAGCGCCCCGGAGCTCGCATCGATCGCGTATGTGGTCAACAAGCCTGGCACTGAAGCTACTCCGGGCGTCGTTGTAATTGAGCCCGCTGTCGCGACGAAGGCCCACGCGCCGACGGCTCGAGGGCAGTACACCAACACCGAGACATCGAAGTTACTCACCGCTCCACTGGGGTTGCTAATGGTGCATGTTTGCGTCGGGTTCGTTGGCTGATTGCCGATCGCAACGCTGTACTCAGTCCCGATAGGAAGATTCGGTGCCAACGTGATGGCCCCGTTGCGTGTGATCGCGACCGGGGTACCGCCGTTGTAGCTGAGCGTGAGCCCTGAGCCAGTCAGTCCCGCCGCGTAGCCGAAAACGTTGAAGGTTGGGGGCGGTGGAAGTGGCGGTGCGCATTGCCCGGGGTGCCCGTGAACGGTGGGGCAACCGCCTCCACCGCAGGCTGCCAGCAGCAACGGCGCGACTATCGCGATGAGCGCGCGCGTATTAACGGCGTTGGGTCTCGTTATGACCATCATGGAAGACTTGCCTTGTACTAAGTCTAGACGTCACGTACGCCTAAGCTCAGGCTGCTCAACTGCCCGCTCTTTGTCTTCGCAACGTCCGCTACTGGGAAAATCATCTGGCTGCTCCGGGTCATGAGCCGCACGTCGCGAAAGCGGGCGCTGGGACAATTTTGGGACAGTCCGATCGTGACATTGCGTGATATCAAATGACATCACGTGATACTAAGTGCCTGTTGCAACTGGGGACTCGACTCGCATATCGTTGATTCGTAAGCACCCTACTTCCGTTTCACACGGCAGAGGTCACTGGTTCGAGCCCAGTACCGCCCACCAATTAGAACAAGAGCTTTTGATTCCGTGCGCCTAGCTCTCTCCGTGAGATGGCAACGGCGTTCCCCCGCCCGGACTCCACGGACGTAGCGACGGCGACTTCGAGGGCATGATCGAATTCATCCCCCGCGCTTTGTGCGCGCGCGGCGTGTGCTCCCCGCTGACACTGCTGGCCCGGCGCTCGCTGCACCCTGGTTCAGTGCCACCGTACCGGGTATGTGCTGTTTGCCCCAACGCACGAACGCAAGCAGCACGTCGCCCAGAGCCCTCCCTTTTGGCGTAAGCGTGTAAGCGTACCGCACCGGACGCTCCTGATATGGCGTGCTGGCGATGACGCCGGCACCCTCCAGGCGCTTGAGACGATCCGCAAGAATGTTGGTCGGAATGCGCTCTGGCGAATCCGCGAGCTCGCCGTAGGTGCGCTTTCCATGTAGCAGGTCGCGCACCACGAGCAGCGTCCACTTGTCGCCCACGATGTCGAGCGAATTGGCGACCGCACAGGCGGAGCGTGTGAAAGGCTTCGCGCTACTCATTGTCTCGTTCTCAGGGGACTTGATACTTGCCGAGTGCAAGTGAGTATGCTACTTTCCTCACACACTTGCACAATGCAAGTTGCTACAAGGAGAGCGACATGGTCACGACAGTTCTTCCTCGCCCGGCCGAGCGTCAGCCCACCGGGCTTAGCGGCATTCCCCTGAGCGTCATGCTCGTGCTGACCGTCTGGCTCCTGCTCGTCGTGTCACTCGGTGCCGCCGGCGCTTTCGTCGGTCGGCCGGGGACACCGCCGATCGCCATTGCGATAGGGTTTGCGGCGCCATTGCTGCTGTTCTTTGCGTGGCTGTGGCTCTCACTTTCATTCCGTGACTTCGTCCTGTCGCTCGACCTGCGAGTCATCGCGGGTATCCAGGCGTGGCGGTGGGCGGGTCTGGGCTTCCTCTCCCTGTATGCGTACAACGTGCTGCCCGCCATCTTCGCCCTCCCGGCGGGCCTCGGAGACATGGCCATCGGTTTCGCCGCTCCGTGGATGATCCTAGGCCTGGTGCGTCAGCCTGACTTCGCCGCCAGCACCGCATTCATCCGTTGGAATGTGCTTGGCATACTCGACCTCATCGTAGCCGTCAGCATTGGAACCCTGAGTGCCACACTTGCCACGGGGGCCCCGGGAGAGATCAGCACCGCTCCGATGTCGACACTGCCGCTGCTGCTGATTCCGGCATTCCTCGTGCCGCTGTTCCTCATGCTGCACACGGCCGCGCTGATGCAGAGCCGCCAAATAAGGAGCAGAGCCTGATTGGGCTCTTGGGAGCCTGCCGCCGGCCCGGGACCAGCCCGGGCTGGCGGTTCTCGGCTCGACTCACCGCTCCCGGCCAAAACTAGACGTTTTACGCATCGAACTGAGTCCCCGAAAGTGGACGGTCCGTGGAGCCAGAATTCGCGTCGGTTGCCAATGGGCGCAGGGGCGGCCGTCCGCGCATCCGATCAAGGAAGGATTCCGTGGAATCTTGACGACTCGCCTTCCGGGTATTACTTTATGACTACCTAAAGGCATGAGCATTGAATCACCCTGATGGCCGCTACCAGCCTGAAACTCCCTGAAGACCTCAAACGCCGCATCGAGCGACTGGCGAATGCCGCAAACAAGACGCCTCACGCGTTCATGGTCGAAGCGTTGGCCCGCGAAGCTGAACGATCGGAACTGAGGGCGCGTTTCGCCGACGAGGCAGCACGTTCGGAGGAGGAAGCACTCTCGAGCGGAAAGGCCTTTGAGCTCGCCACTACCTTTGATTACCTGGCCGCACGAGCGGCCGGCGTCAAGACGCGACGTCCCAAGGCGCGTGCATGGCGACGGTCGAAATAACTCGGAGAGCGCTTGCTGACCTCGAACGGCTCTTTGACTTCATCGCCGCCGAGAATCCTCAAAAGGCGCGTGAACAGATTCTGAGCGTGCGAAAGGCTTTTGAGCTCCTGGCTGATCATCCTCTCCTCGGGCGTCCTGCTGAAAAGGGTCGACGCGAGCTCATCCTCTCGCGCGGCCGTTACGGGTACATCGCGAAGTATCGTTGGCTCCCAGCCGAAAACACCGTCCTCATTCTTGCCCTTCGACACCAGCTTGAGGCGGGATACGCCGGCGAGTAAGGCGCTGCGCTTAGTGACCGCTGCTCGCGGACGGCAGCGATCGGCCGAGGCTGTGTGATAACTCGAGTCTGGAGCGGGTGGCCAGGGGTCCGTAGCGACGGCGGTGGCAAAAGACAGCCGTGCCGATCAGGCACGGAGCGCCTCGATCAGCGGCGCGGTGCCCATGATCTTCATCACGCGCTTCAGGTTGTACGCCAGTACGTGCAGGCCCATCTCGGCACTGACTCGGGGTAGCGTTCGACTCAGGAAGTGGGTGGCGCCCATCCAGGCCTTGATGGTGCCGAAGGGGTGCTCGGCCGTCTGCCGTCGGACCTGCATCCGCACCGGATCCTGATCGAGTCGAGCCTGCATCCTATCGAGCACAGCCTCGTGCTCCCAGCGACCGATCCGGCGATATTCGCTCGTCGTGCACTTCGAGCGCAGCGCACAGCGCGGGCACGCCGAGGCCCAGTACTTGTAGATGTTCATGCCCTTCTCGACGCTCAGGAAGCGCCGAACGGCCCACTCGCCAGCAGGGCAGCGGTACGCATCGCGCTTGGCGTCGTAAGTGAAGTCGCTTTTGTCGTAGCGCCCCTCGGCACGACTGTTGGAGGTCATGCACTTCGGCACTAGCGGCACGATACCGGCATCGTCGCAGGCCTTAATCTGCTCGCCGCTGTAGTAGCCGCGATCGGCTATCGCCGTCAGCTCGGTCGTGCCGAGCGCTTCACGAGCCGCCTCGGCCATCTTCTTGAGTTGATGGCGGTCAGAGCCGACGTTCGTGACCTCGTGTGTCACGATCAGATGGTGCTGCGTCTCGACCGCGGTCTGCACGTTGTAGCCGACGATGCCGGTACCCTTGCCTTGGCTGGCCATCGAACGCGCATCCGGATCGGTCAGTGACACCTGGCCGTCGGGCGAGGCTTCCATCTGCGCCTTCAGCCCTTCCAGCCGATGCATCTCCTCCTTCAGCGTCGCGATGCGCTCCTTCAGCCGTGTCGCACGGCGCGGGCAGCTCGGCGTCTCTTTGCGATCCATGCGATCAAGCTGCTGCAGGTACTCCGCAATGCTCTGCTCGATTAGCCCCATTCGCGTCTTCATCTTACCGGGCGTGAAGTTGCGATCGCGGTGGTTCACCGCCTTGAACTTGCTGCCGTCGATCGCAACCGTCGCCTCGGTGAACAGACCCCAGCGCCGGCACAGCACAATGAACTCGCGGCAGACGTTCTTGATCGCCGCGCCGTTGTGCGCCCGGAAGTCGGCCAGCGTCTTGAAGTCCGGGGCGAGCCGGCCAACCAGCCACATCAGCTCGAGGTTCCGACACGCTTCCCGCTCCAGCCGGCGCGACGACTGGATCCTGTTCAGGTACCCGTAGATGTAAATCTTAAGCATCGTCGCCGGGTGGTAACCCGGTCGGCCCGTATCCGCGGGATCCACCCCATCGAACCCGAGCCTTGCCAGGTCGAGCTCCACCACGAAGGCGTCAATGACGCGGACCGGGTTCTCGTCCGAGACGTACTCGTCGATCCGCTCCGGAAGCAGCGTCCCCTGGCACCGATCGGCCTCGTCGATGAACCTGCTCACAGCAGCCTCCCCGAGCAAGAATCCGATACGATCCTAGCGTTTCAACATGACGTTTTCACACAGCCTCGGCCAGAAGCAGTCTTCGAGCTGTGCGAATTCGCCGATCCGAAGCCGACATTCGCCGACCTGAAACCAGCGCCGGTTGCCAACCTGGAGAGCATCCGCGACCATTCGGGGCGCATAGAGGGATGCTCGACATGGTCGAGGGTCGCTGCGCACCTTGAGCGGGATTTCGCACGTCGTATTTCTGAGCTACGCCTCACAGGATGCGGAGGCGGCAGGACTCTATGCGCAATTTGGCGATAAGCCAGCCGCGTTGCAGTGGCTGGAAAAAGCCTACCGACTACGCGACCCGTCCCTTCAGAGCGTCAAAACGGACTGGCTATTCGATCCAATTCGCAACGAACCGCGATACAAGGCGATCCTGATGCGGATGAATTTTCCACCCTAATTCATCCGGTAGCTTGCCAGGAAGCGGACGCTCCCGATCGACCGCGACGGCCAGAAGCTGCCGCTTGCGGCCACGCCGCGGACTTCCCGAAAGCAGTCACCGGCGCTTGCTCCGAAGTACCAACCACCAAACGGCACTGCCAAGGCCCAGGGCGAGAAGCCCGGAGTAAAACAGGATCGGGAAGTCGTCGATTCGCTGCCCATTCAGTGAGTACAGGAATGCCCATCTGTCCTTAACGATCACCGTGCCAACTGGAAGACGTCGCCGAAGAGCCTTATCGGTCGGTCCAGCTATATACGCGTACTGAGACCCGTCATCCGCTCTCACCACGTACGTCGTGGCGCACCGATTGTTCCACGGCTGCATGCACGTCGTATTGGAGGAGACGATTGTGCCTTTCAATTCGATTGCCGCCCTTTGATATATCTCGCTGCCGGCAAACAGCCAGATAAGCACGGCTAGGACGATGGGACCGTAGGTGATGGATTGCTGCGGTTGCATGGAAAAGAGTATCCGCTAAGGCGGCGCGGGGAATCCTTACCGTCCTTCGACAGTAAACTCGCCCCCCACCAGCACGCCCTGAAATCGCCGAATGTGCGATCCCGAAGTGCGAAAAACCTCCGACTGCAGGCGCTCGTATTCCGGCGTATTCATCTGGCTCGCGCCGCCACTCGCGAGATGCCGGACAGGTACGCTCCCCGCACCGCTAACTTCTGATGCACCTGGCCCTGCAGTTAGGATGGATTGGAGCGTAGCGCCATGTTCCACGGTCAATGACCAGCGCACCGAATCATGGGAGGAAAGTAAAAGGACAATTGGCGCCCCGTTACCTCGCTTCACGTGAACGAGGACGATGCCTTCCTTGCTTCCGTCAGGTTTCGAAACAAAACTGGCAGCGTGCTCGATGCCTATAGCCTCAACATTTGTCTTGTCCGGTTCTGAGGTTACGGTCCACGTGTCACCGGACGTCCGCATCGTTACCCGCGCTCCCGGTATGGTCTCCACGCGCACCGGCCCTTCACCGCTGATATGCGGAGTGAGACTCTGTTGAGACATCGCGGCCTGGTGTTGTTCCTGCTCGAGATTCATCGCCGCGACAAAATCCTCGCGCGAGATCGCTGGCTGGGTAGGCAGGGTATCGATGAACCCGACTCGGTTTTCGCTGACGACGGCCAGCTTATTCACGGTCGGCACATACACGATGCGGCCCTTCTCCATTTCCTGCCAGTTCACTGGCGCGAAGGTCTGCTTCGAAAGCGAGTAGACGTAGCGGCGTAGACCCGTGTTCGGATTGATCCCCGGGTTCTCACCACTGAGCAGAATCAAATCTGGATTGGGTAAAGCCTCAACGTCTCGCACATCAAATGGCCCAATCGGAACTGTCGTAGTCGTGAGCGTTTTGGCAGAGATGAAATTTAACTCGTGAGCTGCAATCACGTAGGTCCGACCGTCAGCAGTAAAGATGCCTGGCGTACGGAGCCAGTTCTGAACCGCGAAGGGCTTCTGCTCCAGCAAAATGAGTGGCTCCGCAACCCGTCCGTCGTCCAGCTTGAGGCGCAGCACCGACGCGCTCGTCAACGCAAGGTATTCACCGGCTCCTGCAACGGTCGGCACGATCCGATTGATAGGTTCCTTTGTGAACCTGACCGCACGTTCGGTACCGGAGTCGAAGTCCACTGTGAACGAGCTCATGGAGGCCGCTCGCAGGATCAACGCATGGTCCGGCCCCAACCAGTTGAAGTCGGTCGGAGCAAGGGCGGGTACTCGGGCCAGTGACTCACCCGTCTCGACATCCACCAGGGACATATCACTGCCTGGCGCAGGCAATGTGAGCACCCGGCCATTGGGCGACAACTCGCCCGGCATGTTTCCGCCCGCTCCCTCGATGTGCGAGATGCGCTTGCCGTTGCTCATATCCAGCAATTCAATGGTCCGATAGGTCCATAGCAACAGGACGCCGGAGCTGGAGCCATAGCGGATTTGCTGTATGTAGTCCGTACCGACCAAGTACCTGGGCACCACCGTCGGCACCGGTCTCAGCGGGGGCATCCTGACCATGATCCAGACGCGTCGCCAGCCGATCCATCGCGCGAGCTCTTCGTCTTTGCGCTCGAAGCAATCAGTACCAGAGAAGTGCGCTGCGATCTCCTCGTGCGAGACAAACGGACTTGGTGTGTAGCCCGCTGCGCACTCAATCGCACGTACGCGCAGCTTGGCGTTGAGCTCGGCTTCCAGTTGTTCGCGATGCCCGGTCTCGGCAGCCAGCTCCAGCAACTGTGACCGTGCGTATTGCGCCGCCTTCGACAACGGAACTGCGTCGTTGATGCGGTCTTCGACGGCAGCACATGCCAGTCCGACCGCAGCGAGCGGTATGGTGGCAACCAGTGCCTTGAGATAACGCCTGGGTATGCACATCGTCCGAGACCCTCGCGGGTATGCGCGCCCCCTTGGTGCGGAAATATAGCGAAAGGAAAGGTGGCGACACCAAGCGAGCGTGGCATCCACGTCACACAATTGATGCAAATCGTCGATTTTTGGCAGTCTGATTGAGATTCTGGCGACGTGTCCTGCATCCGTACCTACGGTTTGGGCATCCGCGCCAAACAAGGCTCCTGCGCGCAAGCCCATATTGACCCGTGGGCGTTGGCGGAGGTCCGCTTTGCGCTTCCCTGAATGTCAGCTTCAGGCACGGGCGAGCGACCGCAACGGGTCCGAAAGCGGCCTTGGGACAATGATCGCTGCTCGCGGACGGCAGCGATCAGCTAAAGGCGGCCGGTACTGAACCTAGGGCACCTAGCCACAGTTCATAAAGGCGGCAGCGCAAGCGACGCCGTCTTGCCCTCGATCGTAACGTAATGTGCCAGCGAAGGATCGAGGTCCACAGCGCTCTTGATGTCGCCGGAAGCATTGCGCGAGTCGTGAAGATTTGAAAAGGCTATGCCACGAAGGAAATAGGCCTGAGCCAGCTTTGGATCAAGTTGAATCGCTTGGGCCTCGTCCCTTACAGCACCCTGGTAGTCGTGTTGCTGTAAGCAGACCCGTCCGCGTTCGCTCCACAGCGCCGCAGTTTTCGGTTCCAGGCGGATAGCCTCCGAATAGTCCGCGAGTGCACTGAGGAAATTCCTTTGAGCGTAGTAGGTCTTTGCGCGCTGATGCAGCGCGGGGACCAGATTGGGGTCGATATCTATGGCTGCGTCGAAGTCCCGCAAGGCCGCCTCGCCGTCGAATTGCGCTGCGTACAAGACTCCACGGTTGTAGTAAAGCTCGGCGTTATGGGGAGCCAGCGTAATGGCTTCCGTGTAATCGTCGAGTGCATGCTGCTTGTCGCCTTCAGCAAAATACGCCCCGGCACGATCGGCAAGCAGAAAAAATCGCTCTTTGCCCTCAAAGATCTTGTGATCCAGCGACTCTGTACATGCCTGAATGACCCTGGGGGGCGCCGCCTTCCCGTCGCGATTGATGCATGCCTCGATCACGATATGCTTTTCATAATTGAGTTGATGCTCACAGATCACCGCCTGGGTATAGTCAATACCGTTAGCCCCGCCGGCGGCGCCGGTACTCGGCGTGCCTTCTAATCCATAGGGCGATTGCTTCATGCAATCAAAGAATTCGTCCGGTGGAAGCGCTGGCAGTAGCTGGCCGGGGTACGGCGCGGTGACTGTAACTTGCTCTTTGGTCGTTGGCGGCACCGTCGGTGTCTCATTGGCGTTAGCCGAAGTTGCGCCGCTGGCTCCGGACAGGCCGCTTGGTGGCTGACCGTTCTGGTTTGAATTGGGGACCTGGGCTCCCGCTGCCCTCGCAGCCAGCAGCAGCAAGACGGAGACTTGCCACCAGGACAGACGCCGCATGAGTTACATCCCAAGCTTCATCGAAGCAGCACTCGACGCGTGCTACTGAACGTATCACTCCGCGCCCTAAGCTCAATCTCTTTAATCTCTTGTTAATGTCCCGGTAACGAGAGCTTCCGTGGGATCGCTTCGGGTCGCGAGCGGCCGTCCCACCCCCTGCCCTCAGACGGCAGCGATCGGGCCACGAGCGGACATTCACGCAGGGCTTCCCGGCCGGGCAAGTTGCCGCGGCCGCCCATCAGCGAGCTTACGGTGCGATTCGCGACGCGGGCACGGTCGCGTCTCCCGGCAGCGCAAGGGGCGGCAGGGAATCGAACCACTCTCGAAACGGCCCGTCCTCGTGCGTCACCGGCGGCAGCCGCAGCGGTGCCGCTTCGGGAGTCCGGGGCACGAGCTCGATGAGGCGCGGTCCTTTGCCGCGCTGGTACTCGCGCACACCGAGGATGTCATGTCGCTTCATCGCGGCCCCGCCGACGAGAGCACGCACAGCGACGCAGTCCGGCTTCAGCACAACCCGAGCGGTGAAGCGGCTGAGAATCATCAATGCACCCGTGAGGCCCACCATCACGCATCCTGCCAGCACTATCTGCTGTTGCAGCATGTCCGGCGAGTCTCCGTGGGCGAATACCCAGGTGCTGGCGCCTCCCAGCAGGAGCATCCATACAGAGAGGCGGATGAAGTTGGGCTCGCGGGACGCCGCCACCGCATAAGTGCGCGGATACTCCGTCGGATTGAAGGTCCGGCTGACGCCGGCCGATTCGGACCACACCAGCGCCCGGGCCGCCCATAGCCTCGCGAGCAGTGCGAGCGCCACCTCTATGACGAAAAATGCGACGAAGGCCGCCAGGCGAACGCGCTCCCAGAAGACATCCCCGAAGCTGCGCAGGAAGGCGGAGTACGCACGCACGCTATGCAACAGCGAGCCGCGTACGAACTTCCCCTCGAATGCCAGGTCGTTGCATCGCTGCCGCCGTTCCGGCGTGTCCCACCATGCGACCGACACGATGTTTTGCGTTTCGGCACGGCCGAGGGCCCGCATCTCGTTGGCACGCCCGGTGAAGCAGGTGATCGCCCGCTCGACTTCGTGATTGAACGCGCTCGGGTATGCGCGCACCACTTCGGCGAGGCTCGGTTTCAAGACGTCCCACTTGACCCCCACCTCACTCATCTCGACGCCAGGATCGCCGTCGATGTTGCTGCGGACGATGTAATAAGAGATGCGCGCGTAGGCCTGCGTGCCTTCCCGACTGGCCGAATATGCCATGGCCATCTGCGAGTACTCTTGAACCGCCTGTCTGCTGCCGCCCCAGCGTGGCATCAGCTTGTTGGTCACCGCCTCGTGCAGCGGGTAGTAGTAGGCTTCCCGTTGGAGCGCTTCCGAGGCCATCCGCAGAACCTGGTCCGTATCGGCCCCTTGCTCACGGGCAATCGCGATACGCAGCGCATCCCACTCTGGATCCTCGCTCTTGACCTGAGGGTGCTCGTCGAGGACCCGCCGCGCTGCCTCAATCAACTGGCGATACTGCGGATTGTTATCGCCGGGCATTTCGTCCGCGTCGTGCCACGCCCATGCGTGGGCTCGAAGGAGCCTGGCGTTCAAAGCTACCGCCGTAGGAGAGTCGGGATTCTCGGCGAGCCATTCGCGGGCGGCCTGCTGCAATTTCTCCCAGCGGGGAGATGCCGGCGGGAACCAGTCCTGGGTCACACTCAGGTACATGAGACCGAGTTTCCAGCTGCCCGATGGAGTTCGCTCGCGCGACTGCCGGAAGGCCGTTGCCAGAGCATCGAATCCGCGCAGATCGCCCTTCAGGAGCAGCGCCCGGGCGGTTGCCTTGACCGCAGCATCTTCGCCCGGCTCGGGAGTGGCGGCCGCGAACGCACCGCAGGTGGCTGCGAGTGAGAGAAGAGCCGCCGAGAGCAGTACCTGGAAGCGCACTGTGCCGCCCGTGCCTGTGAGGACCTGGGCGAACTGTGACTGCCAGGGTGGGCCTTCTCACAGGTCTACGTCACAAAACCGGATTCTTGAGGCGAGGTGGTGCGCTTTGCGCGCTCTGAATGGTCGGTTCCGAGCCATCCGAGCGACCGCTTCGGGACGCAGCCTCCGGGACGGAGGCGATCGCTTAGTGACCGCTGCTCGCAGACGGCAGCGATCGTCTGCTGGTGGTTCCGAGACGTTTCGCCGCGGACGGGTGCCTCGTGTACCCCTCGGCTTCGCTAACCCGCCGACCTACTCGATTGGTCTCAATTCGAGCCAGTACGCGGCAGACTTCCGTGACATCACGAGTGGCAGCACCGGCGCGTTTAACGCCGTGGCTGGTTACGATCTGGTGACGGGCTGGGGCACGCCAAAAGCGGCGCTCATTTTCTCACTTAGCTCGAACTGTTCCGCCACTGTGACATTGGCTCCGCAGGACCAGCGCGACGGAGTGACGATACCGGCATCGGAGGAGAGGTTTATGGCGGGATACCTGGACATCTGTCTGCGGCAGCAAGCTGTCACGCAGGCACAATACAATGCGGCGATCAACGCTCTATCGAAAGTAAAGCCCACAGCTGACCTGCCGCAGCCGCCAGGATAGCCGCGCTACCACGATCGCAGACCGGCCATGAGCCGCCATTCCAACTACCCGTTCTAGAACGGCCACCTACGAGAGTGCCGCGCCTGAGTGGGCGACTCAGAGTCCAGCAGCATGTTGTGATCCGGCATCCGCCACCGCGACGGCAGCCATGTTGACGATGCGCCGGACCGTTGACGATGGCGTCAGGATATGCACGGGCTGAGCGAGACCCAGCAGGAAGCCACCCACCGTCACACTTTCGCCAGTCGACATCCGCAATGTGTTGTACGTGATATTGGCGGCATCTACGTTGGGCATGATCAGCAAGTTCGCGTCGCAGGTGAGTCGTGTATCCGGAAGTTCGTTGCCGCGGACGCCGGCTGATAGTGCCAAATCGGCCCGCATTTCCCCTTCGACAGCCAGATCCGGCGCCCGGGCGATGATCAGCTGCAGGGCCGCGCGCATCTTTTGCGCCGACGGGGCATCCGAGCTGCCGAAACTCGAGTGAGAAACCAGGGCGACACTCGGTATCAGGCCGAGCCGGCGCACCTGCTCGGCCGCAAGCAGCGTCATTTCGGCAATCTGCCCCGCGTCCGGATCATGGTTGACGTCTGTGTCGCAGATAAACAGCTGCCGGTTCGGCAGGATCAGCATCTGCATCGTCGCCAACGTGTGGGCCCCCGCACGCAGGCCGATCACGCGCTTGACGTAACGCAGATGATCCAAGTAATTGCCCACCGTGCCGCACAGCATCGCGTCCGCATCGCCGCGACGAACCAGGATCGCGCCGATCAGTGTTGTACGGGTGCGCATCTCCTCCATGGCCTGGCCCCTGGAGACGCCCTCCCGCTTGGCGAGCTGGTAGTACTCTTTCCACACCTCGTTGTACCGCGGATCGCTCAGCACGTTTACTGCATCGGCGTTCTCGCCAAGCTTCAGGCGCAGACCCAGCTTGGCGATGCGCACCCCGATCAGCTCGGCGCGTCCGACGAGCACCGGGCGAGCTAAGCCTTCATCGACCACCTCCTGCGCGGCCTGCAGGACCCGATGATCTTCACCCTCCGCGAAGATGACCTTCTTGGGCCGGTGCTTGGCGGCGGCAAAGACAGGCTGCATCGCCGAGGCCGAGTGGTAGACAAACTCGGTCAGGCGCCGCCGATAGGCATCAAGGTCGCCAATCGGTCGCGTAGCCACGCCGCTGTCCATTGCGGCCTTGGCGACCGCCGGGGCTATGCGCACGAGCAGCCGCGGATCGAACGCGCGCGGAATGAGAAATTCTGGCCCAAAGCCTTCGCTGGCGATGCCGTAGGCGGCCGTGGCCACGTCGGATTGCTCGGCTTGCGCCAGCTCGGCGAGCGCATAAACTGTCGCGAGCTTCATCGGTTCGTTGATCGTGGTCGCGCCCACATCGAGCGCACCGCGGAATATGAACGGGAAGCACAGTGAATTGTTGACCTGATTGACGTAATCCGAGCGCCCGGTGCACACGATGCAATCGGCTCGTGCCGCCTTGGCCACCTCCGGGCGGATTTCGGGCTCGGGATTGGCCAACGCCAGAATCAGCGGACGTTCCGCCATCTGCATGACCATCTCGGGCTTGAGCACCCCGGGACCTGAGAGACCGAGAAAAATATCGGCACCGTTCGTGATGTCCCTGAGCGTGCGCGCCGTGGTGCGCTGCGCATAGCGCAGCTTGTCCGGATCGGATGTGCCGGGGCGGCCCTGATAGACAACGCCGCTGCGGTCAGCGATCAGCACGTTTTCACGCTTCAGGCCCACGGCGACGAGCAGATCGAGGCAAGCAAGCGCCGCCGCTCCTGCGCCAGAGGTTGCAACCTTCACCTCCCTGATGTCCTTGCCAATGACCTTGAGGCCATTAAGAACGGCGGCGGTGACGATGATCGCAGTCCCATGCTGATCGTCGTGGAACACCGGGATCTTCATCCGCTCGCGCAGCTGCCGTTCGATGTGGAAGCACTCCGGCGCCTTGATGTCTTCCAGATTGATGCCGCCGAAGGTCGGCTCGAGCGCCGCCACGATGGACACCAGTTTGTCCGGGTCAGTCTCGTTAATCTCGATGTCAAACACATCGATGCCGGCAAATTTCTTGAAGAGGCACGCCTTGCCTTCCATCACGGGTTTCCCCGCCAGTGGGCCAATGTTGCCGAGACCCAGGACAGCCGTGCCGTTCGTGATCACGCCAACCAGGTTGGCCCGCGAAGTCAGCGTCGGTGCTTGTTTCGGATCGTCCTTGATGGCCAGACTCGCGTAGGCCACGCCCGGCGAATAGGCAAGAGACAGGTCGCGCTGGTTGGCTAGCGCCTTGGTGGGAGTCAGGCTAATCTTGCCCGGCTTGGGTAGCCGGTGGTAATCGAGAGCCGCTTGCTTGAGTTCTTCTTCCATGCAGTTTGCACTTAAGCTCGCTAACCCGTGATGTAGTGTTCGAGCTGTTGAATGATGAATTTCTGCTCGGAAACCACGTCTTCGACCAGGTCGCCGATTGAAATCAGGCCGATGAGCTTGCCCCGATCACGGGTAAGTGCCGCAGCCGGTGTTCCGTCATCGCCATACACTCCTCGTTCGCTTGATCGGGACGCACATACATGGTCCGGCGCATTCAGCGCAAAAAGATGACCGCGGGGCGACGACCGAACGATCGCCGCCCGCGGCAGAAGCACAGACTCTCTACTGGATCTTAATCGTCGTCGGCTTCGTCGCTTCGACCTTGGTCTTCGGGATGTGCACCGTCAACACTCCGTCCTTTGCATCGGCGGTGATTCCCTTCGCATTCACATACTCCGGCAGCGCGAAACTGCGCGAGAAGTTGCCATAGAAGCTCTCGACCTTGCAGAACTTCTCGTCCTGCAGCTCCTCTCTCTGGTGCCGTTCGCCGGCCAGCGTCAGCATGCCGTCCTCGACCGTGACGTTCACGTCTTCTTTCTTCACGGCAGGCAGCGCCGCGCGAATCAAATACTCCGCGCCGGTCTCACTAATGTCGACCGGAGGAGTCCAGTCATAGTTTGCATCGCCCGATCCTGAATAGCGCGGAAAGCGCCCGAACAGGTTCGGGAACAACGGGTTGAACATCTGGTCCATTCCCGCAAATGGTTCCCAACGAATGAGATTCATAAATCCTCCTACTTCTTTCCGTTTGTCCTTCATTCCAAACGAAGGGTAGTCCTGTTTCGGGTCTGATTGAATCCGCATCAGTGCCTATCCAGAGCTGCGTGCGGGAAAATACGAATAGGCCGACGTGCGGACGAAGCCCTCAAGCTCTTCTGGTTCAACGCTGGGACAATTTTGGGACAGTGCGCTCGTGACATTGCGTGATATCAAGTGACATCACGTGATAACAAGTCCTTGTTGCAATTGGGGACTCTACTCGCATATCGTTGATTCGTAAGCACCCTACTTCCGTTTCACACGGCAGAGGTCACTGGTTCGAGCCCAGTACCGCCCACCACTTCGAACAAGAGCTTAAAGCTGGTCCCTAAACCTAATTCACTGGAATTTGGGACAGTGGGCCACGAGAGGGGGCTTTCTTCGACCGCTCGGCGGCGGCAACTCCATTGACTCGTCTGCATCAATCAGCCATATTAATGCATATGAGGACTACTCTAATCATCGATGACACCCTGCTAGCCAGGGCCCAAGAGTTAAGCGGTCTACGGGAAAAGACCGCCGTACTGCATGCCGGGCTGCAGGCGCTGATCGCACGAGAAAATGCGCGCAGATTGGCAGCGCTGGGTGGAACCGAACGGCGTCTTAAACCGATCCCTCGCCGCCGGACGCGCACCGCCCGCTAGTCAGCCCGATGCTGGTCGATACGTCCGTTTGGATCGATCACCTGCGTCGAGGCAACGCCACACTGGTCGCGCTGCTAGAACAGACGCAGGTCTGGACCCATGCCTTCGTGGTCGGGGAGCTGGCTTGCGGAAATCTCGCGCGACGAGACAAGTTGCTGAGCGCTCTCACAGCACTACCGCACGCGCCGATAGCGGGTCACGACGAAGTGCTCGCGTTTCTTGAGAGCCACCGTCTGATGGGGCGCGGCCTGGGCTGGGTTGACATCCACCTGCTCGCGTCAGCGAGGTTGGCCAAACTTCCTTTTTGGACGCTGGATAAGCGACTTGCCGCCGTAGCCACGGCGCTGCAGTTGCAAAACTAACCTCGACGCCACCAGCAGCAGTCCTGCTCACAGAGGGCAGCGGCCACGCATCGTCCAAGCGGTCCCACAAGCACTGTTGGTCTGAAGCCTATCGAAAGCTACCGAACGGCATCTCAGCTGCAATTCGCGCGTCCCTGCGGATTCCTCCTCCGTAGATTTGCCCCTTCACTGTGGATTGAGTCGCCACGAATCCGTGGCTCTCGACCCAAAGCAGGGGATTTGCAAGCTACGCAGCCAGCTCAACTGCTCTAGCCTCAAGCAGATCAATCAGCACGCGCTCAACACGACTTCCCCCCCACGCTAATGCGCTGATCTGCTGATACCAATTTCAATAATTCGGCGACATCGGCGTACTGCCCCCCTGATCGTGCAATACATGAGCGTAGGCGTGGATAACGTACGGCGCCTGCGGCCGCTGCCGCAGTGCGCGCTCGACAAGTACACGACCGCGGTTCCGATCGCCGGCCTCACTGGCCGCAAACCCGAGGCGCACGAGGCATGCCCAATCATCATGCAAACTGGGATCGACCGATTCCATGATACGCAGAACGCGCTCAAGCTTGCGCGCACCACCGTAAAAGATCAGGTAACCGGTGCCCCGCTCGCGAAGCTCGTGACAGTAATGACGGGGGCCCAAGTCGCTCTATCCCGGTCAAGATTTAGATCCCCATCAATTGCACCTGCGGGTTCCGCCTTCGCGAGCTTTGCCAAGTCGGCCAGGAAACTCCCACGATCCTCGTATGCAAAGCGACGAACGATGACCGAAGCTGGAGCGGGCCGGAGCTTGAGACGTGCGCGAACAATGATTCCGCACTGGCCCATTCCGGCTAGGACCATTCGAAATAACTCCTCGTTGCGCACCGCTGAGCACGATATGAGGTCGCCCGAACCCGTTACCACGTCCAGCTCTACAGCGTGGTCAACCTGCGCACCGAGGCGATAACTGGTCTCGCCGAGACCGCCTGCATTGAGAGTGCCGCCGACACTGATGAAGAGATTGAACCGTGCCGACTTCTCCGGACACTGTTATGTGTGAGTCACTCCGCCGTGGTGTGACCTTCACGTTGCCGATAGTACGCCAGCTCGAACTCGATGGGCGGAAGGTCGCCGATGGGCTCGAGCAGGCGCCGATTGTTGAACCAATCCACCCATTCCAAAGTGGCGTATTCGACCGCCTCAACGCTTCTCCAGGGGCCGCGCCGCCAAATGACCTCCGCCTTGTACAAGCCGTTGATCGATTCTGCGAGTGCATTGTCGTACGAGTCGCCGGTGGTTCCGACGGAGGCCTGAATGCCGCATTCAGCCAGGCGCTCGCTGTAGCGAATAGACAGGTACTGCGTGCCCTTGTCGCTGTGATGGATCAGCCCGTCGGTGTCGCAGCGAGCGTGCACCGCCTGCTCGAGCGCATCGAGAACGAACTCCGTCTTCAAGGACGTGCTCACCCGCCAGCCGACGATCATGCGCGAGAACACATCGATCACGAAGGCGACGAACACGAAGCCGCTCCAGGTGGCAACGTAGGTAAAGTCCGCGACCCACAGCTCATTAGGCCGCGTGGCCACGAACTGCCGCTTCACCAAGTCCGGAAGGCTGTGCGCGTTGTCGGCCGGAATCGTTGTCTTAAAGGCTCTGCCGCGCCTCGCGCCGCACAGGCCCATCTGGCGCATCAGCCTCCTGACCGTGCAGTGCGCCACCCGGATGCTCTCCCTGTTCAGCTGCTTCCAGGTCTTGCGCGCCCCATAGACGCAGAAATTCTCCTCCCACACCCGCTGAATATGCGGACCAAGCTGTGCATCCCGACGATGCCGCTCCGGGAGCTTCTTCGGATCGCGCTCCCGTGCCTTCAGCTCGTAATACGTCGATGGGGCAATCGGCAACTGCTTGCAGATCGGCTCGACCCCAAATCGATCCTTGTGTTCCTCGATGTACCGGAACATCACTTGCGTCGGCGGTCGAGCTCCGCCTGCGCAAAATACGCCGACGCCGTGCGCAGGATCTCGTTGGCGCGCTTGAGCTCGCGGTTCTCGCGCTCCAGATCCTTGAGCCGTTCCCGTTCCGTCGTACTCAAGCCCGCACGCTTGCCATGGTCACGTTCAGCCTGCGCCACCCAGCGATGCAGCGTCTGCGCCGCGCAACCCAGCTTGCTGGCCACCGAGACAATCGCTGCCCATTGCGAGCCGTGCTCCGCCTGCTGCTCAAACACCATCCGCGCCGCGCGCTCTCGTACCTCTGATGAATATCGCTTTGCTGTTCCCATAAACTCCATCCTCTCTCAGGTTGAAGTCTCCGGGAAAGCCGGCACGGTTCAGATTATCGGGCAAGACAGGTGGAGTTCGATTGCGTGACAGGGTTGCTTCGCAGACTTCCTTCCACAAGGCACCTGGTTCAGCGTCGATCGAATCGTCGTCGGCCCATCGGATTGCGGTCAGAGAACCTGAGCTGATCACTATTCCCGAGGCTACCTGCGACTGCCCATACGCCGCCCCGCCCGTACCGCGCATACAGATTTCGCATTCGCGAACCGAACGGCGCGCTGTACATCTGTCGGCGTCTTTGGAAACAGTACGCCAAGAGGCGTGTGATGGATGTAATGGCCGTAGTCCGTCGCCATCGCTCTGCAAACCAACTGATCGAAAACGAAGACGCCGTCGAATGGCGGAAGCTGCGACGCGAGGCGCCTGGCTACCGACGCATGCATCTGCATCTGTTCCTCCGCGCTTGCTTCGCCGGCAAATGCAAACCTACCCCCTGCGACCCATGCAACCGAAGCGCTCCCGGATGTGACGAACGCCCTACGTGTCAGATCATTCATTGTTCTGGCTCTCAGATCTGCGCTAGAAATCAGTTACTGGGCACCTCCGCGCGGCGGATTCGGCCCAGCGCCCGGTGGGTGGATCATGCGCCCGCCGGCGACCAGCGTCTCATAGCCCGACAGGACAGATTACGTCGGCCAAGAAATCAACGGCTTAGCGACCTTCGTCGTGCCATCACGCGATGCAAGCGGCGAAGTGCCCTCATGTGCTATGATGTGTACATGATAGTACACCGTGTCGAAACCGTTTCCTTAGAGACTTGAGCAATGTCGACGACCATGACGATTCGCCTCGACGATGAGGTCAAGGAGCGTCTCGATCGCCTCGCCGAGGCCACCGAGCGCAGCAAGTCATATCTCGCTGCGGAGGCCGTTCGCGCCTACGTGGAGATCAACGAGTGGCAGATTGCCGAAATCCGCGCTGCCCTTAAGGAAGCCGACGCAGGCGACTTTGCAGACCAGAAGGATGTTGCGAAGCTCGCCCGCAAGTGGAAGGTGAATGCGCGTTAGGTGGCTGCGCAGGGCTCTTGCAAACCTGGACGCCGAAGCCGCCTATATCGCCGAGGATAATCCCGCCGCCGCACGTATTGTAGTCGCGCGCATCTTGACCGCCGTGAGCCACCTACCGCAGCAGCCACGGCTCGGCCGGCCGGGTCGAGTTCCCGGAACTCGTGAGCTCATCGTCCCGAGGACCCGGTATCTCGTTCCGTACCGTGTCAGGGGAGAAGTCGTCGAGATCCTGCGCGTGTTCCACGTGTCTCGGCGGCTACCCGAACGTTGGTAGCCCGGCCAATGTGTGATTGGACGAGGAATGAGCTGCGTGCGAATTTCGCGCGAGCGTCCCGTGCGGGCAGAGCCGCGGCGAAGGTTGGACCTTCGGGCGACGACCCGCGGTTGCTGCAGAGGAGTCCATGAAAGCGAAAACGCGAGCCAAGCCGGACCGCTCGGAGAGTTTCACTACCGGTATCGGCCGTGCGTTACGCCGCGCCGCAAAGGATGCGCGCAAGACTGCGCGCATGTATGGCACCCCGCTTTACGTTTGGGAGAACGGTAGAGTGGTCGCGAAAAAACGATAGGGCCCGGCCCGCACTGATTCGATCGTTGGGACAATTTTGGGACAGTCAGCTCGTGACATTGCGTGATATCAAATGACATCACGTGATAACAAATCCTTGTTGCAATTGGGAACCTTGCTCGCATATCGTTGATTCGTAAGCACCCTACTTCCGTTTCACACGGCAGAAGTCAGTGGTTCGAGCCCAGTACCGCCCACCATCAAGAACGAGGACCTCGGCAGTTTTGCTGGCCGTGGCCGGGTCCTATTTGGGATCGCCCGTTAAGTCGCGACGTGCCGGGCGTGCTCACCCGCGGGGCGCTGATGTGTGAACGGATTGTTCTTATCGAGCCAGCCGGTCAGATCGGACTTTTGCTTCGCCGAGAGCGACTGTACGACCTTGGCACCCGGGTCGAGGTACAAAGTCATCGCAAGCGCTTGAGTACGCTCAGGCCCGGTCGGCAGTAACCGCGCTTGCAGTGCGTAGATCCAGGCCATATGCGGGCGCACGCGCTGCTGCATACGCGCCCATTCCAGAGCCCGCTGACGGTACGCGTCTTCGTGCGTATCGTTGTACAGCCACTCGCATGCCTCCGCGTAACGGAATTCCGACAAAATCGGGTCGGTGTTTTCCAGGGGACGGTTGTAAAAGGCGGCTCCCAGTAAGTCCAAAGCCTCACTCGAGTGGCCATGCAGCCCTTCGAAGAACGCTCCCGCCAGGAACGCGGCAAAGTCACCGCCAACTCGAGCCGAATGCAGGTAGTCCTCGAGGTGAAGCGGATCGCCCGCTTTCGCACTGGCGTAGGCGAAGTAAGGAAGGATGTACCTCTCACCGACCATTTCAATGGGGTAGTGCGCCGCCAGTTCGTCGAACTTGCGCACCGCGTCGGCATAGCGAGCGGCGCGCAGATCTACGTACGCGTCCGCAAACATACTGCGTTCCGCACGCAACGGGGACCCCGCAGGGGAGCGCTGCCGGGCGGCGCGACGAAACTCTGTTAGAGGCAGGTAGTCGAACGCCCCTTCCTGTGTCGCGCTCGGGCTCAAGGTCGTCAACCCGTCGGTATTGACGGTCGCCTTGGAAGGACCCTGGAGCTCATCAAGCAGTTGCGCCAAGTCGTCAGGCGGATCACGGTCGATGCTGTTCCAGAGAATTGCATAGTCAGCAGAGAAGCTTCTGCTCAGAAAGTGCGCGTGTTTGATGTTGTCGCTGAGCAGCCATTGCCGCAGCTGCCCGGGCGAGAGGCCTGCCATTCGCTGACCGACCAGAGCGGAGATCCAAACCTCGGGCTGCGGGAAGCGCTCCGCCAAGGCACCGAATCCTGCCCAAGCCTCATCGTGCATTCCAAACGCATGCAGCATGGACAGATAATCCCGATAGGGAGCCGGCGCCTGGTAACGCTGCGCCGCATCGAACGACGCGTGCAAATAGGTTACGAGGTCGCCACGCAGCATCGCCAGCCGCCCCGCGCTCGAAATGCTTGCATACGAGCCATCAGCATCGTTCGCGGCGATGCGGTAGAGCTGGCGTGCCGGCTCAATGGCACCACGCCAGTACAGGTTCGATCCCGCCTCATACGCGTAGTCGGAATTGGCGACAAGGTCCGCGGAAGCGGTCGGGACCTTCGCAAAGCCGGGGTAGCTCAGATAAGCGCGCGCTGACCCTTTCACGTCACCGTTTTGCAGCAGGTAATTTCCCAAATTCAAATAATTTGACCAGGTTGCGGGATTGAGTTGGATAGCCGCGCGATAGGCGGCGGCGGGATCGGCGTCGCGAGACTCCTGACCTGCAATGTGCGCCAGTATTTCTGCGGCATTCGGGCTGCCACGAAACCGCTGCTTGAGCAGCGAGCGCAATTCCTCTTTGGGCAGGAACGGCTGTTCGGCAAAGTAAGGCGGGAGCTCGGTCTCGGAGTACGCGAGCTCATCGAGTACGGTTGCCTTATAGAGCCGCGGCCACCATGGGCGGATCGGAAAGTCCTGCGCGTAAGAGTCGGCGAGTACCTGCAGCGGGGGAGACATCTCACCGCCAGCGCTCAACACGGACGCCGATATCGCGGTCTGTCCCTGTTCCAGATACGCCGCGGCGTAGCTGTTCTGCTCAAATTCCTGCATCACCGCAGCACTAGGCTGATTGGGGGAAGCACCCAGTGTCGTGCGCAGCAGACTGGAGTGCAGTTCCGCGAAGGCCGGATGGCCCGCGTAGACGGTTTCGTAGGCGCGCAATAGCTGTAAGGCTTCGCTCGTCAGTCCCTGCATCACACCGACTCGACCAACTGCCTTCAGGAGATTCGATTCGCCGATTCCTTCCAGCAGTTGCAGGTAGTCGAGGCGATCCGCCGAGTCGGCTGTGGCGAACGCCAGGGAGTCGTCAACTGCCAAAGTCTTACGAACGTGCCGGATCACTGAAAGGTCGATCGTGGCAGTCTCCGAAGATGCATCACCAACCACCACGGCGGCACGTGCGAGATCGCGCAAACTAAAGCCCTGGATGGGGAAAGCGTCATCGAGCAGACTCTTTATCTCAGCGTTCGATTGAACCTCCCAGCCCACTACGCTTGTGAGGCGGCTCGATATGAGAGACTCCCACGCGCGCGACTGCCTCGCGAGGCGGGCTGCCTCCGGCAGCGCCTCACGATGGCAGCTACCGCCGTAGTCGAGTCGCAGGTAGCAGAGTTCGAATTCCAGTAACAAGGCTTGCGGCGAAGGCTGCGCCTGTGCGACGGCGGTCTGCAGGCTGTCGAGGTTTCCATTGAGCACTGCCCGCATTCCCGCAAGCGCCGGGCTCTGATCGTCGCCGAGCTCCGCCAGGGCTGCCGGACGCCTGTATAGGAGATGCAGCAGATAGCTCTTTATGAAGCGCGCATCCGTCGACTTGTCGGTGCTCTGATCTGCCAGCAACAAACCGCGCTCGGCAAGCCGCTCCCGGGTCTGTGCAGGATTTTGCGGTGCTAACGCGGCCAGAATGGCCAGGCGCGCTGCCCCACTGCCAGGGCCGCTTGTCTGTGGCGCCACCAGATCGGAGGGCTGCCGCGGTAACGGCCACGGCGCCGGCTGGTCGACGTCATTCGTGGAAGGTTGCAGTGCGGCCGCCTCGGTCGCAGGCAAGCTCACCAGCGAGAGCATCTCCGATTGGAGCCTGTGCACGACTCGGTACGGCAAGTCCTCGTCGGAAAACGGTAATCCCGTCCAGTCTCGCTGAGCAGTTGGCCGCGGGTCCCAGGGACGATCAACGGAATTGCGTTGCTGGACGGTGAGCGTCAACACCAGCTTGTGGTGACCGTCATGCCCCACATAGCCGCGAATCAGTACACGCGCCTTGACGGCCTCAGCGAGACGAGCGACATCCGGCCACTCATATCGGCGCTCACCCTCGCCGAGCGCACGAGCCACCAGGTACGGATTGACCACTCGCGCGTGGTAGTGGCGCGTGACGGCAGACGCGAAGTCCTCCGTCATGAGCGAGCGCTCGATTCGATCGAAGCCCTTATCCTGTACTTCGAACGGGATGACCAGGACCTCCGCGGGGTGAGCCTGCAGCACATCAGCGAATATGCGGGACTCTTCCTGGCGCCAGGGCGAAACAGGTTGCGGCAGCTCCTGTCGGCGGCCGATGCTGCGTAATACGTCGTCCTTTGGCCACGTCACTTTCGGCTTGCGAGCCGCCGCTGTCGCGGACTCCTGCCCAGTTGGCGACTGCCCGCACGACGTGAGTCCTGCTGCGCACAGGATCAATGCGACAACAGAGGTGCTTATCCGGGATGAAAGGACTCGCATGATGATCGCCCTGTGTCCTTTGACGCTGTGCAAGCTGCTTTCCCTGGACCGCTATATTCAAAAATACCGCCAATTCGATAGCCCGCCAGTGTCTGGTCAGCCATAGCGCGACTTAGTTCACACGGCCGGCGGCTGTCGCAGGGCTGACTGCGGGAGAACCGGGCCCTTTACCCGCCCGAGCGCGATAGCGGCGCTGGGACAATTTTGGGACAGTCAGCTCGTGACATTGCGTGATATCAAATGACATCACGTGACACTAAGTGGCTGTTGCAACTGGAGGCACGACTCGAATATCGTTGATTTGTAGGGACCCTACTTCCGTTTCACACGGCAGAGGTCACTGGTTCGAGCCCAGTACCGCCCACCATAGATCGGCGAGATCATTCAGAAGAGAACTACTCTGGCGCAAGGCCCGCCGAATGCGCTACCTCGAGTTCTTCGTCGAGTACATCTCGGATGCGTTCGAGGAGCACGCAAAGCTCGAGCCCGATCGCTCGAGCGCACTCCTGTGCTGTCACGGCGGCTTCAACTTCTCTTCGACGTATAGTGAGAGCTCGACCATCCGCTCGACGAGCTGCGCCGCAGGAAGCCCCGCAAAGTTCCTGAGTACGAGCTCCTTCACGTAGAGGCGCACAAGATAGCGCAGCTGCAGTGCCCGGTTGCGCGTGGCAAAGACAAAATCTCGGTGCCCGTTATTGACCACGATGAGATTGCGTTCGGCATCGAAGCGCGAGCGCCAGAGCTCTCCGGCCGCGCGCTCGAACGTATAACCCGGGAGCCCGCGGGCGTTGACCACCGCAGGCCCAATCGCCGGCTCTAGACTCGCGGCGACCGTAATCAGGGCTTCAGCCCTCGCATGCACCTCGCGCTGCGCAACCATAACCGACAGACGCACGAGTCCCGGTGAGGCGGGTGCCTGAAACGCTACTTCCTGATCCGAGCTCGAGGAGAGCGAGCCGCCGCCATCGGCAATTTCCCACACGAAGGCGAGATCCTCTTCCACACGGCGGCGCGACCGATCTCGCGGCAGAGCACGGAAACGTCGGCTGTCGTTCACCGCGACCGTGCTCGCCGCCGGCGAGATCACCACGCTGTGCAAGGGGCCTGCGTACTCAAAGAAGGCGCGTTGCGGAGGTTCAGGCACGGACCGCTCCGCGACCCCGAGTGTCTCATCATTCTCCTCGGCATCGCTCGGCCCCTCCTCAGCCCCGCCGCCACGCGAGCCACCGGCGTCCCCCTCCTGGCGTGAGCGGGCGTGAATGGCGAACCAGTCGTACTCCTCTCGTGGGAGCGCGAGCATCGCCTCACGGAACGCCCGCTGGATCGCGCGCAGCGATTCACGGTTCGCCTGCTCCTCCTCGGCGCGCTGCTGGGCTTCGATGACCGCATTCAGATGCGACTCTATCGAGGCCAAAGCATTCATCAGCGCCGCATAGCGGTCGTCGTGGACAATGCCTGAGCGCGTGCCGGGCGTCAGATTGAGAAACGGCACGTCGATCAGGCCCTGCAGGTATCTCGAGGTCCACGGCGGGTGCTCGAGCCCTGAGAGTGTTCCCAGGTCCTCGATGACGCGCGTGCCACTGCGGGTAAGACCCACGCGGGAGGTATCGGCCGGCTCGGTGAGATAGAGCTCTGCGTAGGCATCCCCGAAGCCCGAGCGCACTGGGGGCAACTGGTGAAGCAGCCGTCCCTCGAACTGCCGCGGCTCGACCTCGAATTGCTTGCGCGCGAGCTTGTCGACCACCGTGACGCGCACGCCGGAATGACGGATCCTGTCACGGAGCTCCGAGGCGAGATACCACTGGATCTTCTCCCCGCTTAAGGAACGGATCCCCTCGAGGAGCGGGCTCACCTTGAGCTCGGTGCCCCGCTCGGAGAAGAGCGCCCGCCGCGGGCCCACCGTGTAACGCGGCTCGCCCTTGCTCATGATCATCTGGTAGGCCCGGTTATCCGCGCCGGTGGAGCTCATGGTAAGCGTCGCGCCGACTGTCCAGAAGGAGAGCAGCCCGATCCCGAATTCCCCCTGAAGCCCCGCACCATTTCCTTCGGCCTTCAGGTGCCGCTTGATGGAATCACAGATGTGGGTGGCGACGTACTTGAAGTCGGGCAAGCCTTCCGCATCGCGCGGCACGCCATCCCCGTCATCCTTGACAGCGAGGTAGTGCTCGCCGTGCTCGCGGCCGCGCGTGATGGTGACGGACTTCGCGTGAGCATCGATCGAGTTCTCGACGAATTCGGCGATCGCCTTGAGCGGATTACCCTGCGAGAGCGCGATGATGCGGATGGCGTTCCAGTCGTCGCCGATCTTGAGCCGACCGCCCTCATCGGGTCGAGGTCGAGGCTTTGACTTCGATCGATGGGTCGACTTCATGTCGGCGAGCAGAGAAGAAGCTTACGTTTCGGGATACAGGCGCGGAAACAGTACTTCCAAAACCCCTGCTGGGAAGCGCAGCGACACCGGGCCCTTCGGGCTCACGCTGGCCAGTAAGCCCGCCTCCACAGCATCGTTGAGCACCCGCCGCGCCGTTCGCTCCGGGAGCCCCGTGATCCGCGGCGCCGCGCCACGTTCAATCTCGCCGAACATCAGGGCGGCCTCGAGAAGCGCCGCTGCTTCGCCTTTCAGCGTCTCGGAGCGCTCGACGAGCGTACACAAACGTTTGGCGAGAGTTTGAATGTCGAAAAGACTCGCCATGAAGTTGACCTGATCGAGGGCCACCTCGAGAAACCACCGAGTGAACTCGATGAGCGCCGCCCGCGAGAGATTCCCTCGCCCGTCGAGATCGCCCTCGCGCGGCGCATCGGCCCGATCCATCTTCGTCTTGTACTCGCCGCGACTCTTTAGACCGCGCGCGAGTCCGCGCGAGATCGACCAGAGACCATGCGCGGCGATGCCAGCTGAGTACCCCATAGCATGGCTCATGAGCCGACTGACCCGGCCGTTGCCATCCGGAAAGGGATGGATGTAGTTGAAGCGGTGATGGCTGGCAGGAATCGTGAGGATCCGCGCCCCCTGACGCATCTTGCCCAAGCTGTAGCGCTCGCCAAAGTGCGCCATGAACTCAGGGATCCGAGCGCTCGCCGGTGGAACGTGACGTCCGACGACATTGTCCTCCTCGGGTCGTGAGCGCCATTCGCCGGGCACCATGAGAGAGGAGCGGCGGTCCGCATGGATCCGCAGCATCGCCTCGGGGGCATCCCGATAGAACTCGCGGTGCAGCTCCCGAATGAACTCCGCAGCCGCCGGCTCACCGAGCTCCCCCAGTGCACCCTTGCGATCGATCTCCCTTTGGACGCGCACGTGGGCCGCGGCCTCGAGCTGAAGATTGCGTCGCTCCTGGTCGCGAGCGAAGTCACCGGCAAGCGCGCGTACGATGTCTCGAGGGCGTGTGTTGTGCCCTTCGATGAGGTTGCTGTAGTAGGTGTTAATGATGCGGACGAGGTCCGCAAGAGAGGCGGCCGTCGTTGGATGGAGGCTGGCCCCGAGCCTGGAGGACGCTGCAGCGAGCTCTGCGACGACGTCGTTGAGTTCCCCCGGCACCTCGTCAACGAGCGTCGGCTCGATCCGGAAGATCGTCTCCGTTTCGACCGCCGCGACGGGCCGATTGGCCGATCTTGTAGCCATAGAAGGTAGCGGATGGGAGCCTGAAAAAGCCCTGTGTGATTGCAGTTTGGCCGATCATATGGGCGATGGCCATCTGGCCGATGATTGGACTTTGTAAGCCTATGTATTTATGCGATTTAATTTTCATGACGGGGGGCAGTTGGCCGGTCTATTGGCCGATCCCGGAGTGCACCCGACCTCCGCGAGGCTAACTCCCCCCGAGACTGCGCTGGGACAATTTTGGGACAGTCCGCTCCTGACATTGCGTGATAGCAAGTGACATCGCGTGATAACAAGTCCTTGTTGCAACCGGGAACTCCACTCGCATATTGTTGATTCGTAAGCACCCTACTTCCGTTTCACACGGCAGAGATCACTGGTTCGAGCCCAGTACCGCCCACCATTAAAGACCGCCGTGGAACAAAGGATTTAGAGCCTTCCTCGGCTCATGCAGATGGCGGGTGCAGCGACTTGGTTCCGCTCACGATCTCTGAAACCCAAGCGTTAACCGCGGATCTGCGGCGGCCTTTCCGCTCTTTAGGGCCGGGCGGACGCCTCTTCGCCAGCGCGAGATGAGCCTCAGCCAAGGCGTGAGGTGAAAGGCGCTCATCAGCGAGTACATCGGAACCATTCCGGTCAGTCGCGACATATGCATCGCGGCGGAGCACCACATTTGATGCGCGCCGCCGTCAACGATGCCTGTGACGACCGCCATCAACGCGAAGGTCGGCGCGGCCGCGAGCGATACCCAGTCGGCCGCGCGGAAGGCCACAAGTCTCCTCATGATGTCTCTCATCATTCTCTGCCGGGTACTCGGGCTTTGGATCCTTCGCCTCAGGTCTATGTATGGCAGGAGGAGCCTGCCGCCGGCGCTGCCTTCGCGGCCGGCGCAGGCTCGTAGCGGTCGTGGTGCCGCACCCACGCCATGCCCCGATCGCGCTCGTCGCGGCCTTTGGGTGCGAGATCGAGCAGGTTGTAGGTGCCCATCATCGCCTCCACGCCGCGCCTGTAGGTCGAGTAGGTGTGGAAGATTTCGCCCGCGTCGTCCTTGTAGAACACGCTGATGCCGGGCAATTCGTCACACTCGAACGGCTGCCGGCCGTAGTTATAGTAGACCTGTCCCTTTGCCTCTTCCGGCGTGAAGCTCACGTGGAAGTCGTAGTTGAAGTCGCTGCCGAACGAAGACACCCACTTGAACGTCCACCCCATCCGCTGTCGAAAGCGTTCGATCTCGGCCAGCGGCGCGCGCGAGATGGCGACAAAGGTGACGTCGCGATGCGCCAGATGCACGTTCATGCCGTCGGTATGGTCGGCCATGAAGGAGCAGCTCGGGCAACCTTCCTCCCACCCGGGTCCGAACATGAAATGCTGAACCATCAGCTGGCGGCGGCCCTCGAAGAGATCGGCGAGCGTGCGCGCACCCTCGGGCGCGTCGAAGGTGTAGACCTTGTCAACGCGCACCCACGGCAGCGCACGCCGCTCGCGGGCAACCTGGTCGCGTAGGTGCGTCAGCTCCTTCTCGCGCGCCAGCAGCCTCTTGCGCTCGGTGACCCACTGCTCGTGGGACACGACGGGATGGTTCGTGATGCTCGACTTGCCCATGGTTGTGTTCATGATGTGCTCCTGGCTACTTGGAACGCCGCACGCCGCGAACCTTTACTCCCGCTCCGCCGCCTTTGGGGGTCATTGCCCGTCTCCGTTGAGACAGGCTACGCAATCGGCAGCAAGGCAGGGAGTAACAACATCGTCGTGATTCCCGCCAGCGGCGGGAACAGCGGGCTTCAGGGTTTGCTTTCCTTGATCTTGGTTTAGGCCGCGTTGCCAGGGACGAAGGCAGCAAACTGCCGCTCGAGCGCCTTGGCTGCACCATTCCGCCAACCGTCGGCGATCGACTGGGATGCCGGATCGGGAAAGATGTCCTCCTCGCCTCGCTCGAGCCCATCGAAAATCCCGCGCCCCGCGGACTCGGTCGTCGCCTTCGGGATGTCCAAGCCGCGGTTCATGTCTGTGTCGACGGGGCCCAGAACCACCCCGTGCACCCTGACCCCATCGCCCGCGAGCAGCGCGCGGAGCGACTGCGTCAGGTTGAGCGCGGCTGCCTTGGAAATCGAATAGGCGGGTATCAGCGGCAGCGCGGCGAGCGCCACCATGGACAAGTGGTTGACAACGGCGCCCCGGGAGCGCTTGAGCAGCGGCAGAAAGGCGCGGGTGACGTTGAGCACCCCGAACAGGTTGACGGCGAAGGTGCGCTCGAGGACTTCGGGGCTGCTGAGGTCGTCGTACGGCGCGATGCCGGCGTTGTTGACAAGGACGTCGAGGCTGCCGATCGCGGCAACGGCGCGCTGGATGTCATCGGCGCTGGTCACATCCAGCTTCACCGCCGTAACGCGAGCGTCCGCATGGGGCAGTGGCCCGCGCGTTCCCGCGTACACGCGCTTCGCCCCGCGGCGCAGCGCTTCGTCGACGAGTGCCCGGCCGATGCCACGGCTGGCGCCTGTGATCAGAATGGTCTTGTCTGCGATGTTCATGTGAATCTCCTGTGAATGGGTTTGTCTGGCCCGATTTGCGGGCTCCCGTGTAGAACTGGCGGCGAGGCCGAACCTCATCGATCCTGTGTTACGCCCTCGCCTGGGAATTCGATGGTCTTCCATACGTCCGGTAGACCCAGAGGAGCAGTGCGATCAGCGAGCCGCCCGGAAGCAAGAGCTCGATCGCCAGGTAGGGGCCGAAGGTACGACCGGCTGCGATTACTTTCAGTGCAAGAGGTTTCACGACGTTGTCCTGTGGTACTACTCAGTTAGGAGTCCTGGTCCCGTTGCAGACTCCGGGTGTCGAACAAGAACATCTGGACGTCATTCGCGTGAGGGGCCAGCTGTTGCCGATCGGCTGCGCATGCGCGCCCGGACTCGGACATGAATGCCGCGTTGATGTCAGAGAGTGAGTCGAAGTGCAGCGTCGCTACTAAGTGAACGTCGCCGGCTCCATAGAGGGAGATAATCGGACCCAAGCTCGTCTCGAGCTTCCGCAAGCCCGGCAGCTGCCTGGCAAGCGGGATGTGGACATCAGAATAGTGCTTGTCGAAAGCAGCAGGATCTCTGGGCGTCCTGTAGATCACGATCATTTGAGCCATTGCTGTCTCCAGGTCACTCTGCTGATCAACGTGTTTGCAAGTCGGCTGTGCGTTAAATTAGCCGTTGCTCGGCGAGGACTGGGAGTGACAAGCGTGTCGGGATTTCGATGGACTCACTGATCACAGCCGCGGCACGCGCACTCGCCGCGGGCGATCCTCTCGGCGCGCTGAAGCGAATCGCGCTCCGGGACGATCCTCCCGCCCTTGCGCTCCGCGGGATTGCAATGGCGCAGCTCGGTGACCTCGTCAGAGCGAGGGTGCTGTTGCGGCGTGCCGCGCGTGGCTTCGGCCCGAAGGAGCCGGGGGCACGCGCGCGCTGCGTGGTGGCCGAGACCGAAGTCGCATTCGCCGCGCGGGAGCTTAAGTGGTCCGCGAAGGCGCTCGAGGCGGCGCGCATAGTGCTCGAACAGCACGGCGATCGCGCCAATGCCGCGCAGGCACGGTATCTTGAGGTGCGACGTCTGGCACTGATCGGGCGCCTCGCCGAAGCCGACAAGATGCTCGCCGCGCTCAATCCCGGGGGCCTGCCGCCGGCGCTCCGGGTTGTTCACGAGCTGGCGATTGCTGGAGTCGCCACGCGGCGTCTTCGGATCCGGGTGGCTCGCGACGCATTCGCTGAGGCGCAGCAGGCTGCGCGAAACGCGGGAATCCCCGCGCTGACCGCGGAGGTTGAAAGCGCTGCCCGGGTCCTCACCACGCCAGCGGCCCGTGTGATCGCGGATGGGAAGGATCGACTGCTCCTGCTCGAGGATGTCGAGGCCCTGCATATGTCCGGGGTCCTCATCGTGGACGCGTGCCGTCTCGTCGTGCGCGACGCAACCACTGCGGTCTCGCTCGCAAAGCGCTCGGTGCTATTTGCGCTCGCACGCGCGCTGGGCGAGGCATGGCCGCTCGACGTGTCGAGGGACGCGCTTGTTGCACGCGCTTTTCGGGGCAAACGCGCGGATGAATCCTATCGCGCGCGGTTGCGGGTTGAAGTCGGGCGGCTGCGCAGAGAGCTCCGGAAACTCGCTGATGTGCGTGCCACCCAGAAGGGGTTTGCGCTGGTACCGCGCAAGGCAAGTGAGGTCGTGGTACTGGCGCCGCCGGTGGAAGATGCGAACGCGGCCGTCCTCGCCTGCCTTGCCGACGGTGAGTCGTGGTCGAGCTCGGCGCTCGCGCTTGCTCTCGGAACTGGCCAACGCACGATGCAGCGCTCGCTCGAGGATCTGGCCGCGTCCGGCAAAGTGCAGGCATTTGGCCGCGGGCGCGCTCGCCGCTGGGTGACACCCCCTCCGCCCGGATTCACGACGACCTTGTTACTCCCAGCCCAACTCTCCTAGGAACTAGGATGCAGGGTATGAAGCGATTAGCAGCCGAAATCGTCCGCGAGTACTCCTTCCCGGGCGTCGAGCACGTGCACGGGGTCTCCTATGACGGTCAGCAAGTCTGGTTTGCCACGGGGGAGACGCTGAAGTCCTTCGATCCGGCGACCGGCAAGGCGTTGCGATCCTTCGACATCGCGGCGCATGCAGGCACTGCGTTCGATGGGCAGCATCTCTTTCAGATCGCGGAGGATCGCATCCAGAAGATCGATCCGGCGACCGGGCAAGTCATCTCCACCATCCCGGCACCCGGCGGTGGCCGCGACTCGGGGCTTGCATGGGCCGAGGGGACGCTCTGGGTCGGACAGTATCGTGATCGCACGATCCATCAGATCGACCCGCAGACAGGAAAGATTCTGCGCACGATCGAATCTAACCGCTTCGTGACCGGCGTCACCTGGGTCGATGGAGAGCTCTGGCACGGCACCTTGGAAAGCGGCGAGAGCGATCTGAGACGAGTCGATCCCCAAACGGGCAAGGTGCTGGAGAAGATCGACTTGCCAGCGGGAGTGCAAGTGTCCGGCCTCGAATCTGATGGCGAGGACCGATTCTTTTGTGGCGGTGCGACGAGCGGGAAGGTGAGAGCGATCCGCCGCCCGCGTCGAGGCTCTCGCGTGGAATGAGCGTCTCCGGCCCAGACACCGGGCGGGCAGCGCGGAGTCAATTGAGATGAGCGCGGGGTCGGCCAGCTGCGAAACGATCGCTTGCGCGTAGCTCCTTTGATTCTGCAACGCTGGTTGCAATAGGGGGCGCTGGGACAGTTTTGGGACAGTGCGGTCGTGACATTGCGTGATATCAAGTGAGATCACGTGATAACAACCTTGTTGCAATTGGGGTCCAGGCTCGCATATCGTTGATTCGTAAGCACCCTACTTCCGTTTCACACGGCAGAGATCACTGGTTCGAGCCCAGTACCGCCCACCATTCCGAGAAGCTCCCGCCATCATCAAAACCAGCTATTGAGGCCAGACCAGCTATGTCTGCTTCACAAGAGGCATCGAACAAGGCGGCTGTTCTAGCGTTCTATGAAGCCGCGCTTAATGGAAAGGAATTCACCACTGCCAGCCGTTTCCTCGGTCCGACCTATAAGCAGCACAACCCGAAAGCTGCAGATGGCATTGATGGCTTTCGCCTCTTCATTGAGAACATGAAGGCAAATTCGCCGCAGTCACACAGCGAGATCAAGCAGGCATTCGTTGACGGTGACTACGTTATTCTTCACGTGCACAAGACCCCGGAGCCTGGGGATCGAGGTGTAGCCATTATCGACATATTCCGCCTGAGCAAGGGAAAGATCGTAGAGCACTGGGACGTGACCCAGGAAATCCCGCAGCACACCGTCAGCGGAAACTCCATGTTCTAGCCGATGACTGGCCACATCACCACGAGGCCGGGCCCGTTAGCGGCTTAACCGCACTCACGCCATTTGAGAATCAGGCGGTCGCGATTGAATAGCTCGATTTCCTTGGCTACTAATCCGGCGGCCCTGGCTCTTAGACGGCAGGAGTGTCGGGCGCGACGCCGCCGCCGCAGCGAGTTGAACCCCGCGGTACTTGCGCTGCTGTGCGCAAGCTCTCTCGCACCGGTGTTGGCAGCGGCCGCCACGTGCAGTGGACAGGGCGTGCAGGTGCAGGTTCTCGGTTCGGGCGGTCCCGAGCTGGAGGATAGGCGAGCGTCCAGCAGCTATCTCGTATGGCAGGATGGCCGACCGCGCATCCTTATCGACAGCGGTGGCGGCAGTGCGCTGCGCTTCGGACAGGCCGGCGCACATGTGGCTCAACTTGATGCCGTCTTGTTTACGCATCTGCACATCGATCACAGCGCAGATTTTCCTGCGCTGATCAAGTCCTCGTATTTTGAAGAGCGTGAACTTCCCTTGCCAGTATATGGCCCGCCCGGCAACGAGGACTTCCCTTCGACCACCGAGTTTGTGGCAGACCTATTCGACGGTAAGCGCGGCGCTTATCGATACCTGGCAGATTTCCTGGCCGGCAAAGATGGCGGCTACTCGCTGCAGGCACACGATGTCGTCTTGACGGCTCACGAAATCCGAACGGTCGTAAGCGCACGCGACCTATTGCTGGATGCCGCGCAGGTTATCCACGGCGGCGTACCCGCCATTGCCTGGCGTGTCAGCATGGGCGGCAGGATCATCGTATTCTCCGGTGACACCAACGGTGACAACGGCAATCTCGAGCGGCTGGCGAAAGGGGCAGATCTCTTCGTAGCGCACAACGCAGTTCCCGAAGGTGAGACCGGCGCTGCGAGACAGCTCCACATGCCTCCGTCCGTGATCGGCCGCATCGCCAAGACCGCCGGCGTCGGACAGATCGTGCTGTCACATCGTATGCTGCGCACGTTAGGACGAGAGGCTGAAACGCGATCTGTGATCGCGCGGGTGTACCCGGGCCCGGTGGCCTTCGCCGAAGACCTCGATTGCTTCTAGTTTGACCTGTCGGTGCTCTTCACGTATTTTACGTGAAACAACGAGACTAGCGCAGGCGACAAGACTGTGGCAGCCAAGCACAACATCACGGTGGCGATCGAACCTGCGCTACTGAAGAAGGCCCGTTCCGTTGCGGCACGCCGGGGGCGCAGCGTCAGCGCTCTGCTCGCGGACGAGCTGCGACAGCTGGTCGCCGAGGATACGCAGTACACAGCGGCACGGAAACGAGCGCTCGCACTGCTTTCCACTCCTCTGTCACTCGGAGGAACCCGCTTGAGTCGCGAGGAACTGCATGAGCGACGTCGTCTTCGTTGATTCGAACATCCTGATTTACGCGCACGATGCGGACGCGGGACCCAAACGCGAGCGCGCAGTCGAGAAATTGCGTGATTTGTGGGAATCGGGCGCTGGGCGGCTGTCGGTGCAGGTTCTCCAGGAATTCTATGTCAACGTGACAAGGAAGCTGGCCACGCCCGTGGCTCGTTCCACGGCACGAGAAGCGGTGGCGAGCTACGGTGCCTGGGTTCGTGAACCGACGACCTCGGCCACCGTCATCCGCGCGATCGACATTGCCGAGATGGCGCAGTTGCTGTTTTGGGATGCCCTCATCGTGGCCTCTGCCGAAGAGACGCAAGCCACGCATATCTACAGCGAGGATCTGAACGCGGGCCAAACGATTGCAGGTGTCAAGGTCGTCAACCCGTTGGCGGCTGCCTGACAGCATCGCGTCCGCATTGCTTGAGAGGATGCTTGGAGATCTGGGATTGGGTCGCCAGGCGTCCCGCGCGAAGGGGCACGGACTGGACGAGGATCTTGAGTAGGCGTTGGTATGGCAGAGTCCCGGCGTGGGAGAACCGCCTCCGGGCTTTGATCATCTCGCTCCTTCTCCGTTGCGGACTCCTTGAATGGGTGCTCGGAACCGAATGTGGGCTGTTGCTCGGTCGCCTGAGCGGTCGTCTGGGACAGTGCGCTCGTGACATTGCGTGATATCAAGTGACATCGCGTGATAACAAGCCCTTGTTGCAATTGGGGACTCCGCCCGCATATCGTTGATTTGCAAGCACCCTACTTCCGTTTCACACGGCAGAGGTCACTGGTTCGAGCCCAGTACCGCCCACCATTCCCGTTAGGCCGCGCGCGGAGCGTCCGTCAGTCCAATCGTGAGTCGTTTGCCGACGGCCGTGGCAGCCTTTTGGACGGTCTCGAGCAGGACGTGCGGGTTCTCTGGGTCGAGCAGTCGCTCAAGCTGGCTGCGGCTGGTCCCCATCCGCTTGGCCATCTCGCTCTTGGTAATGCGCTCCTTCCTCATCGCTTCACTGACTTCCCAGGACAACACCCTCTTCCAAGCAAGAGTTGTCACTTCCTCGTAAAGACCCTCCGTCCGCAGAAACTCATCGAACGAAGAGCCCACATGCTTATTTCGCTGCTTTACCACCTTCAACCTCCTTCTGCCGTTTCACGGCGAGGTCCAAATCGTTCTCGGGTGTCTGCTGTGTCTTCTTGATGAACCCATAAAGGAGCACCATCTGTCCTTGATTTATACAGAACAGGACGCGGGCGATCCGATTTTGGGTCAGAGAGCTCCTCACCTCCAAAAGTCCACGCCTTGACGACAACGGCCGACAAGTTGGCATACCCACCGGCCACCCGAATTCGACCGTAGCGATGTCCGCCCCCACGATCCGCTTGTCCTCCCGCGAGAGCGCCTTCAGCCATTTACGCACAGGCTCGACACCCGCGGCTGTTCTGTAAAACCTGGCCGGCAGAACCTTGCGTTTCATGGCAGCCATTCTCTGTACCTTTCAAGGTACAGTGTACCTTACAAGGTACTAAATACACAAATATCCGAGCTCATTGAGAGAGGGCCCAGCGGCCAGGAGTCCCGTTGCCTGTCGCGCAGTGCAATAAGAATTGCTACTCATACCTCTATGATTGAGGTATCATACCTTAGAGACAGAGGTATCAAGTCAATGACAGCCCGAACCTCGAACTTTACCAGCGGCGTATCTGAGCTCTTGATTCTCCGACTCCTGTCCGAACGGGAAATGTACGGATACGAGTTGGCGAAGACGGTCCAGGCGGTGACACGCCGCGAGATCCGGCTTGGCGAAGGACTCCTCTACCCGACGCTGCATGGGCTTGAGCTTGAGGGCCTGCTGCGGTCGCGCCGCGAATCCGTCGCGGGCAGACCCAGAATCTACTACCGCGCGACGGCGGCCGGGCGCAAACGATTGGCAAAGCTCATGTACCAATGGCGACGTGCCAGTGCGGCGGTCAGTTCCGCCCTTGGGGAGAAAGCCCGTGCCTGAGAGAGAATTTGCATCGCTTGAGGAGCGGCTCCTGCGAGGCGGAGTTGCCCCGAGACAGGTCGAGCGCTTGCTGTTGGAACTCAAGACTCACGCGGCTGCGCTGCTCGACGAGGAGATCGCCCGCGGACAGCCGCTCGAGGCCGCTCGGGCACTCGCGCGCAGCCGCTTGGGCAGCGACGATGAAATCCTGGCTAAGGCCCTAGAGCAGCGCGCACTGAAGTCGTGGGGCGCGCGCTGGCCCGTCATCGTGTGCGCCTTGTTGCCGCCGGTGGGACTTCTCGCCTTGTCGGTGGGAACCGTGAGTGCACTCGTGGCGATCACCGCGCTTGGACAGCATTGGAACCGCGATCCCGCATCATGGGGAGTCGGTGTTTGGCCGTGGGCTCACCAGGGAACATTGCTCATCGCCTGGCTGGCGCTCTATGGATTCCCGGTGCTGTGCACTTTGCTGCTCGTTCGTTACACGGTCACTCGCCGATTGGGGTTGGCCTGGCCTCTCGTCGGAGTTCTTTTGACGGCCGCGCTAGGCGCGTGGACCACCTTCACCGTGGCTTGGCCGCAAGCCGGTGCCCAAGGGCGGCTGAGTGCGGGTGTGGGACTCAGCACGGACTGGGACAACTTGATGAGGTTTGGCGCGCGTTGGGCCACGACGGTGATACTTGCTCTCGGCCTGTACCTGTACATGCGAAGGCGTGAACACGAGGTGTGGAAGGCCCTGGGCTAGCACCGAATGTGAGAGAGGGTCACCTTCAGCCGGTCAGCGGCCGCGAGCGGGGTGCGTTGACAGCGGTCTCGAGGAAGGATTGCAGGTACTCGATGCTGCTTGCGTCGCGGTACAGTCGCGGCAGGCTCGCATGGATCGCCTGCCGCAATTGCGCACGGCCGGCACGGTCCCGAGACAGAGACACGACTCGCTCGACGTATTCCTCAGGCGTATCTACTACCAGGCTATCCAGCAAGAGGTGGGAGACGATTGCGGCGCCGAACCGCCCGCGCATGAAGCGGCCGCGCTGCGTGACGACTGGCAGCCCACACGCGAGTGCCTGAGCAACCGTGTTGAAGCCCGAGAAGCCGATCGTGTCGAGCAGAATGTCTGCGCTGCGCAGGAACTCGTGGAAACGCGCCGGATCGCACCAAGGGCGCCAGATGAGGAAAGCCGCGGGCTCGAGCCCCGCATCGCGAAACGCGGCTTCGATCCGGGCACGGAGTCGTGCCGCCAGAACGCCATCCTCGTAACTGAAAAAGTGCATTTCCACCTCCGGCGCCCGTCGTGCGATCTCGACGAGCACCCGGTCATGCTGGGGGGCGTACTTGAACGGCGACCCTGCGCACACCAACCGCACCCGGCTGTTATCCCGAGGCCGCTGCTCGGTGGATGGAGTTTCGGACACGACGTCCGGATCGTAGTAGCAACCGAGATTAGGCAGCAGGATCAGGCGTTCCACGTAATGGTCCTGTGCAGCGGCCGGCTCAAACGCGGCCGCGGACAGGAAGTAGTCGATCGTCGGCAGCCCCGTGGTCTGGGGATGGCCCCAGGCGGCCATCTGCACAGGCGCGAGTCGCTGACTGGCGAGCTGCACGGTAATCGCATCCATGCCGACCTCGGGGTACAGGATGACGTTAGGAGACCTCGCGGTGATCGCCCGCGACCAGTCGAGTGGCGAGCGCTCGCCTTCCTGGTAGTGCTCAGCCAGAGACGCGGCCGTCGCTGAATCCGCATCGCGATGGGAGCCGAGGTGGAACAGCTCGAGCTCGAACCGCGATCGATCGAGCGCTCGCAGCCAGCCGCGGGTGATGGCCTGGTGTACAGCGTGGCGATGCACGTGCGCCGAAACGATCGCAACGCGAATCTTCGCTCTGACCTCCGGCACCTGAGCGTCGAGCCCTACGGTGCGCCGCCACTCGGCCATCGAAGAGGCACAGATGCTTCCGTACGCTGCCAGCAGATCGCGGTTGTCGAATTCCTGGTACGCGAGCACGAAGGGCTGCAGCGACCCCACCATTAACGTCGCGTACTTACAGGGTCGGCGGCGAAGGTCTGCGGCCAGCTCCTCCAGCGCCACGGCGAAAGCCTGTCGGGCGGCTGTGACCTCATCGGCGGTTGCGGCTATCCAGGGCAGCTCAGCGACTACACGGCCCATGCGGGCCACTCCGCAGTCCGGGTCGAGGCGCAGTATTTGCAGACAGTCACTTAGGGCCGCCCGGTTTTCGCCTCGCAGATAGAGGAGCATGGCACGACTGGTGAGCGCCTGAACATGGGCCGGTTGCAGCGCCAGCACCTGCCCCAAGGCGACCAAAGCCTCGGATGGGCGCCCGAGAAGTTGCAGAGCGGTGGCACGGACGAACCACGCGTCGGCAGAAGTCTGCGGTCGTTGCAGCGCACGGTCGGCTGCGGCCAGGGCGTCCCCGGTGCGGCCGAGCGCGAGCAGGGCGCGCGCCCTACCCAGCCACGCGACAGGGTTGTCGGGCGCCTCGGCGATCACAGCGTCGTAGCTGGCAAGGGCCTGATCGAGTGCGCCACGCCCATGTTGGGCCAGAGCCCGCAGTAGCTTGTACTGGATCGTTTCCGGATCAGAACCCACCTTCGAGGCTCCTAAGCGCCTGGGCGCGCCGGCCCGCCTCGAGCAACGTCGCTGCACTCTCCAGCCGGACACCCTTCAAGTCGGGCGGCGCCGGTCCAATCGGAGAGCCTCCGGCAGGTACGCCCGACCGAAGCGGGCTTCCGCCATGGGTCTGAGTACGGGTGTGGATGAGCGATCACGATCGTCCCCGGATGCGACTCCCTCAACCTCAAAGCCTACGCTTCTCATCCGCGGCCGGCGCGCTCACGGCACACGCTGAAGCGCGTTGCTAAACTAGTGCAGATCGGAGTGCTCTGGGCGGCAATACTCGCTGGGTCCGGGATGGACTTCTCCCGCTATCTGGGCGAGGCGCCGCCAGCACCCTTCATCCTGCGTGTCATGCCCCGGTCTTTGCCCTGTGGCTCGGACTGGTCACTATCCGGACGGGGTCACCTTGAAAATCGGCGGAGTTACAAGTTGGGGAGAAAGCGCAGTCTGCCAGGGGACCCACGACGAGGGTACAAGTCTATGTCAATGTTTTCGATCGTCATTGTTCATTACCAGGGTGTGAATCCGCACAGCATCTTTTTGCGGGGTTACAACTCGATCGCAGCCCAGACGCATAAGGATTTCGAACTGCTGTGCTATCACGATGGACCGCTGCTTGACACCAGCGTGCACTTCCCGGTGCCAATCACATGCACGCCTCAGCGATACAACGATTGGGGGCATTCTCTGCGCGATGCCGGAATTCGTGCTGCGACCGGCGATTATGTCCTGCACTTTAACGCCGACAATATCCTCTACCCCAATGCTCTTGAGGAGATTGCTGCCGAGATAAGACGCCCGCCACGCTTAGTCGATGAAGCAGGAGCAGTTCTTGACACGAACGACATCGTAATTTTCCCGATCAAGATGTGGAATCTCATCAAGTTTCGCAGTATCACGTGGCAGCGGAAGGGAGAGCCGGAATTCTTTACGATCTTGACGGGAATCCCGCCTATTCCGCAGTACATCGACTGCATGCAGTTTGTCATGAGACGCAGTCTGTGGCTCGCGGAGGGAGGCTGGTTCGATAAGCGGGAACTGGGCGACGGCTACATGTACCAGGCCTTCGCCGCCAAGTATGGATACAGGACCGTAGGGCCGATTTTAGGGGAGCATTTCTAGCACTGATTCCAGCAACTCATGTGCCAAACTCCCGGCCCCACCGGACGCTCGAGGCTGTGCCCCCTGAGTCTGCGCATCGAGGAGCGCTTGTCCAACAAGTGACGTCACCCAGCCACTACGAGGCCAAGCCGCGGTCCGCTGGTCCCTAACCCCCGTTTCACACGGCGAAATTTCTTGCTGATCCCTGCTCAGAGGCGGCAGGGGTGCCGAGCGCAATGCCGCTTGGTCCGACAGCTTGGGCGCTATTTGGCAGTGCAGTCCGGTGGCGCCTTGACGCCCCAACTCTGCTCGGACGGCCTGCGGAAGATGGCCGGCGGGAACTTATCCTCTCGCGCGGCCGTTACGGATATATCGCGAAATACTGTTGGCTCCCCGCCGAGGACATCGTCCTGATCCTTGCCGTTCGACACCAGCTTGAGGCGGGATACGCGGGCCAGTGACCGCTACGCTCATCTGAGTGAGTCCGGCCAGAAGCGGAAGTTGACCAGGCGGTTTAGCGCCGCGGCGGCCCTGGATGCGCGTTACGCGCAGCGGCCTATTTGCGGTCGCGCTGCCGCTCCATCAGCAAGCAGCGTGGCGTCGTTGCGCACGCAGCCCGGCCTTCAGGCCCCGCGTGTCGTGCACAGGAACAGCTGCGCGGGCGGGAAGTTCCGTCGCTCCCAACTGCGCCGCACATCGCCGAAGGTACGCTGCAGGCTAGGGAGAGCTCGGGCAGTGAACTGGTACACGAGAAACGCTCCGCCGGGCTCGAGCGCCGCGCGGCTCTTCACCGCGATGTCGGTGCGCACCGGATCCGGCATGCTGCCGAGTGGAATGCCGGAGATGATGTAGCGCGGCGCCGGGAGTGCGAGCCGCATCAGAACCCGCTGCACCTCTGCGGCGGAGTCGCGCACGACGTGCAGCCGCGAATCCGGCAAGGTCCTCTGCAGGAAACGCACGAAGTCACGATTCGTCTCGATGGCCACGAGCTGCGCATCGCTGCGCATACGGCGCAGGATCTCGCCGGTGAACGTGCCGATACCCGGTCCGTATTCTACGATCACACGGGCACGGCCCCAGTCGATCGGCTCCAGCACCTGGTCCACGAGGAAGCGGGAGCTCGGGATGATCGAGCCGAGCATGTTTGGATGACGCAGAAAGTTGCTCGCGAACAGCAGCGTTTCGCTGAGCGGTTTGAGCGGCGATAGTGGCGATCGGGCGTTTTCCGGCATGACGGGCCTCTCGGTCAGGACAGCAGCGTGCGTTTATCGGTTACTGTGGCGCTCCGGTCCACACCGTGCTCGTGTTCCACAGCGACTCCTGCAGCTCGACGTCGTTCGCCAGCGGGGCGGCGGCACGAGGAAGCTGGTACTCGTCGAAATAGCGGCCAGTGATGCCGGCCACACTCTGATCGAGCGCGAGGTAGAGCGTGGTGCGCGAGCCGCGCTCGGCATCGAACACGACCCGTGTGAACAGCGGCTTGATGACACGCAGCCATCGCGGCAGCAGATTCGTGGCCACGACGCCTGGGTGCAGGCAGTTGACGCTGATGCCAGTGCCGGCCATGCGGCGCGCGAGCGCGAACGTATGCATAACGTTGGCGAGCTTCGACTGGGCATACGCGGCGGTGGCCCCGTAGTGGGCGCGCGCGTCTGTGACCGCGGCAAGATCCAGCCGGCCGCGGTAGTGGATCCGGGAGGCGACCATGACGATGCGCGCCACCTTGTCCAGGTGTTCCGACAGCAAGGCGGTGAGCAGGAATGGACCCAGGTGGTTGCTGGCGAACGTGAGCTCGAAGCCGTCGACCGAGGTGCGGTGGCGAGTGCTCACCATGCCGGCGTTGTTGACGAGGAGCCCGATAGGCGGGTAGCCGCGGCGGACAGCGGCAGCGGCTTCCCGCACGGAGGCTAGCGAGGCGAGATCGCAGCGGACCACCTCGACCCTGGCGCGAGGCGCGTGGCGCATGATCTCATCGCGCACCGCACTTGCGGCCGTCAAGTCGCGGCACAGCATGACGACGGTTTTCCCGGCGCGCGCGAGCTCGCGGCTCGTCACGCGGCCGATACCGTGGGTGGTTCCGGTGATGACTGCGAGTTCGCTCACGATTCCCTGCCTGCCATACTCAGTAGCGGCTGGCCCATGCGAATCACGCTACCCCAGCCCAGTCCGGAAGCCAGTGCCATGCCCGGTGGTGCGAAGGCGATCATGGTGGAGCCGTGCTGGAACCAGCCCATCTCTTCGCCCTTGCGCAGCTTGGCATCGCAGGGAATGGTGTTGGGTCCGCGGTACTTCAGATGCAGCAGCACGTCCGCGCAGTGCAGCCGGATGCTCGCCACCAGGATGGCTGCGACCGGCACCAGCGTGATCAGATGGCCCGATTCGCTCAGCCGGCAGCGAATGATGGCGCGTTCGTTCTTGCAGAAGAGATTCTCAACACGTCGGAGCGCAATCGGATTGACGTTCCAGGTGTCTCCGGAGACGTAGGTCACCCGCTCCACCCGGCAGTCATAGGGTGCATGGAAGCGGTGATACATGCCGGAGGTGAGGCGCAGCGTCACGAAGGAGCCGTTGAGATAGTTACTCACCAGCGCCTCATCGCCCAGAAGATCCATGAGCGTGTAGGGGAAACCCTTGGCCTGAAGCACCGACCCTTCCTTCACCTGACCCATTTCGCCCACGATGCCGTCGCACGGACTCACGACGATGTCCGGATCGGGATCGACGCGGCGTGCCCCCTCCTTCAGCTGCCGGGTAAAGAAGTCCTGGAGACTCCCAAAGCGGGATTTCTGGGCATCGCCAAGATCGAGCTCTGTGAAGAGCCCCCAGATCGCAATGCAGATACGGCAAAGCCAGGGCTGCTCGAGGCGGCTCAACCGCCCCATGAACAGGGTGAGCCAGCGACGCGGCAGGCGGTTGGTCAAAAGGAAATTCAGTCGCTCCTGCTGAGTAATGCGGGTGATAGCCGAACGGACTGTCATCGGGTTGTCACGAAACCGAAATAGTTTGCCGCCGGGGCGATCGGCCTCTGGCTTCGCGGCCCCTGATTCGGAAGATCATGCTGTTGTGGTACATCGCCGGCGCCCTGGCCACGCTGCTTGCACTGCGCAGCCTGCGGCTGCGGCTGCTGCTCTCGCGCGCGAAGCACCGCTCGCTCGGCGGACACGCGCGTCTCGCGCGGCTCTTGGCGCGGCTCGTTCACTACTACGAATACGACGAGACACGGTTCTTCAACGCGGACGATGCGCCCGCAGAAGTGGCCGCTGTGCGGCGTGCGGGGTTCACGCAGCTGGCGCAGCTCTACGCGCAGCGCTTCGCGAAGGGTACCGCTCTCACGCGCGAACTGGCACCCGGGGTGTCGGACCTGCAGTTCACGATGCGCTATCGGGTGCCCTTTCAGTTCGGCCGCATGGTCCGACAGTACCTGCCGGGTGGCACATTCCTTGAGTCCTCTTCCGGGGTCACGGTGGCCGATGTCGACGGCAACCGCTTCTTCGACGTGAGCGGCTCCTATGGAGTGAACCTCTTCGGCTACGACTTCTACAAGGAGTGCATCGAGCGCGGTGCCGAAAAGGTGCGCGCGCTCGGACCAGTGCTCGGCGCCTACCATCCGCTGCTGGCCGACAATGTCCGCCGGCTGCGCGAGATCTCGGGACTCGACGAGGTGTCGTTCCACATGTCCGGTACCGAGGCCGTGATGCAGGCCGTGCGTCTCGCGCGCTATCACACGCGCCGCCGCTGCCTGGTGCGCTTCTGCGGTGCGTATCACGGCTGGTGGGGGGACGTGCAGCCCGGCGTGGGCAACCCGCTGCCCCCTGACGCCACCTATACGCTGAAGGACATGGGTGCGGCATCGTTGCGGGTGCTGCGCACGCGGCGAGATATCGCCTGCGTGCTGGTGAATCCCGTGCAGGCTATGCACCCGAATGCGAGCGCGCCGGCCGATTCGGGTCTGATCGATAGCGGTCGGAGTGCCCATTTCGACCGCGCGGCCTACGCCGCGTGGCTCAAGGAGCTGCGCGCGGTGTGCTCCGAACGGCGCATCGTTCTCATTTTCGATGAAGTGTTTGTCGGCTTTCGTCTCGCTCGCGGGGGCGCGCAGGAGTACTTCGGTGTGCGCGCTGATCTGGTGACCTACGGTAAGAGTCTCGGCGGGGGACTGCCGGTGGGAGTCGTCTGCGGACGGCGCGAGCTCATGAAACGCTACGACGAGGAGCGCCCGGCCGACGTGTGCCTGGCGCGCGGCACCTTCAATGCGCACCCCTACGTGATGGGTGCAATGGACGAGTTCCTCACGCGCCTGGAAACCGCGCCGATCCGTGCCCTGTACCGCGATCTGGATGCGGTCTGGGAGCGCCGTGCAGCCGAGCTCAACGCGCGGCTGCAGGCGGCGGAACTCCCGCTTCAAGTGGTGAATCTCTCGTCCATCTGGACCTTCAACTACCTCAAGGCTTCGCGCTACAACTGGATGTTCCAGTATTACCTGCGCGCGCAGGGCCTGTCCCTCAGCTGGATTGGCACTGCGCGGCTCATCTTCAGCCTCAACTACAGCGACGCTGACTTCGCCGCGGTCGCGGACCGAGTGGTGGCAGCAGCCGAGGCGATGCGGCGCGACGGCTGGTGGTGGCACAATCCGGCGCTCACCAACAACGCGATCCGTCGACGCGTCCTGCGCGAGCTGCTTCAGGCCTGGTGGACCACATCTTCCATCGGATCGACCAATTCCCCGCGCAGCAACGCGAACGGTGCCCGACAGTAGAGTTTGACGTCGTGAAATGGGTCAGTGAGGATCTTCGTGAGCCACACGACTCCCGTTAACGCGCTCTGCTGCAGGCACAGTTGCGCCGTGCGGAAGAGCAACGCGCCCACCCCGAGAGCGAGCCAGAGCTGACAGACGTGGCGTACGAAGTCGGTATGGCCGTGCGTCGGGCGAAAGATCCCGAACAGCGTCGGATCGAGCCACAGAACTAGGGGTGACGCACCCCAGATCGACAACAGAACTACCTTGCGCCTGAGGTTGTAGCCGACCTTGATGTCTTCCTTTTGCGCGTGCGTGGCCTGGTTCACCTGGTCATAGTCCTTGGACTCAAAGACGAAATGGCCCAGCTGGCGCGTCACCATAGCTACCAGCCAGCCGATGAGTGCGGCGGCGACAGGGTTGGTGAAGATGAAGACGTAGGCAGTGAGGAAGCTGAGCGCACTCACAAGGTGCAGGGTCTGATTGATGCGGCTGTGGTGGTAGTAACGATGGTCATCCCAGCGCTGCTTCTTCAGTTCGGCAAGAAAGGTCTGCATTCGCTCCTCCACTCAATGCGACAGCGCGGCTGCGCTAGCATGAACGAAGTATAGGAACAATGTTAAGAACACATGACAAGCCGCTGTGCGGACGCCTTTTTTTGTCAGCTGCCTTCACACTACTGTCACGATCCTCGCTGAGCATGTCGTGCGCGCATGAGAATCATGATCGTGACGGACGCCTGGTTTCCACAAACCAACGGCGTCGTGAACACCCTGGCGCAGACCGCCGCGTGGCTCGTCAGATTCGGCCATCAGGTGAAGATCGCCGCGCCGCGCGACTTCCGTACCATATCCTGCCCGAGCTATCCCGAAATCCGCGTGGCCGTGAGGCCGATGGCGGCTCTGGCGCGCAAGTTAGAATTCTTCCGGCCACAGGCAGTGCATATTGCCACAGAGGGCCCGCTCGGATTCGCCGCGCGGCGCTATTGCCTCAGGCACGGATGGCGCTTCACAACTTCCTACCACACGCAGTTTCCGCAGTACCTCAAGTCGCGCTGGCCCATACCGCTATGGCTCTCGTATGCGGCTCTGCGCCGCTTTCACGCGGCCGGGCAACGCTGCATGGTGAGCACGCAGTCGGTTGAGAATGAGCTCCATAAGCGCGGATTCCGCAGTCTCGTACGCTGGCGGCGCGGCGTGGACACGGAATTGTTCCGGCCGCGGAGCAAGGAGTTTCTGCAATTGCCGCGTCCTATCGCGGCGTACGTGGGACGCCTGGCAGTTGAGAAGAATGTGGATGCGTTCCTCCAGATGCCGTGGCGCGGCTCGAAGATAGTGATCGGGGATGGGCCGGAGCGGGCGCGCCTCGAGACGCGGTACCGTGAGGCCGTGTACGCAGGCTTTCGCTACGGCGAGGATCTCGCAGCCCACCTCGCCGCGGCCGACGTGCTGGTTTTCCCTAGCCTTACCGATACCTTTGGCCTCGTGAATCTCGAGGCGATGGCCTGCGGCGTGCCGGTCGCGGCCTTCCCCATCACGGGCCCGATCGATGTCGTCGAGGATGGCGTAACCGGAGCGCTCGATCCGGATCTCGGTAAGGCGGCAGAGCGGGCGCTGCGGATCGATCCCCGGGCATGCCGCGCCCGCGCTCTCCAATCGAGTTGGACGGCGTGCACGCGCGAATTTGAGGCCAACCTGATCATCTGCCGTCCGGGGCCGCTGCCGCGGAGCGCCGCGGAGCACCCCGTCATCGAGCGGGCCGCCTGAATGAGCCGCTGACCCCGCGCCCGCTCTGCCATCTGCAGCTGCGAAGACTCAAACGGCAGCGCGCATACTCCAATCGACGTATGGCTGATGACCCTGGAGAAACCGCGGTAGTGACGTCGCACGCCGTCACTTGGTGGCATACGTCGCTGCGCGCCGTCGCTGTGCTAAACGTAGCTCTTTGGTCGCTATCGGCTGTCGCGGTCACACGCGAGCACGCTTTGATCAATGTCGAGGCCGACGCCGCCTGCTATATGCAGCTGCTGCTGTCCGCCGTGTACGTGGCAGGCTGTGCATTCCGATCCGCCCTGCCTGTAATCGACATCCCGCGCCTCGTTCTTATCGACTCCCGACTGTCCAGCGTGCTCGTCGGTCGGTCGGTCGCGACCGTCGCTGAATTGTGCTTCGCCGCCCAATGGGCCCTCATTCTGCACCGTACCGCGTTGTTGGCCCGTAGCCCATTCCTGCAAGAGGTGTCATTCGCGGTAGTACCGGTCATCATGCTCGCCGAAGGATGCTCGTGGTACGCCGTGCTGACCACCGGGCAACGCGCTCACGCCGTGGAGAATTCATTATGGGGGCTATCGGCCGCGCTGGCGGTCGCCGGCATGTTAGTGATCGGGCCGCATCGAATTCCGGCTCTGTATCCAATGATCGCCGGGGGTGCCGCCTATGTCGCGTTCATATTTGTCTACGATGTGCCGATGTACTGGTCGCGATGGCTTGTCAACGAGGCAAACGGACGTAGATACCTGAGCATGGCCGACGGTATGGTCGACGTCTGTAGACGCTGGACGGTGTCCTACCGCTGGGAGGACTGGAGGAGCGAGGTCCCGTGGATGTCGCTCTATTTCACCTTCGGAGTGTGGAGCAGTATCTGGCTTGTCTACGCATCACTGGCCTTTGGGCGCAGCAACTGAGGGCCTACCGTCGGCGACGCATCTCCATGTCGCTAAGCTAGCGGCTCACTTCGAGGATGATCTTACCGCCCGTGTGTCCCTGGTGGTTCAGCTGCAGCGCCTTGGCAGCCTCGGCAAGCGGAAATCGCTGGTCGATGTGGACGCGGAACTTCCCCTGATCAGCCAGCCCGCTCAGATAACCGAGCATTTCCCCTGTCGCGTGACCGGTGACTGCGCAACGAATCTTCGCCGCCTCGCACTGCGCATCCGGCGCCGCTCCGGCCACGGAAACCAGGATGCCGCCCGGCCTCACGACGGCGATAGACCGGGCGCCGGTCTCAGCGTCCACCGTATTCAACACCACATCGATGTCTTTCAGCTTTTCCTCGAACCGAACGCTGTGGTAGTCCACAACTTCATCGGCACCAAGGGAGCGCAGAAGCTCGTAGTGGTTCGGAGACGCGGTGGCAATGACGTAAGCCCCCCGCGCCTTGGCAATCTGTACCGCCGATGAGCCAACACCCCCCGCACCACCGTGAATGAGCACTCGCTGGCCCGGCTGTACGTTCGCGATAGTTACCAACGCGCGCCAGGCTGTCTCTCCTACCACGGGTATCCCGGCAGCCTCTTCGAAAGACAGGCGCCTGGGCTTGGCCGCCACAGCGTTCGCAGAAGCGATCGCGTATTGCGCATACGAGCCTCCCGTTGCGATTGCGATCACTGCTTGGCCCACCTTCCATGGGCCAGCTGCATCTCCTACTGCATCGATGACACCTGACAGATCCCTGCCGGGAATCAGGCGGGTTCCGGGTACAGCGCGCGAGGTGTCTTTCCAGTCCACTGGATTGACCGATGCGGCCCGAACCTTGATCCGGACCTGACCGGCCTGCGGCTCGGGTTTGGGCACCGATTCGAGCTGAAAGTCACCGTCGATGAAAACGACGGCACGCATGTCCCCGGTGGCCGATGCCGCGGAGGCGGCGAATAACCACAAGACGATAGTCGGAACGGGATATCTCACGACGTGGCTCTCACCGGTACCTACCCGGACCGATTGGGTTCCACAGCCGGACACGCACGACCCGCACGCGAGCAATGAATTCCTGGACACGCGCGGGCTGCCATCCGTCGTAGCGGGCGCCAAGGCGCGCCCCTTGGCAAGGTGGCGGGTCTCGGATTCCGCAAGCTGCCTTGATTCATGGCCGAATTTCAGGCGCCGCAGCGCGGGCACTCGCGAACGACAGCAACGGGGTCATAAGCAGCCCGTGCCGATCGCGCCTTTGGGACATTTCTGGGACACTTCGATCGTCCTGCACCCGAGAAGTAGGAATGACCATGGATCCTAAACTCATCACCCCGATCCTGTTCGCCGCGCTGGTGGTCTGGGGAATCTTGAGGCGCGTGCGACGGACCTTCGGGCGCCAGCCGGTCCAGCTCGGACGGACTTGGCTTCGCATCGGCATGCTCACGCTCGTCGGAGGGCTCGTGATCGCAACAAGTGTGGCGCGGAACGCTGAGGCGCTCGGGGCGCTGAGCGCCGGTCTCGCCTGCGGTGCGGCGCTCGCGTACCTCGGACTGCGGTACACGAAATTCGAAGTGACGCCGGAGGGTCGTTTCTACACGCCACACACCTATATAGGCCTCGCAGTGACCGCGTTGTTCCTCGGCCGCCTGCTGTACAGATTCTTCTACCTTTCCTACGGCGCAAACGCGGTGACCGGCACGAGTCAGAATCTCGCGTTGGCGTATCAAAGAAGCCCGTTGACCCTCGGTATCTTCGCAGTGCTGGTCGGCTACTACGTGCTGTTCTACGCAGGTGTGCTGTTCAGAACCCGAGCGGCTGCACTGCCGCTGCGAAACGGCGCTTCGCCTGGTACGTGACCCTGCAGCCGGGCCCCGTATCTCTCTCACGTAACCTCGCCTATGTTGAGATCGCTGCTCAAAGCGAAGACGAGGTAAGCCAAGGCCTCGGAGCTGAATATGGCGGCAGCGTAAAGCCGGGATGGCGGCCCGTTACTCGACCAACAAGATAGCCAGCGATGAACGGTAGCGCCAACAGAACGACGAAAATGACAAACCGGGATCGCCGAGTCAGTCGGTTGGCCATGTGCCTCTCGAGGCTAACTCCCGAGGATCACGAACCTGATAAACGATGAGACGACGTATTTGTCCCCCGACCTGGGAATCTCACCGCAGTGCATGTGGGTCCAGAACGGCGGAAAAAACAACGCATGTCCGGCCACAGGTTTTATTTTCAGATCTTGTCGATGGAAGCGCGTCTCGCCGCCGTCTTCGACCGAGTTTAGATAAATGATCACGGCCAGCTGCCGCTCCCAGCCGCCAGGCCCGAGAGCATCAAAGTGCCACTTGAAATGTCCTTCGTTCTTCTTGTAGTGCTGGATCTTGTAGCCGGTACACTGCAGCGGCGCGACCTGCAGTGCTGAACACTGCGCGGCGATGCTCTGGACCACAGTAGTCACGGCCGAGTGCAGTTCGACGAACACTGGTTTCCAAACACCATCGGTCTCGACACCCAAGTCGGTGCTGACCTTGACGTCGACCTCCAACTGCCTCTCTCCACCGGGGCTCGCCGTATAGCCCGAGCGTTTTTGCGGATCATGCTGGTAGAGTTCGATGCACCTGTGGCATAGATCCTGAGAGATCAGGTCCTGCACATAGAAAATGCTCTCGTTACGGGCGAAGACTTCCATAGTCGCGTTAGCGCCAGGCTGGCTAGGCCAACTCCTCCTCCCTTGCTGCCAGGGGATGAAAGCTTATTAAAGCGGCTACCCAGCCTATTTGACGTGAGTCGCGATTTTGAGGTCGATTCCGGGCGCCGCGAGGTAACGGCGGGGTTTCTGGCCGTTCATAAAGGCGGCAGCGCAAGGTAGGCAGTCCAGCCCCTGCTCATCACGCAGCGGTCCAGCGAAGGATCGAGGGACACCGTAGTCTCCAAAAGGGCCACCGCGGATCAGTGCGCCGCCGCGGCCTCCGAAGGCCGGGCGCCACCACCGGTCTCACCGACGTACACGATGCGGTAACTGGCATGCGCTCCGGGCGGCGCGAGATCGACCGCATGATTCTCAATGGTGGGACCGGTCACGGCCCGCCAGCGACCATCCTCGAGCTGCACCTGCACGATCGCGCGCACGTGCGGCGGCGGCGCCTCGAATGTGAGCGTCGTCTGCGGCACGGGTTGCGCCGCATAGACGACGCTCGGTGCCCTGGGCGTCGGCAGCGTGACGGCGCTCACGCGCACTGAGTAGGAATCGGACTCGCTGCTGCGATTGCCCGCGCCGTCGAATGCGACCAGCCGGTACCAGTAGCGCTGGCCGGCACGCACCCAGTCATCCGTGATCGCACCCCACGCGGCACTCACCGGTGCCCCGATCACGAGCCCCGCAGCGGCCGGCGAGTCGGCGCGTACCAGCGCCACCTGCGCGGTCTTTGCCGCAGGCTCCGCGGCTGCGAAGTGAATGACGACGTGCCCTTCCGCCCCGGAGGCGGACACCAGAATCGGGGTCGGCGGCGCCTCGGCATTGCTGAGCGCCACGCGCAGCGCCTCACTCGGGGCGCTCTGACCTTCATCGGTTGCGACCGCCGTGACGCGGTACTCGAAGGTCCCGCCGCTCGTTCCGCCGATGATGTCGAGATAGCGCGTCTCGGGGAGGAGTCGTGTATTGAGCCGCGCCCAGCGCGGTGCGCTCGCGACAGCGCGGCGTTCGACGATGTAGCCGGCGAGATCAGTGCCCGGCACCGCCTTCCAGCTGAGCACCACCTGATTCGTGCCGACGTCGGCCTTCAGCCCCTGCGGCGCGGCGAGCCCGGCGGGCGCCAACACCTGGGCATGCACCGGGTCCCCGGGCGCGCCGAGCGCGCCCCCGGGTGTTACGGCGCGCACGCGATAGTAATAGTTGCCGCCGGGCAGTACGTCGTGGTCCTCGAAGTGCGTGCTCTGCGGGCTCAAGCCCTTGGGCGTGAGCCATTCGTAGGGGCCGTCGGCGAGCTGCGAGCGCTCGACCACAAGGCCGCTGGCACGGGAATTGGCGAGCGCCGTCCAGCCGAGGGTCACACTCCCGCGCACCGCTTTGGCGCTCTGGCCCGCGGGCGGCGCACCGGCTGCGAAGTCGGGCGAGGTGACCTGCACCGCCGCGGGCGCACTCGGCACGCCGAGCACATCAACGATCCGCAACTCGTAACTGACCTCCACCTCGACCGGCGGCGCATGATCGATGAAGGGATTCGGCGTTCCCTTATCAACGGTGAGCAGCTGCGGGTGAAGTGTCAGCGGCTCGCGCGCACCGCCGGAGGTACGCTCGACGCTGTAGGCGTAGGCCGGAACTGTCGAGGCGTGCGCCGCCGTCTGCCATTTGAGAATCACACCGCGCGGCTCGGCGGTGGCATTGAGCCCGGTGGCCGCCGGCGGCCCGGCATCGTCCGCGACCGTCACGGGCGTGAGTGTCGCCGCGGCCGAGCCGTCGCTGTTCAGGAGCACGACGCGCACCGAGGTCGCGTGCATGCCCTGCGGCAACTCAGCGGCGACTCCGGCCGCGCGCGCGAAGTCGAAGTCGGAGAGCACGCGCAACACCAGCAGCGTGTTGGCGGTCTTGCCCTGAGAGTCGCTGGCGAGCGGCAGATGCTGGAACGCACGCAGCGCATTTTGAGAAGCGGCATCGAGCTTTGCGGCCGCGGCGGGATCGGCGGCCACGTGTGCCACAAGTGCGGCGCCCGATGCGTCCTCGATCCGCAACCCGCCCGCAGGCCAGCTACCGTCGGCGACCACGGCGAGCACCCGCACAGCGCCTGAAGATGTGCGGGCGGCATAGACGCGCGACTGCGGCGCGGCGTGGGCCGGCGCCGCGAGTGTCGCGACGACCAGCACGGCGAGCCACGCCGCGACGCGAGTGCGCTGCCGCGCTAGAGACATACGCTCCCTCCGACGCTTGGATTGAGCGAGGGCAGCACCTGCAGGCCGACGTTGATGTTGCCTGGCGGACACCTGCCGATACCGAAGGTGAAGTCGAGATACGGCGGTGGCAGCGACAGGGCGACCCCGGCCGAAGCGTTGGCGTTGATGCAGAAGCCGGCGGCGCACGCCCCGAGGCTGAACGAATCATTGACCGAGGCCGAGAACGAGAGCGGCGATGCCGTAATCCCCGTCATCACCGTCCAGTCGTCGTGGATGTAGGCGCAGGCGCCGCCGCAGTCGCCGGCGTCGACATCCAGGCGCGAGATGAGACCGAGATTGAAGCCGTCGGAGCCGAGATCCGCCCACGCCTGGCCGTGATAGAAGAAGAGCTGCCCGTTGAGCGGATTACTCTGCGTGCCGAGGTGGAAGTACCACTGGCCGCCGCCGACGTGCATGTGGATGGCATCGTTCAGCGCGTCGATCGCCACCTGGCCGTTCAGCACCGAGAAATTCGCATTCAGCGTGCCGTCGAACACGCCGCCGGAGAAGCTGAAGTAGCCGTAGATCGGGCTCTGGCCGGTCCAGTCCGGATTCAGGAGCCACGCGTGGTAATCCATGCGCCCGCCGGGATCCTGTCCGCCGGGCTTGATCACGAAATCGCCCGTGAGCCCGAAGGTCGTGTGATCGGGCGAGCCGACGAGGAGCGAGGCGTCGAAGAGCAGCGTGCCATCGTCCTGCGGTACCGCCTGCGTCAGGTCCTGATACTGGAAGGAGGCGAGCGACACGTTGTAGCCCATGCCGCCGCCGATCTTGTAGAGATTAATGACGGGCGGCGCGACCACAATGCCGGTGGGACCTAAGTCGAGCAGCGCGCGCGCGATCCAGTAGTCGTCGCTCCCCACGTAGCCGAGCACGAATTGCCCGGACACCGGCGGACCGCCGAACATTCCGAGGTCGAGATTGCTCGAGAACAGCACACCCGACGTTCCCCTGGAGCTGGCGCCGCCGACGTACGTCGGCGTCATGCTGAGGTGGACCGACGGGTTGGCGTCGGGAAACGGCTTGTCGAGCTTGAAGGGTGCGGTCACCGGTCCGTTGCCGGTGTAGCTCTGCCCGGACTGAGTCACGTTGTAGGACACCGCCACGTCGGCCGCCGGCAGTGTCTTCGAGAGATTGAGCGTCGAGTCGAAGGCGAACGCGACCCGGGTCGGGGACGAGGCGGGTGCGACCTGTACGTCGACAGACTTGAGGTCGACGAGGCTGCCGCCGATGTTGCCGTGCTGCCCGCCGAGATTGATGTGGCGCGTGCTCGTGCCGTCATCGAACGCCCCCGCACCGCTCATGCCGTAGTCGAAGCCATGCAGCACGACGTTGTTCGCGAACTGGCCCTGCTGGGAGGCGAAGCTGAACGTGGTATCGCTGCGCACCGCCCAGCCGCCGGCCGCCTTCACCGAGCCGAAGCTCAGGTTGCTGGCGGAGAGCGTGATCGGTCCCTCGGTCAGCGTGACTTTGGTCGGCGTCGTGAGGTTCAACATGATGCCGCCCTGCCCCGCGCCTGCGCCGGCCGTCAGCTGCGTGGTCGCCTGGTTAGAGGTCATGTCGGCGTTGAGCCAAGGGATGTGAACTTTGAGTCCGCCGTAGCTCGCGCTGAAACTCCCCTGCGAGGCCTGCGCGCCGATCGACGTCCACGAGAGTGTTCCCTGATCGACCGGGAAGGTCGCCGCCGGGAACGTCGCCTTCCCACACAGTCCGTAGCCGTCGATCCCCCATCCGCTCGCCGCTACCGAAGGCGGGTTCTTGAGGTCGAAATTGAAAGCGGTGAGCTGCGCGTTCTTGAGGTACACGCCCATCCAGCTGGATCCGCTCTGGCCCTGGCAGTACGCGGTGTCGGCGCCCTCGCCCTGCGACTGACTGAGATCGAGTGTCGCGCTCGCGGCGGAGAGAATGAAGCCGCTGTCGTACACCAGGAGCTGCGGGATCTGCAGGTCGCCCGAGATCCAGTCGCCCTTGGGGGTGAGGGTTGCTGCAACGTTCTTCCACGATGGCGCTGCGCCGCCGTTGGCCGGCGAAATGTCGGCGTTGGCGAGCGAGGCATTGAGCGTCGCCGTCACCTGATCGCCCGCGGTGCCCGCGAGCCCGACGAGCGTTGCGGCGAGCCCGGGTACGTGCATCTGGGAAGCCGGCGGGGTCGTCGAGAAAGTGCCCTTGGCGACCGTGACGCCATCACCCTGCATGCTCCAGCCCTTGAACTGAATCGTCACCGGCTCGGGCTGCGTACCAGTGCCGCTCGGGTCGGCAAACTGCGCCTGCACGACGCCGGTGCCCGAATAGCTCCCGCCCTGCTGTGTGACCGTCGCCTTGCCGCCGTGTTGCAGGCCCGCGATCACGAACTTGCCACCCCCCTGCACCGGGAAGCTGAAGGTGCAGGGAAGGGATGGATCGGCGGAGGTAGACTCGTAGGCAGCTGGATCGCTCGATACTTCCTCGGGCGGGCCCTGCTGCAGGTTGCCGACTCCAGCGTGCAGGCCGAGAGACAGATGCAGCCCCACGCCCGGTGCGCCTCTGGGGGGCTGTCCGACCCAGGCGATGGGAGGCAGGCCGGATACAGCGGCGCCTTTGGGCGCCAGGAGCCCAACGGGCGGTGCGCCGGTCAGCGCGGCGCTCGCAGACGTGAGAGTCGCCGGCGCGCCAGCCTTTGCGGACTTTGCGCTTCCCGCGCCGGAGGTTGCGATCGCGGTCAGCGAGTTGCCGGCGAGCTCCCCGAGGGCATCGAGCACACGCCCGGTCGGTCGCGTGTCGGCAATGACCTCGGCCGTCACCATGAGGTCGTGTCGGCCGATCTGCTGCTGGGCTAGGCTGAGCGCCGGGGAGTGCAAGCCCGGCCAGTCGGTCACGATCGGCGGCACCGGCTCGACGAGGGTCAGCACGTGGGGCCCCGGCCCGCCGCTGAACGTTGGAGGAGGCGGCGGCGCGAGCTGCTGCTGGGTGCGCGCTTGCGAGGGACCGACCGGCTCATCGGTTGAGCCGACTGCCTTGCCGTCCTGGTACCAGGTGACGCGCGCGGTTCCCTCGCCGATGAAGCTCAGCGTCGCACCGCCGATGAGATTGTCATCGCAGGAAGAGAACTGCGGCAGCGCCGGCCCGCCGCCGGAGCCCGCGCCCGGGAGTCCCCGCGCTAGAGCGGCCCCTGGTTCCATGGTGACGGACCTTGCGCCACCTGCAGGCGTGGTCGGGTTGGTCGCTCCCGGCGCGGCTTCCTTCACGCTGAGCTTCGAGCTCGCGCTGGGGGGCTGAGTACCGGCCTTAACGAGTCCCAGTCCGTGCGCAGTGCCGCTCGACGCTGCATCGGGGAAGCCGACGATGCGGATGCTCTTCAGCTGCAACTTGCCGTTGGTCGCCGGATCGGCGCGCGGTTGAATGTGCAGGGTCTGACAGAAGAGCATGTAGGCGAGTGCGTCCTCGGCCGCTCCGCCCGCGGGTGACTGACCCGCGCCGGTGATGAGACGGCCGTACAACCCGCCACCGCCTGCGTGCAGGCTCGCAGGCAGCGCACCTTGCTGTGCCGCGTTGGTACCCGGCAGCACGTACACCCGTACGTCGTAGCTGCCGGTCTGGCTGTACGGGTGGAGGAAGGCGCTCTGGTTGGTCGCCTGGTCGAGACTGAAGAGCGAGGCGGAGCTGGTTTCGGTGTTGCTCTGGAAACAGGTCTGACCGCCGCAGTTCGCGCCGTGCCATTGCACGGTGAGCGGCTCCACCGTGCCATCGCCCCAGTCGACGTACACGTTGTTGACGGTCTCAGTCTCGAGAGGACTCTGCTGCGATCCGCTCGACACTGCGCCCGAGGTCGCGAGCGACCACGGCGAGGCGGAGAGATCGAGCTGCCCGGAGAGCTGCCAGTGATCATAGGTGTAGTCGGCGGTCTGCGTCGGCCCGTTGGCCTGCGACTTGCGGTCCACGTTCGAGAGCAGCAGGCTGGTCGTGTTGGTCGGGCCCTGTGAGCCCGATCCGCCAGCGCCGCTTCCCGCGCCGCCACGACTGAAGCGCGCGCTGCTCGCAACGTGCCGCGCCGGCGGCGCATTGCACGAAAGTCCCGTGGGCGCATCCGGCAGGTCGAGCAGCGGATCGCCGGTCTGCGGCTGCTTGATCGGCACCGCTTCCGAATGCTCGACCTCGATCTCGTGGCCGGTTCCAAGCTGCTTCTGATCGACGAGCATCCCGTCCGGCGTGCGCGCGGAGGCGCTAGCGCAGCTGTCATAGAACGTCTTGAAGCCGACGACCTGCCAGGTGAGATCCCAGTTGACCGACCCCGGCGGCGGCGAGGGTGGAACGTTCACGTTGACGACCTTGGTGACCCGGCCACTGACGCTCTGACTGAGCGTGGCGATCAGGCTGTCGTCGGGCTTGAGGTTATGAGGCAGCGCATAGCCTGGCTTCGCGGTCAGCACCTTGGTAGCGACCAGCGTGTTACCGCTGTAGAAGCGCACCTCGAAGCGATCGGCAAGCCCCGCATTCGCCTCGTGCCAGGTGAGGTCCGTCTCGTCGTTCAGGACCGGGACGCTATAGACCGTGGTCACGGTGTTGTATTGGTTCGTGTAGAGCGGCCCGTCGAGCACGATCGTGCCGGTGTGCACGACGTGCGCCGGCTTGCACTCCGAGGGCTTGGGCGCAAAACCGTGCGCGGCGAGCACCAGGCGCTGCACCAGCACGCTCGCATCCTGGCGCACGGGCGTCAGGGCTGAGGGCAGCTGCAGCCCCAGCCAGCGCATGCCCGCCGCCGCATCGCTCGTGACGGTGACGTCGAGCGTGGCGAGGCTCGGCGACTGCACGCGCAACCCACCCTTCGGCGTGATGCCTGCTCCCAGATCCACTTGCAGCTGCGGTACGAGATTGAGGCCGCGGAGCGTGAGCGTGTAGGACTGCCCGGTGAATAGACGTGCCGGTGACACGGCGAGCAGCACCGAAACACTCGCATAGGACATCGGCGCAGGGACGGGCGGCACCACCGCGGACACCGCGGTGACCGTGAGGCTCGCCTCCGATGACACCTTCACATCACGGCCGGAGATGAGCACGGTCGGATGGCGCAGCATCGGTGGTGCCTGCGCCGCCACGCGGATCGCGAGCGTCGCGCGCTCGCCGCTTTGTACCTCGACCGGTCCGCTGGCGCTGATGCCGGGTCCGAAGCTGACACTCATCCCGGCAGTAAACCCGGAGCCCTCGAGCGTCAGCGTCGTCGCCTGGCCCTGCTGTACCGAGGCCGGCAGCACCCTATCGAGGACCAGCGGTCCTGTGACGTTGCCCGCGACGATGTTGACGTAGCCCGGGCCCTGGTTCTTCACGGTCACCGCGGGAGCGCCCGGCGTGGCCGTGACGATCGATGCCGTCACGAGGTGCTGACCGGCGGACGTCCCTGCTGCCACCTGCACGGTCACACGCGCGTGACTCGTATCGGTGAGCATGAGGGTCTTCGGCTGGATCGCGATCCCGGAGCCGAAGTCGAGCTGCATGCCCTGCTGAAAGAGCGTACCGGTGAGATTCAGGGTGTAGGTCTGCCCGGCTATCACCTGAACCGGCTCCACCTTCATTACCGTGGGCGCAACGGGTGCCGGGACGGTGCGGGTGGCCGTGTTCTTCGACGGTCCCGGAGTCATGGTTCCGGGAGTCGTCCCCTGCGTCGCGGCCGGCGCCGGCGTGACCGGCGTCTGCAACTGGATGGGAGCCGGCGTCTCCGGTCCCCGCGGGGGCGTCTGCGCGAGTACATCGCTGAGCGCGAGGCCTGTGATCAAGGCCGACGCGAGTAAGACGCGCCAGCGACCGATGGGACTTGCCTCAGGGCGTGCGGATCTCATAGAGCGAGCTCCGGGCGACGACCTCGCCGTCGCCATCGAACGCAACGACGCGCCAGCGGTACGAGCGACCGGCCGCGAGGTGCGTCTGCGCGAGAGTACTCAGGACCGAGTCGCGACGCTCCGCGGGCAGCCACTCGCCCGAGAGCGGCGGCTCGATGTCCGCCGATGCGTCCGCGGCGTAGATCTCGAGCCGGTAGGCGATGGCACCCGCCGCCGCCTGCCAGGCGAAGCGTGTGTCGGGCGCGAGCGTCGCATGCGCCTCGGGGCTCGTGACCGCGATCGAGGCCACCTGGGGCCCCTGCTCGACGCCATAGCGCAGCACCAGGCTCTGGAAGGAGACGACGGGGCTGCGGACGCGGAAGCGTACGTAGTAGGTGCCCGCGATCGTCGAGGGGAGCGGCGGGCTCGTAACCTCGGCGATGCCGCCCGCGGTCAGATTGGTGCTCGCGCTACCTAGGGGAACGAATACCGGCTGGCCCTGCGTCGACGGTGGACTCGCCACCTCCCAAAGGCCGCTGAAGACACCGTTGCCGGAGAACGTGATCTCGGCGATCGCCACCGCCGATTCCCCCGGCCGCAGCACGCGCACCAGCGTGCGGTCATCGAAGTGCAGCGCCACGCGCGACAGCGTCAGCGGACCGCTGGCGCTGCCCTCCAGGCTGATGGTGACCGTGGCGGTGACCGCGGGCTTCAAGCCAAAGGTACGGGTCAGCACCAGAGTGTTGACTCCGAGTCGCTGCGCCGCGGCGACGGTCGACGGCGCGAGCCGGAAGGTCTCCGGAATGCTTCCCTGCACCGTGTTGGGAGCAACCGCGGTGAGCCGCATGGTGAGCGGCAGCGCATCGACCTGCAGCACCTGGCCACCCGGGATGCTGACGGTGCCCTGGATCGATGTCAGCGTGGTGGGGAACACGAACACCGCAGTGACCGTCGGGGGCGCCACCAGCCGGGCGGTCCACACTACGGTCGTCGGCAGAGTCGACTGAAGCGAGGCACTGAGCGTGCTCGGCGTCGCGAACGCGCCCGACTGGGCGGCGGCGCGCGGGCTCGCAGCCGCAGCCACGACCAATGCCAGAGCTGCGATCAGGGCGCGCACGTCAGGGATCTCCGAGCGCCAGCGGCCACTTGCTGCTCACCGTGAGGAAGGTCTGGAGCCCGCGGGTTGCGAGCGCCGAGAAGCCCTGGCTGGTCAGCACCGAGGTATTGAGCCCCGAGGACTCGTTCCAGCTCGAGGAGAGACCCACATCGAGACCGCCGCGCGTATGAGTCGCCGCGATCGCGTGCCAGGTGAGCTGCGCCGTCGCGGTCTTCAGCACGACGTCGTTCCCGACGAGCTGCGGCGGCAATGTGCCGGGAATAACCTGCTGGGTGTTGTGATTGATCGAGAAAGTGAGCTGCGCGGTGAGCTTGTTCGCCCAGAAGGAGTCGCCACCAGTGAACGCATAGTTGCGATCGAGCGTGTGCGTGTCCTGCTTGAGGTCGTGCGAATCGAGCAGCTGCAGGTTGAAGCCGGCGAACCCCGAGCCGGCGAACGTCACGTTGATGCCCGCCGTGGGGCCGAAGTTATCGGTGTCGTCCTGCTGGCCGGTGTAATCGCGGAATTGGCCGCCTGTCACCCCCGCCTGCCACGAGAAGTGCGGATAGGAGAAGTTCAGCGTCGCGGTGTCGTTCACGACGTCGGTGTCGGTCGCCTGGGCGCCGGCCGGCAGCGTCGTGTTGTGGGTGCGCGCATCCTGCCAGGAGAGATTGGCGCTCGGCGTGCCGAGCCAGGCGCTGACGCTCGCGGGCACCGGCGGCGAGTAACTCAAGTTCGCCGTGCGAGGAAGACTACGGACCGTCGGCAGACTCACGTTGTCGTCGGTGTTGTCCTCCGTGTAGCCGTCGCTTGCCGACAGCGCGACACCATGGCCGCTCACCGTGGCACTCGCGGTGGCTGCGCGCCGGTCTGGCGGCAGCGTCTGGTTGGCAAGACTCGTGAAGTAGGTGCCGACGTCCTGGTAGCTCGCGTTCGTCGCGAGGTTCCACTGCGCCGGCAGCGGCAGGCCGTAGCTCGCGCCGAAGAGGTAAGCACTGTCGTTGGCGTGCGTCGCGGACTGCCCCGAGCCGCCCTCGAAATCGAAACTCGAGCGTGCGAACTGGCCGTTCAGGTGCAGCGTCGTGCCGGGAATCTCGCTCGCCGCGCCGACCACCCAGGCGCTGCCAGAGCCCGGCTGCACCGAGGTCACCGAGCCCAGCGGCGTGTTGGGAGGAAAGGTACCGTTGCCGCCCGGATACGGGACCACCGTGCTCAGGCCCCCGGGCGTCGAGCCGCCCACCAGCGCCGCCTGCAGCGTCAACGCCTTTGGTGCACCGTCGAGCGGATGCGTCTGCACGACCACGCCCGACACCAGATCGTCCGAGTTCCCGACGCCAAGGCCTCCGTAGAAGCCGGCCAGCGTACTGTCGCGCACCGAGAAACCGGTGATGTCGGTGTCCCCCGGCATGTTGACCAGGTGCCCGGACACGCCACGACGCGAAAGCCCCGAGATCACGAGATTGTCGAAGGGCAGCGTCTGATCGCCGACCACGATGCCGTCCTTATTGCGCTCGAGCGACCCCTGAATCTGTGCCGGCTGCAGGCCCTGGCCGGAAACGGCCGAGGTGCCATTGTTCGAGCCGTAGAGACCCTCGATGCTCGCCTGCGCCGTCCACTCGGACATGGTACGCACCGCCTTGACGTCGAAAGTGCCGTTGGCAGTGAACGCGGGCGGCGTGGGCGGCGTCAGGTCCGATTCCGCGACGCGCTCGCTCGCCAGCACATCGACACTCCCCTTGACCGACCAGCCGCGGGCCGGACCCTTAGCGCCCGTGCTCACGGTGAAGCGCCACTCGCCGCGCGGGATCACCCGTCCGCCGGTGTACTCCACCACGCGCAGAGCGTGGGCTCCCAGGGTGAGGGGCTGCGGGGGCGCATACACGATGCTGCCGCTGCCGATGCGCGCGATCGCAGTGACGTCGATCTGATCGATCTCGATCGCGAGGCTTGCAAGCTGTGCGGCAGACAGGTCCGCGGGAATGCTCACCGAGAGCGCGCTGGTCGGGGACAGCGACGCCTGTGCGGGCGGTTGAATCGCCCAGTTGCCCGGGGGGATTGCCCAGGCGCTGTGCGCCCCGAGGCCGCTCGCGAGAGCGAGCAGCGTGAGGCTTCCCCACCCTGCTAAGGACGGGGCACGACAATCCATCGCGGTCGAAGGGTGCAACGATCGGTGGAGAGAGATGGAATGCGAAGGCCTGCGTGCAAGCCGACGGCTGCTGACTGCGAGACCTGTGCCACTCCTGCGGCGCTCCGGCAGGGACCCCCGGCGCGCGATCCTAACCTACACAGGTGTTGCGTGCCAGAAGTTCCTTACAATCGGCACGAGCGGATGCGCCCAGTGTCTGGCTTTGGCGTCAGCTACCTTCGAGATTGAGCACCAGCGAGTACTTGCCGGTCGAGTTGGCGCCGGATACGGCGATCGTGACCTGCTCGGGAGAGGAGTTGGGATCCAACACCGCGAGTCCGGTGAACTGCACGCCGTTGAGCGGCGCGTAGTTGCTGGTGCTGGTGCAGTCCTCGTACGTCAAAGACACCTCATAGATGTCGTAAGCGCTGTTGACGACCGTCACGGAGCCGTTCAGCACGCAGCCGTTGGCCGCATTCTGGGAGGTCATGACACCGTTGGCCGCGATCGAGACCGTGGAGCCGCTCGCCGAGTCAGTGTAATTGGCAGTGATCGCTCCGAGCGAGGAGCCGCTGTTGGTGAGCGTGTTGAAGGTGAGCGACCATGAGCCCGGTTCCGCCGTCCCGCCGTTGGTCATGAAGCTGAGAGTGAGCGTCAGCGTGCTGCCGCTCGCCAGCGTGCCATTCAGCGTGCCGAGTCCGTAGGTCGAGCCGTCGCTGAACGTCGAGGGGAAGCTCGTATAGCCGACCACCGTGGCGGCGACCGTGGTGCCTGACACCTGAACGGGTCCTACGAACTGCACGCCGTCGGCGCGTATGAAGACCCCGAGACCTGAAGCATCGACGAACCCGGTGATCGTTTGCCCGGTGGATGCGTCCGTCCCACCCCAGATCCCGGTCGCTGAGGCCGTCGTGGGCGTCGTGCTGTTCGAGCCGCCGTAATCGGTGCCGGTGCATGCCGCGAGCACGAGAGCGGCGCAGCCTACGAGTACGGCGGTGAGTCGTTTCCGCATAGTGTGCATCAGCCGTTGGTCTCCGCGGTCCGTCGCAGTCCTGTTAGTCCCGGAGGCACCGCGGCGGTTCCGTGTGACGAATTAAAGACCCATTGAACTGAAGTGCCAAGTGATCCACAACACCCTTACAATTGGTCACGGCCGCCTCGCCCATCGGCGTGCCCATGACCGAGGCACCTGCGTTCATCCGATGCACGCCGACTCCGCAGAAACGTCCACGCCCCGCGAGGCGTTGACGTACCCGTTTGCGGCCACGCCGGAGCCGGGGCAGGCCCTCGAGGTCGCGTCGGGTGTCCGCTGGCTGCGCATGCGCCTGCCTATGCCGGCGCTCAATCACATCAACGTCTGGGCGCTCGAGGACGGCGCCGGCTGGACGCTGGTCGATACCGGGATGCAGACGCCGGACACGGTTGCCTCCTGGCAGAGTGCCTTCTCAGGCCCACTAGCGGAGAGGAAGGTGGTCCGGGTCATCTGCACGCACATGCACCCCGATCACATCGGCATGGCGGGCTGGCTTACCCGCCAGCATGAGTGTCGGCTATGGACGACACGGCTCGAGTACGTGACCTGCCGCATGCTGGTTGCGGACACCGGGCGCGAAGCGCCGGCGGACGGCGTGCGCTTCTATCACGCCGCGGGCTGGGACGATGCGGCGCTCGAGCACTACCGCGCGCGCTTCGGCGGCTTCGGCAAGGCGGTGTACGCCCTCCCCGACAGCTACCGGCGGGTGGTGGACGGCGAGGAGCTTCAGATCGGCGGCCGCGCCTGGCGCGGCGTGGTCGGGCACGGACACTCACCCGAGCACCTGTGCCTCCATTGTCCCGAGCTCAAGGTTCTGATCTCGGGCGACCAGGTACTGCCCAGAATTACCTCCAACGTCTCGGTCTTCCCGACCGAGCCCGATGCCGATCCGCTCACCGACTGGCTCGACTCGCTCGCCTCGATCAAGAGGCGGGTGAGCGATGACGTGCTGGTCCTGCCCTCGCACAACGAGCCCTTCCGCGGGCTGCACGCGCGACTCGATGCCCTGATCGAGGGGCACGAGGATAGGCTCACGCGTCTTGCCGACGAACTTGCGACACCAAAGCGCGCGGTGGATGTTTTCAGCCTCCTCTTCCGCCGCCGTGTCGGCGTTGAGATGCTCAGTATGGCGACGGGCGAGAGCGTCGCGCACCTCAACTGCCTCATCCACCGCGGCCTCGCCATGCGGGAGGTCGATGCCGCGGGGGTGGTCTGGTACCGTCGCAAGTGAGCGCCTGGATGAATAACTGGCGCCGGCGAGCCCGGCGCGTGGGTACAGAATTGCAACTCAAAAAACTCGCTGCGTTACTCCTCAGCGCGGGCTGTCTCGTGACCGGCACGGCGGCGTGGGGTGAGACCGCGGACCTGAATGCCGCACAGGCACCGGCCGCTTCCGCGCCCGCCGACACGCAGTCGGGCGGTCAGCAATCGAACACGCTCGCCCTTCTTTCGGACATCGGCGCTTACTTCACCGCGCCGTTGCACTGGGACGGGCACGACTGGGCGTGGTTCGGCGGGGCGGTGCTCGCCGTCGGGCTCGCACATCGTTACGACACCCAGGTACGCAGCCACTTCGTCGGTCCCGGTCTCGTCACGAACGTCAACACCGAAGACACGAAGGACGCGATTCCCACCGCGGCCGTACTCGGCGGCACCTGGGTATTCGCGATCCTTGCGAATGACAAGGACGGCTACCAGGAAGGCTGGGCAATGATCGAGGCTACGGGCCTGAGCGGTGTCACCGCGTACGCACTCAAGTTCGCGGCGGGCCGCGAGACGCCGGACCAGACCACGAATCCCAACGAGTGGGAAAAGAGCGGCAACTCATTTCCCTCGCTCCACTCGACCGCTGCGTTCGCCGTCGGCACGGTGCTGGCGGAGTCAGGGAACGATGAGTACCGATGGCTGCGGAGACTACTGGGCTACGGTCTCGGCGTTGCTACGAGCTATGAGCGCCTCAAGCACAACGCGCACTGGCTATCAGATACGGTTGCCGGGTCGGCACTCGGGATGTCGAGCGCGCACTTCGTGATGGATCGGCGATATGGAACAAGCGGGGAGTCGCACTTCGCGCTCGTACCTGTCCAAGGGGGCGCGATGCTGACGTATAGACTAACGTTGCAGTAGGTCGGCCTGTTTAGGTGCAGCCCTATTTCTGATCGACACGCAGGCGCTGGGGCACGTCAGCGACGTCCAATGATGGCCGCCAGCTCGCGGTTGGAGGTTCCTAGCGCCAACAGTGACCTGACCAGCAGATCAAGCGACACGGTCGGATCGCCAGCTTCCATCTTGGCTACTCTCGATTGGCTGGAGCCAAGTGTTCTCGCCAGCTGCGTCTGCGTTATCCGGCGGTAGGTCCGGCGCCTCTTGAGACCATCCGCCAACTTCAAGCGCAACTCAATGTAAGCCGCTTCCTCTGGTCGCAGCCCAAGAAACTCCTCGACGCTCCCGACCCTCCAGCCTTTCGCCTCGAGCTTCTTGCGCTTAGCTTCGTGCACTGTCGTATTCCTTCAGTCGTCGCCGACAGACTCCCGTTATCGCCCTCGGCGTCTTAGCGGACTTCTTGGCAAAAACCTCCGCGATCACAATCGCATCACTGTCAACGCGGTAGACAAGCCGCCACTGGCCCGACACGTCATTGATCCGAAGTTCGTGGCACCTCGACCCAACACTGGGCATTGGCCGAGACTGCGGCATAGCGAGCAACTCGCCCTGCTGCAGACGCCTTAACAGGAATCCTGTCTCAAACCTAGCCGCTGGAGAAAGCGGCGGGCTTTTGACTTTACCGTGTAGCCACACAAGACGCTTCTCCTGCGGTTCAAGGTCAGTATTGTATGTCATATCTGACATGGGCGCAATGTCCTGCAGAAACTGCCCGAACCGCCACTCGGCGCCTTTACGGCTCTCGCCGCGCGTCGCCGCCCGTCCAGTACACAAACCCCTCGCAGGGTGCGAACAGGCGGTCGATACGATTTACGAAACCCAACGTCCGGATCAGCGCAAACGCTGTTATGTCCGCTTGTGGCAGCTCACGACCCAGGCGATTAGCGGCGGCGAACAGCGTGCGGCCCTTGGTGATGACGTCGTCGACCAGAACGAGCCTGTGTGGCACAGGCTTTGGCACCGGAGTAACTGCTAGCGACGCGCAGTGCTGCCAGAAAGTCGGCCGCTCGCCCGACAGTGCAGTCGCCGACTTCTTGACCGGAAACTGCCGCTCGAGCCCCACCCAGACCCCCTGAGCAAGTCCCAGCTGCCGGAATGCCATCGCCAGTTGCCAGGCTGCCCACTGTGCAGTACCTGCCGCAGCACTGCCGGGCACCGGCACAAGCAGTGCATCGCGCGCAAACACTCGCTGAAACAGCCGCGCGCGCGCGAATAGCTGTGCCACGCAGCCGGCATACCGCGGAACCCAGAAGGGATCACTGGCCTTGACTCTCTGGCACAGCACTCGCCCACTGGCGGACAGCAACCCCGCGCCGCGTGGCGCATAGATGAAGCAAGCCGCAAACGGCAGGCTGCGCCGCAATCCCGCACTGTCTCGCGCCTCTGCTTCGGTCAACGCCGCAGCCCTCATCCTACAGGCCCAGATCGTCATCGCGCCCTGGCCCGCTGGCAGACGCCTCGCGCTCGAGACTCTCGCGCTGGTTTCCCTGCTCGATGTGCCGCTGCTCGCGAGAAGGCTTCTCCGCCGGACTCGAGCGCAGACTCAGCCAGGCTTCGCGCGCGCGGCGCCGAACCTCGTCAACATCCTTGAGCTCAAGGGATACATCTGGGCGCGCCGACTTCTCGGAAGCGCCGTCTCGCGCAGTTGAGAGCCCCGTTGACGCGCCGGCCGCGGCGATATCTGTATGCCGGACAGCACGCTCTAGCCGCGCTTGTACGCGTCGGCGATAGTCTGCGCGAATTCGTTCGGCGACCTCGCTGCGCACTCCACGCTGTTCCATTCTCAATGACGCCAACGGAATTCTCGGCTTCGGTTCCCGGTCGATGCCTCGTGCGGCCAGGCTGCGATGATCCACTCGAGCGTCCACATTCGCTTCCCGAAGTGCACCGTTCGTCAGGGTCGCCCAGCGCTCGCGTAGCGAGATGAACTCCTGCCTGGCGTCCGGAAGCTCTCGCCTGCGGCGCTCCCTGGATTGGAGATCCAGCCCCGCCTTGGCGCCAAGGCCCCTCGGGGTGACCTCACGGGTTGTCGTCAACAGATGGGCATGAAAATTCCGGCGGTCGCCGCCAGCGCGCGGCAAGTGGACCGCCAGGTCCACTGCGACCTTGTAGCGTTCTGCCAGTTCGCGAGAAAAAGTGCGGGCAAGCGCAATCTGCTGTGCCGCAGTCAGTTCGTGCGGCAGAGAAACCTGATACTCGCGCGCCACCCGCGAGTTCGACTGCTTTTCCGAATGCTCCGCCGTATTCCACAGCCTTTCCCGGTTGCCGGCCCAGGATTGGGCACTACCCTCCACATGCGAGGGCAGAAAGATCTCGGTGTGAAGCACGTCCCGCCGTTGCGAGAAGTTGTAGATTCGGCCGCTGCGCTCATCACGCAGCCGCTCACCCGCGCGGTAGGCCGCCGCCGCCGTCGCACGGCGTCCGGCGCCGCGCCCGACCGAGCTGATGTGGAAATGGTAGGCAGCCAAGACAGGGGCTCAGGGCCGAAAGCTGACGCGCAGCCATCTGTTCGATGACGCAGTCTTCAGAAACCCTGTCAGGTCTGGCAGTTGCTCGAGCTCCGAAGGCATCACGGCCATCTCCGTAATCCGCTGGTCAGTTACGCTGGTGGATCGCCGATGGCCGCGGCCGAGCAGCCAGCCTTCGCGGTCGCGACCGCGCGAGGTGTGCCGACGCTGCACTTCCCGCTCCCCAATCAGCCGCGATGCGAACTGCGAAGTACCCCCATGCTCGCTACCGGAGCAGCGGAGAATGAGCGTGTTGCCGCAGTTTTCGACTAGGGTCTGTGCCTCACCGAGGCCATAGGTGCTCGAGACCTGCGCGAGTGACTGAAAGCCAAGCACACAGCGGCCACCAAACTTCCGTAGCCGCGCGAGTGCGTCCTTCAACCCATCGATGGCACCGAGCGAATCGAGCTCATCCACCACGAACCAGAGTCGCTGATCCCTGTCGGGGACACTCATCGCTTCGAAGATGGCGAGCCGCACCCAAGCCGCGATAACCGAGCGGAGTGCGGCGATCTGAGGCGCCCGGTAGGGCATGAACAGCACTCCCCTGCCCCTGCGTACCCAGCTGCGCACCGAGAAGGGCCGGCCGCACTGTGCCTGCACATGCTCCAGTGCAGCGACGGCCGAGGCCGTTACCGAGCGGATGGAGCCGAACATGCGCGCGTTCTCCGGCTCGAGAAACGGCTGGGCCGGGGTGCCCGCGACCACGGGACGAAGCTCGTTGCTGCCGGCGACGGTCAGCAGACGCCACAGCTCCGCCGGATCACGTTCCCCGGACTCGTGACAGCGGCGCGCGACGGCCGTCACGAAGGTGCGTGCATAGCCCCGCCACTCCCGTCCTGAGGCATCGTCGCTGGACGGAATGAGGCCGCTTGCGAGCTGGTCGACGTCCCAACGGGCGCCGAGCTCGGCGAAGGGATCCCACTTCACTGACTCGGCCTCGAATGGATTGAGGATGACGTCCCCGCGCCTGCGATCGTGGAATCGCGCGAGGTACCCGCCGTCGGGGTCCGTTATGACCGCGCGATCACCGCGTCGCAGTGCGCCCTCGATGAGGCCCGAGATGGCGGTCGTCTTGCCGGTGCCGGTGGTCCCGATCAGCTTGAAGTGCCTGGTTTCCTCACGCGGCGTAATCGCGACACCCGCGAGCGTGAGAACCGGAGCGACGAGCGCCCTCTGCTGGCGCCGGGCGCGACGCTGTGCACGTTTTCCATCCACCACACATGCGCCCCTCCGATGGGCATCCGTGTGCGCCGGGCGGCGCGCCAGACATCCCGCGACGACTAACAGTCCCAGCGCGGGGACCAGCCACGACCCGCGCTGCATCCAATCGGACAAGGCGACCGAATCCATGGAACTAGTAGCCCTTCACTACCAGGAAATCGCCAGCCTCGCCGAAGGCGCCAGCGGCCCGGTCGACACGTACGCAGAAACGCCGGGCGGCCCCGCAGCGGCGCAGTTCGGCCTGCCCACCCTGCTCTTGCAGGTGGGCGACGGCGGCCTCCAGTGCATCGCGCCTCGCGGTCAAGGCGGCGACATCGCTGCGTGAGGGCAGCAGCCACCATGCTATGCATAAGGGAACTGCGCACGACAGCACCGCCATCCCGAGACTCCAGAGCGCCACGCGCAGGTTGGCCACATACCGCAGGCGCCGCAGGGTCTCGGCCGCGTGCCGGCTGTCCTCTCCTAGTGCGTGCAGCTCCTCGATGAGAGTCGAGCGAATCTCTTCGCGCGCAATTCCCCCGAGCTCGCTGACCTGCGCCCGCAGTTTCTCGAGCACTGTCTCCGCAAATGCCTGCTGCGCGTGAGCGCTCTCCAGCAGCAGGCCGAGCTTCATGGCGCCGTCGTCCACTTCGTAGTCACTCCAGCCCGAGTCCTTCCTGCGTGCGCTCCGCGGCACTGACGACGTGCGGCTCGTTTGGCGGGCTCGTGGTGCGGCGCGGACTTCCCCGACCCGGGGCGTGTACAGGTGTGGGGCGTTGCAGAGCCACCCGCATCCAGGCCGGCTGGGACGCGAGCTTCAGATAGCCGGCGAGATCGGGAAGCTGCTCGATCTCCGACGCCATGACGGCAGTTTCGACACCGCAGCTCTCCGAGCGATTGAGCACCGGCAGCAGCTCCAAGGGCCGCCGCGATCTCGACACGCTGGTTCGCACGACCTCGCGCTCACCGATGAGCCTGGAAGCGAACTGCGATGTGCCGCCGTGCTCACTCCCCGCGCATCGCAGGATCAACGTGTTGCCGCAATTTTCCACGATTGTCTGTGCCTCGCCGGCACCATAGGTCGCCGACACCTGGGCAATCGACTGAAATCCCAGTACGCAGCGGCCGCCGAACTTGCGCAGGCGGGCGAGCGCGTCCTTGAGCCCATCGATCTGGCCGAGCGCGTCGAGCTCATCGACGACGAACCACAGCCGCTGCTCGCTCTCGTCGCGATTCATTGCCTCGAAGATCGCGAGTCGCATCCATGCTGAGACGGTCGAGCGAAGCGCGGCGATCTGTCCCGCTCGATAAGGAATGAACAGCACTCCGCGACCCGGCGCCCCCGGTTCATGTTCTTCCGAGCCTCGCGTCCACTGCCGCACGGAGAAAGGGCTCCCGTTCTGACGAGAGATATAGGCAAGCGCTGCCACCGCGGAGCTGGTGACCGACCGGATAGAGTCGAACATGCGGCCGTTGTGCTCCTCGAGGAACGGCTGCGCGGGCGTGCCGGCCACTAGCTCCTTAAGCTCCCCGGTGCCCGCGACCACCAGCAGGCGGTAGAGCTCGCGAACGTCGCTGACACCGGCGATCCGTGCCTGGTCGGTCACTGCGCTGAAAAACGTGCGTGCATAGCCACGCCAGCTGCGATCCGGACCCTCGTGATCCGGAATGAGTGAGCGCGCGAGCTGCTCAACATCATGTGCCTCGGAGAGCTCATCGAACAGGCTCCACCTGACGGACCTGGGCTCGAAGGGATTGAGGATCACATCGCCACGCCGCGGATCGTAGAAGCGCGCCAGATAGCCGCCGTCAGGATCAGCCACCACGGCTCGATCGCCGCGCCCGAGCGCCGCCCCGAGGAGCTCGCGGATCGCAGTGCTCTTGCCCGTGCCGGTCGTGCCAATAAGCTTAAAGTGCTTGGTCTCGTCTTCCGTCGCGAGTGGCACGCCGGCGAGGTAAATCGAACCGCTCGCTAGGCCATGGGCCCGACCAGCGCAACGATGAACTCCATTGCGCACGCCGGATGTGGGTGCGTCGGTGATCATCGCACCGCGCACGTGAGTGGCTTGTGGAGCACCGGTGCCGCCTAAGGTTCTGCCTGTCACGTAGCCGAGCGCCGCGCTGACCGCGAGACCTGCTGCAAGCTGTACTGCTCCGTCGCTGCCGATGCCGAGACCCGACATGAGCGGTGTTAGCATTGTCATGCCGGCCCCGGACAGGACGGTCAACGGCGCCGCAATCAGCGGCGCAAGCAGCAGCCGGGCCCAGGGCGCGCGGGCGCGGATGAACCCCGCGAGCAAGGGCCCCTGCACGGCCAGGTAGCCGCTCAGCAGGCCGGGCCAACCGTGCATCAATGCGTGGGGTTCCATGACGTCGGCGCCGAGCGCGATTGACTACGGCCGTGGCGCGCAGAACGCAGTCCTTCGCGCTTGCGCTCCGGCTGATACCAGATCTCCCTGATGACACGCTGGTGATGCTCGCGACCGCACTGGATGACCACATCGACCAGGAGGTAAAGGAGTCGCTTGATGTCGCGGCGTGCGAGACTGCGACCGGCGGAACTCTGCTTCACCAGCAGTACGAGCTGCTCGAACGCGAGATCGGCGCTCGCGGCGTGCACGCTGGTGATCGAGCCGGGGTGCCCCGAATTCACGTTGCGCAGATAGTCGAAGGCCTCCTCGGCACGCAGCTCCGCCAGCAGAATGCGATCGGGGCGCATCCGCAAACAGCACTCCAGCAGCTGCTTCGGCGTTACACGCGCGAGCCCCTGGTCATCCTTGCTGTAGTAAAGACGCACGTGATTGGGGTGCCGATCCAGCACCAGCTCGCGCGCGTCCTCGATTGTCACCAGGCGCTCATCGCTCGGAACCTCCTGGATCAGTGCCTTGGTCCAGGTGGTCTTGCCGGAGCCGGTCGGACCGGAGACCAGGATATTGCGCCGGGTGCGGACCGCAAGACGCATAAACGCCTGGTACTCGCCCGCGGCGTGCAGCCGCTGCAGCTCCACTTCGCTGTCAAGGCGTGCTGCGTCAGTGGAACGAACCGTCTGCAATGCGCCACGTGTGCTCAACTCGCCGAGCGACCACACTTCCGCCGCGGGGCGCCGGATCGTGATCGCGACGCAGCCCAGTGTGGTCGCAGGTGGCAGGACAATCTGCACGCGCTCACCCGACGGCAGGGACGCGGACAACAGCGGTGAGGACTCATCCACCCGCTGCCGCGTTGCATTGGCTACCAGCTTCGCGAGGCGCTGGCACCAATCGAAGTCCGCGAAAGGAGCTGCGATTCGGCGCCAGCCTGTGTGCGACTCGATGAAGATCTCCCGCGGCCTGTTGATGCAAAGCTCGGTTACGTCCGGGTCCGCCAGCAAGGGTCGCAAGGCTTCCAGCGTGAGGTCGAGCGAAGAGATGACGGGCACGCTGTACACCGAAGACGCGATGTCCACGCTGGGGCTCAGCGCCTCAGGGCCCGGAGGCAGCGAGGCGCAGCTCATATACCGGCCGGAAGTCCAGGTCGCGGGCCACGAAGACCTGGATACGGTCACCGTTGCCCTTGATGACCGTCGGTGGAATGGCCACCGTGTCCTTCAGGACCTCAGTGAGAACGTCCTGTGAGGCCGACGGCGCGTAGATCACGGTGCCACCGGAGCGCGCGGACGCCTGCACACCTGCCTGCACTGCACCGTCTATGAGTGTGATCAGCATTGCAGCGCCAAAACGCTGCCAGAAGTGATGCTCGACCTCGCCGGGCAGTCCGGCGCGCCCAAGCTCGTCCGTACCGGGTGATGCGAGCGGCACGATGACGCCGCTCGGTGTGCGCGCCTGTGTCCACAGCACAAACACCCGCGCCTGCCCCTGCTGAACCTGTCCGCGGGTCTCTCCCACGAGCTTGGTACCGCGCTCGAGCAGCACCACCTTGCCGTCTGCCCCGAAGGTGTCGCTCGGAGTAATGCAGGTCGTCATCCCAGGAAGGGTAGAGTCGATCGCTGTCTCCAGGGTGCAGTCGATGAAGCTACCCTGCGGAAGAAGAAATCGCTGCGTCGACATGACCTCGGCTGCCACGGCGGGTGTCGCTGCTGTGCGCAGCAACCCCTGCAGGCCCTCATCGCCACGAACGCGCGCGCCGCGAGCCCCCGCATCAGGATCGGCGCCAGTAGCCGAGGAATCGCCCATGCCGCCTTTCGCCGCTGCAAGTGGGCCCTGCATTTGCGCGGTCGAGGGCTCGGACTCAGAGCTTCGCGCAAGAACGGTCCCAGACAGACGCCGCGCGAGCGCGGATTGCCCAGGCGTCGGGGCCATGGGGTGCACTTCTATAGGCGCTGCAGAGTTGCCGAGCGCCGCGTCGAACGGGGAAGCGGCAGGCGATTCGGAACGAGCTTCGGCAAGTGGCACATCCGCGCGGTGCGCTTTCAAACCCGATTCCGCAGCGTCGATGACTGCAGCGCTGCTCGCCCGCGGAGGCTCGATGTCACCTAGGGACGGCAACGGCATTTCGCCCTGCGCGCGACGCGTTGCCGCGGTCTGTGCCGCCTCGCGCATGCGTGTTGTCCGCGTGAGCGCATGGCCGTAGTACCAGATAAGCGCCGAGACCCCCAGGGTGATCATGAGAGCCGCGGCGAGCAGACTGCCGACCCTGGACTGCATGCTGCGAGCCGCGTGAACGATGGCCGTCGTGCGCTCGCCGTGCACATTCGGGTCGGGAACCGCGTCTTGCAGGTTCGGTGGAGCGCTCACGGGTGCGTACCACGCGTAACCCGTTCCACTCCCGGTGTCACGGTACCGGACAGCGCGCGTTCGGGGGCTTTACCGAACGCCGCGTTGACGACGCACCCGGTGAGTTTCCCGCGGCGCACGACGAGCCGCCGGCTTACCCGGTGAACGATCACCCCGGAGCCGTCGACGGTGAAGTTGACCAGTGATTCGCTACCGTCGTCGTTACGAAGAAAGATCGCCGGCAGCTCCTGCTGAAAGGCGAAGATGAGGTGCGTCTGCACACCGTCATCCCAGGCGGCGACCGGCTTCAGGCCAGGACTGCCGCGGTACCAATAGTCGAGATTGCGGGTGGCCTGACCCGCGCCACTCAAGCGACGCGTGAGTTCGGTCGCATCCTGACTTGAGGCCGGTGGTATCGGGTAGGTGAATCGCAGGACATATATGACGTCCTGGTCCTCGGGGTCGGGGCGGCGAGCCGTAGCTGCATAGTCGAAGTGATAGGCGCGGCGGCTGGTCAACACCGTGAGATTCGTGTTGACGCCCGACACCTTCGGCTTGAGAAAGAGGTGATTCTCCTGCGCGGCAAAAGTGAGACTCTCGATGTCGCCGGCACCCAGGCCCACGAAAGTTTCGCCTGCCTCAAACTGCAGATCGATCTGATAGCCAGCGTAACCCCGTAGCCGGTAGACCTCGTCCGGAACATAGGCGGCGACGCGAATTCGGCTGTCGACGGAACCGCGCTCGGGCACAACGTCTGCCGACGCGACCAATGCGTGCAGCGCCACCCACAGCGCGACGCAGCTCGCGGCGAAGCCCGCACGAATCCCCTCGAACGCGTGTGTCCCTGCCATCTCGTCACCCCGTGCTGGCCGGCTGCTGCGTTACAACCTCGGGCTCCGAAGTGAAGTCGACGATCTTGAATCCGAGTGGGTTCCAGCCGCGCAGCTTTGGATCCTTCGAGGGCTCGGTGTAGGCGAATTGGATGGTGGCAATCCAATGGGAGATGCGCTCCGCGCCGCCCATCCCCTGACGTTCCGCCTTCAGATACCGAACCTGCGCCAGGTCGGTCATGCCGCTCGCGCGCCTAAAGAAGCTCACCGACTCCACCTGTGCTCGCACGGTACTGCCGTCCCTGTGCATGTTGAGCGGAGAGGCAGGGTTGTTCGGGTTCCACAGCGCGTACCAGGCCTGATTGCGCTGGGCTGCGTGAAACGCTCCGCATTCCTGGTAGTCGCTCTCCGCGGTGGGAAAGTTGAAGCGCTCGCACACGGTAATGTAGTGCGTCAGGAAATACCGGGTGACCGCCTGGTCGGCGGGCGCCGTCCCCGTGTACAGGGGCACCACGTCGACGATGCCGGTGGTGTTGTCCACTCGGACGACGAACGGATCGACTCTCTTCAACGGCATCAGCACCACGAGAGCAACACTGCCCGCCAGCGCGCATACCCAGCCGCAGGCTGCGACTCTCCAGGCCACGCGGGCGCTGTGGCGCGCCGCGCCGACCCGATCGGCGTCCCAGGTCGTCGCCTCGTGGAAGTAACCTGACAGTGCCGCATCAGCTGTCACGGGGTCCCCGCATTCGATCTGCCGGCTACGTGTGCATCGGCACCCCCGGGCGGTTCCGGAACGTTGATCGGTTCGAGGCGTCCCCCACAACGCACTTCATGGGGTGTGCAAGCGCACACCAGCACGACGACAGAGAGCAGCAGCAGCGTACGCACTCGACCTCCTTGTCATTCCCCAGTTAGCGGCCGATCACATGGCTTCAGCTATTACGCCAAGCGCCTTGCACTGTCGGGCGGGCATCCGATTGAGCGCGGGGACTGGCCAGGTGCTCTACCGCAAGCCCCGCAGCACCGCGCGCCACGTTCGCTCCGCGCTGCGTGCCCCAGGCCATGAAGCGGCTGATCACGCCGAAGCTGCTGAGGCTCACACCACCGGCAAGCGCAGCCGCAATCGGCATGATTTGACGCATCAGTAGAAACACCAGTACTGAGACCAGAACCATGTTGAGCGCGTCGACCGTCAGGATCGCCGCGCCACGTGCCGCAGTCTGTGCCGCATAAGATTCGACGATCTGGAGCAGCAGCGCGGCCACCAACACCGTCAGGATGGTAATCAGCGCGTAATTGGCCAGCTGCGCCAGCCAGGCCTCAAAGAAGCGGCGGCTCGCATTGAAGAGCAGCAGCGCGATGAACAGCGGACCGAGCGCGAGCAGCATCGCGAGTGCGATGCTCGACAGCGCAATGAGAAACATCGTGTATACGCACAACAGGCCGATCAATACCCAGACGATCGCGCCGGCGATGTAGAATCCGAAGTCGCCGCTCAGGACTCCGCCGTTGTTCCACAGATAACCGGCAACGGCTCCCCCCTGGCTCCAGATCGCATCCACGGTCGTGACGGGATCGGGAGCACCTATAACCGCGCTCGCGAGCTGCGCGGGGGCTCGGTAGAAGGTGTCGACGATGACCGCGTTGTAGAGCCACAGGTGCAGCGCAGCCCCTAACACGACAGCAAGCATGACCAGGCGTCTGACACCCTCGATGAGCGGCTCCTCGATCCGACCGGTAAGGTGCAGGTAGCCCCACACCATGACGTACACCGTGGCGAGCGTGACGATTGCGGGCTCCAAAGCTGCCGCAATCAGCGCGGTATTGGCTCCGATGTAGCTCGTCAGCTGCCCGTCGAGCCAGGTCCAGAAGGTCTGAAAGAATCCCACGCCCGCTGCTCCCCGCGGCTGACTCAGGGATGCGCCTGAAAGCGGTTGGAGAATTGACCGTGACCCGAGATGATCAGCTCACGTGCGCGCTGGGCGTTTGCCCATTGCTCCGCCTGCACTCCCTGATACAGGTCCTGCAGCTTGGTGCGCTCGTTCTGCAGCATGCCGGTTTCGGCAGCGATGCGGGCCTGCAGCTCCAGAACGGACTTCTGATCGTTGGTCGATCCGATCGCATTGATCAGCTGTTGCAGGGCCGCGAACCGGTCGCTGCTGTTGGCCAGTGCTTCGTGTGTCAGGGCCTGAAGCAGTGCCGCCGTCTGGCGGCCCGCCTGCAGAGACTGACCGGATGAGGCCGGGAGTGTCGACAGCTGCTGCGGGGTCAGGACCGAGTTTGCCGCGATGGCGCGCGCCAGATCCCCGGCCAGAGTAGGGTAAGCACCTGCGGCACCCGCGACGCCCTGCAACGCCCCCTGGACGGTCGACCAGTCGGGCGGCAGGTAATTGCGCACCGTGCCGCTGAGGAGCGACTGCAGGCCACGGTTTCCGGTCATGGCCTGGAACTCCGCCTGCGCCTGCAGCAGCTGGTTGCGCGCCGTGGCCAGCTGTTGTTCGAGCTTCTGGACTTCCGAGACCAGCTGGGTCACAGCTGCCACGTCGATCACCGCAAACTGCGCGTGCGCGGCCGGGGCAGCGCCCAAGAGCATCGTCAATGCCAACAGGAAGGAAATCCGTTGCGTGCGCATGGCGACTCCTTGCTAAGAAATGCGATCCTCAATCACTCCGTCCACCGCTCATAAAGACGGGCAACCATCTCTCCGGGTCCGCGCCGTGTTCCTCGATCAGCCGGTGCATGAGCTCGACATGGCGGGCGCGTCCGGAGATCACGGCCAGCTCGCCGTCGAAGCCGTGAAGATCGAGTCGGCACACGATGCTGTGATGTCCTTGTTTGACGAGGAAGCTCCTCGAGCCCGGCTCGAGCTGCTCCTTGATCAGGCGGAACTCGCGGTCGGTCAGTCCGAAGCCCGCGGTGTATTCCTCTGCACTGGCGTCTGCATTGGGAAAGAACACCTTGGTCGCGGTCTGCTCGATGATGGTGCGGCTGATTGGACTGTCGAGCACATCGCTCGGACTCTGCGTCGCCAAACACATGACGCCATTCAGCTTGCGCCAGGTCTTGGGGCCTTCGCGCGCGAAGCTCTCGAACGCAGGATCTGCCAGCAGCCTCCAGAACTCGTCCATCCAGCACACCAGGCGCCGCCCGTCGAGCAACTGTCGCACCAGGTGAAACATATAGAGTGTCACCGGCGCGCGGGTCAGCTCGTGATCGAGAAACTCACTCGCGTCGAAGCCTACGACAGGCCGACCCGAGAGCCGCGCCACGATCGAGTCCTCCGGGTTGTCGAATACCCACGCGTAGTCGCCGCGACTGACTTCGCACCAGCGCGCCAGCCGCGCGTGCATTCCTTCCGGATCCGTCGGATCGAGAAACTCCAGCAACCGTGACAACCGGCGCGCAGGTAGCGCCAGGGCTAACGTGCCACGCAGCGCTTGCTCGAGATCGCCCTCCTCGCGGGCCGTCAGGGGGCGACCACTGGGTGCGCGTATCAGCATGCGCAGCCAGGCCTTGTGGAACTCCACGTGCGCGGCCGCTGGCGGAAGCTGCAGAGGATTGAAACCGGTAGGCGCTCCGTGCCGAAGGGCGAGATACTCGCCCCCCAGAGCCCGGACAAGAATCTCCAAGCCCCGGTCCTTGTCAAAGATGATCTGCGTCGCACCCTGCCGCTCGAGCATGGTCACAAGAAACCCAATGAACACGGTCTTGCCCGAGCCGGTCGGCCCACAGATGAAGGTATGCCCGGTGTCCTTACGGCTGCCGCCGTCGGGATCTGCCGGATCGCTCGCGTGCAGGGAGAAATAGTATGGTGAGCGGGCGCGCGTACACAGCAGCGTCAGAGCATCACCCCAATGATTGCCGCTCGCCCGTCCGATAGGAAAGTTGTGGAACGGCGCCATCGCCGCAAGGTTGCGCGAGGTGATTGGCGCCTTGCGCGGGCGCATCGCGAAGTTGCCCGGCAACTGCGCCCAGAATGCCGCCTCCAGGGCCAGGTCTTCCCGCGCTACGGTCATGCCGGTGTCCGCCAGCATGCTGCGCGCTAGCGCTACGCAATCATTCAACGGTTGCAGCCGCCGTTCATCTCGCTGCGTGGAGCCCTCCCCGGGCTCGGCGAGTACCTGCAGGGAAAAGTGGTGATCGCCCATTACAAATTCGTTGCTGGTCAACCCATCGAGCGCATCTTTGAGCTGTACCGCCTGCGAGACTGCAAAGTCCCCGGCATTGGCCATGCGATAGAACTGCCTCTGTAGCAGCGCCTGAGCGGATGCTTTGCTGAGAAACGTAAACGAGTGCGTGAGCACCAGAGAGAACGGTGCTGACAGCAGGCGGTTGTACATCCCCACAGCGCTCGGTGTTGGGTACTCCTTGATGCCAAGGATCGCGCCGACGTGGGTCGCGGTGGGTGTGCGATACTCGATTGCCTCATTTCCAAACAGCAGGCGCGTAGTTGCCAGCGCCTCGTTAATCGGTCCTCTTGGCAGGGGCACGCGGCGTGACTCGCCGTTGACCAGCATCGCCAGGTACTCGAGCAGACTCGAGCACCACATATTGCCAAGGCGGTAGACCCCGAGCGCTTCCGGCTCGTAGCGCGTGAGCGAGGCGCGCACGGTCTGCGCGAGCTTGCCACACGTGTCGAGCGCTTGGGCAAGCTCGACGGTGCGATCGCGGCGACGTGTCCCGGCGAGCGCGCGCGATACCAACCCCGCGGCGAGACCTGCTGCCGGACGGTATAGAATCGCCAGGTACAACTCGTTGAGCATGAGGGTCTCGCCGGCCAAGCGGCTTGCGTAGCGAGCCGCCAGCGAGCTCCCGAATCCGGGGAGGTGCGTCCGGCACACTCCAATCGCACGCTCGCGTCGACGGATCACGTGCGTCCACAGCGACAGATCCGGGCTGGCCAGGTTCCGCCACAGGACGTTCAGTCTCTCGTGCCAGTTATTGAGCTGCTCGTCGTCCGCGCTTTCGAAGCTCGCGCCCCCAAGGCTGAAGACCTGCAGATAGTCCCCATTAGCAGTGGACACTACGTTCTCGGCAACGTGAGCCGTATAGGGGATATGCTCAGCGGCGCTACGCTCCCGCTGCAGCGCCGCCGCCCGCGGTACGCTACTCACTCGCGACCTCCCCAGTCCCAAGCGCGCCGCAGCCACCTGGCACGGCGATGCGTCTGCCGCCGCGGCGCGGCAGATCCAGCGTCAACGGGCTGTAACTGCTGGCCTTCCAGCGCGACAGATTCGAAAGCGCGGCCGGCAGCCGGGTGCGGCTCCACAGCATCACGAGATCGAAGAAGCGGGGATCCCGCGCACACAGTAGGGTGGATACACCATGAATCGGCGCACACAGCAGAAGCGTCAACAGGTTCCTGGTGAGCAGAAACGACTCCATCGTAAAAACTAAGTTGAAGAGCAACGCCGAGTACGTGACGCCCCAGCGCATCGGTGGCCGGGTAGCACCCACGAACAGCGGGTCGGCGACGAGTCCGGCGTTGCGGCTGGGCATATGCGCGATTCAGACACCAAACATCCCGCGTACCCACGTGACGATCTGTGGTGCTCCAAAAGCAATGGCTATCCCAAGAATTGCGCCGATACACCACCCCCAGGACATTCGGTTTGCCATAGCCATCGCCCCGAGCGCCATGACGAGAATGATGGCGATCGGCGTGAGCCAAGCGAGGATGTTGGTTTGCAGGGCCGTAGCGCCCGTCATGAATGGCGAGGTCGCCTGGGCCAGAGCGAGCGTTGGGGCCATTGTGACCAGCAGGGCAGCAGTCCTACGGAAGCGGAGGCTTACACAGGCAAGTCGATGGCCTTTCATCGCTGACCTCCTTGGTTGAAGCGTCGAAGTCACGATTCGCTCAGGCATGAGCAGTTGCCGCGCTGTGCGCGTCATCACCACGGCGGGCTTCGCGCTCTTCCCGCTTCACCTTGCCGGGCGCGCCGAAGCGGAACCCCTGAACGATGAAGGAGTGGTCGTACTGCTTCTCGCCCTGCTCGTCAGTCCAGTTGCTGGAGCGAACGCGCGCTTCGATGATCAGTTGATCGCCCTTGCGTGCGTGACGCGCAATGGACTCTCCCAGGGCGCCAAAGGCCACGAACCACAGGCTGGTCGTGACTTCCCGTGCCGCCCCCTCCTCATCCTTGCCTGCGTAGTCGTTGGCGACTAGGCATAGCTTTGCGTAACTCTTCTCGCCCTTGGACACCAGGTCCGGGTTGCGCGCCAGGTTGCCGACCGCGGTAAGAGTGAAACTGTTCATCGTGATGCTCCTCAACGACAGTTGTTGGTTCGGTGTCGTCGGGGCGCAGTCTAGTGAGCGCGCGCAACTTTGGAATCGTGCGTTGCCTCCGGGTTCGTCCAGAAATGGAAGGCGCGCGCTGCGCCAACGCGTCGGCGCAGCGCAAGTCGTGTATGGTTGCGCCTCTGGCGGGCTCGAGGATCCCTCTCATGTCATTCACAGATACGACTGCGGCAGACGGGACGGTTGAGGAGTGTCTGGACGAGCTCAACGACTTCCTAGAGGGGCTACGCTATCCACCGACGGTGCTGGCGGTGGCGGTGCGCGTGCATCTGGAAGCGATTCTGCACGCGCTACTGGAAGGCGAGCTTTGTACGCGCGAGGAAGTGCGCGACTTCGTCAGGGAGTTGGAGCGCGACGCCTTGCAGTACGCAGCTGACTAAGCGTTGATCGCGCGGGCTAGCTTCCCGTAATCAAGCGGTCGATTCCGAAGCTTGACGCCTGTGTACATAGGTACATACACTTCCCATGGACGGGTACGAGTGGGATCCGGATAAGGCCGCAGCGAATCTCGCCAAGCATGAGGTTCACTTTGCGGACGCAGTGTTGTCTCTCGAGGACCCGCGTGCTCTAACTATGCCTGACCCGGACGCCGTCGGCGAAGAGCGGTTCATCGCTCTGGCCGCTGACCCAACAGGCCGAATCCTGGTCACCATATTCGCGTACGCTGGAGCAAGCATTCGCATCATTTCTTCACGTCGGGCGAGCCGGGGAGAGCGCAAACGTTATTGGAGACGCTAATGCGCAAGCGCTACAACTTTTCTAAGGCAAAACGCGGCGCCGTGGTTGCGCCCAGTTCCGGCAAGACGCGAATAACCATCCGTCTGGATGACGATGTTCTGTCTTGGTTCAAGTCGCAGGTAGATGCCGCCGGCGGTGGCAACTACCAGTCGATGATCAACGCAGCCCTTCGTGAGCACATGAAGCGCAAGCATGAATCGCTCGAGACAACGCTGCGACGGGTGCTGCGTGAGGAATTAGAGGGTGCCAGCTGATAATCACTGGAACACCGTCAGGGTGGGCACCTTTGGCCCTGACAGTCCGGCACCGAATCTACTTCTCCGGCTTCTCGCTCGACCCGGCCGCCTTCGACCTCGACTCCTCCCGCGACTCCTTCTTAGACGCCTGCGGATGTGACTCCGTCTTCTGCTGCTGCTGTTGCTGCGCGTGGGCCGCAGGCGGCGAGCTCGACGCCGGCGTCCGTGTCGTGGGCTCCGTCCTGTGCTCAACGGGCACTGACCTCACCTCGACTTGAGCGGGCGGAGTATCCGTGTGATAGACGGACATGGTCGACTGCTGACCGACGGCGTGCGTCGGCTCCTCGGTTGAGAACGAGCGCTGCGGGGCCCACGGCGGGCGGTCCGTGCGCGGCGCCGGCGTCGCAGCGGGCGTCGTATCGTGGACGAACGAGCGCGTCGTCGTCGCAGGTGGAATTGCGGGGCTCTCGAGCGCGCGTGCGCGCTCGCCGAGGCTCGGCTGCGACGGCGGCTGCGAACGCGACGCCTTGGCGGTCAGCATGTGCACTTCGGCAGTCGGCGCGCCGGGCTGCAGTCGCGCGAGCTCCGCGGGCGCGAGCGGCCGGCCGCCGTTCGCCTGGATGGCGGCGAGCTGCCTGTCGAAGGAGGCCGGTGCGCGCGGCGGTAGGGTGTGCGCCACCACCGGACGATTGGCGAGAGCCGGCGGCGGCGGATTCGCCTTCGGCCCCGTCCCCGATCCCAACACACTCTGACGAATCGGCGCGATCGCGGGCGCTGCGGCGGCGACCGTCATGGCAGCGAGCGCCGCGGCCGTCACCGGCAGCGTGTGCCGGGCAACGGCCTGCGCCGAGATAAACACATTCTGCGGCACCGTGGTCGCGGCGGTGCTCGTGCCGTTGACGTAGCGGATGTTGGTCACGCGCTTCTGGTACACGTTGGTGATGTAGGCCTCGCTCGTGATCGTCGTGTTGGCAGTGTTGACGTTGACGAGGTATCCGTTGCTCACCGGGTACGCGGGCGCATACACCTCGCGCGGCCCGAGCGGGAACCAGCCGATATTGCGCGCCACACTCCCCGGAGGCGCGGGCAGTCCGCCGGTCCACGCGACCAGCGCGGGCGCAAATACCGGCCGCGAGCCGCGCGGTCCCGGGATCCAGCACCACGAGCCGCCACAGCTCACCCAGCGTCCGTAGTGAAACGGCGCGTAGCCCCACGGCGCATCGTCGACCCACGTCCAGCCCCACGGTGCAATCCACACCCAGTGCCCGAAGCGGTACGGAGCCCACCCGGCGGCGACCACCACCGGCGTCCACACGGGCCCGTATTCGGGCGTGTTCATCCAGCGCCCGTTGTCATCCAGCGCATCGGTCCCCGGCGTGTCGTCGGCGACGTACTGCCACGATGGCGACTGCTCCTGCTGGCCGTCGCGCGTCGCCGACCAGGTGTCGAAATCGTCCGGGGGACCTAAGGTCGCCGCGCTATAGGAGAGCGTGGTCGTGCCGGCGAAGGTCATCACCTGCTGCGTGCTGATCGGGATCGACTGGTCCGAGCCGATCGCGAGCGCCTGTCCCTCGCTCACCTTGATGGTGGTGGTACCGCCCGACTCATCGACCTCGATGCGGTACATGCCCGGCTGCTGCAGCGTCAGAGCAAGATTCGGCGTGTCGATCTCGTAGTTCTGCCCGCCGGACATGTCCCACACGCGCACGATCATGACGCCCGCGGAGAGCTGCATCTGCGCGTGGGTGTCGTCGAGATTGAGGAACGCGAATCCCGTCATCGCGCCGAGGCGAATGACCGCTGAGCCGAGGTCGAGCTCGGCGACCGCGTCCTCCTCCGTCCACAGACGATCACCGGTGGTCAGCGGGCGATTGCGCTCGGCGGAGGTCCAGTTCTGCGTGCCGGCGGGCTCGAACGATACCGCGCCCTCGAAATACCCGAGGCGCGCCGCGCGCCCGGGGGGATCGGGCTCATCCGCGCGCGCGCTGCCGAGCACGGCCAGGGCCAGGAGCCCGAGGATAGCGAGCCCGCGAGAGGCGAGTGAAGGGGAGGTTCTCATACGTCGATTACCCGCCGGACCTCCGGATATCCCTAGTCTAAGGCGCGCGCCGCTTCGCCGTGTCACGGTTGGCGAGTCACCTGCGGATCCGCGCCGCCAGGTCCGTTCCCCCTGGCAACGCACCGCCCGCGAGAGCGACGTACAGCCATTTAACTTACAGCGTAGCCGGCAGCCGCTCGGCGAGGAAATCGATGAATGCCCGCACCGCGGGCAGCATGCCGCGCCGGGTCGGAAACACGACGTGCACGATGCCCTGGGGACTGCGCCACTCGGCGAGCACGCGCATCAATGCCCCGCTCTTCAGGTCCTGCCGCACGACGCTCTCCGGCAGGCGGGCCACGCCGAGGTCCGCAACCACCGCGGCGCGCAGCACCACGAAGTCATGGCAGACGATGCGTGGGCGATGCTCGACCGTCACGCTCTGACCTTCAGGCCCGAGGAGCTCCCACGGGCGCCGGTCGATCTCGCCGGCGTAGTCGAGCGTCGTGTGTTCCTTGAGCTGCGCGGGCTCCGCAAGCGGCGGCGAGCGGCTCAAGTACGCGGGGCTCGCCACCAGGAACTCGTCCACCTCGCGGAAGGTGCGCATCACGAGACCGTCCTCGCCGGTGGGCTTGGTGCGCACGCGCAGTGCCACATCGAAGCTCTCCGCCAGCACGTCCACACGGCGGTTGCTCACGTGCAGCTCGAGGCGGATCGCGGGATAACGCTCGAGGAACGCCGGCACCAGTGGCGCAAGGGATGACTGCGCGAGCGCCACCGGGCAGCTCGCGCGCAGCGTCCCGCAGGGCTTAGCGCGGGCGAACTCCACCACTTCGACTGCGGCGTCCGCCTCGGCCAGCATCGCGGTCGCGTGCTGGTAGACCTCGTGACCGACGTCGGTCACCACGAAGCGTCGCGTCGAGCGGTTGACGAGCCGTACACCGAGCCGCGTCTCCAGAGCGGCCACGTGCCGCGAGAGGCGCGACTTCGGGATCGCGAGCGCGCGGGCGGCTTTCGCGAACCCGCCCTTATCCACTACCTGAGTGAAGTAGTAGAAGCCCTCGAGCGGCTGCATTTCCCTACCCATATTGACACCAAATATAGAACGATACGTTCCAGTTGTACTGGATACTCAACCATCGTCCTATTCATTAAGCTCTCTGGCAAGCCATAAGGCAATGGAGAGCAGTCATGAACCTTCTGCACATCGATTCGAGCATCTTGGGCGGTGCCTCTGCGACCCGTTTGCTGACGAAGGAGATCGTCGCCCGCCTCAAGGCCACACACCCCGGCACCGAGGTGACCTATCTCGACCTCGCCGCTGAGGAGCTGCCGCATCTCTCGCCGAAGTCGCTGGCGCGAAGCGATGAGTCCGAGGCCGCGCGCAGTGTTGAGGCGCTCGAGCAGTTTCTTGCCGCGGACGTGGTGGTGATCGGCGCGCCGATCTATAACTTCTCGATCCCGTCGCAGCTCAAGGCGTGGATCGATCGCATCACGGTCGCGGGCCGGACTTTCCGCTACACGGCGAACGGCCCCGAGGGGCTCGCGGGCGGCAAGGAGATCATCGTAGCCATGGCGCGCGGCAGCGTGAGCGCGGCGGCGGACCGGGGTGAGTTCAGCGAGTCGTACTTGAGGTTCCTGTTCGGCTTTCTCGGTATCAGCAAGGTGCGCTTCGTGCACGCCGAGGGGCTCGCGATCTCGCCGCAGCAGCGCGAGGCAAGCCTCACCGCTGCGCGCGCTGCGATCGCCTCCGTGGATGCGCTCGCGGCCTGAGGGGCGTTCGCTTCACTCTTGAAACGAGCGACCGAGACCTGATAGTGGAACGATTCACCGGGAGGAGGATTTCATCATGAACGGCCAGCTGGCTACGCGCACCGTGGAGCGTGTCGTACGGGGTATGCCGACGTCCGACGGTGCGGGCGTGCGGCTCACGCGGGTCATCGGGCAGCCGCAGCTTCCCGACCTCGATCCCTTCCTCATGCTCGATGAGTTCGGGACTGACAAGCCCGAGGACTACATCGCGGGCTTCCCCGACCATCCGCATCGCGGTTTCGAGACGGTCACCTACATGCTCGATGGCCGCATGCGCCATCGCGACAACCACGGCAACGAGGGCGTGCTGGTGCCGGGGAGCGTGCAGTGGATGACCGCGGGCCGCGGGCTCGTGCACTCGGAAATGCCCGAGCAGCAGGAGGGCCGCATGCGGGGATTTCAGCTGTGGCTCAACCTCCCGGCGCGCGAAAAGATGACGGCGCCCAAGTACCAGGAGTTCGGGCCCGAGCGGATTCCGACCGCAACGCCCGGCCCCGGGATCAGCGTCAAGGTGATCGCCGGGCAAGTGGGTGGGGTCTCCGGCCCCATCGCGCAGCCGGCAACCGACCCGACGTATCTCGACCTCGCGCTCGAGGCCGGGGCGAAGTTCACCGAGACGCTGCCTGGCGACTACGCCGCGTTCGTCTATGTCTTCGAGGGCTCGGTCCGCGTCGGTGAGGGCACGGCAGCGAAGACGGTGGGAGCCCACGAGCTCGCCGTCCTCGGCGCCGGCCCGCAGGTGCAGCTCGAAGGCATCACGGCCGGCGCGGACGGCAAGAGCGCCCGGGCGATCCTGGTCGCCGGCCGGCCGCTGCGCGAGCCGGTGGCGAAGTACGGCCCGTTCGTCATGAACACGAACGAGGAGCTGCACCAGGCCTTCATGGACTACCAGACCGGGAAGTTCTGAGAGGCTGAAGCCCCGGCGGGTGCAGATCTCCCGGGCCGCGGCGCTTGCGAGGAATGCCTCGAACGCTGCGGCCTCGGGAGCCGCGCGCGATTTATTGACACCCGCGGCCGGCCGGTCCGGGATTGAGTCACATTTCAGTTCCCGCTGGCGTCGCCCTGAGGCGACGGTCCCGGAACTGCTATCCAAGCACCCCGCCTTCGGCACCACCGGGGCACAATGGCGGGATGCACAGGACGCTGCGGCTTCAGCGCCGGGAAAATCAGCTCCTCGTGCGGCATCGGGCCGCCGTGCTGCTCCTCGTCCTGCTGCTGCCCGCCGCCGCATCCGCACTGGATGCGCCCGCGGTCGAGACGGAAGCGGCGGCCTCCTCCCGGGCCCTGCCCGTAGGGGTGCCGCCGCCCGAGACGCCCGGCATCCCGTCGGACGCGGAGCTCGAGGCCTCGGGAGCCGTCATCGGCGAGGTCCTCATCGACAACCAGAACATCTTCAATCTCGACGACCCGAAGGACAACATCTGCGCTGTTCCGCCTCGCCGACCGGCTGCACGGCAGGACCCGCGCCGGCGTGATCCGCAACCAGCTGCTGTTCAAGCCGGGCGATCGCTACTCGCGGCGCCTGATCGATGAGACTGAGCGAATTTTGCGCGCCAACGACTACTTCTACGACGCCTGGATCCGCCCGGTGAAGTATCACGACGGCAAGGTCGACCTGCGGGTGACGACCCGGGATGTGTGGACGCTCAACCCCGGCTTCAACTACTCGCGCACTGGCGGCACCAACTCAACCGGGGTGCAACTGGAAGAGCTGAATCTCGCCGGCACCGGCACCGACATCGCGGTGAGCCGCACCACCAACGTCGACCGGACCGAATCGCTCCTGGCGGTATCGAACACCCATGCCTTCGGCAGCTGGACGAATGTCAGCCTGGCCTACGCGGACAACAGCGACGGTCACCTCCATGATTTTGCCCTCAACCGCCCCTTTTACGCGCTCGACACGCGCGAGGCCGGCGGCGTGAGCGGCAACGACGATGCGCAGACCGACTCACTCTACGATCGCGGCAACATCATCGATCAGTTCCACTCCCAACATAACTTTCTGTCCGCCTACGGCGGCTGGTCGCCAGGACTACAGAACGGCTGGGTGCAGCGCCTGAGCACGGGCGTGACCTACGACGAGTACCAGTTCTCCCCGGTGAGCACCTGGACCGGAGCCACGGTGCTGCCCGAGGACCGCCGCTTCGTCTATCCGTGGGTGGAGTACGACCTGGTCGCCGACGACTACGTGCGGCTCTACAACCACGACCAGATCCTGCGCACCGAGGACTTCTATCTCGGCACCATCACCACGCTGCGCGTCGGCTGGGCGGACTCGGCCCTCGGCTCGAGCCGCAGCGCGCTCATCTTCCAGAGCACGGCGGGCCGCGGCTTTCGCGGCGATGACGGCAAATCGACGCTGCTGCTGGCGAGCGATTTCTCCGGGCGGGTGGAGGACGGCACGCTCTACAACGGCGTCGCCGACGCCTCGGTCCGCTACTACCTCGAGCAGAGCAGCAAGTGGCTGTTCTTCACGACGCTGGTCGGCACCAAGGCGTGGCGACTCGACCTCGACAACCAGGTGCTGCTCGGCGGCGACAACGGCCTGCGGGGCTATCCGCTGCGCTACCAGGACGGCACCGCGCGCGCGCTGTGGACGATCGAGCAGCGTTACTACACCGACTGGTTCCCGTTCCGGCTGTTTCGGGTGGGAGGCGCGATCTTCTTCGACGCCGGACGCACCTGGGGCGAGCCGCCGCTCGCCGAGCCCTCGCTCGGGCTCCTGAAGGATGCGGGCTTCGGGCTGCGCTTCGGCAATGCGCGCTCAGGTCTCGGAAACGTCATCCACGTGGACGTCGCGTTCCCCTTCGAGACCGCCGCCGGCACCATTCGCCGCGTGCAGTTCCTGGTAACGACCCAGCAGAGCTTTTAGGAAGCGCGTGCCTTCAGCGCCTGGGCGGGAGGTTCCCCGGGGTTGGCCTCGCCGGCGCCGCCGGAGACGGCTTCGCGGCCTGACCCGGGGCGGTGCCCGCGGGGGGCCTGGGCGCCATGCCGGGAGCCGCTATCCCGCCCGGCCTCGCCTGTGTGCCGGCGGCGGGCGCGGTGCCGCCGGGGGGCCTCGCCGCGACGCCCGCGGGTGCTTTGGCAATTCCCGGTGCCGCGGCCGGCTTATTGGGGACCACCACCGGCTGCGGCTGCATCACCTCGACCGATAGCGTGAACGTGCGCTTCTCGGCGTTCTGCAGAGCGCCGACGTTGACTACCTGGCGCGTTACTTCCTCGCCGCGCTCGTTGCGGACTGAGATCACCACGAAGTATTCCCACGGCACGGTCGCCGTCGAGGGGTGGGCGATCACCCCTTCGACGCGCAACGCCGAAGCCGCCGCGACCTGTCGCTTCGCCGCCTCCTGGTCAAAGCGCAGGTGGTGCAGGCAGCCCGGGCAGATCGTCAGACTCTCGAGGATCGTCGCCTTGCAGTGCGGGCAGGTACGCGTCTTGCCCGCGTTCTCCGGGCGAGCCGCAACGCTCATGCGTTGCCGAAGCCCTTGTTGTCAGCCTTGGCGCGGCCCTCGACTTCGTAGCCGAACTCCACCTGGCCGCGCATGCGCGAGCCGGCGGCCACCGTCAGTGACCCGGCTTTCACGTCGCCGTTGATGACGCCGGTCTCGAGCAGCTCGACCCGCTTGGCGTTGTCGATGTTGCCGATCAGCTCACCGCCCACGCTCACGACGCTCGCCTTGACCTGGCCCTCGAGACGCGCGCCGGCGTCGAGGCTCACATTGCCGTCAACCTGCACGTCGCCCTTGAAACGGCCTGCGATGCGCACGTGGCCGGAGCCGACGATCTTGCCCTCGATGGTGAGGTCGGAGGAGATGATGGATTCCTTCATCTCCTGGCGCGGTGCCGGCCGGCGGGCCTCGGGGCTTAGCGGCGCCACGTTGGTTCGGTCGGGCTCCCGTGCGTGCGGCGGCGGGCTCGCAGGTCCGGGGGCGGGGGATGGGGAAGCGGTTCCGGTATTCGTGTCTTTCCAAAGCGCCATGAGGTAGTCCCCGTAGGTGGTTGAACGATGAAAGTTACCCGCGCACCCGCCCCGCCACCAGTGTCTCCGTGTGCAGACACAATGAGGTCAAGGTACAGTTCACGCCGGACCAAGCAAGCCTCGGTAGAGTACTCCGGCGCGGGTTACGTGAGTATTGCGGGGCGCTGATTAAGGCCGTCGATGCCCTGTCGCGTTTTTGAGGAGGCCCACACCGTTTGAGCTCAAAAGTCGTTCACCTGATCGCTGCCGCCCGCCCGAACTTCATGAAGGTGGCGCCCCTCTACCACGCGCTCGCGCGCGAGAGCTGGTGCGAACCCCGCATCGTGCACACCGGTCAGCATTACGACGCGAACATGTCGGACGCCTTCTTCGCCGACCTGCGCCTGCCCGAGCCCGTGCACCATCTCGAGATCGGAAGCGGCACCCACGCGGAGCAGACCGGGCGCACGATGATCGCCTACGAGGCGGTCTGCAGCACCGAGCGCCCCGACGCGATCGTGGTCGTGGGGGACGTGAACGCCACGGCCGCCTGCGCCATGGTCGGCGCGAAGCTCTGGATCCCGGTGGTGCACCTCGAGGCGGGCCTGCGCAGCCGTGACCGGCGCATGCCGGAGGAGATCAACCGCCTGGTGACGGATGCAATCGCGGATCTCCTCTGGACTCCGTCGCCGGACGCTGATGCAAACCTTATCGCCGAGGGTGTGCCGCGAGAAAAGATCGACTGCATCGGCAACATCATGATCGACTCCTTCGAGATGCTGCGCGCGAGCATCGAAGAGGCCGAGACGGCCAAGCGCCTCAAGCTCGAGGGCTCACCCTACGCGGTCGTGACGCTGCATCGCCCGTCCAATGTCGATGAGCGCGACAAGCTCGCCGAGCTCACCACGCAGCTCGTCGCCCTGTCGCGCGAGCTCGCCGTGGTGTTCGCGATCCACCCGCGTACCCGCAAACGGCTGGAGGACTTCGGACTTCTCGGCGCGATCACCAGCGCACCGGCCATTCGCGTCACCGAGCCGCTGAGCTACATCGAGTTCATGAACCTCGTGATCCGTTGCACCATCGCCATTACCGACTCGGGCGGGGTGCAGGAGGAGACCACCTATCTCGGCATCCCCTGCGTGACGCTGCGCGAGAATACCGAGCGTCCGATCACGATCAGCGAGGGCACCAACCGGCTGCTGAAGCCCGCAGGACTGGTCGCGGCCGCGCGCGAGGCGCTCGCAGGCCGCTGGCCCAAGGGCAGAAAAGTGCCGCTCTGGGACGGGCACGCGGCGCAGCGCGCGGCGCAGAGCCTGAGGAAGCGGCTTACGCCGCCTCCCACTCCCACGGGTTGAGGGTCGCAACGCCGATCGACTCGAAGTCCTCTATGTTCCGCGTCACAACCGTCATGCCGTAAGCGCGCGCGGTCGCGGCGATGAAAGCGTCGCGTTCGGGTCTCGGATCCGGCACGTGCAGCGCCGCGCAGCGTTGCGCAACCACCGTATCGATCGGCAAGACGCGCCCGGTAAATGCCGGAAGTACGTGCTTGTCCATCCAGCCCCGCATGATCGATCCCTGCCCGGAATCGCGCCGTTCGATGCGCAGGATGCCCAATTCGAGCTCCATCACGGTGATCGCAGATATGAACGTTTCAGCAGGCGCCACGCTGTCGTTCCAAGCCGTGACTTTCGAGTGCGCTCGCCGGGCTTTGACCTTGCGCAGCTCAGACACGACGTTCGTATCGAGGAGATACATCAGGAGAAATCCACGGGTTTGACGAGCGGGCCACGCAAGCGCGGGGGATCGAACTCGATATCCTCGGCGCCGGGCATCGCGAGCAAATCCCCGAGGGACTGCGCCCCAAACGAGGCGTGCGCGAGCCGGTGATAGTCCTCGACCGTAAGCAGCACGTGGGCTGGCCGGCCACGATCGGTAATGAACACCGGGCCCTTACGGGCAGCCTTCTTTGCGCGACTGGTGTCCTGGTTGAATTCCCGGCTCGAGAGAGTAGTGACAGTTTTCGTCATCGAGAGTCCCTATCCACAAATGTAGCAATGTTGCTACATTACTCGGGATTCGACCTCAATTCAACCCTCTCCTCGCGTGCGGATGATGCAGAAATGCTAGATCTCGCGGGCCGTGGAGGCGCCGTGTGCGACCCTGGGGGCAGGTGCGTGACCCGGGGCGGACCGGGCGCAAAGCCTCCGGAAAGGGTTTTCCGCGCCTGACCGCTTGCCAAGTTCCTGAAGGGGCCGGCGGGTCGCACGTCACAGACTCGGCCGCGGCTTGAGGCGCCTGAAATGACCATTTATGATACGAAAATGGACATTTCGGTGACTGACTTCAAGGCGCACTGCCTTGATCTAATACGCAAGGTGGAAAAGAGCGGCCAGCCGGTCACGATCAAGCGTCGCGGCAAGACTGTCGCGCGTCTCGAGCCGGCGCGAGGCCCGGATGACGGGCTCAGGCCGTGGGAACAGCTGCGTGCGCTCGGCGGGCAGGTGCACGCGGCTGCGGGCGAGTCGGTTCTCAGGGATGAGGATTTCGAGGCGGCGCGTTGAGGGTACTGCTCGATACCCACATGTGGCTGTGGTGGCTCACCGGGAGCCCCGAGCTGACCGCTTCGGAACGGAGGGCATTGGATCGCACCGCCGAAGCGCAGCAGGTATTTCTCCCTGCGATCAGCCTCTGGGAGGCACAGATGCTTCACAGCAAGAAGCGGATCGAACTGCCTCTGCCCTTCGCTGATTGGCTGCGGCGTGCCTCTGCGCCTGGGGTAGTCAAGATTCTAGCGCTGGACGCAGAAATTGTTATCGCACTCGACCGCCTGCCCCGTAGCTTCCGCGGCGATCCCGCCGATCGGCTGATTGCCGCCACGGCACGGGCGCATCGCCTGCCCCTTGCTACCCGCGATGAGTACATCCGGAAATCCCGCGCCGTCCGGCTTTGGCGTGGGGATCGCGAGGCCAAGCTCCAACGCCGCGAGTGATTGGAGATGCGAGGGAAGATGCACTGGGAGGGAGATCTCAAAGAACTGCGCGCGGATCGCCGCGGCAGGCGGTGAGTCGAGGAGCGCCGGCGTGCTTCGCGCCCCTCACCCGTCGACGAGCTTCAGCACCTCGGCGGTCTTCTCGCGCATCAGCGACTCGCTCCCCCGCGACTCGACGTTGAGACGCACCAGGGGCTCGGTGTTCGAGCCGCGCAGGTTGAAGCGCCAGTTGGAAAACTCCATCGACAACCCGTCGGTGAGGTCGATCGACGCCGCCCGCGGCTCGTAGTGCGCGCGCACCTTCGCGAGGATCGAAGCCGCGGCGGTCGTCAGCTTGCGGTTGATCTCACCGCTCGCCGGAAAGAGCCGCATGCGCTCCCCGACCAGCTCGGCGAGCGACTGGCGGCGCTCGCTGATCACCGACAGCACCAGGAGCCACGGGATCATGCCGCTGTCGCAGTAGGAGAACTTCCTGAAATAGTGGTGGGCGCTCATCTCGCCACCGTAGACGGCATCCACCTCGCGCATCTTCTGCTTGATGAAGGCATGTCCCGACTTGCACAGCACCGGCGTGCCGCCCGCGCGCTGTACGATGTCGAGCGTGTTCCAGGTGAGGCGCGGATCGTGGACGATGCGCGCGCCCGGCTCCTGGCGCAGGAACACCTCAGCGAGGAGTCCGACGAGGTAATAGCCCTCGATGAATTGACCCGTTTCGTCGAAGAAGAAGCAGCGGTCGTAGTCGCCATCCCAGGCGATGCCGACATCGGCCCGCTCGCGCCGTACTACGTCCGCGGTCGTTGCGCGGTTCTCCTCCAGCATCGGATTCGGTACGCCGTTCGGGAAGGTGCCATCGGGCTTGTTGTTGACCTTGATAAACGTGAACGGGAGGTGCGACTCGAGCTGATCGACGATGAGCCCTGCCCCGCCGTTGCCCGCGTTCACCACCACCTTGAGCGGTCGCAGTTTTTTCGCGTCGACGTAGCTCAGGAGGTGCTCGAGGTAGCGGCCGCGGATGTCGAGCGGTTGCTCGCTGCCCGGACGTGCCGCTTTCGGCGGCAGCCGCCCGCTCTCGATGAGGGCGCGCATGTCCTGGAGTCCGGTATCCGCACTGATCGGACGTGCTCCCTCGCGCACGAACTTCATGCCGTTGTAGTCGGGCGGATTGTGGCTCGCCGTGACCATGACACCGCCGTCGAGATTCTCGGCGAAAGTAGCGAAATACACGCCCTCAGACCCCCACAGGCCGATGTCCAGCGCGTCCACGCCTGCGTCCATCAGCCCGCGGCTGACGGCCACGGCGAGCCCCGGCGAGGACAGCCGAATGTCGTAGCCGACCGCCACGCGCTTCGGTTTCACGAACGCCGCGTAGGCGCGGGCGACGTCGTACGCGAACGATTCATTGATCTCGTCCGGAATGCGGCCGCGGATGTCGTAGGCCTTGAAGGAATTGAGATTGGTCATGGGGCGCCCTCAGGTCGTCGTGCCCTGGCGGCCGTAGCGGTCCTCGAAGCGCACGATGTCATCCTCGCCGAGATACGAGCCCGACTGCACTTCGATGATCTCGAGCGCAATCATGCCCGGGTTGTCGATGCGGTGCTTGACGCCGATCGGGATGTAGGTCGACTGGTTCTCCTCCAGCAGGAACACTTCCTCGCCGCGCGTGATCCGCGCCGTGCCGGCCACCACGACCCAGTGCTCGGCGCGATGATGATGCAGCTGGAGCGACAGCGTCGCGCCGGGCTTGATCTTCAGGCGCTTGACCTGGAAGCGCGGCCCGGCCTCGAGGCTGTCGTAGCTGCCCCAGGGGCGAAACACTTCCCGGTGGAGCGAATGCTCGTAGCGACCGCGCTCCTTGAGCTGCAGCACCAGCTTCTTCACATCCTGCACGCGGCTCTTGGGCGCCACCATCACTGCGTCCTTGGTCTCGACAACCACGTGGTCCTTGAGCCCCACCGCGGATACCAGCCGGCTCTCGGAGTGCAGGTAGCAGCCCTTCCGAGTCCTCGGTGATCACATCCCCGTGCGCGACGTTGCCGCGGGCATCCGCCTCACTCGCCTCATGGAGCGCAGCCCACGAGCCGACGTCGCTCCAGCCGGCAGCGAGGGGCACCACCACGGCATCCGCGGTCTTCTCCATCACCGCGTAGTCGATCGAGTCAGCCGGGCACGCGGCGAAAGCCTCGGACGCCACGCGGGTGAAATCGAGATCGGCACGCGCCGCGCCGAATGCGGCTTCGCACGCGCGCGCAATCTCGGGCGCGAAACGCGCGAGCTCGGTGAGGTAGCGGCGGGCGCCGAACATGAACATGCCGCTGTTCCAGTAGTACTCGCCGGAGCTCACGAACTCCAGCGCCCGTTTGGGGTCCGGCTTCTCGACGAAGCGCGCGATGCGGCTCAGCGCACCGCGCTCCGCGCCGCGCTGGATGTAGCCGTAACCGGTCTCGGGCGCGGTGGGCACGATGCCGAAGGTGACCAGTTGCCCCTCACTGGCCGAGGTGAGCGCGAGGCGCACGGCGCGCTGGAAAGCCGGCACGTCCTTGATCACGTGATCGGCCGGCAGAACCAGCAGCACCGGATCCTCGGCGTTCGCCGCCAGACCCTTCACTGCCGCGTGCGCGGCGAGCGCAATGGCGGGTGCGGTGTTGCGTCCGACGGGCTCGAGCACGATGGCCTGGGCCTCGATCTTGAGCTGCCTGAGCTGTTCGGCGACCAGGAATCGGTGTGCGTCGTTGCACACCACGATCGGCGGCGCGGCGTTCAGGCCCTCGAGGCGCAGCGCCGTCTGCTGCAGCATGGTGCGCGTACCGATCAGGGCGAGGAGCTGTTTCGGGTAGAGCTCGCGCGACAGCGGCCAGAGCCTGGTGCCGGCGCCGCCCGACAGAATCACGGGTATGAGCATCGCTTCGAGCCTTAAGGAGTGGTGCTCAATCGGTGGCGAGCGGCGTGCCGCGGCCAATCGCGTAGTAGGTGAAGCCGAAGCGGCTCACCATGGCCGGATCGTACAGGTTGCGGCCGTCGAAGATGACCGGAGTCTTGAGGACCTCCCGCAGCCGATCGAAGTCCGGGCTGCGGAATTCCTGCCACTCGGTGACGATGGCGAGCGCGTCCGCCCCTTCTGCCGCCTGGTAGGCGTTCTTGGCGAGCGTGAAGCCGCTTTCGCCCGCGTAGATGCGCTGCGCCTCGCCGGCTGCGATCGGGTCGTAGGCCTGCACGCGTACCCCCGCCTTGCGCAGCAGGGCGATGAGCGTGCGCGAGGGCGCGTCGCGCATGTCGTCGGTGTTGGGTTTGAAGGCGAGACCCCAGAGTGCCACGGTGCGCCCCTTGAGGGCGCCGCCGAAGTGGCGCGTGAGCTTCTGGAAGAGAATCTCCTTCTGCCGCCCGTTGACGGCCTCGACGGCGTTGAGGATCTGCGGCTCGTGACCCGCCTCGTGCGCGGAGCGGATCAGCGCCTTGACGTCCTTCGGGAAACACGAGCCGCCATAGCCCGTGCCCGGGTAGATGAAGCTGTAGCCGATGCGCGGATCCGAGCCGATGCCGATGCGCACCTTCTCGATGTCGGCGCCGACGCGCTCGGCGATGTTGGCGAGCTCGTTCATGAAGCTGATCTTGGTCGCGAGCATCGCATTGGCCGCGTACTTGGTGAGCTCCGCCGAGCGGATGTCCATGACGATCAGGCGGTCGTGGTTGCGGGTGAAGGGCTCATACAGCGCGCGCACGAGCTCGGTGGTGCGCGGGTTGTCGGTGCCGACCACCACGCGATCCGGCTTCATGAAGTCGGTGATCGCCGCGCCCTCTTTCAGGAATTCCGGGTTCGAGACCACGTCGAACTCGCAGCTCGCGCCGCGCGCGGCCAGCGCCCGCTCGATCTCCGTGCGCACCTTGTCCGCCGTGCCCACCGGCACGGTCGACTTGGTGATCACGATCGCATAGCGGTTGAGATGCGCGGCAATGGTGCGCGCCACCGCGAGTACGTGGCTTAAGTCCGCCGAGCCGTCCTCCCCGGGTGGCGTCCCCACCGCGATGAGCTGAAACAGCCCGTGGGCGACACCCTTGGCGCCGTCGGTCGTGAACTCCATGCGACCGGCCTCGGTGTTGTGCCTGATGAGCGCCTCGAGCCCGGGCTCATGGATCGGGACCTCGCCGCGATTCAGCCGCTCGATTTTTCCGGGGTCGATGTCCACGCACACGACGTGATTGCCCGCGTCCGCAAGACACGCGCCGGTCACGAGACCGACGTAGCCCGAGCCAAAGATAGTGACACGCATCCGAGTATTCTATCGTAAGTTATTGAGTATAAATGATTAAGTTGACTGCATCTGCGGCAATCATCCGCAGCAGGAGGAACGCAGAGAGCGAAGAATACCCTCCGGCAGCGTCGGCTGTGCGCCGCCGATTAACCGGTCGGGTATTCAGGGAATTAGGCGAGCGGATTTTGCCCGGGTGCGGGCTTGCCGGCCTCGGACTGGCGGCGCTTGGCAGCGAAGTCCGCGACCTTGGCGCCCGGTGCGTGCGGCAATATCGCCTTGCGCGTCCAGACGCTGTCGCGGATGTCGAGCTCCGCGTGGTACTCGGCTACCGATTCGGAGAGCAGCCCGAGCGCGCGGTGGCAATCGAAGCTCGCGAGCGCCACGAGCAGGTCGTTGAGGACCTCCTGCATCTTCGACCACGGCAGATGGTGCTCCATGGCGCGCATGATCATCGGATGCTCAGTGCCGGTGGCGTTCGAGCCGATCAGGAGCTCCTCGAAGAGCTTCTCGGCGGTCCGGAGGCCGGTGTACTCGATCGCGATGTCACCGTCGGGATTACCGGCATCGCGCACCGTGAGCCCCATGAGGTTGACCAGGCGCCGCGCGAGATCGTCGATTCGCACGGGACGCCCCATATCGAGCACGAAGACATCGCCCCCCTTGGCCATGGAGCCCGCCTGCAGCACCAGCTGCGCGGCCTCCGGAATCGTCATGAAGTAGCGGATGACCTCCGGGTGCGTCACCGTCACCGGTCCGCCGCGGCGGATCTGCTCCTGGAAGAGCGGTACGACGGAGCCGGAGGAAGCGAGCACGTTGCCGAAGCGCACCATGCAGAATCGCGTTTGGGTCGTGCGCTCCTGCAGCGCCTGCAGCACCAGCTCCGCTAGGCGCTTGGTCGCGCCCATGACGTTCGCCGGGTTCACCGCCTTGTCGGTCGACACGAGCACGAAGGTCTCAACGGCCGGTTTCGAGCGCCGCCTCGGCCGTATACCAGGTGCTGATCACGTTGTTGTGAATGCCCTCGACAACGTTGTACTCGACGATCGGCACGTGCTTGTAGGCGGCGGCGTGATAGACCGTGTGCACGCCAAAAGTCGCGAGCACCTCGCGCACCCGATGCCGATGGTGCGCATTACCGAGGAGCGGCACGATCTCGACCGAGAGACGCTCGCGGGCGGCGATCTCCTCGAGCTCACGCTGGGTCGTGTACAGCGCGAGCTCCGACATCTCGAACAGCACCAGACGGATCGGACTCAGGCGGATGATCTGCCGGCACAGCTCCGAACCGATCGAGCCGCCGGCACCGGTGACCAGCACGCATTTGCCGGTGATGCATGAGCCCGAGAGCTTCGGCTTCGGTGGCACGGGGTCGCGCCCCAGGAGGTCGCCCACGTCCACGTCGCGCAGCTCGCTGATCTGCGCCTTGCCCGAGATCAGGTCGGAGAGGTTTGGCAGCGACTGCACGTGCACCGCGAGCGGCTCGAGAGTGGTCAGGATCTCGAGCCGCCGCCGCCGCGGCGCGGAGGGCATGGCGAGCAGGATGCGGTCGATGCGCTTGTGGCGTACGAGCTCTCGAGGTTTTCGGCACCATAGACCCGAATGCCGCTCACGTTGCTGCCCTGCAGTGATTTGCGATCATCGATGAACGCGACGGGCAGGAAGTCGGGGCCGCCCTGCAGGATCGAGCAGATCCGGGCGCCGGCATTACCGGCGCCGTAGATAGCGACGCGCACTGCTGACTTGCGGGTGCCGCCACCGGCACGCAGGAACAGCGACCGCGCCACGAAACGGCTGCCGCCCACGTAAGGCAGCGCCAGCGCCCAGTAGATGCCGAAGGCCGAAAGCGGGATCTGGTGGCTGGCGATGAAGCGATCGAATATCGCCAGCACCAACACAGAGAGACTGACGCCCGCTACCACCGTCACCATGGCCTTGGGTCCCATGAAGCGGATCACCGCGCGATACAGCCCGAAGATCGCGAAGAAGAACAGCGCCGATCCCACCGCGACCAGGAAGTACGCGAAGGTGCGCTGAATGACCGGATCGAGGGTGTCGAACTTGAGAGCCAGCGCCGCCCACAGCGCGGTGGGAATCGCGATCGCGTCGGCAATCACCATGACCAGGCGTTTGGTGGTGCGCGGCAGCGCCAGAATGGCTTCGGCAATGGAGGCAGCGATCCCCTTACCGGCGCGAGCGCCCTGCCTGTCTGTCATGAATCTCCTCACGCCGCGCCGAGCCGGTTATTCATCGAATTCTCGGGCTCAAACCAAGCGTTGCCGGATTGTATGCCAATCGCGCGCGGCAAATCGACACCGTTTACAATAGCTTACCTCGCGATAACAACGTCCCGTAGCAGTCGGGGTTGACGCGCTGCAAGCAGCGCAAAGAGCTCGTCACTGTACGCCAACAGCGACAACTTCTAGGAGGCAAGAGCGATCCCGAGCCTCGTCGCGCCCGGCACCGGCTGCGAGTGCGAGCACCGCCAGCGGAACGAGCGCAACCAGGACGGTTATCGCGGCGTACCGCGGCTGCAGCGACCGCGAAAACGCCGCACGGCAGGAGCCACAGCACGTTCACCAACAGCACCAGCAGCGTGACCCGCAGATGACTCCCCCAGCGCCGGGCAAGCCATTGATAAGCGTGACTGCGGTGCGCCTCGTGGAGACGCTCGCGACGCAAGCATTCTGCGCGCCAGCGTCACTGTTGCATCGACGAAGAAACACCCCGCCGAGAATCAGCCAGACCCAGAGTAACGCGGGCTGCCTGCGAGCGGCCGCAATCGCGAGCACGGCAATGAAATAGCCGAGATAGCCGCTGCCGACGTCGCCGAGAAAGATCTTCGCGGGCGGCCAGTTCCATCGCAGGAAGCCGACACACGCAGCCCCCAGGAGCAGGCCGCAGAGCGTTACCTCCGGCGCGTCGCGCGCGAGGGCAGTCAATGCCGCTCCGCCGAACCCGACGAAAGCGGCCTCGGATCCCGCAATTCCGTCGATCCCGTCCATGAAGTTGAAGAGGTTGAGCGTCCACACGATCCCCAGCGCACCCAGCGGATAGCCCGCCCACCCCAGGACAAACAGCCGGCCGCCTACATCCACAGGCGGCAGACCTCCGAGGCACAGCAACCCCCACAGGGCTGCGGCAAAGTGCACTCCAAGCCGCGCGGTGGCCGGCAGTGAGCGATGGTCGTCCGCAAAGCCGACCAGTGCCACGACCAGCCCGCCGCCCGCCAGCGCCGCAAACACATCCCAGCCGAGCGTGCGCTGCAGCGCGAGAAACAGCAGGCCCGCGGTCGTTACGAGGACGATCGCGAGCCCTCCGCCGCGCGGCGTGGGCACGCCATGCGAGCTGCGGGGGTTCGGAATGTCGAGTACCCCGCGACCGGCGGCCAAGCGGCGCACGAGGTCCGTGAGCAGGGCCGAGGCGACCAGAGCACAGACGGCAACTAGTGTCACCGTGAGTGGTGGAATGGATTGCCTCACAAGGGCGTTCGCCCCTGCGTCCGATACCAGTTCACCGTGCGCGCCAGCGCCTCGTCCAATGAAACTGGCGGCGACCAGCCTAGCTGCGCGCGAGTCTCGGTGATGTCCACGGTGAGAGAGTCGCACAGTCGGCTGACTTCTGCGCCCTTGCCGGTAAGAGCGCCGCCCAGACGCAGCAGCGCCGGGGGAACGGGCAGCAAGCGGGCGCGTCGGCCCATGGCGCTCGCGATGCGGCGTACCAACTCTGGTGTCGAGAGATCCTCACCGTCCGACACCATCCACGTCCGGTTGGCAGCCGCCGGATGATCGAGGAGACGGATCAGCAGATCACACACGCTCCACACACTGGCCAGGCTGCGGCGATTGCGTACGGCACCGAGCGGCAGCGGACGCTCCGCATCGATCCAACGCACCAGCCGCAGGAAGTTAGCCCGCACGCCCGGGCCATACATGAGGGGTGGCCGAACGATCACGCACTGCATGCCGGTACCGGACGCCGACTGCAACAGCAGCCGCTCGCCCTGCCATTTGGATACCCCGTACGGATCCTGCGGGTGCGGCACGTCGTCCGCGGTGTAAGCCCGCTGGGCGGCCTCTTTCCCATAGACCTTGACGCTGCTGAGGTAAATGAAGCGCTGCACGCGCTGGCGGGCGGCTTCCTGCGCCAGACGCTCTGTGCCGCGTGCATTCGTCTCCAGGTAACCGGCCACAGCAGCTGCCGTGGCCCTCATATCATGCACCTGCGCCGCCAGGTGAATCACCAGAGCGACGTCCGTCAGGGCTCCGGTCCAGTCCGTCTGTGCTCCGACTTCGCCGACCACGGCCTGTTCGCTGACGCCTGCGGGAATCGGCCGTTCAGTGCGAACCGCGACGCGGACCAGATAGCCCGCGCGTTCCAACATGGGACAGAGAACGCTGCCCACGAACCCCCCGCCACCAGTCACCAACACCCGGCTCATGGGACGTGAGGGTACGTCGCGGCAATCATGACGTCAGGATATTCTGGCTACTCCCAACATGGAATGTAGTGCTTCCTGCCGTCGAGGCTGACGGCCAGCCACCTCGACGGCGCGCTCATTTGACTTCCCGGTTTGTTGGTGGCGTTGAATATCGCGCTTTGAGTCCCTGTGATCGCCTGCCCGGCGATACCAATGGCTCCGTCGATGTCGACGTCGCCGCGCATCAGGGCTGCGCCGCATTTGAGGTCATGGTCCGCCGCGGCGCTCGCGATCATCGCGCGCGCATACGTCTTGACCCCCGGCGCGGGCGGCTCACCCGCATGCAGATGCAGCAGGTCAAGGCCCGCGTACCAGCAACCTCCCGGCACGTTGAGGTCCGTAGTCGCCGCCGCGTACTGATTGAAGGATGCGCAGTCCTGAAAATGTGGGTCGAACGCCTGCGCGAGGCGGTACGACTGCGGGTGCCCGGCGGGCGACCAGAAGCTATCGGGAGCCGGCCCCAGCGGCTGCCCGCTGCGATCCGCCCGGCTGCCGTTGCCGAGGCAGACCAGATTGGTGAGCTGCCCGGCACGATTGATCCACGAGCCGCTCGCGTAGCCGCTCCAGATCCTGCAGCCGGTAACGGTGAGACTGCCGCAGCGCACCGGGTTCACGAACCACTGGTCGTGTGCACCGGGCGAGAGCACGAAATCGACCAGAGTCACGGCGTCGACCTCCGCGGTGTTGCCGATGCGCACGTCCCCCTCGGCACATTGATTCGCTTCGAGGTCGAGTCCGCAGAGATAGTGGTTGCCGTTGCGCGTCGCAGCGTTGTCGAGGTCGATGCAGACCCGGGTGCAGCCTTCGCAGTCGCCGCCGAAGATCGACAGACCGCTCGAGTCGACCAGATGCAGTCCGGTCGGCGCGGCACCGAAGGTGACCTGATGGAGCGAGAGCTGATGAGTCTGGGACTGGCAATCTATGTTGACGAGATTGTTGTGGATGATCTCGGAACCCAGTATGCGGTTCAGGAAGCTGGAGTACCCCCCGGTCGCGAACTGCACACCGATGCCGAAATCCCGGATTCGCACGCGCTCGAGCGCGTTGTACGGGGAGCCGCTGACCTGGATGCCGGGACGCGTTGCTCCGGCCCCCTTGCCCACCAGCTGCAGATCCCGGATGACCACGCCTTGCGACTGCGCGCCGCTGATCGTCAGCACGGTGATGTCGGCGTGGGTCGAGATCACCGATTGGTAGCGATTGTCCCCATAAATGGTGATCGGCGCAGTAATCGTTACCCCGGCCATGACGGTACATCGGCCGCCGAGGGCGGCGGATATGTAGACCGCGGATCCTCCCGGCGCCTGCGCCTGGGCGATCGCGGTGGCCAGGGCTTGCGTGATATCGGCTTCAGGGCGTGCTCCGTAGCGGCGCAGGTCTCCAGGCAGATAGGCAATGTCCTGCGGCTCAACGCCGGCGCTTGTCTCAGCGCCGGTGCGCGCCTGGCCGCCTCCAACGTCTGCCGCCGCGCGCGAGCGGGCCGGCATGAGCGCCGCTGCCGCGGCAGATACCAACAGGGCTCCGGACAAGTCGCGGCGACGCATAGGCATGCCTCCTTGCCGCGATTGGAGCAAAAGCAGGCACAGCAATCCAGACCACACGTCTGGAGCGCGGTCATGCGTTCGTCCGAAGGAAGCGTGTCAGGAGCGCTGATTAGCCCGGCGGTCCGGCGTCGACTTGGGGTGCGAGACTCCGCCGGAATCCTGGCGGGTCCTGTCGCGCCATTGCTCGCGCGTCTGTCCCCACATCCATACCTGCGTGCCAGCCGGAGGTGGCAGAACCACGAGACGCTGGCGTGTCGAGCCGAGCCGCTGTGCCAGGGCGGTGGAGCGCACATTGGCCTCGGGAATGCAGTGGATCACGTTCTGCCACCCGAGCACCTGGAAAGCCCAGTCGATCGTGGCCACCGAGGCCTCGTACGCGTACCCCTGTCCCTCGAACTCGCGCAGGATCCCCCAGCCGACCTCGTCACCGGGCCAGCCTTCCGGGTGCCACGGACCCACGCGGCCGATCCACCGCCCGCTCGCCCGATGAATCACCGAGAACATCCCGAAGCCGGTCAGAGCCCAGCAACCGGCCATGGTCGCCAGGGCGCGCCAGGCCGCTTCCCGCGGCTGCGGCCCGTCCAGGTGGCGCATCGTCACCGGGTCGGCATAAAAGACGGCCCAGCCTTCGAAGTCTTCAGCGCTCGGCGCTCGCAGTATCAGTCGCTCGGTCTCCAGAACCGGCGCATCGATCAACGCCGCCACACGACCAGCTTGCGCCATTACGAATGCCCCCTCATGCACTGCCCGCGCCTGCACTGCGGCAGTTTTTCAAAGTACATCACCGCGGTCCTCAGCGTCGATCAACCATTGGTATAATACAAATGTTCACAATTGATCAAGCTATCCCTTTCCCCCGAGCCCCTCGGTCGAGGGGTGCAGTGTAGTCGTTGTGCGCACGCGGTGCTGCTCGAGCAGGCTGAGCACATCCTGCGCCATCGCGCCGACGATGCGGGAGCGCGCGTACCTTGCCTTGAACGAGGCGCGTGGCCGGTCCGCCAGCTCCAGCGACTCGAAGGCGCGGACGCCTTCGGCCACGTTGCCGGGGGCGAACACGGCCGCATTCTCGATCTCCTCGCGCACGAACTCGGCTGCGTATCCCGCCACGCCGGCGAGCACCGGCTTTCCCAGTGCCGCGTATTCGAACAGCTTCGACGGCAGCACTTTCTCGAATGCAGGACGCGCGCCCAGATGCAGGAACAGCACGTCCGCGGCACGGTATGCCTGCAACAGGGTGGCACGAGAAACCGGCGGGCGCAGCTCGACATTGTCGGCACCCGCGGCCGCGAGGGCTTCCTGCAGCGCCTTGCGCCGGCCGCCGTCGCCGATCACGACGAACTGCACCCGCGCGTGCAGCTCCCGGGCCATGCCCGGCAATATGTCATGTAGCTCCTGCCCCGCGCCGATGTTGCCCGCATAGAGAACTGTGATCGGCGCGTCAGCCGGGAGGCGCGCGCGGTACGCGGCCGGCGGCTCCAGAAACTCGGTGTCGATCCCGTGCGTGAACCAAGCCAGCGGCAGCGCTCCGTAACGCTGCCGGAAATAGGCCTCGAATCCGCGCGACACCAGGTTGATACGGTCGGCTCGGGTGACGGCCCAGCGCTCAATCAGGGAGAAGAAGCGGCTCGCCGGCCACGCAGCCGCTGCGGGAAGCACGTCGCCGATGGTATCGACGAACAGGTCGCGGATGTCGAGGTAGAGCGCCGCGTGCTTACGGCGTGCGATCCATGCGCCGAGCGCCGCCGTCATCAGCCGCGAGGACGTCGCGAACACCAGGTCGTAGCTGCGCTCGGCCACGATCTCGAGAGCCCTCCTGGCGAACTCCGCGAACGCGCGCGACTGGCCAGCCATGTCGCTCTGGTGGCGCGGCAGCTTGATGCGCCGGATCTCGAGCCCCGCGCTGCTCTCGCTCTGCGCTGCGTCGTGGTCGAAAGTCTGGTAGCGATTCGGCAGCGTGGTGATGACGTCGATGTGCGTGTCGGCTGGCGCCTGCGCCCGCAGTGCGGCCACGAACGGCGTCGCACGGAACGAGCCGGCGCACAGGTCCGGCGCGTAGTAGAAGCTGAGCACCAGTATTCTACGGCTCATTGCTGCCAGCACACCTGGGTCGCGAGCGTCGCGCCCGATAATCGGGCGACCAGGCAGAAATTGGGCAGCGTCACTCCGAATCGCGGGTGCCACGTGGCGCTCTCGACGACGACGCTCGCCGCTCCCTCGAAGCGCACGCTCGCGATCTCGCGCGTCCCGAGCATGACTGACACGCTGTCGGGCGTGGGGCGCGCGTGCAGCTGCGGATGCAGGAACAGCCGCGCCTCCGCGGCGGTGAACCGGCCGGTGATGCGGTCGTCGATGCGCAGCGAGCCGGCGGCGAGCGTCCAGCACCTGATGTGCTCGTTGCGGCCCGCGAGGCGGCGGTAGCCGTCGTGACTGCCCTCGATGCTGACCGAGCCCGCCGTTGCGCTCCAGCGCCGCAGCGTGCCGCGCGCGCGCCGCGCCACCCGAAAGCCGGACCATACCTCGCTCGAATCGACGCCATCGATCGTCACGGCATTGTGGGCGCGGGTCCCGCGCTGCCGCTGGCGCTCGGCATCAGCGCCGTACTGCGAGGTTCCGGAGTTCACCAGCACCCGTTGCTGACCGAGGCTCAGCTCGAAGCTCAGCGTGTCGGCATGTGCGTGCCCCGGCAGATAGTCGGGCCCCACCGGTCCGCAATCGCAGATGAGGCAGGCTGCGCCGAGCGTGGCCCGCACGTAGCCGCTCGCGGCCAGTACCGCCACGGGTGTCTCCACCGGCTCAGGCGGCGGCAGCTGCAGGCGCTGCGCATACTCATCGAGAGTGCGCGCCGTCGGAGCCACACCCGACGCCGCGTCATTGAAGAACGCAAGCTCGCCGTCGGGATGGGACATAGCCGCGAGCCAGTAGCGCATGCGGGCGGTGAGCGACGGCCAGTGATCCGGAACCGCGCGTCCGAACGCCCGCAGAATGTTGATCAGGTCGAGCAGGTCTTCGAGTGCCAGCGCGTGGTACATCGTGCTGAGCTCGAAGTGCGCCCCGTCGGCGAGCACTTGCTCGCGCAGCTCGCCCTCGAGGATGGACATACCGCGGCGGTACCACAGATCGGCTTCTGCGCCATCGAAGTAGAGTCCGGCATAGACGAGCGCCTTGGCGTTGGCCAGCAGATGATTACCCAGCAGGTGGTGCTCCAGGCGGCGCACCAGCCAGCGCGCCTGCACCGCGAGACTGCTCAGGCAGGGCTGCGTCAGCAGCTGTCCGCCGAGCGCCCATTTGACCCAGTTGACGATCCGGCGCGACACCGGATAGGGATCCCAGCCTGGCCCCTCGGGCGGCGGATTCTCGCTGACCCATCTCGATAGCAGCAGCCGGTGCCAGTCGGCACGCGCGGCCGCATCGCGTGCGCTCAGGTCGTCGAAGTAGTGCAGGTGATAGGTCCATAGATTCGAGGCATCGTGCGGCTCCCAATCGGCGGCGTCCCGACAGCGGCGCTCCTCATTGAGCAGGAGGAAGGTGTCCGGCCCCACGAGAGACGGCTCCCCTTCGATGGGCACAGCGTACCGCCCGGGCACGGCACGCACCGGCGGCGGCGGCCGCAGATCCGGCCGTGGCTTCGGCAGCGCCAGGCGCAGGCGGCCGGCGATCTGGATCGGCCGCAGGTGTCGGACCGTGTGATAGTAGCGACTCAGCGTCGTCACGCTCGCGCCCGCTCACCCAATGCGACGACGACGCGCGACACCTCGAGCAGCTCCTCGAGCGCAATCGGTGCCGGTGCGCCGTTGCGCACGGCATCGACGAATGCTGCCACGCACGCCTGCTGACCCTTGTCCTGCCGCCAGGAGCTCATGCGGCTGAACCCTGGCCAGCCGTAGCCGCGCAGGCGACGGAAGTTGTCCAGCTGCAGGATGCGTCCGCCGCAGAATACCTCGATGCGCTCCTTCGGATAGCTGCGGTGGCCGTTGGCGAGGTAGTGAACCGCGCTCCACGAACCGTCTGCAAACGCGAGCGCGATCGAGACATCGTCCTCGCGCCGCGTGCTCCCACGTCCGAGCACCCGCACGCTTGCATCGACGATCGACTGTCCGGCGAGAAAACGCGCCAGGTCGACGAAATGGCAGGCCTCCCCCACGACGCGGCCGCCGCCGGTCCGCGGATCGTGCAACCAGTGATCCGCGGGGATCGCACCCGCGTTCACCGTGATGACGATGCTCTTCGGCTCGCGCATCGGCTCGAGCAGCGCTTTCATTCTCGCGACGTGCGGGGCAAAACGCCGATTGAAGCCCACCATCAGCAGCGGCCGGCCGTTGCCGGACGGAGCCGCGGCCGCCGCCACGGCGTCGATCTCCTGCTGCGTCAGAGCGAGCGGCTTCTCGACAAAGGTATGCTTGCCGGCCGCGAGCGCCCGCAGCGCCAGACTCGCATGACTATCGTGGCGGGTGGCGATCACGACAATGCTGGCATCGCTCGAGGCGATCATCGCCTGCGGATCGCTCCCCGCGACGGCAAAACCGAACTTGCGGCCGTAATGGGCTGCCGATACGCCGCCGCGACTCGCGATGCCTGCCATATGGGTGCCGCTGGCGAGGAATGCCGGAATCAACACGCGCCCGGCGTAGTTTCCCGCGCCAACGAACACCGCCGACGGCTGAGCGCTGCCCGCGGCAGGCGACCGGGGCGCGCTGCCCAGCATGATCGCCTGGTTGCGCGCCGCTGCGGCGGGCAGCTGCGGATACTCAAGAACGATCCCCAGGTGAGGCTCGGTCTGCGACGCCAGCAGCTCGTACGCCGCAGGCGCGGACTGGAATTCGAATCGATGACTGACGAGAGACCCCACGTCCAGTCGGCCAAGCGCGAGCATGTCGAGAACTGCCGCAAGGTTGCGCTGTTCCGTCCAGCGCACGAAGCCCACCGGGTAGTCCCTCCCGGCCTGCTCGTACTGCGGATCGTAGCGCCCGGGCCCGTAGGAGCAGGACACCTGGAAAGTGAGCTCCTTGCGGTAGAAGTCGTCGCGATTGAGCTCGAGCCCGGTGACGCCGACCAGTACGACACGCCCGCGCTGACGGCACATCCGCGCACCCAGGGACAAGGGCTCGCTGCTGCGCGTCGCTGCCGCGATCAGCACGCCGTCAACGCCGCGGCCCTCGGAGAAGGCTTCAGCGACTCGCTCGACGTCCTGCGAATAGTCGACCGCGATGACCTCGGCGCCAAAGGTGCGCGCGAGCTCCACCTTGTGCGGATCCGGGTCGATACCCAGCACGCGGCAGCCCGCGGCCCGCAGCAGCTGCACGGCGAGCAGCCCGACGAGACCGAGTCCGATCAGGACAAACCGCTCGCCGAGGGTGGGCTCGGCCAGGCGCATTCCCTGAAGAGCCACGGCACCGAGCACGGTGAAGGCCGCGGCGTCGTCAGACACGTTGTCCGGAACTCGGGCACACAGGTTGCGCGGTGCGCAGACGAGCTGCGCGTGCGCGCCGTTCGACACCACGCGATCGCCCACCGCGAAGTCCGTGACCTCGGGCCCGACCTCGAGCACTACTCCCACGTTGCAGTAACCGAGCGGCAGCGGCTCGTCGAGCTTGGTGCGCACCGCGCTCAACGTGGCAGCAATGCCGTCGGTGCGCGCCTTGTCGATGACCTGCGAGACCCTTTCCGGCTGCTGCAGCGCCTTCTGCACCAGGTTGCCGCGGCTGAATTCGACCAGCATGCGCTCGGTACCCGCGGAGATCAGCGAGCGTCGCGTCTCGATCAGCAGCGAGCCGCGCGACACGGCCGGTGGCGGCACCTCGCGCAGCACCGTGTGTCCGGTCGACAGTTCCTGTAATACCTGCAGCATTCATTCACCGTCGGCGATCTGGGGTTTACGGTCGGATCGCTGCGCCACCCGGGCGAGAAAACCCAAAGTTTCGTCGGCACAACGCTCCCAGGAAAAGTCTTGTGCCCGAGCGAACGACTCGCGCGCCAGCCTGGCGCGCAGCTCGGCTGACTCGATCAGAGTGCGCACGGCCCCGGCAATATCCTCGGGATCTTCCGGGTCGAAGTACACCCCTGCCGACCCCAGCACCTCGGGCATGGGGCCGCGATTCGAGCAGGCCACGGGCAGCCCCGAAGCCATGCCCTCGAGGAGGATGTTGGGCATGTTCTCGCAGCTCGATGCGAACAGGCACAGGTCTGCGGCGGCGTAGAACTCGGGCAGCGTGGCATGCGCCACCGGTCCGTGATAGCGGACGCAGCGTGCTGCGGGTCCGAGGCGCACAAGCGTCTTCTCTAGGCGCGCCAGCGCCGGCGGGTACGCGGGCCCCACCAGATCGAGCGTGACCGGAACACCCTGCGCGCACAACCGCGCCACCGCCTCCGCGACATGCCACTGGTGCTTATAGACGTTCACGATCGACACGTAGAGGATGCGAAACGGCCGCCCCTGGCCGTAGCTCGATGCGGGTAGCTGCTCGCGCGGCGCGCGCGCGAAGCGCGCCTCCACTCCGTGCGGAATGATGGTCGCCAATGCGCGTGCCGACTTCAGGATGGGTGCAATGACGTCGCGCGCGTAGCGCGTCAGGAAGATCAGTCCGTCCGCGCGGCGGAAGGAATAGGTCTGCACACGGCGCAGCAGACGCAGGCGCAGCGCTGTCCCGGACCAGCCGTGGCGGCGCAGCTCTCGCGGCTCGAACGGCTGCATGTTGCGGCTCATAGTGACGAACGGGCGAAAGCTCCCCAGGTAGGAGCCCCCGGGCACGAACAGAATGTCGCAGCCGGCGGCGCGCGCCGCTGCCGCCACGCCGCGGCCCTGCCACAGCGCTCGCGTCATGCGGTTGGCGTCCATCCCGGTCGGGCTCGACTTCACCAGCCACGGACGCTCGGGAAGATTCTGCATCGTGCCACGCCCGCCCCAGACGATGACCTGCGAGAAGCCGTGTCCCTCCGGTTGCGCCGACCGGAGCAGCTCCGCCAGGTGCGTGACACCGCCGCCGGCGCGCAGATTCGACGCCTCAATGCCGAGCCGCATACGCAGCGGTTCCTCGTGCGGTCAGATGTCCCGCCTTCACCACCTCGCCTTCGGCCAGACCCGACTCCTCCAGCCAACTCCTGACCGTCGGGGCGGTCTGCGGATTGTCGTACTCCGGCGCCAGCCAATCGAACGTATCGAGCAGCGCCCACTCCCGCAGCTGCGCCGGCGACAGCGGCAGAACTCCTTCATGGTTCGCGACCGGCACGACGCGCCGCAAGGTGCGGCCGATCACCGGCACGCGGCTCAGGGCACGGCTGACCGGCAGCAACCCGGCACCAGCCGCTCACACCAGGCGAACAGCGTCTTCTCGGGCATCCGGCGTGTGAACGGCCGCAGCCAGTACTTCGGCAGCACGCGCTCTTCCAGGACCTCTCGTAGAAGTCGACGCACAAGCGCCCGCCCGGCGTCAGCATCGGCGGCAGCGAGGCGAATGCGCGCGCGACATCCGGCGTGTGCTGCAGCACCCCGAGCGAGTAGACGAAGGGAAAAGTCGTCGCAGCAGCGGCAAGGCGTAGATATCACCCTGCACGACGTGGAGGTTGGGCCGCTGGCCGAGGTTCTGCAGCAGGCATCGACCGCGCTCGAGTAGTCCAGGGCTACGACCCTGGCGCCGGCGTCGAGCGCGACTTCGGCAAAGCGCCGGCTCCACAGCCGACGTCGAGCACCCAGGCGCCGCGCAGATCGGCGCGCACCACGCCGTGGCGGTCCAGAAGCGCTGCGCGAGATCGGCTGTCCGGAGAAGCTGTCGAGCTGGGTTGCCGGAAGCGCTGCCATTGCATGCCGAAGCTGTCGGCGTAGTTTGACTCGGGCACAAATCGCGGAATGAACTCCCGCACAGGGTAGCGTTGCGCGTCGTCCTGGAGACCAGCGTCCCGCGCGAATGCGCCCGTCCTGCATGACCGCGTCCAACGCGCAGCCGCTGCCCGGAGCGCGGCAGCGGAGAACTTCCAGTAGTTCCGTTCGCATGCGTCGGCCCTCAGAGCGACGCGCGATATTCGCGCCGCCACAGCTCCAGCATGACCAGCGCGAACAGCCGCTCGCTGTCGCCCTGCCGCGCTGCTGCCCGCGCAGCAGCGCGCGGACGGTCTCGTGTTCGAACAGGGTACTCTGTGGTCCGAGCAGCACGTCGCGAAAGAACTCCGACCACTCCCCGCCATCCAGCCAGCCGGCCAATGGAATGGAGAAGCCCTGCTTGCGCTGCCGGTCGAACTGCGGCGGCAGTACGCGCGCGCCACCTGCTCGAGAAAACCTTGCGGTTGCCGGCCGTCGCTTTAGCGCCGAGGGCACTTTGCGGCAGGGAACTCGACCAACCGCCGATCGAGGAGCGGCGCCCGTACCTCGAGGGGTCAACATGCTGGCACGGTCGACCTTGACCAGGATGTCCTCGGGGAGATAGTTCTCCAGGTCAACGCTGGCCCGCTCGAGCAGGTCGCCCTGGTCCGGAAGTCGTCGCTCGCGGATCTGCTCCGCCGGCAGCCCGCACGCGTAGCTGTCGGCGAGCAGTCGCTGGCGCATCGCCCGGTCGAAATACGAGGCGATCAGCGGTACGTCGGTCGAGGTCCGCGGCTCCGCCTCCACCCAGCTGCGGCCGCGGAAACCCACCGGCAGTACGGCGTAGGCCGCGCGGGCGACCGGCCTGCGCAGCGCGCGCGGAATCGCCCGACATGCTCCTGCATCCAGAGCATGCGGCTGTAGTGACGGTAGCCCCCGAACAGCTCATCGCCCCCGTCTCCACCGAGGGCCACCTTGCAGTGTTGGCGTACCGCCCGGCAGATGAGATAAGTCGGGACCATCGAGGAATCGGCGATCGGCTCATCGAACTGGCGCGCCAGCAGCGGCATAATCTCCGCTGACGGCCGTTCCACCGCGAGCTCGGCGTGCTCGGTTCCAAGTGCCGCGCAATCAACCTCGCATGCGGCGTCTCGTCGTAGGCGCCGTCCGCGGGAAAGCGGGCGGTATAGGTGCGGACGTGTGCGCGGAGCGCGACGCCATCGCCGTGACCAGGCTGGAGTCGACTCCACCGCTAGCAGCACGCCGACCGGCACGTCGGCGACCAGCTGCCGCCGCACCGCGTCCTCGAGCAGCGCCTCAAGCTCGGTGACGAGCCCGGTCTCGTCGCAGTCCGTGTGGGACTCGGTGGTGGCGGCTCCAGTAGCGCCAAACGCGATGCGCCCGGCGCGGCTCGAACAGCAGTGCATGGGCGGGCGGCAGCTTGCTGCAGCCCTGCGCATGCACAGCCGCCGGGCGCGAGCCATGTCGAGGTAGCAGTCGAGCGGCGTTGGATCGATGCGCCGCGGCAGGCTCGGATCGGCCATCAGCCCTTTCGAGCTCGGAGGCGAAGCTCAACGTGTCGGCGGCGACGCGGTAGTAGAGCGGCTTCTCGCCGATGCGGTCGCGGGCCATCAACAGCGCCCCGTTGGCGTTGTCGTGTGGCGAAGGCAACATCGCCTCGAGCCGCCCCACGCATTCGACGCCCCGCTGCAGGTACGCGGCGAGAATCACCTCGGTGTCGCTACCGTGGTAAAGGTGCACCGCCGGCCTGAAGCGAGCGCAGTTCGCGATAGTTGTAGATCGCCCTTGTAAACGATGCGGGTGCGCCCCCCGTCGCATCCTCATCGGCTGCGCCCCGGATGAACCCGACTCGATGATCGAGAGCCCGCGATCCGCAAACCCCGCCCGGCCGTGGGCGAACGCCAGCTGCCGCTCGCGTCCGGGCCGCGATACGCGAGCGCCTCGCGCCGCACCCGAGCCACGCGCACTTCCAGCGAGGCCACCCCGCCGACGATGCCGGCGATGCCGCACATGGCATGGCGGGCGCGCCCGACGCTGGCTGGCCGCCAGACTTCGCCGCATACGCCTTGTTGAGGAGGAAAAAGAAGATCAGCGCTCCGTAAGAGGTTTCGTGGTCTCGTGAAACAGCCCGAATACACTGAGCGCGATCAGCCCCGCGGCAACGCCGATGTCGACGCGCAGGTAATACCGCAAGAGCTTGCCCCAGAAGAGCAGATAGATGATGAGACCGATCACCCCGGTGCGCAGCAGCACGTCGAAGTACTGTCCGTGGGCCGAGCCCTCACCGGCAATCACCAGGTAGGCGCCGGCGAAGCCGGTGCCGGTGAAGGGATTGCCCTCGACGGTCTTGATGATCTGCGAATACAGATCCAGCCGCTCCCCTTCGCTTGCGTTGGCGCCGAAGTCGTGGGGATCGGTCTGCGACACGTCGGTCAGATCGTCGTAGATGGTGCCGAACGCCTGGGCCACGTCCGGATTGATGGCGGCGTAAAACAGCGCCCCGGTCGCGAGCAGCCGCTTGCCAGCGATGACGATCTTCTGGCGGGTGCCGAGGTGCCGCTGCTGCGGGCCCGGCCGCCAGCAGCATCACGATGTAGGCGTGAAGCCGGCCGCGCGCCGGGGCAGCCAGGCAGCACGGGTGAAGTGATGAAGATGCAGGCGAGGATCACTCCGTCCGCCACCACCCAGATCAGGCCGCGATTCCAGCGCTGCAGCGCGACGAAGAACGCGAATATCAACACCACCACGTAGCGCTGCGGCCAGTCGGTGATGAATTCGCGCATACCCCCCTTCACCATGTAAACGTCGGAGAGCGAAAAACCACCGTACGTGAACATATAGAACGCGGTGAGTGAATAGGCGACGGCACACAGCACCGTGGCGATGAGAAACTCCTCGAGGCGCATGCTGAGGCGCACGAACAGCAGTAGTACGCCGAACAGCATCAGCGAGAAGCTGATGAACTGGCGCATGAGAAAGATGGCGTCGAGATGCGAGAACAGCACGATGCCGATCGCCAGCGAGAGGATCATGAAGGCGATGTACGCCGAGGCCTGGTAGTTCTGCCGGTAGCCGCGCGGCGACACCAGCAGCAACGCGAACAGGTAATTCGCGCTCACGCCGTCGTCGCGACAGGTGAAGCGAGATTGGCACCAGCAGGATCGCGCATGAGCAGCACCTGGCCGATGCGCGTCTCGCTCCGCTCGGGGGACGCCTCGATCCGAACGGCAGGATGCCGGCGCTGGCTCCATGACCCGCGCCCCGGCTGCTGGTTCGGGGGAACGCAGCACGCGATGATCTCCCCGGACAGCAGCCCCGGAAAGCGCTGCCGCAGCCCGCGCAGCCAGCCGAAGCGATCGCCCCAGCCGGTCCACTCGAGGGGACGCCAGCCGCAGTCGGCGAGCAGCGTCGCGAACGCGGATTGCGTGAAGGTATGCAGGTGCATGCCGTCCCAGCCGGCCTCGCGCCAGCTGGCGACCGGCTCGTCGGTGCCGGTGCGGGGCAGCTCGCCGAACAGCAGCCTGATGCGGTGCTTGAGGTAGGCGTAGTTCGGTACCGAGCAGACGAGCGTCGCGTCGTCCCGCGCGATGCGGTGCAGCTCGTCGAGCACCCGGTAGGGATCCAGTACGTGCTCGATGGTGGCGACGCTGATGATGAGATCGACGCTGCGGTCTGCAATCTGCGGCAGGCGATCGGCGTCGGGCTGCATGAGCACGGGTCTTCTGCCCCCAGCAGCGGCGGGGGCAGCGCTGCAGCGAGACCCGCACCTTGCCGAGCGCCGCCTCGCTGATGTCGACGCCGATGGCGCGGCTCAAAACGCTCCTCGCCGGCGAGTGACAGCAGCAGCGACCCCGCGCCGCAGCCGTACTCGAGCACCGTGCCGTTCCGTCCGCGAGCAGCGGATAGACGATGGCGTCGCGGCCGACGAGCCCGGCGTCCGCCTCCCAGAAACGGTGGGCGGTGCGCTCGTAATAGGCCTTCAGTGGATTGCTGGCGTCGACGCTCATGAGCCTGCCTGTCGCGCCTGGGGGAACAGCACGGCGTTACGGGGGATGAAAGTGTAAAGGACCGCGGCACAGACCAGCACGTAGCCGATCTCGGGAATGATCGGCGTGAGATGCTGGCGCGCCAGCACCAGTCCTATGAGGATCATCGCCAGCCCGACCCCCACCCCCGACAGGCTGATCTGTACCGGCCAGTGGCGGCGCGCCTCGAGCACGATCGCCGTGGTCCGCAGCAACATCTGCGCCAGGAACCCGAGGTAGACGCCGATTGGCCCGAGCCGCCACATGAGCAGCAGCAGCGTCGCAATACCGAGGAGGCTGGTGACGAGGGTGATCTTGAGGATGGCGCGTCCCATGCCGTGGGCCAGGAAGTGGTTCTGGCAGTGCCACCAGGGCACGAAAATCACGTAAGCGGAGAACAGCAGCGCGAACTCGAGCGTCATGTCCTGGTAGTTGCGCAGCTGGCCGCCGAGCACCGGGACCACCCACGGGTAGGCGATGATGACAAAGCCACCGCTCAGCCCGAGCGCCACTGCCATCCCCCGGTAGAACCTGCGGTTCTTGTGCTCGACCTGTGCGAACGGCTCATCGCGGATCAGGTGATAGAAGCGCGGGCACCACACCTGATTCAGTGCGCCGGACACCAGCAGCATCAGTGAGCACAGCGACAGTGCGAAGGTGAAGCGGGCCACCTCGCGCGTGGCAGCATGAAGTTGATCAGATAGTTGGTACCGTAGCCGCTCAGCCAGCCCAGCAACGCAACCAGAGCGAACGGTGCTGCCGCGCCGCCAGGCGCAGCACGGTCACGCGGTCGAACGCCATCGGCCAGCCGCCACCGACCAGGGCGCACAAGGCTAGCGAGCGCCACTCACCCCGAGGGCCGATCCGACACAGAACCCCGAGACCGACGTGACCAGACGCAGCCCAGAATCCGCCTATCGAGGTGCCGAGCTGCGGGATGCAGCTGAGCAGCACTGAGCGGCGATGGTTCTCTTCCAGCCGCACGATCTGCGCTTGGAACGAGGTCCGGCAAGTAGTGCGCCACAAACGACGATGCAGACATAGGCGGGCGCCGAAGCCGTCAGCTGCGGAACGGCTCCGCGTGCCAGCAGGGCGGCGCACCACCCACCAGCACCAGCGCCAGGAACACCAGATTCGCGCTGGCGAACAGTCGCATCCGTTGCGTCGGCGCACTGTATTCCCGCAGCCGACCGACGGTAGCCTCCACTACCCCGGCGGAAGCCAGGGTCGCCAGACCCTGCTGCAGGGCGTACAGCAGACCGAACTGCGCGTACTGCTCGAGGCTCAGCAGGCGCGCCAGGTACATGAAGATCAGGAAGCCGACCAGCTTCTGAATACCGCGGTGCCTCCGTACAGCGCCGAGTAGACGATGAGCTGGCGCACGTCTATCGCTCCTGGGCAGCATCGCAGCCCCGGCAATGCCGGTTTCAGGGCCGGACTTTGAAACACGTAGAAGTACGCGGACGGACCGATCTTCTTGTGCCAACGGTCGCGCCAGTAGTGATCGTTGACACTCACCAGACCCGAGACCAGGCGGTCGATCGTATACAGCGCTCTGAAGGAGAGCGCGCCTCGCGCGAGCAACCCCTTGAAAACCCGATTGAGCGGCTCGAACAGGATCGGCACCGGCGTCGCCGCCGGCTGCAGGCCGCAGCGCTGCGCAATCTCGACCAGCAGTCGGCGACTGATGCCGCGCTCGTTCGGTGTAGCCGACCTGGGCAGTCGCCAGTCCCCCATCGATGAGCACGGCTCCCGGACCAGGAACGTCCCGCCCGTCGCCAGCACCCGACTGACTTCGCGCACGACCTTGCTGACGTTGGGAATATGGTGCAGTACCGAGAACGCGCATACGAGCGACTGTGAGGCGCTGGTCAATTCAATGTCACCGGCCACCGTCGGATGGATGATGACTGCGTCGGGCCATTTGCGCGTCAGGGACCGGCTGAAGTTCTCGGAGGACTCGAGGAACTGCAGCCGCCATTGCGGGTTACGCCGCGCGAACTCCTCGATCTCCGCGCCCGATCCGGGGCCAATCACCAGAACCGACCTCGGCGCGACGGCATCCGCATTCAGCCGCGCAAAGCCGAGCGTCTCGTTGAGGAACCGCATGTAGGAGTACCAGGGGTCGACCTCGCTGTTGGCCCCGTCGGCCTGATAGAAGGCTTCCTTCTCCTGGGCGAGCCAGGTCGACAGTTGCTCCCCCGTGAAGTCATCGCCGGCCAGGGCCCTGCCTGCCCGAATGTCCGCGGACACGTCAAACGGCAGACTCGTCACGACATTGCGCGCCGACGCGCGCCCGGCCGTGTCAGCGGCACCGCTCTTGATCATGTGACTCGCCCCGCGGGGCTGGAGCTGACGCCCACCGCGTGCAAGGTCTGCACCACGGTGGCGACCCGCTCGGGCATGTCCTCGATCGGCATAGGCCCCGCATTCCGCTCTATCCAAACGCGCGTCGCGCGGGCGTCGCATTCCGATCGCATCCCGCTCAACCGTGAAGTCAGCTCACCGATGTCGGTCAGCAGGCAGCCGCGCGGATAGCTCATCAGAACCGGGCCGTACCGCAGAACGCCAAGCTCGCCGTAAGCGGCATAGAACATCGGCAAACCGAGCAGCCCCGGAACTATCGCCAGCGTCGTCGGCTCGACCAGGCAGGCATGCGCCGTGCGCAGGCAGTCCATGAACTGGTGATTTGCGACGATCTCGACGTCGGCCGCGGCGAGCCGCCGGCGCAACGCCGCCTCGTCGTGAGACGGATGCAGCTTCAGCAGCATCCGCGCGCCCTGCGCAGCGAGCGCGTCCGCGGTGCGCAGCAGATGCGCTACGAACTCCTCGTAGTTGCTGAATACCAGGCCGTTGTTCACCAATCCGGTGTCGATGTACATGATGCGCGGCTCTGCGGGTGACTCGCCCGTGAGCCGGCTGCCGAGCATCGACTCGGTCAGCCCGAAGTGGCCGAGGTCGGGGTTGCCAACGACTTGCACTCTCTGCGGTGCAAACGCGTAGCTGCGGATCGCGTGCTCGACGTCCGCATCGGTATAGACCGCACACATGGTAGTCGTCACTTCGCTGGCGAGGTCGGCAGCCAGACGATGCGCCGGCCTGCCGAGCACCATACGCAGTGAGTCGGCGGCGAATCGTCGCCAGTCACCCAGGCCCGCGCCGGTCCTCACCAGCGCGGTGAGGTAGCACGGCAGTGTCCGGCGCAGCACCTTGCCGAGCTTGCTGCCCACGAACCTGGCGTGTGCCAGCATCGGTGGTCCGTAGCTGCCACGGCGGTCGTTGGTGACCTGCACGTTGACCAAGCCATGGTAGAGCAGCAACGTCGGTATGCCCCGTCGACGGCAGTAGCGCAGCAGTGCCCGGTGCGCAAACGTCTCGATGGAGAGCAGCACGACCACGTCGGGAGCCTCGACGTCGAGCATTCTCTCCAGCGATGCACCGCCGTAGAATGCGATGTCCCGCACCTCGAGCTCGCCGATGCGTTCCTCCCGCGGGCGGCCCGGGTCGTTTCCCCACGAGCCCAGGTGCGCCAGCCGCAAGGCTGCGCCACGCCGCGCGAGCGCCGGGATCAGCCGCTCGAAGTGATGTGCCCCCCTCGTCCAGCTGTCGAAGCCGAGAATATGGCTGCGGGGCTCAGGTAGCGCCCCTGCCATCGGCTTCGCAACCTCGGTGTCGGGCTGTGCTGACATGGGTGCCGGCTGCGCCTCAGTCGACCGCGGGAAGGAGTTTGCGGCCCAGTACGAACGCCTCGGCCGCGAGGAGTCCGGCGCTCGCGCCCCGCCACTGAGCCAGCGCTCGGACCGCCGTGGTCGACCTCGGGTGCGGGAACTCACGCAGCTCGCTCGCATAGGCGTTGAGCGCCTCCAGCTTCCTGTCGAGAGTCGCCGAGATATCCACGAACCAGTTCGGATTGAACATGGCCTGCGCTGGTGGCGGGCGCCATTCGGTCGAGGACGGCACCTCGAAAAAAAGCAGCTCGCGCACAGCCTGGCCGGGCTGTGGCCGGCACGCGACCACCACCGCTTCATGCACCACGCGGTGATCGACGTTGACGTCGCCGGCGTGATGCGTCAGCACCAGCGACGGGCGGTGTCGGGCCATGAACTGCTCGACCGCCTGCACTACATCGAGCAGCTGCTCGCCGTCCATGCGATTGTCGGCGTAGCTCAGCAGCTCGACCGAAGCGCAGCCGAGGATCCTGCCGGCACTGCGCGCGGCGGCGCTGCGCGCCGACACGCGCTCGCGAATCGCAGCGCCGGCGTTCCTGCCGGCCCGGGCCCCCTCGCCATCGGCAAGCAACAGTACGTGAACCGCGTTGCCCTCGGCCGCAAGTCGCGCGGCGGTGCCCCCGCATCCGAGCACCTCATCGTCAGGATGCGCGGCAACGATAGCGACGTTGCGCGTGTTGGGTTTAGCACGGGCTTCAGTCATAGCTTTCTCGCAACCAGGTTCCAGGCGGCGAATTGCTCGCCACCGGCGGGGATGTGCGTCCGCACCCTCTTCTCCTCGACCAGTAACAGCTCGAAATGGGAAAACAGTTCGCGCAGATGGGCGAGATCGGCGAAGTGCACCCTGCCAACGCCCGCGAACGGCCCGTCGGAGTAGCCTCGCCGCGTGTAGCTGTCCTCGGCCGGCTCGCCGCGCTCATACTCGGTGAAGGCGGTCGAAAACCAGTCGACACCGATGAAATGCGCGCCCGACCGCATCGCACGCCAGGCCAGATCCAGAGCCGCCGCAATGCCCCCAATCGCATTGTGCGTGACCGCCGCCCGGTCCACGACCAGGTCGAACTGCCCCGCGAACGGCAGCGCGCGGGTGAAGTCCGCGACGGCGATTTGTGGCGCCAGATCGGGGAATCTCTCCTTGAGCCGGGCGACCATGGTGGGACTGCCATCCACGCCGAAGTAACGCGCACCGAGGGACTTGAGAAACGGTATGTTGGCGCCGGCACCGCAGCCGAGTTCAAGGATCGCCCCGGAGCCGAGCGGTCCGCCGTGCCGGCGCACCAGAGTCACCAGGTCCGACCACGGCCACACGGCGAGGTGCGTGTTCTCGATGTAACGCTGGTCCCATTCGGTACTGAAGGTCATCGCTGCCGCTCCAGCAGCGCCGCCGTGCTCGGACCGCAGTTCATCCAGGCGTCGACGATACTCATGCACGGCAGGAACTCGCCCCACAGCTGCGGGTAGGTCGGGTGCTGGTAATCCTGGAACTCAACGGTGATTCCGACCGCGGAAAACTCGCTCGCGACGAGGTAGTCCCGGCCGAGTGCGCCAGAGATGTAGCGCCGCGCGCCGAAGTGCCGGCAGTAGGACAGCACCAGGTCGCTCTTGGTGCCGCCGACCGGCAGCTCGCTGGCGCGCACCAGGCGCGTGCCGATTCCGAGCTCCGCGAGCCAGAAGGCCAGCTGTTGCCAGCACAGCTCCGACAGCAGCTGCTGCGCCGACATGAGCAGCGCCTGCAGCTTGGGGAAGCAGCGCTCGAAATGCGGAGCGCGCCGATAGTTCATGGCAATGCTGCCGAGGTGCTTGTCACGCCAGCGTTGCGCCGCGTCGATCTCGGTGGTGCGCAGCGTCGCCGTCAGGTGTCCCTTCGTTCTCACCGGCACCGTCAGCCACTGAGCGCCCTGAGGCGTCTTGATCCGGTTGCGGTTGATGAAGCTGTTTTTCTCGAACTGCACGGTGTCCATGAAGATGAACACGTCGGCGCGGGAAATCTTGTCGAGATACCCGAGCCACGGCAGATAAGCAGGCTGGTGTGCCGCGAGGATCACGGACGGAACCCCTGCAGGACCGCGCACACCGTCGCCACATCCGCATCGCTGAGACCAAGATGCATCGGCAGTGACAGCGTGGTGTCCGCAAGCCGCTCTGCGACCGGGTATTCGGCGGGGTCGAGCTCGAGATAGCGGTGCAGGAGCTCGAAGCGTTCGACCGGCACAATGCAGCCGACGCCAGCTGCCGTCATGCGCGCGCGCAAGGCGTCGCGCACCGCTGCATCGGGAGCCACTACCACGAACCGCTGCACGATCCGCCCGGGGTCGGTGATCCCGCGCTGCGCCGCCAAACCGTGCGGCAGCGCTGCGAGATACGCACCGGCGATCGCCGCTCGCCGCTCCCGGATCGCCTCGAGCCGCGACATCTGACTGACCGCAAGAGCCGCCTGGATATCCGTCATCTGTAGGTTGAAACGCGGCTCGTAGTGCTCGCGACCGTCGGCCTGCCGGTAGTTGCGCACCCGCTCGGTAACCTCCGCAGACCCGGACCAGACCAGCCCTCCCTGTCCGGCGGTGACGACCTTCGTGGCATAGAAAGAGAACACCGCCGCAGCGCCGCGAGTCCCGAGCGCCACGCCGCCCGCCGTACCCCCGAGGGACTGACAACAGTCCTCGATGACGACCCGGTCGGCAGCCAACAGTCCATCGACGTCTGCCGGTGCACCGAAAGTATGGACCGCCACGATCAAGCGGGCGTCCGCAGCCTGCCGGCGGGTGGCCTGCGCGTCGAGGCAGAAGTTATCGCCGCGGACGTCGACGATCTGTGGCGTCGCGCCGGTCATGAACACAGCATTAAGCAGCGCCGAGCAGGAGTAACTCGGAAGCGCCACGATGGATCCCGCTCGGGCCCCGAGCGCGTCGAGCGCCACGAACAGCGCCGCCGTGCCGCTCGACAGCGCAACCGCCTCCCCACCGCCCAGGTGTTGGACGAACACCTCCTCGAGCCGCTCGACGGCGGGCCCCTGCGCGATCCACCCCGAGCCGAGAACCGCGTCCACGGCCGCGCGGTCGCCGGCCAGGATATGGGGTCGGTTGTGCGCGATCATCTAGGTGCGGCCGGGTGGCGCTGCTCGTACTGCGCGCGGTAGTACTCCGGTTTGACGCTGTCGCCGACCACGAGCGAGAAAGGCGGGATCGTGACTGCGCGCACGATGCTGCCGGCTGCGATCACCGAATGGTGGCCGATGACAGCGCCGCCGAGGATCGCGCAATGCGTGCCGATAAAGACGTGCTCGCCGATCTGGATGTCACGATAGACATTGGCGTCGCTCAACCCGATGCAACGCCGGTGCGAGTCGGCGACGTTAATGGCGACAAACGAGCCGATGTCGCAGCCTGCGCCGATGACCACCTGGGCACCCTTCGCGTTAACCTCTGAGAACAGGCCGATGTAACAGCCCGCGCCGATCTTCGGGCTGCCACTGATCCACACCAGTGGATGGAAAGGGTTGTCCTGGTTATGGATCGTCTCTCTCAGCAGTTCCTTGAATTCCTGCGCTTGCATGCTTCGCCTCACAGCTCTATCGGCTCACCCGCCCGCCACGCGCGCGGCGCCTGCCGGCCCACCAGATGAGACAGGAAGGACGCCGGCAGGCCGCGCCCGCCGGCAACGCGCCGCAATGTGAGCGCGCTCTCCTCGATGAGCTCGCCGGCACGGATGTCGCGCGCCGCAACCAGCTGTCGCCGGAATTCGAGCCCGATCGCGCCGCTCGGTGGCGGTCGGGCGCACCAGCGGGCTGCCGAGCAGCGTGGCGGCCTCGCGGATCCCATGCACCCACGCTGTGAGTCCCGGCGGATCCTCCGAAAACCAGTGATCAGGGCCCGGCAGATCGTGATCGAGAGTGACGTGCTTCTCGAGAACCGCTGCACCGAGGGCGACCGCGAGCGCGGAGGCGAGCGGGCCACGCGTGTGGTCGGAAAAGCCGATGGGTATCGCGGGGAAGGCGTTGCGCAGTGTGCCGATGCGGCCGAGGTTGGCATCCGACGGCGGGGTCGGGTATTGCGAGGTGCACACCAGCAGGACCGTGGGATAACCGTCCAGTGCCCCTACCGCTTCGAGCGCCTGGTGCACTTCCGCCAGATCCGACATGCCGCTGGAGAGAATCACTGGCAGCCGCGTGCGCGCGTACTCCCGCAGCAGCGGCAGGTTCGTGAAGTCATCGGAACCCACCTTCACGCAGGGGACACCGAGCTGCAGCAGCAGCTGCAGATCCGACGGATTCTGCGGCGTGGAAAAGAAGGTGATACCCGCCGCGTCGCACTCCGCCCTGATGGTCTGCCAGGCGCTGAGCGGCAGCTCGTGGCGCTGGAACATGTCGAGCATGGGCTCGGTCACCTCCCGGCCCTGCGAGCGATAGGTGAAGAGCTGCTTGCGGTCGTTGACGAATTCGGCGGCGCGAAAGGTCTGAAACTTCACGGCGTCGCAGCCGGCCCGGGCCGCGACCCGGATCATCTCCAGCGCCAGCTTCAGATCCCCGTTGTGGTTGATGCCGACCTCGGCCACGACGAAGGGCGCGCAACCGCCGCCGACCGTACGACCCCCGATGTTCACGGTGTCCGCGCTCATGCCTTCCCCCAGCTGTCGAGCAGCGCAGCCACCCGCTGCGCGCCCTGTCCGTCGCACAGTGCCGCCGCCGCGGCGCTCATCTCTGTGAGCATCTGCCCGTTCATCTGGTCGAGGGCGGCGGCGTAGTCCCCGGAACGCACCTCGTCCGAGCGGCCGAGCAGCCGATGACCACCCGCCTGTGCCACCGCCTGTGCAATCGGGAGCTGATCCTCCGACTGTGCGACCGCGAGCGCCGGCAGTCCCAGCACGCAACGCTCCCAGGTGGTACTGCCTCCGGCCGTCACCGCCAGATCCGCCCGGCTCATGAGCTGCGCCATGCGCTCGGTCTGCACGTGCACGGTGCAAGCCTCAAGCCCGGCACATTCGGCGCGAGCTCTCGCGGTGCGGGTTAGCCGCGCCTATCACCACATCCACTGCCGCGCCCGACGCGCGTGAGCGGCGCACGCCGTCGACGGCGATCGCCGTGTCATTGCGCGGATCCGATCCGCCCATGGAAATCAGCACGCGCTGCAGCTGCCCGCCGCGCCGCGCCAGCGCTGCAGTCCTGCAGCGGGCGAACTCGGGCGCAACCAGGGCGTGTCGCGGGCCGAGCAGCTGCCGGGTTGTCGCCGGCAACAGCTGCGCGTAGCGCGCGTGGCGCGGGTTGGCGAGGTTCTGGTCGAGCAGCAGGTCGCAGTCGTGCGCCCGGTCCGCCAGATCGTCGATGGCCAGCATGCGCTGCCCGCGGGTGCGCACTGCCGCCTCCCAGCGGGCGTCGCGCCCGTAGTGATCGACTACCAGCCAGCCGGGCGCAGCTCCCGTCCGCGAGATGGCCGCATGAGTCAGCTGCGCGTCACGCTGCCAGTCGAGGCCGTCCGGGAGCGCCACCGCGGTGAAACCTCGCGCCTCGATCTGCTCAAGCATGTTCCCCGGAGCCTCGCTGCACACGAAGGTCACCGAAGCACCGCGGGCCGCGAGCTCCGCAGCGAGCACCAGACAGCGCCTGACGTGGCCGGCACCGAGTCGAACCGAAGCATCGGCCCGGAAGACGACGCGCATGTCATTCGAGCGACAGGCCGTCATAAGCTGACGCGACCTCGGCCACGCACACGCGGCGGCGCTCGCGCGCGCTCGTCTCGGCCGCCACCAGCACGTTCGACAGGTGACGGTCGTCGGCCCAGCTCTTCGGGTACTGCGCACTACCCGCCAGCACACCCGCAAAGCACGCGATCTCTGCCTCGTACACCTTTTCGAACTCCGACTGTGGTACCGGCAGTGCCCGCCAGACGCCGGTGGCCGCATCGAAACTGCGCAGCTCCGCGTTGTTGAACTCGAGCTGGTACGAGCGCCCCGGGCCGCATACCGTCGCCAGCCTGGCAGGGGCCTCGCGATGCAGCTCGATGCGCACGGTCGCCAGTACTCCGCTGGTGAAACGGACGTGGAGGAAGTAGCTGTCGTCGATGTCGGTGCGCCAGCTGCCGAGACGCTCCACCACGGCCGACACCTCCTCAACCTCTCCGAACAGCCAGCACAGCCATTCGAGTCGAACGGCACCATCTCGCGCGCCGCCGAAGTTCGCCGCCGGGCGCCTGCATAGAACTCCCAATAGGACTCCCACGGATGCCAGCGAGGCAGGTAATCCGCGTACTCATGGTGGACCGCGGTGACCGCGGCGCCCCCGGTTCGTGCAAAGCCTGCGCCAACGCCTGCAGTGGTGCGTAGAATCGCCAGGTCGCCGACGGAAAGCCCCGAACCCTCGAGTGACGCTCGCGCTCGGCGAACCACTCGGCTGTAGGTGTCAGGATGCTCGCCTCGCCGAAGAACGGCAACCCGGCGTCGAAGGCTACGCGATACAGCTCGACGTGCTGGTCCGGCGGTGTGCTCATCACCAGCGCGTCGAGCCGGCAGTCGATGGCCACGCTGCGAGCTCGCGTCCGGATGCCGAAGCGCGCCCCGCACGCTGGTTGCGATCCTCGCGAACATCGAAGCCGTACACCTCGTGCCCCAGCGTGCGCAGATCGCGTCCCGGCGCAGCCCATCGATCCGAGTCCGACGATACCGAATCTCACCCGCCAACCCCCACGCTGTAGGTGCGTCCGTCCCTGCGGTACTCAAGGTCCAGCAGCGCTTCGATGCGTTCTGGTACGCCGTGTTGAGGTGCGCATTGATGTCCAGCAGCGACGGGTTCCGCGCAGCGCCGCCACGATCTCGGCGACCGTGAAGCGCGGGTTGATCTGCGATGCGCCGCGTGCAGTGCGTTGAAGAACGCCAGATCGTCCGCATAGTCGAGCGTGATCCGGCGGTGGTGTGCCGATGGGCCGGCGTGACCGGAGATAGTGTCGCCGTACGGCACAGCCCGGTCTGCGTGAACAGCAAGATGAAGCCATGATCGTTTTTCTCGGTGATGCGATGCTCGCGCACGCGGCGGATCGCCCGCGCCCGGATCGCCTTGGAATTAAGTCCCAGCGGCAGGCCCTCCGACATGCACACATCGAGATCCTCATCGGCCAGCAGATGGTCCATGCAGAAATCCATGTAGCCCGTGTCGGTGAATGGGTCATCGCCATCGACCTGCATCACGGCCTCGAAGCCGTGTTGCTCGGTGGCGCGGTGAAAGCGGTCGACGATGTCGTCGCGGCTACCACGAAACACGCGCGCGCCGTACGACTCGACCACGGGTACCAGCGAGTCATCGCTCGCCTCCCCGGTGGTGCACACCACGACACGCTCGGGAGTAAGATAACGTGACGCGAACATCCGATCCAGCAGATGATGGACCGCCGGCCGCCCGGCGATGCTCATCAGCTGCTTGCCCGGCAGCCGCTCGGACGCCAGCCGAATGGGTATGAGCGCGCCTATCCTCATCTCGCCTCCGCCCCGCTCGCGGTCGTGCAGCAGTCCATCGGCTGGGCGTCCGGGTACAACAGACCGCAACGGACCTGCTTGCAGCCGTTGAACGTCCTGAAGACCGGCTTCGGCGCGTCACCGACCAGCGCATCGCTCACCTTCTCGAGCCCGAGCTCGAGCGCGCTGCGCACCGCGCGCATCCCCTGCTGAATGGCATTCAGCGTGATGTCGAGCTCAGCACGGCCATGCGCCTGGCAAATGCTGATCCAGGGAATCAGGACCCCGTGGGAGATGACTTCCTCATGAAAGATCACGGTCAGCTCGGGGGAATATTCGCCGTTCGCACGGGTGCACAGAATCTGTGGATTGCAGGCGAAGCCGATGATGCGAACGTAATCCGCACCGACTCGGACGCCGCGAATGCGCGGAAGCCCTGCACCAGCTGCTCGCCCGTCTTCCAGATGTGCGCATTGGTGTCGTACCGCTGATACTCGCTCAGGGTCGCCTGGCAGGCTGCCAGCCCGGTTGTCTCGGAGCTGTGGGTCTGTGAGAGCAGGAACACCCGGCGCTTGTTGTGGCGCAAGCCGCCCAGCTCCATCAGGTCGCGACGCCCGGCGAGCAGCGAGAACGAGAAGCCGTTGGCGATCGATTTGCCGAACAGCGCCAGGTCCGGATACACGCCCCAACGGTGATGCGCCCCGCGCAGATCAAAACGCAGCCCGCTGATCATCTCGTCGAAAATCAGCACGATGCCGTTCTTGGCGGTGAAGTCGCGCAGTTTCTGCAGAAATCCGTCGACCGGCTCGTCGTTTTTGACAGGCTCCAGGATCACCGCGGCGATCTGGCCGGGGTAACGGTCGTTCAGGGCCTTGAGACTTTCGAGATCGTTGTAGCGGAATCCGAGAGTCAGGCGCGAGACTTCATCGGGCACTCCTGAATTCATCACCGTCGAGCCGATGAACCAGTCATGCGTGCTGAAGAACGGGTGGTCCATGCACAGCGCGATGTACTTGCGTCCGGTCGCCGCGCGGGCCAGGCGCACCGCCGCGGTCGTCACGTCAGAACCGTTTTGCCGAACTTCACCATCTCGAACTGCGGGAACAACTTCAGCAGCATCTGCGAGCTCGAACTCGATAGTCCAGGACGGGAGTAGTTGCAGCCGGCGTTGATATGCTCGATGACCGCGCCGTTGACCGCCTCGTAGGCGTGACCCAGGATGATGACGCGGTTACCCATGGCCCAGTCGATGTAGCGGTTGCCATCGACGTCCCAGCAATAGGCGCCCGCGGCACGCTCGATGACTCTCGGCCCGAGGTACGGAAACTGGTCTTCGCCCTTGCTGTAGGTGTGGCTGCCTCCGGGAATCATGGCGTGTAGCTTCTCGTTGAGTTCCAGGCTGCGCGTGAATGTCTTGATCGGCCCGGTCGGCATAACGTCACCCTCCTGTCCGCGTCTCATCTCGAGTGAACTGACCCGGGACTTGCACGGCTGCGCGACCGCAGAACGGCGCGCGCGGGCCCCCGGTGTCCGATTTCCAAGTTCCAGCAAACTCACCAGCTCGCGCAGATGCCCATAGCCGGTTGCACTGCGGTCCGCACGCACACCGGCGATGAAGTGCTGCAGGGCGCTGCGAAACGCGCTGAATGAGTCGACAAATACCTTCCTGATGGAGGCCCGCTCCCCGACGTACAGCAGCGCGATGTCTCCGTCCGGCCGCCCGGTGGCCTCGAACTCGCCGCGGAGTCCCGATGCCCAGCGCACCTGCAACCTGACCTTACTGCCCTCGGTGAGCAACTCGAAGTCGTCCACCGGGCCGGGCTGAACAAAGCTGATCACCGGATCGAGGATGTGCGCGGCGTAGCGCTCCCACGACTTCGGCGTTGTCGCGGCGATGCGCCGCAGCGGCCCGAGCCGCGCCCGGTCGGAGTCCGTGAGTCGCAGCTCCTCGGCAAACCGCAACGCCGAGCAGGAAAAGATCTGCTCGGGTCTGGCGGCCAGCGCGTACAGCTCATCGAGCTCCGCAACGCTCAGTGCCGGCGGCTTGTCGATGTACACGTGCCGACCGGCGCGCAGAAAGGACTCACCGAGCGCCCGGTGGTGCTCGGCATCGTCGCGCGCCAGCAGCAGTGCATCGATATCGCTCACCATTCCTGAAAGCTCTGTAACGACGTGGGGAATCCTCGCAGCGCGCGCGATATGTGCCGAGAGCGCCGGAGTCTGCGTCCAGACGTGCGTGACCTGCGCCTCGGTGAGCTGATCGCGGGGGAAGCTGCGCTTAGCCAGGTAAGCGGGTATCGCAGGAAAGGGGCAGTCCGCCATTGCTTCGGAGTCGTAGCCGTTGATGATCGCAGACCACGAGTACGGGTGACCGTTGCCCTCGCTCAGGCCAATGATTCCGAGACGCAGGCGCGTCATGCGGCACCCCGCAGCTGCCAGCGCGACGGATCGACCAGATCGCGCTCCTCGCAGGCGAGACTCTGCGGCAGATTGACACCACTCAGCATCCGTGCTGCCAGGATCTCCTCGAGCTGCTGCACGCTGTCGACTCCGACGATGGCCCGCCCGATGTCCGCGTGCCCCGCCACGAACCCCACGCACGCCTGAACGGCCGTCAGACCGCTGCGCTCGAGCCAACCGTGCCAGCTATCCCACAGCCGCTGCCAGCGAGAGAACTCGGGCGGACGTTCCGTGGCCCGCATGAGCAGCAGACCCTGCAGGAACAGCGAGCGGACGTGGATCTCGACACCCGAGCTTCGCAGACGCTGCAGCCAGCCGCTGTTGACGAGTCTGCGATCGAGGATATTGAAAGGAGTCTGCACGATGTCGAACTGGAAGCGGCTTACGAGAGCCTCGAGCTCATCGGGCCCGTACACGGAAATCCCGATGCAGTCCGTGAGGCCGTCCGCCCGCAGCTGCCGCAGGCTCGAATAAATCGCCGCGCCCTGGCCCTCCAGCAGCTGCATTGGTGTGTGGAGCAGCAGGCCGCCGAGCCGCGCAATTCGCAGACGCTCGAGAATGCCTGCGACGGCCGTGCGCATCCAGCCGCGGACGTCGTCGCAGTTGGCGGGAACCGGCGGCACCTTGGAAACGACGGTCCAGTCACCGACGCCGATGCTGCCAAGCGCCGACTCGCTCGTGCCGTACGCGGCGGCCGTGTCGAGCGTGTCCATGCCGGCGCCGCGCGCGCGCAGCAGAATGCGGCGCGCGTCCTCCGGTCGATCTGTCCGCCCGGTTCGCGACCCCGTACCGCATCCCGAACTGCGCCGTTCCGAGAGCCAGCCGGCGGCTATCCATGGCCAAGCACCTGGCGCAGTGCCGAGACCACTTCATCCTGCTGCGCGTCCGTCAGGTCCGGATACAGGGGCAGTGTGAGCGCGCCGGCGCCGTGTGCCTCGGACTCGGGGAACTGACCGGCATCGAATCCCAGCGCCCGATAGTAGGGCTGCAGATGCACCGGCAGGTAGTGCACGTTGACACCGATACCGCGCTGCCGCAGTGCATTGAATACCCGCCGGCGGAAGTGACCCCCATCGCCGCTATCCACCCGGACGACGTACAGATGAAAAGCGGAAATGTTCCCCGCCTGCACTGTTGGCAGTCTGAGCGGCAGCCCCTGGAGCGCCGCCTGGTAGCGACTCGCCAGCTGATTGCGCCGGGCCACGAATTCCTCGAGTCGGGTGAACTGGCTGAGCCCGAGCGCCGCATGAATGTCGGTGAGGCGGTAGTTGAACCCGAGCAGCTGCTGCTCGTAATACCACGCGTCCGGATCGGCGCCGTCCGCAGCCGTCGACGCCGCGCGCTTGAACCGGCGTGGATCGCGGGTGATACCGTGACTTCTGATCATGCCGAGCGATGCGGCAAGATCCGCATCGTTGGTCAACGCCATCCCGCCCTCGCCACTGGTGATGATCTTCGCCGGATGGAAGCTGAGGACCGTGATGTCGGACCACCGACAGCTTCCTACCCTCTCATCCCCACGTCTGGCACCCAGGGAATGCGACGCGTCCTCGAGGACTTTGAAGCCGTACTCCCGGGCGAGTGCCTGGATGCGCTCCTGCTCGGTGGGCTGGCCCGCAAAGTGCACCGGTACGACTATGCTTGGCAGCCGGTCGTCGCGCCGCGCACGCACCAGCCTGGCCTCCAGGTCGGCGACGCTCATATTCCACGTGGCCGGATCGATGTCGACGAAGTCCACGCTGGCGCCGCAGTAGCGCGCACAGTTCGCCGACGCTACGAAGGTGTTGGGAACCGTCCACAGACGCTCGCCGGCCCTGAGGTCGAATGCCAGGCAGGCAGCATGCAGCGCCGAGGTGGCGCTGTTGAACGCCACCGCGTGAAGGCAGCCGGTCTTCGCGGCAACGGCCTGCTCGAAGCGCGGTATCAGGGGACCCTGGGTGATGAAGTCCGCCTGCAGTGCTGCGACGACGGCGTCGATGTCCGCCTGAATCACCTGCTGCCGTGCATAGGGAATCATCACAAGCCTGCAAGGTGATTGAGCGCCCGTATCTCGTCACATGACAGGAACTGGGGGTTGCGCCCCGACTGATACTCGAAGTCCGGCACGACCGGCCGGCCGCGCTCACCTGCGGCGTTCGCCGAGAAGTCTGCGAAGCCGGCGAACTGGATGGTCGGCTGGATGACGAAGTGGTCGTCGAACTCGAGTGTCAGATGCGAGTCGTCCGCCGGACACATGACCTCGTGCAACTTCTCGCCAGGCCGTATGCCGATGATCTTGTGCGGCAGGTGCGGAGCCATCGCGGTCGCGACGTCCACGACTTTGACCGACGGGATCCTGGGCACGAATATCTCCCCACCGTGCATGCGCCGCATGCCCTTGAGCACGAACTCCACGCCCTGTCGCAGAGTGATCCAGAAGCGCGTCATGCGTGGGTCGGTGATCGGCAGGTGGTCGCAGCCCGCATCGATCCGCTTCTTGAACAGCGGCACGACCGAGCCGCGCGAGCCGACGACATTACCGTAGCGCACCACCGAGAAGCGCGTGCGATGTCCGCCGGCGATGTTGTTCGCCGCGATGAACAGCTTGTCGGAGCACAGCTTGGTGGCGCCGTACAGATTGATCGGGTTGGCGGCCTTGTCGGTCGAGAGCGCGACAACCCGTTCCACCTCGTTGACGAGCGCGGCACGCACCACGTTCTCGGCACCGTAGATGTTGGTCTTGATGCACTCCGTCGGGTTGTACTCGGCCGCGGGCACCTGCTTGAGGGCCGCCGCATGGATCACCAGGTCCACGCCGCGCAGCGCCTGCACCAGGCGGTCGCGATCACGCACGTCGCCAAGGAAGAACCGCATGCACGCTTGCGGAAACTCCTGCGCCATCTCGTATTGCTTGAGCTCGTCGCGCGAGAAAACGATCAGCCGGCGCGGATTGAAGCGCTCGAGTACGGTGCGGACGCACTCCCGGCCGAATGAGCCGGTGCCGCCCGTGATCAGAATCGACTTGTCGTCAAACATTCGGACTCCGTGCGGGCCTCAGGCTAACGCTGCTGCAGTCGCTCCGCGTCGGCACGGACGCGTTCGATTTCGGCGCGCAGCTCCTCGTACTCCCGGGTCTTGCGCTGCAGGAACCGCAGGGTCACCTCCGCCTTGTGCTGGATACCGCGCGGCGTCAGCAGATACATGTACGCGGCCTTGTTCCTGCTGTTCTTGAAGTTCGCGACCTTGATCCAGCCCTTGCCGATCAGCGACCGCAGACAGTAGTTGGCACGTCCGAGGCTCATGCCGAGCTCGCGAGCGAGCTCGCGCTGGCTGAGCCGCGGATTCTCCTCGAGCAGCTTCAGGATCCGGTAGCGCACTTCGTCGGACAGCAGCATGGGGGCCCCGGCTTATTAGCGTGGCGTGCGCTCCGAGCGCCGCAGCAGCACCCACGACAGCGACAGCACCAGCCCGGCAATCGCGCCGATGGAGCCGATCAGGCCGCGCAGCGGGCTCGCCTTGATGTCTGGCACCACCGCCGGATCGATCACCTTGTAGGCATACTCGCGCTGCACGTTGGCCACCATCGACTTGTTGATCTGCTCCTGGATCAGCTGGTTGATCCCCTGCTGCACGCCGACAACGGTGGTCTTGGCGAGCTCCTTGTTGAGGTAGTCGATGCTGAGATCCGCGGTCTTAATGGCCTCGTTGCGCAGCCGGTCGTTGACCATCTCGATGCTGCGGTTGGCGAGGCGCGCCGCGAGCTCCGGCGACGTACACTCGAAAGTCACCGTCACCAGGCTGGTCTTGCGGTCCTCCGAGATCGTCCGGTAGTGGCCCGCCAGCATGCGCACCCCGGCACCGAGCGTCGGAATGTGCACTCCCGGCCGCCAGTTGCCGGCGCGCGCATCCCAGCGATCGGCGAACAGCACCGGCATCAGGTTCTCCGACTGGATGAACTCGCGCGCAAAGCCGACCGACATGAGCGTCGCGTAGAACTCCTGCTTGCGGGCGTCGCCACCGCTGATGTCGATGCCGGCCATGGAGGCCAGGCCGCCGATCTCGCCGCCGAGCATGCCACCGAGCCCGTGCCCGCCGATCGATTCGCTCTCGGTAACCGGCGCCACGATGATCTTCGCGCGATAGATCGTCGGCATGAACAGCGTTACGGCGAGCGCACCAACGGCGCCGATCAGCACCGCTGCCACGATCAGCCGCCAGGACGCAACCACCGTGGCCAGCACGGTCGCCAGCGATACCGACTCCTGCTCCTCGGCCTGGGGAACAACGAGGAAGTATCCGCTGGGGGGGCCGTTGAGGACCGGCCGTGCACCGCCCTCGGGTTTGACGTCATTCATGGCATGCGTTCATCAATTGAACAGATAGGCCAGTTTAGGCAGGGCGCGCGCGGTGGTCAAATCCCGCCTGCCGGCCTGCCATGGACGCTGCGCGTCGCCGCTCCCCGACTTCCGTGTCGGGGGCGACTGCGGCGATCAGAACTCGTGGACCGCGAGAACCGCGATAGCGACGTTGTAGAGAATCTGCGACACCGCCTGCCACAGCGGCAGCGGCGGCAGGTGCTCGGCATTCAGCGGCACGACGATCGTATCGCCCGGCTCGATCGCTCGCGTTGCCGGATCGGCGGAACCAGCCGCTTCCGCCACCCCCTGCCACGCTGCCATCGGCGCGCACGATGTAGATGCGACCGCTGTCGGCGCGTCTGGTCTCGCCGCCGCTCATCTGAATGTAGGCGTCACGCGAGAGTCCCGGCCGGTACAGGTGCGAGGTGACCGTCTGCACCTCGCCGATGACGGTCACTTCCTGCTGGAACTTCGGCACGATGAGCTCGATCGCCGTCGCGGACCACGACGTCGTAGGGTGATCCGGCCGGCGAGCGCAGGATGTGCGGCAGGTCGATCACCAGCCGGCCGACGGCCTTCGCCTGGCGCAGCTGCGCCAGCAGTGTCTCCCCGATGCTCACGGCGGAGGCTGCGGCCTGACTGATTCGCGACGCTCCCCTGCAGTGCGACGAACGCAATGTCGTTCTGCATGCGCGCGGCGAGCATGTCCAGCTCCTTCTGCTCGCGCTCGCGCAACTCCGTTCGGGTGAAGACACTGCCCTGGGCGAAGGCGTACTGCGTCAGGCCTCCGGCGCGCAGCAGAATCGACTTCAGGGTCTCGCCCGGCCTGATGGAGTAGGTGCCGGGGAACCTAACCTGCCCGCGCAGCGTGATGGTTCCGCCTTCGGTCCAGGCCTCGACCTGCTTGATGCTGAGAGTGTCGAAGGGCTCGAGCGCCAGGTTGGCGGCGGGATCACCTGCGCAGCACTGACCGCCAGGTCGACCTGGATGAGCTGGGTGCGGCGTGTCTCGCCGTTCACGACCTCGGAGCGCGTCAGCTCCGCGGTGCCGCCGAACGCGGAATCGCTCAGGCCGCCACCGGCGCGGATCAGGTCCCGCACCGTCATGCCGGTCTCCAGCGGATATTCGCCCGGAACGTTGGCACGTCCCTCGATCCGCACCACTTCATCCGGCCGCCCGATGTTGGACTGCAGCTTCAGGTCCTCGAGCAGCGGATGAATGACCCGATCGCGGCTCGATTGCAGATCGAAGACCGTGATGCGGTCGCGCGCCATCAGCGCTACATCGGCAGCCGATCCCGGTGCACGCAGCGCTGACATCCAGGTCGGCGGACAGCACCGTCGACGCGGCGATCCGGCGGCAGCTCGCGGCGTATCAGGATGTAGTGCAGGTCGGCGTTCGGCTTGAGATCGCGCCACCGAGCGCAGCACTTCCGTGAGCCGCATTCCCGTCATGGAACGCAAACACACCGGGCGTATAGACGTAGCCCTGCACCATGACGCCGGCATCGAGCGTGGGACGCAGGCGTGACACCTGCAACGTGTCGCCGTTGCGCACGCGTGGCAGCGCGGCCGGTGGCGCTGTCGAGGTCGACCTGGAGCACGACGCGCTGCAGATTCGCCTCGATGCGGGTGAGGGCCAGTCGCGCCGTGTCGGCCTCTGGGGTGAATCCCGCCGGCGAGCTGGACGACGTCGGCAATCGTGCTCTCGTTACGGATCTCGTAGATCGCCGGGCGGTGAACCTCACCATCGACGCTCACCGTAGGGCCGACCGGCGGGATGAAAATCACGTCGCCGGGAAGCAACCGGGCGTCGTCGGTCGTGTCGCCGCGGATCAGCATGTCGTAGAGATCGAGCTTGCGCACCAGCTCGCCGTGGCGCTTCAGCTCGATGTTGCGCAGCGAGCCGATCGGCTGCAGCCCCGCCCGCGGCGAACAACGCCGAGGTGATCGTGCCTAGCCCGCTGATCGTGTACGTGCCCGGGAGATTTGGCATCTCCCAGCACGAACACGCGGATGGTGCGGGTCTCTCCCATGGTGACGCTGGCGTGCACACCGATCATCTGCCGCTCGACACGCGCTTCGATCGCGGCCTTGGCGTGTGCGAAAGTCTGTCCGCCGACGCTGATCGGTCCGATCTCCGGGAAGCTCACGCGCGCCGTCCCGGCCGACCGTCAGCCTGAGATCGGCGTTCTTGGTGCCGAACAGCTGCACCTCGAGCTCATCGCCCGGTCCCACTTCGTACTCGGACGGAACCGGTACCTCGGTCGCAGGTGCGAAACGTCGAGACCGGATGGTCGAACAGGTCGTAGCCGAAGGGCTTGAGACGCGATCGGGCCCCGCGTTTGAGCAGCGGCAGCTTGGTGACTCTGATGTAAAGATCCCGCAGCGCCGGCTCCGACCCCAGACGCAGCGTTGCAAGCCGCTCGGTGAGCCCCGCGAGAGGAATCGGCGCGAACCCCGGCAGGCTGAGCAGTCCATCATGCGACAGCTGATAGGGGTTTTTCGAGCGGACCAGATCGATCAGATCCTGCCGCTGCTTCTTCTGCTCGTCGGTGAGCTCGGGCCGCGTCGGGACCGAGGTGTCGCAGTTCGGCTGTCCCGTGCAGCTCAGCGGCAGCGGCAGGTAACCGCCAGCCGTTGCGTTCGGATTGGGGATCGTCGTGGAGCCGGTGGCACCCGCCGTGGCCGCTTGCCCGAGGGCTGAACTTGTTGTCGTGTGCCCAGCCCGCTGCTGCCCGGCGCGCCACTCGACGGCACCCCGGCGGTGCCGGCGAGGGACGCCGGGTTAGCAGCTCCGAGGTCAGATTGCTGAGCGAGTTCTGCGGCTGCGTGCCCGGCCCGTGGTGGAGGCCCGCCCCCCGGCTGTAGCGGATTCTGCGGAGCCTCGACCGGCAGCGGCTGGAGGTCGACCGTGACGACTATCCAGTCGTCGGCGCGCAGGAACGGGCTCAGCCGATCGATCTCCGCGCGCTGCTTGCGCTCCTCCTCCAACTGGTCGCGCTGCTCCTGCAGCATCAGATTCTGCTGCTCCTCGGTCAGCTCCGTACCACGGCCGCCGAGCTGGTTCTGCTGGCCGTTCGCGCCGCCGAACTGCCCGAGCGAATTGCGCTGCTCGGGAGAAAGGCCCTGCAGGATCTGCAGGCCCTGGTCGATTATGGAGCCTCCGGCTCTGCCCGCCCGCCGGGCCGACGCCGATCAACAGGGTCATCGTCAGGGCGGCGGCGAGCAAGCCCGCGAATCGTTGCTTCAAACGCATTACAAACCTTCGTTAGTTCTGTTCGGCTATGCGTTTCGGTGGCGCAGCGCCGGCCATTTCCAATGGCGAGTTTTGTATTCTACTGAAGAGCGCCAGTTCATGTAGCCCGCAGTCGGGACGGCCTCATGCCCCGCGTGGCCACTGCGCCACTCTGGCGAGCAGCTTGCGCACGGGCGGCGCCGCCTGACCTGCGGCCGGGTCCTCCACCGCCGGCGCGAGCTGCTGCGTGAGCTTCTTGCCGAGCTCGACGCCCCACTGATCGAACGCGTCGATCCCCCACACGACGCTCTGCGTGAGCACGCTGTGCTCGTAGAGCGCGATCAGCTTGCCTAAGGTGGCGGGATCTAGCTGGCGGAACAGCAGGATAGTGCTCGGGCGGCTGCCCGGATCGACCTTGTGGGGGATGAGCGCGCGGATCTGCGCCGCCGGCAGGTGCTGCCCCTCGAGCTCGGCGCGCACCGTGTCGGCGCTCTGCCCGGCCATGAACGCCTCCGCCTGCGCGAGGCAGCTCGCGATGGCGAGGTTCTGCTGCGCCTGGTTGCCGCACGAGGAGCGCGCCGGCAGCAGGAAGTCGAGCGCGGCGCGCGGCGTGCCCTGATGCAGCAGCTGGAAGAAGGAATGTTGCGCATTGTTGCCGGGCTCGCCCCAGATGACGGCCGCGGTCTCGCATTCACCGGCGCTGCCGTCGAGCAGCACCGACTTGCCGTTGCTCTCCATCTCGAGCTGCTGCAGATACGCGGGGAAGCGCCGCAGCGAGTCGTCGTACGGCAGCACTGCGAGCGTCGGGAGCTTGAGGAAATTGATGTTCCAGACGCCGATGAGTCCCATGAGCGCCGGCAGGTTCTCGCTCCACGGCGCCGTGCGGAAATGCTCATCGAGCGCGTGTCCGCCGGCGAGGAAGTCGAGGAAGTTCTGCGCACCCGTGGCGATTGCAAGCGACACGCCGATCGAGGACCAGAGCGAGTAGCGTCCGCCCACCCAGTCCCACATATCGAAACGGTACTCGGGGTGCACGCCGAACTCGTTCATCGCCCTGGTGTTGACCGACACCGCCGCGAAATGGGCCGGCACCGCGGTCTCGCCCAGGCGTCCCTTGAGCCAGGCGCGCGCCGTGTCGGCGTTGGTGCGCGTCTCGAGCGTCGTGAAGGTCTTGGAGGAGACGATGAAGAGCGTCCGCCGCGGATCCGCAGATTCGAGCACCTCGGCGAGATGACAGCCGTCGATATTGGAGACGAACTCGCAGCGTGGCGCACCGGCGGTAAAGGCGCGCAGCGCCTGCACCGCCATCGCCGGACCCAAGTCCGAGCCGCCGATGCCGATGTTGACCACCAGCGTGAACGGCTCGCCGGCGCTGCTCCTGATCGTCCCGTCCCGCACCGCTGCGGCGAATTTCAGCATCCGCTCGCGCTCGCTGAGCACCTGCCGCTCGATGTCCGCACCCCCAACGGCCGCCCCCCGGGGCTGCCGCAGCGCCACGTGCAGCACCGCGCGGTCTTCGGTCGGATTGATGTGCTCCCCGCGCCACATGGCCTCGATCCGGCCCTTCAGTCCCACCGCGTCAGCGAGCGCGACGAGCTTCGCGAGCGCGGTCTCGTCCAGTCTCTGGCGCGAGAAATCCATGAGCATCCCGGCGCCCTCGCGCGAGAAGCGCTCGAAGCGCTGCGGGTCACGGGCAAAGAGCTCGCGCACCGGAACTGCGGAGAGCTGCGCGGCGTGGGTGGCGAGCTCGCCCCACAGCGCCGTGCGGGGTCCCGGTAGAAAGCTGATGCTCATCGGCGTCTCCCGTTGCGCACCGTCCGCGCGAACTAACGGCGATAGAAGGCGGTAATCGTATCGGCCACGTATTGTAGTTGTGGTTCGGTGAGCTCGGGGTAGATCGGCAGCGCGAGCGTCTCTGCCGCGGCGCGCTCGGACTCGGGGAAGTCACCCTTGCCGTGGCCCAGGTACGCAAAGCACTGCTGCAGGTGCAGCGGCACCGGGTAATAGATCTCGGTGCCGACGCCGGCCGCGGCGAGGTGCGCACGCAGCTCATCGCGCCGGCGCACCCGGAGCACGTACTGATTGTAGATGTGGCGCTCACCGGATCCCACGCGCGGTGTCTCGAGCGCATCCGCGACCAGTGCGCGCGCCAAGGCCGCGTCATACCAGGCGGCGTTGCGCTGTCGGCCCGCGGTCCACGCATCGAGGTGCCGGAGCTTCACGTTGAGCACCACCGCCTGCAGCTCATCGATGCGGAAGTTGCCGCCGATGAACGCGTGGTAGTACTTAGGTCTCCCGCCGTGCACCCGCAGGATCTCCATACGCTCGGCGAGCGCAGCGTCATTGGTGACGCACATGCCGGCGTCGCCGAACGCGCCGAGATTCTTGGTCGGAAAGAAGGACAGACAGCCGACCTCGCCCAGGCTCCCGGCGCGCTCCCCGGCGGCGCTCTCCGCGCCGATCGCCTGGGCAGCGTCCTCGATCACCCGAAGCCCGTGCCGCGCGGCGAGTGCGCCGAGCGCACGCATGTCGGCGAGCCGGCCGTAGAGGTGCACCGGCATCAGGCCGCGCACGCGGGCACCGCTGGCACGGTGAATGAGCTCGCTACCGCGGCGCTCGCAGTCGCGCGCGATTGCGGCCTCGACCGCCGCCGGCGCGAGGTTGAAAGTCAGCGGGTCGATGTCGCAGAACAGCGGCCGCGCACCGGCGCGAGCGATCGTGCCGGCGGTCGCAAAGAAGGTGAAGGGACTGGTGATGACCGCGTCTCCCGGCCCGATGCCGAGCGCCATCAGCGCCATCAGCAGCGCGTCCGTCCCGGAGGAGACACCGATGCCGAAGCGGCAGCGGCTGTAGGCCGCGACACCGGCTTCGAGCTCGGTGACCCCCGGGCCGAGGATGAAGGCCTGGGTTTCACAGACCCTGGCAATCGCCGCCTGGATCTCGGCGGCGAGCGGGGCGTACTGGAGCTTCAGATCGAGCAGCGGCACCTGCATGAGAAAGCCTGCGCGCGCTGTGGTTAGCGGCGGTAGCCGTAGTAGTCGCAGAACCAGTCGACGAAGCGCTTCACACCCTCCTCGACCGGCGTCGCCGGCCGGTAACCCACGTCTCTCACCAGGTCGTCGATGTCGGCGCAGGTCTCGGGAACGTCGCCCGGCTGCAGCGGCAGGAGGTTCTTCACGGCCTTGCGACCTAAGGCCTCCTCGATCAGCTCGATGTAGCGCATAAGCTCAACCGGGCGGTTGTTGCCGATGTTGTAGAGACGGAACGGCGCGAAGCTCGAGGCCGGGTCCGGCACTTTCGCGTTCCACGCGGGGTCGGGCTGCGCGATGCGCTCCACCGCCCGCACCACGCCCTCGGCGATGTCATCGACGTAGGTGAAGTCGCGCTGGTGATGGCCGTTGTTGAAGACGTCGATGGGCTTGCCTTCGAGGATGTTGCGCGTGAACAGGAACAGCGCCATGTCGGGGCGCCCCCACGGGCCGTACACCGTGAAGAAGCGTAAGCCCGTCACCGGCAGCGCAAACAGCGCCGCGTAGTTGTGCGCCATGAGCTCATTCGCCCGCTTAGTTGTAGCGTACAGCGACAGCGGGTGATCGACCCCGCGGTGCACCGAGAACGGCATGTGGGTGTTGGCGCCGTACACGGAGCTGGTCGAGGCGAATACCAGGTGCCCGACGGCGGTGTGGCGGCAGCCTTCCAGCACGTTGAGCGTGCCGGTGACATTGCTGTCGACGTAGGCCTGCGGATTCTCGAGCGAGTAGCGCACGCCCGCCTGCGCCGCGAGATGCACCACGCGCGGGAAGCGCTCACGCGCGAACAGCGCGCCGACCTCCGCGGCATCGATGAGGTCGAGCTTCACGAAGCGGAAGCCCCTGTGGCTCTGCAGCCGCTCGAGGCGCGCCTGCTTGAGCTTCACGTCGTAGTACTCGTTGAGATTGTCGAGGCCCACCACCTCGTGGCCCTGCGCGAGCAGCCGCTGCGCCGTCGCGGCGCCGATGAATCCGGCGGCGCCCGTGACCAGGATCTTCATAACCTGCCGTCGACCTGAGCGGCCGGGAACAGGTGCTTGATGTCGTAGAGCACGTGGGGCCGGCGGCACAGCCGTCGCACGCCGCGCGCACCGAGCTCGCGGAACTGGCGGTGCGCCACCGCCATCACCGCCACGTCGTAGTATCTCGGCTTGAGCTGGCGCGTGAGCTTGAGGCCGTACTCGTGACGCACCTCGGACGTCTCCGCCCAGGGATCGTAAGTGTCGACGCGTGCGCCGTGTTTGGCGAGCTCGCGCACCACGTCGACCACCTTGGAGTTGCGCACGTCGGGGCAGTTCTCCTTGAAGGTCACCCCAAGCATCAGCACCCGCGCACCCTTGACGTGAATGCGCTTGGCCGCCATGCGCTGCATGATCTGCGCGGCGACGTAGAGCGCCATGTTGTCGTTCAAACGCCGCCCGGCGAGGATCATCTCGGGGTGATAGCCGATCTCCTGCGCCTTGTGGGTGAGGTAATACGGATCCACGCCGATGCAGTGTCCGCCCACCAGCCCCGGCTTGAACGGCAGGAAGTTCCACTTGCTGCCGGCCGCCGCCAGCACCTCCTCGGTGTCTATGCCTAAGCGGTTGAAGATGAGCGCGAGCTCGTTGATGAGCGCGATGTTGACGTCGCGCTGCGTGTTCTCGATGACCTTGGCGGCCTCGGCGACCCGGATGCTGGAGGCGCGGTGGGTGCCGGCTTTGACGATCGACCGGTACAGCTTGTCGACGAACTCGGCCGCCTCGGGCGTCGAGCCGGAGGTGACCTTGCGGATGGTGGTGAGGCGATGCTCCTTGTCGCCGGGGTTGATGCGCTCGGGGCTGTAGCCGGTGAAGAAGTCCTGGTTGAATTTGAGTCCCGACTCGCGCTCGAGAATCGGCACGCACACCTCTTCGGTGCACCCCGGATACACGGTCGACTCGTAGATCACCAGCGACCCGCGGCGCAGCACCTTGCCGACGCTCTCGCTGGCGCGCACCAGCGGCGTCAGGTCCGGGCGCTTGTACTCGTCGATGGGCGTCGGCACGGTCACGATGAACACGCGGCAGCGCTTGAGCTCGGCAAGCTCGGTGGTAAAGGTGAGCTGTGTGGCGCTCTTCAGCTCCGCGCGCGTCACCTCGAGGGTCACATCGCGCCCGGCACGCAGCTGCGCGACGCGCTGCGGCTTGACGTCGAAGCCGATGGTCTCGAAGCGCTTGCCGAACTCGACGGCGAGCGGCAGCCCGACGTACCCGAGACCCACCACCGCAATACGGCACCTGCGCAGATTCAGCATGTCATCCCTCGGACGGAGCGTCTCTTAGGTCGCTCAGGCGCTCGAGCGCTGGGCGGCGAGCGCCGCTCGGGAGGAGTCGGCGGCGGGCCACAGGCACCGCCCGCCGCTCATCTTCGCGATGAGCGCCAGCATGCTCGCGTGCGCGCTTACCTCCTCCTCGGTCGCCTCGGGTACCGGCAGCGTGAGTCCGGTGCGAGTGAGCGCACGCGGTGCGCCGCGACCGTCCGCGAGACGCTGCGTGCTCTCGGCTTCGGTCAGGGCGAGCGCGCCCTGACCGCCGGTCATCGCCAGGTAGACGTCCGCAAGCAGCCGCGCATCGAGCAGCGCGCCGTGCAGCTCGCGGTGTGAGTCGTCGACAGCGTAGCGCTTGCAGAGCGCATCCAGGCTGTTGCGCTGCCCGGGGTGGATCTCGCGCGCCAGGGCGAGCGTATCCAGCACCTGGCACAGCGAGCCGATGCGGCGCACCTCGCCCGCGACGCGGGCGAGCTCCGCGTCCAGGAACGCGACATCGAAGGCGGCGTTGTGCACCACCAGCTCGGCATCGGCGATGAAGCCGAGCAGCTCCTCGCGCACCTCCGCGAAGCGCGGCTGGCCGTCGAGATCGGTGCGCGAGATGCCGTGCACCGCGAGCGCGCCGTCGTCGATCTCGCGCTCGGGATTGAGATAGCGATGGAAGCTGCGGCCGGTCGCGCGGCGGTTCACGAGCTCGACACAGCCGATCTCGATGATGCGGTGGCCGAGCTCCGCCTCGAGGCCGGTCGTCTCGGTGTCGAGCACGATCTGTCGCATGGAGCGCGAGTCTACCGTAAGGCCGATCGCTGCAAGCTGTCGATCGCCTCGTTGGCGAGGCGGTCGACGCGCTCGTTGCCGGGGACGCCCGCGTGCCCCGGCACCCAGTGCCACTCGATGCGGTGCTGCGCGCTGACCTCCTCGAGCCGCTGCCACAGATCCTGGTTCTTGACCGGCTTCTTGTCCGCGGTACGCCAGCCGCGCGCCTTCCACGCGGCGATCCACTCGGTGATGCCGCGGCGTACGTACTCGGAGTCGGTGTACACGCGCGCTGCGACCGGGCGCTTGAGCGCTTCGAGCGCGCGGATCACCGCGGTGAGCTCCATGCGGTTGTTGGTGGTCTCGGCTTCCGCGCCGTGCAGCTCCTTCTCGTGCGCGCCGCGAATGAGCAGCGCCGCCCACCCGCCCGGCCCCGGATTGCCGCGGCACGCCCCGTCGGTGTAGATCTCCACCACACCTGAGGCCTGCGCAGCGGCTTGCGTGTCGATGCCTGGCAGATCAGACCCGCGAGCGCGTCGTGGGCTTGACCAGGCCGCCCAGCACCGCCGGGCGCTCGCGCAGCCGCGGCCGGATCGGGGTCAGCGTGTAGACGCGCTTGCGCGCCTTGAGGAGGTATGCACCCGCGGGCAGCGGGTACGTGAGACCCGGCCAGCGCATGCGCCCCGTGCCTTCGCCGGGCGCGAGGCCGCGGCTCCACGGGCCGAGGTACAGGTAGCGCGATGCGGCCACCACCTCGTAGCCGAGCAGTACCAGCCATTCGCGCACCAGCTGTGGCGACAGCACCCGGCGCATGCCGGGCGGGAATCCGCTGCGGCTGGCGCGCGATCGTAGCCCCCACAGGCTCCACGGCCTGAAACCGAGAATCAGCAGCTGCCCCTCGCCGACCAGCACGCGGTCCACCTCGCGCAGGATGGCGTAGGGGTCGGGCGCGAATTCCAGCGTGTGCGGCAGGAGAGCGGCGTCGATGGAATCGCTCAAGACGGGCAGCTGCGAGGGCCGCGCGATGATGTCGGCGCCGGGCGCGAAGCCCGGTGCCGCCACCAGGCTCTGGCGGCGGGTGCGGCCGCGGGCGAGCAGCTCGCGGGCGCCGCCCCAGGCACCGACCTGCAGCAGCTCCCAGCCGAACACGTCCTCCATGGCCTCGCCGAGAAGCTCGGCCTCGGCAGCCAGCAGCGAGCGCCCGAGCGGAGTGCCCCACCAGGCGGCGAGCGCTGCCTCGCTGTCGGCTATGCGTGAAGTGCGAACTGGCACGATAGAAAAGCTGGCAAATATGTGAACTTAGAGGTTAAATTTGCGCTTCTGAACCAGTAGCGTCTCGAAAATCAAGACCCGCGCTCATGGATGGAACGCCGGGGAACTTAGCACGCCTACTACGGGGTACGGAACTTTGAGGATGGCAGCGATGAGACGAGCGCGCGAGGCACTTCTGTGTCTCACGCTGGCGAGCGTTTGCGCGTGCGTCCATGCCCCCGCGCCCCGCACCGACAGCCCCCCTGTTGAGGCCTCCGTGCCCGTCACGGCGGCCGTTGCCGAGAGCCCCGCGCCCGCGCCGGCCGAGCCGCTGGCAGACTCACCGGCACCCCTTGCGGCGGACGCCGCGGGCTCTGCGGAGGCCTCAGCTACGCCCGCCGAGCCACCCGCGCCCGCCCCCGCCCCCGCCGCGGCAGGCAACGCTCCGCCCGAGTCCCCAGCCGTGGCCGCAGCGGATGAAGTGCCGGCTGCCGCCCCGTCAGCCGGCGCCGCGGCCGCGGACGGAAGCGTCGCGGGCGAGGGTGCCGGCGACACGCCGCCCGCCGCGGCGGTGCAGTACACCAACCTCTTCGATCGCATGCGCGCCGGCTTCCGGCTCGATGACGACGGCGACCGCCGCGCCATCGACAGCCAACTGCGCTGGTACGCCAACAATCCGGACTACCTGCAGCGGGCTTTCGGGCGTGCCGACCTCTACCTCTACCAGATCGTCACCGAGCTCGAAGCGCGCGGCATGCCGCTCGAGATCGCACTGCTGCCGGTCGTGGAGAGTGCCTTCGAGCCTTACGCATACTCGCGCGCGCGCGCCACGGGGCTGTGGCAGTTCATTCCGGGCACCGGCTCGCGCTACGGGCTGCGGCAGGACTGGTGGTACGACGGCCGGCGCGACATCGTCGAGTCGACGCGTGCGGCGCTCGACTATCTGCAGTCGCTGCACGATGAGTTCAACGGCGACTGGCTGCTGGCGATCGCCGCCTACAACTGCGGCGAGTTCATCGTGGAGCGCTCGGTGGCGATGAACCGCGCCGCCGGACGGCCGATCGATTTCTGGGACCTGTGGCTGCCGAAGGAGACGCGCGCCTACGTGCCGAAGCTCCTCGCGATGCGGCGACTGGTGATGGATCCGGGCGCCTACGGACTGGAAATCAGCTCCATCCCGAACCAAGCCTACTTCACCCGTGTGAACACCGGCAGCCAGATCAGTCTCAAAGTCGCCGCCGAGATCGCCGGCATCAAGCCCGATGAGCTCTACGAGCTCAACCCCGCCTATCATCGCTGGGCCACCGACCCGGTGGGCCCGCATTACCTGCTGCTCCCGGTGGATGCCGCCGAGCTGTTCACGCAGAACCTCGCGCAGCTCTCGCCCGATGAAGTGCTCGGCGTGACTCACTACACCGTGAAACGCGGCGACTCGGTCGCTTCCCTTGCGCAGCACTTCAACACCAGCGCCAACGTCATCCGCGACCTGAACGATGTTCCCGAGGGACGCCTCACCGTGGGCGATGACATCCGGGTTCCGGCCGCGGTCACGGAGCTCCCGGCGAAGGTGCTGCTGGCGGCGGCGCGCGTCGACGGGCGCGACCGTCATTCGCGCCGCCCGCACGTTCAGGTCGTGCGCCGCGGCGAGACGCTCTGGTCCATTGCACGGCGCAATCGCGTCGACGTGAACGCGCTCGCGGCGATGAACGGCATGCAGCCGGGCGATGCGCTGCGCGCCGGGCAGCGGCTCCAGGTGCCGGGCGGCGCCTCGGGGGCCGGCCACGTGCATCACCGGCGCGTCGTCTACACGGTTCGTAACGGCGACACCGTCGCGCAGATCGCGCAGCTGTTCCAGTGCAGCGTGCCGCAGATCCTCGCGTGGAACGGCCTGAGCTCCCAATCGCACATTCACGCGGGACAGAAGCTGCGCATCCACGTGGTGCGCCACAGCTGAAGCACGCGCGGACCTCCCCGCGGGAGGTGCGGACACAGTGGCTGCGACTTCCGGCATAATCAGTCCGGGAGGGCTCACATGGGATTTCTCGCCGGCAAGCGCGCGCTGATCGTCGGCGTCGCCACCGACCGCTCGATCGCCTGGGGCATCGCCCAGGCCATGCACCGCGAGGGCGCGGAGCTCGCCTTCACCTACCTCAACGACAAGATGAAGGAGCGGGTCGAGCCGCTCGCGCACTCCCTCGGCGCGCGCCTCACCCTGCCGCTCGATGTAACCGTCGACGGTGAGATCGATGCGGCCTTCGAGCGGCTGAAGCGCGAGTGGGGAGCGCTCGATATTGTGGTGCACGCGGTCGCCTTCGCGCCGCGCGAGGCGCTCACCGGCGGCTTCGTCGCGGCCACCAGCCGCGAAGCCTTCCGCATCGCCCACGACGTGTCGAGCTACAGCCTCACCGCCCTCGCCCGCGGCGCACAGCCGCTGATGGCGGGCCGTGCCGGGGCGCTCCTCACCCTCACCTACCTCGGTGCGATGCGCTCGATTCCCGGTTACAACGTCATGGGTCTCGCCAAGGCGAGCCTCGAGGCCAACGTGCGATTCCTGGCGGCGGATCTGGGCCCGCAGGGGATCCGGGTCAACGGCATCTCGGCCGGACCGATCAAGACGCTGGCCGCCGCCGGTATTCCGGGGTTTCGCAAGATGCTGGGCCGGGTGGCCGAGGTGGCGCCGCTGCGCCGTAACGTGACGCTCGAGGACGTCGGCAATGCCGCCGCGTTCCTGTGCTCCGACCTCGCGGCCGGCATCACCGGGGAGATCCTCTACGTCGACAATGGCTTCAGCACCGTCGGCATGAGCTTCCCGCTCGAGGCCGAAGGCTAGTCGAAGGCCTTGGGGTTCTTGCGCACGTCCGCCGTGCGCCGCACCTCGTCGGCATACGCCACGATGTCGCCCGTGCCGTCGCGATCCGCTTCGGAGTGCTCACGGTCGGCCTCGGCCTGCGTGCTCGGCGCTGCGGGCGCGGTGCGCACGCTCAGCACGCCGACCACGGCGGCGCCGCCGTCGCTCGTGGCGAGTGCGCTGTAGACCGGGGCCGGTGCCGGACGGGGCGTGGCGAACGCGGCCGAGCGGATCGGCGCCGGGACCGAGGGGTCGTTGCGGCCGATGAAGCGCGCCGCCTCGCCGGTGACGCCGAGCGACTGCGCCACGGCGTCGAACGAGGTGCCCGCGTTGAGCCGCGTGCGCGCGCTCTCGGCGGCCTTGAGTGCGGCCTCGGCACCGCGCTGCTTCGCGATCGTCTTGACGATCTCGGCGCGTACTTCCTCGAGCGGTCTGGGAGCGGGCTTGCTGTGCTCGAGCATCTTCACGACGACCAGTGCGTCGTTGCCGATCAGCACCGGTCCGCCGACACGGCCGACGCCGAGCGGCGGATCGCCGAAGAGTAGCTCCTGGAGCTGCGGCGACGCGCCCAAGGGAGCCGCGCCCGCGCCCTTGAGGTACTGCGGGATGTCGCCCGACTGCAGCTTGAACTGCTGCGCCAGCGCATTGAGATCCGCATCCGGCTGCTGCAGCTTCGCCTGCAGCTGCTCCTGGATCTCGCCGAAGCGGTCGGTGGCGCGGTTGCGGCGCAGATCCGACTCGAGCTGCGCGCGCGCCTCCTCGAAGCTCTTGCCCTTGCCGGCCTGGATCTCGTCCAGCCGGATGATGTGGTAGCCGAACTGCGTCTTCACCGGCCCGCGGATCTCACCGGGCTGCATGCTGAACAGCGCCGCGGAGAAGGCCGGCACGAACATGTTGCGGTCCGCCCAGCCCAGATCGCCGCCGTTGCGCGCCGAGCCCGGGTCCTTGGAATACTGCTGCGCGAGCGCGGCGAAATCCTTGCCCGCCTTGGCCTGCGCGAGCACGTCCTGAGCCTCCTTGAGCGCCGCCGCGTCATCCTTCCCGGAGATGAGAATGTGTCGCGCATGGCGCTTCTCCGGAACCGTGAGCCGGTCCTTCTCCTTGGCGTACGCGGCGTGCAGGTCGGCGTCGCTCAGCGTGACCTCGCCCTCGAGCGCATCGAGCTTGAGCTGCGCGTATTGAATATGTGCCGACTCGGGCGTCAGGAACTGCGCCTGGTGCGCCTCGTAGTAGGCCTTGACCGCGGCGTCATCCGCCGGGGCCGCGGGGAACTTGTCCGCCGGCAGGATGAGCCAGCGCACCTCGCGCTCCTGGTCCTCGAGCTCGCGCAGGCGCTGATACTCGCTCGGCGTCATGAAATCCGATCCGCGGATGGCGTTCTCGAGCTGCATGCGCTGCAGCTCGTCGCGCAGCTCCGCCTGGAAGGCCTCGGGGGTCAGTCCCGCGCGTGCCAGCGCATCGCGCGCGGCCTCGGGCGAGTACTGCCCGCCAATCTGGAACGCGGCCGTGGAGTGAACCGCGGCGATGAGATCGTCGTGGCCGACGCGATAGCCGAGATCGTGAGTGCGCTGGGCGAGCAGTGCAGCGCGGATCATCCCCTCGAGTATCTCGTCCTGCAGCCTGGCTCGCAGCTCCGCGGGCAACTCCGCTCCGCCTAAGCGCTGCTGCCACTGCACCTGCTCGCGCAGCCAGGCGGCGCGCGCCTCCTCGACGCTGATCTTGTTGCCGTCGACGTCCGCGGCGTAGTTCGCGCCCTGAACGCTGAGGTTCACGATGCCGTAGGCGCCCCAGGCGGCGAAGATCAGCACCAGGGGGCCGAGCACTATGTAGGCGAGCCATCTATGGCCCTTGAGGCGGTCGCCGATACTCTGAAGCATGTGTGATAGTGAGCTGGCTTTAGGCAAAGGTGGCGGAGCGGACGGGACTCGAACCCGCGACCCCCGGCGTGACAGGCCGGTATTCTAACCAGCTGAACTACCGCTCCGAATTGGGGGGCGAATCCTAGCGGATTCACGAAGTTGGCCACAAGCGGTTTCGCTGAACGCAGCCTGAACGCCGAAACTCAGACCTCAAGTGACGGTCAACCCAGGTGGGTATTTGCGCGCTATGCACGGGCGTGCACGGGTCGCGCGGGGTTAGCTTGCGTCGCCCGGGGCCGACACCCGGGAATGCTGCTCGTAGCCCTATCATTGGTCCACAATCGCAGCCACATCGCTTGAGGACATCCGCCGTGAAATCGTTGCGTACCTGGAGACTCTCGACCGCGCTCGTCTGCGCCGGGCTCACCTGCACCGCCTCGGCCTGGGCGGCGCTTGGCGGCGATATCGCCTCGGTCGAAGCCGACCGTACGCAGCTCCAGGGTGCACTCGCCGTGAGCTCTGCGGGCGGCTACGAGGTGCGTGAGATCACGACCGTGGGTGGCGGCGTGGTGCGCGAGTACCTCACCGCAGACGGCAAGGTATTCGCCTTGAGCTGGCACGGACCCACGATTCCCGATCTGCGCCAGCTCCTCGGACCCTATTACGCGCGCTACGTGCAGGGCGCCGCCGCCGCATCCCATGCGGGCGGCCGCCGCCGCTTCACGGTCACGCAGCCCGGACTGGTGCTCGAGTCGAGCGGGCGGCTGCGTGCCTTCGCGGGCCGCGCCTGGGATCCGCAGCTCCTGCCACAGAATTTCTCCGCCGACGAAATCCGTTGAGGCACCACAGAGGACGACCCATGCTTAAGCTCCCAGCGCCCGCGTTGCTGTCACTTCTGCTCCTCGCCGCCTGCGGCGGGGGTAGCGGCAACAGCGGTCTCGGCACCGGTGGCGGTGGCGGTGGTGGTGGCGGCGGCGGCCAGACCATTGCAGGTCCCGGACCGAACGTGGCGACGATGACGGTCGAGGTCGGGCCGGCGGGCCCGGACTTCCCCAACCTGGCCTTCATCAACGTGACCATCTGCCAGCCCAACACCAACGACACCAACTGCCTCACCATCGACAACGTCCAGGTCGACACGGGCTCATCGGGCCTGCGCATCCTGTCGACGGCGAGCACTGCGACTTTTCTGCAGTCCCTGCCCCAGCAGACCTTCGGGGCGAGCAGCATCCCGGTCGTCGAATGCGCTCAGTTCGCCGACGGCTTCAGCTGGGGCCCGGTGGTGTCCGCCGACGTCGTCGTCTCGAGCGAGACGGCGAGCGCAATCCCGATCCACGTCATCGGCGCTCCGGCTCCCTTCAACGCCGACGTCCCGACCACCTGCTCAAATGGGGCGATGGAGGAGGACACGGTAGCCAGCTTCGGCGCCAACGGCATCATCGGTGTCGGCGTCTTTGCGCAGGATTGCGGCAGCGCCTGCGCCGGCGGTCCCGTCACCGGCGCGTACTATTCCTGCCCGACGAACGGCTCGACCTGCTCACCCATCGCCGAGCCGATCGCCGACCAGGTGTCGAACCCGGTGGCCTCCTTCACGACCGATAACAACGGCGTCATCCTCGAGCTGCCGAGCGTGGCGGCCAACGGCGCCGCGACCGCGACCGGCGCGCTCGTGTTCGGCATAGGAACCGAGAGCAATAACGCCCTCGGCAGCGCAACCGTCGTCACGGCCGATCCCACTTTCGGCAGCTTCGATGCGAACTTCGACTCCACCGATTACCCGGAAAGCATCCTCGACAGCGGCTCCGGCGCACTGCTCTTCACCGACAGCTCACTCACCCCGTGCGGCCAGGGCACGGCGGGTCAGGGGTTCTACTGTACGGCTGCCAGTAATCTCACGGCGACGCTCACCGGGACCAACGGCACCCAGACCACCGCGACCTTCAGCGTCGGCGATGCCACGACCATGTTCGAGGACACGCCGCTCGGGGCAGCGTTCCCGCAGCTCGCCGCCCCGAGCAGCACCAACCCGGACCTGGCGGGGGTCTTCGATTTCGGGCTGCCCTACTTCTACGGCCGCAACGTCTTCACCGCCATTGAGGGAACGACCGCCGCTGGCACGCCGGGACCGTACTACGCCTACTGAGGCGTACGCCAACCGATGAGCCTGCTGCAGAAGATCCTGGCCGCGCTGCTGCTCGTGCTGCTCGGCGTCGCCGGGTACGGGCTGTGGGAGACGCGCGCGCCCGTCAGCTCGACTCCCGTCGGCGCCTTGAGCGCCACACCGCAGCCGGAGGCTGCCCCGACATCGGGTTCGTTCCCGGCGATCGATGAGAGCACGCTCCTCACGGCGCAGCGCCTCGCGCGCCTCGCCGCCACACCCGAGGAGGTGCCGCTCGCACAGACCGCCGTGCAGCTCGCCGACCACGAGCTCGACCTGGCGTTCGCCGGCGCGCTGCGCCATCTCGAGGCCCAGCCGCCCACGCTCAGTCCCGAGGCGCTCTCGATCCAGGATCGCCTCACGAAAGCGCAGCAGCAGCTCGAGAGCGACGCTGCCCGCGCCAAACAACTCACCGATGCGCTCGCGCGCGCCCCCGCTGCGGCCAGGGCCGGCATCCAGGACGAGCTCGACCTCGCGCAGGCGCAGCAGGAGCTGGACCAGGACGAGGTCACGCAGGCGAACGAGGATCTGATGCAGGCCGGCGGCAACGTGCACCAGCGCATCCAGACGATGCAGCAGGAGCATGAGGCCGCGGAGCATCAGCGCCAGGCGGCCGCCGCCGGGGCCACGCCTCTTGGCAATCTCAACGGCCTGGTGGGGAAGGTGCGCCAGTGGCTCGCGCTGCATCGCAAGCGGCGCTGGCTCGGCAAGGCGCAGCAGCACGCCACCGACAGCGCGACGCAGCTCGAGACGCAGGGCCGGCAGATCGCCGCCGACCTGGCCGCGCGCAAGGCGGAAGTCTCGGCGGGCCCGGCCGCGCACGCCACGGCCGGCGGCGCGGCAGGCACCCCGGCTGCGGCATCCGCACGGGGCAGCACCGCCGCCCCCTCGCGTGCCGCGCTGACGCGCGAGATCGCCGCCGAGCAGAGCCGCATCACGATCCGGGCGCAGCGCGTCACCGCACGGCGGCGCCTCGCCACGACGTATGGGCAGTGGGGCGGCGTGGTCGACACGCAGGAGAAGGCGATTCTCCACTCCTCGCTCGCCGATGCCGTGGTAGTGCTCGGAGCGCTGCTGCTGCTGCTGTTCGTCGATCGCTGGCTCGAGGCGCTCCTCATCCGCGCGCCGATCGATCGCCGTCAGGTGGCCACGCTGCGCAGCGTCGTCATGGTGTCGCTGCAGATCGTTGGCGTCGTGCTGATCCTCCTGGTGCTGATCGGGATGCCGGGGCAGATCGGTACGATGATCGGGCTCGCGGGCGCCGGTCTCACCGTCGCTCTGAAGGACTTCATCATCGGCTTCCTCGGCTGGTTCGTGCTGATGGGCAAGAATGGCATCCGCGTCGGCGACTGGGTGGAGATCAACGGTGTGAGCGGTGAGGTGATGCAGCTCGGTATGTTGCACACGGTGCTGCTCGAGACCGGCAACTGGACTGACGCCGGGCATCCCACCGGCCGGCGCGTCACCTTCACCAACAGCTTCGCGATCGAAGGTCACTACTTCAACTTCTCGACCACCGGCCAGTGGCTCTGGGACGAGCTCGTGGTGACCGTGCCCTACGACCGCAACCCGCACGCGATCGCAGCTGCGATCCAGAAGGAAGTCACCGCGGCAACCGCCGACAGCACCCGTCAGGCGGAGGCCGAGTGGCAGCGGGCGGCGCGCGGGCGCAAGCCCGGCTTCAACGCGCAGCCCGGCATTGCCATCCGTCCCGCACCCGGGGGCGGCGGACTCGAGATCGCGGTGCGCTACGTGACACGCGCCAGCGAGCGCTACGCGCTGCGGGCGCGCCTGTATCAGTCGGCGGTGCAGCTGCTGGCGCAGGACGGTACCACCTGATGAGGGGCGAGCGACTGCCGGCGCTGTTCCTCGGGCACGGCAACCCGATGAATGCGCTGCGTGAGAACGCCTGGACGCGTGCCTGGGCGGCGTTGGGCGCGGGGCTCACGCCGCGTCCGCGGGCCGTACTCGCGGTCTCGGCGCACTGGTACATCCCCGGCACTGCGGTCACCGCGATGCAGACGCCGCGCACCATTCACGACTTCGGCGGCTTTCCGCGCGAGCTGTTCGCGGTGCGCTATCCGGCCGCTGGCGATACGGCGCTCGCCGAGCGCGTGCAGCAGCTGCTCGCGCCGCTCCCCGTCGAGGCCGACCGCTCGTGGGGGCTCGACCACGGCACCTGGTCGGTACTGCGCCACGTGTTTCCGCAGGCCGACGTCCCGGTGGTGCAACTCAGCATCGACGAGACGCAGCCCGCCGCGTTTCATCATCAGCTTGGGACTCGCCTACGGCAGCTGCGTGATGAGGGTGTGCTGCTCGTCGGCAGCGGCGATGTGGTCCATAACCTCGAGGCTTACGCCTGGGGTGAACACCCCGCGCAACCCTACGACTGGGCGCTGCGCTTCGAGACCACGGTACGCGAGCGGCTCGCGACCGGCGCTCATGCGGCGCTCATCGATTACGCAGCCTTGGGGAGCGACGCCCTGCTCTGCGTGCCGACTCCGGAGCACTACCTGCCGCTTCTTTATGTGCTCGGCGCGAGCTTTGCGGGCGAGCCGGTCACGTTTCCCGTCGAGGGGATCGATGGCGGCTCGGTGTCGATGCTCGCCGTGCGCTTCGGTTAGACTTGCGACCCCACTTCAGCACCCCACCTGACAAGGAGTACGAACGTGTCGCTTGCAACCAGGTTCAGTTTCCTAGTCGCGCTTGCGCTGGCCGCGAGTGCACCCGCGCTCGCTCAGCACGAGGAGCACGCCGGCGGCCGGCCCGAGGCACACGGCGAGCCTCATGCCGGTCCCACCCGTTATCAGCGCGTCGCCGAGCCGGCGCACTGGAACGAGCGGCCCGCGACGGTCGACCGGGCGCGGTACCAGCACAATTACCAGGCGGCGCGGGTCTATCACATCGGCGTCTACCGCCGTCCGCACGGCTGGGTCGCACACCGCTGGGCTTACGGGCAGATCCTGCCGCGCGCCTACTGGGCGGCGCCCTACTTCATCGCGGACTACTGGCTGTTCGCGCTGAGCGTCCCACCTGTCGGCTTCGAGTGGGTGCGCGATGACACCGATGCGATCCTGGTGAACGTCAGCACCGGCGAGATCCTGCAGGTCGAGTACGGCGTCTTCGGCTGAGGCACTCCGCGGGCAAAGAGCACGCTCTTTGCCCGCGGGCCGGAGTCCATCTGTAGGTTGGCGTGCGGGAAGGGCCAAAGGCCGTTGCCGCCAATGCAACTAAGTCGACTTGTCGTCCGACTTGGCGCTCTGCCGCGTCTGCCAGAGCTTCAGGCGATACACCGACAGCAGGATCCCGACCAGCGCACATACTGCGGCGAGCAGCAGGTCACCGCGCTGATACTGGCGCCAGGCGATCGCCATCCAGAGGAGGAACAGGACCGCGGTAATGACGATGGGCATGGCTTCCCTCAACCGCAATTCAATGATCGCTCAGCCCGTCCTGTCAATCAGCGCCACGGTCGAGCTCTCCTCCACGCGATCGAACAGGATCTCGCTCTTATCGGCGGACAGATCGAAGTCGCGGATGTCGGAATCGGACTTGAGCTGCGTCAGCTGCCGCTCGGCCCCGGTCCTGAGATCGATGAGCCAGAAGTCCTTACGCGCGAACTCCCCGCGCAACATGAGGATGGTGCCGATCTCGGGACCGAACACCACGCGCTGCGCACCGCGCGGCAGCGTCACCGGCGGCAGCGGGTACGGCCTGCCGTCGCGATCCGCCGCCCGCAGCGGAAAGGTCACCCCGGCGCCCGCTCCCGAATACACAACGAACTGCCCATCAGGCGACCACACGGGGTCGATCGAGTATTCGGACAGCAGCGGCACCGGCGGGCCGCCGCCCGGGAAGAAGCTCGTGAGGCGCGGCTCGCCCTCATGCAGCGCCGCGACGATGATCGAATGGCCGTCGGGTGCCCAGGCCGCATCACCGCGCAGGGTGAGCGAATCCGCGACCACGGTTGGGTGCGCACCGTCCTTCTGCATGACGTACAGCCGCGAGCGTTCGCCGTCTGCGACCGTGAAGGCGATGCGTCCGTCCGGGGCGATGGCGGGCGCGCTGAGGATATCCGCGGGCGAGCCGGCCCATAGCTCGCGACTCGCGCCGTTGGCGAGCCTCCAGATGCCCGGCCGTCCAGACTGGCGGGAGACATACAGCACGTAGCTCGAACCGCTCCGCGGGGAGGACCCGGTCGCGAAATCAGACGTCAGGTGCTCGGCCGCGGTTGCCACGGCCGTGCCGCTCGGCAGCGGCACACGCCACAGTCCCGAGCTCGGATTCGCCACCGTCACCGCGAGCCGCCTGCCGTCAGCGCTCGCGGCGAGCGAGGTGTAGCGCTCGAGACCGAAGCTGATGCGGTGCGGGACACGGCGCCTCAGATCGAGGCCGTACAGCCAGGGTCCCGCTCCCGGCACATCGGTCGCCAGATACAGCAGTGTGCGCGCATCGATCAGAACCGGGTGATTGACGATGGAATTGTGAAAGGTCAGCCGCTCGAGATCCGCGCCGTTCGGGCGAATGCGCCACAGATCCCAGTGATCGGGCGGCACGCCGCGCGCGAAGTAGATGAAAGCGTCATCGGGCGACCACGCCTGGAAGTGGCAGTGCACACCCGCGGGCGCCGCGTAGATCCTCTGGGCGGCGCCGCCCGCGGAGTCTGCCACGAACATCGGATCGCCCGGAGCCGTGGTGTGATAAACGATGTGACGGCCGTCGCTCGACCAGGCCACTTCGGCGGCGCCCTGAACGAGGATACGCGGCGCGCCGCCCGCCGTCGGCACGGCCATGACGTTGATATCGCGCGAGCGGGAACCGTCGGAGCTGCGCGCCCACACCGTCACGAGCGACCCATCCGCGGAGAAGCCGAGCGTGCGGATCTCGGGGTTGATCGGGTCGGTTACGCTCCCATGGGTGAGATTGCGAAAGCGGCCGCTCCCGGTCTCGGTGACCCAGACGTCATTCGGCCCATCATGGTCGGCGATGAAAGCCACCGTCTTGCCGTCGCGCGAGATGGCGGCTGCCTGCTCGATCCCCGACCAATCCGTGAGGCGCGAGAACTGCGCGTTGGCGAGCGGATCGCGCCAGGAAGAGCCGCGGTAGGCCGCGAGCCACAGCGACACCACGGCGAGCAGCACCACCCCGCCCGCGACAGCCGCCCAGCGAAGCGGGCGGCGTAATGCACCCACCGGCGCCGCGCCCGCGCCACCGACACCGGCCGCAGGGGATGCGTGCGTCGCGGGAGAGCCGCTCGTTGCCGCCGGCTGATGCTCCGCCGCGAGCAGCCGCACCACGTGCTCGACGAATGCCGCCGGGGTCTCACCGCCCGGCAGGCGGCTCCAGTGCACCAGCGAGAAAGACTCCGGGACCTCGGCGTGTTTCTGCGGCGTGTCGTCAATGCACAGCGGAATGAGGAACGGGCGGCTCTTTGCCATCAGCTGCGTGCGCTGATCCGCAAGGTGCCACTCGAGACGGAAGTAGCCCTCGGTGCGCGCCTGCGTGTTGCGCGAGACCACCGCGATGAACAGCGCGCAATCGCGGATCTCGCGCCGGATCTTCTGATCCCAGGCGTCGCCCGTTCTCAATATGGTCTTGTCGAGCCAGACCTCGATGCCGGCCGCTTCGAGACTGGCACCGATGCGCCCGGCGGCCTCCGTGTCCTCGGAGGCGTAGCTGATGAAGACCGCTCGCGTGCCGGTCTGGCTGCTGCGAATGCCGGCCTCAGCATTCGGCCCCGATTGGTTCATCAAGACGCGAACTTCCCCCTGACATCCGCGCGATGTGGTGGGTGCTGACGGGCTCGAACCGCCGACATTCGCCTTGTAAGGGCGACGCTCTACCAGCTGAGCTAAGCACCCTGGTCAATCGGGCAAAATCGCCTGACGGCGGTTTTGCCGGACATTACCTTCGCTGCCGCCGGCGAAAGGCGCGGCTATCGCCGGCTGCGTCGGGTGGATCCTAGCCTGTCAGTGCGCCGGTGGCACCACCTGCTTGATGCGCCGGCCGTTGCGCCGCCCACGCTTGTCGTCGCGGGCCTCGGCGACGGCAGGCGCGGTGACTTCGGCGGGGGCATCGCCCGGCAGCGGCTGGCGGGTGAGCGCGAGCGCGAGCACCTCGTCGATCCACTTGACCGACTTGATCTCGAGATTGCCCTTGATGTTGTCGGGGATCTCGACCAGGTCCTTCTGGTTCTCATCCGGAATGAGCACCGTGCGGATGCCGCCGCGATGCGCCGCCAAGAGCTTCTCCTTGAGGCCGCCGATCGGCAGCACCTCGCCGCGCAGCGTGATCTCGCCGGTCATGGCGACGTCCGAGCGTACCGGGATGCGGGTGAGCGCGGACACCAGCGCGGTGCACATGCCGATACCGGCGCTCGGGCCGTCCTTCGGCGTCGCGCCCTCGGGGATGTGCAGGTGTACATCGTGCTTCTGGTAGAACTCGGCCTCGAGCCCGAGTACCTGGGCACGGCTGCGCACCACGGTCATGGCAGCCTGGATCGACTCCTGCATCACTTCGCCGAGCTGACCGGTGTGCTGCAGCTTGCCCTTGCCGGGGACCACCGCGGCCTCGATGGTGAGCAGCTCGCCGCCCACCTCGGTCCATGCCAGTCCCGTGACCTGGCCGACGCGATTCATGTCCTCGGCCTTGCCGTAGCGGAAGCGGCGCACGCCGAGGAACTTGTCGAGGTTGCGCGGCGTGACCGCGACCGACTTCTGGTCGCGCTTGTGCATCAGCATCTGTTTGACGGCCTTGCGGCCGATCTTGGCGATCTCGCGCTCGAGGTTGCGCACGCCCGCTTCGCGTGTATAGAAGCGCACGATGTCGAGCAACGCGCCGTCGGAGACCTTGAGCTCGTCGGGCTTCAGGCCATTGCTCTTCATCTGCTTCGGCACCAGGTAGCGGCGCGCGATGTTCATCTTCTCGTCTTCGGTGTAGCCCGCCAGACGGATGACTTCCATTCGATCCAGCAGCGGCGCCGGGATGTTCAAGGTGTTCGCGGTGCACACGAACATCACCTCCGAGAGGTCGAGATCGACCTCGAGGTAATGGTCGTTGAAGGTCGAGTTCTGCTCGGGGTCGAGCACCTCGAGCAGCGCCGAGGACGGATCGCCGCGGAAATCCATCGACATCTTGTCGACTTCATCGAGCAGGAACAGCGGATTGTGCACCCCCGCCTTGGCCATGTTCTGCACGATCTTGCCCGGCATGGAGCCGATGTAGGTGCGGCGATGGCCGCGAATCTCGGCCTCATCGCGCACGCCGCCGAGCGACATGCGCACGAACTTGCGGTTAGTCGAGCGCGCGATGCTCTGACCGAGCGAGGTCTTGCCGACTCCCGGCGCTCCCACCAGACACAGGATCGGGCCCTTGAGCTTCTCGACGCGCTGTTGCACGGCGAGATACTCGACGATGCGCTCCTTCACCTTCTCCAGCCCGAAGTGGTCCTCGTCCAGCACCTTCTGGGCGCGGGCGATGTCCTTGATGATGCGGGTGCGCTTCTTCCACGGCACCTTCACCAGCCAGTCGATGTAGTTGCGCACCACGGTCGCCTCGGCTGACATCGGCGACATCATCTTCAGCTTGTTGAGCTCGCCGCCGGCCTTGTCGCGTGCCTCCTTGGGCATGCCGGCCTTGGCGATCTTCTGCTCGAGCTCCTGGATCTCGTTGCCGCCCTCGTCCATCTCGCCGAGCTCTTTCTGGATCGCCTTCATCTGCTCGTTGAGGTAGTACTCGCGCTGGCTCTTCTCCATCTGCGCCTTGACGCGCCCGCGGATACGCTTCTCGATCTGCAGCACGTCCATCTCGCTCTCGATGGCGACCAGGATGTGCTCGAGGCGCTTCCTGACGTCGAGGATCTCGAGCACCTTCTGCTTCTCGGCGAGCTTCAGCGACATGTGCGCCGCCACGGTGTCGGCGAGGCGCCCGGCCTGTTCGATGCCGGCGAGCGCGGTCAGCACCTCCGGCGGCACCTTCTTGTTGAGCTTCACGTACTGCTCGAACTGCGAGATGACCGAACGTGCCATCACGTCCATCTCTTTCTCGTCGTAGGCCTCGTCGTCCGGCAGCAGCGTCGCGTCCGAGGAGTAGTACTCCCCGGCGTGCAGCTTCTCGATGCGCGCGCGGTCGACGCCCTCAACCAGCACCTTGACGGTGCCGTCGGGGAGCTTCAGCAGCTGCAGGATGGTGGCGACCGTGGCGATCCGGTACAGGTCGTCCGCCTTCGGGTCGTCGATGTCGGCCTGCTTCTGCGCCACTAGCATGATGCGCTTGTCGGTGCGCATGGCGACGTCCAGCGCCTGGATGGATTTCTCCCGGCCGACGAACAGCGGGATCACCATGTGCGGGTAGACGACCACGTCGCGCAGCGGCAGCACCGGCACGTTCTCAATGACGGCGGCGGGGCTCGGGATTGCTGGAGGAGTAGGTTCGGACACGCTCAAGCCCTCGATGGCAGATGGTCAGCGCCGACTGCAGTGCCGGGACACACTGCTAGCGGCCACTTATGACAGTAGTTTAGCGGGAAATGAGGCTGACGCTGCGCGTTTCAAGAGTGACGCAGCTCACGACGCCGGAAGATCGCCGCCGGAACGGCGGCGCGTCAGTGGTGGTTCGACCCCGAGGCGCGGCGCGGCTCGTCCACGCTCGCGAGCCGGCTCTCGTCCGAGCCGTACACGACGTACGGCTTGGTCTGACCGTCAATGACCGATTCGTCAATCACGATCCGCGATACGTTATGCATCGACGGCAGCTCGTACATGGTATCGAGCAGCACCGTCTCGAGGATGGTGCGCAGTCCGCGGGCGCCGGTCTTTCTCTGCATGGCGCGGTGCGCCACGGCCTTGAGCGCCTCGTCGCGGAACTCGAGCTCCGCGCCTTCCATCTCGAAGAGGCGCCGGTACTGCTTGGTGAGGGCGTTTTTCGGCTCGGTGAGGATCGAGATCAGCGCCCCCTCGTCGAGCTCATCGAGCGTCGCCACGACCGGGAGTCTGCCGACGAACTCCGGGATCAGCCCGTACTTGATCAGATCCTCGGGCTCGACGTCGTGGAACAGGTCGCTCCCGTGCGGGCGCGAGTTGATGCCGCGCACCTCGGAGGTGAAGCCGATGCCGCTCCTCTGGGTGCGGTTGAGGATGAGCTTCTCGAGTCCCGCAAACGCCCCGCCGCAGATGAACAGGATGTTGCCGGTGTCGACCTGCAGGAACTCCTGCTGCGGGTGCTTGCGCCCGCCCTGGGGAGGGACCGAGGCGATCGTGCCCTCGATGAGCTTCAAGAGTGCCTGCTGCACGCCCTCGCCGGACACGTCACGGGTGATCGAGGGGTTGTCGGACTTGCGCGAGATCTTGTCGATCTCGTCGATGTAGACGATGCCGGTCTGCGCCTTCTCGACGTCGTAGTCGCACTTCTGCAGCAGCTTCTGGATGATGTTCTCGACGTCCTCGCCCACGTAGCCGGCCTCGGTAAGAGTCGTGGCATCGGCGATGGTGAACGGCACGTTGAGCAGTCGCGCCAGGGTCTCGGCGAGCAGCGTCTTGCCGCAGCCCGTCGGCCCGATCAGCAGGATATTGCTCTTGGCGATCTCGACGTCTTCCTTGGTGCGTGCCGCCCCGGTGCGGGTCTGCAGCCGCTTGTAATGGTTGTAGACCGCCACCGAGAGCACCTTCTTGGCGCGCTCCTGGCCGATCACATACTCGTCGAGGACCTTCTTGATCTCGTGGGGCTTGGGGAGCTTGTCGCGGGCGCGCTCGGCGCGATCCTCGAGCTCCTCACGGATGATGTCGTTGCACAGCTCGACGCATTCGTCGCAGACGAACACCGAGGGGCCGGCGATGAGCTTGCGGACCTCGTGCTGGCTCTTGCCGCAGAAAGAGCAGTACAGGAGCTTCCCGTCGTCGTGACGGTTGCGCGAGTCTTCACTCATCGAGGGGCCTCACCTCTCGTTCCATGCCCCGGGGTCCCCCCGGCTCTCGTTTTCTTATAGCAGGTGCCGGGACGCGACGCAAAGCAGCACCGCACGGTAACTCCCTGTTCGGCCGCGGTTTGTGGGACCGACCTCACTACTTTGTGAAATGGCGCGCCAGCCACGCCGCTGCCTCTCGGGTTTCTCAGGCGCTCTTGCCGGGATTCCCGGCCGGCGCGCCCGAAACCTCGGCGCGCTTCTCCAGCACCTGGTCGATGAGCCCGTAGCGCACGGCCTCCTGCCAGTCCATGAAGCGGTCACGGTCGGTGTCCTGTTTGATGCGCTCGACACTCTGGCCGGTGTGCTTGGCGAGGATCCTGTTCAGCCGGTCGCGCGTCTCGAGCATCTCCTTGGTCTGGATCTCCATGTCGGACGCCTGGCCCTGAAAGCCACCCGCCGGCTGGTGAATCATCACCCGGGCATGCGGCAGGCAGAAGCGCTTGCCGTGCGTGCCGCCGGCCAGCAGCACCGCCCCCATGCTCGCCGCCTGGCCGATGCAGATGGTGCTGACGTCGGGCTTGACGAACTGCATGGTGTCGTAGATCGCCAGCCCCGAGCTCACCACGCCCCCCGGGGAGTTTATGTACAAGGCGATGTCCTTGTCTGGGTTCTCGGACTCGAGGAACAGCATCTGCGCGACCACGATGTTCGCCATGTAGTCGTCCACCGGGCCGACGATGAACACCACCCGCTCCTTGAGGAGGCGCGAGTAGATGTCATAAGCGCGCTCGCCGCGCGCCGTCTGCTCGACGACGATCGGTACTAAGTTGAGGCCACGTTCGTTCATGTGCTGCTCGCTTCGCTTGGCTGTAGGTGCGCAGGCTCCGGCTCCTCGCCCCGCGGGCCGAAGCCGGTGAGCTCCGCGAAAGTCATCGGCCGCTCGCTGATCCGCGCGAGGCTCACCACCCAGTCGACCACCTGGTCCTCGAGGACCGCGGACTCGAGCTGGCTCATCGCCTGCGGGTTCTGCAGGTAGGCGCGCCGCGCCTCCTCGGGATTCGGGTAGGTCGCCACCAGATTCTCGAGTCTCTCATTGAGGCGTTGCCGGTCGGGTTTCAAGCCCAGCGCCTGCACTATTTGTCCCATCAGCAGCCCGAGCGCCACGCGCTTGCGCGCCGGTTCGACGAACGGCTCGCGCGGCGGCACCTGGCGCGCCTCGCGCACGCCTAAGCGCCGCGCGGCCTCGATCTGCAGCTGCTGCACCTGCTCCTCGACCAGCGAGCGCGGCAGCTCGAGCGGGTTGTCCCGGTAGAGCCCCTCGAGCACCTGCGTTCGCAGGCGCGTGCGCACCAGATCGGCGAGCTCGCGTTCCATGCTCTCGCGCACTTCGGCGCGCATCTTAGCTAAGCCACCCTCTTCCACACCGTACTCACGGAAGAACGCCTCGTCGACCGCCGGAAGGGACTGTTCCTCCACTTTCTTTATGGAGACCTCAAGCTCGGCGCTGCGTCCGGCGAGACTCTTGTTCGGATGGTTGGCCGGGAATGCGACGGTGATCGTGCGCTGCTCGCCGGCGCTCGCGCCGTTGAGGCCCTCCTCGAGCTCCGGCAGCGACTGGCGTGAGCCGAGCAATACGCGCACTTCAGTCGCGTCGCCCCCCTCGAAGGGCTGGCCGTCGAGGCGCCCCTGGTAATCGATCAGCACGCGGTCGGTATTGCGCGCCGGGCGGGAGGCTTCGGTAAACACCGGGCGCTGGGCGCGCATGTTCTCGATCATGGCGTCGATGTCGGCCTCGGTGACTGCGACCACCGGACGCTCGATGCTGAGCGAGTCGGGTGCCTTGACCTTCACCTCGGGAAGCACTTCGAAGTGGGCGGCATACTTGAGATCGGTCTCAGGTCCCACGGCGATCGGCTCGATGCGCGGGCCACCCGCGGGCTTCAGATTCTGCTGGTTCACCGCCTGCGCGAAGGAGCTGCGCATCAGGTCGCTCACCACCTCGGCGCGCACCTGGTCGCCGAACTGCTTGGTGATGACCGTGAGCGGCGCCTTGCCCGGGCGGAAGCCCTTGAGGCGTGCCGTGCGCGACAGGCGCTTCAGGCGCTGCTGCACCTCGCTCGCGACTTCGGTGGCGGGGACCGCCACCTCCAGCCGCTTGCCCAGCCCTCCCGTATCAGAAACCGAAACTTGCATCATCGATCCTCAAAGTGAAGCCGGCGCCGGCTGCCGTACCGACGGTGAGGAGGAGACTGGTGCGAAAGGAGAGACTCGAACTCTCACGGGTTTCCCCACTGGATCCTAAATCCAGCGCGTCTACCAGTTCCGCCACTTTCGCCTTCGGCCGCTGCTTCCCAGGACGAACCTGGATGCAAATCAATACCTTCGGGCCGCGCGTCGGAGTAAGCCCCATTATAGCCGATGCGGTCCCGGGGCCCGTCATCCGACGCAGCCTTAGCCTCGCGACGCGGACAGCGGCAGGCGCGTTTCAGGCCTGCCGTTTGCCGACCAGAGCCGCCACTTCGTGCGCCACGCGCTCGAACACCTCTGCCCAGTCGCCCGGCTCGCGCTGGCGAAAGAGTCGGATGGTCGGGTACCAGGGGCTGTCGGAGCGATCCAACAGCCAGCGCCAGTCGGGAACAGTCTGCAGCGCGACAAAGACCGGGACGCCGAGAGCACCGGCAAGATGCGCAAAGAAGGTGTCCGACGTGACGACCAGATCGAGCGCGCTGATGAGTGCCGCGCTCTCCATGACCGCGTCCGCTCCGATATTGAGCGGATCGGTGAGCTGAGCGAGCGCGGAGCCGAACTCGACCGAGGCTCGCTGCTCGGCTGCCGTGCCTTTCTGCAGCGACACCAGACTCACACCGGGCACGCGCGCGAGTGGCGCAGCGCAGGAGAGCGCAAACGAACGTCCGCGAAGCCAGGGTTGCTTTTCGGTCGCTGCATGTCCCTGCCAGTTCAGTCCGATCTTGAGGCCCGGCAAGGCGCGCAGGCGTGCGCGCCAATCCGCCACCGCTGCGGCATCCGCCGCAATGTAAGGCACACCGCCGGGGATGGTATGAAGCTGCGTCTGGAAGGCGAGCGGCAGGCTGAGGAGTGGGTAATGGTAGTCGAGCGGCGGCGGGGGCTCTCCCCGGGTGAGCAGCGCGCCGCGCATCCTCAACGAAACCATCAGTTTCGACAGATCTTCGGGCAGCTCGAAAATGACTCGCGCCCCCTGTGCCTCGAGCAGAGGAATGTAGCGACTGAACTGCACGGTGTCCCCGAGTCCCTGCTCGGCGTGGACCAGGATGTTCTTGCCGGTCAGCGTCTGGCTGCCGGACCAGCGGGGCACGGCAAACTCGCGCACCTGCTCACGCCGGTTCTCGAGCCGCAGGCGCGACTCGTACAGCGGCCAGCCCTGCTCGAACTCGCCCAGAGTCAACTTCAGCAGGGATTTTCCCCACTGGCTCCCCGTGTGATCCGGCTCAATCGCCAGCGCGCGATCGAACGTTTGCAGAGCCTCCGGAAAACGCCCCAGCGCCTGCAGCACGTGCGCGGCATTCGTATAAGCCCCCACACCGTCCGGATTGCACTCAATCGCCTCGCGGAAGGCCTCGAGCGCCTCCCCTGGCCGCGCCAGCATTACCAGCGCGGCGCCACGGTTGTTGAGTACTTCTGCGGAGGGGCCGTTGAGCTCCACCACCCGATCGAAGCTCCGCAGAGCTTGCTCGTGCCGGTCGAGGTGCTCGAGCACCACACCCCGATGAAGGTGGGCGCCGAATTCGTCCGGGGAAAGTGCCAGTGCGCACTCGAGCCCTGCGAGGGCCTCGCCATATCGCTGCAGGCTCAAAAGCGCCACGGCACGCTGGTGATGCACCCGGGCGTCGCCAGAGGCGATTGCAAGTGACTGGTCGTAGCTCGCCAGTGCTTCAGCGGGGCGTTCGAGTGCCCGCAAGGCATTGCCGCGGCTGGCGAGAATTGCCGCATGCCCCGGCTGCAGGGCCAGCGCACGATCAATGCTGCTCAGCGCATCGGCATGACGACCCAGGCTCATCAGCAGGAGGCCATGGTTGTGGTACGCCTCCGGGAAGCGCGCATTGAGAGCGATTGCTCGCTCGAAATGCTGCAGTGCCTCCGCATTTCGACCGAGCCGCTCGAGGGCCACGCCCAGAGAGTTATGGACCAGCGCGTCGTTGGGGGAGAGCTGCAGCGCACGGGTGAGACTGTCGAGGGCCTCCTGCGGTCGCGTGAGCCGCACCAGCAACATGCCACGAGCGCTGTGCGCCACCGCCAGATCGGGCTTCAGCGCCACGGCCCGGTCGTACGACTTGAGCGCCTCCGTATGGCGTCCGAGCTCGCTGAGGGCATTGCCGAGGTTGGTATGCATTATGGGATTGGACGACAGCATCCCGACTGCCGCCGTAATCAGATCGACCGCTTCCTGTGGATGACCCATCCGGCCGACGGTGATGCCGAGGAGATGCAGCGCGTGGCTGTTGCGCGGCTCGGTCGCGAGCAAGTAACGAAAGGCGGCGGCCGCCTCCGCTAGTCGCCCCTGCTGCAGGAGAGCCTGTCCCTGCGCCAGTTGAGCGCTGCTGCTGATGCCCATTCCGGTCTACTGCGTGCCTGCTGTTGAAGATTCTCGCGCCGCCCTAAGTCGCCGCGGCGCCACTCGACCGCACGGCCGCGGGCCGCGGGCCGCGGCACATCATGCGCGCCGCCACGCGCGGTGGCGCGTTCTGTGAGGCAGCGCCTATTTCGAGTATTTGGTATGGGCCGTGTAGGGATCGAACCTACGACCAAGAGATTAAGAGTCTCCTGCTCTACCAGCTGAGCTAACGGCCCTCATTCATTGGCTGAAATTGCCTACGGCAATTTCAGCAGACATCGCTTCGTCGCCCGCAGGCAAAAGGCGTGGCCATTGCCTGCGGCGTCATGCATTGGGGTGGACGACGGGACTCGAACCCGCGACAACCGGGATCACAACCCGGGGCTCTACCAACTGAGCTACGTCCACCGTCCGCCCCCACGACGGCGGCTGGCGTGCCCGGCAGGACTCGAACCTGCGACCCTCGGCTTAGAAGGCCGATGCTCTATCCGCCTGAGCTACGGGCACGACTTCAAAGCGCCCCTAGCCGGCCCCGCCGCACGGGGGGCGCGAATCATACGTAGATGCCTCAAGGAGCGTCAATTTCCACCGCCCGGCGGTCACTCTGCGCAAAGCCTGCCCCTGGCGCCGGGTGCTTTGGCGCCGACAGGATAAGTCGACCCCGTGGCCTTGTGCGATGCGGACTTTGTTAGACTCCCGCCATCCCTCGGAGGCCAACCAGTCCTAATGAGCGTCATGACCAGCGCCCGTGAGCCCGCCGCCCTCGTACCGGCGGCGATCGCCGACGGCACCGCAGCGGTAGGCGAGGCGGCGCTCGGCGAGGTTCGCCGGCTGCTCGCCGCCTGGCGCACGCACGAGCCCGGCGCGCGGCTCGGGGCCGAACCGGAAGAGCTGCATCAGCTGCGGGTCATGGCACGGCGCCTCGATGCGACGCTCGGTCTGTTCAAAGAGCATCTGCCGGCGGCACTGGTGCGGGCGCGCAAGACGGCCAAGTCGCTGCTGCGCACGCTCGGCGCCACACGCGATCTCGACGTGCAGCTCGCCGGGCTTGCCGCTTACTGCCAGGACCTCCCCGACGAGGAGCGCGCGACCCTCGAGCCGCTCAGAGAGCGTCTGTTGCACGAACGCGCGCGGGCGCACGCGCGCATGCTGCGCGCGCTCGACTCGGAAGCGACCCGCCGCTGGGAGCAGACGCTGGCCAACACCACCGAGGCGCCGAGCGCCGAGGCCGGTCCCGATGCCGTAACGGTCGCCGCGATCATGCCGCAGCGGGTGCGGCGGCGCTTCCGCCGCCTGCGCAAGGCGGTCAAGCAGTTGCGCGGCAACTCCTCGATGGACGACTACCACAAGGTTCGGCGCCGGGCGAAGCAGCTGCGCTATGCGCTCGAGTCGGGCGTGTTCACATACGGGAAACCTGCGGAGGAGATGCTGAAGGCCCTGCGCCGCCTGCAGGACAGGCTCGGCGCGCAACAGGACGCCTACATGGCCCGTCAGCATCTCACCGCGCTCGCCGCCGATCCGGCGTGCGGACTGCCCGCTGCGACGATCTTCCTCATGGGACGGCTCGCGGCGCATCACACCAAGGTCACCCTTGAGGCGCGCGCCACCGTGACGCGCTGCTGGCGCAAGGTGCGTGGGCGCCGCTGGAAGGCCCTGCGCAGCCGGCTCGAGGAGTTCGAGCACCACCCGGGAGGCCTGGCGGTCGCCGCGCCCGCGCCCCTGCTGCTGCCGAGCAACGGCTCATCCCTCGACCCGGACAATCGCCCGCTCAGTCACTGAAGCGCGCGGCATTCAGCGCATGGAGCTGCTGCTCGTCCGCCACGCCATCGCCTTCGAGCGCGATGCCAGGCGCTGGCCGGATGACGGCGAGCGTCCCCTGTCCCCCGAAGGCGTCGCGCGGGCCCACAAGGCCGCCGCCGGCATGAAGCAGCTGGTGCGAAGACCCGCGCGCGTGCTGGTGAGCCCGCTCACCCGCGCCCGACAGACGGCTGCGATCCTCACCGAAGTCGCCGGGTGGCCCCGGGCCACCGAATGCCTTGAGCTCGCCCCAGGAGCCTCGCCCGAGGCGCTGCTCGCGACGCTGAAGCGCCGCGCGGAGACGCGCATCGCGGCGGTCGGGCACGAGCCGGGGCTCTCGCGGCTGCTCGCCGCGGCGCTCCCCGGCGCCGCGGCGGCGCAGGCGTTTCACTTCCGCAAGATGGGCGCCGCGCTGCTTACTTTCGATGGCGTCGCGCGCCCGCGCGGCGCGCATCTCGAGTGGCTGGCGCCGGCGAAGTTGCTGCGCGCCGCCCGTTAGCGCCGCGGCCTGCACCCCCCTAGTGGGCGCCGGAGGGGGCCGCAGCGCCCGCCGGGCCGCGCAGCGGGCGCGCCAGCCACACCAACCCGATGAGCGCGATGAAGATGATCCCCGAGACGTAAAAGATGTCGTCGGCGGACAGCATGAACGCCTGACCGTCGACCAGGCGGTTCAAGAGCTCGTAGCTCTGTGCAGTTCCCATGCCGCCCGCATGCAGCGTGGCGAGGGCCTGCGCTGTCGGCGGATCGTTCGGCGTCAGATGCTCGATGAGCTGCGCGTGATGCAGCGTCGCGCGCCGATCCCACAGCGTGGTCGTGATCGAGGTGCCGAACGAGCCCGCGGTGATGCGCGCGAAGTTAGACAGCCCCGAGGCATTGGGAATGCGCTCCGGCGGCAGCCCCGAGAGAGTGATCGACATGAGCGGGATGAAGAACGCCGCCATGGCGGCGCCCTGGATCAGCGTCGGGATGAGCAGCGTGACGATGGTCGCGTCGGTGTTGAAGTGTGCACGCATGAACAGCACCAGCGCGAAGATGGCGAACGAGATCGTCACCAGGATGCGCGGATCGATACGGTCGCCGTAGCGTCCGACGAACGGCGTGAACAGCATCGCCAGGATTCCGACCGGTGCCAGCACCAGGCCGGCGAGCGTCGCGGTGTAGCCCATGTACTGCTGCAGCCACAAGGGCAGCAGCACCACGTTGCCGAAGAACAGGCCGTAGGCGCACAGCAGGGCGAGCGTGCTCACCCAGAAATTGCGCCGCCCGAACAGCGCCAGATCGACGATCGGGTGCTCCTCGGTGAGCTCCCACACCAGGAAGAGCGCGAACGCGACCACCGCCACGCATGCGAGCGTCACGATCTGCCAGGAGTTGAACCAGTCGAGATCCTTGCCCTTATCGAGCAGCACCTGCATGGCGCCGACCCAGATGACGAGCAGGCCGAGCCCCACCTTGTCGACCGGCACGCGCGCGGTCGCTGTCTCGCGGCGGTGATAGATCCCCCAGGTGGCGAGCGCGGCGCCGATGCCGACCGGCACGTTGATATAGAAGATCCACGGCCAGGAGATGTTGTCGGTGATCCAGCCACCGAGCAGCGGACCCGCGACCGGCGCTACCAGCGTGGTCATCGCCCACATGGCAAGTGCCGTGCCGGCGCGGTTCTTCGGGTAGCTTGTCAGCAGCAGCGCCTGCGACAGCGGAATCATCGGGCCCGCCACCGCGCCCTGCAGCACGCGGAACAGGATCAGCGCCGAGAGGCTCGGCGCGAGTCCGCACAGGAAGGACGCGATCACGAACAGCACCACCGAGGTGGTGAACAGCTTCACCTGACCGAAACGGCGCGTCAGCCAGCCGGTGAGCGGCAGCGAGATGGCGTTGGCGACACCGAAGGAGGTGATCACCCACGTTCCCTGGTCGGGCGAGACGCCCAGGTCGCCGGCGATAGCCGGGATCGACACGTTGGCAATCGAGGTGTCGAGCACGTTCATGAACGTGGCGAGCGATAGCGCCACGGTGCCGAACGCGAGCTGCGCGCCCGTGAGCGGCGGCAGCTCTGCGCGCCGCGCGGGCGCCGGGGCCGGGGCCGGGGCCGGGGCCGGGGCCGGGGCCGGGGCCGGGGCCGGTGTGTCAGCGTTCTCGCCCGACATCAACGTTACTCTGACGAGCGGAGGCAGCCGCCCCTAAAGGCTCAGGGTGCGCGCCGCCGCGCGGCAGGCAGCTGCGAATCGGCGAGTAGTCCGCGGAGCGGCGTGCCGTTCGCGGCGCCCGCGGCCGCGCGCACCGGGGCCGCCCCGTTGGCGCTGATGATGGCGGCGACGCGTGCATCGGCGGGGCGCTCGCTCGAGCCGAACACCTCCGTCGACCACGGGGTCGCGGTGCTCGCGAGCTGCGGCAGTCGCGCGCCGCTCTTGTCGTGGACATCGACGTCGGCGCGCATCGACAGCCCGATCTGCAACGGGTGCGCGGCCAGCTCGGCCGGATCGAGCGCCACGCGCACCGGCACGCGCTGCACGATCTTGATCCAGTTGCCGGTGGCGTTCTGCGCCGGCAGCAATGAGAACGCAGCCCCGGTGCCGGCACCGAAGCCCGCCACCCGGCCGTGGAACACCACGCGGCTGCCGTAGAGATCGGCGCTCAGGGTCACCGGCTGCCCCAGCCGCATCGAGGCGAGCTGCGGCTCCTTGAAGTTTGCATCCACCCACACCTGGTCGAGCGGCACCACCGCCATGAGCGGCGTACCGGGAGCGACGCGCTGACCCAGCTGCACGCTGCGTCGCGCAACGAAGCCGGCCACCGGCGCCGGCAGCTCGGTGCGCGCCCAGGTGAGGTAGGCGTAACGCACCGCGGCCGCGGCATCGCGCACTTCGGGATGATCGGCGAGCGTCGTACCGTCAATGCGCGCGCGGTTGGCGGCGAACTGCTGCCGGGTGGCATTGAGATCCGCCTGCGCGGCGCGCATGGCGTCGCGGGCGTGCTGCAGCTCCTCGCCCGAGACCGCCCCGGAGGCGCCGAGCTGCTCGCGGCGCGTCAGGTCGCTCCGTGCCGCAGTGAGCGCCGTCTGCTTCACCTCGACGGCGGCTTCCAGCTGCGCGCTGGTCGCGAACTGGTTGCGCACCTCGCGCACGGTGCGCGCGAGCTGTGCCTCGGCCTGATCGAGCGCCACGCGGGCGTCGGCGTTGTCTAGCCGCACCAGCGGCTGCCCGGCCTTCACGAACTGGGTATCGTCGGCGCCGATCCCGACCACGGTGCCGGAGATCTGCGGGGTGATCTCGACGACGTTGCCGCTCACGTAGGCGTCATCGGTCGTCTGATGCCAGCGCAGCACCTGCGCCCAGTAGAGGCCGTAGACCAGCGCGACGCTGAGGACGGCGCCGCCCACCCCGGCCAGCAGGCGCCAGCGGCGGCGGGAATTGACGGCAGTGCTGCGATCTTCGGTACTCATGGCGATCCTTCGGAAAAATCGATCCGTTAGCGGAACTGTCCGGAACTGCAGGGCTTCAGGCGCTTTCGCGCGCCTCACCCGGATGCGCGTTGTCGAGCATGCGGGTGAGGAGGCTCTCGAGCGTGCGTGCATCGGCCTTGGTGAAGCCGCGCAGAAAGCGATTGGCCACGGCGAGCGACAGCTCGCGCATGCGCGGATACGCCGCGCGGCCTTCGTCGGTAAGCTCGAGATGCACCAGCCGGCGATCCTCGGGGCTGCGGTTGCGGCGGATCAGACCCTTGCCCTCCAGGCGATCCAGCATGCGGGTCATGGCCCCCGCGTCGTAGGAGATGCCTTTGCACAGATCGGACGCGGACTTGCGCTCCTCGCCCGCGAGCGATGCGATGACGATCAACTGCGCCGCGCTCAGCTCGAGCGGCGCCAGGCGCCGATCGGCGGCGAGCTCCGCATCGAGCGCGGCGAGCATTTCCACCCGCACGCGCGACAGCATGGCCCCGATCGATCTGCGCGGCTGGTAGCTCGCGCTGTCGTAAATGTCGCTCAAGGTCGTGACTCCGTGAATCTATCGTTGGGGGGACGAAACACCCCCGCCAGTGGACTTATGGCAACGATACTTGCCTAGGCTGTAATTGTCAAGGCTTACACTGCCGTGACCTCAATTGCCCGGGCAGATCCCGCGCCGCCGACCTTGCCGGGAAGCGGACCACGCTCTGTCACACGGCGTGTGCACAATTCCGCGGTGTCTGCCCTGGAAGCTCTCATGCCGGAGTCGAACACAGCCCTGCGCTGGCGGGCGGCCCTGAGCCAGGCCGCGCGCGAGTCGCTGGCCGCGCGCTGGCGCGGCACCCTCGAGGCGCTGGAGGCCGCACGTCTCGAGTACCGCGCGCTGCACACGGCCGCCGAGACCGACGTGCGCGCCCTGCGCAAGGCGGCGCAACGCGTGCACGACCTCGAACAGCTGCGCGCGGTGCTCGCGCGCGAGCTCACTTCAGCTAGCGGCAATTAAGGGATTGGTCGGGGCAGAGGGATTTGAACCCCCGACCCTCTGCTCCCAAAGCAGATGCGCTACCAGACTGCGCCATGCCCCGTCCCGGATCGGCGGACGATTGATGCTAACAGCTCCGCCGCGGTGCGCAACCGCGCGCGCCACCGCCGCGCGCAACCTCGCTCAGGCACGCCGCCAGAGGGTCTTGCCGCCTGGGCGGTCCTCGAGGATCACGCCCCCTGCCGCGAGCTCGTCGCGGATGCGGTCGGACTCCGCCCAGTTCCTGGCCGCGCGCGCCGCGGCGCGGGACGCGATGCGTCGCTCGACCTCCTCGCCGCTGAGCGGCGCGCCGCCGGCGGCCGTACCCGTCTCACCGCGGGCGTCCGCGGGCCGCGTGAGGCGGAACCACTCCTGCGCCGGCACCGTGAGCAGCCCGAGCAGGTTGCCGAGCGCCTTGAGCTCGGCGGCAAGCGGCGCCGCGCGCGCCGTGTCGGCGGCATCCCTGGCGGTATTGATCTCGCGCGTGATCCCCTGCAGCACCGCGAGCGCCTCCGGCGTGTTGAGATCGTCGTCCATGCGCTCGTGGAAGCGCTCGCTGTGCGCGCCCGCGACCGCTGGCACCTCCGGCAGTCCGCGGAGCGAGGTGTAGATGCGCGTCAGCGCCGCGTCCGCCTGCTCGAGCTGCTCCAGGGAATAGTTGATCGGCCCGCGATAATGGCTGGCGAGGAAGAAGTAGCGCAGCACCTCCGGATGGCGAAGTCTCGGCAGTACCTCGCGCAGCGTGAAGAAGTTGCCGAGCGACTTCGACATCTTCTCGTCATCGACGTTGACGAAGCCGTTGTGTATCCACAGGTTGACGAACTCATCGCCGCTCGCCGCGCACGACTGTGCAATCTCGTTCTCGTGGTGCGGGAACTTGAGGTCCATGCCACCGCCGTGGATGTCGAAATGGGTGCCGAGGAGCGCGGTCGACATGGCGGAGCACTCGATGTGCCAGCCCGGCCGCCCGGGCCCCCAGGGCGAGTCCCACCACGGCTCGCCCGGCTTAGCATGCTTCCACAGCACGAAGTCGAGCGGGTCGCGCTTCGCCTCATCCACCTCCACGCGCGCGCCGGCGCGCAGATCGGCAAGCCGCTTGCCCGAGAGGCGCCCATAGGGCGCAAAGCGCGCCACCGAATACAGCACGTCGCCGTCGGCGGCGACATAGGCGTAGCCGCGCTCGATGAGCTGCTGCACCATGGCGATGATCTGCGGCAGGTACTGCGTGGCGCGCGGTTCGGCGTCCGGCGGCAGGATCCCGAGCCGCGCGCAGTCCGCGTGCATCGCCGCGATGAAGCGCGCGGTGAGCGCCTCGGTGGTCTCGCCGTTCTCGGCCGCGCGGCGGATGATCTTGTCGTCGATGTCGGTGATGTTGCGCACGTAGGTGAGGCGGTAGCCGCGGTGCCGCAGGTAGCGGCTCACCATGTCGAACACCGTCAGCATGCGCGCGTGACCGATGTGCACGTAGTCGTACACCGTGAGGCCGCAGACATACATGCGCAGCGTCCCGGCGGTGATCGGCCGCAGCTCCTGCTTCGCGCCCGACAGCGAGTCGTGGATGCGGATCATGCGAAACGCGCCAGCCGCTCGCGCGCCTTGCCGGACGGCATGGCCTTGAGCAGCGGTGCCAGCTCCGGCCCGTGGGCGCGCCCGGTGAGCGCCAGGCGCAGCGGCATGTACAGCTGCTTTCCCTGCCGGCCGCTCGCCGCACGTGCCGCGGCGGCGATCGCCGCCAGGTCGTTGCCGCTCGCGGCCGCGGCGGCGGCGGCGGCGGCGAAGTAGCCGCTGCCGGCATTGCGCACCACGGCCTCGGCTCCCGCCTCCAGTGCCGGCGGTCCGCCGAACACGACCTCCACCCAGGGCACAGCGTCCGCCGGCAGCACCAGGTTGGGAAGCACCGCGTTCACGAAGGCATTCGCCGCGCGCTCATCCAGCCCCGGCGGCAGCACCGCGGCGAGCCAGCTGCGCGCAGCCTCGGGCGACAGGTGGTGCACGACATGCTTCTGCCACACCTCGAGCTGCTGCTCATCGAAACGCGCCGGGGCACGTCCGAGGTGCGCGGTGTCGAAGCCGCGCGCCATCTCCTCCAGCGTCAGCAGTCCGTGCAGCGGGCTCGAGTGGCCGAGCCGGAACAGCTGGTTGGCGAGGGCGAGCGGCTGGTAGCCGCGCTCGCGGCAGGCGCGCAGGCTCATCGCCCCGTGACGCTTCGAGAGCGGTGCGCCGTCGGCGCCGAGCAGCAGCGCCAGATGGCCGTAGCTCGGGGCCGCGAGCCCGAGGGCGCGCAGCAGCAGCAGCTGCCGCGGCGTGTTGGCGAGGTGATCCTCACCACGCAGGGCGAGGGTCACTCCCATGCAGGCGTCGTCCACCGCGTTGGAGAAGAAGAAGGCGGCCGAGCCGTCCGCGCGCCGCACCACGAAATCGCCGATGTCGTCGGTCGCAAAGCTCTGCGGGCCGTACACCAGATCGTGAAACTCGACGCGCGCGCCGGCAGGCACGCGAAAGCGCAGCGCCGCATTCGTGCCCTGCGCTGCGCGCCGCGCGCGCTCTGGCGGCGACAGCTGACGGCAGGTGCCGGCATAGCGTGGCGGCCTGCCGGCGGCGAGCTGCGCACGCCGCGACGCCTCGAGCTCGAGCGGCGTGCAGTAGCATGGGTACACGGCGCCGCGCTCCTCGAGCTGCGCAAAGTAGCCCGCATAGAGCCCAGCGCGCTGCGACTGGCGATAGGGACCCAGGGCATCCTCGCGGTCGGGGCCTGCGTCCCACTCGATGCCGAGCCAGCGCAGATCCTCAAGCAGCGCGCCGGTATGCGCCTCGAGGCTGCGCTCGGCGTCGGTGTCCTCGATGCGCAGCAGGAAGCGACCGCCCGCATGCCGCGCCAGCAGCAGGTTGAAGAGCGCGGTGCGCGCATTCCCCAGGTGCAGCTCGCCGGTCGGGCTCGGAGCGAAGCGGGTGACCGGCGGCGGGCTCATCGACGCCATGGTACGGGAAACTCGCGAGGCGCAACAAAGTCCAAGGGCGGTGCCCGGCGCTGTCGCTCGCGCACGCGGCAGCTTAGAATTCGCCGCCGCGCCCGTAGCCGAAAGTCGCTGGAGGATCTGATGCCCATTAAGAACCACGCACCGCTTGCCGCTGCCGCGACGCTCCTCTGCGCCCTGACGCTCGCGTTCGGCGCAGCGCGCGCCGACGAGCCGCCCACCCAGGTGCGCGTGGTCACCACCATGGGCGAGTTCGTCATCGAGGTGCGCGCCGACCGTGCGCCGCTCACGGTCGCCAACTTCCTGCGTTACGTGCGCGAGGGCTTCTACACCAACACCCTGGTCCACCGCGTGGTGCCGAACTTCGTGATCCAGGGCGGCGGCCACGACGCCACCAGCATGGATCTCAAGAAGACCCACGAGGACATCCCCAACGAGTCGGGCAGCGGCCTGCAGAACAAGCGCGGCACCGTCGGGCTGGCGCGTGCTCCGTCGCCGCACTCGGGCAATGCCGAGTTCTACGTCAATCTGGTCGACAACCCGGACCTCGATCCGGTACCGACCCGCTGGGGCTATGCAGTCTTCGGCCGCGTGGTGTCCGGCATGGAGGTCATCGACAAGATGGCGGAGGCGCCTACCGGGAAGGTGGGACCGTTCAAGCAGGACGCGCCGTTGAAGCCCATCATCATCCAGAGCGCGACCATCGTCGCGGCGAACGCGCCGGCCCCCACGACGGCGCCGGTCAACCCGGCCGAGCCGCAGAAGATCCTGTCGCCGAAGTAGCGCGCCGCGCGCCCTTCGCCGCCGATGTCGCGCCTCCTCGTCTCGGACCTGCACCTCGGCGCCGGCTTCGAGGCCGCGATCGAGCAGTTCGTCGAGTTCCTCGCGACACGCGCCGCCGCTGCCGGGGCGCTCTACATCCTCGGTGATCTGTTCGAGAGCTGGGTGGGCGACGACGATCGCTCAGACGCCGCGGAGCGCGTGTGCGGGGCGCTGCGCGCCCTCACCGAGCGGGGCGTGCCGTGCTTCGTGCTGCACGGCAATCGCGATTTTCTCCTCGGCGCTGGGTTCGCCGCGCGTACCGGCTGCCGGCTGCTCGCGGATCCGGTGGTCGCGGACCTCGACGGCGAGCGCGTGCTGCTCACGCACGGCGATGCGCTGTGCACCGACGACCACGCCTACCAGGAGCTGCGCACCATGGTGCGCAACCCCGCCTGGCAGCGGCGCTTCCTCGCCCTGCCGCTCGCGCACCGCGAACTGCTCGCCGGTGAAGTCCGCGCCGGCAGCCGTGCCCATATATCGCGCACCGTGCCCACCATCATGGACGTGAATCCGTCAGCGGTGACGGCTGCGTTCCGGGTCGCGCGCGTTCATCGCATGATCCACGGCCATACGCACCGTCCGGCCGTGCACGACCTTGCGATCGACGGCACGGCGGCCCAGCGCATCGTGCTCGGCGCCTGGTACGAGCAGGGAAGCTACGTCAGCTGCGAGCGCGGCAGCTACGAGCTGCGCGCGCTGCCGCGCTAGCGGCTGATCTCTCCTCAGTTTTACTGCTGGGGTGCGGGGGTCGCGGGCGCGCCGCCCGCACCACCGGGTCCGCCGTGGCCGTGGCGGCCGAAGCCGTGGGCGTGCATCTGCTGCAACGTCTGGAACTTCTTCAGCTGCGTCGCCGACAGCACCGTTGACAGCTTGGTGAGGGTGTCCTGGCTGATCTGCTGGTGGGCCGCATGCATCGCCTGGAAGTCGGGCTTGCCGCCGGCGGCCTTGGCCTGCTCGAACAGCGCCCGCATCTGCGCGTGCTCGCCCTGCAGGAGGGTCTGCACCTGCGCCTTCTGCGCGTCGGTGAGGTCGAGCAGTATGGCGAGACTCGCCATGTGATTGGCGTGGTTGCCGGGTGCGGGGGCCTGGGCGAGAGCGGCGCCGGCCCACAACGCAGCCAACGCGACGACGCCGGCCTTGATCGAAGCTTTCATGAGCGATTTCCTCCTGCGGGTCCGCAACTCGCGGACTCCACTACTCATCGAGACTAGGCCGCGGCGCGCTCCGGGGGGTGAGCAATAGTGAGGGATTGTCAGCGCCGGCGCGGCAGGATCAGCGCCGCCTCGAGCCCGCCCTGCGGCGGGTTATGCAGCGTCAGGGTGCCGCCGTGCGCCTGCGCTATGTCGCGTGCAATCGCCAGGCCCAAACCGGTGCCGCCGCCGTCGCGGTTGCGCGAGGACTCGAGCCGGTAGAAGGGCTCGAACACGCGCTCGAGCTCCGCCTCCGGGATGCCGGGTCCCTGGTCGCGCACGCGAATGGCGAGCTCGGCGCCGTCCTCCACCACGACCGTGGCACGCGTGCCGAAGTTGATCGCGTTGGCGAGCAGATTGGTCAGGCAGCGTTTCAGCGCCTGCGCCTTGGCGGTGAACGGCTCGAGCGCGCGGCCGCTTACCGTGACCGACGCCCCCATCTCGGCAAACTGCTCCCCGAGCGCAGCGAGCAGGGCGTTGACATCGACGGGGACTGCGGGCTCGCCGTCGTCCAGCCCGCGGAACAGCGCCAGCGCCTCGTGCACCATGCTCTCCATCTCGTCGAGCTGCTTGCCGATGCGCGCCTGGAGGTCTGGGTTCTCCAGCGTCTCGATCTGCAGCCGCAGCCGCGTGAGCGGCGTCTTCAGATCGTGCGACATCGCCGCCAGCACGCGGCTGCGGCTGTCGAGATAACGGCGCAGCCGGTCCTGCATGGTGTTGAAGGCGCGCGCCGCATCGCGCAGCTCGCGCGCGCCGCGCTCCGGCAGCTTCTCCGGGCGGGCATCGCGGCCGATGCTGTCGGCGGAGCGCGCCAGCGCCGACAGCGGGCGGGTGATGTTGCGCGCCGCGACGTACAGCGCCATTACCAGCAGCACCAGCAGCAGCGCCAGGTTGACCACCAGGTTGCGCGGCAGGTAGGCCCCGCCCGGAATGCGCGTGATGCGATACAGCAGCGTGTCGCCGTCCGGCAGACGCACCGCCACGTCGTAGCGTTGTGCGGTGTCCTGATGCGCCGCCAGCTCGTGCGCCTCGAAGAACGGTGCCGGGATCGAGATCGCCGGCCGCGTGGCATCGAGCGTGCGCCCGACCGTCACCTCGTAACCGGGCCCGAGCGCTGCGCGCAGCTGCTCCCTGAGGGTCTGCTCGAAGTCCGTGAGCAGCGGCACGTGCACGAAGCCGCCCGCGGGCTCGAGCGGACCGCGCGGCGGACCGTGGGGGCCGCCCGGGGTCGGTCGGTGACGCACGCCCTCGTGCGGCGCCCACAGCTGCTCGAGCGCCGCGGCCCGTTCCGCGGCGGCGAGCGGTGCCAGCATCTGGGTGGTCGCGGCGATGCGCCGCGTCCACTCGCGCACGCTGCTCTGCAGCACGAAACGCTCGCGCTCCTGGGCGATGAGCACCAGGCCCGCCGCCTGTGCGATGATCACCGCCACCACGGAGGCGGCGATCAGCCGCCCGAGGAGCGACTGCGGCCAGAGCCTCAGCCGCGGGAAGCGCCCAGGCTCACTGGCTCTCGACGCCGACGCCGATGACATAGCCCTCGCCATAGACGGTCTTGATGATCTGCGGCGCGCGAGCATCGTCACCGAGAATCTGCCGCAGGCGGCTGATGCGCACGTCGATGCTGCGGTCGAAGGGATCGGCATCCCGGCCGCGCAGCAGCTCGGTGAGCTGCGCGCGTGTCAGCACGCGATTGCCCGCCGCGAGCAGCACCGCGAGCAGCCGGTACTCGGCGCCGCTCAGCGCCACCTCGCCGCCGCTCGGGTCGGTGAGAGTGCGCGTCACGGTGTCGAGCTGCCAGCCGCCGAATACGAAGCGCCGCACCTGCTCCGGGCTCGGGTCGCGCGGCGCGTGCGCCGTGCGCCGCAGCACTGCTTTGATTCGCCCGAGGAGCTCGCGTGGGTTGAAGGGCTTGGCGACGTAGTCATCGGCCCCGAGCTCGAGCCCGACGATCCGGTCGACGTCCTCGGCGCGGGCGGTGAGCATGATGATCGGCATCTGCGTGCGCCCGCGCAGTTCGCGGCACAGCGACAGGCCGTCCTCGCCGGGCAACATCAGGTCGAGTACCAGCAGGTCGACGTGCGAGCGCTCGAGCACGCGCCGCATCTCCTTGCCGTCGGGTACCGCGGTGGTGCGGAACTCGTGCTTCTCGAGGTACTGCGCGAGCAGGCCGCGGATCTCGCGGTCGTCGTCGACGATCAGCAGGTGGGGACGCTCGTTCATGGTGTGGCCCGGATCCGAGGATACCGGGGGCAACAGACACCCGGCAGGATATTTCGTGCCTCGGACCGTTGTAAGAAAATGTTAGTTGGCCGGCGGCGGCCCGGAGTGGAAGCGCAGCTCCCGGTCGGGTTGCGTCGCGAGCTGCGCCTCGCGCGCGGCCAGCTGCCCGAGCCGCGCGCGCCAGCCGTGCGGCGCGCAGCCGCGGGCTAGATTTAAGTAAAGCTCGAAGTGCCGCGCCTCGGCGGCGGCGAGCTGCGCATACAGCGCGGCGAGCGGCGGCGGCAGCCGCCCGTCGAGCAGCGCGAAGCGCTCGGCCGAGCGCGCCTCGATGAGCGCGGCACTGAGCAGCAGGTCGAGCTTGCGCTCCGCGTGGCTTGTGCGCAGCGCGCGGCGCAGCTCGTGGGCGTAACGGCCAGGCCGCTGGCGCCGCGTCCCCACCGCGAGCTCAGCGATAGCCCGCTGCACCTGCTCGAAGTGGCGCAGCTCCTCGCGCGCCACGCGCGACAGCGCCAGCGTGAGCGGCAGGTCCTCGGGATAGGCGAACATCAGCGCCAGGGCGCTGGAGGCGGCCTTCTTCTCGCAGGCGGCGTGATCGGCGAGCAGCTCCGGCCAGCGCGCCACCGCCGCCTCGACCCACGCGCGCGGCGTCGGCGCGCACAATATCGAGTCAGGCAGCTCGCGCGCGCCGCGGGTCGCGCCGCTCATGCCCGCGCCTCGCGCGACAGCCACCCGCCGAGTGCGCGCGTCAGCGCCTGCGCCGCCTCGCGCGCGCTCGCGAACCGATCCGCCGGGGCCTTGGCCAGCAGCCGCTCGAGCACGGGCTGGAGCGCTGCGAAGCGCTCCGGCAAGCGCGGCACCGGCTCCTTGCGGTGCTTGTAGACGATCGCCATGGGATTGTCGGCGCGATAGGGCTTCGCGCCGGTCAGCATCTCGAACAGCATGACGCCGAGGCTGTAGAGGTCGCTGCGCACGTCGATCGGCTCGGCGTGGCCCTGCTCCGGGCTCATGTAATGCGGCGTGCCAAAGATGGTGCCGCTGTCGGTTACGTCCGCGGCGAGCGCCGTGTCCTTGGAGAGCCCGAAGTCGATGAGCGCAATGCTGCCGTCGGCGCGCAGCATGACGTTGCCGGGCTTCAGATCCCGGTGCAGCACGCCCGCGGCGTGCACGCTCTCGAGCGCTCGCGCCACCTCGATCGAGTAGAGCAGCGCCTCGCGCGGACTCACCGCGGCGGCACGCATGCGCCGGCGCAGGTCGCCTACGGGGAAGTACTCCATGACGACCCAGGCGTGCTCGTCGCTCACGCCGAGATCGTACAGGCGCACCACCCCCGGGGCGTCGATGCGCTGCGTGATCTCGTACTCCTGCAGGAAGCGCCCGAAGACATCCGCCGGCTCACGCTCGTCCTGCCGGTCGCGCGCCACCTTGAGCGCGACCAGCGTGCCGGCGCGCTCGCTCTCGCCGACGTACAGATCCGTGAGACGTCCCGCGTGCAGGCGGCGGATGCGGCGGTAGCCGCGAATGAAGGCATCGCCGAAGCGCTGCGCCTCGCGGCCGGCGCTGCTCGAGCGGAACAGCGCGCGCGCGTGGGCCGCCCGTTGCTCGGCGGCGATCAGCACGCGCGTGAATTCCTCGCCCTCGAGCTGCGCGCCGCTCACCGTCCAGGCGCCGAGCGAGGCCGCATCGCCCGCCGTAGCGGCATCGCTGCCGTTGCGCAGCAGCACGAGCGGGGCAAAGCCCGCGCGGCCTGCAAGCTCACGCGCCCAGTCGAGGCCGCGTCCGCCTCCCGGCCACTCGGCGGCGAGCAGTACGGCATCGTAGCCCTGGGCGAGGAACTCCGGCGCCAGCGCGCCCTGGGTCACGGGGCTGTGCACGGTGAGCCGCGCGTGCGGCCGCCAGGACACCAGCCGCTCGCGAATACGCGCGCAGCGGCGCGCGTCCTCCTCGATCAGCAGCACCCGCATGGTGGCGCGATTACAGCACGCGCGGGCGCGGCTCGCCATGACGCGCGTGACTTAAGCGCTGCGCCGCCGCGGGTGTCAGCTTGAGACCGATCACGAGGTCGCCGACATTGGTGCCGGTGGGACCCAGGTGCACCAGGTCGCCGCTCACCTCGAGCGCGGTGCCGGAATCCGCGCACCGCAGGCAGCGGTCGACGTCGAGCCCGCCGAGCGCGACGCGTGCGCAGCTGTCGGCATCGACCAGGCCGCCGGCATCCTCCGTCATGCCGTCGGTGCCGTCGGTACCGGCCGCGAGCAGCATGAGGTCCGTCTGGCCGGCGATCAGCCTGGCCGCGGCCAGTGCCAGGTGCTGATTGCGCCCGCCCTTACCCGGGCGCGGCGGCAGCTGCACCGTCGACTCCCCGCCCCACACGCACACCTCGCTGTCGGTGAGACGCAGCTCGTGGGCGAAGCGCGCCGCGAGGCGCAGCGCATCGCCGTCGAAGCGCCGTGCGGCGCTGTATACCCTCAGGCCGCGCGCGGTCGCCGCGGCCGCGGCCCCCGCCACCGCCTGCTCGACCGAGGCGATCACCTCGCGGTGCACGGCATCGGCAGCTGCGCTCGCAGGCCCGAGGAGCCCCGAGCCGATGACCGCCGGGTCGTCGCCCGGAACGTCCGAGACGAACAGCGCCCACGCCGCGCGCTCCCTGAGCCGCGTCGTCAGCCGCCCGCCCTTGATCTGCGACAGCGCGATGCGCCGCGCGTTGAGCTCGCCGATTGCGGTGCCGGCGGCGAGCTCGCGCGCGGTGAAGCTCTCGAGGTCGGCGAGCGTCGTGCCCGCGCGCAGCACCTCGACCAGACTCGAGGCACCGCCGGAGATGAGGAACAGGGGCTGCGCCGCCGCCGGCAGCGCCTCGACCCACTCGATGAGGCGCGCTCCGGCGGCGAGCGAGCGCGCATCGGGCAGCGGATGCGAGCTGGCGAGGACTTCGACGGCGGGCGCGCTGAGGAGCTCCGGAGGTGCGTGACCGTCGCGGGTGATGATCAGGGAATGTGCGAGGCGATGACCCAGGGCATCGTGCGCGCCGAGCGCCATGGCGGGTGCCGCCTTGCCGACCGCCGCGAGCCATACCGGGCCGCAGAGACTGCGCGCCGCATCGCTGCGCGTGAGGCGCTCGCGGACGCAGCGCCGGCCGTCCACGCGCTCGAGGCCCGCCTGCAGCAGCGTCAGCAGCAGCTCGCGCCGCGGGTCGCTTAAGGGAGCCAGCTCAGCTCCCGCGCACGACCTTGAGCTTGCGCCGCTCGCGGCGTGCGAGCTTGGCCGCGTCCGAGCGCTCATCCTGCAGCCGCTCCAGGTACTCCGGCGTCACGTCGCCGGTGACATAGATGCCGGAGAAGCACGAGGTGTCGAACTCCTCGATGCGCGCGTCCTCGTGCTTGCAGGCGGCGATCAGATCGTCGAGATCCTGGTAGATGAGCCAGTCGGCGCCGATCAGGGTGCGGATCTCCTCCAGCGTGCGCCCGCTCGCCACCAGCTCGTTCGCCGCCGGCATGTCGATGCCGTAGACGTTGGGGAAGCGCACCGGCGGCGCAGCCGAGGCGAAATACACCTTGGCGGCGCCGGCCTCGCGCGCCAGCTCGATGATCTGCGCCGAGGTGGTGCCGCGCACGATCGAGTCGTCGACCAGCAGCACCGTCTTGCCGCGGAACTCGAGGTCGATGGCGTTCAGCTTGCGGCGCACCGATTTCTCGCGCTCCTCCTGCCCCGGCATGATGAAGGTGCGGCCGATGTAGCGGTTCTTGATGAAGCCTTCGCGGTACTTGACGCCGAGGCGCTGCGCGAGCTGCAGCGCGCTGGTGCGGCTGGTGTCAGGAATCGGGATGACCACGTCGATGTCGTGCTGGGGACGCTCGCGCAGGATCTTGTCCGCCAGCCGGTCGCCCATGCGCATGCGCGCGCGGTACACCGAGATGTTGTCGATCTTGGAGTCCGGGCGTGCAAAGTACACGTACTCGAAGATGCACGGCGTGTGGCGCTGCGTGGCGACGCACTGCTGCGCGTGCAGGCGCCCGCTCTCGTCGATGAACACCGCCTCGCCCGGCGCCACGTCGCGCACCAGGCGGAACGACAGGCCGTCGAGCGCCACGCTCTCGGAGGCCAGCATCCACTCGGTGCCGCGCGGCGTGCGGCGCTCGCCGAGCACCAGCGGGCGGATGCCGTGCGGATCGCGGAAGCCGAGGACGCCGTGACCGATGATCATGGCGACCACGGCGTAGCCGCCGCGGCAGCGGCGGTAGACCGCGCTCGCGGCTGCGAACACGTCCGCGGGCGTGATGCGCGCCGCGCCGACGCGCTGCAGCTCGGAGGCGAATACGTTGAGCAGCACCTCGGAGTCCGAGGTGGTGTTGAGATGGCGGCGATCCTCGCGGATCAGGATCTCGGCGAGCTCGGTCGCGTTGGTGAGGTTGCCGTTGTGGCCGAGGCAGATGCCGTAGGGCGCGTTCACGTAGAACGGCTGCGCTTCCCCAGCGCTGTCGCACCCGGCGGTGGGGTAACGCACGTGGCCGATGCCGCAATGGCCCTTGAGCTCGACCATGTGATGCTGCTGGAACACATCGCGCACCAGGCCGCGGCCCTTGCGCACGTACAGCTCGCCCTCGCCCGAGGTGGCGATGCCGGCGGCATCCTGGCCGCGGTGCTGCAGCACCGTGAGCGCGTCGTAGAGCCGCTGGTTGACCGCGCTCGTGCCCACGATGCCGACGATGCCGCACATGGCGCTAGCGCCTCACGTCCGCACGTCCCTGTTGTGAGGCACGGCCCCCTCGCCCACCAGGAAGCGCAGCCCGTTGGCCACCGACTCGCCGTAGGGCATGAGGCGCGAGTCGCGCCACCAGTGCTCCGAATCGAGGCGCAGCAGCTGCCCCAGCATCACGAACACGCCGAACAGCACCAGCCCGCGCAGCAGGCCGAAGGCGAAGCCGAGCAGGCGATCCATGCCGCTGAAGATCGACAGTCGCACGAAGTGATCGGTCAGGGCGCCTATCAGGGCGCCGACGAGCAGCACCAGTGCCAGGATGATGAGACGCGCCACCCACGGCTTCACCACCGGGCCTGCCAAGAGGCCCCCCAGGTGCGGCTCGACCAGATCGGCATAGTGCCCGGCGAGCACCAGCGCGAAGATCCAGGCGACGAGCGCAATCGCTTCCCGCAGGAAGCCGCGCGCCACGCCGACGAGCGCCGAGATGATGACGGCGGCCATGACCACATAATCCGTGATAAGCATTGCACCCCGGCACTGACGCGCGCACTCGACGCGGCGCGGATTGTACAAGAGCGCCCGCGCACCTGCCGAGCACTGCATCGCAACCGACGGGGGCTACCGCGGCAGGATCGGGCCGCCGTGCCCCGTAGAGCGCAGCCGGGCGAGGAGCTGCTCCGCCGCGGCTCGGGTCTGCGCCGGTCCGACCTGGACGCGATACAGGTGCTTGCCCCTGCTGCTCCTCGACACGGCGACCTGGAAACCGCGGCTGCGCACCTGCTGTGCCAGCCGCTCGGCGTTGGCCTGGCTGGCAAAGCTCCCGAGCTGCACGACGAACCCGCCGCCCCTGGCGCTCGCCGCCGCTGCTGGCGTCCGCGCGGGTGTCGGAGCCTGCGGCGCCGCTCCCTGAGGTGCGCTCGAGCGTGGCGGGTGCGCCGGCGGTGTCGTCATGGGCGCAGCCGGCACCGGCTGCGCCGCGGCGGCCGCGGGCTCCGCGGCCGGGGCCACCGGGAGCGGCGTCTGCGGCTGCGGTGCGGCGCTGCCCCCACGGGGCTCGTCCGCGAGACTGATCGTGACGGATCTTAATGGCGGTTCCTCCGCCGCGGACTCGCTTCCGCGTGCGCGTGGCGCCGGGCGAATCGGCCCGTGCAGCATCTCGGGCACCAACAGCACGATCAGGGCCACGAGAATGATTGCGCCCGTCAGCCGTTCTTTCACCAGACCGTCCACGATGGGGGCTAAGCCGCGAAAGCCAAGTGCGGTGCAAGCCGCGTCGTCGCTCGGAACTCACCACTGCCGACGAGGCCGCCGGCGCGCGTTCTTAGTATAGCCCAAGCCATTCGAGCGCCGGACCCACGGTGTGGAACGAACCAAACACCACCACGCGATCCCCGGGCCGCGACAACTCGCGCGCGAGCTCGCAGCCGCGCACGACCGAGTCGGCGAGCGTGACGTGCGCCGTCCCGAGGTTGAACCGCCAGGCGAGCTCGCCCGCGCTGCCGCCGCGCGCACCCGGAAGCGCACACACGATCCAGTGATCGATGCGCGGCGCGAGCGCGGCGGCGATCCCGGCGGCGTCCTTGTCGGCGAGCACGCCGGCCACCGCGAACGTGCGGCCGGGAGCCTCCGCCGTGGCGCGCGCCGCCGAACGCTCGCCGAGGTGTGCGGCGAGCACGCGGGCGGCGGGCTCGTTGTGCGCAATGTCGAGAATCCATTCGACCGGGCCGGGCACGATCTGCAGGCGGCCCGGGAGCCGCACCGCGGCGAGCGCCGCGTTGACGGTGCGCGCATCGAGCACACCGCGCACGGGCGCGCTGCCATCGAGCGCCGCCACCGCGGCGAGCGCGGTAGCGGCATTGCGGTACTGGATGGAGCCGGCGAGGCTCGAGGGGGAGAGTCCCTCGAGCACGAGCCCCCCGCCGCGGTAGCTCCAGAGTGCTCCAGCCACCTCCCAGGTGAAATCGCGGCCGGCCAGCAGCGCCCGCGCACCGAGCGAGTCGAGCGTTGCGAACACGCTCGCGGGCAGGTCGGCTGTGCCGAGCACGGCGGGCCGTCCGCGGCGGAAGATCCCTGCCTTTTCCGCACCGATCGACTCGAGACTGTCGCCGAGCCAGTCGCGGTGGTCGAGACCCACGGAGGCGAGCACCGCCACGTCGGCCGACAGCAGGTTGGTCGCGTCCAGCCGCCCGCCGAGCCCCACCTCCAGCACCGCCACCTCGACGGCGCGGCGCGTGAAGATCGCGAGCGCCGCGAGCGTGTTGTACTCGAAGAAAGTGAGGGTGGTCGTGCCGCGCGCCGCCTCGATGCCCTCGAAGGCTGCGATCAGCTCGGCATCGGCGACCTCCTCGCCCGCGAGCCGGATGCGCTCGTTGTAGCGCAGCAGGTGCGGCGAGGTGAACAGTCCCGTGCGCACCCCGCGCGAGCGCAGCAGCGCCTCCGCATGCGCCGCCACCGAGCCCTTGCCGTTGGTGCCACCGACGGTAATGACCCGGAACGCCGCCCGCTCGAGCCCGAGGGTGTGCGCGACGGAGGCGACGCGCTCCAGCCCTAAGTCGATGGTCCTGGGATGCACCGACTCCTGGAGCTTCAGCCACTCATCGAGCGTGCGCATCGAAAGTTGAGCGCCCTGAAGTCCCGCGCGGCTAAGCGGACTTTCAGGCGGCGACGGGCGGGGCGAACGGGAGCTTCAGCAGCAGCCGCAGCAGCGCTGCGATCCGATCGCGCATCTCGCGCCGGTCGACGATCATGTCGATCGCCCCGTGCTCGAGCAGGAACTCGCTGCGCTGGAAGCCCTCGGGCAGGGTCTCGCGCACCGTCTGCTGGATCACGCGCGGACCGGCAAAGCCGATCAGCGCGCGCGGCTCGGCCAGGTTCAGGTCGCCGAGCAGCGCCAGGCTTGCCGATACACCGCCCGTGGTCGGGTCGGTGAGCACCGAGATGAACGGCAGGTGCGCCTGCGCGAGGCGCGCGAGCGCGGCGGACGTCTTGGCCATCTGCATCAGCGAATACAGCGCCTCCTGCATGCGCGCGCCACCGCTCGCCGAGAAGCACACGAACGGCCGCCGCTCCTGGATACAGTAATCGACGCCGCGCTTGAAGCGCTCGCCGACCACCGAGCCCATGGAGCCGCCGAGAAACTGGAACTCGAAGGCGGCCGCCACGATCGGCAGCCCGTGCAGTACCCCCTCGAGCACCACCAGCGCATCGCTCTCGCCGGTGGCCTTCTGTGCCTGGTTGAGGCGATCGCGGTAGCGCTTGCTGTCGCGGAACTTCAGCGGGTCCTCGGGCGAGATCGACCCGCCGATCTCCCCCTGATTACCGGGATCGAGGAAGCGCTCGAGGCGCTCGCGGGCGCGGATGCGCATGTGGTGGCTGCACTTGGGGCATACATACAGGTTGCGCTCGAGCTCGGCGCGGTACAGCACCGCATCGCATGCCGGGCACTTGATCCACAGCCCCTCCGGGACCGAGCGTGTGCGCCGCTCGGTCTTGATGCGCGACGGCATGATCTTCTCGAACCAGGACATGCGCGAGACTCGCTGAGCACCGGTTGCCCCCGGCGGCGTCCGATCATAGCCGATCGGCCGGCGGCAGCTCCTCACCGGGGGGCGTGGGGAGTCCGAAGGCCTGGCTGTAGCGCACCTCCCACAGGTAGAGGCCCGCCGCGGGCGCCGTGGCGGCATTGCGCGTGCGGTCGCGTCCCTCGAGCACGCTGTGCGCCCATGCGGGGGGCTCCTTGCCCTTGCCGACCGCGATCAGCAGACCCGCGATGTTGCGCACCATGTGGTGCAGGAAGGCGTTGGCCACCGCCTCGATGGCGATCCAGTCGCCGCGCCGCACGACGCTCAGGCGCTCGAGGCGGCGCACGGGTGACTTCGCCTGGCACTCCGAGGAGCGAAAGGCGCTGAAGTCGTGCTCGCCGACGAGCAGCCCGGCCGCCTCCGCCATGGCTCCCTCATCGAGCGGGCGTGTCACCCAGGCGGCGCGCTGCGCGGCGAGCGCCGAGCGCGCGGTGCGATTGAGAATGAGGTAGCGGTAGATGCGCGCCTCGGCGCAGTAGCGGGCGTGAAAGTGCCCCGGCACCGGCAACGCCCAGACGACGGCGAGATCCGGCGGCAGCTCGCTGTTCGCGCCGAGCACCCAGCTGCGCGGCGCGCGCTCGGCGTGGGTATCGAAGTGCGCCACCTGGCCGCGCGCGTGCACGCCGGCATCGGTCCGGCCGGCGCACACGAGCGACACGGGTGCCGCGGCTACGGCGCCGAGCGCGACCTCGAGCACCTGCTGCGCGGTGCGCAGTGCCTGCTGGCTCTGCCAGCCGGCAAAGGCCGAGCCGTCGTACTCAATGCCGACGGCGATGCGGTTCATACTTGCTTGGCCGAAACGACCTGCGGTCGCTTCGGCAGGCCAATTCAACTACCCCGGCAGGGACTCCATGAGGCGCTGCGCTTCCTGTTTCTGCGCCGCCGAGCCTTCGCTGAGCACTTCCTCGAGGATGTTGCGAGCACCGTCGGGATCGCCCATGTCCATGTAGGCGCGGGCGAGATCGAGCTTGGTGCCGACTTCGCTCATGGTGACGGGCTCGAGATCCGGCAGCGCGAGGTCCTCCGAGGCGAGCCTCTGCGTCGCCGCAAAAGCCGCATCCGGCACCGTCGCAGTGCCCACGTCGAGATCGAGATTGCCGTTCCCTGGGTGGGTGCCGGTGCCGACATCGAGATCGACACCCGAGCCCGGGCGCACCTGCTGGTGCGTGCCGGTCGAGCTGCCGCTCAGGTCGACGTCGACCGTATCGCCGCGCAGCGCCGCGAGACGCGAGGTCTGCCCGCCGTCCTGCATGGGCCCGGCCTGGGTCAGCGCCGTCTCGAGCGCCTCCTGGTCGAATTGCCACTGCCCGGTGGTCGAGGTCTTCACGTGCGCCGCCTGCGCAGCCGTGTCTTCGAGATTCTTGCGCGTCTTCTCGTCGAGGCCGGCCACCATGGTCGGCGCGTCCGCGCCGACGCCGAGCGCCGGCTGCTCCGCGGTGTCGACGGAGCCGAGGTCCAGCCCCAGATCGTCGATCGCGAGCTCCGCGGTCTGCTCCGCGGCGGCGCTGCGCAGCGACGCCCCGGGCCTGGTGCGGACCGTGAAGCCTGCCTCCGGGGTCTCGAGCGTCGGCTGCTCGACCGTCGGGCCCTCGGCATCGGACTGCTGGCGCATGCGCGTGGTCATCTGGCGCGTGCTGCCGGTCGCCGTCGTGTTGTCGGCGTGGTTGCCCTGGAGCATCGTGAGGTCGCGATCGGTGACGCCGGTCGTCGCCTCGGTCATCTGCGCAGTGCCCTCGCCCACCGCCGCACCGATGTCGAGGTCGACACTCTGTCCCATCTCGGTCGGCACCGGCTCGCCGAGCAGGTCGAAGTCGATGCGGCTCTGTCCGCCTTCGAGGTTCAGGTCAACACCGCCCGCCGTGGCGCCGCTCACCGCAGCACCGCTGGAGAACAGCACATCCTCGGGCGCGAGCTGCTTGCCCATGATGAGGATCTTTTCCCACTCACCCGGGGCGGCCTCGGAGCGCGTCTGCGCGAGCTCGTGCGCCGTCTGCAGGAACTGCTCCTTGTTGCCCCACACGAAGAACACTTCGAGGAGCTTCAGCTTCAGATCGCGCCGTGCGGGCTCGCGGCTGATGGCGATGCGGATCAGGTCGGCGGCCTGGTCGTACAGGCCGTAGGCCATGTGGAAGTCGGCTTCGGCGAGCGGGTCCCCCTGGTCGAGGTTGATCGCCGTCTCGCTGCTGATCGTGTCGTCGGTGACGTGCTTGGCCGCCGCCGCGGGCGCTGCCGCCGGAGCGCCGGCCGCGACGATGCGCGGCCGCTCGTGCGTGCCGGTCTCCTCGACCACCACGCTGGGCTCGCGAGCCGTGAGCGGTGTGGCGCGCATCGCCGGCGTATCCAGTCCGCCGGAGCCGCGCGCGGAGCCGCCTCCGCCCATGGCACCACCGGCGCCGCTGGCACCCTCTACCGCGGCAACCGCGAGCCGGCCGAGCGAGTCATCGAATTCCGAGGCGCGGCGCGAGCGCAGATAGCGCAGTCCCGCGACCACCGCGAGCACCAGCGCCACGAGCGCGAGCACCCACCAGTAGCCAATGATGGTGTCGAGGATCGAGCCGCCCTCGGCGGGCGCCGCGGCGGGTGCCGGCTTGTTGGCGGCCAGCGGCTTGAATGCCGGCTTGGGCGCCGCAGGCAGCGCCTCGGGAGCCGCCGCCGGGGGCTTCTCCTCGGCCGGCGCGGGCGTCGCCGCAGGCGGCGGCGCGACCGGCGCCGCAGCCTTCGCTACCGGTGCCGGTGTCGGCGCGGGAGTGGGAGCGGGAGTCGGTTCGGGCGGTGGCGCCTTGGCACTCTGCTTCGCCGCGAGCTCGGACTGCAGCCGCGCGAGGTCCTGATTCTTGAGATCGAGCAGCCGCTTGGACTCGGCGAGCTGCCCCTCGAGATCCTTGACCTGGCCCTTGAGGGTTGTGACCTCGGCGCTGTTGGCGGCGGTGCCCGCACCGGCCGAGGCAGTCTCCGACGGCGTGACCAGATGCAGCCGACCGGGTTGTGAGGTCTGCGGGATGTTAGCTGGCTCTTCGGCGGCACCCTCGCTGGCGCCCGCCGGAGCTGCACCGGAGGCACGCCAGGCGGCGAACTGCTTGCGGATCTCGGCGGAGGCTTCCGCAGCCGGGATCGCAGCAGCCTGCGCGGCGTCGGGAATGCGCAGCACGGCGCCGGCGCGCATCACGTTCATGTTCTGATCGAAGGCGCGCGGATTGGCCTGATAGATGGCGAGCATCCAGCTGCGCGTGCGCGCCGTGTTAGTCGTGGCGCTCGTGATTCCGCGCGCGATCCCCGACAGCGTCTCGCCCTTCTGGACGGTGTGCGCCGTGTTGGCGCCCTGCTCGGCCGCGGCGGCCGTCGGCGGCGGCGGCTCGGGATTCGTGCTGGCCGCGGCAGGCGCACTCTCGGCCTCGGTCGCGCTCGGCGCAGGAGTCGTGCTCGCGGCAGGAGCCGCAGCCGCTGCCGCCGGAGCTGCCTCGCTCACCGCCGGCGTCACCGCTGCGGCGGGTGCGGGCGCTTGAGTCTCTGCCGGCGCCGGCGCGGGCGTCTCGGCACTGCGGGTGATCGCTCCGGCGCGCGTGTCAGCGGAAGTCACCGGGGCACTGACCGGAGCGCTCGCGACAGCCGACGGGTTCGGTGTGTACACCGGCGGATCGAGCAGCATGGTGTACTCGCGCACCAGCTGCCCGTGCGACCAGGTCACGTTGATCAGCAGCGTGATGAACGGATCGGTGATCGGATCGCCCGACTTGATCCTGATGACCTCGCGGTCGTCCGAGGTGTGCACCAGCTTCAGCTGCACACTCGTCAGATAATTCGGATAGTCGAGTCCCTGCTGGCTGAAAGTCTCACGGGGCGCAAGCCGCGCCACCAGCGTGTTCATCTCATCCGGCGCGATGTCGGTGACCTCAATCTCCGCATCCAATGGTGCGTTGAGAGACGAGAGCAGATGAATGTCCCCGAGACCGAGGGCAAACGCCGCTGACGGCAATGCCAGCAGCAATGCCAGCGCCCGGCTTGAGCGTTTGGCGACCATCACGACACCCCGACAGGAATCATTGGGCAAATTGTCTTGTGGAAACAATCGGATGGAACACAAGTTGCGAGTCCACCACGAATTGGTCGGCAATATAACTTAAATAGGCTTCCAACCCAAAGCCTTGAATCTCTGACGGCCGTCGATCGCGGCTCTCCAGCGCACATTGTCCGGCAGGTCCTCGAGTTAAATCCCCGTTCAGAGAGGAGATCTTTACGGATTCTCCGGACATAAACTGTGTCGCGGTTCGCCTCGGGGGGTGGCTGCGGGGGCCGCAGGAGAGCGGAACTGTGATCCCCGGCACATCTGCCTCAGGGACCGCAGCGGTAGGCGCGGCAATGACGGCCGCGCGCGCCGCCACCGCGGCGCAGCACGTCAGCGGCGCGGGGAGCCCGGAATCACCGGAGTCGGCGATTTCACGTCGGCGTTCTGCGCGCGCTGGCGCAGGTAGTGATCCATGAGCACGATCGCGAGCATCGCCTCGGCGATCGGCGTGGCGCGCAGCCCCACACAAGGGTCGTGCCGCCCGGTGGTGACGATCTCGACCGGGTTGCCGGCGACGTCGATGGTGCGCGCCGGTACCTGGATGCTCGAGGTGGGCTTCAGGGTCAGGTGCGCGACGATGTCCTGGCCCGTGGAGATGCCGCCCAGAACCCCGCCGGCGTGATTGCTGAGGAAGCCGCCGGGAGTGAGCTCGTCGCGATGCTCGCTGCCGCGCTGGGTCGCCGCCCCCACCCCCGCACCCAGCTCGACCGCCTTGACCGCGTTGATGCCCATGAGCGCATGGGCGATGTCGGCATCCAGCCGGTCGAACACCGGCTCGCCGAGCCCCGGCGGGACCGCGCTCGCCACCACCGTGATGCGCGCGCCGATCGAGTCGCCCGCGCCGCGGATCTTCCAGATGAGCTCCTCGAGCTCCGCGATGCGCGCGGGATCGGGACAGAAGAACGGATTCTGGTACGCGAAGGCCGGATCGACCGGCTGCAGCATGAGCGGCCCGACCTGGCTCAAGTAGCCGTAGATGCGTACGCCGAGACGCGTGGCGAGATAGCGGCGCGCGATGGCACCCGCCGCGGTGCGCATCACCGTCTCGCGCGCCGATGAGCGCCCGCCGCCGCGATAGTCGCGCACGCCGTACTTCTGCTGATAAGTGTAGTCGGCGTGCCCGGGGCGGAAGCGGTCCTTGATGCGCTCGTAGTCGCGCGGACGCGCGTCGGTGTTCTCGATGACGATGCCGATCGGCGTGCCCGTGGTGTGTCCCTCGAAGACGCCCGAGAGGATGCGCACCTGGTCGCCCTCGCGGCGCTGGCTGGTGAAATGCGAGGTCCCGGTGCGGCGCCGGTCGACGTCCTGCTGCAGGTCCGCCTCCGTCAGCGCCAGCCCCGGCGGGCAGCCGTCGACGATGCAGCCGAGCGCCGGCCCGTGGCTCTCACCGAAAGTGGTCACGGTGAAGAGTCTGCCGATGGTGTTGCCGGACATGGTTGGCTTCAGCGTGCCAGGAGCTGCTCGCGCGTCAGCAGGAACACACCGCCGCCGCCGCGCGCGAACTCAAGCCACAGGAACGGCAGCCGCGGGAATGCGCGCCGCACCGCGCCCTCGGTGTTGCCGACCTCGACGATGAGCAGCCCCCTGGTGCGCAGGTGGCGGTGGGCGTCGCGCAGGATGATCTCCACGGAGCTCAGGCCCCGCTCGCCCGCGGCGAGCGCCACGCGCGGCTCGTGCCGGTATTCCGGCGGCAGTCGTTTGAGCTCACGAGCTCCCACGTAAGGAGGATTCGCGACGATGATATCGTAGCTCGCCCGCCCGAGCGCGCTGAAGTGGTCGGAGCGCGTGAGCCGCACCCGCTTAGCTAGGCGATAGCGGCGGACGTTGAGCCGCGCGACCTCGAGCGCGTCCGTGGAGATGTCCACGGCGTCGACGCGCGCCTCAGGCAGGGCGCGCGCGCAGGCGATGGCGATGCATCCCGAGCCCGTGCCGAGGTCGAGCACGCGCCGCACCCGCCCGGGCTCGATCCACGGCGCGAAGCGCCGCTCGATGAGCTCGGCGAGCGGCGAGCGGGGAATGAGCACGCGTGCATCCACGCGCACGGCTAAACCCGCAAACCACGTCACCCCGGTGAGATAGGCGGCCGGAATCCGCTCGCCGATGCGCCGCGCGATGAGTGCCTCGGCGCGCGCGCGGTCCGCCGGCCGCACCCGACGGGCGTAGAGCGCCGCGCCGGCCCGGTGCGGCAGCCGCAGCGCATGCAGCGTCAGGCTCGCGGCCTCGTCCCACGCGTTGTCGGTGCCGTGCCCGAAGAATACGCGCGCGCGCTTGAGGCGCCGCGCGCCGCGCGCGATCAGCTCGCGCACCGTGAGCGGGGCGAGCGCGCCGCGGCGCTTTATTTCCTCGCGCGCCCCCCGCGCCGCGGCGGCGGTATGAAATAATTCCCGCATGAGTACCGTGACTACCGTCCCAATGCGCAGGCTCTGGATCCTCGTCGCCCTCGCCGTGTGCGCGGCGCTGGCGGGTTACTGGCTGGCCCATCAACTTGACAGGGAAGCGCCAACGCTGGCAAGCGGCACGTGGCTGCCGACGCCTAAAGCGCTCGTCGACTTCCACCTCATCGACGACGGCGGGCGGCCCTACACCAGTGCCGATCTGTTGCGCGCACCGACGCTCGTGTACTTCGGCTTCACGCACTGCCCGGACGTCTGCCCGACGACGCTGGTCAAGCTCGCACAGATCCAGAAACAGGCGGCGCTCCCGGCGCTGCGGGTGGTGTTCATCAGTGTCGACCCGCAGCGCGACACGCCAGCGGTGCTGTCGCGCTACGTGCATGCCTTCGATGCCGCGTTTCGCGGACTTACCGGCAGTCCGGAAGAGATCGCGCGCGTGGCACGCAACTTCGCCGTTGCCGTGAACCGCGTCGATCTGCCGGGCGGTGACTACACCATGGATCACTCGGCCATCGTCTTCCTGGTGTCGCGCGCGGGCGTGGTCGCGATCTTCACGCCGCCGTTCGACGCGCCGGCCTTCGCCGCCGATCTGCGGCGCGCGGCGCCGTTCCTCGCCCCGCGGCGCGACTGGCCCCTCACGTGAGCGGCGACGTCGACAACGCCGGCGGGCGGCTGCTGGTCGCACTGCAGTACTTGCTGCCGCAGCACCTGCTGACGCGCGCGGTGCACTGGCTGGCCCGCAACGAGGTCGTCTGGGTGAAGAACGCGCTGATCGACAACTTCGTCGTCAACTACCGCCCCGAGATGAGCGAGGCCGAGCAGCCCGACCCGCGGCAATTCCCGAGCTTCAACGCCTTCTTCACGCGCGCGCTGCGCGCCGGCGCGCGTCCCATCGACCCGGCGCCCGAGGTGCTGGTCTCGCCGGTCGACGGCACCGTGAGCGAGTTGGGGCCCCTCGACGGCTCGTGGCTGGTGCAGGCCAAGGGAATCGCCTACACGCTGGAGTCGCTGCTCGATGAGGCGGCGCCGGCGTGGGCGCCGGTGTTCCGCGGCGGCGCGTTCGCGACCTTGTATCTCGCACCCGGCAACTACCATCGCATCCACATGCCGCGCAGCGCCAGCCTGCAGGCCGCGTGGTACGTGCCGGGACAGCTCTTCAGCGTGAACGCCGCCACCGCCAGTCAGGTTCCGGGACTGTTTGCCCGCAACGAGCGGCTGGTGTGCGTGTTCGCGGAGGGCACGCCGAGCTTCGCGCTCATTATGGTGGGCGCGCTGTTCGTCGGCAGCATGTCGACCGTGTGGCATGGCGAGGTCATCCCGCGCGCACCGCGCAGCCGCACCGAGCTGCCGCTGGATTTCACGCGTGCGCCGCTGCGCCTCGAGAAGGGAGCGGAACTGGGGCGCTTCAACATGGGCTCCACCGTGATCCTGCTGCTGCCGCCCGGGCGCAGCGAGTGGCTTAGCCCCCTCGCCGCCGGCGCACCGATCCGCGTGGGTCAGGCGCTCGCCCACCTCAGCGCATGAGCCCGGGCGAGGACTGGCGCCCGAGCGCCGCGGCCGGCGCGTTGCGCGCGCGTGCGGCGCTGCTCGCGCGCACGCGGCAGTTCTTCGCCGCGCGCGGCGTGCTCGAGGTGGATACTCCGCTCCTCGTCAACTCCCCGGTGAGCGATGTGCACCTCGCCAGTGCCAGCGTCGCGCTCGCCGCGGCGCACGCGCACGCCGACGCGCCGCGCCTCTACCTGCACACCTCGCCCGAGTACGCGATGAAGCGGCTGCTCGCCGCGGGCAGCGGTGACATCTACCAGATCTGTCACGTGGTGCGTGCCGACGAGCGCGGCCGGCTGCACAACCCGGAGTTCACGCTGCTCGAGTGGTACCGTTTGGGATTCCCGCTGGGTGCGCTCATGGACGAAGTCGAGGCGCTGACGCGCCTGCTCCTCGGCCCGGCCGCAGGCGCCCGCCGCAGCGAGCGCCTGAGCTACCGCGAGGCCTTCCAGCGCGAGCTCGGCCTCGATCCCCTGAGCGCGCCGGACGGCACGCTTGCCGCGGCGGCGGCGCGCTTCGGGCTCGAGGCGCGCCGCAGCGGCGACGACCGTGACGAGCTGCTGGAATTCCTCGCGGGATTCGCGCTCGGGCCGCGGCTCGGCCGCGGCGCGCTGACTTTCATCCACGGCTATCCGGCGAGCCAGGCGGCACTCGCGCGGCTCGATCCTCAGGATCCGCGCACGGCGCTGCGCTTCGAGCTGTACTGCGAAGGAATCGAGCTCGCCAACGGCTTTGAGGAGCTGCGCTCGGAGCCCGAGCAGCGCGCGCGCTTCGCGCGCGACAACGCCGCCCGCGCGCGCGCCGGGCTGCCGGTGGCGCCGCCCGATGAGCGGCTGCTCGCTGCGCTCGCCGCCGGGCTCCCGGCATGCTCGGGCGTGGCACTCGGCTTCGACCGCACGCTGATGCTGGCGGTGGGAGCGGCGCATATCGATGAGGTGCTGAGCTTTCCAACCTCACGCGCATGACCTGCCACAGCGCTTGAGTTAAGTTGACGGAGATTCATGAGCCATACGACCACGCCCCGCGACTTTCGCGACAAGGATGCCGCCTACCGAGGCCTGGTACGCGACCTTGGCGCGCTGCTCGAGGGCGAGCCCGACGCGATCGCCAACGCGGCCAACACGGTTGCCCTGCTCTTCGATGCGCTGCCGGACATCAACTGGGCGGGCATTTACTTCCTCAAGGGGGGCGAGCTGGTGGTCGGGCCCTTCCAGGGCAAGCCCGCGTGCGTGCGCATCGCCCTGGGTCGCGGCGCGTGCGGCACGGCGGCGGCACGCCGCGCGACGCTCATCGTCGATGACGTGCAGTCCTTCCCCGGCCACATCGTCTGCGACCCCGCCTCGCGCTCCGAGATTGTGGTGCCGCTCGTCTCGGGCGCGCGGCTGCTCGGCGTGTTCGACATCGACAGCCCGCGGCTCGGGCGCTTCGATGCCGCCGATGCACGCGGTCTCGAGTCGCTCGCCGCGCGACTGGTTGCGGCGATCGCGCAGCTGCGGGACGCCGGGCCGGAATGATCCCTGCCCGGCTCTCGCCCCGGGGACTTGCCGCGGGCGCGGCGGCCTTCACCATCTGGGGACTGTTCCCGGTCTACCTGCACCCGCTGAGCGCCGTCCCGGCGATCCAGGTGATCGCGCATCGCATCACCTGGTCGTGCGTGTTTCTCGTCGCCTGGATGCTGGTGCGCGGCGAGCTCAGGCAGCTCAGCGCAACCCTCGGGCAGCCGCGCCTGATCGCCGGGCTCACCACCTCGGCCTGCCTCATCACCTGCAACTGGCTGGTGTATGTCTGGAGCGTGACGCACGCGCACATCGTTGACACCAGCCTCGGTTACTACATCAACCCGCTCGTGAACGTCGTGTTCGGGGTGCTGCTGCTGCGCGAGCGGCTGAACCCGGTGCAATGGATCGCGATCGCGCTGGCGGCGGTCGCCGTTGCCTACCTGACGCTGCTCGCCGGCCGCCCGCCGTGGATCGCCTTCGCGCTGGCGCTCAGCTTTTCGCTCTACGGCCTGGTGCGCAAGCTGATCAGCGTGGAGGCCCTGCCGGGGCTTGCGACCGAGACGCTGCTGCTGCTGCCGCTCGCGGCCGCCTACCTGCTGTGGTGCGAGGCCGCGGGGAACGGTGCCCTGAGCGCTGCAGGTGCGGGCGTAGCAGCGCTGCTGGTCGGCAGCGGGATCGTCACCGCGGTGCCGCTGTTCCTGTTCGCCTCGGCCGCGCGGCTGCTGCCGTACTCGACCGTGGGTGTGCTGCAGTACATCGCACCGAGTCTGCAGCTCGTGTGCGGCGTGCTCTTCTATCACGAGAGCTTCGCGCCGAGCCGCGCCGCCGGCTTCTGTCTGGTGTGGGTGGCGCTGCTGTTGTACGCCGCCGATGGGCTATGGCGCGCACGGCGCGCCGCCCGCGCCGCCGCTCACGCCTGAAGAGATCCGCTTACTGCTTGCCGCGCGAGATGTACTCGCCGCTACGCGTGTCGATGCGGATCACTTCGCCCTCGTTGATGAACAGCGGCACCCGCACCACCGCGCCGGTCTCGAGCTTCGCGGGCTTCTGGCCGCCGGTGGCGGTGTCGCCGCGCAGCCCCGGGTCGGTCTCGACGATCTTCAGCTCGATGTGCGGCGGCGGGGTGACGACCAGCGGCTCGTTGTTCCACAGCGTCACGATGCACACCACGCCGTCCTTGAGCCACTTGGCGTTCTCGCCCACGGCCGACTTGCCGGCGGTGTACTGCTCGAAGTTCTCCTGCACCATGAAGTGCCAGAAATCGCCGTCCTGATACAGGTACTGCATGTCCATGTCGACGACGTCGGCCGCTTCCAGCGACTCGCCGGACTTGAAGGTGCGCTCGATGGTGCGTCCGGTCTTGAGATTGCGCACCTTGATGCGATTGAACGCCTGGCCCTTGCCGGGCTTGACGAATTCGTTCTCGACGACGGCATACGGATCGCCGTCGAGCAGGACCTTGAGACCCGAGCGGATCTCGCTGGTGGTGTAGCTGGCCATTGGGTGTTTCCGCGATTATGGACGGCGCGCCGGCCCCGCCCCCTCAAAAGGGCCGCGTATGATAGCGGCACACGGCAGCCCCCGCCAGCGCGCCGCACCGGTCGCGTCTTCCGCGAGGTCGCTCACGCCGGGGGGGTGTACTGCAGGTGCTAGAATCCGCGGCACTTGCGCGCACCCAGGGAGACTTCTTGATGGAGCAGAGCGCCGTACCGCTCATTGTGCTCAGCGCCACACGCGACCCCGTGGAGGCGATCAACGGCATGCTGCGGCGCGCGGGCGAGCCGGCTCACTGCACCTGGATCCCGGCGCTGCGCGATCTCGGCGACGCGCTCACGCAGATCAATCCCGAGCTGTTGGTGCACGTGATGGCCGACGAAGAGGAGCTCGAGGCCGTCATTGCGATCCGCGACCAGCTCGCCCCCACGGTGCCGATCCTGGCGCTGGCCGCGGAAGCCGACGAGGCGCGCATTGCGTACGCGCTCGGTCTCGGCGCCCGCGACCTGGCATCGCTCGCGCACCCGGCGCGCCTGCAGGCGGTAATGATGCGCGAGCTCGAGACCTTCCGCGCACGGCGCACGCTCGATGCAGCGCAGCGCGCCGCCCAGGACGCCCGCAGCCAGCTCGACACGGTGCTCGAGCGCTCCAACGACGCGATCATCCAGGTTCAGGAAGGCATCGTCATCGACGCCAACCCGGCGTGGCACGAGCTGTTCGGAGTCGAGGAAGGCATCGCCGGACAGCCGGTCATGGACTTGTTCGAGGAATCCTCACACCCGGCGCTGCGCGGCGCGCTGGCCGCGTGCCTGCAGGGGCGCTGGAGCGGCGAGCACACACTGCGGGCCAACGCCCTGCCCGCCGACGGCCACATCCTGCCGGTGGAGATTGCACTCGCCCTCGGCGAGTACGAGGGCGAGCCGTGCGTGCGGCTGGTGGTGCCGTCCGCCCCGCGCGCCGCAGTTGCGCAGCCCGAACAAGGGCCGCCGGTTGCGGCGGGGACCGATGCCTACGGGCTGCTGCTGCGGCGCGAGCTGCTCGAGGCACTCGGCACGCGGCTCGCCACGCGCCCGAGCGGCGGCGTGCGCTGCCTGGCCGTGATCAAGGTGGACAAGTTCGCCACCCTCGAGCGCGTCATCGGCGTGACCGCGAGCGAAGAGGTGATGAGCGAGTTCGTGCGGCTGTTGCGCGAGACGGTGCGGCCCAAGGAGCTGATCGGGCGGCTCGGCGGACTGCGCTTCCTGGTGCTGCTCGAGCGCGGCAACGAGAACGACATCAACGCCTGGAGCGAGCAGCTGTTGTCGCGCGTGCAGAAACACATCATGCGGGTGCGCGACAAGGCGGTGTCGGTCACCTGCACCGTGGGACTGTCGACGGTATCGCCGGGCCGCGCCGATCTCGATGCGGTGGTCGCGGATGCGCTCGAGGCCTGCCGCAAGGGCGGCTCCCGCGGCGGCAATCAGAGCATCGCCTCGGACCACGCCGACAATGAGAGCCGGGTGATGTCCTATGACAAGGTGTGGGTGAAGCACATCAAGGCGGCTCTCATGGAGAACCGCTTCCGCCTCGTGCAACAGCCGATCGCGAGCCTGCGCGGCGATGACCCGGGCATGTTCGACGTGCTGGTGCGCATGATCGACACCCAGGGCAAGGAAGTGCTGCCGTCGGAGTTCATGGCGGCCGCGAGCCGCAATGACCTCATGAAGAACATCGACCGCTGGGTGGTGGGTGCCTCGCTGTCGTTCGCGGCGCAGAGGAAACCCGAATGCCTGTTCGTGCGCCTGTCGCGCGAGACCGTCAAGGACGATACCTTCCTCGACTGGCTCGACAATCACCTGCGCTCGAGCCGCGCCGAGCCGCATCGCCTGTGCTTCGAGGTCACGGAGGAAAGCGCCGCGACCTACCTCACCCAGGTCAAGGCGCTGGCCGGCGCGCTGCGCGAGCGCAAGTTCCGTTTCGCACTCGAGAGCTTCGGCGGCGGGCGCGACAGCCTCGGCATGCTGGAATCCGTGCCGCTCGACTTCGTCAAGATCGACGGCGCGGTGATCCAGGGGCTGGCCAACGACCCGCAGCTGCAGCAGCGGGTGCGGGCGCTGGTCGACGCCGCCTCGAAGCGCTCGATCGAGACCATCGCTGAGCGCGTCGAGGACGCCAACACCATGGCGGTGCTGTGGCAGCTCGGCGTGCAGTACATCCAGGGCTACTTCGTCAACCAGCCCGAGGAAGTCGTCTTAAGCGGCGCCCGCTGAAGCTGCGTGCTGTCAGCCCGCGGCGGCGGGCAAGCGCGCCTCCATGCGCTCGATGCGCCGCGGCCAGCCGCGCTTGAGCACGGCGCCGCGTTGCGCGCGTGCTCCCACGTAACTCCTGAGGTCGCGCCACTCGATTACTTTGGCGGTAGCTCCCGACCACAATACGAGACTCGCCTCGGGCGGCACCACCGCCACCGCCGTCATGAGCTCGGTGCGCGCCCGCGCCTTCTTGCCCGGGATGTCGTACAGCTTGTTGCCCTTGCCGCGCGGCATCTCCGGCACTTCGTTGACCGGGAACGCGAGCAGCTTCCCCTCGCTGCTCACCACGGCGACCAGCGCAGCGGCGGATGACACCGGGGCGGGTGCCAGCACCTGCGCATTCTCGGGCACCGACAGCACGGTCTTGCCGGCGCGCCGGTCGGTCACGAGATCCTTGAGGCGCGCCGTGAAACCGTAACCGGCGTCGCTAGCGAGCAGCCACAGGTCCTCGGGCTCGCCGATCATGACGCCGGCGAATTTGGCGCCATCCGGCGGATCGAGACGCCCCGAGAGCGGCTCACCGTAGCCGCGCGCCGAGGGGAGCGAGTGCGCCGGCAGGGTGTAGGTTCGGCCGGTGCTGTCGATGAACACCGCCGGTTGCAGGCTCCGTCCGCGGGCCAACGCCTGGAAGCTGTCCCCGCCTTTGTAGGCGAGCGCCCCGACATCGACCTCGTGACCCTTGGCCGAGCGCACCCAGCCGCCGGTCGACAACACCACCGTCACCGGCTCGTTGGGAATCAGGCTCGTCGCGTCGATCGCCTGCGCGGCCTCGCGCTCGATGATCTTGGTGCGCCGCTCGTCGCCGTACCTGTCGGCATCGGCGCGGATCTCGGCGGCGATCAGTTTCTTCAGCTTCGCCTTGCTCTTCAAGAGCGCCTCGAGCTCGGCTGCTTCAGCGGCGAGGGCCGTCTGCTCGTCGCGGATCTTCATCTCCTCGAGCCTGGCGAGGTGGCGCAGGCGGGTGTTGAGGATCTCCTCGGTCTGCTCGTCGGTGAGCTTGAAGCGCTTCATGAGGACGGGTTTCGGCTCCTCCTCGCGGCGGATGATGCGGATCACCTCGTCGAGATTGAGGAAGGCGATCAGCAGCCCGTCGAGGATGTGCAGCCGCTTGCCGACCTTCTCGAGGCGGTAACTGAGGCGCCGCGTGACTGTCGTGGTGCGGAACTCGAGCCACTCGGTGAGGATTTCCTTCAGCCCCATCACCCGCGGCCGGCCGTCGAGCGCGATGATATTGAGGTTGACGCGGTAGCTGCGCTCCAGGTCGGTGGTAGCGAACAGGTGGTTCATCACCTCGGTGAGGTCCACGCGGTTGGAGCGCGGCACCAGCACCAGCCGCGTCGGGTTGTCGTGGTCGGATTCGTCGCGCAGATCGTCGACCATTGGCAGCTTCTTGGCGCGCATCTGCTCGGCGATCTGCTCCTGCACGCGCGTCGGCGACACCTGGTAGGGAAAGGCGGTGATGACGACGTTGTCGTCCTCGATCTCCCAGGTGGCACGCGCCTTGAAGGTGCCGACGCCCTTGTCGTAGAACTCCTTGAGGTCGGCGCGCGGGGAGATGATCTCCGCCCCGGTCGGCAGGTCCGGGCCTTTCACCTGCTTCATGAGCGCAGCAAGGGTCGCCTCCGGCTCCTCCAGCAGATGAATCGCGGCGGCCGCGACCTCGCGCAGATTGTGCGGCGGAATGTCGGTGGCCATGCCGACGGCGATGCCGGTGGTGCCGTTCAGCAGCAGGTTCGGCAGCCGCGCCGGCAGGATCGCCGGCTCCTCGCGCGAACCGTCGTAGTTGGGGACCCAGTCGACGGTGCCGTCCGACAACTCGCTCAACAGCACCTCGGCGTAGCGTGTGAGCTTGGCCTCGGTGTAGCGCATGGCGGCAAAGGACTTCGGGTCATCCTGCGAGCCCCAGTTGCCTTGCCCATCGATGAGCGGATAGCGGTAGGCGAACGGCTGTGCCATGAGCACCATCGCCTCGTAACAGGCCGTGTCGCCGTGCGGGTGGAACTTGCCGAGCACATCGCCGACAGCCAGGGCCGCCTTCTTGTGCTTGGAAACCGCAGACAGCCCGAGCTCGCTCATGGCGTAGACGATGCGGCGCTGCACCGGCTTCAGTCCGTCGCCGAGCGCCGGCAGCGCGCGGTCGAGGATCACGTACATCGAGTAGTCGAGGTAGGCCTTCTCGGTGAAGGTCGAGAGCGGCTGGCGCTCCACCCCTTCGAAGTTCAGCTCCTGGTTCTCCGGGGGGCCGCTCATACCTGCACCTCCGCGAGGTTGCCCTTCTCCTCGAGCCACTCACGGCGGTCGGCGGCGCGCTTCTTGGCGAGCAGCATGTCCATGAGCTGATCCGTCTTGTCCTTGCCCTCGATGGTGAGCTGCACCAGGCGGCGCGTGCGCGGGTCGATGGTGGTCTCGCGCAGCTGCTTCGGATTCATCTCCCCCAGGCCCTTGAAGCGCGTGACCGTGGGCTTGGTGCGCGGACTCTCCTTTTCTATCTTCTTCAGCAGTTGATCGCGCTCGGCGTCGTCGAGCGCATAGTGCACCTGCTTGCCGGCGTCGACGCGGTAGAGCGGTGGCATGGCAACGTGCACGTGTCCGTGGGTCACCAGCGGGCGGAAGTGCCGCAGGAACAGCGCGCACAAGAGCGTGGCGATGTGCTGTCCGTCGGAGTCAGCGTCCGCGAGGATGCAGACCTTGTGATAGCGGAGCGAGGAAAGGTCCGTCGAGCCCGGCTCGACTCCAAGCGCGACGCTGATGTTGTGCACCTCCTCGCTCCCGGCAAGCTGCCCCGAGTCGAGCTCCCAGGTGTTAAGGATCTTGCCCCTGAGCGGCATGATGGCCTGGAAGTCCTTGTCACGCGCCTGCTTGGCGGAGCCGCCGGCCGAGTCGCCTTCCACCAGGAACAGCTCGCAGCGCTTCGGCTCCTGGCTCACGCAGTCGGCGAGCTTGCCGGGTAGCGCGGGCCCGCCGGCGATGCGCTTGCGCACCACGCGCTGCGCGGCGCGGGCGCGCTCCTGCGCGTTGGCGATGGCGAACTGCGCGATGCGCTCGCCGGCGTCCGGGTGGCGGTTGAGCCACAGTGCCATGGAGTCGCGCACGAAGCCCTCGACCAGCGCCGCGGCGTCGCGCGACCCCAGGCGCTCCTTCATCTGGCCTGCGAATTGTGGGTCCTGGATCTTCACGGACAGCACGTAGCTCGCCTTGTCCCACACGTCCTCGGGGGTGAGCTTGATGCCGCGGGGAACCAGGTTGCGGAACTCGCAGAACTCGCGCACCGCCTGGGCGACGCCGGCGCGCAGGCCGTTGACGTGCGTGCCGCCCTCGGGGGTCGGGATGAGGTTCACATAGCTCTCGGCGATCGAGGTTTCGGCGTCCGGTGCCCAGCACAGCGCATAGTCGACCGCGTCGTTGTCGTCGGCGCGCGTCCCGGTGATGGGCTCGGCGGGGATGCGCTCGTGCTTCTCCAGCTCCTCGACGAGATAGGCGCCCAGATCGCCGGTGTAGAACCACTCGTCCTTCTCGCCCGACAGCTCGTTCTTGAAGGTCACCTTGAGGCCGGGGCACAGCACCGCCTTGGCCTTCAGGGTGTGCTTGAGCTGCGGCACCGAGAACTTGTCGGAGTCGAAGAATTGCGGGTCCGGCCAGAAGCGGATGGTGGTGCCGGTGTTGCGTGCGCCCACGGTGCCGGTCTCTTCCAGCTTCGAGGCGATCTTGCCGTCCTTGAAGCTGATGTTGTATTCCTTGCCGCCGCGCTTGATCCAGCACTCGAGGTGCTTCGACAGCGCATTCACCACCGACACGCCGACGCCGTGCAGGCCGCCGGAGAACTTGTAGGTCTTATCGGAGAACTTCCCGCCGGCGTGCAGCCGGGTGAGGATCAGCTCCGCGCCACTTACCTTCTCCTTCGGGTGGGTGTCGACCGGCATGCCGCGGCCGTCGTCGGCGACCTCGAGCGAGCCGTCCTTGTAGAGCACGACGTCGATCTGCTTGCAGTAGCCGGCGATCGCCTCGTCGACGCTGTTGTCAATGACCTCGTGCGCGAGGTGGTTGGGGCGCTGGGTGTGGGTGTACATGCCCGGCCGGCGGCGGACGGGCTCGAGGCCGGTGAGGACCTCGATGTCGGAGGCGGTATACGACTGGCTCATCCGGTTGAGTGCATCATCCGCTTCGATCCCCCACGCGCAGCCCGGGCGCGCGCGCGTGCGGCACGCTCGCGCGGCGCGAATCTTAGCAAATGCGGCGGCGTGCCCGGCCCTGTCGCCGGGGGCCGTCAGTCGAGATCGGCGCCGAGCGCCGCGCGCACCGCCGCCGGCACCGGGTCGACGGCGTGGCGGTAGTGCTCGTGGTCCACCCCTACGGCAAGCGCCGCGCCGCCGTGGAGCGCTGCGATCATCGGACGCTCGAGCTCAAAGCGCAGGAAGTGCACCGCCGAGGTCTTCTCCTCGTTCTCGCGCGGCAGGTCCTCGTCGGCGACCGGATACACCCGCTCGCTCGCTGCGACCTGCACCCAGCAGCGCGCCTCTATGCCCTTGAGCTGCGCGAGCGCCCGGCGCCGCTCCTCGGGCTGCGCGAACTCGATCAGCAGCGTCACCTTCCAGTTGCTGCCGTCGGGGATCAGCGGATTGTAGGCGGCGAGCTCGTCGGCGACGCCCGCGGGCTCGAAGATGCGCTCCACGCGCAGCATCTCCTGGATCTGGTACTGCACGGTCAGGCGGTCCTCGAAGCACCAGGTGACGTTGGGACCGACCGGCAGCTGCCGCAAGCGCTTGTGGGCCAGCACGCGCTCGCGGAATGCCGGCCGCTCACGCGCGTACTGCTCGAGCGGCATGAGCTCCGCTGCCGACAGCGGCTTCACAGGCCGTACGCCATCTTGAGCAGCGTCAGCGGGTGCTCGGGCTCGCGCGCCGCGGTGAGTCCGCTCTCGATCTGCCGGCCCGCCATCGGGCAGTCGCTGGAATAGTGATCGGCATGCGCATTCTCGACCCGCTGCATGACCGGGCGGCCGATCTTCACCGAGGCGGCGCGGTAGCGGTGCTTCACGCCGTAGGTGCCGTTGTGCCCCGAGCAGCGCTCGATCGCCTCGACCGTCGTGCCGGGCACGAGCATGAGCGCCTCGCGGGTCTTCAGTCCTAAGTTCTGCACACGCAGGTGGCAGGGTACGTGGTAGCTCACCTTGCCGAGCGGGCGCTTGAAGTCGGTGCGCATGAGTCCGGCACGGTGCCGCAGCATCAGGTACTCGAAGGGATCGAACATATGCTCGGCGACGCTGCGTACCTCGCGGTCCGCGGGGTACATGAGTGGCAGCTCCTGCTTGAACATGAGCACGCAGGAAGGGATCGGGGCCACGAGGTCGAAGCCTGCGGCGACCGCTCGGGCGAGCTGCGGGATATTGTGCTCCTTGAGGCTCGCGACGCCCTCGAGGTCGCCCAGCTCGAGGCGCGGCATGCCGCAGCAGCGCTCGCTCGGCAGCAACCTGACCTCGATGCCGTTATGGGTGAAGACCGCCGCGAGGTCCTCATCGAGCGCTGGTTGATTGCGGTTGCCATAGCAGGTGGTAAAGAGCGCCACGCGGCCGGTGGTGTCCGCCGTGGGCCGTGCCTCAGCCACCGGCTGTGCAAGCTCCGTGGTGCCGAGCGCGCGCAGCCGACGGCGCGCGGTGCGCGCGTGGTACGGAGGTACCGGTGCCGTGCGATCGACCCCGAGGGTCTGCTCGAGTAGCGCCCGCCCGGCGCGCGTGCGGTTCACGGCGTTCACGATCTCGACCACCACCGGAATGCCGGCGAGCGCGCCGACCGTGTCGGTGGCCGCGAGTACGCGCTCGCTCGCGGTCAGTTCACCGTCGCGCGCACGCAGCGCCTTGGCGCGCAGCATGAGGTGCGGGAAGTCGACGTTCCAGGGATGCGGCGGTACGTACGGGCACTTGGTCATGAAGCACATATCGCACAGGTAGCAGTGCTCCACGACCTCCCAGTAGGCCTTGCTGTCGACGCTCGCGACTTCGCCCGTGGGCGTGGCGTCCACCGCATCGAACAGCGTCGGGAAGGCGTTGCACAGGCTGAAGCAGCGCCGGCAGCCGTGGCAGATGTCGAACACGCGCTCCAGCTCTTTTTCGAGCGCGCCGCGGTCGTAGAACTTCGGCTCGCGCCACTCGAGCGGGTGGCGCGTCGGGGCCTCCAGGCTCCCTTCGCGCGCACCCTCGGCGCGGCCCGGTGAGGTGGGCGTGTCGCTCATGGAGCGCGCGGCAGGCTCAAAGCCCGGGCCCGACGCGCCGCCCCTTCAGATGCCCTCGAGCGCCTTGGTGAAGCGGTTGGCGTGCGAGCGCTCGGCCTTGGCGAGCGTCTCGAACCAGTCGGCGATCTCCGCGAAGCCCTCTTCGCGTGCGGCCTTCGCCATGCCCGGGTACATGTCGGTGTACTCGTGGGTCTCACCGGCAATGGCAGCCTTGAGATTCAGTTTGGTCTCGCCGATCGGCAGCCCGGTCGCCGGGTCGCCCACCGCCTCGAGGTACTCCAGGTGGCCGTGCGCGTGGCCGGTCTCGCCCTCGGCGGTCGAGCGGAACACGGCGGACACGTCGTTGAAGCCCTCGACGTCTGCCTTCTGAGCGAAGTACAGGTAACGGCGATTGGCCTGCGACTCACCCGCGAAGGCGTCCTTGAGGTTCTTCTCGGTCCTGCTGCCTTTGAGATTCATGTCGGTCCTCACTTAGACTCGGTCTAACGAAGAGCTGCGACTCTATCGCTGCGACGCGCGAGACGTCAAGAATGCGCCGTTGACCCTCGGCGGCGGCGCTGTGTAACGTTTGCGCGCACTCAACCCGGCATCGAGACGCAACCTAAGGAGAGGCCCCGCTTGGCGCGTGACAGCAAGACTCCCGACTTCGAGCAGGCGCTCGCGGAGCTCGAAGGCCTGGTCGAGCGGCTGGAGCGCGGCGACCTGCCGCTCGATGAGGCGCTCAAGGCATTCGAGCGCGGCGTGGCGCTCACCCGCCACTGCCAGACCTCGCTCCAGGCCGCGCAGCAGAAGGTCGAGATTCTCCTCAAGCGCAACGGACAGGCGCAGGTCGAGCCGTTCGAGGATTCCGCCGACGAGGCTGCCGCCGGTCCGACCGCCCCCGAGTGAGGCGGTCCGTGCCCGAGGGTCCCGCCCCACCGGCCGCCGAGTTCGCGGCGCGCGTCGCCGCAGCCCAAGCGCGCATCGAGCGCGTGCTCGAGGAGGCGCTGACGCTGCCCGATCCGGGTACGGCGCGTCTGCACGAGGCGATGCGTTACAGCGTGCTCGGCGCCGGCAAGCGCTTGCGCCCGACGCTCGTCTACCTGACGGGCGAATCCTTCGGCGCACCGCTCCTGCGGCTCGATGCGCCGGCCGCGGCGGTGGAGCTGATCCATGTCTACAGCCTGGTGCACGACGACCTGCCGGCCATGGACGACGACGATCTGCGCCGCGGCCGCCCCACCTGCCATCGTGCCTTCGATGAGGCCACCGCGATCCTGGTCGGCGATGCGCTGCAGGCGCTGGCCTTCGCGGTGCTCGCGCACGAGCCGATGGACGGTACGCCGACAGCCGTGCGCCTGGAGATGATCCGCGTGCTGTCGCGCGCCATCGGTACGGGCGGCATGGCCGGCGGGCAAGCGGTGGATCTCGAGGCCGTCGGCCGCACGCTCACCGTGGGCGCGATCGAGAACATGCATCGGCGCAAGACCGGTGCGCTCATCCAGGGGAGCGTGCTCCTCGGTGCGCTCGCCGCCGGCGTCAGCGGCGGGCCCGAGCTGGCCGCGCTCGGTCGCTTCGGTGCCGAGATCGGGCTCGCATTCCAGATCCAGGACGACATCCTCGACGTGGAGGGAGATCCGCAGCTGCTCGGCAAGTCGACCGGCGCAGACGCCGCACATGCCAAGCCCACCTACCCGAGCACCGCCGGGCTTGACGCCTCGCGCGCGCGCGCCTGCGAGCTGCGGGACGCGGCGATCGCTGCACTCGAGCCTCTGGGTGCGCGCGCCGGCGCGCTCGCCGAGCTGGCCCGCTTCGTGGTGAGCCGCGCCAGTTGAGCGCCCCCCGGGGGCTCCACGCAACGCGTCGTGCCGGCTTTCTTGCCGGCGCCACCGCGCGTGTAAACTGACAGCACGATGAGCGCCCCGCCGGACACCTTCCCGTTGCTCACGGGCATCGACAGCCCGGCGGACCTGCGCCGGCTGCCGGTGGCACAGCTGCCGGCACTGGCGGACGAGCTGCGCGCGTTCCTGATTCAGTCCGTGAGCACGCGCGGCGGCCACTTTGCCGCGGGTCTCGGCACCGTCGAGCTGACCATCGCCCTGCATTACGTCTACGACACCCCGCGCGACCGGCTGGTGTGGGACGTCGGCCACCAGGCGTACCCGCACAAGGTGCTGACCGGCCGCCGCGACCGGCTGCATACCATCAAGCAGGACGGCGGGCTGGCGCCGTTCCCGTCGCGCTCCGAGAGTGAGTACGACACCTTCGGCGTCGGTCACTCGAGCACCTCGATCAGCGCCGCGCTCGGCATGGCCGTCGCGGCCGCGCACGCCGGCGACGACCGCCGCGTCGTGGCCGTGATCGGCGACGGTGCGATGACCGCCGGCATGGCCTTCGAGGCGCTGAACCATGCAGGCTCGCTCCCCGCGGACCTGCTGGTGATCCTCAACGACAACGACATGTCGATCTCGGAGAACGTTGGGGCGCTGTCCAACCATTTCGCGCGCGTGCTCTCGGGGCGCGTGTATGCGCACCTGCGCGAGGGCGGCAAGAAGGTGCTGCGCCAGATGCCCACCGTGTGGGAGCTGGCACGGCGCTCGGAAGAGCACCTCAAGGGCATGGTGCTGCCCGGAACGCTGTTCGAGGAGATGGGCTTCAACTACATCGGCCCCATGGACGGGCACGACGTGCGCGCGCTGGTCAGCATGCTGCGCAACGTGCGCAAGCTCCGCGGCCCGCAGCTGCTGCACGTCGTCACGCGCAAGGGCAAGGGTTACGCGCCCGCGGAGGCCGATCCGATCAAGTGGCACGGCCCGGGGCCCTTCGACCCGGCGAGCGGCACGATCTTCAAGGAGAAGGTGAGCGGCCCGAGCTACTCGCAGGTGTTCGGCCAGTGGCTGTGCGACATGGCGGCGCGCGATCCGCGCATCATCGGCATCACGCCCGCGATGCGCGAGGGCTCGGGACTGGTCGAGTTCTCCAAACGCTTCCCCGACCGTTACTTCGACGTCGCGATCGCCGAGCAGCACGCCGTGACCTTCGCCGCCGGGCTCGCCATCGAGGGCCTGAAGCCCGTGGTCGCCATCTATTCGACCTTCCTGCAGCGCGCCTACGACCAGCTGATTCACGACGTGGCACTGCAGAACCTGCCGGTGGTGTTCGCGGTGGACCGGGCGGGACTGGTCGGCAGCGACGGCGCGACGCACCAGGGAAGCTACGACCTCACCTACCTGCGCTGCATCCCCAACACGGTCGTGATGGCGCCCGCCGACGAGAACGAGTGCCGGCAGATGCTGTACACCGCGAGCACGCTCAACGGCCCGGCCATCGTGCGCTATCCGCGCGGCAGCGGGCCCGGCGTGGCGGTGCAAGCCGAGATGGCGGCACTCCCGGTCGGCAAGGCGCAGCTGCGCCGCGAGGGCGGCAGCGGCCTGGCATTGCTCGCCTTCGGCGCGATGGTGGCACCGGCGCAGCAGATTGCCGAGACGCTCGATGCCACGCTCGTCAACATGCGCTTCATCAAGCCGCTCGATGAGGATCTGCTGCTCGACCTCGCGCGCCGGCACCGCGCGCTGGTCACGATCGAGGAGAACGTGACGCTCGGCGGCGCCGGCTCGGCGGTCGGCGAGCTGCTCGCGGCCGAGAGTGTCGCCATACCGCTGCTGCAGCTCGGGATCCCGGACCGCTTCATCGAGCACGGCTCGCGCGAGGGCTGCCTCGCCGCCGCCGGACTCGATGCGGCGGCACTGCGCGCCAGCATCGAGCGCTGGTGGGCACTGCACGGGGAGGAGCGGCTGCGCTCGGCCGGGGGGGCCTGAGGCTTAGAAAGCGCCCTGGTCTGCCGCCGCCGGGATAAGACAACTCCTCATTAAGAAGGAGGCAGAGCGCTACCTCCGGGCCGCATGCTTCGAACCCGTTCAGCGTCGCAACGCATTGCTGTAGGCTTCCCGTCATGACTCCTCCTGCCCTTACTGCGAAGATCGCCCGCGCCCCCGCGGTCGAGGTCGAGGACGTGCAGGCGCGTGCCGATACCCGCCAGCTGCCGATCAAGCGCGTCGGCATCAAGGACATCAGCCACCCGGTGCGCGTCCGCGACCGCTCGGCGGGCGAACAGCACACCATCGCCACTTTCAACATGTACGTGAGCCTGCCGCACAACTTCAAGGGCACGCACATGTCGCGCTTCGTCGAAGCGCTGCACGCCGAGCGCGAGATCTCGGTTGAGTCCTTCCGCAGCATGCTCGCCGGCATGACCGCGCGCCTCGAGGCGCAGATCGGGCACATCGAGATGAGTTTCCCGTTCTTCGTCACGAAGAAGGCGCCGGTATCCGGCGTCGAGAGCCTGATGGACTACCGCGCGGGCCTGATCGGCGAGCACCGCCATGGACGCACCGAGCTGTGGGTGCGGGTGGCGGTGCCGGTGACCAGCCTGTGCCCCTGCTCGAAGCGCATCTCCGACTACGGCGCCCACAACCAGCGCTCGCACGTCACCATCACGGCCAAGCTCCGCAGCCACATGTGGATCGAGGAGCTCATCGAGATCGCCGAGAGCGAGGCGTCGTGCGAGCTGTACGGGATCCTCAAGCGCCCGGACGAGAAGTACGTCACCGAGCGCGCCTACGACAATCCGAAGTTCGTCGAGGACATGGTGCGCGACGTCGCCGCGCGGCTGAACCGCGACGAGCGCGTGGCGGCGTACCTGGTCGAGTCAGAGAACTTCGAGTCCATCCACAACCACTCCGCCTACGCGCTCATCGAGCACGACAAGGACGCCTGAAGGGCCCGGCTGCGTGCGGCACCGTGTCGCATGAAGTTTAATTAATGTCGCCGTCATCGCCGCGACAGGACCCGGCCGCTAACTTCTCCTGTCAGCGCCGCAAATGGCGCCAGGAGTTGTGCGCATGAACCCCGCAGCCACCGTCATGGCGGCGCTGGCGCTCATCGCCGGCGGCGGCGCGCTCGCCGCCGAGCCGCCGGCCGCCCCGTCCGCCACGCCGCTGAAGCACCCGACACTCAAATCCTGCAAGCGCGAAGCGAGCGCGAAGAAGTTGAGCGGCAAGGAACGCGAGCAGTACGTGAAGGACTGCACGGCCGTGAAGACGCCGGCCGACGCCAAAGCCCGTTGAGCTGGCCTGCGCGCCGCACCGCAGCTGCGGCGCGCCAATCTAACAAGGTAACTCCACCACCACCCGCAGGCCCGGGTCGTTGCTCTCGAGCTGCAGCCGCCCGCGGTGCAGCCGGGTGATCGCGGCCACCAGGCTCAGGCCGAGGCCACTGCCTTCCTGCTTGCCGGGGCCGAATCTCACGAACGGCTGCGCAGCGCGGGCGCGGTCCTCGGCGGCGATCCCCGGCCCGTTGTCGCTCACTACCAGCCGTACGCTGTTGGCTAGGCGGCGTACCGCGATCTCGAGGCGGCCGCCCTTGGGCGCGTGCTTGAGCCCGTTCTCGATCAGGTTGGTGAGGAGTTGCGCCAGCAGCTGGCGGTTACCCTGCACCAGGGCCTGCGGCTCGTGCTGGCAGGCGAGCTGCACCCCCTGGGCGCCGGCGACCGGCTCGAACAGCTCGAACAGCTCGGCGGCGAGCTCGCCCACGTCGACCTCGGCCGGGGATGCGAGCGGCGCGCCGGATTCCGCGAGCGCGATCTGCAGCAGCGTTGCGAGCGTGCGCTGCAGGTGATCGACCTCGCGCAGCGCCGACTCGATCGAGTCGTGCACCGTCGGGTCGAGCGGCGGCGAGCGCAGCAGCAGCGCGTCCATGCGCGTGCGCAGGCGATGCAGCGGTGCGCGCAGGTCGTGCGCCGTGCTGTCGAAGGTCGCGCGCAGTGTGCCGGCCTGGTCCTGCAGGCGGTCGAGCACGCGGTTGACGGAGGCCGCGAGCGAGTCGAACTCGTCGTTGGCGCCGGCCACCGGCAGGCGCGAGCTAAGGTCGCCCGCCATGATGCGCTGGCAGGTGCGCGTCACCTCATCCACCCGGCGTGACAGGCGGAAGCTGAACCAGAAGCCGGCCAGCGCCGCCGCCAGGGTCGACAGCCCCATGCCCCACAGCGTCGCCACCCGGAATTTTTCCGCGAAGCGCCGCCCCTGCGAGATGTCGGTGCCCACCAGCAGCAGATCGCCCCCGGGAAGCGTACGCACCGCGGCGCGCACCGGATGCACCGCACGCCGGCCCGGTTCGATGGTGGCAATCTCGAACTCGGTATAGGGCTCGCCCGGCATGCCGTCGAAGGGCCAGCTGGTGACGTTGCCCGCGATGCGCTCGAAGTTGGCGTCCGCGATCATGTAGATGGCGCCGATGCGGCCCCAGCTGTCGATGCGCAGGTTGATCTCGTCGGTGACCCCCGGGAGCCCGGAGCGCGCGTACTTCTCCTCCAGACTCTTCAGCTCCGTATCGATGATCAGGTCCACCTCGTCGGTGATCAGACTCTCGGTGAGCAGGTAGGCGCTGCCGAGCGTCACCGCGACGGCGAGCGTCACCAGCAGCGTGTAGCCCGCCGACAGGCGGAAGGCGGTGGTGTTGAACAGGTCGGGCTTCACGGACTTTAAGGGTCGCGGCGCAGCACGTAGCCCGAGCCGCGCACCGTGTGGATAAGCGGCTGGTCGCTCCCCCGGTCGATCGCCTGGCGCAGCCGGCTGATGTGTACGTCGATCAGGTTGCTCTGCGGATCGAAGTGCAGATCCCACACCCCCTCGAGCAGCATGGTGCGGGTCACCACCTGACCGGCGCGGCGCATGAGGAATTCCAGCAGCTTCAGCTCGCGCGCCGTGAGCTCGATCTCGCGTCCGGCGCGCGTCACGCGGCGCGCCAGCAGGTCGAACTCCAGGTCCTCCACCTTGAGGCGCGTGGTCAGCGGCGAGCTCGAGCGCCTGCGCAGCAGTGCCTCGATGCGCGCCAGCAGCTCGGCGAACGCGAACGGTTTGGTGAGGTAGTCGTCGCCCCCGGCCTTCAGTCCGCGGATGCGGTCATCGACGCTGCCGAGCGCCGACAGCACCAGCACCGGGGTGGTCAGTCCCTTGCGGCGCATGAGCTCGATGATCGCCAGGCCGTCGAGGTGCGGCAGCATGCGGTCGGTCACGACCAGATCGAACTGTCCCTCGGTGGCCCGGAACAGTCCCTCGCGACCGTCGGCGGCGTGGTCGACGCTGTAACCGCTCTCGCGCAGACCTTTCACCAGGAAGCGCGCGGCCTCGGTGTCGTCTTCGATCAGCAGTACATGCACGGCTCACAGAGTAGGAGCCGGCGGCGGCGGCGCGCAAGTAGCGCGCGCTAACTTCAGCTCGCTGCTCTGACGACCGGCGGCACGCGCTCGGCGCTCTGCAGACGCGCGATGAGCGAGCCGAGGAACACGCGATTGAAGCGCAGCTGACAGGAAGCCGACACCTGCTCGAGCAGCGTCGAGCTAACCTTGAGCACGGTCACCGCGGCGGTGGCGCGGATGGTCGCGGTGCGCTTGGCGCCCGGGACGTAGCTCGCCTCGCCGAAGCAGTCGCCGGTATCGAGGACGCCGACCCGCTTGCCGTGGCGCTCGACCGCGCAGCCGCCGGTCACCAGGATGTAGAAGCGATCGTCCATCTCGCCTTCCTTGACGATCTCCTCGCCGGCGTTGTAGTCCTGCCAGCTGCTGGCGCGCAGCACCTCCCAGATCTCGGCGTGCGAGAACTCGTGGAAGAACTTCAGGCGCCGCAGCACGCCGAACTGCTCCTGGCGGTCGATGCGCGCGTTGGCCTCGCGCAGCCGCTGGTGCACGCGGGTGAGCTCGGCGGCGAAATCGAGTCCGCTCTTGTGGCGCTTGGTGGGATCCTTTTGTAGTGCCGTGGCCACCACGGCCTCGAGCTCCTCGGGGACATCCTTGCGCAGCGTATGAATGGGCGGCGGCGTCGCGTACACGATCTGGTGCAGCAGCTTCTGCAGATTGCCGGCGCGGAACGGCCGCTGGCCGGTGAGCAGCTCGTACATGACGGCGCCGAGCGAATACAGGTCCGAGGCGTTGGTGAGATCGAGACTCTGCACCTGCTCGGGAGACATGTAGGACGGGCTGCCGGCGATGCCCTCGATGCGCGAGATGTCCGAGTCGGCCACCAGCGCGATGCCGAAGTCGATGATGCGCACGTCGCTGTCCTGCGTGAGCATCACGTTGGACGGCTTGATGTCGCGGTGGATCACGCCGCGCGAATGCGCGTAGTGCAGCGCCTTGGAGCACTTGAAGATGATCTCCACCGTGTCGTCGATGCGCAGCAGGTTGTCGGGGCGGCAGTACGCCGCCAGCGTGCGTGCACCGTGCACGTGCTCGGTGACGATGTAGCAGTGACCGTTCTCCTCGCCGGCGTCGTAGATCGGCAGGATGTGCGGGTGCTGCAGCATGCCGACCAGGTGCGCCTCGGAGAGGAACATCTTGCGCGCGATGCGCGCGCGCTCCTCATCGCCACCGGTGTCCATGTTGTACACCTTGATGGCCACGTCGCGTCCGTAATACGCATCATGCGAGAGATACACGACACCGGTGCTGCCGCGCCCGACTTCCTTGATGACCGCGTACTTGCCGATTTTGTCGGGCATGCGCGTGCCCGGCCTGGCGGGCGGAATGGATCTTGAAGCCGGTAATGTCATGGCGTGCGAGCAACACCCAGAGGCGCGTCAGGATACGGCGCCGCCGGTGCTGCGACTGTGATGCACGCCTCACGCCCCCCGTGGCCGGCGCGGCACGGACGGGGGTGCGCCGCGGAACGCCTCAGGCGAAGTGCTGGTATCCGGAATGCGAGAGGTCCATCACAGTACCGTCGCGCATGACCACCGCACCCGGCGTCGCGCGCAGCACGCCGATGCGACGATAATTCCATTGCGCCGGCGGCAGCTCGCGCTCGAGCTGCGCGACGCTCCCCGGCCGCACGCTGAAACACAGCTCGTAGTCATCGCCGGCGGTGAGCGCGAGCTCGCGCGCCGCCGCGTCCCCGAGCGCCTGCGTCAGCGGCCGCGACACCGGCAGCTCCGCGAACAGGATCTCCAGCCCGGTGCCGCTCGCCGCCGCCAGCTTGCCGGCGTCCCCGAGCAGCCCGTCCGAGACGTCGATGCAGGCGCTGGCGTGCTCGCGCAGCCGCTCGCCGAGCGCCACGCGCGGCGTCGGCAGCAGGAAGCGCTCGCGCAGATACGCCGCCGCCTCCTGCGGCGCGGTCAGCAGCCCCTGCTCGAGCCTGAGGCCCGCGCCCGCATCGCCCGGTGTGCCGGAAACGAACAACACGTCGCCCGGGCGACCGCCCGAGCGGGTGAGCGCACGGCCGCTCGGCACATGCCCGAGGAGCTGCACCGTGACGCACAGCGGGCCGCGCGTAGTATCGCCGCCGACGAGAGCCACCTCATGGGCGCGCGCGAGCTGACTGAAGCCGGCGGCGAATTCCGCCAGCCACGACTCGTCGGCCTCGGGCAGTGTGAGAGCGAGCAGCGCCCACGCCGGGCGGGCGCTCATGGCCGCGAGGTCGCTCAGGTTCACGGCGAGTGCCCGGTGGCCGATCGCGGCCGCAGCAACTGTTGGGGGAAAGTGCACGCCGGCGACCAGCGTGTCGGTGGTCGCGACCAGCTGTGTCCCCGGCGGGCATTCGAGCAGCGCCGCGTCATCGCCCACGCCGAGCACCACGTCGCGGCGCTGTGCGCCACGGGAGCGAAAGTAGCGCGCGATCAGCTCCGATTCCGACAGCGCCACGGCCGTAGCTCCTCAGGCCCTTAGTCTCAGTGCTCCGCCGGCCGCAGCGTGCGCGCGGCGCGATCCAGCACCGCGTTCACGAACTTGTAGCCGTCGGTGGCGCCGAAGCGCCTGGCGAGTGTGACCGCTTCGTTGATCGCGCTGCGGTAGGGAACCTCGGGCTGGAACTCGAGCTCGTACAGCCCGATGAGCAGGATCGCGTGCTCGATCGGGTCGAGCCACCGCGGCTCGCGGTCACTCGCGGCGGCGAGCCGCAGCTCGAGTGAGGCATGCGAGCTCACCACCCCCTCGATGAGAGTGCGGAAGTAGTCCTGGTCGGCGCGCGGCATGTCCTCGGCATCCTGGAACTCGTTCACCAGGTCCTGCCAGGGGCAGTCGTTGAGCTGCCAGCGATATAGCGCCTGCAGCGCGAGCTTGCGCGCGACGCTGCGCGTACCGCTGAAGCGCTGCGGCTCGGGCGCGCGGCTCACAGGCGCGCCAGGAGCGAGGCCATCTCCAGTGCGGTCTCCATGGCCTCGCCCCCCTTGTTACCCGCGCCGGTCGCGGCGCGCTCCAGCGCCTGCTCCACCGACTCGACCGTGAGCACCCCGAAGGCCACCGGTATGCCGGTGTCGAGACTCGCCTGCTGCAGGCCACGCGCGCATTCGCCCGCCACGTACTCGAAGTGCGGGGTGTCGCCGCGAATCACGCACCCCAGAGCCACCAGCGCGTCGTAGCGGCCGCTGAGTGCGAGCTTACGCACCGCGAGCGGCAGCTCAAAGGCGCCCGGCACGCGCACGATCGACAGCTCGGGCTCGGCGCCGCCGTGTGCAACCCACGCCGCGGTTGCGCCCTTCACCAGGCTCGCGACGATGAAATCGTTGAAGCGCGACGCCACGACCGCGATGCGGCGGCCGCGGGCGCTCACCTCACCCTCGACCGTCCGCGGCCCGGTCACCCCTCTTCCCCGACATAACCCTCGATCTCGAGGTCAAAGGCGGAGATGCCGTGCATCTGCTTTGGCGCCGACAGCACCCGCATGCGCGTGACGCCGAGGTCCTTCAGGATCTGTGCACCGACGCCGAAGGTGCGCAGCACCGCGCCCTCGCCCACCGGCGCGCCGCCCTCGGCAGGGCCGGCCGCGGAGTTGCTCGCGGCGAGGGTGCGCAGCGCCGCATCGAGCTCCGCCGGCGGCTCCGGCTGCCGCAACACCACCACCACGCCGCTCCCCGCCTCGGCGATGCGCGCGAGCGCTGCGTGCAGCGTCCAGGCACGCCCCGCGGTTCGCACGCCGAGCAGATCGCGCAGCGTGTCGGGCAGGTGCACACGCACCAGCGGCGGCTCGGGTCCGTCGAGGCGGCCGCAGGCGAGCGCCACGTGCACCTCGAGGCTGACGCGGTCCTGGTAGGTGTACAGGCGGAACTCGCCGAACGCAGTCTGCACCGGCTGCTCGCCGATGCGCTCGACGGAGCGCTCGGTACGCAGGCGATGGCGGATCAGGGCGGCGATCGTGCCGATCCTGAGGCGATGGCGGTGCGCGAACTCCTCGAGCTGTGGCCGGCGCGCCATCGTGCCGTCGTCGTTCATGATCTCGCACAGCACGCCGACCGGCGTGAGGCCCGCGAGCCGGCACAGGTCGACGGCCGCCTCAGTGTGCCCGGCGCGCACCAGCACGCCGCCGGCGCGGGCGCGCAGCGGGAAGATATGCCCGGGGCGCGCGAAGTCCGCCGGCGCCGAGCGCCCATCGGCGAGCGCGCCGATGGTGGCGGCGCGGTCCGCGGACGACACGCCGGTGGTGGTGCCGGTGCGCAGGTCCACGGACACGGTGAATGCGGTGCGCTGCGATTCGCTGTTGGCCGGGACCATCTGCGGCAACTCGAGCGCCGCGAGGCGCTCCTCCGCCATCGGCACGCAGATGATGCCGCTCGTATGGCGGATCATGAACGCGACCGCCTCGGGAGTAGCGTGCTCAGCGGCCATGATGAGATCGCCCTCGTTTTCGCGATCCTCATCGTCCACGACGACCACCATCCGCCCCGCGCGCAGCTCCGCGACGAGCTCCTCGATCGAGCTCATGGCGGCGGCAGGCGCGGGCTTGCCGGGAAGTGACAGAACCTTGGACATGATGGGGCAGATTCGCGGCTTCGGGTCGATCAGTATACCCGAGGCCTTCCGCCCCAACCCGCTCCTAGCGCGACGCCGCGATGACCTTCGAGAAGAACTCGTAGATGCCGTTGTCGCCCATCCGAGGAGCGTTGGCCAGCTCCCCGGCCTTGGTGCAGTAGAGCACCTGATCCGCAGCTGAGAGCACCACCTGCCGGCATGCCGCCGCTGCCACGCGGCCACCTCGCTCGCCAGGGCCGCGGGCTCGGCGGCACGTCATGTTGGTTAATAGTGAAACTTGTAGCGCAGCTCGGCGTAGATCTGGAACGGATTATTCCAGTGGACGCCGCCAAAGGTCAGGCTGTTGTCGGTGAGCAGGTGGCGATTGGTGACGTTCAGGCCGGTGATTGACACCGCAAGGTCCCGGGTGATGTTGCGGCCCACGGTCAGGTCGAGCACCACGTAGCTCGGCAGGTGGCTCGGCCCCACGAAGCCGTTGGACAGCCCCGAATTGACTGACACGTTGGAACCGACGAAGAACTGTCCCGGAAGGTCCGCGTTGTAGCCGAGATTGAGCGTGTTGCGCTGATCGTGGTCGAGCCCGATGGGGGGGTAGCCGCAGGCCGTGCCGGGCACCACGAGCCCCCCGGTGATCGACCCGAAGCATTCCGCCGTCTGGTTCGAGTAGGCGAGGTGCACCTGTCCGTACTCCCAGAAGGGCGGAGAGCGCACGGTGAGCTCGCGCCCCTCGATGAGCGCCCCCAGGTCAGTGATCGGCAGGAAGATGTCGGATTCGCCGAGCGGGTTGTGGTCGAAGAAGTTAGTCGCCTCGGTGACGAAGTAGTCCGCCTCGATACTCCAGCCCTGCACCGGGATGGTCACGCCGAGCTGGCGCTCCGTGTCGCGCTCGCCGTGCAGCGGCAGAAAGGCAGTGTCACTCGCGGTCGCGTAGGCGACCAGGGGCCCCGAGAGCGTCTCGAGCGGCGGGGCCTGGTAGTACTTGCCCCAGAAGCCGCTCAGCACCCAGTTAAGCTGCGGCAGCAGGACGGTCGCGCCGAGCCGCGGGTCGGTCGCATTCTCGGTGATACTGCTGCTCTGGAAGTGTGATTCGCGCACGCCCGCCGACAGGTTGAGCCAATGCGCAGCCTCGAAGGTGTCCTGCACCCAGGCGGTGATGAGCCCGCCGGTGGGGCTCTGCAACTCGTTGAGCGTCGGCGAGCTGTTGTCGGCGAACGCCAGATTGAAGTCGGCCTGATCCTGCTGGAAAAAGCCCAAGACGCCGACATCCAGATGATTGCGGCTGAAGTCCATCCGCAGGCTCTCTTCGGCGCCCTCGTACTGCGAGCTGTGGTGATAGGTGGTGATGGTCGGATAGTCGCCAGCGCCGCCGTCATAATCCCCGCGTTCGAAGTGATAGAAAAGCGCGCTCGTGAGCACCGCGTTGTTCGCAAACGTGTGCGCCCAGGACAGCAGCGCGAAATTATCCGCCTCGCTCTGTACGTCGCCGAATTGCCCGATGCAGACCGGGTCGTCGGCGAGCGGCACGGTACAGTCCGGTATCTGGTAAAGATCCTGCCGCACCTGGGCGACCAACCTCACCGCATCCTGCTCGCTCGGTCTGTATTCCAGGTTGGTGAACGCCCCGTACCCCTGTGAGTCGTCGTGAATGATCTGAGAGACGGGGGTCTGCAGACCGAGGTTACTGCGATTAAACTCGGCACTCGCATAGTACGCGAAGTCATTCGTGTGGCTCGCGACGCTCGCGTAGTCGTCGGTCTGGCCGAAATTCCCCGCCGTGGCGTCGAGCTCTGCCTGGTTATTGCTACTGAAGCCGCTCTTCGGGATCACGTTGAATATGCCGTAGGTGCGGTCGCCCTCGTCGGCCAGGTAGCTGCCCCGCTCGACACCGAGCGTCTGCACGTCCTGAGGATTGATGGCAGGGCCAAGGTTTTCCGCGATGTTGGTGTTTGGAATCTCGACCCCGTCAATCAGCCAGTTCGTCTGATGGCCGCCGCGCATGTGCAGCATGTCATGGGCTTGGTACGCCGCCGGAACGTAGTCGGTGATCATGGCGGAACTGTTGACGTTGCTCGCTCCCGGGGTGTTCTCGATGTCCTGCTGGCTCACCATCGTGACTGGGGTGACCGAGGCGGCGACGGGCAGCCGGGTCGCTGTCACCGTCACCTCGGAGAGCTTCGAGAAGGGCTTCAACACGACGTTGGCGAACGGAAAATATCCCGCCTTCACCGTGACCGACAGGCTGATGGAGGCGAAGTCGCGTTGCGAGACGGTGAGCATGTATTGGCCAATCGCCACGTTCGGAAAATCGAAGCGGCCCGTCGAATCCGTCTGCCGCCGAATGATCGTGTGCGCGGCGGATTCGAGCACCACCTCCGCTCGCGCTACCGGGTGGTTGCTGTCGTTCTGGACGATGCCGCTCACGCTGCCATAGGCCGCGGCCCAGCCACGCGCCGGAAGAAGGAGCATGAGAAGGACGAGCACTGCCGCCCCGGAGGGCAGCGGACAAGTTCCGGGCCGACGGCGCGCGCGCGCTGCCGGCTCCTTGCTGCGATTTGCCACGGGAAAGCTCCCCGGACTCGCCTTTTGGGCGGAGCACCTCAAACGCACAGACGAGCGCACGCCATTTCGGGCCGCACGCTCAAGATTGCAGCTGGCACGAGCCCAGCCGATGGAGGTCAGCTCAGCCGACCCGGGGGTGCTCGGGGCTCTGGGAGGTGAACGAGGTGGACGGAACCCGCGATCGAAACTAAGGCAACCGCGCGAAGCTGCCGGATGCAGGAGATATCACTCAGCAGCGGCAGGTGCGAGATTGGCCCGGCACTGGAGGCAGTGCCGAACACGCAGTGTTCGCTGTGCGAGGGATTTCCGGAGTGGTGGTGGTGCGCTCCCGGCAGGGGGCCGCGATGGGACGTGGAGTCCATGTCCATGCCCATGCCCATGCCCATGGAGCCCATGTCCATGGAGCCTGCGTGCGCAGGCTCGCCATGCGCGAGCATCTTGGCGGGGAAGCCCTCCGAGCAGATCTCGATCGAGAAGGGCCGGTCGCCTGCCGGCATGAATCCCGGGGGAATGACCGCACGCAACGCAAACGCGACCAACATGATGCTGGCCATGAGCGTTCGTCTGCGTCGCTTGTCGCCGGTCAAGCGCATCTCCCATCGACGCAAAAAATCATACCACCAAAAATGGCGAAACAGCCTAGGCCGCTCATATAGTGTCGAGAACGCATCCCGGCTCTCATGCGGGCGGCGTCAGCAGCCGCTCGACGTAGCGGGCGAGCTGATCGACTTCGAGATTGACAGCGGCGCCGGCCTCGAGCGCGCCGAGCGTGGTGACAGAGAGGGTGTGAGGAATGAGGTTGACGCCGAAACTCGCGCCCGCGACTTCGTTCACCGTGAGGCTCACCCCGTCGACGGTCACCGAGCCTTTGCGCGCGATGTAGCGCATGAGCTCCGGCGGTACCGCGATCGTCAGGCGCCGCGAGCGGGCATCTGCGACCACGCTGGTGACGCGCGCGACCGCATCGATGTGGCCTGACACCAGGTGCCCGCCGAGGTCATCGCCCGCCCGCAACGAAGGCTCGAGATTCACCGGCGCGCCGACCTTGAGCTCGCCGAAGGTAGTGAGCGCGAGCGTCTCGCGCGACAGGTCGGCGGCGAAGCTGCGCCCCGCGAGCGCGGTCACGGTGAGGCAGCAGCCCTGCACGCAGATGCTGTCGCCCAGCGCCAGGCGCGCCTCATCGAGCTGCCTGTAGGCGATCGTAAGCCGCACGTCCCCGCCGCGCGTCTCGCGCGCAACGATGGAGCCTAAGTCGCGGACGATTCCCGTGAACAAACCCGCTCCTCTTAATTTCCTCAGCCCGCGCCCTGCCCGCCCGGGCGCAGCAGCAGCCGCAGATCCTCTCCCAGGCGCTGCACGTCGCTGACGATAAGCCCGGGCGCCGCATCGAGATCGGTGAGCTCCGGCAGGTCCACGAGCGGCCGCGCCTGCGGCCCGAGGAACTTCGGCGCCACGTACAGCAGCAGCTCGTCGACCAGCGACTGCCGCAGCAGCTCGCCGGCGAGCGTCGGCCCCGCCTCGACCTGCAGCTCGTTGATCTCGAGCTCACCCAGGCGCGCGAGCACCGCCGCCAGCGGCACGCGCGCGCCATGCGCGGGCAGCGTCTCGATGCGTGCGCCCTGGGCGGCGAGCGCCGCGCAGCGCGGCTCCCAGCGCGGGTCGGTGGCGGGCACGGTAGTCACGATCAGCACCTCGCCGGGAACACCGAACAGGCGCGCCGTGGGGGGCGTGCGCAGCGAGCTGTCGAGCACCACGCGCAGCGGTTGCCGCGCCGTGCCGCCTGATTCATCGCCAAGGCGCACGTCGAGGCGCGGATCGTCGGCGAGCAGCGTACCGATGCCGGTGAGAATCGCCGCGCTGCGCGCGCGCCATTGCTGCACGTCGGTGCGCGCCGCCGCGCCGCTCACCCAGCGGCTCGCGCCGCTCGCCAGCGCCGTGCGGCCATCGAGACTCATCGCGAGCTTCAGGCGCACCCACGGGCGCCCCTGCAGCATGCGCTTGAGGAATCCCGCGTTGAGCTCGCCGGCCTCGGCGGCCAGCAGGCCCGCCTCGACCGTAATGCCGGCCGCGGACAGCAGCTCGGCACCGCGGCCGTTGACCCGCGGGTCGGGATCGGCAACTGCGTACACCACGCGCGCCACGCGCGAGGCGATCAGGGCATCGACGCAGGGCGGCGTGCGCCCGTGGTGGCTGCAGGGCTCGAGCGTCACGTACGCAGTCGTGCCTGCAGCCTGACCGCCGGCGGCGTTGAGCGCCACGACTTCGGCGTGGCTCTCGCCGGCACGCGCGTGCCAGCCCTCGGCGACGATGCGGCCGCCCTTGGCTAACACGCAGCCGACGCGCGGGTTCGGGTGCGTAGTGGTGAGTCCGCGGGCGGCCAGCTCCAGCGCGCGCTGCATCGCCCCGCGGTCGAAGTCAGAGAACATCGTCGCTAACGCTTACCGCCATCGCCCGGCTCACCATCGTCGTTGGCCGGCTCCGGCAGCAGCGGCAGCTGGTCACGGTCGACGGCGCGCGCCGCCCGGCGCCGGTGCACGGGCGGCAGAGGCGCAAGCGGCGCGGCGCTGCGGGCCTTGCGCAACCGCTCGATCTCGTCGTGAAATGCCTCGACGTCCTGGAACTGGCGATACACGGAGGCGAAGCGCACGTACGCCACTTCGTCCAGGTGGCGCAGCTCCTCCATCACCAGCTCGCCGATGGCGCGCGAGCTCACTTCGCGATCGCCGAGGCTGCGTACGGCGTGCACGATACGGCTCGCGGCCTCATCCAGCTGCTCGCGCGCCACCGGGCGCTTCTCCAGCGCCTTCTCCATGCCGGCGCGGAGCTTGCCCTCATCGAAGGCCTCGCGCGCCCGATCGCCCTTCACCACCACGGGCATGACGAGCTCCGCGGTCTCGAAGGTCGTGAAGCGCTCAGCGCACTTCAGGCACTCGCGCCGCCGGCGGATCTGCCGGCCCTCGCCGGCGAGCCGCGAGTCGTTCACCTTGGTCTCGACGTGGCCGCAGAAGGGGCAATGCATGCGGCTTCGGTTGCGCTGCGCGCCGTTACGGACCGTAGACCGGGAAGCGCCCGCAGAGCTCGAGCACCCGGCCGCGAACGCGCTCGACCACGGGGGCCGCGCCTTCCGCGTCCAGCACCTGCGCGATCAGCTCCGCCACCTGCTCCACCTCGCGTTCCTTGAAGCCGCGGGTGGTCGAGGCCGGCGTGCCGATGCGCAGGCCGCTCGTGACCATGGGCGGCCGCGGATCGTTGGGCACGGCGTTCTTGTTGACGGTGATGTTGGCGCGACCCAAGGCCGCGTCCGCATCCTTGCCGGTGATGTTGCGGTCGGCCAGGCTCATCAGGAACAGATGGTTGTCGGTGCCGCCGGAGACGATCTGGTAGCCGTGGTGCACGAGCCGCGCCGCCATAGCCCGCGCGTTGGCGAGCACCTGGCGCTGATAGTCGCGGAACTCGGGCTGCAGCGCCTCCTCAAGCGCCACCGCCTTGGCGGCGATCACGTGCATCAGCGGACCGCCCTGGATTCCCGGGAACACCATCGAGTTGAGCTTCTTGGTGATCGCGTCGTTGGCACGCGCCAGGATCAGACCGCCGCGCGGGCCGCGCAGCGTCTTGTGGGTCGTGGTGGTCACCACGTCGGCGTGCGGCAGCGGATTGGGATAGAGCCCCGCAGCCACGAGTCCCGCGACGTGCGCCATGTCGACGACGAAGTACGCACCCACTTCGCGCGCAATCGACGCGAAGCGCGCCCAGTCGATGATGCGCGAGTAAGCCGAGAAGCCGGCGACGATCATCTTCGGCCGGTGCTCCTCGGCGAGGCGCTGTACCTGGGCGTAGTCGATCTCGCCGCTGTCGGCGCGGATGCCGTACTGCGCTGCGCGGAAGAACTTGCCGGAGAAGTTGACTTTGGCGCCGTGCGTCAGGTGGCCGCCGTGGTCGAGACTCATGCCGAGGATGGGGTCCCCCGGCTGCAGCAGCGCGAAGTAAGCCGCGGCGTTGGCCTGCGAGCCGGAGTGCGGCTGCACGTTGGCATAGTCGGCGCCGAACAGCTTCTTGGCGCGATCGATCGCCAGCTGCTCGACGATATCGACGTACTCGCAGCCGCCGTAGTAGCGCTTGCCGGGATAGCCTTCCGCGTACTTGTTGGTGAGCACCGAGCCCTGGGCGGCGAGCACCCGCGGGCTCGCGTAGTTCTCGGACGCGATCAGCTCGATGTGCTCTTCCTGGCGGCGGCGCTCGCCCTCGAGCGCGCGGTTGAGCTCGGGATCGAAGTCGGCGATGGTCTGGTTGCTACGGAACATGCGCGCTGCGCCTTGAGGGGTGCCGGGGCCACGAAACGGGCCGCAAATTGTACCTAAACGACCCGGCAGCCGCCCTTGTCAGTTGTGCGCGCCCTGGGGAGAAGCTTCGCGACAGCGCCGCGGGATCTAGAACAGATTCTCCAGCACCGCATTCCAGGCCTGGGCGAGATTGCTGCGGTTGTAGCCGCCGCCGCCGAGGGCGAGAACCCGGCCGTGGCCCAGGCGCTCGGCGAGCTCGCTCAAGGAGCGTCCGGCATGCCCATGTGAGCGGGCCGAGAGGCGCAGGTGCGTGATCGGATCGCCCTCGAGGCTGTCGGCGCCGCACTGCAGGATGAGGAACTGCGGCTCGAAGCGCTCGAGGTGCTCGAGCACCCGCGGCCACACCTGCTCGAACAGCTCATCGTCCGCCCCGGGCGGCAGCGGCACGTTGAGCTTCATGCCGGTGGCGGCCCCACGGCCGGTCTCGCCGCTCGCGCCGGTCCCCGGGTACAGGTAGCGCCCGTCCTCGTGCAGGTCGGCGAACACCACCGCGGCGTCGTCCTCGAACGCGTAAAACACCCCGTCGCCGTGATGTGCATCGATGTCGACGTAGGCGATGCGCGTCAGGCCGGCGCGTTTCAGCAGCTCGATCGCCACGCCGCAGTCGTTGAACACGCAAAAGCCCGCGGCGCGATCGCGCGCCGCATGGTGGAGACCTGCGATCGGTACGAAGGCCCGGCGGCACTCGCCGCGCATGATCGCCTCCATCGCGCTCAAGGTTGCCCCGACGACTCCGGCGGCCGCTTCGTACACGCCGCGGAATGCCGGAGTATCGCCGGCATCGAGCAGCCCGGCGCCGCTCGCCGAGCGCTCGCGCACGAACTCGAGGTAGGTCGGGCTATGGAACGCGCGCAGCTCCTCATCCGAGGCAGTGCGTGGCTCGAGCAGGCGCACGCGGCGGTCGAGACCGCGCGCCTCGAACTCGCGCGTGAAGGCGGCGAGCCGATCCGGGCCGAACGGGTGACCGTCGCCGAAGCTGTAGCGCGCGAGCCGCTCGCTCACCACCACCGCCACGCTGGCATTCATGTTCGCTTCGCGCCCCCGCAGCCCCTCCCCGGGTGGGGGAGCCTAACACAGCGCCGGGCCGTGCCGAGCGCGCCGCGCCGCGACCCATCGCCAAGCGTGGCGGCCTCGCCCATAATCCTTTGCATCCCCTCCCCCTCGGTCGACGGTTGCATGGCTCAATACATCTTCACGATGAACCGCGTGTCGAAGGTAGTCGCACCTAAGCGGGTCATCCTGCGCGACATCAGCCTGTCGTTCTTCCCCGGCGCCAAGATCGGTGTGCTGGGCCTGAACGGCGCCGGCAAGTCCACGCTGCTGAAGATCATGGGCGGCATCGACCGCGAATTCGACGGCGAGGCACGCCCGCAGAGCGGCATCCGCATCGGCTTCCTGCCACAGGAGCCGCAGCTCGATCCCGCGCTTGACGTGCGCACCACCGTGATGGAAGGCCTCGGCGAGACCTTCCGCCAGCTCGAGGAGTTCAACCACATCAGCGAGCGCTTCGCCGAACCGCTGCCGGAAGACGAGATGAACGCGCTGCTCGAGAGACAGGCGCAACTGCAGGACGCGATCGATGCGGGCGGCGGCTGGGAGCTCGAGCGCAAGCTGCAGATCGCCGCCGATGCGCTGCGCCTGCCGCCGTGGGAGGCGGGCATCGCCACGCTCTCGGGAGGCGAGAAGCGCCGCGTGGCGCTGTGCCGGCTGCTGCTGTCGGCTCCCGACATGCTGCTGCTCGACGAGCCGACCAATCATCTGGACGCGGAATCGGTCGCCTGGCTCGAGCACTATCTGGAGCAATACCCGAGCACCGTCATCGCGGTCACGCACGACCGCTACTTCCTCGACAATGTCGCCGAGTGGATTCTCGAGCTCGACCGCGGCTACGGCATCCCCTGGCACGGCAACTACACCTCCTGGCTCGAGCAGAAGGAGCAGCGGCTGGCGCTTGAGGAGCGCGAGCAGGAGGCGCAGCGCCGCACGCTGGCGCACGAGCTCGAGTGGGTGCGGCAGAATCCGCAGGCGCGCCGTGCCAAGAGCAAGGCGCGGCTGCAGCGCTACGAGGAGCTCGCCTCGCGCGAGTTCCAGCAGCGCAACGAGACCAACGAGATCTATATCCCCCCGGGCGAGCGGCTCGGCGATTTAGTTATCGCGGTCGAGGGCCTGCGCAAGGGCTACGGCGAGCGACTGCTCATCGACAACCTCGCCTTCAGTCTGCCGCGCGGTGGCATCGTCGGCGTCATCGGCCCGAACGGCGCCGGCAAGACCACGCTGTTCCGCATGCTGACCGGCACCGAGCAGCCCGATGCGGGCACGATCCGCGTCGGTCCGAGCGTGCGTCTCGCCTACGTCGACCAGTCGCGCCAGACGCTCGATGACGCGAAGACGGTGTGGCAGGAGATCTCCGGCGGCCTCGACCTCATCAAGGTCGGCGCTTACGAGACCTCCTCGCGCGGCTACGTCGGCCGCTTCAACTTCAAGGGCGCGCAGCAGCAGCAGCTGATCGGCGAGCTGTCGGGCGGCGAGCGCAACCGCGTGCACCTCGCCAAGGTGCTGCGCGCGGGCGGCAACGTGCTGCTGCTCGATGAGCCCACCAACGACCTCGACGTCGAGACGCTGCGCGCACTGGAAGAGGCGCTGCTCGCCTTCCCCGGCTGCGCGGTGGTGATCTCCCACGACCGCTGGTTCCTCGACCGCATCGCCACCCACATCCTCGCCTTCGAGGGTGACTCGCAGGCGCTGTGGTTCGAGGGGAATCACCAGGAGTACGTCGCCGACTTTCAGCGGCGCCGCGGGAGCGAGGCGCTGCAGCCGCACCGCATCCGCTACAAGCCGCTGACGCGCTGAACTAGGCAGCGCACACCTTGGCGGCGCCGGGCACGACGGACGGGGACCTGGGAACAGACCGCAGCCGCTGGCGCTGGGTCGGGCCGCTGGCGGCGCTGCTGGTGTTCGCCACGGTGGCGCTGATCCTGCATCACCAGCTGGCGCAGCTGCACGTGAAACGGGTGTTCGCACACCTGCACGCGATCCCGCGGCGCCAGATCCTGGCGGCGCTCGGCTTCACGGCGGCGAGCTACTGGCTGCTATCCAGCTACGAGGTGCTGGCGCTGCGCTACCTGCGCCGCGCGATGCCGTACACGCGCATCCTCTTCACTTCGTTCATCGCCTACTCCTTCGGGCACACGCTCGGCTTCGCCGCCTTCACCGGCGCGGCGATCCGCTTCCGCCTGTACGCAACCGCCGGCGTCACCGCTATCGACGTGGCGACGATCTCGGCGTTCTGCAGCCTGTCGCTCGGTATCGGCCTCGCGACCGTCACCGGACTGTCGCTGTTCTTCGCACCCGAGCACGCCGCGCAGATCCTGCACCTGCACTACAACTGGTCGCTGCTCGCTGGTCTCGTGCTGCTCGGCGCGGTCGCCGCCTACGCCGCCTGGGCGGCGCTCGCGCGCGGCACGCTCGAGCTGCGCGGCTGGGCGCTGCGCGCGCCCGGGCCGGCGATCGGCCTGGCGCAGATTGTGGTGTCGGTAGCGGATCTGTCGCTGTCGTCCGCCGTGCTGTGGTCGCTCCTGCCCGTGGACGCGCACATCGGCTTCGTCACCTTCCTCGGCACCTACGCCGCCGCGGTCATCGCCGGAATCGTCAGCCACGTGCCCGGCGGGGTGGGCGTGTTCGAGGCGGTGATGCTGCTCGCCTTGCCCGGAGTGCCGCCGGATGCGCTGCTCGGCTCGCTGCTCGCCTACCGCGGCGTCTACTACCTGGTGCCGCTGGTGTTCGGCACGCTGCTGTTCGGCTCCAAGGAGCTGTCGGCGCAGCGCGGCCGCATGCTGCGGGCGCAGGAGCTGGCCGGTGTGTACATCGCGCCGGTCGTGCCGCAGGTGGCCGGCGCACTCACCTTCCTGTCCGGCGCGCTGCTGCTGTTCTCCGGTGCCACGCCGGCGGTCGAGGAGCGACTCGCGTTCCTCGATCGGTTCCTGCCGCTGGCGGTGCTCGAGGTGTCGCACCTCGCCGGCAGCATCATCGGCTTAGGCCTGCTGGTGCTGGCACGCGCGCTGTTCCGCCGCGTGCAGGGCGCCTACCACATCACCGTGTGGCTGCTGGTGGCGGGAATCTTCGCCTCGCTGCTGAAGGGCCTCGACTTCGAGGAGGCGACCCTGCTCGCGCTGGTGCTCGGTGTGCTGATGCTCGGGCGGCGTGCCTTCTACCGGCCGACGGCGATCCTGTCCGAGCGCTTCACCCCGGTGTGGGTGGCGAGCATCGCCGGCGTGATCGCCATGGCGCTCTGGCTCGGCATGATCTCCAACCGGCACGTGAGCTACGCGCACGACCTTTGGTGGACCTTCGCGCTGGATGGCAACGCGCCGCGCGTGCTGCGCGCCTCGTTGTTCATCGTGGTGCTCGGCACTACCTACGTGCTGCTCAACATGCTGCGCCCGGCGCGGCCCGAGCCGGCGGTCGCCGGCGCCGAGGAGCTGGCCCGCGCGCGCGTGCTCATCGAGCAGTGCGACAGCACCATGGCGAATGCCGCGCTCACCGGCGACAAGCGGCTGTTGTTCAACGACGCCAGCAGCGCCTTCGTCATGTACCAGATCGCGGGCCGCAGCTGGATCGCGCTCGGCGACCCGGTGGGCGCGCGCGACGGCGCCGAGGAGCTGGTGTGGCGCCTGCGCGAGATGTCCGACCACCACGGCGGCGACACGGTCTTCTATCAGGTATGCGCCGAGCGCCTCGCGCTGTACGTCGACCTCGGGCTGGCGGCCCTCAAGATCGGCGAAGAGGCGCGGGTGCCGCTCGCGCAGTTCTCGCTCGAAGGCGGCGCGCGCGCCGACCTGCGCCAGGCACACCGCCGCGCGCAACGCGACGGCGCGACCTTCGAGGTCGTGCCGCCGGAGGGAGTGGAAGCGCTGCTGCCGCAGCTCAAGCGCCTGTCCGACTTCTGGCTCGCCAGCAAGTCGACCGGCGAGAAGCGCTTCTCGGTGGGCGCGTTCTCAGCGCAATACCTCAGGCAGTTTCCGCTCGCCGTGGTGCGCGCCGAGGGCGCGCCGGCCGCGTTCGCCAACCTCTGGACCACCGCAACCCGGGCCGAGCTGTCGGTGGACCTGATGCGCTTCGGGCCCGACGCACCGCGCGGCGCAATGGATTACCTGTTCATCGAGCTGATGCTGTGGGGACAGCGCGCCGGCTACCGCTTCTTCAACCTCGGCATGGCGCCGCTCTCGGGCCTCGAGGCCCATCCGCTCGCGCCCGCCTGGCACCGCGTCGGCAACTTCATCTTCCGCCACGGCGAGCACTTCTATAACTTCGAGGGGCTGCGCCGCTACAAGGGCAAGTTCGATCCCGTCTGGGAGCCGCGCTACCTGGTGGCGCGCGGCGGCATTGCGCTGCCGCGCGTGCTGATCGACGTCTCGACGCTGATTGCGGGCGGAGTGAAGGAGCTGTTCGCGCGATGACACCCTTGAGGATTCGGGCGCTGTCAGCGCTGACGCTCGCGCTGCTCGCCGCGGGCACACTCGCCGCCGGCGCCCCCGCCGCGCCCGCCGCCAAGCCGCCGCGCGCCGCGACACCGGTCAGCGACGGCGCGGATGCACACCTCGCCGCCGGACGCTTCGGCACGGTGAGCGTCTACATCCCGCCGGGCACGCCGCGGAGCGTCGCGATCTTCCTCTCGGGCGATGGCGGTTGGGAGCTCGGGGTGATCAACATGGCGCGCGCGCTCGAGGCGATGGGCGCGGTGGTGATCGGCGCCGACATCCGCCGCTTTCTCGCCAGCCTCGAATCCGCGGCGGCGCGCCCGGGGGCGCCCTGCCAGATGATCGCCGCGGATTTCGAGGTGCTCAGCCACCAGGTGCAGAAAGAGATCGGCATGCGCGAGTATCACGTGCCGGTGCTGGTCGGCTACTCCTCGGGCGCCACCGTCGTCTACGGCGCGCTGGTCGAGTCCCCGCCCGGCACCTTCGCCGGCGCGCTCAGTCTCGGCTTTTGCGCCGATCAGGATTTCTCCGGCGCCGAGCTCTGCCCGGGCGCGGGGCTCCACTACACGCCCAACAAGCAGCACGAGCTGGTGCTGGCGCCGGCGACGAACCTCAGGCAGCCGTGGATCGCGCTGCAGGGTCAGAAGGATGAGGTATGCCGTCCGCAGGCCGCGGACCAGTTCGCAGCCCTGGTGGCCAACGGCTCGATCGTGCGGCTGCCGCTCGTCGGCCACGGCTTCTCGGTCGAGCGCAACTGGATGCCGCAGTTTCGCGCGGCCTACGCGCGGCTGAGCGCGCCGGCCGAGGCCACACCGGTGCGGCCGCCGGAGATCAGCGATCTGCCCGTCAGCGAAGTGCCGGCGGCCGGACGCTCCGCCGAGCTGGCACTGCTGCTCACCGGGGATGGCGGCTGGGCGGGACTCGATCAGGAGCTGGCCGCGCGGCTGGCAGCGAGCGGCGTGCCGACGGTCGGACTCAACTCGCTCAAGTATTTCTGGAGCAAGCGAACGCCCGAGGAGACCGCGCGTGACGTGGCGCGGCTGATGCGCCATTACCTTGCGGCGTGGGGGAAGCAGCGGGTGCTGCTGGTCGGCTACTCCTTCGGCGCGGACGTGATGCCGTTCGTGGTGAACCGCCTGCCCGCGGACCTGCGCGCGCGCATCGCGAGCGTGAGTCTCCTCGGCATCGACTCCAACGCCTCCTTCGAGGTGAGCGTCTCCGACTGGGCCGGGAATGGGGACGGCGGTCCGCCCACCCGTCCCGAGCTCGCGGCCGTGAGCCACCTGCCCATCCTGTGCATCTACGGCGAGGGCGAGTCGGACTCCATCTGCCCCGGGCTCGCGGCAGCGAGCGGCATCACCCGCGAGCAGGTCGGCCAGGGCCATCATTTCAGCGGCGAATACGCGACGCTGGCGGATCGGATCCTCACCTTTGCCCGCGCTGCCCGACCTGTGACATAACGCGGCGTCTTGATGCACTACGCGCGCCCGGCGCCGGGAAAGCACGGGCGGCAGCGGGGCCGGACGGGTGAGCCGCGACGCGATCGGTTAACATGGGCGAGCGCGGCGACACTACAACAACAGCCCGCAAGCGCTTGAAGGGTATGTCCCTATACATCGATTCAGCGAGCCACCTGCATCACGACCAGGACAAGAACCTGGTGGTGACCTGCCCGCACTGCCAGACGGTGGCGCACCTCACCGCGAGCGCGGTGCCGCGCTTCGACGATCTGCAGCTCTACCGCCCCAAGCAGGTGGGAGTGGTGTACCTGTGCGACGCCTGCCACGCGCCGGTGTTTCTGCGCTTCACGGTGCGGGTGTACGGCGCGACGCGCATCGAGCTGTCGCCGCAGTTCACGGAAGTCGAGCGGGCGCGGGAGAAATTCAGCTTCACCTACATTCCCGAGGACGTGGAGCTGCTGTTCAAGGAGGCGCTCACCTGCTTCACGCACGACGCCTTCAATGCCTTCGGCTCCATGTGCCGGCGCACCATGCAGGCGATGTTCGCGGACCTCGGCGAGGCCGGGAAGCTCAGGCTGTTCGATGAGCTGAACGGGTTGCGCGAGCTCACCGACATCTCGCCCGAGCTCTTCGCCCGTATCAAGAACGTGCTGTTCGGCGCCGAGCTCGATGCGCGTGCCGGCGTGCCGCTGCTGGACGGTTACCAGGCGGGGGTCATGCTCGAGGTGGTGAAGGACCTGCTGTACGAGGCCTATGTGCGCAAGGGACGGCTGCAGCAGGCGATCATGGTGCGGCGCTTCTTCCTCGACGAGACCGGCACCAACATCACGCCGCTGGTGTCCGCGAGCTGACGCCTCAGCCCACGAAACGCCGCGCGTTGCGGAACAGGCGCATCCAGCCGCTGTAGCCCTCGGCGCCGCGCGGCCGCCAGGAATTCTGCAGGTAGCGGAACGAGCGCTCCGGGTGCGGCATGGTGATGGTGACCCGCCCGTCCGCATTGCACAGCGCCGCGATGCCGAACGGCGTGCCGCTCGGATTCGCGGGGTAAGTGGCGGCGACGCTGCGGTCAGGATTCACGTAATGGAAGCCCACCAGGCCGCTCGCCGCGCTGGCCGCCGCCGTCGCGGCCGAGGGGAACTCCGCCCGCCCCTCGCCGTGTGACACCGCGATCGGCAGCAGCGAGCCCGCCATCCCGGCGAGCAGCACCGAGGGCGAGGGCGGCACCTCCACCAGCGCAAAGCGCGCCTCGTACTGCTCGCTGCGGTTCTGCACGAAGCGCGGCCAGTGCCCGGTCCCGGGAATGAGCGACTTCAAAGCGGCGAACATCTGGCAGCCGTTGCAGATGCCGAGCGCGAAGCTGTCGCTGCGCGCGAAGAAGCGCACGAACTGCTCGCGCAACGCGGCGTGGAACAGGATCGACTTGGCCCAGCCCTCGCCGGCTCCGAGCACGTCGCCGTAGCTGAAGCCGCCGCAGGCCACCAGTCCCTTGAACTCATCCAGCGTGCGACGCCCGGCGAGCAGATCCGTCATGTGCACGTCGTGCGCGTCGAACCCGGCCTGGTCGAATACCGCCGCGGTCTCGGTCTGACTGTTGACGCCCTGCTCGCGCAGGATCGCCACCTTGGGTCGTACGCCGCGCGCTGCGTACGGCGCCGTGATGTCCTCCTGGCTGTCGAAGCTCAAGGCGATTTGCAGCCCCGGGTCGGCCGCCGCGGTCTGCGCCGCGAATTCCTCGTCAGCGCATTGCGGGTCGTCGCGCAGGCGGCGCATGCGCCACGAGGTCTCCGACCACGCCTGCCTGAGATCCGCCCATGCCTCATCGAGCACCGTCGTGCCGAGCCGCACCCGCACCCGCAGCTCCGCCACCGGCGCCCCGAGACGGAGCGCCGCGGAGCCGAGCCCGTGACGCGCGAGCACTTCACTCAAGCGCGGCTCATCGCCCGCGAGGATCTGCACCACGACGCCCGGCTCCTCGCTGAAGAGCTGCGCGGCGGCCGGCCCGCGCGCCGCCGGCAGGGCGACATCGAGCCCGCAATGCCCGGCGAACGCCATCTCCAGCAGCGTCACCAGCAGTCCGCCGTCGGAGCGGTCGTGGTAGGCGCGCAGCAGCCCGGCGTCCTTCAGCTCGGCGAGCGCCGCGGCCAGCGCGATGAGCCGCTGCGGCTCATCGAGATCCGCCGGCTCCTCGCCCAGCTCGCCATACACCTGCGCGAGCGCGGAGGCCCCGAGGCGGTTGCGCCCGGCCGCGAGATCGAGGAGCCATAGCGAGCTCAGGCGCTCATCGAGCTCGATTGCCGGCGTGAGCGTGCGGCGCACGTCGGCGACCGGTGCAAACGCCGAGACGATCAGCGACACCGGCGCCACGACGCTCCGCTCCTCACCCGCCGCGCGCCAGCGCGTGCGCATCGACAGTGAGTCCTTACCTACCGGGATCGCGATACCGAGCTGCGGGCACAGCTCCTTCGCAACCGCCGCGACGGTCGCGTACAGCGCCGCGTCTTCGCCCGGCTCGCCGCTCGCCGCCATCCAGTTCGCCGACAGGCGGATGCGTGACAGCGAGCCGACGTCCGCCGCCAGGATGTTGGTGACCGCCTCGGCGACCGCGAGCCGGCCCGAGGCGGGGGCGTCCAGCAGCGCGACCGGCGTGCGCTCGCCCATGGCCAGCGCCTCGCCGGCGACACCCTCGTAGTCGGCCAAGGTCACCGCCGCATCGCTCACCGGCACCTGCCATCGTCCCACCAGCTGGTCGCGGCTCACGAGCCCGCCCACGGTGCGATCGCCGATCGTGATGAGGAAGGTCTTGTCCGCCACCGCCGGCAGGCGCAGCACCCGGTAGGTCGCCTCGCGTACCTCGATCCGGCCCGCATCGAAGCGCCGCCTGAGGGGCGCGACGCTGGTGACGTCGCGCTTAAGGCGCGGCGGCTTGCCGAGCAGCATGTCGAGCGGCATGTCGACCGGCTGGTCGTGGAACAGCGGGTCGCTCACCGTGAGGCGGCCGCTGTCGTCGATCTCGCCGATCACCGCGAACGGGCAGCGCTCGCGCGCGGCGATTGCCGTGAACTGCGGCAGCGAATCCGCGGCCACGATCAGCACGTAGCGCTCCTGTGCCTCGTTGCACCACAGCTCCAGCGGCGACATGCCCGCCTCCGCGCTCGGGATCGCGCGCAGGTCGACGCGCGCGCCGCGGCCGTCATGGGCCACCGATTCGGGTACGGCGTTGGACAGGCCGCCGGCACCGACGTCGTGGATGAGCACGATCGGATTGCGCTTCCCGAGCGACCAGCAGTGATCGATCACCTCCTGCGCGCGGCGCTGGATCTCGGGATTACCGCGCTGCACCGAGGCGAAGTCGAGGTCGGCGCTCGAGCTGCCGCTGCCGAGCGAGGAGGCGGCGCCGCCCCCTAAACCGATGAGCATCGCCGGTCCGCCGAGCACCACCAGGCGTGCCCCCACCGGCACCACACCCTTGTCCACGTGCGGGCGGCGGATGTTGCCGAGCCCGCCGGCGATCATGATGGGCTTGTGGTAGCCGCGGATCCGCGCGGCACTGTCGCCGGGAATCTGCTGCTCGAAGGTACGGAAGTAGCCGCACACCGCCGGGCGGCCGAACTCGTTGTTGAACGAGGCCGCTCCGATCGGTCCCTCGAGCATGATGTCGAGCGCCGAGGCGATGCGCCCCGGAGAGCCGTGGTCGCGCTCCCACGGACGCTCGTACCCCGGGATGCGCAGGTTCGATACGGAGAACCCGGTGAGCCCGGCCTTGGGCTTGGCGCCGCGGCCGGTGGCACCTTCGTCGCGGATCTCGCCACCCGAGCCGGTCGCCGCACCGGGAAACGGCGAGATGGCCGTCGGATGATTGTGGGTCTCGACCTTGATCAGGATGTCGATCGGCTCGACACTGCGGCGGTAGATGCCGGAGACGGGATCGGGGAAGTAGCGCGTGCCGCTGCTGCCGGCGATCACCGCGGCGTTGTCACGATAGGCGGACAACACGCCCTGGGGGTGCATCGCGTGCGTGTAGCGGATCATCGCGAACAGCGACTCCTCGCGCGCCACGCCGTCGATGGTCCAGACGGCGTTGAAGATCTTGTGCCGGCAGTGCTCGGAGTTGGCTTGCGCGAACATCATCAGCTCGACGTCGGTCGGGTCGCGCCTGAGCTGCGCGAAGCTCGCGAGCAGATACTCGATCTCGTCCGCGGACAGCGCGAGGCCGAGCCGCTCGTTGGCCGCCGCGAGCGCGGCGCGCCCGCCGGCCAGCGACACGCGCGCGAGCGGCTGCGGTTGCGCGTGCGCGAACAGGCGCGCGGCGTCCGCGGAATCGAGCAGCGCCATCTCCGTCATGCGGTCAAGCAGCGCGGGCGCCAGGCGCGTGAGCTGCACCGCATCGAGCGCGCGCGCCGCTCGCAGCCGGTACTCGATGCCGCGCTCGACGCGCCTGACGCTGTCGATCCCGCACACCCTGACGATGTCGGTCGCCTTGCTCGACCACGGCGAGATCGTGCCGGCGCGCGGCACCACCAGCAGCCGCGCGCCGTCCGCGCCGCCGTCCGCCTGCGGCAGAGTCGGACCGTAGGTGAGAAGCTGCGCGAGGAGCGAGCGCTCCGCGGCGCTCAGCGGCCGCGCGAGGTCGGCGAAGTGCACGAAGCGCGCCGTGAGCCCCAGAACGGCGGGCTCGAGCGCCGTGAGGCGATCGAGGAGCTTGGCGATGCGGAACGCGGACAGTGCCGGTGCGCCCGGAATCTCGAGCATGCCTTTGACTAGCGCCTCATTTCTTCTCGCCGGGTGGCGCCGAGTACATCGGCAGCGGAAACTGCGTCACATTGGCGCCGCTCTCGAGAACGGTGATCTTGGCAGTGCCCTGCTTCTTGACCTCGTCGATCCGCAGGACCGAATGCATGGGCAGGAAGGTGCGCTTCACGCCCGAGAACTCACCCTTGATGCGCTCCTCGGACGGATCCAGCACCACCGAGGAACGCTCGCCGAACACCAGCTCTTCGACTTCGATGAAGCCGAACAGCTCCCCATGGCTCACCTTGCGCGCGTATACCTCGTAAACCTTGCCTTGATTCACGAACATAATGCGGAAAATGTGACTGGTTGCCATGGCCTCAGGTCTGCGCTCGGGTAGCTTTGACGCTGGCATTATATGTCCGGGCGTGCCGCAGACGCTGCCGTGCCCCGGGCAGCGGGCAATCTTTTGACAGCGGACGGACCCTCCTTGACGCGGGGAAATACCACACTTCGGCTGCGAGTCGTCAGCGACCAGCGGCGGTCGCTCGCCGATCGCAGCAGCGCGGTCTTTTCCGTCGAGGGCGGCACCATCGGCCGCTCCGCCGACAACGACTGGGTGCTGCCCGACCCGCTGCGCTACGTCTCGGCGCACCACGCCCGCGTGCAGTTCCGCGAGGGCAATTTCTACCTGCAGGACGTCAGCACCAACGGCGTCTACGTCAACGACGACATGGAGCCGCTCGCCAAGCGCGGCTCGAGCGGCTATCGCCTGGTCAACGGGGACGTGCTGCGCATCGGTGAATACCACATCGTCGCGGCGCTCGAGGCGCAGCGCGCCGGCGAGCCGGAAGTCATCGTCGACCCGTCGCTGGCTGCGGTGCCGACCAGCATCCATGCGCTGCGCTCGCTCTCCCACACTACCGACCGCGACATCGGCGCGGTGCTCAATCTCGATGAGCTGCTGGTGCCCGACCCCCGCCGTCCCGAGCCGCCTCCGGCCGCGCGCCCCGATCCGGTGCTGCCCGTGAATGCCTACGGCCAGGAAGTCGAATCCGCTCCCGTGCGCGCGCTCGCCGCGAACGGGGCGGCGCCGCCGCAGTCCGAGGCTGACGGCGAGCCGGCGGCGAACGAACCGGCCGTGGAATCGCATGGCGAGCGCATCGCGCGCCTCGCCGAGATGGTGGCGCGCGAGCCGAAGAACGGCGCCGGCGCGCTGGTGCTGGCCGACGTCCACAGCGGCCTCGACGCCTTCTGCCGCGGCGCCGGTATCGACACCGAGCGGCTGCCGGCGGACGCACAGGGGCGGCTGCTGCACCTTGCCGGGCGGCTGTTCCGCGAGGTGCTGGTGGGGCTGAAGGATCTCGAGCGGACGCGCACCACCACCCGTAACCGCTACCGCATAGAAACACCCGCGCGCGACCCGGACGACCTGCGTCCGTCGCTCGCCGACTCGATGGTGGAGGACCTGCTGATCGGGTTGTTCGTGCAGCACGAGGGCCGGCGGCTCGACTCGGTGCAATGGCTGCGCGAAGTGGTCACCGAAGCCAAGCTGCACGAGAAGGCCACCGCGCAGGCGACGCGCGCCGCGTTCGTCGAGTTTCTCGATCGCCTGGATCCGGCCGAGCTCGAGGCGCGCTTCGAACGCGCCGCGCGTCGCGGCAAGGGGAAATCGGCCGACAAGTCCCAGTACTGGGAGCTGTTCATCAACTTCTACCGCAATCTCATCGAGATGCCGGCGGATCACCTGCCGCACACCTTTATCGAAGCATTCGGAGCTGCGTACCGCGAGGCGATGAAAAAGCCGGAGTCGTAACGGCTGCGCGGACGATGGCGGAGAGGGTGGGATTCGAACCCACGTGCCGGTTTTACCCGACCATCCGATTTCGAGTCGGCGCCGTTATGACCGCTTCGGTACCTCTCCGGCTCCGCGACCAGGGCTCATTTGCGGGGCTGGTATTCTAGCGGAAAGCCGTTCGCCAGGAGGGCCTCCTTGGTGCGGATATCGACTCTCGGCGCCGCCGGCATAGTGCTCCTCGCGGCCTGCACGCACAGCGGGCCATCCGCCCTGGATCAGATCCGCGCGCGCGGCGAGCTGCGCGTAGTCACGCTCAATCTCCCGACCTGCTATTACCTCGGCGCGCAGGGCACCGAAGGCCTCGAATACCAGCTGGCGAGCCGCTTCGCCACGCAGCTCGACGTGAAGCTCGTCATGTATCCGGTCGCCAATGAGCGCGCCATGCAGGATGAGCTCGCCGCCGGCCGCGCGGACATCGCCGCCGCCTCGCTCAGCGACTCTGCCGACTGGGATCGGGTGGGCGATCCGGCCGTGCCGTACGCGAACATTCCGCAGCTGGTGGTCTACGAGCGCAGCGGCGTGCGCCCGCGCGAGACGCTGCAGCTCGAGTCGGCGCGCCTCGCGGTACGCGCCGGCAGTCCCCAGGAGCGCATCCTCGAGAAACTGCGCAGCACCGTGGCACCCACGCTGCAGTGGGTCGAGACCGCGCCGAGCTCCGCGGATCCGATCGAGGACGTCGACTCGGGCGGAGCCGACTACGCGATCACGGACTCACGCGAGTTCTCCTTCGCGCGCCATCTGTATCCGAACGTGCTGGTGGGGTTTGCGCTGCCTGACACCCGGCCGGTGCAGTGGCTCGTGCGCAAGGACGCTGTCGGGCTGCTGGAGCGCGTCGATCAGTTCTTCGGCGCGCTCAGCCAGTCCGACGAGCTGCCGCGGCTGGTGCAGGCAGCCTCCGGCGACACGCGGCGCTTCGAGTACGAGGAGTCGCGCGAGTTCCAGACCCACGTGGCCGATCGGCTGCCGCACTATCGCGCCTGGTTCGAGGAAGCGGCCGCACAGGTGGGTCTCGACTGGCGGCTGCTCGCCGCCATCGGTTACCAGGAATCGAAATGGGACCCACGCGCCGCCTCCGACGAGGGCGCGCAGGGGCTGATGATGCTCACCGCCGACACCGCCCAGGCGATGGGCATCAAGGACCGCGACGACCCGCAGCAGAGCATCTTCGCCGGCGCGCGCTACCTGACACAGGTGCGCCAGATGATCCCCGACCGCATCCCCGAGCCGGACCGCACCTGGCTCATGATCGCCGCCTACAACGTCGGCTTCGGGCACCTCGAAGACGCGCGCATCATCACCCAGTCGCTCGGCAAGGACCCGGACTCCTGGACCGAGGTGCGCGAGGAGCTGCCGCTGCTCGCGCAGGGACGCTGGTACTCGCGCGCCAGGCGCGGCTACGCACGCGGCTGGGAGCCGGTGCAGTTCGTCGATCGCATCCAGCGCTTCCTGACGCTGCTCGAGTGGCAGCCGGGCGAGGCAACCCCCGCGCAACACACGGCCGCTGCAGCTGCCGCCGGTACGCCCGCCGCGGCCACCGCGGCGCGCCTGGTGCCCTGACAATTAACGACGTTGCGCGAAAAACTGCTGCAGCAGCCGCGCGCACTCCTCCATCAGCACGCCGCCGAACACGTCGACGCGGTGATTGAGCTGCGGCAGCGCGAACACGTCGGTGTTGCTGCCGGCGGCTCCAGCGCGCGGGTCCCAGGCGCCGAACACCAGCCGTCGCACCCGCGCATGCACGATCGCGGCAGCGCACATGACGCACGGCTCGAGCGTCACGTACAGCGTCGTATCGGTGAGGCGGTAGCTGCCGAGCGCCTGCCCCGCGGCGCGCAGCGCCAGCACTTCCGCGTGCGCGGTGGGATCGTGACTCGCGATCGGCGAGTTGCCCCCCGTGGCGATGATGTCGGTGCCGCGCACCAGCACGGCGCCCACCGGCACCTCGCCGCGCCCGCCCGCCGCGGCGGCCGCCGCGAGCGCCGCGTGCATGTAATCGCTGTCACCCCGCTCACCGCCGGAGGCGCTCATGCGCTCATCAACCGCTGCCGCCGTGCGCCTCGGGTGGGGGCGGTGCGGGCGCCGGCAGGAACAGCGCCGGATCGACGAAGTCGCCGTTGAGAGCCACGCCGAAGTGCAGGTGCGGCCCGGTCACGCGTCCGGTCGCCCCGACCTTGCCGATCAAGGCACCCGCCAGCACCTGCTGGCCGGGCTCGACGTTGATGGCGCTCAGGTGACAGTACAGCGTGACCAGCCCGGCGCCGTGATCGAGGATCACGGTGTTGCCGTTGAAGAAGAACTCGCCGGTGTCGACCACGCGGCCGTCAGCGGCGGCGCGCACCGCAGTGCCGGTGTCGGCCGCGATGTCCATGCCGCTGTGCGGGTTGCGCGCCTCGTTGTTGAAGACGCGGCGCGAGCCGAACGAGCTCGAGCGGATGCCCGGCACGGGCACGAGCAGCTGCAACGTCGCCGGCAGGCCCTCCGACCACGTGTCGACGTCGGCGTGAATGCGCGGCTGCTCGCGGCTGACGCGCACCAGATCCTCCGCCGACAGGTCGACCTGCCGCGGCGGCACGGTGAGCCGCTGCACGGTGTACTGCTTGTCCACCACCTCGAATTCGACCGGCGTGCCTGCGTGGCTGTCGTCCGCCACGCGCACCACCGCCGGCCCCACCGCCTGCGACAGTGGAATGCCGATCACCGCCAGCCATTTGTCCGCGACGCGCAGCACCAGTACCCGCCGGCCGTCGAAGGTGACGGCGGGAGCGCGCGCACTCGCATTCTCGAGCGTCAGGATCACGACGCCACCCGGAACCCGCTCCTGGCGCGGCAGCTGTGCCGCGGCGAGCCCGGGCGGCTGCGCCTGCTGCGCGCCCGGCGCCGCCGGCTGCTGCGCGGGCAGTGCCGCCCCCGACACCGCGAGCGTGCCGGCAACGAGCGCCGTCACACAGCGCACGACGCTCACAGCTCCCGCTTCCGGCCGGTCACACGCGCGGTCAGTGTGCCGTGCGCGAGCCGCGCCTCGATCTCATCCCCGGGTGCGACCGCCGCCGCATCCGTGAGCAGCGCGCCGCGGGGGCGCGTCACGATCGCGTAACCACGGGCGAGGGTGGCGAGCGGGCTCACGGTATCGAGCGCGCGCCGCGCGAGCTCGAAGCGATGCCGCGCGCGCGCCAGCCGCTCATGCAGCGCGCGCTCCAGGCGCGTCTCGAGCCGCTGGTAGCGGTCGCCCTGCTCGCGCAGCAGCTGGCCCGGGGAGCAGCGCATCAGCCGCTCACTGCCGTGCACGAGCCGCAGCCGGTCGCGCTGCAGCCCGACGTGCACCGCCGCAGTCAGCCGCAGCGACAGCTCATCGAGGCGCTGTGCCTGAGACCCAAGCCGCACGCCCGGATGTGCCTGATCGAGCCGGTGCCGGGTCCCGGCAAGGCGTGTCGCGAGCGCACGCAGCTCACGCCGCATGCAAACCTCGAGGCGCTGCGCGGTGCGCGCAATGCCCTGCAGCCAGGCGCTACGATCGGGCACCACGAGCTCGGCGGCCGCGGAGGGTGTGGGGGCACGCGCGTCGGCGACGAAATCGGCGATGGTGAAGTCGATCTCGTGCCCGACGCCCGAGACCACCGGCAGAGCGCAGGCGTGGATCGCGCGCGCCACGCGCTCGTCGTTGAAGGCCCACAGGTCCTCGAGCGAGCCGCCGCCGCGCGCCAGGATCAGCACGTCGCACTCGGCGCGCGCGCCGGCGCTCTCGAGCGCAGCCACCAGCGATGGCACCGCCGCCGCGCCCTGCACCGGGGTCGGGTAGATGAGCACCGCCGCGGGCGGGAAACGCCGCGCGAGGATCTGGAGAATGTCGTGCAGCGCAGCGCCCGCCGGGGATGTGACGACGCCGATACGTCGCGGGAAACGCGGCAGCGCCCGCTTGCGCTCGGGCGCGAACAGGCCCTCGGCGGCGAGCCGCGCCTTGAGGCGCTCGAACTGGCGCTGCAGTGCGCCGACTCCCGCCTCCTCCAGATGCTCGGCGAGCAGCTGGTACTCGCCGCGCGGCTCGAACACGCTGATCCGTCCGCGCAGCAGCAGCTGCGCCCCCGGCCGGGGCGTAAAGCCGAGCAGCGCGTTGCGGTTGCGGTACATGACGCAGCGCAGCTGCGCATCGCGGTCCTTGAGCGTGAAGTACCAGTGTCCCGAGGGCGGCTGCGACAGGTTAGACAGCTCGCCCTCGACCCAGATCACCCCGAGTCCCCGCTCCAGCACCGCGCGGACCTCGCGGTTCAGGCGCGCGACGCTGTACACGTCCCGCACCGGGGCGCCGGCCTCAAGCTCGGTCTTCAACGCCATGAGGCACCTTAGCACGAGGTTTACCGGGGCGGCCCCGCCGCCTATAATTACGCATGCGCATCCTCGAAGAAGCTCTCACCTTCGACGACGTCCTCCTGGTTCCGGCTTACTCGGAAATTCTGCCACGCGAGGTCGATCTTTCCACGCGCGTAACGCGGCGTATTCGCCTCAATGTGCCGCTGCTGTCGGCGGCCATGGACACGGTCACCGAGGCGCGCCTCGCCATCACCATCGCTCAGGAAGGCGGCCTCGGCATCATCCACAAGAGCATGTCGATCGAGGCACAGGCGCGTGAAGTCGCGCGGGTGAAGAAGTTCGAGAGCGGTGTGATCAAGGACCCGATCACCGTCTCCCCCAACATGACGATCCGCGAAGTGCTGGATCTCACCCGCGCGCGCGGCATCTCCGGCGTGCCGGTGGTGGTCGGGCGCAAGGCGGTCGGCATCGTCACCCACCGCGACCTGCGCTTCGAGGTCAAGCTCGACGCGCCGGTGTCTTCGGTCATGACTCCCAAGGAGCGGCTGGTGACCGTGCGCGAGGACGCGCCCAAGGAGCAGGTGCTGGCGCTGCTGCACAAGCACCGCATCGAGAAGCTGCTGGTCGTGAACGGCGAGCACGAGCTGGTCGGCATGATCACCGTGAAGGATTTCCAGAAGGCCACTGAGTTCCCGCGCGCCTGCAAGGACGAGGGTGGACGGCTGCGCGTCGGCGCCGCGGTCGGCACCACACCCGATACGCTGGAGCGCGTCGCCGCGCTGCGCGAAGCCGGCGTCGACCTGGTGGTGGTCGACACCGCCCATGGACATTCGCGCGGCGTCATCGAGACGGTCGGGCGCATCAAGGCACGCTGGCCCGACTGCCAGCTGATCGCCGGCAACATCGCCACCGCCGAGGCGGCGCGCGCCCTGCGGGATGCCGGCGCCGATGCCGTCAAGGTCGGTATCGGCCCGGGCTCGATCTGCACCACGCGCATCGTGGCGGGTGTCGGTGTGCCGCAGATCTCTGCGGTCGCCAACGTCGCCGCCGCGCTCGGCGATGCCGACGTGCCGGTAATCTCCGACGGTGGCATCCGCTTCTCCGGCGACATCGCCAAGGCGATCGCCGCGGGCGCCGATGCCGTGATGATCGGCGGGCTGTTCGCCGGTACCGAGGAATCGCCGGGTGAGGTCGAGCTCTATCAGGGCGCCTCCTACAAGTCTTACCGCGGCATGGGCTCGCTCGGCGCCATGGCCGAGCGCCACGGCTCAGCCGACCGCTATTTCCAGGACGCCGCCACCGAGCTCGAGAAGCTCGTGCCCGAGGGCGTCGAGGGCCGCGTACCCTACAAGGGGAGCGTGGTGACCATCCTGCAGCAGCTCGCGGGCGGCCTGCGCGCCGCCATGGGCTATACCGGCAGCCTCAGCATCGCCGACATGCGCACGCGGCCGGTGTTCGTGCGCATCACCAACGCCGGTGTCCGCGAGAGCCACGTGCACGATGTCTCGATCACCAAGGACCCACCCAACTACCGGGTGTCCTGACGGAAAGCGGCCCATGGTGAGCGTTCCCCGCGTCAACGGCCCTGCTCACTCCGCCGCACCCGCGCAGCGCGCGCACGCGGACATCCACGCGCACCGCATCCTGATCCTCGACTTCGGCGCCCAGTACACCCAGCTGATCGCGCGCCGCGTGCGCGAGCTCGGCGTGTACTGCGAGATCCACCCCTGGGACGTGAGCGATGCCGAGGTGCGCGCGTTCGCGCCGCGCGGCGTGATCCTCTCGGGCGGACCGGAGTCGGTCACCGACCGCGACCCGCCGCGCGCACCGCCCGCGGTGTTCGAGCTCGGCGTGCCGGTGCTCGGCATCTGCTACGGCATGCAGACCATGGCGCAGCAGCTCGGCGGCCGCGTCGCGCCCTCGACCGAGCGCGAGTTCGGCTACGCGGAAGTCACGGTCACCGGCGCCTCACGCCTGCTCGACACAATCGAGGACCGGCGCGACCAGGCTGGGCACGCGCTGCTCGATGTCTGGATGAGCCACGGCGACCGCGTGGACCAGCTGCCCGCGGGCTTCACCGCGAACGCCACCACCGGCACCATCCCCTATGCCGCGATGAGCGATGAGCGGCGCCACTTCTACGGCGTGCAGTTCCATCCCGAGGTGACGCACACCAGGCAGGGATCGCGGCTGCTCGAGCGCTTCGTGCGCGAGATCTGCGGCGCGGACGCCCTGTGGAGCGTCGGCAACATCATCGAGGATGCGATCGCGCGCCTGCGCACCACGGTCGGCAACGGCAAGGTGCTGCTCGGCCTGTCGGGCGGCGTCGACTCATCCGTGGTCGCGGCGCTCCTGCATCGCGCCATCGGCGAGCAGCTCACCTGCGTGTTCGTCGACCACGGACTGCTGCGTCTCGGCGAGAGCGAGCAGGTAATGCGCACCTTCGGCGAGCATCTGGGAGTGCGCGTGATCCGTGTGGATGCGGCCGAGCGCTTTCTCGGCGCGCTCGCCGGCGTCACCGATCCGGAGGCGAAGCGCAAGATCATCGGCAGCACCTTCATCGACGTGTTCGACGAGCAAGCGCAGCAGCTGAGCGGAGTGCAGTTCCTCGCGCAGGGAACCATCTACCCGGACGTGATCGAGTCCGCCGGCTCACGCACCGGCAAAGCCCACGTCATCAAGTCACATCACAACGTCGGCGGCCTTCCCGAGCGCATGAAGCTCAGACTTCTCGAGCCGCTGCGCGAGCTGTTCAAGGACGAGGTGCGCAGCCTGGGAGTGGAGCTCGGACTGCCGCGTGAGATGGTGTACCGCCATCCCTTCCCCGGGCCCGGTCTCGGCGTGCGGATCCTCGGCGAGGTGCGCAGGGAGTACGCCGAGCTGCTGCGCCGCGCCGATGCCATCTACATCGACGAGCTGCGCCGTCACGACCTCTACGATCGCGTCAGTCAGGCGTTCGCGGTGTTCCTGCCGGTGCGCTCGGTTGGCGTCATGGGCGACGGCCGCCGCTACGACTATGTGATCGCACTGCGCGCGGTAGAGACGGTCGATTTCATGACCGCGCATTGGGCGCGCCTGCCGTACGAGTTCCTCGACCACGTCTCGCGGCGCATCGTCAACGAGGTGCCGGGAATCTCGCGCGTCGTGTACGACATCTCGGGGAAGCCGCCGGCGACCATCGAGTGGGAGTGACAACCATCGGTGTCACTTGGACCTTCCAGGAGAAACGGCCGTGACTTCCAGGAGAAGCTTTCTGCAGACGACCGGAGCCGTGACCGTGGGTATGGCCGGGGCAGCGCCGGCGGCCGCCGCCGCGTCCGCGACGACCTCCATGGCTAAAAAATACAACGGTCCGCACGAACTGCCGAGCGGCGTGACGCTGCTCGCCATGCGCAATGCCGACGGCTCGGAGACGCTCGGCGCCAGACTCGACGACGAGTCCGTACTCGATGTGCGGGCGGCGCGGCAGCAGTTCGGCATCGTGGCACCCGTGACGCTCGAGGAGTTGCTCAGGGAAGGCAACGCCCGCGGACTCAACGAGCTGATCGCCACCGCCCGCACCTCGCCCCGGTGCCACAGCGTCGCGATGAAGGAATCCTCCATCACCTTCGGCCGCCTGTTCACCAACCCGGGCAAGATCGTCTGCATCGGCCTCAACTACCGCCAGCACGCGGCCGAGACCCACCTGCAGCTGCCGAGCGTGCCGATCCTGTTCAACAAGTACAACAACGCGCTCGCGCCCCATAACTGCACGATCACGCTGCCGCCGCGCGAGGTCGCCTATAAGTTCGATTACGAGACCGAGCTGCTGCTCGTCATCGGCAAACCGGCGCGCAACGTGCCGGAGGCCGAGGCGCTCGACTACGTCGCCGGCTATTGCACGGCGCACGACTTCTCGGCACGCGACCTGCAGCTCGAGACTCCGAGCGTGCAGTGGATGATCGGCAAGACGCTCGATAACTTCGGCCCCATTGGACCTTACTTCGTGTCGGCGGACCGGGTCGGCGATCCCAACAACCTCAAGCTCGAGACGTTCGTGAACGGCGAGCAGCGCCAGTCCTCCAACACCAGCTACATGATCTTCAACCCGCAGAAGCTCATCGCCTATATCAGCAGGATGTGGACGCTCGAGCCGGGCGACATCATCTGGTCCGGAACGCCCGAGGGCGTAATTCTCGGCATGCCCAAGGAAAAGCAGGTGTGGCTGAAAGCGGGGGATGAGATCGTGAGCCGCATCGAGAAACTCGGCTCGCTGCGCTTCAAACTGGCCTAGGCGCACCCTTAGCGTCGCTCGGCGGCGACGGCCGCGCAGATTACATTGCCGTCACCTGGTCACCCGCTCTGAAAGTGTGACGTTGTGTGTTTCATAAGGCCTGCGCGGCTGCGTAGGCTGCGTCACCACCAACCTCAGGGCGTGATATGTTCAAATCCCCGCACCGCCTGCAGATCAAGTTTGCGCCGCTCGCCGGCTTTGCGCTCGTGTGCGCCGCGGCTACGCAGCTCTGCGGCTGCGTCGTTCGTGCCGGAATCGCCGTCCCGGCGCCCGCCCCGGTGTACGTCGCCCCGCCGCCTCCGCCACCCGCCGCGACCGAGTACGCAGCGCCCGCTGCGGACGCCGAAGTGCAGGCCTCCGAGCCGCCGCCGCCGCTGCCGGTGTACGAGCAGCCGCCCGTGCCTGCGCCGGGCTATCTGTGGGCCCCGGGCTATTGGGCCTGGGCGCCAGCCGGCTATTACTGGGTGCCCGGCACCTGGGTGATGCCGCCGCGCGTCGGGTTCCTGTGGACCCCCGGCTACTGGGGATTCGTCGGCGGCGTGTACGCGTTCCATGCCGGCTACTGGGGACCGCACGTCGGCTTCTACGGCGGCGTCAACTACGGCTTTGGCTACGGCGGCGTCGGCTTTGCCGGCGGCCGCTGGGTGGGCGGCGGGTTTGCCTACAACCAGTCGGTCACCAACGTCAACGTGACGGTCGTGCATAACACCTACAACGAGACCGTGGTCAACAATGTCACGGTCAACCGCGTGAGCTACAACGGCGGCGCCGGCGGTGTCGCCGCCACGCCCAGCCCGCAGGAGCGCACGTACGCCCGGGAGCAGCACGTGGCGGCGACACCTGCGCAGCAGCGGCACGTCCAGCAGGCGGCCGCCAACCCGGCGCTGCTTGCGAAGAACAACGCCGGCCATCCCTCGATTGCCGCGACCCCGCGCCCCGGCGCGTTCAACGCCCCGGGCGTGGTAGGCGCGCACGGCGCCAGCTCGCCGCCGCCCGCCATGGCGCGCAGCAACGCGCCTGGCGCCGGAGCCAACCGGCCCTACGGCGGCCAGCTGGGCCACAACGGCGCGAAGTCGCCACCCCCCGCCACAGCGGCGCACCCGCAGACAGCCGGCGGCAAGCAGCCGGGCAAGCAGCCGCCCAAGCAGGCGGCGCAAAAGAAGCCGCCGCCCAAGCCGCAGCCGAAGAACCCGGAGAACGGCAAGCGCGAGCCTGACACGGCGCTGCGCTAGAGCGCCGAGCGTCGCGCGCGAAGCGCGCAGCTCGACTACCGGGAGGGGCGTGAGCCCCTCCCGTGCTTTTAGCGGATGCCGACCTGCCCGCGCACCGCCTCGACGAGGCGCGCCGGGTCGTAGCCCTGCCCGTCCTTGAAGACCACCGCGACATTCTCGAGGTCGGCGATGCGCGCGGCGGGATCGCCGTGCACCAGGATGAGATCCGCGCGCTTGCCCGCCGCGATCGTGCCAATGTCCTGCTCGCGGCCGAGGAAGCGCGCACCGTTCTCGGTGCCGATCTGAATCGCCTGCACCGGCGTGAAGCCCGCCTCCACCAGCAACTCGATGCCGCGCTGATCGCCGAACCCCGGCAGCACGCCGCCGGCGCCCGTCGGGTCGGGCCCGGTGAGCAACAGGCCACCCGCGGCGGCGAACGCATGCTCGAACTCCATCTCCGTGCGGAACAACTGTGCCGGCACGGGATCTGCCGGATCGAGGAGCGCCCGGTAGGTCAGGTAGTTGCTGCGCGCGTCCGCCGACATCGCCTCGAGCGTGCGCCGCTGCGCCGGGGCGCGCCCCGGCACCGTAAGCTCGAACACCGGCAGCGTGGAGGTCACCGCCACGTGATGCTCGATGAGCAGGCGGATGAGTCGCACTACCTCGGCATCGTTCGCGCTCCTGCCGACCCAGGAAGTCGCGCTCCGGTCCGGGCACTTGTCGGGCTGGCGGCCGGCAACGAACTCACTGTCGGTATACACCGGCCCGTGCTCGAGATCATCGACACCCGCGGCGACCGCCTCGGGCCAGCTCACCGAGCACAGATGCGCGGTGATCCTGAGGCCATGCCGGTGGGCGGCCGCGGCCGCCGCAGCCAGCTCGGCGCGCGTGATGTTCATGTAGCCCTTGAAGGAGGTCATGCCGGTCGCAGCCCAGTAATCGACGAACTGCGCGGCTTCCGCGGGTCCCGCGAGCTCGTGCATCTGCGCAAACAAGGTGCCGGCGCCCTCGAGGTAGGGAGCCGTGAGGTCGAGGTGCGGCCCCGGCATCGCCCCCGACTCAATCCGTGCGCGCACCTTGAGATCGGCGTAAGGCTCGATGCTCCCCGTGGTGCGCAGCGTCGTCACACCCGCCGCCAGATACAGCCGCGGCGCCGAATAGGCGATCTCGTTCACCACGAACCCCGGCTCGAGTCCGCCCGGGGAGTTGCGCTGCGTGTCGCGTGAGGCGGTATAGAAAAGATGATCGTGCATGCCGATGAGCCCGGGGAGCACCGCGTAGCCGGCGTAGTCGAGCACCCGCGCACCGCCCGGGATCGCGGTGGTGGCTGCCGGCCCCGTCGCGACGATGCGGCCGGCGGCGATGATCAGCGTCTGATCGGCGCGCGGCGCGGCGCCCGTGCCGTCGATGATCTCGACGTGGCGCAGCGCCATGCTCCCTGCAGGCAGCGCGAGATACGAGGCGGCATCGTTGCGCTCAGCCGCCGCGCTCAGCGCGGCAACTGCCGTGAGTCCGACGAGCAACATCCACTGACGCATGGTGCACATGAGCTCGGCTCCCGATTCCCCGGGGGATTCACTTGCTGCGGCGCGCCGGCGTGCGCGCCTTGCGCGCCCGCCCCCTGACTCGCCGCTCGCGGTCATAGGGGTTGGCGTCGGTGCGGTACTCGATCGCCACCGGCGTCGCGAACAGATCGTAGGTCTTGCGGAACAGATTGGCGAGATAGCGGGTGTAGGCGTCCGGAACCGCGGCGGTCTGGTTGCCGTGGATCACGATCCGCGGCGGGTTGCGGCCGCCCTGGTGCGCGTAACGCAGCTTGATGCGCCGGCCACGCACCAGCGGCGGCTGGTGCATGCTGAGCGCGTGCTCGAGGGTGCGCGTCAGCTGCTTGGTCGGCAGTGCGCGCATCGCGCCCTCGTAGGCATGCACCGCCGCGGCCATGAGCTCGCCCACCCCGGTGCCGTGACGCGCCGAGATGAACAGCAGCGGCGCGAACGGTACGAAGTCGAGCTTGAGGGAGAGCTGACGGCGGATGTCCTCGCGCTGCTCCGCCGCGATGCCGTCCCACTTGTTGACCGCGATGATGAGCGCCCGGCCGCGCTCGAGCGCCAGGCCGAGAACGCTTGCATCCTGCTCGGCCACCGTGTCGTGCGCGTCGAGCACCAGGATCACGACGTGCGCCTCGGCGATCGCCTGCAGCGTCTTGGCGACGCTCGCCCGCTCGACCTGGTCCTCGACCCGGGCGCGCCGGCGCACGCCCGCGGTGTCGATGAGCAGGAACTCGCGCCCATCACGCGTGAACGGCACGAAGATGCTGTCGCGCGTGGTGCCGGGCTGCTCGTCGGCGATGACTCGCTCCTCGCCCAGCAGACGGTTGACGAGCGTCGACTTGCCGACGTTGGGACGTCCGATGATGGCGATGCGGATCGCCCCGTCACTCTCCGCCGCCTGCGGCTGCGGCTCGAAGCCCGCCAGCACCTGCTCCATCAGGCTCTCGCAGCCCTGGCCGTGGCTCGCCGAGATGGCGTGCGGCTCGCCGAGGCCGAGCGTATGGAAGTCGGCGGCGACGAGGTCGGGGTCGAGCCCCTCGGCCTTGTTGAGCGCGAGCGTCACCGGCTTGCGGGCGCGGCGCAGCTCGCGCGCGACGAACAGATCCTGGGTCGAGAGGCCGGCACGCGCGTCGGCGAGGAACACCAGCCGGTCGGCTTCGGCGACCGCGCGCTCGGTCTGGGCGCGCATCTGCGCCTCGACGCCGATGGGATTCTCGATCAGGCCGCCGGTGTCGATGACGATGTAGGGAAGCGGCCCTACCCGGCCGAAGCCGTATTGGCGGTCGCGGGTGAGCCCGGGGACGTCCGCGACGATGGCGTCGCGCGTCCCGGTCAGGACATTGAACAGCGTCGACTTGCCGACGTTCGGACGGCCGACGAGCGCGATGACGGGCAGCATGGGAGCGCTAAGCGGCGCGGCGGCGGCGCGAGCACGCGGCTACTTGTGCTTGGCAGTGAGCGGGCCGACGCGGAACGCGCTGATCTGCCCGCGGTCGTTGATCACCAGCACCAGGTCCCCGACCACGAGCGGCGTGGTGCTGACGCGTGCCTTGCCCGAGGAAGCGCGGGCGGCGAGCGCACCCGTCGCCTTGTCGAGCCAGTGCACGTAGCCCTGGAAGTCGGCCATCACCAGCGCCTTCTGCTCGTCCATGGAGGCGAGCGCCGTTAGCCCGCGATGCAGCAGCGCCTTCTGCCGCCACAGCTCCGCGCCCGTGCGGGTGCGCATCGCGACGATCTCACCGTCGGCCGACGACATGTAGAGCGCATCGTCATCGAGCGTCAGGCTGCGGTAACTCGAGGCTTCGTGTGACCACCAGATCTGGCCGTTGTCGAGCGCCAGCATCGCGACCTTGCCCTGGAAGCCGACGGTATAGACGTCCTGTCCGGTGACGCGTACCGCGGTGTCGATATCGACCAGGCGCTCGAGCTCGGTGCGCCCGTGGGGCGGCGTGACGGTAGTCTCCCACTGCACCGCGCCGTCGGCGCTGCTGACGGCGAGCACCTTGCCGTTGTCGAAGCCGCACAGCACCAGATCGCCGGCGATCACCGGCCGCGCGGTGCCGCGCAGCGACAGGCGCGGCACCTGCTGTTGCTGCACCCACAGCTCGTGCCCGTCGGCGGGGCTGAGCGCGTGGAGCTTACCGTCGACCGTGCGCAGCGCGATCAGCTGCGCGTCGATCGCCGCCGGGGCCAGCACCTCGCCGTTGACACGCGCCGACCAGCGACGCTTGCCGTTGCCGGCATCCAGCGCAAACAGCTGTCCGTCGCTCGAGCCGATCAGCACCAGGCCGTCGCCGGTGGCGGTGCCGCCCGAGAGCGGCGCCTTGAGGCGCGTGCGCCAGGCGACGCGGCCCGAGGCGAGATCGAATGCAACCACATTCCCGGTGTGACCGGCGGCGTACACCCGGCCGTCAGCGGCCGAGAGACTCAGGCCGAGGCGCAGCTTGAGCGCCTTCTTGTCATCCACGGTCGCCGACCAGACACGGTCGACGCGCAGCGTCCCCGCGAGCGGCGTGAGCTTCGCCGGCTGGTCGATCGCCTTGTCCTTGGAACAGGCGGCAACGGCGAGCAGCAGCGCTAGAATCCACAACGGGCGGGTCAGGTATCGCATGGTTTATTTCGCGGGGGTTGCAGCGGGGCTGGTGACTGCGGCGGGCGCGGCGGCCGGTGTGGCCGGCGCAGCGGCGGCGAGATCGGCGATCTTGAGGTCGAGCAGCGCGCTGTCGCCCGGATCCACCGCTCCCTGGGCGCTGCGATACTCCTTGAGGGCCGCGGTCCTGTCGCCCTTGGCGTAATAGGCATCGCCGCGCACCGCGTGATAGCGGGCGGCGAACGCGCCGGGCTCTGCCGCGTTCAGCGTCGCGAGCGCCTGCTCGGACTTGCCCTGAGCGATCTCGACCCGCGCCAGCCGCATCCGCGCCACCAGCGCCAGCGCGTGATCCTTCGAGTCCATGACCGTCGTGAGCTCGTGCGCCGCCTTGTCTAGCTCGCGCTCCTCGACGAACACGCGCGCGGCGAGGAGCTTCCCCTGATCGGCGTACGGCGAGGAGGCGTGGTCACGCTCGAGCTCCCCGAGACGCACGAACGCATCGCTCCGGTCGCCGTGCTCCAGCGCCGTGACCATCTGCGTGTAGAGCGCGCCCGCCTGAATGCCGCGGGCGTCGAGGTGCGCCTGCCACCAGCGCCAGGTGCCGATGATCGCCACGGCAACCGCCACCCCCGCGACCACCCACAGACCGTTGTCGCGCACCCAGGAGCGGATCTGCTCCCATTGTTCTTTTTCAGACAGATAGTCGCTCACTCACCCACTCCTAAGACCCGCCAGGGCCGCGTCCAGGCCAGCCGCCAGCGATTCCACCGGGCACTCGCTCTGACCCGACTCCTCGCGCAAAGGTTTCATGGCGAGCACGCCGCGCGCCAGCTCATCGTCGCCGATGATCAGTGCGAGCCGCGCGCCGCTCTTGTCGGCACGCCGGAACTGCGCCTTGAAGTTGCCGCCCCCCAGATTCAGCTCGACCCGCAGCCGCGGCCGCTCGCTGCGCAGCCGCTCGACGAGCGTCAGCGCCGCGGAGTTGGCCCGCACCCCGTTGACCACGACGTACACATCGGGGGGGAGCGGCACCGGTACGCTGCCGGCGGCCGCGAGCAGCGCCACCAGCCGCTCGAGGCCCATGGCAAAACCGACCGCCGGGGTCGCCTCGCCCCCGAGCTGCGCGATCAGCCCGTCGTAGCGGCCGCCGGAGCATACGGCATTCTGGGCAGCGGTGGCGGCGGTGATCCACTCGAAGACCGTGCGGTTGTAGTAGTCGAGGCCGCGCACCAGGCGCGGATTCACCTGATAGGCAATCCCCACCCCGTCGAGCAGGCGGCGCAACGCCGCGAAGTGCTCGCGCGATTCCTCGTCCAGGTACTCGGCGAGGAGCGGCGCGCCGCTCACCAGCTCCTGCATCGCGGGGTTCTTGCTGTCGAGGATGCGCAGCGGATTGCCGCCGAGCCGCCGCCGGCTGTCGTCGTCGAGCTGCGATTCGTGCCTGCCGAAGTACTCCACCAGCCGCGCGCGATACGCGCGCCGGCTCTCGGGCGTACCGAGGGAGTTGATCTCGAGGGTGAGGCCGGTAAGCTCAAGCCGCTGCCAGAGCCGTGCGCTGAGCGCGATCAGCTCTGCATCGACGTCGGGACCCGGGCAGCCGACCGCCTCGACGTCCACCTGCCAGAACTGACGGTAGCGACCCGCCTGCGGCGCCTCGTGCCGGAACATAGGCCCGAGACACCACAGCTTGTGACGCTGTCCACGCAGCATGCCATTGGAGATCAGCGCCCGCACGATGCCGGCGGTTGCCTCGGGACGCAGCGTGAGGCTGTCGCCGCCGCGATCGGTGAAGGTATACATCTCCTTACCGACCACATCGGTGTGCTCACCGATGGCGCGCTTGAAGAGCTCGGTGCGCTCGAGCAGCGGCACACGGATCTCCTCGTAGCCGTAGCTCACGAGCAGCTCGCGTGTCACGGCCTCGAGGTGCTGCCAGGCGCCGATCTCGGCGGGCAGCACGTCGTTGATGCCGCGGACGGGCTGAATTTCCCCGGCCAAGTCAGTCTCCGTGCGCGACCAGCGGCGGGAGCGGCGCGGCATGCCCGCTGCCGTCGAGCTGGAAGCGCGCGCTGCCATCGCGGTGCACCAGCCCCTCGAGCTCCACCTTCTGCCCGTTGAGGCGCACCGTAACGCCCGGAGCATTGCCGATGATGATGCGCAGCGGCGGCGTTCCGCTCAGGGTGCGCGCGCTGTCGGGGGCACTCAGGCCCTCGAACAGACGCCGCCCCGAGGCATCGCTCACCTGCGCCCAGCTGACGCCGTAGAACCTGAGAGCCAGTTGCGCTTCGCCCGCGCCCGCAGGCGGCGCGCCGCTACCCGAGGCACGCGCGAGCGCCGTCAGCAGCTGCGCCGCGGATGAGTCGCCCGGCGCCGCGATGCCACTGGTTGCAGACACCGGCCGCGGCTTCGCCGCGGGCAGCGTCAGCACCCACCACAGCACTCCGGCAATCGTCACGGCGAGCAGCACCAGGAGCGCCAGCGTCATGAGCCGTGAGGAGTGCGGGTCGGGCGCGCGGCGCGGAATGCGCGTCAGATCGGGCCCCGCGGCAGCGGCCGCTGCCGGGTACAGGCTCTGCAGCTCGGCGGGCGCCTCGCCGATGAGCTCGGCGTAGCGCTTGAGATGCCCGCGCGCGTACACCGCGGCGCCCAGTGAGGCGAAGTCCTCCGCCTCCAGCGACTCGAGCACGCGCGCATCTACGTGCAGCTTCTCGGCGGCCTGCAGGATGGTGAGTCCGCGCGCCTCGCGCGCCGCCCGCAGCCGTGTGCCGATGCCGCAGCGCGTGTCGCCGCCAGCCTCAGTCGTAGTCATACACCTCAGCCGGGGTTGCGATCGAGCGCGGCCAGGGCGCGCGCCTGGTCGGAGCCCGGAAAGTCGAGCAGCAGCCGTCGGGCGTACTTCTGTGCAGCCATCGCATCGCCCTGCTTGCGCGTCACGCGCACCCCGAGCAGCAGCAGGTCCGGGGTCTCGTCGTAGGCGCCGATGTAGCCGTCGATGCGCGCGCGCGCGGCCGCCAGCTGCCCGTGGTCGAAGTCGAGGGTGGCGAGCTGGTAGGCGGCCTCGGCGTAGTTCGGCCGCTGCTGCAACGCCGAGGTGAACTGCACGCGGGCCTCGTCGTCGCGCTTGGCCGCCCGCAGGCATACGCCGGCATTCGTATAGGCCGCCTGTGGAGTGCGGTACAGCGCGTTGTGCGCGGCCTCGAGGAAGCGCTTCACGCCCTCGTCGGTGCGGCCGTTCTGGCACAGATACACGGCGTAGTTGTTGACCACGTCGGGATCGTGGGGCGCGAGGTGCAGCGCGGTGCGGAATTCCTCGTCGGCCTTCGTCGGCTCGTGCATGCGCTCGAACATCATGGCGCGGGCGCTGTGGACGTTGGCGTTGTTCGGATCCTCTTCGAGCGCGCGGTCGAGCTTGATCTTGGCGACGGCGAGTTCGCCCTCATTCAGATACTGGATGCCGAGCTGGACGTTGTCGGCCGCGGCCTCGCGCTGGTTCGACATGTGCAGCGGCTGGCTGCTGTTGCTCGCGCAGGCGCCGAGGATCAGGGTCGCGAGCACGGCCAGCGCCGGCGTCGCTCGGGAAGGGGTCATGCTGTTCACGTAGGTGCTCATGCCTGGACGGCGACGCCGAAGACTTTGCTCCCGAGCCGCACCGTGGTGCGATCGATCACGCGGCCTGCGAGCTGTCCGCAGGCGGCGTCGATGTCCTCGCCGCGGGTGCGCCGTACCGTGGCGAGCACGCCCCGCTGCAGCAGCTCATCACGAAACCGCTGGATGACGGGCGCGGGCGAGCGGCGGTAGCGGGTGCCGGGAAAGGGGTTGAAGGGAATGAGGTTGACCTTGGCGGGGCGCCCCTTGAGGAGGCGCGCGACGGCACGCGCCTGCGCCGGGGAATCGTTCACCCCATCGAGCATCACGTACTCGAAGGTGACGCTGCGGCCGTTTTGCTCGTCGAGATAGTGCCAGCAGGCCGGCAGGAGCTCGGCGATCGGGTGCTTGCGGTTGATGGGCACGAGCTCGTTGCGCAACGCATCGTCGGGGGCGTGGAGCGACACGGCGAGCGCCACGTTGCTCACCTCGGCGAGCCGGTAGATCTGCGGCACGAGCCCCGAAGTCGACAAGGTTACCCGCCGCCGCGACAGGTCGCAGCCGAAGTCATCGAGCAGGATGTCGAGCGCCGGCACCACGTTGCGGAAGTTCGCCAGCGGCTCGCCCATGCCCATCAGCACCACGTTGGTCACGCGGCACTCGAGCACCCCCGCGCCCGCATCATGCGGCGCTTCTGCGGCGAGCTGCGGTGCACTCGCGCGCGCCAGCTCAGCCCTGGCGAGCCATACCTGGCCGACGATCTCGGCGGTCGTGAGGTTGCGGTTGAAGCCCTGCTGCGCCGTCGCGCAGAACGAGCAGTCGAGCGCACAGCCGACCTGCGAGGAGATGCACAGCGTGCCGCGGTCGGGCTCCGGGATGAACACCATCTCGAACGCCTGGCTGGCATCGGCACGCAGCAGCCATTTCACGGTGCCATCGCTCGAGTGCTGCACGCTCGCGATCTGCGGCGCGCGCACCTCGGCGTGTGCGGCGAGCCGCGCGCGGAAGTCCTTGGCGAGATCGGTCATGTCGGCGACCTCGCCCGTGCCGCGCTTGTAGATCCAGTTCATGAGCTGGCGGGCACGGAACGGCCGGCTGCCGAGCTGCGCGACCAGGGCCTCGAGCGCCGGACGCGGCAGCCCCAGGAGATTCGTGCGCTCTGCGACGGGTGAGGTCATGACGGCTCAGCGCTCTAACCGCGCGGGTGCAGCTCCGTGGTGCTGAAGAAATAGGCGATCTCGCGCGCCGCCGTGTCGGGCGCATCCGAGCCGTGCACGACGTTCTGCTCGATGCTCAAGGCGAGATCGGCGCGGATCGTGCCCGCGGCGGCCTTCTTCGGATCCGTGGCGCCCATGAGATCGCGGTTGCGGAGAATCGCGTTGTCGCCCTCCAGCACCTGCACGATCACCGGACCCGAGCTCATGTAGCGCACCAGATCCTTGAAGAACGGGCGCTCACGATGCACGGCATAGAAGCCTTCGGCCTCGCGCTGCGACAGGTGCACCATGCGGGCAGCGACGACCGCAAGGCCGGCCTTCTCGAAACGGCCGATTACCTCGCCGATGAGATTGCGGCCGACGCCGTCGGGCTTGACGATGGACAGGGTGCGCTCGAGCGCCATTCGCTGGGTACCTCCGAGAGAAGCGCGCGAGTTTACCTTGGGTGCGGCGGCCGCGGCAATGTCGCGTGCACTGGAAGTGCCCGTTTGGTAAGGCTTTTTTTGGCCTCGAGCGGCGCGGTCGAACCGGGCGCGGCGGTTCAGACGGAGAAGCTCTCTCCGCAGCCGCATTCACCCTTCACGTTCGGGTTCTTGAAGCGGAAGGCCTCGTTCAGCCCCTGCTTCACGAAGTCGACGATCGTGCCGTCGATGAGGGCCAAGCTCCCGGAGTCGACGAACACCCGCACCCCGCGGTCCTCGAACACCGTATCGCCCGGCTGCGGGCCGTCGGCGTAATTCACCACGTAGGCGAAGCCCGAGCAGCCGGTCTTGCGAACCCCGAGGCGCAGCCCGATGCCGCTGCCGCGAGTGGCGAGGCAGCTCTTGACGCGAGTGGCAGCCGATTCAGTCAGTGAGATGGCCATCGACCCTCGATATTCTAGCGCTTAACGCCATTGCAATAGGCAGGCACGCAGGGCGTCCTCGATTACCAGCAGCCGCCCGAGCTTCTCCACCGGGACCGAGCGGCTGGCGGCCCAGTCCGAGGCCTTGCCCGGGGGCAGCGTCGCGCGGCTGCGGCCCGGGAGCTCGCGGCACACCCAGCCGGCCACATCCAAAGTATGCGGGCAGCCGAAGGCCTGGAAACGTGCATCTTTCACAGTGTCGTCCCCTATCAGGAGCTCGAAGCGCACCCAGGTCTCCTGACCCGGCCCGCCCGCCTCGCCCTTCACCACGGAGTGCCCGGCTCGCCCCGCCCCTTCCCAGCCCTGCCCCCCCTGCGGAGGCGCTGCCGGGGACAGCGCCCGCAGGCGCCGCACTTCGCCAGCGACCGCAGTCGCGGCGAAGTCGACGTCGCGCTCCTGCGAGAACCTCCCCAGGCTGAAGCGCAGCGAGCTCGCGGCGAGCTGTGCATCGCGCCCCAGTGCCTTCAGCACATAGGAGGCCTCCGCGGAGGCCGAGTTGCAGGCCGCGCCGGTCGAGACCGCGACACCATCGAGCCCGGTCACCAGGCTCTCGCCCTCGACCCCCTCGAAGGACACGTTGAGGATGCCGGGCGCGCGCGGCGCCCCGGCGCCATTCAGATGCACGCCCCCCAGGGCGCTGAGCGAGCGCCACAGCCGCTCGCGCAGCTGCGTGAGTCGCGGCGCTTCCGCGGCGAGCTCGCGCGCGGCGAGCTCGCAGGCCACGCCGAAACCGACGATCTGGTGCGTCGCCAGGGTTCCCGGGCGCCAGCCCTGCTCCTGGCCGCCGCCGAACATGACGGGCTGCAGCAGGCCGCGCGCGCCGCGCCGCACGTACAGCGCGCCGATGCCTTTCGGGCCGTAGAGCTTGTGGGCGGTGAAGGAAAGGAAATCGACCGCCAGCCGGCTCAGGTCGAGCGGCAGCTTGCCGGCTGCCTGGGCACAGTCGCTGTGGAAGGCGACGCCGCGCTCGCGGCACAGGGCGCCGATCGCGGCGATGTCCTGCAGCACGCCGGTCTCGTTGTTGACGCACATGAGCGAGACCAGCTGCGTGTCGGGGCGCAGCGCCGCCGCGACCGCCGCGGGCGTCACGACGCCAGAGCGCTCCGGCGTCAGATAGCTGACCTGGAAGCCCTCCTTGGCGAGGCGCTTGCAGGGGTCGAGCACCGCCTTGTGCTCGGTGCGCGCGGTAATGAGGTGCCGCCCGCGGTCGGCGTTGGCGCGCGCCATGCCGAGTAGCGCGAGGTTGTTCGACTCGGTGGCACCGGAGGTGAAGACGATCTCATCGACCGCGGCGCCGACGAGCGCCGCCACCTGGGCCCGCGCCGCCGCGATGCGCGCCGCCGCGGCGCGCCCGGGCGGGTGGAGCGATGCGGCGTTGCCGAAGTCTCCCTCGAGCGTGAGGCAGCTCATCATGGCGGCCGCCACCCGCGGATCCACCGGCGTGGTCGCCGCGTAATCGAGGTACACCGGAAGCGAGGCGCTCATCGGGGTCGGCCTGCGTGGCGGCGCCGATTCTGCACCGCGGTGAGAATGCCGCGCAGGATGTTGGCCTCGTTGTGATCGAGCTCGGCACGCTGCAAGAGGCGCCGGAGGCGAGTCATGAGGTGCGTGCCGCTCTCGGTGCGGTCGCGGAAATCGATCTCCTCCAGCACCGTGGCGAAATGCGCATAGAGCTTTTCCATCTCCTGGGTGGTGGCGAGCGGCGCGCCGACCGAGCCGTCGGCAGTCGCGCCCGCGCCGCGTGCGCGATACAGCTCGTAGGCCACGAGCTGCACCGCCATGGCAACGTTCAGCGACGGGTAGGCGTCGCTCGCCGGGATGCGCAGCAGCACATGGGCCGTGTCGAGCTCCTCGTTGGTGAGCCCGGTGCGCTCGGCGCCGAATACCACCGCCGACGGTGAGCGGCGCGCGTGCTCGAGGATGCCGGCGGCGGCCGCGCGCACGTCGGCGACGCGGAAATACTGGTCGCGCTCGCGCGCGGTGGTCGCGGCGATGTAGCCGCACCCCTCGAGGGCTTGCGCGAGCGAGTCCACCACGCGCGCGCGGGCGAGCACGTCGTCCGCCCCCGCCGCGCGCGCGGTCGCCTCCGGGTGGGGAAACTGCTTCGGCCGCACCAGCACCAGCGAGGTGAGCGCCATGTTCTTCATGGCGCGGGCGGCCGCGCCGATGTTGCCCGGATGCGAGGGCGCAACCAGCACGATGCGAATGTCGGGGGAATCCATCTGTTACGCTAGCGGCCAGCACGGACCAGCGCACCTGCCGAAGGGGCAGGCGCTACGCCGACCTTACAACGAGCTTAAAGATCGTGCAGCCGCTTCTCAACATCGCCGTGCGCGCCGCGCGCCGTGCCGGCGAGACCATCATCCGCAGCCTGAACCGCCTCGAGTCGCTGACCATCACCTCCAAAGGACGCAACGACTACGTCACCGAGGTGGACCATGCCGCCGAGCACGAGATCATCGGCATCATCCGCCGCCACTACCCGCAGCATGCGTTCCTCGCCGAGGAGAGCGGTCGGAGCGGTGACAGCGACACGCTGTGGATCATCGATCCGCTGGATGGCACCACCAATTTCCTGCACGGCTTCCCGGTGTTCTGCGTGTCGATCGCCTGCCAGATCAAGGGGCGCCTCGAGGTTGCCGTCATCTACGACCCGATGCGCGGCGAGTTGTTCACCGCGAGCCGCGGCGGCGGCGCGCATCTCGACAACCACCGCATGCGCGTCAGCAAGACACGCACGCTGGACGGTGCGCTCATCTCCACCGGCTTTCCCTACCGGGCCAACATGCGCTACCTCGACTCCTACCTGGCGATGCTGCGTGCGGTCACCGAGCAGGCCGCGGGCGTACGTCGCCCGGGCGCCGCGGCGCTCGATCTGGCTTATGTCGCGGCGGGGCGGACCGATGCGTTCTGGGAGCTGGGCTTGAGCGCCTGGGACACCGCCGCCGGTACGCTGCTCATTCAGGAGGCGGGCGGGCGCATCGGCACACTGACGGGGGGCGAGTACCGCCAGCAGGGGCACGTGGTCGCCGGCAATCCCAAGGTGTACGCGGCGCTCGTTGAAACGCTCGCGCCGCACGTGCCCGAGGATCTGCGCGGCGACTGAGTCGCGCCTGCGCGAGCGGCACCGCCGCGGGAGCTGGCTCGCTTTCCCGGGGTCGCTTGTGTAGAGTCCCAGCGAAAAATCGGGGGTCCTATGGCGCGACAACTTCTTGCCACCAAGTCCATCGTCGAGCTGCACGAACAGGAATCCTCGGGCAACCAGTTGCGGCGCGCGCTCACCGCCACGCAGCTGACGCTGCTCGGCATCGGCGGCATCATCGGCACCGGCATTTTCGTGCTCACCGGTACCGCCGCCGCCAACCACGCCGGACCCGCGCTCGCGCTGTCGTTCATCGTCGCGGGAATCGGCTGCACCCTCGCCGGCCTGTGTTATGCGGAGTTCGCGGCGATGATCCCGGTGTCCGGCAGCGCCTATTCCTACTCGTACGCGACGCTCGGCGAGGGCATCGCCTGGTTCATCGGTTGGAACCTGATCCTGGAATACCTGTTTGCGGTCGCCACCGTCTCGGTCGGCTGGTCGGGTTACGCGATCAGCCTGCTGGATCAGCTGCACCTGCACATCCCCACCGCGCTCGCCAGCGCCCCACTCGGCACGCCCACGGGCCAGGAGGGACTGCACATAGTGCGCACCGGCGCCATCCTCAACCTGCCCGCGATGGCGATCGTCGCGGCGATCGCGACCATCTGCTACATCGGCATCAAGCAGTCGGCGGCCTTCAACTCGGTCATCGTCGCCATCAAGGTGACCGTAGTCGTACTGTTCATCGTGTTCGGCGTGAGCTACATCAACACCGCCAACTGGCACCCCTTCATCCCGCCCAATACCGGGCAGACGGGCGTGTTCGGCTGGAGCGGCATCATGGCGGCCTCGGGCGTCATCTTCTTCGCCTATATTGGCTTTGACGCCATCTCGACCGCGGCCCAGGAGGCCAAGAACCCGCAGCGCGATATGCCGATCGGAATCCTCGCGAGTCTGGTCGTCTGCACCATCCTGTATGTCGTCGTCGCGGCCGTGCTCACCGGCATGGTGAGCTACAAGGAGCTCGACGTCGCCGCGCCCGTAGCGCTCGCGCTCGACAAGTACCAGACTCTGCACTGGCTCGGAATCCCGGTGAAGCTCGGCGCCGTGTGCGGCATGACCTCGGTGATGCTGGTCATGACCATCGCCCAGGCGCGAATTTTCTTCGCCATGGCGCGCGATGGACTGCTGCCGCCATTCTTCGGCCGCGTGCACCCGCGCTTCCGCACCCCCTCTACCGGCACGCTCATCACCGGGGTTGCGGCCGCGATCATCGGCGGCCTGTTTCCGGTGAATGTCCTGGGCGAGATGGTGGCGATCGGCACGCTGGCGGCCTTCGTCACGGTGTGCATCGGTATGCTGGTGCTGCGCCGCACGCGGCCCGACCTGCCGCGCCCGTTCCGCGCCCCGTGGCCGTGGTTCACTGGCATTGCCGGCGCGCTGGTGTGCGGCTACATGATGATTTCGCTGGGCGTGGCGACCTGGTGGCGATTGGCAATATGGACCGTGATCGGCGTGATCATCTACGTGCTCTACGGCTATCGCCACAGCAGGCTGCACGCCGCCGCGCGCGCCGCCCCGGCCGGCAACGCGCCCGCCACGGCGCCGCGCTGAGTACACGCGCGTCTCGGGCAGGGCGATCAGCGTGGCGGCGCTCCGCTACGGCAGGTGATCGAGAGCCGCCTTCTTGACGCTCGGGAACACGTGCTCGGCGGTGAGACCGAAGTCGAGCGCGATCGCGCTGGAGATGTAGATCGAGGAGTAGGTGCCGGCGATGATGCCGATCAGCAGCGCCGCCGAGAAGCCCTTGAGCACCGCTCCGCCGAGGAACAGCAGCGCCACCACCACGATCGAGGTGACCACCTTGGTCATGATGGTGCGCGAGAGCGTCTGGTTGATCGACTGGTCGAGCACCACGTCGGGAGGCGAGCGGCGGTTGCCCTCGAAGCGCTCGCGGATGCGGTCGAATACCACCACCGTGTCGTTGAGCGAATAGCCGATGACTGCGAGGATCGCCGCCACCACCGCCAGGTCGAACGACATCTGCGTGATGGCGAAGAACCCCAGCACCAGGATCGGGTCGTGCAGCACGGCGAAGATCGCGCCCGCCGACAGCCGCCAGGTGTGGAAGCGGAAGGCGATGTAGAGAAAGATGCCGAGCAGCGTGAAGATCAGTGCCCACGCCGCGCTCACCTTGAGCTCGGTGCCGACCTGCGGGCCCACCACATCCAGCTGCACCACTTGCGCCCCGGGGTCGAAGCCACGCAGCGCGGCCTCCAGCCGCGTGCGCACGCCGTTCGAGTCCAGCCTGGGATCGGGTGGCAGCCGGATGGCGATGTCGCGCGAGCTACCGAAGATCTGCACCGACGGATCGCGGAACCCCGCGGCGAGGAGCTGCGTGCGCACCTGATCGACGTTGGCGGCCCGCGACAGGGTCGCGTTGGCGCTCACGCCGCCGGTGAAGTCGATGGCGAGATTCACACCACGCATGAAGAACGAGCCGATCGACACGATCATGAGCAGCGCCGACAGGGTGTACCACACCTTGCGGGTGGCCATGAACGGGTAGCTGGTCTGATGGCTGAAGAATTCCACGCTGAGTCCTTGAGGTTGTCGGCGGCTGTCAGCCGATAGCGAGCGCGGTCAGCTTGCGCCGTCCGCCGTACATGAGCGTGAGCAGCGCGCGGCTGCCCATGAGCGAGGTGAACATCGAGGTGGCGATGCCGAGGGTGAGTACCACGGCGAAGCCGCGGATCGGGCCGGTGCCGAGCACCCACAGCACGACGCCCGCGATCAGGGTGGTGATGTTCGAGTCGGCAATCGCCGAGAACGCCTTCTCGAAGCCGGCGCGGATCGCCGCCTGCGGCGACACGCCCTTGCGGACCTCCTCGCGGATGCGCTCGTAGATCAGCACGTTGGCGTCCACCGCCATACCGACCGTGAGCAGGATGCCGGCGATGCCGGGGAGCGACAGCACCTGGTGCATCATCGACAGCAGCGCCGCGAGCAGCACCACGTTGGAGAGCAGCACCAGGTCGGCTACCAGGCCGAACACCTGGTAGTAGAGCGCCATGAACAGGAACACCCCGCCCATGCCGACGAGCAGCGCGGTCACGCCCTTGTCGATGTTGTCGCGCCCGAGGCTCGGACCGATGGCGCGTTCCTCCACCACGTAGATGGCGGTCGCCAGCGATCCGGAGCGCAGCAGCAGCGCCAGCTCGCGCGCCTCGCCGGCGGCCAGGCCGGTGATCTGGAAGTTGTTGCTGAACACGCCGCGGATGGTCGCGTCGTTGATGACATCCTCGTCGGTCACCTCGTGCACGACCTGCTTGCCGTCGATCTCGACCGTCTCCGGACGCTTCTCGATCAGCACTACCGCCATGCGCCGGTTGAGATTGGCGCGGGTGGTGCGCAGCATGTTCTCGCCGGCGCGCGCGTCCAGGCGCACGTTAACCGCCGGGCCTTCCTGGGACTGCCCGGTGGTGGCGTTGGTGAGCTGATCGCCGGTGGCGATGACCTCGCGTTTCAGCAGTATCGGCCGCCCCAGGCGGGTGTGGGTGTAGAGCTTCGAGCCGAGCGGCGCGCGGCCGAGCTGCGCCGCCTCGGCGGCGTTGTTCTGCATGTCCTCGAGGCGGAACTCGAGGGTCGCCACCCGGCCGAGCATGTTCTTCACCTCGGCGGAGTTCTGTACGCCCGGCAGCTGCACGTTGATGCGATCCACGCCCTGGCGCTGCACGATCGGCTCCGACACGCCGAGCTCGTTGACGCGGTTACGCAGCGTGGTGATGTTCTGCTGGATCGCGTAGTCCTGCCGCTCGCGCACCTGCGCGGTGGTCATCGACGCTTGCAGCACCGCACCGGCGGCGTCGTTCTCACTAGTGACCGACAGGCCCTGCAACGGCTGAGTCAGCGCTTTGCGGGCCGCGCCCACGTCCGCACCCGGAGCGAGCTGCACGCGGATCGTGTTCGGCTCACCCGCCGCACCGACCGTGACGTCCTTGAAGGCAATGTTGGCGCCGGTGAGCGCACGGCGTGCATCGGTCGCGTAGCCCTCGAGCGCCTGGGCGACGGCGGAGTTCACGTCGACCTGGTAGAGCAGGTACAAGCCGCCGCGCAGGTCGAGTCCCAGCGGCATCGGCTTCAGGCCCAGCATGCGCAGCACTTCGGGCGTGCGCGGCGCGAACGATACCGCGGTGATGTAGGTGTTCTTGAAGTCGTCGTTGCCGTTCACCGCATCGCGCGCCGCCAGCTGGTCCGACACGCCGGCGAAGCGCACCATGAGCCTGCCGGCGTCGATGTAGCCCTTCTCGGAACGCACGCCGTGCGTCCTGAGAAACGACTCGACCGCCTGGGCGGCGTCCGGCGTGATCGCGGCGTGATCCTTGCGCGCCACTTGCAGCGCCGGGTCCTCACCGAAGACGTTCGGCAGTGCGAACAGCAGCGCCAGCAGCAGCACCGCCACGACCAGGATGTTTTTCCAGCGCGCGTACTCCAGCATGGCTCAAGCGCTCTTCAGCGTGCCCTTGGGCATGAGACCCGAGATCTGGAAGCGCTGTATCTTGACGCGCACACCGTCGGCGATCTCGAGCGTCACGAAGGTCTCGCCGACGTCGGTCACGCGGCCGAGCAGCCCGCCGGTGGTCACCACTTCGTCGCCCGCGGCGAGCTTCGACACCAGCGCCTGATGCTCGCGCGCCTTCTTCTGCTGCGGCCGGATCAGGAGGAAATAGAACACGCCGACGAACAGCACCATCATCAGCAACGGCGCGAACTGGCTGGTGGGGCCGGGCGCGGACTGCGCCCAGGCGTCGGAAATCAGGAAGTTCATGTAAGCGTTCCGGAAAGCGAAGGGGCGGCATTATGCCACAGCATCCTCGTCCGCCCGGCGGCCCGCGAGGAACCCCCGGGCCCAGCTCTCCAGGGTGCCGGCGGCCAGGGCGGCGCGCAGCGCGCGCATCATTTCGAGATAGAAGTACAGGTTGTGGATAGTGTTAAGTCGCGAGCCCAGCATCTCGTTGCAGCGGTCGAGATGCCGCAGGTAGGCGCGGCTGTAGTTGCGGCAGGTGTAGCAGCCGCAGGCGGCATCGATGGGTGCGAGGTCGCTGTGGTAGATGCTGTTGCGGATGTTGATGACCCCGGTGTGCGTGAACAGGTGGCCGTTGCGCGCATGGCGCGTCGGGATGACGCAATCGAACACATCGATGCCGCGCAGCACCGCCGCCACGATGTCCTCGGGCCGGCCGACGCCCATCAGATAGCGGGGCTGAGCGGCCGGCATGTGCGGCACCACCGCCTCGAGCACCGCGAGGCGCTCCTCCTGCGACTCACCCACGGCGAGCCCGCCGACCGCGAGCCCCGGCCAGTCGAGGCGCAGCAACGCCTCGAGCGAGGCGCGGCGCAGCGGCACGTGCATGCCGCCCTGTACGATGCCGAACAGCCCGCCCGGCGGTGCCTCGCTGCGGTGGTAGTGCGCGTGACTGCGCGCCGCCCAGCGCATCGAGCGCTCCATCGACTCGCGCGCCTCCCCTTCGGTGGCCGGATGCGCGGTGCAGTCATCGAGCGCCATGGCGATGTCGGAGCGCAGCGCCAGCTGCACGTCCATCGAGTCCTCCGGCGTGAGACGCACCTCGGCGCCGTCGATGGGCGAGCGGAAACGCACCCCTTCCTCGGTGATGCGCCGCAGCCTCTTGAGGCTGAACACCTGGAAGCCGCCCGAGTCGGTGAGCAGCGGCCGCTCCCAGTGCATGAAGCGATGCAGTCCGCCGTGTGTGGCAATCACCGCCGTTCCGGGCCGCAGCATCAGGTGAAAGGTGTTGGCGAGCACGATCTGCGCGCCGAGGCCGGTGAGCTCCTCGGGGGTGAGCGCCTTCACTGTGCCGTAGGTACCGACCGGCATGAAGGCAGGAGTGTCGATCACGCCGTGTGCGGTCGTGAGCTGCCCGAGCCGGGCCGCACCGGCGCGCGCGGTGACGCTGAACGTCGGCCTCACGGCCGTCCGCGGGTGATGAGCATCGCGTCCCCGTAGCTGAAGAAGCGGTAGCGCGCCGCGATCGCGTGCGCATAAGCGCCGAGCACCGTCTCGCGGCCTGCAAAGGCACACACCAGCATGAGCAGCGTCGACTCCGGCAGATGGAAGTTGGTGAGCAGCATATCGCTCACCCGGAAGCGAAACCCGGGCGTGATGAATAAGCGCGTCTCGCCGCTCCACGGCGCGAGCTCGCCGTCGGGGGCGGCCTGCGCGGCGGACTCGAGCGCGCGCGTCACCGTGGTGCCGACCGCCACCACCCGGCCGCCGCGCGCCCGGGTGCGGGCCACCGCCTCGCAGCTCGGGCGGCTCACCGTCATCTGCTCGGCGTGCATGATGTGGGCGTCGAGAGCGTCGACCCGCAGCGGCTGAAAGGTTCCGGCACCGACGTGTAGGGTGACGAAGGCGCGCTCGACCCCGCGTGCCTCGAGTGCGGCCGTGAGCGCCGCATCGAAGTGCAGGCTCGCGGTGGGTGCCGCGACCGCGCCGGGCTCGCGCGCGAAGATGCTCTGGTAGCGCTCGCGGTCGCTCAGGAGCGGCGCACGACGGATGTAGGGCGGCAGCGGCACCTCGCCCCAGCGCTCGAAGAAGCCGAGTGCCGGCTCGGGCAGCGCGATGCGCCACAGCTCGCCGCGGCGCTCGAGCACCCGCACCTCGCCGCCGGCGGTGGCAACCGTGAGGCCCGGCCGCACCGGCTTGCTGGAGTGCATCTGTGCCAGCGCCTCGTTGGCGGTGAGGCCCCGCTCGAGGAGCATCTCGACCCGGCCACCGCTCGGCTTGGCGCCGATGAGACGTGCCGCTACGACGCGCGTGTCGTTGAACACCAGCAGGTCGCCCGGCGCCAGGTGCCGCGGCAGCTCACGCACCGCGCCGTCGGTGAGCGCGCCGCTCGCGCCGTCCAGCACCAGCATGCGGCTCGCCGAGCGCTCGGCGAGCGGCGCCTGGGCGATCAGCTCTGCGGGCAGTTGGTAGGCGAAGTCCTGGCGGCGCACGCGCGCATGTTACACGCCGGGGCTGCACGCCCCCGCGCGCACCGCGCAGCATCAGACTGTCAGGTCTGGTCGCGCATGATCAGCGCCCGGGCGGGCAGCGGAGCCGCGGCGCGCACATGATCGTCGTGCGCTGCGGCGTGCCGCTCGCCGCTGCGCTCCGGCAGCGTCGTCTCGACATCCAGCGTCTTGTGGAGTCGCACGATGCGCAGCGTGACCTTCTCACCCGGCTGATAGGAGGCGAGGATGCGGGTCGCGTGCGAGCCGCTCGTCGGCTCGCGCCCGTCGATGGCGAGAATCACATCGCCGTCCTCGAGCTTGAGCGCGCCGCCGGCCGGCGCGCGCACTACCAGCACGCCCTTCTCGCTCCCGAAGTAGCGGCCGAGCTGCGGCGTCAGCGTCGCGAGCTCCATGTCCATGAACGGCCGCTGCAGCAGCAGCGGGCCGCGCATCCCCGGCAGCAGCTCGGCGCCCGGCGGCGGGAAGCCCTCGTGTGCAAACAGGAAGTTGGGCCCCGAGCGCGCCGTGACGCTGAAGTCGCGCGTGCTGCCCTCGCGTTGCACGCGCACACTCACCTTGCTGTCGGGCTTGACGTCGCGCATGAGCCGCATCACCTGCCGCGCCGGGTTGTCTCCCTTCACTGCGGCACCGTTCACCGCCACGATCACATCGCCGGCGCGGATCCCCGCCTCCGCCGCCGGCCCGCCGGGGCTCACGCCGCGGACCCGCGCTCCCGGCCCCGAAGCCTGCGGATCCAGCTGCACACCGATGATGGCGTGGCCGTGGTCGGCCGACAGCTCCCAGTCGAAGTCCTTGAAGCCCTCGATCACCGGACGACTCAGCTGCGCGGTCAGCTCCGCCACCTGGTGCGCCGCCGCCTCGAGTTGTTTGCGCGCCGCCTCGAGCTGCGCCTCGAGATTCGCCTCGTCGGACTCGCGCCGCGCGCCGTCGGCGGCATGCTGAGCGCTGTCGGTGGCGGCCGGAGGGTCGGCGAGCGCGAGCGTGGGCCGGCAGCTCACCGCGGCGGCGCCCGCGACCAGGATGGCGCTCGAGGCGAGGACTATGGATCGGTTCATGCGTGACTCCTTGGGGTGTTCAGCGCGAGGCGTCGGCGAGCGTCTCCGCGTACCGCACCTGCACGAGTGAGCTGACGAGCTGCGTGCGTTCATCGAGCAGCGCCTGCAGGCGCGCCGGCGGCGTGCTGCCGGCGCGCGCGGCGCTCACCAGGTCGTCGACCTGCGCGATGTCGTCTTCGAGCGTCTCGACCGCTGCGCGCGTACCGACGTCCACCAGTGCGGGCTCGCGCGGCAGGCTCGCGAGGTAACGCTCGGCGTAGCTCTGCTCGCCTGAGCCGGGTGAAGGACCGGAGTGCGACAGCGTCGCGACGCCGCGGTGCACCGGGCCGGGTGCAGTGTGCGGTTGGCGCCCGAAACCGCCGACGCGAATGATGAGCGCGCTCGCCGCCACTGCGACCACCACCGTGGCGGCCAGCGCGCGGCCGCCGGCGAGCTGCCCCGCCCGCGGCTGCGAGCGGCGCCAGAACTCATCCCACCCATAGGGTCGGGCGCTGTCGTGCGGCAGCGCGCGCAGCGCCCGCGCAAGGGTCTGCTCGTGCTCTAAGTCAGTGTGCATGTCGGTCGGTGTCCCTGCGGCTCGAACCAGGCGCGCAGCTTCAGGTGCGCGCGCGCGAGCTGCGACTTGGAGAAACTGATCGAGCGGCCGAATTCCCGGGCGATCTCGGCGTGCGAGTAGCCCTCGACCTCGTACATCCACAGCACCGCGCGCGCCGTGGGAGCGAGCGAGGCGAGCGCGCGCTCGACGTCGATGGCCTCCGGTGGGGGCGGTGCGGTCACGGCAACGGCGCCCGCCGGCAGCTCGGCTGCCTCATGCCCGTCGAGGGCGAGGCGCACCCGCCGCCAGGGCGAGCGCAAGTGCATCAGGGAGCGCGAGATGGCGATGCGGCGCAACCAGGCGCCGAGCGGCGCCTCCTGGCGAAACTCCGCCAGGCGCTCGAACAGGATCATCATGGTGTCCTGGAACACGTCCTCGGCTGCGCTCCGCTGCGGGATCAGGCGGCGGATGAGGGTGAAGGTCGCGGGCGCTACCGCGGCATAGATCAGCCGCCGCGCGCCCTCGTCCCCCGCACACGCCCGTACCCGCACTACGTCGGGCACCGTGATGTCAACGAGCCTCGCCACGGTTTACTTAGATGCACGAGGTGGGAAAAAGGTCGCGGGGTTACGGGCAGATTTCGCAATATCCTTGCCGCTGGTCACCGCCGTATACTGAAAGCCGATGCCCGAGTGGCGGAATTGGTAGACGCAGCGGACTCAGACAAATTGAGCCCTCTCGGAGAAATCCTTGAGGTGAAGCCCGTCAAACTCGGTGAAGGCCCTGAGCGCTGTCGGCGTTCGAGCTGACGCCGAGCCAAGCCCCGCGCTGCAGCGCGAGGGAAGGTGTAGAGAGCAGACGGCGGGCACCTACAGCCTTAACGGGCCAGGGTGATGGCGTGCTCCAGACCACGAACCCGGAACGCTTGAGCGTCGGGGCGGCGAAAGCCGAAGTGGCAGGAAAATCCGCCGCCCTCAAAGGCGTGTCGGTTCGACTCCGACCTCGGGCACCAGCTGCTATGAAACACGCCGTCGTCGCCGGAGGCCGACGGCTTGCCAGGTGCGCCCCCGCCTGCCATCGTCGTCGCGACCCGGTGACCGCGTTGCGCAAATGATCGCCTCTCATTCGTGTGCCTGCGTGCTGCTGCTCACGGCGCTCGCCGCCTGCAGCCATGGAGGCGGCAGCTCCGCCCCCGCGCCGTCCCCACCACCCGCGCCACCGCCCCCAGGTGGCTCGCACACCGACGTCACGACCTACAAGAACGACCTGGCGCGCACCGGCCAGAACCTGACCGAGACCTCACTCACGCTCACCAATGTCAACGCCGCGAGCTTCGGCCTGCTGCGTGTGCTCGCGACCGACGGCAAGGTCGACGCGCAGCCGCTGTACCTGTCGGCGCTCGCGGTGGGCGCCAGCACGCACAACGTGGTGTTCGTTGCGACCGAGAACGACACCGTGTACGCCTTCGATACCGACAGCGGCACGGCGCTGTGGCAGAAGTCGCTCCTCGCCGCGGGCGAGATGCCGAGCGATGACCGTGGCTGCGGTCAGGTGACGCCGACGATCGGCATCACCGCCACCCCGGTGATCGATCGCAGTGCCGGAACGCACGGCGTCATCTATCTGGTCGCCATGTCCATCGACTCATCACAGAACTACCATCAGCGGCTGCACGCGCTCGATGTGACGACGGGAGCCGAGCTGTTCGGCGGACCGATGGACGTTGCCGCGGTCTATCCTGCCGCCGGCGGCGGCTCCAATACCTTCGCGGCGGGCGATTACGAGGAGCGCGCGGCGCTGCTGCTGCTGAACGGGGTGCTGTACACCACCTGGACCTCGCACTGCGACGACTCCCCCTATACCGGCTGGGTGATCGCCTACAACTCGACTACGCTCGCCCAGACCGCGGTGCTCAACATCGCCGCCAACAGCGCCGGCGGCGGCCCCGCGATCTGGATGGCCGGCGGCGGACCGGCGGCGGACTCGGCCGCAAACATCTATCTGCTGAGCGCCAACGGCGTATTCGATACGACCCTCAATGCCAGCGGCTTCCCGAGCCAGGGCGACTACGGCAACTCGTTCCTCAAGCTGGCGACCACCGGCGGCACACTCAGCGTCGCCGACTACTTCACTATGTACAACGAGGTGGCCGAGTCGAGCTCGGACACGGATCTCGGCTCCGGCGGCGCCATGCTGCTGCCCGATGTGACCGATTCGGGGGGTACCACCCGCCACCTCGTGGTCGGCGCCGGCAAGGACGGCAACCTGTACGTCGTCAACCGCGACTCGATGGGCAAGTTCAATCCGAACAACAACAGCCAGATCTGGCAGGAGCTGCACGGCGTGCTCGGCAGCGGCATCTGGTCGACGCCCGCGTACTACAACGGCAGCGTCTACTACGGCCCGCAGGGCGGGCCACTGCTCGCCTTTGCGCTGAGCAACGCGCTGCTCGGCGGCTCGCCGAGCTCACAGACCGCGATCAGCTTCGGCTACCCGGGGACCGCGCCCGCGATCTGCGCCAACGGCAGCGCCGACGGCATCGTCTGGGCGCACGAGAACGCCGCTTCGGGCGCGGCGGTGCTGCACGCCTATGCCGCGGGCAACCTCGCCAGCGAGCTCTACAACAGCACGCAGGCTGCGAACTCGCGCGATGCCTTCGGCAGCGGCAACAAGTTCATCACGCCGACCATCGCCGACGGCAAGGTGCTGGTTGGCACCGTGAGCGGCGTCGCGGTATTCGGGCTGCTTTGACCGCCGCCGCGCGGCCGCCGTATCCTCGCCGCACACCATGAATTACTGCAGCCAGTGCGGCGCGCCGGTGGCGCTGCGGATTCCGCCCGGCGATCACCTGCCGCGCCACGTGTGCGACGCCTGCGGCACGATCCACTACCAGAACCCGCGTCTGGTTGTCGGCTGCGTGCCCGAATACGAGGGCCGGATCCTGCTGTGTCGCCGCGCGATCGAGCCGCGGCTGGGCTACTGGACCGTGCCCGCGGGCTTCATGGAGAACGGCGAAACGCTGCAGCAGGGTGCCGCCCGCGAGTCGCACGAGGAGGCGCTGGCACGCGTCGATATCGGCTCGCTGCTCGCGGTGGTGCACGTGCTGCACGCCCGGCAGGTGCACGTGTTTTTCCGCGCCACCATGCGCATCGGCGATTACGGTCCCGGGCCCGAGAGCCTCGAGGTGCTGCTGCTGCCGCCCGCCGACATACCCTGGGGCCAGCTGGCTTTTCCGAGCACCGAATTCGCGCTGCGGCACTATCTCGAGGATCGGGCGGCCGGTCGCGAGCCGCTGCACTTCACGACCATCGACCGACGCCTGAGCCCGGCAGGCGCCGCCTCGAGCACATAACCCCGCAAGCCGCAGCTGCTCGCCCCCCGGCCCTGACCCGCGGCGGTGCGCCGTGGCACAATAATCAGCCGCTCGCGCAACGCCCAGGAAGTCCTGAATGACCTTTGTCGTCACCGAGACCTGCATCAAGTGCAAGTACATGGATTGCGTCGAAGTCTGCCCGGTCGACTGCTTCCACGAGGGACCGAACTTCCTTGCCATCGATCCCGAGGAGTGCATCGACTGCACGCTGTGCGAGCCTGAGTGCCCGGTGGAGGCGATCTTCTCCGAGGAGGAGCTGCCGAAGGGTCAGGAGCAATTCAAGCAGCTGAACGCCGAGCTCGCCAAGCAGTGGCCGGTGATCACGGAGAAGAAGGCCGCGCCCGCGGATGCCAAGGAGTGGGAAGGCAAGCCCGACAAGCTGAAGCTGCTGGAGCGTTAGCCGGCGGAACCGCCACCCACCCTTAGCGGGTGCCCAACGCCAGGCTAATGGTGCTCTTCCTGCAGGTGCTTGAGCAGCACGTCGGGCGGCAGGTAACCGGGCAGCATCTCGCCGTCGGCCATCACGATGGCCGGAGTGCCCTGGATGTTGAATTTCTGTCCGAGTGCCCAGAAGCGCGGCAGCGGCGTGTCGGTGCAGGCCTTGCTCTTGAGGTCCTGCCCCTGCTTTGCCTTGGTGAGTGAGTCGTTGCGGTTCGCGGAGCACCACACCTGCTCCGCCTTGGTCCAGGAGGGCGTGTTCGGTCCATTGCGCGGATACAGCAGGTAGCGCACGCGAATCCCTAAGCGGTTGTACTCACCGATCTGGCTGTGGAGCTTGCGGCAGTAGGGACAATCCACGTCGGTGAACACGGTGACCGTGTACTTCGGATCCTTGCCCGCAAAGATCAGCATGTCGCTCTCGGGAACGGCCGCGAGCTCGCGCAGCCGCAGCTCGCGCCGATGCGTCTCGGTGAGATTGACGTTCGAGCCGAGCTCGACCAGGTCGCCGCTGATCGCGTAGCGGCCGTCGCCGCTCACGTAAGCGATGTCGCCGTCGCGGGTGAACTCCCAGATACCGGGTATCGGCGTGGCCCGCAGCTCATCGACGCGCGCGCCGCCCGGGATCTTCTTCGCGATCTCCTCGCGCGGATCGACGCTCTTGGCGGGCGGCTGCTGCGCGGGCGCCAGGCTCCACAGCGCGGCGGCCAACAGCGTGACGAGCAACAGCAGCTTCTTCGAGGGCATGGGGTTCTTCCGTGGACGCATCAGGTGGACGCTTGGACCCGCACAGCGGCGGATGGTTCGCGGCACGGTCCGCCGCGCGCGGGCAGCCGGCAGGAGTTTAGCAGACGGGCAACAGTGACACACGGCGCGGGCGCTGCAGCGCTACCGTGCTCATCAGCCGCGCGGGTGGTGCTGCGAGTGCAGCTCTTTCATGCGCTCGCGCGCGACGTGCGTGTAGATCTGGGTGGTCGACAGGTCGCTGTGCCCGAGCAGCAGCTGCACCACGCGCAGGTCCGCGCCGTGATTCAGCAGGTGGGTCGCGAACGCATGACGCAGCGTATGGGGCGACAGGTCCTTGCTGATGCCGGCCTTGCGCGCGTAACGCTTGATGATGTGCCAGAAGGCCTGGCGCGTCATGCGATCGCCGCGCCGGGTCGGGAACAGGTAGTCGGTCTGGCGCTCGAGCAGGATCTCGCCGCGCGGACCGCGCGCGAAATCCTTCAGTGAGCGCATGGCTTCCTCGCCGAGCGGAATGAGCCGCTCGCGATCGCCCTTGCCGAGAATGCGGATCACGCCCTGGTTGAGGTTGATCTGACCCTGGCGCAGGTTGACGAGCTCCGAGACGCGCAGGCCGGTCGCGTACAGCACCTCGAGCATGGTGCGGTCGCGGTTGCCGAGCGGATCGCTCACCAACGGGGCGGCGAGCAGTGACTCGACCTCCTCCTCGCTGAGCGAGCGCGGCAGCGAACGCCCGATCTTGGGCATCGCGATCTGCGCGGTGGGATCCTCGCGGATCACTCCCTCGCGCATGTAGTAGCGAAAGAAGCGCCGGTAGCTCGACAGCTGACGCGCCGTCGAGCGCGGCCGTGACCCGCCGCGCACCCGCGAGGCGATGAACTCCTGCAGATCGAGGCGCGAGGTGCGCATGATCGGCACGTTGCGTTCCCCGAGCCAGCGGGCGAGCGCGGTAAGATCGGCGCGGTAGGCGGCCAGCGTGTTGGGCGACAGGCCGCGCTCCATCCATACCGCATCCAGGAAGCGGGAAACCGCCGGGTCAGCAGAATCGGCGTTGGAGGTCATGGCGACGGCGGTGGCCTGGTTTGACAAGACTTGTCTCGCTAGCTCTTCAGAGCGGTGCGCGGCGCAGCGCGTCGTGTGACCGCCCCGACTTCCGGGTAATGTGGTGACCGCAGTATGGTGAGCGCAACGGTTGCACCGACGTGATGACCTTCACATCTGGATTCCGGCATTAACATAAAGAGAACCAGTTCACACCCGAAATTGGCGCCGCGTCCCAATCCCATGAGCGTGCAACGCCTTCGGCCGCCGTTGCGGCCGCGCGCGCTGCTGCTGGCCCCGCTGAGGCTCGTGTATGCCGTGTGGACCGGGCTCGCCTTCCTCGCGGTGGGGCTGACCGCGCTCGCGCTGCTCGAGGTGCTGCCGGGCGCCAGCCGCAGGCGCGCCACCGCGCGCGCCTGCGCCCGCAGCTTCCTGTGGCTCGCGGGCATGCCGCTCACGGTGCGCTACGCGGAGCGACTGCCGGCCGGGCAATGCGTGGTGGTATGCAACCACGCGAGCTACCTCGACGGGCCGGTGCTCACCGCAGCGCTGCCGCCGCGCTTCGGCTTCGTGATCAAGCGCGAGATGGCGCGGGTGCCGCTCGCCGGCCGCGCGCTCACGCGCCTCGGTTCGGAGTTCGTCGAGCGCTTCAACCGTACGCAGGTGGCGGCCGATGCGCGCCGCGTAATACGCAACGCCGCACACGGACACTCGCTGGTGTTCTTCCCCGAGGGCACCTTCACGCGCACCCCGGGGCTGCTCAAGTTCCATACCGGGGCGTTCGCCAGCGCGGTGCGCGCCGGGTGCCCGGTGGTGCCGGCGGTGGTTCGCGGGACCCGCCGCGCGCTGTCGCCGAATGGTGCCCTGCCGCTGCCGGGACCGCTCGAGCTCGAGATCCTGCCGCCGCTCGCGGTCGCCACCGGTGCCACAGCCGAGGAGGTTCCGGCGTTGCGAGATGCGGCGCGTGCGGCGATCCTCGCCGCCCTCGGCGAGCCGGATCTCACATGTTGCGACGATACTGCCCGCCCACCTGATACAGCGCCCGCGAGATCTGCCCCAACGAGCAGACCTTGACGCATTCCATGAGCTCGGCGAACACGTTGCCGCCGGCGGCGGCGCTGCGCTGCAGGGCGGCGAGCGCGCCCGGCGAGCGCTCGGCGTTACGCGCCTGGAAAGCGCGCACCCCCGCGACCTGAGCCTGCTTCTCCTCGTCCGTCGAGCGAATCAGCTCCGTGCCCTTGTGCTCTTCGCTCGCATCGGCTGTCGACAGGTAGGTATTGACGCCGACGATCGGCAGCGAGCCGTCGTGCTTGCGGGTCTCGTAGTAGAGCGACTCCTCCTGGATCTTGCCGCGCTGGTACATGGTCTCCATCGCGCCCAGCACCCCGCCGCGCTCGGACAGCGCCTCGAACTCCTTGTATACCGCCTCCTCCACGAGGTCGGTCAGATACTCGATCGCGAACGAGCCCTGCCACGGGTTCTGGATCTTGTTGAGCCCGAGCTCGCGATTGATGATGAGCTGGATCGCCACCGCGCGCCGCACGCTCTCCTCGGTCGGGGTGGTGAGCGCCTCGTCGTAAGCGTTGGTGTGCAGACTGTTGCAGTTGTCGAACAGCGCATACATCGCCTGCAGCGTGGTGCGGATATCGTTGAAGGAGATCTCGCGCGCGTGCAGGCTCCGGCCCGAGGTCTGCACGTGGTACTTGAGCATCTGGCTGCGCGGGCCCGCGTGATAGCGCTCGCGCATGGCGCGCGCCCAGATGCGCCGCGCCACCCGCCCGATGACCACGTACTCCGGATCCATGCCGTTGGAGAAGAAGAACGACAGGTTGGGCGCGAAGTCGTCAATCTTCATGCCGCGCGCCAGGTAGTACTCGGCGATGGTGAAGCCGTTGGCGAGCGTGAAGGCGAGCTGCGAGATCGGATTGGCGCCGGCTTCCGCGATGTGATAGCCGGAGATCGACACCGAGTAGAAGTTGCGCACGCGTCGCTCGGTGAAGTACTGCTGCACGTCGCCCATCATGCGCAGCGCGAATTCGGTGGAGAAGATGCAGGTGTTCTGCGCCTGATCCTCCTTGAGGATGTCGGCCTGCACGGTGCCGCGCACCGCTTCGAGCGTCGCGGCGCGGATGCGCTCGTAGACCTCGCGCTCGATCAGCTCATCGCCCGAGACTCCGAGCAACGCCAGCCCCGAGCCGTCGTGATGCGGCGGCAGCGGGCCCCGGTAGGCGGGTGATGCCACGCCGCGCGCCACCACCGCCGCGTGCAGCGCGGCGACGCGCTGCTCGGCGGCGCTCCAGCGGCCCTCGGCTTTGAGATAGCGCTCGACCTGCTGGTCGATCGCGGTGTTCATGTACATCGCGAGCAGCATCGGCGCCGGGCCGTTGATGGTCATCGAGACCGAAGTCGCGGGGGCACACAGGTCGAAGCCCGAGTAGAGCTTCTTCATGTCATCGAGGGTGGCGATCGACACGCCGGAGTTGCCGATGCGGCCGTAGATATCGGGCCGCGGGTCCGGGTCCTCGCCGTAAAGCGTGGTCGAGTCGAAGGCGGTCGAGAGTCGCGCCGCACCGTGTCCCTGCGCCAGGTAGTGGAAGCGCCGGTTGGTCCGCTCCGGCCCGCCCTCGCCGGCGAACATGCGGGTCGGATCCTCCTCCTCGCGCCGGTAGGGATAGACGCCGCCGGTGTAGGGATAGGCGCCGGGGAAATTCTCCATGAGGATGAAGCGCAGCACCTCGCCCCAGTCGCGCAGCTTGGGCACCGCGAGCTTCGGGATCGGCGAGCGTGACAGGCTCTCGGTATAGTTCTCGCCCTTCACGAGCCGCTCGCGCACCTTGTAGGAATAGGTGGCATCGGTTGCCGAGCGTACCCGCTCCGGCCACGCTCGCAGCTCCCCGACTCCTTCAGTGCCGACCTCATCGATCGCGCGGTTGTAGGCCGCACGCAGCTCGCGGCGCGTGGCATCGGCGGCGCGCTCCTCGAGGGCCTCCTGCGGGAAGCGCTCGAGCGGTGACGGCAGGCGCGCGTCGTGCAGCGCCTTGAGCGATTCATATATGCCGTAGGCACGGCGCGCGGCCTGCGCCTGTTCCTCGGCGCGCGCGCGCGCGGCGCGGCCGCCGTGGGCGATGTCGGCGAGATAACGGGTGCGCGCCCCGGGAATGAGCGGTGTGCGTACGGTGAGCTCGGTAGGACCCGCGTCGGCGAGTCGCCAGTCGCCGGCGCCGATGTGCTTGGCGGTGAGCGCCGCGCACAGCGCGGCGAACAGGCGATTGACCCCGGGGTCGTTGAAGCGGCTGGCGATGGTGGGGAACACCGGCAGCTCGGCATCGGCGGCCCGGGCGCGGTCGGGATGGTTGCGCCGCCACTGCTTGCGCACGTCGCGCAGGCTGTCCTCGGCGCCGCGCTTCTCGCTCTTGTTGAGCACGATGAAGTCGGCGTAGTCGAGCATGTCGATCTTCTCGAGCTGGCTCGCGGCGCCGTACTCGCTCGTCATCACGTACGTCGACAGGTCGACGAGGTCGACGATCTCGGTGTCGGACTGCCCCGTGCCGGCGGTCTCGACGATCACCAGATCGAAGCCACACGCCTGGTACAGCTGGATCACCTCGCGCAGCACCGCGGCGGTCGCGAGATGCGCGCGCCGTGTCGCCAGTGAGCGCATGAAGATGCGTTCCGATGCCAGGCTGTTCATGCGGATGCGGTCGCCGAGCAGCGCGCCGCCGCTGCGCCGCCGCGTCGGATCCATGGCGACCACCGCCATCTGTGCCTGCGGAAACGCGCGCGTCAGCCGTCCGAGCAGCTCGTCCATGAGGCTCGACTTGCCGGCACCTCCGGTACCCGTGATGCCGATGACCGGCGAGCGGTGGCGTGAACGTGACAGTGCACGGCGGACCTGCTCAGCGTGCGCCTCATGATCGGCGCCGGCCCCCTCGAGCACCGAGATGGTCCGCGCCACCAAGCCGTGGTCGCGGGCGTTCAGCGGGCGGAACTCGTACGGCGGCTTGTGCGCAGCGCTGACGCGCCGGAACACGTCGTCGATCATGCCGGCTAACCCCAGGCGCCGGCCGTCCTCGGGGGTGTAGATCTTCTCTACCCCATAGCGCTCGAGCGCCTCGATCTCGTGCGGCGCGATGGTGCCGCCGCCGCCGACGACCACACGGATGTGCCCGTAGCCGCGCTCGCGCAGCATGTCCACCATGTAGACGAAGTACTCGTTGTGCCCGCCCTGATAGGAGCTGACCGCGATCGCGTCGGCGTCCTCGTCGATGGCGGCACGCACGATGTCGGCAACGCTGCGGTTGTGGCCGAGATGCACCACCTCCGCGCCGCGCGCCTGCAGCAGGCGACGGATCATGTTGATGGCGGCGTCGTGGCCGTCGAACAGCGAGGCGGCGGACACGAACCTGAGCGGCGGTCGCGCTGCCGGCTCGGTGCCGGCCGCGGCGGCGGCGGGGCTACCCTTGAGGGGGGCGTTCACGGGTTATTTACCCTCGGGTAGAATACCTACTCATGAGTATGATAGAGGCGTTCGCGGCCGGTCAACGCGGTACTCCCGGCACCCCGGGGCACGCCGGTACCGGCGGCCTCGCTATAATACTCTTGCCAAGCCCATGAACAGCCGCCGCGCCAGCCCCAACGTTGCGGGCAAGTACCCGCCCGCGAGCGCCTCCCCCTGGCGGGCGAGCCGCGAGCGGCGCCGCGATCGCGAGGTAAAGCGCGAGGCGGTGATCCGCGCCGCCGCCCGGGCGTTCAACCACAAGGGCTATCACAACACCTCCCTCGACGACATCGCCGCCACGCTCGAGGTCACCAAGCCCACGGTCTACTACTACGTCAGCAACAAGGAGCAGTTACTGTTCCAGTGCTTCCTCGCCGGGGTCGAGCAGATCCGCGCGGCGTTCCGCGAGGTGAAGGACCTCGGGGCGCCGGCGCGCGAGCGGCTGAATGCCGTGCTGCGGCATTACGGCGAGGCGGTGGCCTCGGAGTTCGGCTGGTGCATGGTGCGCGCCGAGGACCAGGACCTCTCCCCCGCCATGAGCCGCCACATCAAGGCGCTCAAGTCCGAGATCGATCAGGGGATCCGGCGGCTGATCCGCGAGGGCGTGCAGGACGGCTCGATCGAGCCCTGCGACCCCAAGATAACCGCGTTCGCCCTTGCCGGGGCCCTCAACTGGATCGCGCACTGGTATCGTGAGAACCAGTCGCTCACCGGCGCGGAGATCGCCGCGGCGTTCGTCACCATATTCGAGGGCGGTCTGCGTCCGCGCAGCGCCGCCCAGGTAGGCACCCGCGCGCCGCTGCGGCGGCGGGTGCGCATCGCCCGCTGAACCACACGAGGCTCTTAATCATGTCCGCTTCAGACATCGTCATCGTTTCCGCCAAGCGCACTCCTATCGGGGCGTTTCTCGGCGCACTCTCACCGCTCACCGCCGTGCAGCTCGGGAGCGCGGCGATCAAGGCCGCCATCGAGACCTCCGGCATCAGCGCCGGCGACGTGCAGGAGGTGATCATGGGGTGCGTGCTGCCCGCCAATCTCGGCCAGGCGCCGGCGCGGCAGGCGGCGATCGGGGCGGGCGTACCGATGGCCGTTCCGGCCACGACCATCAACAAGATGTGCGGCTCGGCGCTCAAGGCCGTGATGATGGCCGCCGAGCAGATCCGCTCCGGCACGGTCGACATCGTGCTTGCCGGCGGCTTGGAGTCGATGAGCAACGCTCCCTACATGCTGCCAAAGGCGCGTACCGGCTACCGCATGGGCACCGGCGAGGTAATCGACCACATGCTGCGCGACGGTCTGCAGAGCCCCTTCGACGGCAAGTCGATGGGCTGCTTCGCCGACGCGACCGCGGCCCGCTACAACTTCACGCGCGCCCAGCAGGACGCCTTTGCCACCGAATCGGTGCGGCGCGCCATGGCGGCGCTGCAAGCCGGCGAGTTCGACGGCGAGGTGACGCCGCTGACGATCAAGGGCCGTAAGGGCGACACGCTGATCGCGCGTGACGAGACCCCCGGCACCTGCGACGTGAGCAAGATTGCCTCCATGAAACCCGCCTTCAGCAAGGACGGCACCGTGACCGCCGCCAGCTCCTCCTCGATCTCCGACGGCGCGGCGGCGCTGGTGCTGATGAAGGGCGAGACGGCCGCGGCGCGCGGCTTGCAGCCGCTGGCGCGCGTGCTCGCCTGGTCGAGCCATGCACAGGAGCCGGAGTGGTTCACGACCGCCCCGGTCGGCGCCATCAGCAAAGTGCTCAAGCAGCTCGGCTGGAAGCCGCACGATGCGGACCTGTACGAGATCAACGAGGCCTTCGCGGTGGTGACCATGGCGGCGATGCGCGACATCGACATCGATCACGCGCGCGTCAACGTCAACGGCGGTGCGTGCGCCCTCGGGCACCCGATCGGCGCCACCGGCGCGCGCATCCTCACCACGCTCATTCACACGCTGCGCCGCCGCGGCGGCAAGCGCGGCATCGCCTCGCTGTGCATCGGCGGCGGCGAAGCCGTGGCGCTCGCGATCGAGGTGATGAAGTAGCGCCGCAGGCGTTTCGGGGGCACGGCATGAAGATCCACGACGCTCGGGCCGTCGTCACCGGCGGCGCATCGGGGCTCGGCCATGCGGTCGCGCGGCACGTCGCCGCCGCGGGTGGCAAGGTCGCGATCCTTGACGTGCAGGAGGGGCCGGGACGCGCAGCCGCGGCGGCGCTCGGCGCGCATGCCGCCTTCGTGCGCTGCGACGTCACCGCCGAGGCCGAGGTCAATGCGGCGATGGCAGACGCCGCCGCCCGTTTAGGGGGACTCAATCTGCTGGTGAACTGCGCGGGCGTGATCGGCGCCGGGCGGGTGCTCGGGAAGAACGGACCGATGGCGGGCGAGTTCTTCACCAAGGTGATCCACATCAACCTGATCGGCACCTTCCTGTGCGACAAGGCGGCGGCGGCCATCATGCAGAACAATCCGGCCGGTGCGGACGGGGAACGCGGCCTGCTGATCCATACCTCCTCGGTGGCCGCCTTCGAAGGGCAGATCGGCCAGGTGGCCTATGCGGCCACCAAGGCGGCGGTCGCCGGCATGACGCTGCCGATCGCACGCGAGCTGGCGCGCTTCGGCATCCGCTGCGTGTCGATCGCGCCCGGGATCTTCCACACCCCGATGATGGATGGCATGCCGAAGGAAGTGCAGGACTCGCTCGGCGCACAGGTGCCCTTCCCCGCGCGGCTCGGGAAGCCCGAGGAGTTTGCGCAGCTGGTCGCCTCGGTGTTCGAGATCCCGATGCTGAACGGCACGACGCTGCGCCTCGACGGCGCGATCCGCATGCAGCCGAAGTAGCTACAGCCGCACCGCAGGGCCCCTAGTGAGCGCGCCAGCCGACGCTATCGAGCGTGACGTCATGCAGTATGACGTCGTGATCGTGGGTGCGGGTCCCGCGGGGCTCGCGTGCGCGATCCGTCTGAAGCAGCTCAAGCCCGCGGCCAGCGTGTGCGTGCTGGAGAAGGCTTCCGCGGTGGGTGCGCAGTCGCTGTCCGGCGCGGTGTTCGAGCCGGGGCCGCTCGAGACGCTGCTGCCGGAGTGGGCCGGCGAATACCCCGGCATGAAGGTTCCGGCCACGCAGGACGAGTTCCGCATCCTCACCAAGCGCGGCTCGTTCAAGCCCGTTCCCGACTTCCTGGTCAGGCTTCTGCCGCGCTCGCTCACTTACAGCACGCCGTTCAACAACCACGGCAACTACATCATCTCGCTCGGCCAGCTGACGCCGTGGCTCGCTGCTAAGGCCGAGGCGCTCGGCGTCGAGGTGTTCCCGGGCTTCGCCGCAGCCGCGCCGGTGTTCGCTGCGGGCGGCGCGGTCGCGGGCGTGCGCATCGGCGACATGGGGCTCGATCGCGATGGCAAGCCGGGGCCGAACTTCACCCCGGGCGTCGAGATTCATGCGCCGCTCACGGTGCTCGCCGAAGGGGCGCGCGGCTCGGTCTCCAAGCAGCTGATCGCAAAATTCGAGCTCGAGCGCGGACACTGCCCGCAGACCTTCGCGCTCGGCTACAAGGAGCTGTGGCAGCTGCCCTCCGGACGGGTGCGGCCGGGGCGGATCGAGCACTCGCTCGGCTGGCCCGCGGACTCGAGAACCTACGCCGGCAGCTTCCTCTACCACCTCGACAACGATCGGGTGTACGTCGGCTACATCGTCGGTCTCGACTACCGCGACCCGCGCCTGCAGCCCTTCGAGGCGTTCCAGCAGTACAAAAACCATCCGAGCGTCAAGCCGCTGCTCGAGGGTGGCGAGATCGTCTCGGCTGGCGCGCGCACGGTCGCCGCCGGCGGCTGGCAGTCGACGCCGACGCTCGAGATGCCGGGCGCGATCCTCATCGGCGATGCGGGCGGCACGCTCAACTTCGCCAAGATCAAGGGAGTGCACCAGGCGATCCGCTCGGGCGTGCTCGCCGCTGAGCACATTGCGCAGAGCGGCGGCGGCGCGGGCTTCGATGCCCGCTGGCGCGCCTCGGAGGGCGGGCGCGAGCTGAAGAAGGTCCGCAACTTCAAGCCGGCGTTCAAGCGCGGCCTGTGGCTCGGACTTGCGAATTCGGGCTGGGAGATGCTGACCGGCGGGCTCTCGCCCTGGACGCTCAGGAACACGGCCGACTGGTCGCGGCTCGCGAAGCTCGACGAGTTCGCCTCACCCGAGCGCCACTGGGTGACGCGTACACTGCCGCCGCGCGACCGCGTGTCGTTCGTGTTCTTCGCCGGCAACTCGCACGAGGAGAGCCAGCCGGTGCACCTCAAGGTCGCGGATACCAGCATCTGTGCCGGACGCTGCGCCCGGGAATTCGGCAATCCGTGCGAGCGCTTCTGCCCCGCGAGCGTCTACGAGATGGTGGACGACGGCGCCGGCGGCCGCCGGCTGCAGATCAACGCGGCCAACTGCGTGCACTGCAAGGCCTGCGACATCAAGGATCCCTACCAGATCATCACCTGGACCACCCCCGAGGGGGGCTCGGGACCCAACTACCAGTCGTTGTAGCGGCGCTGCATGTCGGAACTCTGGCGACCCTCCGCTGCCCGCCTCGCCAACGCGAACCTGACGCGCTTCATGAAGTGCGTCACGCAGCGCACCGGCACACCGCTCAATGATTACACCGACACCTACGCCTGGTCGCTCGAGCGTCCGCAGCAGTTCTGGACCGAGCTGGCGCGCTTCGCCGACGTACGCGCCGAGTGGGGCACCGGACCTGTCATCGAGAACCCGAAAGCCATGCCGGGGGCGCGTTTCTTTCCCGAGGCGCGCCTCAACTTCGCCGAGAACCTGCTGCGCTTCAGCGACGAGCATCCGGCGCTCATCTTCCGCAATGAGCGCGGCCACCGCCGCTCGCTCTCGTGGCGCGAGCTGCACGCGGAAGTCGCGCGCATCGCCGCGGGCCTCGCCGCAGCCGGAGTCGTGGCCGGCGACCGCGTCGCCGGCTTCCTGCCGAACCTGCCCGAGGCGGCGATCGCGATGCTGGCGACGACGAGCCTCGGCGCCGTCTGGTCGTCGTGCTCGCCGGATTTCGGCGTGCATGGCGTGCTCGACCGCTTCGGGCAGATCGCGCCGAAGGTACTGTTCACCGCCGACGGCTATTTCTACGCCGGCAAGACCCTCGACTCGCTCAGCTCGATGGCCGAGGTGCTCGGCAAACTGACGGCGGTGGAGCGCGTCGTAGTCATCCCGTACGTCGAGGCCGAGCCTGAGCTCGCGCGGCTCGGGTCCGCCGCCGCGCGCGCCAGCCACTGGGCGCAGTTCGGAACACGCGGCGCCGGGCTGCGCTTCCTGCGGCAGCCCTTCAATCATCCGCTCTACATCCTCTATTCCTCCGGCACCACCGGCGTGCCGAAGTGCATCGTGCACGGCGCCGGCGGCACGCTGCTGCAGCACCAGAAGGAGCACCTGTTGCACACCGACCTCGGGCGCAGCGACCGGCTCTTCTACTTCACCACCTGCGGCTGGATGATGTGGAACTGGCTGCTGAGCGCCCTCGCCACCGGGGCGACGCTGGTGCTCTACGACGGCAGCCCGTTCCATCCCGACCCGGGTGTGCTGTGGCGCATGGCCGCGGAGGAGCGCATCAGCATCTTCGGCACCAGCGCCAAGTATCTCGGCTCGCTCGAGAAGAGCGCATACACGCCGGCGCGTGCGGTGGAGCTGACGGCGCTGCGCAGCGTGCTGTCGACCGGCTCACCGCTCCTGCCCGACGGCTTCGACTTCGTCTACCGAAGCGTGAAGGCCGATCTGCAGCTGGCCTCGATTTCCGGCGGCACCGACATCGTGTCGTGCTTCGCGCTCGGCTGCCCGCTCCGCCCGGTGCACCGCGGCGAGATCCAGTGCCGCGGGCTCGGCATGGCAGTCGAGATCTTCGATGACAACGGCCGGCCGGTGCTCAAGGAGCGCGGTGAGCTGGTCTGTACCGCGCCCTTCCCCTCGATGCCGATCGGCTTCTGGAACGACCCCGACGGCGCACGCTACTGTGCCGCCTACTTCGAGCGCTTCCCCGGTGTGTGGCACCACGGCGACTACGCCGCGCTCACCGAGCATGACGGGCTCATCATCTACGGCCGCTCGGATGCGGTGCTCAACCCCGGCGGCGTGCGCATCGGCACGGCAGAGATCTACGGTGCAGTGGAGAGCCTGCCGCAGATCCTTGAGGCGCTGGCCGTCGGCCAGGACTGGCAGGGTGACGTACGCGTCGTGCTGTTCGTGCGGCTGCGCCCGGGCGTCGTGCTCGATGAGGCGCTGAGCCGCGAGATCCGTACCACGATCCGCACCAACACCACCGCGCGTCACGTGCCGGCGCGCATCATCGCCGTAGCCGACATCCCGCGCACCCTGTCCGGCAAGCTCACCGAGCTCGCGGTACGCAACGTGATCCACGGCCTGCCGATCAGGAACCTGGATGCGCTCGCCAACCCGCAGGCGCTCGAGCACTTCCGCAATCTGCCCGAGCTTAAGACCTGACTGGCGTGAGCGGCGCGCAGGATCTGAAACAGGCCTACGCCCGCGCGCTCCGCGAGCGTGGCTTCAGTCCCGATCCTGAGCAGCGCGCCGTGCTCGCCAGGCTCGACCTGCTGCGCCGGCGGCTGCGGCGCGCGCAGCACTCGCGTCTGCGCCGCTGGCTGCAGGCGCTGTGGCGGCGCCCGCCGGATGCAGCGGTGCGCGGCTTGTACCTGTGGGGCGGCGTTGGCCGCGGCAAGACCTGGCTCATGGACCTGTTCTTCGCCAGCCTGCCGTTCGCGCAGCGCCGCCGCCAGCACTTCCACCGCTTCATGTACGACGTGCAGGCTGAGCTTGCGCGCCTCAGACACGAGCGCGATCCGCTCGAGCACGTCGCCGATACCATCGCGCGCGAGATTCGCGTGCTGTGCGTCGATGAGCTGCAGGTCAGCGACATCGCCGACGCCATGATCCTCGGCGGACTGTTCGCCGGGCTGTTCAGGCGCGGGGTGACGCTGGTCGCGACCTCCAACACGCAGCCGCAGGAGCTCTACAAGGACGGCCTGCAGCGCGCGCGCTTCCTGCCGGCGATCGAGCTCCTCGAGCGGCATGTCGAGGTGGTGCGGGTCGGCGGTACAACCGACTACCGGCTGCGCGAACTCACCCAGGCGGGTGTCTACCTGGCCGCGGGCGCGCCGGACACCCCGGCGCGCCTCGCGCTGCTGTTCGACCGGCTCGGCGGCCACGCCGTGCGCGTCGGCGGCGGCGTTGTCATCGAGGGGCGCGCCATCGCCGTGATCCGTGAAGGAGCCGGCGTCGTGTGGTTCGATTTCGCGGCGCTATGCGCAGGTCCGCGCAGCCAGGACGACTACATCGAGATCGCGCGCGAGTACCGCTCGGTGATCGTCTCCGGCGTGCCGGTGCTGGAGGCGACGGACGACGACGCGACGCGGCGCTTCATCGAGCTGATCGATGAGCTCTACGACCGTAACGTCAGCCTGATCGTGTCCGCGGCCGCGCTGCCCGCCGGGCTGTATCGCGGCGAGCGCCTCCATGCACCCTTCGAGCGCACCGTGAGCCGTCTCATCGAGATGCAAAGCGCCGAGTATCTGACGCGCGAGCACCGGCCGTAATCGAGCGGTTGCTGCCGAGGTTAATGTGGGATTAACAACGGATTAAGAAGGTTGCGTCGGGCAGCGATTCTCTGCATTGTAACTGGCAGCATTCGATACCAGTGCTGGTCGAGGCGTTGGAATGCTCCGGAAGACGCGCCGTCGGGTTGGTTTACGGGTGGCAATTTTCGCTCTCCTCCCGACACTCGTTCTCTGCCCGCCACTCGCTCTCGGGCAGACGATGCGGTGCGGCACTGAGCTCATCACCAAAGGCACGAGTCAGGCGAAGGTCGCCGCCCTATGCGGGCTGCCCACCCAGGTCGTAGCGTCCGCCGAGGACGAGGAACTCTGGATTTACAATTTTGGCCCAAACAGGCTGATGCAGCGTATCCGGTTCCGAAACGGCGTCGTGGCCGGTATAGAGACCATCGGCTACGGATTCTGACTGCGTGGCCCGCCCTCAGAGAGTAGCGCTGATGACTAGATCACGCCGCGGCGGATCTGATCCTGCTCGATCGACTCGAACAGCGCGCGGAAATTGCCCTCGCCGAAGCCCTCGTTGCCCTTGCGCTGGATGATCTCGAAGAAGATCGGGCCGATGACGTTCTGCGTGAAGATCTGCAGCAGCACGCCCTCGCCGCGCGCCGGATTGCCGTCGATCAGGATGCGGCGCGAGCGCAGCTCGGTGAGCGACTCGCGGTGGCCGGGCACGCGCGTCGCGACGCCGTCGTAATAGCTGTCGGGGGTGTCCTGGAAGGCAACTCCCTGGGCGCCCAGCACCTCGACCGTGCGGTAGATGTCGCCGGTGGCGAGCGCGATGTGCTGAATGCCCTCGCCGTGGTACTCGCGCAGGTACTCCTCGATCTGGCTCTTGTCGTCCTGGGACTCGTTGATCGGAATGCGGATCTTGCCGCACGGGCTGGTCATGGCGCGCGATAGCAGTCCCGTGAGCTTGCCCTCGATGTCGAAGTAACGGATCTCGCGGAAATTGAACAGCTTCTCGTAGAACCCCGCCCAGAAGTCCATGCGTCCGCGGCGGACGTTGTGGGTTAGATGGTCGATCAGCAGCAGCCCCGCACCCCGGGCGGAGGTTGCTGCCGCCACCGGCCGGAAATCCACGTCGTAGATCGAGCGCTCGCCGTACAGATCGACCAGATAGATGAGCGAGCCGCCGATGCCCTCGATGCAGGGAATGTTGAGCTCCATGGGGCCGGCACTCTGCGGTCCCGGCTTCGCCCCGAGCTCGAGCGCCCGGCGGTAGGCCGCCGCGGCATCGCGCACGCGGAACGCCATGGCGCACGCCGACGGCCCGTGCTGCCGTGCGAACCCCTGGGCGAAGGACTGCGGCTCGGCATTGATGATGAAATTGATGTCGCCCTGACGGTGCAGCGTCACGTTCTTCGAGCGGTGGCGTGCCACCACCGGAAAGCCGAGCCGCTCGAACAGGGTCCGCAGCAACTGCGGGTCGGGCGCGGTGTATTCGACGAATTCGAACCCGTCCGTGCCCATCGGGTTGTCGTGCAGGTCGCTCATGGTGGGCATTATAGGCGCCGCTTCAGGTCCGTGAATTGCGCCGGGACAGCCCCGGCCGGGCGTCTTTGCGGGGACACGCGCTCACCTGCAGCGGGCCGCATGTATAATCGCGCGCCGCCATGCACAGCCAAGTTGCTTCCGAAGACAGCCGGCTGCTGCGCAGCATTCCCGCCGCGCGGGTCGCGCTGATTGAGCGCATCGCGCGCGCCGCGCCGCGCGGCGGCGGCCGTAACGACCTGCGGCAGCGCTTCCTGCGCAGCTATTTCCACGGCGTCGCCGAAGAGGATCTGGCCGGACACCCGCCGGGCCTGCTCGCGCACGCCGCTCTCGCCCACCTCGCCTTCGCGACGCGCCGCCAGCCGGGGCGCTCACTGGTGCGGGTGTTCAATCCGGTCGCCGCCGCCGACGGCTTCGAGTCGCCGCACACGCTGGTGCTCACCGTCACCGACGACATGCCGTTCCTGGTCGACTCGCTCGGCACGGCCTTGAGCCGCGCCGAGCTCGCGGTGCACCTGATCGTGCACCCGGTGCTGCAGGTGCGGCGCGACGCCAAGGGTCGCCTCATCGACATCGGCGCCAACGGCGCGCAGGCCGCGCACCCCGAATCGTGGCAGCTGTACGAGATCGACCGCGTGCCCGATGGCGCGCCGCTCGAGAAGCTGCGGCGCGAGCTCGAGTCGACGCTCGCCGACGTGCGCAGCTCGGTGACCGACTTCATGCCGATGCGCGAGCGCGTGCGCGAGATCATCGCCCGGCTCGAGACCGACCCGCCACCGCTGCCGGCCGCGGAGGTGAGCGAGGCGCGCCACCTCCTCGACTGGATGGAGGGCCGACACTTCGTATTCCTCGGCTACCGTCATTATCGGCTGCAGCGCGGGCGCGCCGAGGACCGGCTGGTGCCGGACGTGCTGTCGAGCCTCGGCATCCTGCGCGGCAAGCGCCGCACACGGCGGGCCGCACCGACGGTGCTGCGCGGGGCGGTGCGCACACGCGCGCGCGAACCCGAGCTGCTGATCGTCACCAAGGCAAACTCGATCGCCACCGTGCATCGCGCCGAATACCTCGACTACGTCGGCGTGAAGACCTTCGACAGCCGCGGCCTGGTCGACGGCGAGCACCGCTTCCTCGGGCTGTGGACCTCGACCGCCTATCACGGCAGCCCGCGCGAGATTCCGGTACTGCGCCGCAAGGTCGAGAGTGTCATCGAGCACTTCGGCCTCGATCCGTCGAGCCACGACGGCAAGGAAGTGCTCAACGTTCTGGAGACCTACCCGCGCGATGAGCTGTTCCAGGCGGGCGTGCCCGACCTGGTGCGCATCGTGCGCGGCGTGGTGAATCTCTACGAGCGCCGCACCGTGCGGCTGCTGGTACGCCGCGACCCTTACCAGCGCTTCTACTCGTGCCTGGTATACGTGCCGCGCGACCGCTACAACACCGAGGTGCGCCAGCGCATCGAGCGCATCGCGCTCGAGGGCTTCGCCGGCGTGAGCGTCGAGAGCCAGGCGCAGATCTCCGGCTCGAGCCACGCGCGCGTGCACGTGGTGGTGCGCACCGACCCGCGTAAACCGCACAAGCCCGACTTCGCGGCACTCGAGCGCCGCATCGCCGATGCCGCGCTCACCTGGTTCGACCGACTGCGGGAGCTCTTGATCCACGAGCGCGGTGAGGCCGCGGGGCTCGCGCTGCTCGCCCGCTACCGCCATGCCTTCCCGATCGCCTATCAGGACGACGTCGCCCCCGAGACGGTGCTTCCCGATCTCATCGATCTCGAGGCGCTGCGCGGCGAGCCGCAGGCGCTGCGCCTCAAGCTCTACCGCCCGGCCGCCCAGAGTGCCGGACGCGTGCACCTGAAGATCCTCAAGCTCGGCGATCCGGTGCCGATCTCCGACATCCTGCCGATGCTGGAGAACTTCGGCCTGCGGGTGATCTCCGAGCGACCGTATCCGCTCACCTGGCCCGAGGGCGGCGCGGCCTGGATCCAGGACTTCGAGCTCGAGCCCCGCGACGCGGAGATCGTCGACATCGGGCGCGTCGAGAGCAACTTCCGCGAGGCGTTCCTCGCCGCCTGGAGCGGCGCCATCGAGAACGACGGCTTCAACCGTCTGGTGCTCGGCGCGGACTTAAGCGCGCGCCAGATCGTGGTGCTGCGGGCCTACTGCCGCTACCTGCTGCAGACCGGCGTGCCCTTCAGCCAGGTCTACATGGAGCGCACGCTGTCGGCTAACACCGCCATCACCCGTAACCTGGTGCGGCTGTTCGAGCAGCGCTTCGAGCCCGCCGCCGCACGCGGCGCCCGCGCCGAGCGCGCCGCCGAGACGCTGGTGACGCAGATCCGTGCCGGCCTCGATGCGGTCGCCAGCCTCGACGACGACCGCATCCTGCGCGCCTACCTCACCCTGGTACGCGCCACGCTGCGTACCAACTTCTACCAGAGCGGTGCCGGGGGTCAGCCCAAGAGCTACCTGTCGCTCAAGTTCGATCCGGCGCAGATTCCGGATCTGCCGCTGCCCCGGCCCAAGTTCGAGATCTTCGTCTACAGCCCGCGCGTCGAGGGCGTGCACCTGCGCATGGGCTACGTGGCGCGCGGCGGCATCCGCTGGTCGGATCGGCGCGAGGATTTCCGCACCGAAGTCCTCGGCCTGATGAAGGCGCAGAACGTCAAGAACACCCTCATCGTGCCGGTGGGCGCCAAGGGCGGCTTCGTGCCGAAGCGCCTCGCCGGCGGCCGCGAGGAGATCCAGGCCGAGGTGGTGGCCTGCTACCAGACCTTCATCCGTGGGCTCCTCGATCTCACCGACAACATCGTCTCCGGGCGCATCGTGCCACCGCCGCAGCTGCTGCGGCGCGACGGCGACGACGCCTATCTGGTGGTGGCGGCCGACAAGGGCACGGCCACGTTCTCCGACATCGCCAACGCCATCTCCGCCGACTACCACTTCTGGCTCGGCGACGCGTTCGCCTCCGGCGGCTCGGCCGGCTACGACCACAAGAAGATGGGTATCACGGCGCGCGGCGCCTGGGAGTGCGTCAAGCGCCACTTCCGCGAGATGGGCATCGATACGCAGAAGACCGACTTCACGGTCGTCGGCATCGGCGACATGTCGGGGGATGTGTTCGGCAACGGCATGCTGCTGTCGCGCCACATCCGGCTGCAGGCGGCTTTCGATCACCGCCACATCTTTCTCGACCCGGACCCGGATCAGGCGGCGAGCTTCGCCGAGCGCGCGCGCCTGTTCGCGCTGCCGCGCTCGAGCTGGGACGACTACGATCGCCGCCGGCTATCGCGCGGCGGCGGCGTGTTCCCGCGCTCCGCCAAGTCGATCGCGCTGCCAGCGGAGGCACGCGCGCTGCTCGGCCTCGATGCGGCGAGCGCCGCGCCCATCGAGATCATCCGCGCCATCTTAGCGCTGCCGGTCGATCTGCTGTGGAACGGCGGCATCGGCACCTATGTCAAGGCGAGCGACGAGCGCAACGCGGAGATCGGCGACCGCACCAACGACGCGCTGCGCGTCAACGGCAAGGAGCTGCGCGCCAAGGTGGTGGGCGAAGGCGGCAACCTGGGGCTGTCGCAGCGCGGCCGCGTCGAGTACGCCCTGAAGGGCGGCCGCCTGAACACCGACTTCATCGACAACTCCGCCGGCGTCAACACCTCCGACGTCGAGGTGAACATCAAGATCCTGCTCAACCCGCAGGTGGCCGACGGCAAGCTCACGCTCGGCGCACGCGATCGGCTGCTGGCGCGTATGACGCGTGCGGTCGCCGAGCTGGTGCTGCGCAACAACTACCTGCAGAGCCAGGCGATCAGCACCCTCGAAGTACAGTCCGCCGCGCGCGTGCAGGAGTCTCAGCACCTGATCCGCTCGCTGGAGCGTTCCGGCGACCTGAACCGCGCCCTCGAGTTCCTGCCGAGCGACGATGAGCTCACCGAGCGGCGCAAGCGCGGCCTCGGGCTGACGCGCCCGGAGCTGGCGATCCTGCTCGCTTACAGCAAGATCTGGCTCAACAACCACCTGCTGACCTCCGACGTGCCCGAGGACCCGTACCTGTCGGCGGAGCTGGTGCGCTACTTCCCCGCGCCGGTGCAGGAGGCCTTCCCGCGCGCCATCGCTCACCATCGGCTGCGGCGCGAGATCATCGCCACCGCCACCACCAACAGCCTGGTGAACCGCATGGGGCCGACCTTCGTGGCGCGCGCGCAGGAGGACACCGGTGCGGGACCGGCGCAGATCGCGCGTGCTTATACGGCGGCGCGCGAGATCTTCGCGATGCGCGAGGTGTGGGAGCAGATCGAGGCACTCGACAACCGCGTGCCGGCAACGCTGCAGTACGAAGCCGTCTTTCAGACCAGCCGCCTGCTGCGCCACGCCACCTACTGGCTGCTCAGCGCGCGCCGCCGCGGCCTGCAGGTCGACGCCGCGGTGCGCGAGTTCCGCAGCGGCGTGCACCAGCTCGAAGCCGGCATCGCCGAGCTGCTCAGCGGAGCGGAGCTGGAGCGCTTCAACGAGGCGCGGCGTCGTTACACCGAGGCGGGACTGCCGCCGCACCTGGCAGCGCGCGTCGCCAGCCTCGAGGCGCTGAACGCCGCGCTCGACATCGTCGAGATCGCTGGCGCGCATCGCGTCAGCGTGACCGAGACCGCGCGTGTCTACTTCGAAGTCGGTACCTCGACCGGCGTCGACTGGCTGCGCGGCCGCATCGAGAAGCTCGCCGTGGACGGCCCGTGGCAGGCAATCGCGCGCACCGGCCTGCGCGACGGCGCATTAAGGGTACATCGCCGCCTCACCGAGCGCGTGCTCACCCGCCGCGAGCGCGGCTCCGCGCAGCAGCGCGTCAGCGCCTGGCTGCAAGCCTCCGGCAAGGAGCTCGCGCACTGGCAGCGCACGCTCACCGACATGCGCACGGCGGGCGCCGCCGATTTCGCCACGCTGACGGTCGGCCTCGAGACCGTGCGCCGGCTGGCAAACTAAAGCGCATGGCGCCCGGCAAGCTGATTCTGGTCCGTCACGGCCAGAGCATCTGGAACCTCGAGAATCTCTTCACCGGCTGGACCGACGTCGATCTCACCGAGCAGGGCCGCGCCGAAGCGGCGCAGGCCGGGCGCGAGCTCGTCAGGGAGCGACTCGAGGTGGACCTCGCTTTCACCTCGGTGCTGAAGCGCGCGATCCGCACGCTGTGGATCATGCTCGACGGGATGGAGCGCATGTGGGTGCCGGTGGAGCGCTCGTGGCGGCTCAACGAGCGCCACTACGGCGCCCTGCAGGGCCTCAACAAGGCACAGACGGTCGCCGAGCACGGCGAGGCGCAGGTGAAGATCTGGCGCCGCAGCTACGACATCCCGCCGCCGCCGCTAGCGGCCGAGGACCAGCGCCACCCGCGCTTCGACCCGCGCTACGCACGTCTCGCAGCGCACGAGTTACCGGCTACCGAGTCGCTCAAGGACACGCTGGCACGGGTGCTGCCTTACTGGCACGCGCGCATCGCACCGGAGCTGCGCAGCGGGCACAACGTGCTGGTGGTGGCCCACGGCAACAGCCTGCGCGCCATGGTGAAGATGCTCGATCAGCTGAGCGAGAGCGAGATCGTCGAGCTCAACATTCCGACCGGCGTGCCGCTGCTCTACGAGCTGGATGCGCAGCTCAAGCCGTGCACGCGCCGCTATCTCGGCGACCGGGAAGCGATCGCCGCCGCCGCCGAGGCCGTGAAACGCCAGACCGAGCGTTGATCGCAGCCGCAAGGCGAGCGCGCGGCTACGCCGCCCAACCGTCGTAGCGCCCCTTGAACTCCTCGGCGAGCTTCGTCATGCGTGCGCTCAGCGTCTGCATGTCCTGCAGGATGAGCCGCATGCTCTTGGTGGCATGCAGGCTGAAGGGCAGCCCGCCGTCGTCCTGCATCGACTTGACGTCGACGCTGAATTCCGGCTCGAGCCGCGCGCGCACCTGCTGGCACGCCGCCTCGTCCGGCAGGGCGAGGAAGAAGTCGACCGAATAGTCGTTGAAGGGGATGTAGCCGCGTGAGCGCAGCCGCTCGATGAGCTGTGCGTCCCAGCTCGCGACGCGCGCACGCTGCACGGCGCGCAGCTTGAAATACACGCGCACCACGATCAGCACCAGGGCCACTACCAGCACCGCGACGAACGACATCATGCGACTGTGGCCTCTGTCCGCCGCTTTAGCGCGGCGCCTTGCCGGTGAAACGCGGCGGGCGCTTGTCGAGAAAAGCGCCGATCCCCTCGGCGGCATCCGCGCTGCCGGCCTGTGCGGCGATGGTCTCGCTCTCGAGAACCATCTGCGACTCGAAGGCGCCGAGCGAGTGAGCGAGCAGCCGCTTGGTGGCGCCATAGGCGCTCAGCGGACCGTGTGCGAGCTGCTCGGCGAGCTGCACCGCGCGCTCCAGCAGTTCCGCATCGTCGACCACCTCATTGACCAGCCCCCAGGAGAGCGCCTCCGCCGCGCTCAGGGTGCGATTGAGCAGCAACAGCTCCATGGCGCGCTTCAGTCCCACCGTGCGCGGCAGCAGAAACGAGCTGCCGGCATCGGGGGTGAGGCCGACGCTGGTATAGGCGAGATTGAACCGGGAGCTGTGCCCGCACACCGCCAGATCCGCCATGGCAACCAGGCCGACGCCGGCACCGGCCGCGGTGCCGTTGACGGCGGCGATCACCGGCGCATCCATGCGCACGAAATGCGAGATCGCCGCGTGCAGGTAGGTCGTGAGCTCGCGCACGTGGCCATCGAGGCTGAGCTCGCGCGCCTGTATGGCGCGCAGGTCGCCGCCGAAGGAGAAGTGGCGGCCGGCACCGGTGAGCACTACGGCACGCACCGCGGCGTTGCGCGCACAGGCCATGGCGGCAGCCAGCAGATCCATCGCCATCTGCAGATTGAGGGTGTTGGAGCTGTCGGGACGGTTGAGCCGCACCAGCGCCACCGCGCCGTGGGTCTCGAACTGCACGCTGGCCGCGGACACCGGCCCCCCTACTCGTCGGGCGCGATCGTCACGCGCAGCCCGGCGAGCGCCGGCGTGAACTCCACCTGACACGACAGCCGCGAGTTCTGCTGGTAGTGGGACAGCTCCGCGAGCAGCTCGCGCTCGTCCGACATCATCGCCGGCAGCTTCGCCTGCCACTCCGGATCGATGTAGACGTGACAGGTAGCGCACGAGCACATGCCGCCGCAGATGGCCGCAACCCCGTAGTCGAGCTCCCGCAGGTTCTCCATCAGCTTGAGCCCGGTCGTGCCGTCCACTTCGTGCTCGATCCCGTCGCGATCCACGACACGCAAAAGCGCCATTGCCTCCCCCACACCGCGGCGTCTTATGCGGCGGCTGTGCCGCCGGTAGTGTGCCGGTTCGCTATCCGCGCCGCCAGCGCCGCGTCCCGCCGCTCGAGGCTCCTCAGGCAGCGGACAGCGGCCCGAATACCTTCATCACGAACACGGCCCGTTCCGCGCCCGGGCCCATGCTCGCGAAGCTCGCGCCCAGGGCCCCCCGCAGCGCATCCATGACCGGCTCGAAGCCGCCGAATACCTGGGTGCTCATGCTGTTGGTGACGACCTTCAGCCGCTCATCGGCGCGCAACCGGTCGATGAACGCATGGATCTGCGGGCTGTAGTCCGCGCGCAGCGGGTAGAGACTTACTTCGACACCGATGTCCATGACAGCCCTCCGTCAGCCGCCGCCCAGTATTGCACGCCGCGGCGGCGCGCCGTGGGTCAGCCACGCGCCATGCGATAGGAATAGAATGAGCGGGGCGCCAGGCGAGGCGGATGGGAACGATGACGCGCACGATCGAGATTCACCAGGTAGATGCCTTCACCCGCGAGCCGTTCACCGGCAACCCGACCGGGGTGGTGCTCAACGCCGACGTGCTGAGCGATGCGCAGATGCTGGCGGTCGCGCGCGAGCTCAATAACGCCGAGACCGCCTTCATTCTCGCTGCCGACGGCGCCGATCACAGCGTCCGGGCGCGCTTCTTTACGCCGCGCACCGAGATCGGCTTCGTCGGCCACGCCACGGTTGCCGCGCAGTACGTGCTGTCGCAGCGGCCGGATGCGCCGCGCCAGCAGCGGCAGAAATCCAAGGCGGGCATCGTCGATGTCGAAGTGCGCGGCAGCGGTGAGGAGCGCAGCATCGCCATCCGGCGCAGCCCGCCGCCGCTCGGGCGCGAGCTCAACGACCGCGAGCGTCTTGCGGTGCTCGATGCACTGGCGCTCGCTTCCGAGGGCCTCGACACGCGCATCGCGCCGCGCATCGCCGGCGGCAGCGGCGCGCGGCTGCTGATCGGCGTGCGCGGCGCCGAGCCGCTGCGCCACCTCAAGCCCGACCTCGCCCGCCTCACCACACTGTCCGCGCAGCTCGGCGCGGCGGGTTACTTCGTGTTCGCCTTCAGTGCCCAGGGCGCCGATCACCAGGTCGAATCGCGCATGTTCTGTCCGGCGCTCGGCATCGCCGAGGATCCGGTGAGCGGCAACGCCCACGGGCTGCTCGGCGTGTATCTCGCGGAGCTCGGCCTGCTCGCGCCCGCGGACGGGCGGGCACATTTCTCCGGCATCCAGGGCCACTACCTGCACCGGCCCGGGCGCGTCGAAGTGGAGCTCGAGTTCCGCGACGCTCGCCTCGATGGCGTGTGGATCCGCGGCCAGGCGGTCTCGATCTTCCATACCCAGATGACGCTCTAGCGGGGGCATGCCGGAGTTCGAGGTGGTGATGAAGCTCGCCGAGCTGCCGCTCGGCGGCATGCGCGCCTGCATGATCGGCGGACGCGAGCTGGTCGTCTGCCGCAGCCGCGAGGGGGTGTTCGCGCTCGACAACATCTGCACGCACGCCCACGCGCGGCTGTGCGAGGGCCGGCTGCGCGCAACGCGCCTGGTGTGCCCGCTGCACGGTGCCGCCTTCGACATCCGCGACGGCCGGGTGCTGGGAGCGCCCGCGGAAGTGCCGTTGCCGACCCACGCCGTGCGCGTCGTGGCGGAGAGAATCGAAGTGGCCGTCAGTCGCGCGCTTCCCTGAGCTCCTTGCCGAAGCGGTGCCCGGATCGGTGCACTCAGTGCCCGGGAACGAGGCCCGAGAGGTCGCGACCGGGGCGCGCAACCGGCGGCACGAAGTCGCGCGCTCCGCTCACGATGAGGTTGGGAATGCGCGACTCGTCGAAATCGGCATGCGCGCGCCTCGCGGTGCGCAACACCGTGAGGTGGAGCGAGGGGACGACCCACAGGAAGTTGCCCTCGCCCCCGTCGACCGCATAGGTGTCGGGCGCCATGTAGGGCGTGCGGCCGCCGCCGGCAAGCGCGTTGAGGCGCAGCGACGCGCCGAAATCGACATTGGCGGGCGCGGGCTGGCGCATCAGCTGCACCCACCCGGGCCGCACGATCTCGTAGCCGCGATAGTTGCCATCGCCGAGCAGCAGCTCGCCGATGCGCAGCCAGTCACCCTGGCGCGCCACCATGCAGCAGTCGGCATGCGCGGCGCCCGCCGGGCGGTCGAGGTACAGCCACGCATCGCCCGCCCCGATGCGCCGCCACAGCACCTGCGACAGGTAGGTTGCGTAGCGTTGCCCGGTGGCGCGTTCCAGCACCAGTGACAGGAGCTGTGGATCGGCCGGCTGCACGGCCCAGGTGTGGCCGGGCGCATCGCGCTGCGGCTGCGCCATGACGGCGCCCGTGATGTCGCTGCCGAACAGCGCGCGCGCCGCCGCGCTCCACGGCGCGCGACTCTGCGGCGGCGGCGCCAGACCGCTCGAGGCCTGCATGAGATTGCGCACGCTGATGGCACCACGCGGGTCGCCGCGCCACTCGGGCAGAAAATAGCGCAGCGGCTCGTCCGGCCAGCCGATGCGCCGGTGCGCCACCGCCACCCCGACGCCCAGCGTCGCGAGCACGCGCGTGAAGGACCCCGAGTCGATCAGCGTATCGAAGTTGCTGCCGCCCCAATAGCGCTCGAACACCACGTGGTCGTGGCGCGCGACGATGAGCGACAGCGTGTCGTGTGCACCGGCGTAGGCGGCGGCGGTTTCGAGGGCGTGGCTCTCGAGCGCTTCGATCTCGGGCGTAACGTGCGGCGCCGGCGGCTGCTGAGCGCCCACCACGAGCTCGCGCGGCTGGTACCAGGCGGGCAGCTTCGCGGAGGACTCGGCCGCCGCGGTGAGATAGCGCTCCCAGAAGCGCGGTGCGTACAGCACCACGGCCAGCGCGCTCAGCACCGAGAGTGCCAGCAGGAGCGCGGCGATCAGCCGGGTGGCGATGCGCCGACTCATTGCACTCCCGGGGCGAGGTGCGCCGTGGCGGCGCGGCGCCGCGAGCGCAAGCGGCGTCGCAGCGGGCCACAGTAGCGCGCCTCACCGCCGACCAGCTCGAGCTCGTGGGTGGCGCAGCCGGGCCAGTCACCGAGGCGGTGCGTCGTGACCACCACGGCCGTCCCGGCCGCGGCGCGCGCCGCCACGCGCTCAAGCAGCACGCGCCGCGTCGGAGCATCGAGGCCAGCGAACGGCTCATCGAGCAGCAGCAGCTGCGGGTTGCGCACGAAGGCGCGGGCGAACAGCACACGGCGCGACTGCCCGTACGACAGCTCGCGCAGCGGGCGCCGCGCAAAGCCTGTCAGCCCGAAGAGCGTCAGCGCACGCCGCGCTGCGGCACGGTCCGCGGGGCTCGGCGCGCCGTTCAGGCCGACGCTCGCGTGCCGCCCGGACTGCACCACCTCGCTCACCGTGAGCTCGCGCGGATGCTCGGCCTGCAGGTGCGGCGCCACCAGCCCGACGCGTCGCTTGAAACGCTCGAGCGGCACGCCCGGGGCAATGCCGGCGCGCTCAATGTGTCCGCCGATCGCCACGCCGTGATCACCGTACAGGGTGCGCAGCAGCGTCGTCTTGCCGGAGCCGTTGCGTCCGTGCACGACCCAGCACTCGCCGCTACGCACGGCGAGCGAGATGCCCGACAGCGCACGGCTGCCCTCGAGATACACCCGGGCGTTGCGCAGGCGCACGAGCTGCCGGCCCGGGGCAGCGGCCGGGGCGGCTGGCGCACGCGCCCGCCTCCGGCGCGCGCCGTGAGCGACACGCGACTCTGCCGCCAGCCAGCGCGCGAACGGCGCGCGGCGCCGCGCGCCGGCATACACGATCCGTCCGCGCTCCAGCACCAGTGCACGGCTCGCCGCGCGCGGCACGTCCTCCAGGCGGTGCGTGGCCAGCACCCACGGCAGACGGCGGTCGCGGCGCTCGAGCCACTCGAGCACGCGCGCACGGTTGTCGGCGTCGAGACCGTTCAACACCTCATCGAGCAGCAGCAGCCGCGGGCGCGAGGCCAGCGCGCGCGCCAGCAGGATCACCCGGCGCTCCCCGTAGGAGAGCGACAGGAACGGCCGCCGGGCGAGCTGCGCGACGCGCAGCGCGCGCAGTACGCGGCGCACGCGGCGCCGGTCGGCGGCGGTGAGCGGCTCGAGCGGAATATCGGTGCGATGGATGCCGGTGCCGACGAGGCGCTCGACGGTCATGTTCCAGCCGTAGCGCTGGTACTTGTCCTGGCGCTCGGCGCCGAGATACGCGATGTCTTCCTTCACGCCCTCGGGTGTTAGCCACTGCTGGCGGCCGCGCACGTAGCGGCGCACGCTGCGCGTTGCGGGCTGCGGCCATACCGTGCCGGCGATCAGCTTCAGCAGCTGCGTCTTGCCCGCGCCGTTTGCGCCGGCCAGCACCCAGCGCTCGCCCGGGCGGACCGCCAGGCTAAGATCCTTGAGAATCCGCCGCCCGCCCCGGCGCAGACTGACATGCGTGAGTTCCACCGTCAGATATTGCGGATCGGCACGGCTCATCGGGGCAGCATTGGAGCACAGTTCATTCGCCGGTTTGGAGTATTCTCGCGCCCGGCGCGCAAGGTGCAAATTCCCAAGGGGGTTCGATGCGATGGCGGTTGCTCTCACCCCGCTACTGGCCGACATGGGCGGGACTCGGCCTGCTGCGGCTGCTGGCGCTGCTGCCGTTCGCCGCGATGCTGTCCCTCGGGCGGCTGCTGGGTGCGCTGCTGCGCCACCTGCCCACCCGCTTCGTGAAAACCGCCCGGCGCAACATCGAGTTGTGCTTTCCGCAGCTCGACCGCGCGGCCCGCGAGCGGCTGCTGCGCGCGCACTTCGCGAGCTTGGGGATTGCGCTCCTCGAGATCCCGCTCGCCTGGTGGAGCTCGCCGGCACGCTTCGCCCGGCTGGTCAAGCTCGAGGGCCGTGAGCATCTCGAGGCGGCGCTGGCACGCGGCCGCGGCGCGATCCTCCTCACCGCGCATTTCACGCCGATCGAGCTGGCCGGCCGGGCGCTCGGCGAGCTGACCCGCATCGGCTTCCTCTACCGGCCGACCCGGAACGAGGCGCTGGCCTATGCGCTGGAGCACTTCCGCACCGGCTACGGCGGGCACGGCATCTCGCGCGATGACATCCGCGCCTTCGTCGGCGCGCTGCGCAACAACGAGTGCGTGTGGTACGCCCCGGACCAGAGCTACCGCAGGAAGGGCGCGGCGATGGTGCCGCTGTTCGGCATTCCGGCTGCCACCAACACGCTCACCTCGCGCTTTGCGCGCATGACCGGCGCGCCAGTGCTACCCTATTTCATACAGCGCCTGCCGGGGACGCAGGGCTATCGGGCCGTCATCCACCCGGCGTTCGATAACTTCCCGAGCGACGACGCGGTGGCCGACACCGAGCGCTACCACCACATGATCGAAGCGCAGGTGCGCCTGGTTCCCGAGCAATATCTGTGGATTCACCGCCGCTTCAAGGGTCTCAGCCAGGACTATCCGGACTACTACGGACGGCAGGCGTCGCGCCGCGCCTGAGCGCCATCGACGGCGCCCGCGTCGATCTGCTGGTCGTCGGCGGTGGCATCAACGGCACCGGCATCGCGCGCGATGCCGCCGGCCGCGGACTGAAGGTGCTGCTCGCCGAGCAGGACGACCTCGCCGCCCATACCTCCTCGGCGAGCACCAAGCTGATCCACGGCGGCCTGCGCTATCTGGAGGAGTTTCACTTCGCGCTGGTGCGCAAGGCGCTGATCGAGCGCGAGGTGTTGCTGCGCTCGGCGCCGCACATCATGCGGCCGCTGCATTTCATCATGCCGTACGCACCGCATCTGCGCCCGGCGTGGCTGATCCGCGCGGGCCTGCTGCTCTACGACCATCTCGCGCACCGCGAGCGCCTCGCCGCCTCCGGCGCGATCGACCTGCGCACGCACATCGCCGGAGGAGCACTCAAGAGCGGCTACATCCGCGGCTTCGTCTATTCGGACGGCTGGACGGACGACGCGCGGCTGGTGGTCCTGAATGCGCTCGATGCCGGGCAGCGCGGCGCGACCGTGCTGACGCGCACGCGCTGCGAGCGCCTCAACGCCCACGACGGGCAGTGGAGCGCCGTGCTCGCCGACGCCGGCGGGCGCGCCACCATCCACGCGCGCGCCGCGGTGAACGCCAGCGGCCCGTGGGTCGACCGCTTCATCGCGGCAGCGACGCCGGTCCACACGACGCACCGCGTGCGGCTCGTCAAGGGCAGTCACATAGTAGTGCCGCGGCTGTTCGAGCACCGCTTCGCCTACATCTTCCAGAACGAGGACCGGCGCATCGTGTTCGCGATCCCGTACGAGCACGAGTTCACGCTCCTCGGCACCACCGACGTCGACTATCACGGCGACCCGGCCGCGGTGCGCATCGATCCGACCGAGATCGCCTACCTGTGCGCGCTCGCCAACCGTTACTTCATCCGCCAGATCACGCCGGCGGAGGTGCGCTGGAGCTACTCGGGCGTGCGGCCGCTGCTCGCGGATGAGGCGCGCGACCCCATGAGCGTGACGCGCGACTACGCGCTCGAGCTCGAGCGCCACCCCGCGCCACTGCTCTCGGTGTTCGGCGGCAAGATCACCACCTATCGCCGCCTGGCCGAGGATGCGCTCGAGCTGCTCGCGCCCTGCCTCGACACGCGCGCTTCAGCCTGGACCGTGGACTCGACCCTTCCTGGCGGCGATTTGCCGGAGGGGAGCTTCGCGGTATTCCTGCGCATCGTCGAGCGCCGTTACCCCTGGCTGCCGCCCGCGCTCGCCCGGCGCTATGCGCATGCCTACGGCACGCGCATCGAGCGTGTGCTCGGCTCCGCCGCTGCGCTCGCGGACTTAGGCAGCGAGATCCTCCCCGGTCTCTACGAGCGCGAGACCGAATACCTGTGCCGCGAGGAGTTCGCGCGCACCGCCGAGGACATCCTGTGGCGACGCACCAAGCTCGGACTGCATCTCCTCGGGCAGGACCCGCGGCCTCTCAAGCTGTGGCTCGAGGCCAGGGGGCTGGAACAGCCGGCAGGCGGCGCCGCCCCGCCACCTGCGGTGTGACCAGCGTCGCGGTTTTTCGTTTTTACCGGCCGGGATGGCGGGGACCTCGTGCTAGCGTGTCGCCGGAGTACCCGCCGCTTGCCGTTGCCAATGTCCGAATCAGTGCTAGCCGCCCTCATCGCGGGCACCGCGACGCTGTCGGCCTCGTTCCTGCAGTTCCGGTCCGCGGCGCTGCGCGACCGCGGCCAGGGCGCGAGTGCCGCACGCCGCAAGAACCGCCTGCAGCGGATCATTTTCCTCGTCCTTGTCGGCACGTCGGTCGCGTCGGGCTTTGCCCTGTCGCAGTGGCTCACCAACGGCGAGCGCCTCGCCTCCGCCGCGATGCAGAAGGAGCTGCAGTCGCGCATTGCGGAGGTCACCCACACCGCCGGGGAGCTCGAGGCGACGCGCGCGGCCGAGCGCGGCGAGATCGAGACCGGCGTGCTCCGCCGGATCGGCACTGACGGCGTGGCGGTCGCCGCGACGCTCCCGCCGTGCCGCACGCCAACCGCCGCGGGTACGCCGGCAGCGGATCCGGTACCCGCAGGCGCCAACTTGCCAAGGCCTGCGTGCAGCGAGGCCGAAGCCGTCCCGGTAACGCTCTGTGCCACCATCCCGGCGAACGCCACCGTCACCGAGGTCGCGCTCTTCAGCCGCCCCGCCGATGCCGATACGCCCTGGGACACGAGCCGCTTCCTCCCCGGGCAGGAAGCCGGACAGGCGCGCTTCGCCGAGAAGTATTCCGAAGGCGCGCCCGAGTCCGGGACGCGTCAGGTGTGCCAGACTTTCTCTCACTGGTCCGCCGATCACGGCCGCGCGGTACGCGTGGTCGTGCGCTACTCGCTCTAGTCCCCGCATAATCGCCCCCTCACGAGGTGCCAAGCCTCAGGGGGGATGTTGAGTTCACCGCCGCACCCAGCTGCGCCGCCGAGTGCCCCGCGGGCCCGCTCCGCCCTGCCGCTCATCGTGCTGGCGCTCGCGCCGCTGTGGCTGGTCGGTATCTTCGACCGCGGGCTGTGGACGCCGGATGAGCCGCGCGAGGCCGACATCGCCTGGCGCATGAGCTGGCAGCAGGAAAGGCTGCTGCCGCAGCTCGCCGGCACACCATTCCTCGAGAAGCCGCCGCTCTCGTACTGGATGTCGGCGGCTGCGATCAGGACCTGGGGAGACTCGCCCGGGGCAGCGCGCGCCCCCAACCTGCTGTACGCCGTAGTCACGGCGCTCGCCGTCGGAGCGCTGGCGCTTGCCATGCAGCTGGAGATTCTGCCGGCGCTGCTCGCCGCGCTGGTGGCAGCGAGCGCGCTCACGGTGTTTCGCGTCGCCGTGTGGCTCGCGCCCGATGCCTGTCTGCTCGCCGGTTGTGCGTTGGCACTGCTCGGCGCGTGGCTTGGGCTGCGCGCCCCCGCCAGTGCCCCTAAGCTCGCGGGCTATGCGCTGCTGCACGTTGGTGCGGCAATCGGCTTCATGGCAAAAAGCGCTCCGGGGTGGCTGGTGCCGGGCCTCGCGCTCCTGACACTCATCGTGTGGGAACGACGCTGGAGCGAGCTGCGGCGCTTCGAGCTGTATGCGGGATTGGCGCTGCAGGCGCTGATCATCGGACCGTGGGTCATCGCGGTCGCGCGCTCGGCTCACGGGGACGAGGCATTGCGAACGCTCTTCTGGAACAACGTGGTCGGCCGCTTCACCCAGGTCGCCGCCCCTGCCGGGCTCGACTACACGAGCGGCCATCACAACACCCCCGGCAAGTACCTGCTCGCGCTGCCGGTGTACCTCCTGCCATGGACACTCGTGGTGGGCGCAGCGCTCACTCGCGCCTGGGCCCGGGCACGCGAGCCGGGGCCGCCGGGCACGGCGTGGCGCTTTGCGCTCGCCGCCAGTATTCCCTCGCTGGTGGTGCTGTCGCTCGCCGCCACGGCGCGCGACATCTACGCGGCTCCGGCGCTCCTGGGGTTCGGGCTGCTCGCGGGCCTGTGGGCGGCGGACCTTAAGCGTCAGGTCTCGCGGCTCGATCGGCTGGCGCTCTTCGGAACCGTGGCGCTGATCGCTGTCGTCGCGATGGCTCTCGCACTGGCGCTCGCCGTGCTGGCCGCCGCGGCAGCGGGAGCGACCGGCGTATGCGCTGCCGCGGCGCTCGGTGTGCTGGCGATCGCGGCCGTCGGACTCAGCTGTGCAGTGCACGCGCTGCGCCACGGCGCGCCGCAACGCAGCCTCGCCTGGGGCTACGCGACCTACGCGGCAGTCTTCTGCCTGGCGGCCCGCCCCGCCTTCCCCATCGTCGACCGCTGGCAGGACCTGCCGGTGCTCGCCGCCCATATCCACACGGACACCGCGAACGCGAGCCTCGCTCTCCTCGACCCTGACGAGACCACGGTCGCGATGCTCGATCACGGCTTCAGCGCTCCCTTCGAGGTGCTGCGAAGCGGCGCCGGCGAGCCGCGGCAGGTGGTCGGCGGCTGGTTTGCGGCCCATGGACCGCAGGCGCGTGTGCTGGTGCTGCTCCCGGGTCACGCGAGCGGCGCGCTCACGGAGTTCATCGGGCGGTTTCGGCCGCTGCCGGCGGCGGGTGACGGCATCGCCGCAGCACTGACGGCGGCGGGGTCCGCGGTCCTCGTGCAGCGCTACGAGTTGCCGCAGGGACGGCGCTATGCGCTACTGGAACCGCCGCCACCGCACTAGGAGCTTGCATGCCGGACCTGTCGCGAAACCTGCGCAACCGTCACATCCAGCTGATCGCCTTCGGCGGAACGATCGGTGTCGGGCTGTTCCTCGGCTCCGCCAAGGCGATTCATTCCGCCGGACCGGCGCTGATCCTCGCGTACGCCATCGGCGGCGTCGCGATCTTCTTCATCATGCGGGCGCTCGGCGAGCTGCTCACCTACCGCCCGGTGGCCGGCTCCTTCGCAACCTACGCCGATGAGTTCTGCGGGCCGTTCTCCGGCTTCGCCACCGGCTGGTCTTACTGGTTCGCGTGGGTAGCGACCGCCATGGCGGAGCTCACCGCCATCGGCATCTACGTGCGCTTCTGGTTCCCCGACGTGCCACAGTGGCTGCCGGGGCTGGTGGCGCTGCTGATTCTCTACGGCACGAATCTGCTCGCCGTGCGGGTGTTCGGCGAGCTCGAATTCTGGTTCGCGCTCATCAAGGTGGTCACGATCGTCGGGCTCATCGTGGCGGGACTGGCGGTGATCTTCTTCCACCTCGGCGACCTGGGCGCAACCGCCAGCTTCTCGAATCTCTGGTCGCACGGCGGCGTGCTGCCCTTCGGCATCCTCGGCGTGCTGCTCACCATGCAGATCGTCATGTTCGCCTATGAGGGGGTCGAGCTCATCGGCGTCACGGCGGGCGAGGCGCGCGACCCCGCCGTGGTACTGCCGCGGGCCACCAACGGCATCATCGTGCGGATTCTCATCTTCTACATCGGCGCCCTGCTCGTCATCATGTCGCTGGTGCCGTGGACGGAGCTGAGCCCGAGCGTCAGTCCGTTCGTGTTCGTGTTCGAGAAGATGCGCGTTCCGGCGGCGGCGGCCGTGATCAATCTCGTGGTCATCACCGCCGCCACCTCCTCCTGCAACAGCGGGCTCTACAGCACCGGGCGCATGCTGTGGTCGCTGGCGCAGCGCGGCCAGGCACCGCGGGTGTTCGCCCGGCTCAATCGCGGCAACGTGCCCGGACCCGCCCTCCATGGGACGGCGGCGCTGCTCCTGATCGCGGTGGCGCTCAACAAGTGGGTGCCGGATCAGGTGTTCACCTGGGTGACGAGCGTCGCGCTGGTCGGCACCTTCTGGACCTGGGGCATCATCCTGGTGTCGCATCGTAACTATCGCCGCGCGGTCGCGGCGGGCAAGGCCGCGGCGGCGCCGTTTCGCATGCCGGGTGCGCCGTTCGCGAACTGGATCACTCTCGCGTTCCTCGCGGGGGTGAGCGGGCTGCTGGCGCTCGATCCCGGCACCCGGGTCGCGCTTTACGTGGCGCCGGTGTGGTTCGCGCTGCTCGGCATCGGCTACTCCCTGACCCGCGCAGGTGCGCGCCCCGCGTGAGCGCACGCGGCGGCTACAACAGCCGCTCGCCGCCGCCGATCAGGCCGCCGCCGTCGATGACGAGCGTCTGCCCGGTGATGAAGCTGCCCGCGCGCGAGGCGAGCATCACCGCGACGCCGGCGACATCGTCGGGGTCGCCGAGGCGCTGCAGCGGATAGCCGCGCGCCAGCGCTGCGGCGCGCGCCGGATCCGCCCACAGCGCCTGGGAGAATTTCGTCCGGATGACGCCGGGCGCGATGCAGTTCACCCGGATGTTGTGGGCGCCCCACTCGACCGCGAGGTTGCGCGCCAGCTGCATGTCGGCCGCCTTCGAGATGCCGTATGCGCCGAGCAGCGCGCTACCCATCAAGCCGCTCACCGACGACAGGATGATCACTGCGCCGTCCTTGCGCGCGGCCATTGCGGGCAGCGTCAGGTTGCACAACCAGAGGTTGCTGTACAGGTTGGTGCGAATGAGCTTGTCGAAGGCTTCGTCGGTGAGCGTCGCCGATGGGCCGAAGTGCGGGTTGGTGGCGGCGTTGCACACCAGGATGTCGATCCGGCCCCAGGCGGCCACCACCGCATCGACCATCGCCTTGAGCTCCTCCTTGTGCCCGACGTGACAGGCGTGCGCCATGGCGGTGCCACCGGCGGCGGCGATCTCCGCGACCACGGCCGCGCAGCTCTCCTGCTTGCGGCTCGAGATGACGACGCGCGCGCCGTGTGCGGCCATGTGTACGGCGATGGCCTTGCCGATGCCGCGGCTCGAGCCGGTGATCAGGGCGACCTTGCCAGATAAGTCGAATAGCGACATGGACGACACTCCGCGGCCTGCTCGTGCCGCGCATTCTGCGCCGCGCGAGGCGCTCGGGAAACCCGCGCGGTTAGGCGCCCCCGTCAGCTGCGCAGTAGAATCCCGCGCGCCGCGCCCGTAGCTCAGTTGGATAGAGCATCAGGCTTCGAACCTGAGGGTCGGGAGTTCGAATCTCTCCGGGCGCGCAGAGTTCTCAGAGCAATTCGGTCTCAGAACCGCCAGCCGAGACCGAGCGTGACGACGTCCCGGTCCTGATCGTCGCCGGTGACTCCGCGATGCCAGACCAACCGCAGCGCGAGCGAGCGTGTGAAGCGCCAGCTGGCCGTCATGGATACGAGTCCCACCGCGCTCGCCGCCGTGGTGTGATAGATCGTCTGGTAGGACTCGAACCCGAGGTACGCTCCCAGGCCGAGACCCACCACGAGCTGCCGGGAGAGAAAGTCCTGAACGATCCACGCTTCACCGGTCATGCCCGCATGCCGCCCGTCCAGCCCATCGCCGTCATCGATGACACTTGCGGACAGTTCGAAGTGACGGCCGACCCTGCGCCGGTACTCGACCCCGAAGGCGGCCGATGCGTCCGCATGCTGACCGTCGATGATGGTCTGGCCGTAGAACACTCCGAGCTCGTTCGCCGCGTCCGGATCCGCAGCCCGAGGGAGATCCTGCGCGGAGTGACTCAGGGCGTCGATGAAGGGCTGCAGCCGATACCCTAGGCCCAGCATCACGGTTCGCGTTGCCACATTTCCGGGAGCGATGACCTCACTGAGCTCCAGACGTGCAAACCAGTCGCGCGACAGCGTGTAGCTCAGTGAACCGGTGACGATCGCACCAACGCTGTGATAGTTGCTGTACCGCTCGCCACCGTTGGGGTAAGTCTGCGTGTCGCAGTAGATGTAGGGACCGGCGCCGAGGGCGAGATCGACGCGCTGTCGCCAGAGGGTGTGGCCCCACAGCTGCAGGACTGCGCCATCGCGAAAGTGACCGGGAAGATGACCTTCGTTCAGGTAGCCGAACGATGTGTCGAGGTCGGTGAGCAGCTGCTGCCGGTACTCCAACCCCCAGGCATAGGTTCCGGACGTGTGGTCGTCGCTGTCGGTCACTCCCGCAAGCACGGTAAGCTCTTCCGCGCGAGCCCGCGGGGAGGCCAGCATACCGGCGAGCACAAGCGCCGGCAGCGCGGCGCGGGCAAGGCGGCTGACGACTGCCGTCCCGCGGGCGGGCGTGTGGATCGGCATCGCGCTGCTTACGGTGCGCGAACGCCCGAAGTTTCCAAGCACACCTTGTCCCCCAGGTCTCGCGCCTTTGCGACCGAGTATAAAGTCGCCGCGCGCCGCCCGGGCCGGCACATCCGTCAAGAATTGTCCGCGAGTCGTATGACCGTGTGGGGCACCGACCCCGATCGCGCTGCTCGCTGTGCTGCTCGCACTCAGACCGGCTCGTCCAAAGACTTGGCGAGCGGCGTGAAGGTCCTCGGGCCCGTCTCGGTCATGTGCCAACAGTCCTCGAGGCGGATGCCGAACTCGCCCGGAATGTAGAGTCCCGGCTCGTCGGAGAAGCACATCCCGGCCTCGAGCGGCGTGGTGTCGCTGCGCACCAGGTAGGGCGCCTCGTGCACGTTCATGCCGATCCCGTGTCCGGTGCGATGCGACAGCCCGGGCAGCCCATAGTCTTTGCTCCAGCCCTTTTGCTCGTAGAAGTCGCGCACCGCCTTGTCGATGGCACCCGTGGGCGTGCCGAGCTTCGCCGTCGCGAGCGCGACCTCCTGACCCTGCTTCACCGTGTCCCATACCTCCCGCTGTCGCGGCGAGGCTTTGCCGAAGACCCAGCTGCGCGAGATGTCGGATTGGTAACCGTGCACGCTGCAGCCGGTGTCGACGAGAACCACCGAGCCTTCGCGCAGCTCCTGCGGCTTGATCGATCCGTGCGGAAAGGCGCTCGCCTCGTTGAGCAGCACCAGGGTGAACTCGTGCGAGCCGCCGAGCGCCTGGGTGGCGTTCACCATCAGGGCAAGAATATCGGCGCCGCTCATTCCCGCTTCGACCCGGCGGTGCGTGTAGCGCAGAGCGGCGATGGTGACGTTATTGGCGGCCTGCATGAGCGCCAGCTCCGTCGCCGACTTGTGCATCCGGCACGCGCGGATGAGCTCGTCGCCGGGCATCGCGACCGGACCCGTGGCCCCTGCCGCCGTCAATGTCCGCTCGACGATGAATTCCCTGGTGGTCGGCTCGATGGCCAGTGAGTCCGCCGAATGCTCGCGCAGCGCGCCGGCGAGCAGCGCGAATGGAGTTTCGTCCTCCTTCCACGACCGCACGTCCGCGGGCACCTTGAGGGTCTCGCGGATCGAGGGTTCCTCGAAATAGGGGGTCACCACGACGGTGCGACCGCTGGCGGGAATGAGCGCCGCGGTAGTTCTTTCGCTGCGATGCCAGCGGATGCCTGTGAAGTACTCGAGCGAGGGGCCGGCCTCCACCAGAAAAGCGCCGAACTGCCTTCGCTGCATCAGCCCCTGGACCTTTGCGAGCCGCGCGACGTGCTCGGCGGTGCTGATGGGCTGCGCGTCGCCGGTCATCGGGCTCAGGTCCCCGAGACCTGCCTTGCCGGCCGCCGCCGCCTGGCCGGAGACCGCGAAGGTCGCTCCCGCGGCCGTCAGTGCCAGGACATCGCGTCTGGAAAACGTGCTCATGAATACCTCCCCGCTCGCATTCCTCAGTGCTCGTCGGCCTCCAGCTCCAGCCCGTAGTGGCTGAGGAGGATCTGGATACCGACATAACTCATGAAGCCCACCTGGCCGCTCGAGTTCGCGATGCTGCGCCCGGCCATGAACAGCAATATGAACCCGCGACCGAGACGATAGCGGCCGCCGACGTCGAGGGTCGTGTAGTTGGGCAGCGCTCCCATCGCGTGTTCGTTGTAGAGCTCGGCGTCGAACTCCAGGCGCTGGGTGAACTTGTGTCCGGCGACCAAGCCGAGGATGCGCTCCTCGGGTCCGTGGTCGTGGAGCGGAAAGTAATAGCCCGCCTCGAAATCCAGATCCAGCGGTCCGACCGATTTGGCCACCTCGAATGGCACCAGCAGCCGCGGACCGTCCTCGGCGAGCCCGCGACGCTGCGCGCTCACCGAACCTGCGGTCTCGAGCTGCGGGAAGGTAGACATCTGCCAGCCGCCCTCGCCCTGATCGAGGAACCGCCACTTGATGCCCGGGTACGCGTTGCTCCAGCCGCTCGCGCTCGGCGCGCCACTCGCGCTCTGCACCACGTACGGGATCTCATAGGTGAGCTGGAAGCGGTCGCCGAGCCCGTAGTTGAGATCTATCTGCGGCAGCTGCCAGGAAGTCACCCCGCCCGACACGGTCGTCATCGAGCCGAGGTTGATTTCCCAGTTGCCGTTGCCCGGCGTGCCGGGATCGTTAGTGATATAGGGCGGACCGGCATCGGCGTGCGCTACGCGCAGCGCGGGCAAGATCGCGCAGCACAGGCCGGCGACGGCAGGGAGCGCCAGGCGGTTCACGGATATCGGTTAGTCTAACCGCTGGAGGACGGCGCGTGCGCACATTGACTACCATTAATGAACCCGACAGGCCGCGATGCCGCTGGGCCCGCGATGCCGATCCCGACATGCAGCGCTATCACGATGAGGAGTGGGGCCGGCCGGTGCACGACGACCGTCGGCTGTTCGAGCTGCTTATCCTCGAGGGCGCGCAGGCAGGCCTTTCCTGGTCGACGATTCTGCGCAAGCGTGCCGGCTATCGTCGCGCTTTTGCCAACTTCGATCCGCGCAAGGTGGCGCGCTTCGACGCACGGCGGCGTGCGGCGCTGATTCGCGATGCGGGCATTGTACGCAATCGGCTCAAGATAGCCGCTACGGTGAGCAACGCGCGCGCGTTCCTCGCCGTGCAGCGCGAGCTCGGCTCCTTCGACCGCTACCTGTGGTCGTTCGTCGGCGGCCGCCCCAGCGTCACGCGCCGCCGCGGCCGCAAGCTCCCGGCGCGCACCGCGCTCAGCGACCGGGTCTCTAAGGATCTCGCGCGCCGCGGCTTCCGCTTCGTCGGCACCACCATCATCTACGCCTACCTGCAGGCCGTCGGGGTCGTGGACGATCACGCGCACGAGTGCTTTCTCGGCGGCCGGCCCTGAGCGGGAGTCCCGCGGCCGGGGCGGTCGCCGCGCCACAGTAGCCTTCGGCGGCGAGCGCCTCTTAAGATAGCGCTCCTTTCCAACTCCAGGCGGATGCCACGTATGAAAGCTCTTCTGGTCCTCGCGGCAGCGGCGGCGCTCTCGGCCGGCGCGGCGTATGCCGACTGCCCCTACCCCCCGCCTCCCGACAAGCTCCCGGACGGCGCCTCCGCCACGCTCCAGGACATGCTCGCCGGCCAGAAGGCAGTCGCCGATTACAACAAGGCCATCAACGACTACGTCGCGTGCATCGACAAGGCGGTCGAGGTCTCCATCGCCAGCGCCGGTGACAAACTCAAGCCGGAACAGAAGGCCGACATGCAGCGCGTCGAGACGCAGAAGCACAACGCCGCGATCGATCAGCTGCAGAGCGTGGCGGACCGCTTCAACGAGCAGGTAAAGGTCTTCAAGGCAAAGTCCGCCGACAGCAAGAAGCCCTGAGTGCTGACCCCCGCCGAAGCCGACGCGCTGATCGGGCAACACCTGCAGTGCTTGCCGATCGAGTCGCTGCCGCTCACGCAGTGTGCGGGCGGCGTGCTGCGCGAGAACATCTACGCTGAGCGCGACCAGCCGCCGTTCGACCGGGTCGCCATGGACGGCATCGCGCTCGACAGCCAGGCGGTCGCGGGCGGCCAGCGCAGCTTCCGCGTGCAGGCCACCCAGGCCGCCGGCGATCCGCCGCTCACGCTCGCCGCAGCCAGTGCCTGCATTGACGTCATGACCGGCGCCGTGCTCCCGGTCGGCTGCGATTGCGTGGTGCCGGTAGAGGAGCTCACCGTTACCGAGGGCCAGGCGGCACTCGCCTCGTCGGCGCGCGCCGGGCCGTGGCAGCACGTGCATCGGCGCGGCAGCGACACGCGCCAGGGCACGCTGCTCTTGTCCGCCGGCACGCGACTGCGCGCCCCCGAGATCGCCATCGCGGCCTCCGCCGGCATGGCGCGCATCCGCGTGAGCAGCCAGCCGATGCTCGCCGTCATCTCGACGGGCAACGAGCTCGTTGAGCCGGGCGAGCCGGTACTCGCCCACCAGGTGCGCCGCTCCAACGCCTACGCGATCGTCAGTGCCCTGCGCGAGCAGGGCTTCCAGCGGGTGGCGGACGATCATCTGCAGGATGACGCCGACGAGCTGCACGAGCGGCTGCGCTTCCACCTCGAAACGCACGACGTACTGGTGCTGTCAGGCGGCGTGTCGACCGGCAAGTTCGACCTGGTGCCGCAGGTGTTGGAACAGCTGGGCGTGCACGCCATTTTTCATAAGGTGGCGCAGCGCCCGGGGAAGCCGTTGTGGTTCGGCGTTGCGCCCTCGGGCGCCGCAGTGTTCGGCCTGCCGGGCAATCCGGTCTCGACGCTCGTGTGCCTGAGCCGCTACGTGCTGCCGGCACTGTTCGCCAGCCTCGGGCAGACGCCAGCGCCGCCGGAGCGGCTGGCGCTCGGCGCGCCCGCGACCGTCAGTGCACAGCTCACCTCGTTCCTCCCCGTGCGCATCGAGCAGGACGACTGGGGGCGCCCGTGGGTCATGCCGGCGCCGACCAACGGCTCCGGGGATTTCACCGCGCTGGCGGGCACGGACGGCTTCGTGGAGCTGCCGCCCGGCCCCAATACCTACAAGAAAGGCTTCGTCACCCGTTTCTTCCGCTGGCGCTGAGGCGCGGCGGTGCGGGCCCTCCGGGAGCTCCCCTCTTTCGGCCGATAGCCAGCGCCGCCCGAGCCGTTCCATACTTGCTGTCTCATGCCTGCCTCGGACGTCATCGTTCCCCTCGGCGTGCGGCCCGGACCCCGGGATACGCGTCAGCGCCCCATGCGGGACCTGCGCATCTCGGTGATGGACCGGTGCAACTTCCGTTGCCCGTACTGCATGCCGCGCGAGACCTACCACGACAAGTACCGCTTCCTCGGCTCGCACGAGCGGCTGTCCTTCGACGAGATCGTGCGGCTGGCGCGCCTGTTCGTACAGCTCGGGGTACGCAAGCTCCGCCTCACGGGCGGTGAGCCGCTGCTGCGCGCCAACCTCAGCGACCTGATCGGCGACCTCACGGCGCTACCCGGGGTCGATGACGTGGCGCTGACCACCAACGGTGCGCTGCTCGCGAAGTACGCGAGCGAGCTCAGGGCCGCAGGCCTGAAGCGCGTCACCGTGAGCCTCGACAGCCTCGACCCGGCGGTGTTCGCGCGCATGTCAGGCGGCTTCGGCAGCCCCGAGGAAGTGCTCGACGGTATCGAGCACGCGCGGCGCGCAGGACTTGATCCCATCAAGGTCAACGCCGTCGTGCAGCGCGGCATCAACGACCAGCACGTCGAGGCGCTCGTCGAGCACTTCCGCGGCAGCGGCGTGATCGTGCGTCTCATCGAGTACATGGATGTCGGCAATCGCAACCACTGGCGCTCGGAGCTGGTGGTGCCCTCGAAGGAGCTCGTGGCGCGCATCGCGGCGCGCTGGCCGCTCATGCCGCTCGAGCCCGGCTATCGCGGCGAAGTGGCGGAGCGCTACGCGTTCGCCGACGGCAGCGGCGAGGTCGGCTTCATTTCCTCCGTCTCACAGCCCTTCTGCGGCAATTGCTCGCGCGTGCGCCTGTCCTCCGACGGCGTCGTCTACACCTGCCTGTTCGCCGCCCACGGCACGAGCCTGAGGGACGCGCTGCGCGGCGGATCCGGCGACGAACAGCTCATCGAGATCATCTCCTCGCTGTGGCTGCGGCGCGCCGATCGCTACAGCGAGCTGCGCGCGAGCCTGCCGCACGGTCACGGCGAGGCGCGCAAGGTCGAGATGTTCTACATCGGTGGCTGATGCCGCGCGCACCGCGCCTCACGCACCTCGACGCCCGCGACCGGCCGACCATGGTGGACGTCGGCGACAAGCGAGTGACGCCGCGCGCCGCCCTCGCCGAAGCGCGCATCCGCCTGCCAGCCGCCGTGGCGCGCGCGCTGCGCTCGAGCGGCCACCGCACCAGGAAGGGACCGGTGTTCGATACGGCGATCGTCGCCGGCGTGATGGCCGCCAAGCGCACCCATGAGCTCATCCCGTTCTGTCATCCGCTGCCCCTCGAGAGCTGCCAGGTCGAGATCGAGCAGCCCCGCCTTGGGGTGATCGTGGTGCGTTGCCGCGTGTCGGTGCATCACCGCACCGGCGTCGAGATGGAGGCGCTCACCGGCGCCACGGTGGCGGCGCTCACCATCTACGACATGTGCAAGGCGCTGTCCCACGACATCGAGATCGAGTCGGTGCGCCTCATGGCGAAGACGGGGGGCCGCCGCGCGTTCGCGCGCGCGCGACCGAAGCGTCGCGCATGAGCACGCCGCTCTATGGCCTGGTGCTCGCCGGCGGGCGCAGTACGCGCATGCACCAGGACAAAGCGGCGCTGCCGGTCGCTGGCCGCACGCAGCTCGAGCGCACTATGGCGCTGCTCGCGCCGCGCGCCGCCCGCTGCTTCATCTCCGTACGCGGTGACCAACGGCACGAGCCGCTGCGCGCCGGATTCGAGCAGATCGCCGATACCCGCGAGGGCCTGGGTCCCATCGCCGGGATCCTCGCCGCCCAGGAGCGCTTTCCCGACTGCGCCTGGCTGGTGCTGGCGTGCGATCTGCCGCTGCTGGATGCGGCGACGCTCGACTGCCTGCTGCGCGCGCGCGCGCCGGCGCGGCTCGCCACCGCCTTCCGCTCGAGCCACGACGGGCTGCCCGAGCCGCTGTGCGCGGTGTACGAGCCGGCGAGCCGCCCGGTCCTCGCCGCGTACGTCGCGCGCGGCCACAACTGCCCGCGCAAGTTCCTCATGAGTGCCGACGTCGAGCTGCTCGATGAGCCCGACCCGCGGGCCCTCGACAACGCCAACACCCCCGAGGAGTATGCTGCCGCCATGAGCGTCCTCGGCGCCCCTGCAGCTTCCCTCTCACGACACGTCACCGTGCAGTACTACGCGCTGCTGCGTGAGCAGGCCGGACGGCGCGAGGAGGCGCTGCTCACCGGCGCGCGCACCGCGCGCGAGCTGTACGCAGAGCTCGCGCAGCGCCACCCGTTCTCGCTCGACACCGCGGTGCTGCGGGTCGCCATCAACGGCGAGTTCGGCGACTGGGCGGCTCCGCTGGCCGACGGCGACTCGGTGGTGTTCATTCCGCCGGTCGCGGGTGGCTGAGCGCGGCAGCCCCACGATGAGCGCGCCGTTTCACTTCAGCCGGACCGCCATCGACACCGGTGCGCTGCGCGCGACGCTCGCCGACGCCGCCTGCGGTGGCTGCGCGACTTTCGAGGGCTGGGTGCGCGACCACAACGACGGCCGGCAGGTGCGGCATCTCGAGTACGAGGCTTACGAGCTGCTCGCGGTGCGCGAGGCGCAGCGCATAATCGCCGCGGCCACGGCGCGCTTCGGGGTCGCGCACGCGGCGTGCGCACATCGGCTGGGCGACCTTGCCATCGGCGAGCTCGCCGTGTGGGTTGGCGTCAGCGCGCCGCACCGGCACGAGGCGTTCCTCGCCTGCCGCTACATCATCGACGAGATCAAGCAGCGGCTGCCGATCTGGAAGAAAGAGCACTACGCCGACGGCGACTCCGGCTGGGTGAACTGCGAGCGCTGCGCGACGGGCGGCGCGCACCCGCACGACGAGCCGGCAGTGCACGCCTGAGCGCTCACGGCCGGATCTGGCCCGCGCCGCGTACCACGTACTTGTAGCTGGTGAGCTGCTCGACCCCGACCGGGCCGCGCGCGTGAAAGCGATCGGTGGAGATGCCGATCTCCGCCCCCATGCCGAACTCGCCGCCGTCGGCAAACTGCGTGGAGGCGTTGTGCAGCACGATCGCACTGTCGACGCGCTGCAGGAAGCGCTCCGCGGTCGCCTGATTCTCGGTGACGATCGACTCGGTGTGCGCCGAGCCGTAGCGGGCGATGTGCGCGATCGCGTCCTCGACCCCCTCGACCACGCGCGCCGCGATGATGGCGTCGAGGTACTCGGTGTACCAGTCGTCCTCGCTGGCCGCGTGCACGCGCGGATCGGCCCGCTGCACCTCGGCATCACCCCGCACCTCGCAACCGGCATCGAGCAGATCGCGCACCACCGGTGCGAGGTGGGTGGCGACGCAGCCGCGGTCGATAAGCAGCGTCTCGGCCGCGCCGCAGATCCCGGTGCGCCGCATCTTGGCGTTCAGCGCGATGCTGCGCGCCATCGCCAGATCCGCGTCGCGATCGATGTACACGTGGCAGTTGCCTTCCAGGTGTCCGATCACCGGCACCCGCGCCTCCTGCTGCACGCGCGCGACCAGCGACTTGCCGCCGCGCGGCACCAGACAATCGAGGTACTCGCTCATGCCGGCGAGCATGTAGCCGACCGCGGCGCGCTCGGTGGTCGGCACCAGCTGCACGCACGTCGCCGGCAGTCCCGCGGCCTCGAGCCCCTGCACCAGGCAGCCGTGCAGCGCCGAATTGGAGTGACGGCTCTCCGAGCCACCGCGCAGGATCGCGGCGTTGCCCGACTTGACGCACAGCGCGCCGGCGTCGGTCGTGACGTTCGGGCGGCTCTCGTAGATGATGCCGATGACGCCGAGCGGCACCACCACGCGCTGGATCCTCAGGCCGTTCGGCCGCTGCCATTCCGCCAGCGTCTTGCCGATCGGATCGGGCAGCGCCACGACCTCGGCCACGCTCGCGGCGATCGCGGCAACGCGTGCCGCATCCAGGCGCAACCGCTCGAGCCTCGGGCCGCTCGAGCGCGCGGCGCGCGCCGCAGCCAGGTCGCGCTCGTTGGCGGCCAGAATATCCCTGCTGCGGGCACGGATCGCGTCGGCCAGCGCCGCGAGCGCCGCGTTCTTCTGCGCCGTGGGCGCGAGCGCGAGCCTGCCCGCAGCGACGATCGCGGCCTTGCCGAGCCCCTCCATCAGCTCGCCAATGCGCGCGCTGTCCATCTCAGCTCACGCCTGCCGGGCCGCGGCTGTGGCCGCGGACGCCGCGCGCAGCAGCACCAGGTCGTCGCGATGGATCATCTCGTCGCGCCCGCGGAAGCCGAGCAGCTGTTCGATCTCGGAGGACTGGCGTCCCATGATCCGCGCCGCGTCGGCGTCCGAGTAGGCGACGATGCCGCGCGCCACCTCCGCGCCGTCGGCGGCGAGCACGCTCACGGTGTCACCGCGCTCGAAACGGCCGCGCGCGCCGGTGACGCCGGCGGGCAGCAGGCTCTTGCCGTCCAGCAGCGCCCGCAGCGCGCCCGCATCGATGGTGATCGCGCCTGCGGGGCGTAGCGTTCCGGCGATCCACTGCTTGCGCGCCGTCGCCGGCGTCGCGCTCGGCACGAACCAGGTACAGGCCGCGCCGTCCTCGATGCGTCGCAGCGGGTGCCGGTGATGGCCGGCCGCGATGCACATGTGACAGCCGGCCGCCACCGCGATTTTCGCGGCGAGAATCTTCGCGCTCATGCCGCCGGAGCCCACACCCGAGGTGGTGCTGCCGGCCATCGCCTCGATCTCCGCGGTGATGTGCCGCACCTCCGGCACGATGCGCGCGCGCGGCTCCTTGTTGGGATCGGCGTCGTAGAGCCCCTCGACATCCGACAGCAGCACCAGGCAGTCGGCACCGGCCATCTGCGCCACACGTGCCGCGAGCCGGTCGTTGTCGCCGTAGCGGATCTCGGCGGTCGCGACCGTGTCGTTCTCGTTGATCACCGGGAGCGAGCCCAGCGTAAGCAGCGCTTCGAGCGTCGCGCGCGCATTCAGGTAACGGCGGCGCCGCTCGCTGTCCTCGAGCGTCAGCAGCACCTGCGCCACGGTCACCTCGTGCTCTTCCAGCAGCTCCTTGTAGGCGTGCGCCAGGCGGATCTGCCCGACGGCCGCCGCGGCCTGGCTCTCCTCCAGCCGCAACGTCCCCTTTGTCAGACCGAGCCGGCGGCGGCCGAGCGCAATGGCGCCGGAGGACACCAGGATCACCTGCTGGCCGCGCTTGCGCAGCCGCACCAGGTCCTCGATCAGGGTGGCAAGCCAGGTGCGATTGATGCGTCCGCTGTTTCCCTCCACCAGCAGCGCCGAGCCGACCTTGACGACGAGGCGCCGGGCCCGCGTCAGGGGCGACGCATGCAAGGCAGCTTGGGTGGCGGTCATGGTGGGAAAACTATACGCATTCGCGCTGCGTTGCCCAACCCGGCCACAGCCCCTAAACTGCCATTCGGCTGCATAACAGGGTGGATCGGCGCGGTGAGCAGAGATTACGAACCGGTTCCCGGTCAGTGGTACCAGAACCTCGAAGAAGAAGAACAGTTCCGCGTGCTGACGATCGACGAGGACTCGGAGCTGGTCGAGATCGAGTATCTCGACGGCGACATCGAGGAGCTCGACCTCGAGGCGTGGCACGAGATGGACCTCGAGCGCATCGCTGAGCCCGAGGGCTGGTCGGACGACGACGAGGAGTCGGAGGACGACGACGAGGACTGGGACGAGGAAGAAGACGAGGACGACGACGACGACTTTGACGAGGACGAGGAAGACGGCGACGAAGAGCAGGACGAGTATTGACAGCGCCTAAGCGTCGATAGCTGGTACCACGCGAAGGAATCCGCGGCGCGCCGCACCGGCACACAGGCGCTCGGGGCGGCGGCGCGGGAACTTTGAGCTTCCTGGTCGGTCGCTTTCCGGGCGTGGCCATCAGCTGAACCCGCGCAGCCGTCGGCCCGCCGCACTTGAAATCAAGACACGCCGTCCCAAGCTGGCGACTCATCAGGGGTCAGGTTAGAGTTCCTGCCCGGTTTGTGCGTGTAACACCATCATGAAACGTATCTCTCTGTTCCTGCTCACCAACCTGGCGGTGCTGCTGGTGCTGACCGTGGTCGCGCGCCTGCTCGGCGTCGACGCGTATCTCGCGGCGCACGGCCAGAGCCTGCAGGGATTGCTGGTGTGGGCGGCGCTGTTCGGCTTCGGCGGCGCGTTCGTCTCGCTCGCCATGTCGAAATGGCAGGCCAAGATGTTCATGGGGGTGCAGGTCATCGCCCCGCAGTCGGCCGATGCCACCGCACAGTGGCTGCTCTCCGTTGTGGAGCATCACGCCCGCAGCGTCGGGGTCGGCATGCCGGAAGTCGGCATCTTCAACTCCCCCGAGCCCAACGCCTTCGCTACCGGCATGAGCCGCAACTCGGCGCTGGTCGCGGTGAGCAGCGGACTCCTGCAGCGCATGAACCGCCAGGAGATCGAGGCCGTGCTCGGCCACGAGATGACGCACGTCGCCAACGGCGACATGGTGACGCTCACGCTGATACAGGGCGTGGTCAACACCTTCGTGCTGTTGCTGGCGCGGATTGTCGGCAACATCATCGACCGCGCGGTGTTCCGCTCCGACGACGGCCGCGGCATCGCCTCGATCCTCACCTTCTACGCCCTGCAGATCGCCTTCGGCATCCTCGCCACACCCATCGTCATGTGGTTCTCGCGCTACCGCGAGTTCCGCGCCGACCGCGGCGGCGCGCACCTCGCCGGCACCTCCAACATGATCGCCGCGCTCGAGGAGCTGAAGCGGGTGCACGAGCCGCTCCCCGCGCGGCAATTCGCCGCCTTCGGTATCGCCGGGGGCGACGTCGGCAGCGGCCTGCGCCGGCTCTTCATGAGCCATCCGCCACTCGATGAGCGCATCGCGGCGCTGCGCTCGCTGGGCGCGGCGGGCTGAAGGCGCCAAAGCCGGGTGGACCTGCTCGGGAAGCTGCAGGGGATCCTGGGCGCCGACGGCGTGCTGACGGCGGCCGCCGACTGCGCCCCGTTCCTCGTCGACCACCTCGGGCGCTGCCAGGGGCGCGCCCTCGCTGTGGTGCAGCCGCGCTCGGTGCCGGAGGTGTCGCAGCTGCTCGCCTTGTGCGAGGCCGAGCGCATCGGCGCTGTACCCCACGGTGGCAACACCGGCTACTGTGGCGGCGCCATCCCGGATGAGTCCGGCCGCCAGCTGGTGGTGTCGCTGCGGCGGCTGAATCGCATCCGCAGCGTCGACGCCGGCAATTACTCCCTCACCGCCGAGGCGGGCTGCATCCTGGCGCAGGTACAGGCGGCGGCCGCGGAGGCCGCGCGCTTCTTCCCGCTCAGCATCGGCTCCCAGGGGAGCTGCCAGATCGGCGGCAATCTCTCGACCAACGCCGGCGGGGTCAACGTACTGCGCTACGGGATGATGCGCGACCTGGTGCTCGGGCTGGAGGTGGTGCTGGCCGGAGGACGGGTGCTCGACGGCCTGTCGGTGTTGCGCAAGGACAATACCGGCTACGACCTGAAGTCGCTGTTCCTCGGCGCCGAGGGCACGCTCGGCATCATCACCGCGGCGAGCTTCAAACTGTTCCCGGAGATTCGCGCACGCGCCACCGCGCTGGCCGCGGTAGCCGACGTGCGCGCGGCGGTCACGCTGCTCGGCGAACTGCGCGCACTGAGCGGCGATCGCGTCAGCTCGTTCGAGCTCATCCCGCGCGTCGGCATCGAGCTGACGACGCGCCACATTCCCGGGGTGAGCGATCCGCTGCCCGGCGCGTACTCCTGGTACGTACTGTGCGAGCTGTCCTCCTCACGCGCGGCCGAGCCGCTCGATGAGCTGCTGGAAGAGGCGCTCGGCGCCGCGCTCGAGCGCGGCACGGTGCTCGATGCGGTCGTGGTGCGCAGCGAACGCGAGCGCGCCGCGCTGTGGAAGCTGCGCGAGAGCATCCCGCCGGCCCAGCGCCACGAGGGCGCGAGTCTCAAGCACGACATATCGCTCCCGGTCGCAGCGCTCGCGGACTTCGTCGAGCGCGCCGCCGCCTGGATCGGCGCCAACGTGCCCGACGGGCGGCTGGTGGCCTACGGCCACGTCGGCGACGGCAACCTGCACTTCAACGTCAGCCAGCTGCCCGGCGCCGACCGCGACCAGTTCCTGGCGCGCACCGACAGCGTGCGCCGTGGCGTACACGACCTGGTGCGCGAATTCGGCGGCAGCTTCAGCGCCGAGCACGGCATCGGCCGGACCAAGGTCGGCGAGCTCGAGCGCTATGCCTCCCCGGTCGAGCTCGAGCTGATGCGTGCGGTGAAACGGGCGCTCGACCCGCACGGCATCATGAATCCCGGCAAGGTCCTGCGCAGCGGATGAGGGAGAGGCGCATGTCGCGTGGCGCGCTGGCGCTGTTGACGATCGTGGCCGGCGTCTCGGCCTGCAGCCCGGCTGACAAGCCCGCAGCGGCGCCCGCGGCCGCCGCGTCCACTGCCGCCGCCGACGGGCCGCGCATCGTCATGTCGGACGACCTCGTGCATCTCGAGTACCGCGTCCTTGGGCATGGCGAGCCGGCGGTGTTTCTGCTGCACGGCTGGTGCGGCAACGGCGAGTACTGGCATGCGCAGCTCGACGCGCTCAAGGCGCACTACACCGTCGTGGTGCCCGATCTCGCCGGGCACGGCGCCTCGGGGGCCAATCGCAGCGACTGGTCGGTCGCCAACTACGCCGCCGACGTCGCCACCATCGCCCGTCAGGTGCCGAACGCGCACATCGTGCTGGTCGGACAGTCGATGGGGGCCACGGTGGCGCTCGCCGCCGTGCCGCGCTTGGGTACGCGGGTGATCGGCGTGATCGCGGTCGACGCGCTGCGCTCGGTCGGCCTGCCGCCGCTCAGTGCCGCCGAGATCGCCGCCCGGGTCAAGCCGTTCCGCGACGATTTCGTCGGCGCGACGCGTAAGCTGGTGAGCGATTCGCTGTTCGAGCAGGGCGCCGATCCGCAATTGGTGCAGAAGGTGGCGTACGACATGTCGCTGCGCTCGCCCGCGGTCGCGGTGCCGACGCTCGAGAAGCTGCTGGCGCTCGACCTCACGACGCTCACCCCGGCCGTGCACGTGCCGGTGTACGCCATCAACTCCGACCTCATGCCGACGGATGCCGCGCGCATCCGCAAATCGCTCGCCGACTTCACGCTCGACGTCGTGCCCCACAGCGGGGACTTTCTCATGCTGGAAGCGCCCGCGCGCTTCAATCCGCTGCTGCTGAAGGATATCGACGCACTCGCCGCGCGCGCCCGCTGAGCGCGCTGCGCGCTCAGGCGCCCTTTTTCTGGCGTATCAGGCCTTCCTGCGCGGCGCTTGCCACCAGCCGCCCGTCGCGGGCGAAGATGCTGGCGCGCGCGAAGCCGCGCGCGCCCGAGGCACTCGGGCTGTCCATGGCGCACAGCAGCCACTCATCGAGACGCAGCGGGCGGTGGAACCACATGGCGTGATCGATGGTCGCCATGATGAGTGAGGGCTTGAGGAACGAGGTGCCGTGGGGGAGCGTGGCGGTGTCGAGCAGGAAGAAGTCCGACACGTAGGCGAGCAGCCGCCGGTGCAGCATCTCATCGTCGCCGAGCGCTGCGACCGCGCGCACCCAGATCTGGCGCAACGGCGGGGCGGGACGCGGATTCAGGTAATCGACCGGCTGCACCATGCGGAACTCGAACGGCCGCGGCTGACCGAAGAAACGCCGCACCTTGTCCGGCAGCTTCTCGAGCAGCGCCGCCGGCGGTGCCGGATCCGGCAGACTCTCCGGCGGCGGTACCTGCGGCATCTCGAGCTGGTGGTCGAAGCCGCTCTCTTGCACCTGAAACGAGGCGGTCATGTTGAAGATCTGCTCGCCGTGCTGGATGGCGACGACACGGCGGTTGCTGAAGCTGTGGCCGTCGAGGCTGCGGTCCACCTGGTAGATGATCGGCGCATTGCAGTCGCCGCGCCGCAGGAAATACGCGTGCAGCGAATGCACCACCCGCCCCTCGACCGTAGCGGCGGCGGCGCTGAGCGCCTGACCCAGCACCTGGCCGCCGAACACCTGCGGCGCGCCGACGTCGCGGCTCTCGCCGCGGAACAGGTTCACCTCGAGCGGCTCGAGCTTCAGCAGCTGCAACAGATCCGCGAGACGTTGATCCATCGCGACCTCAGTCCGGCACCCCCAGCCGCTGGTGCATGACCGGGCTGGTGGTGGTGTATTGCAGGAACTGCTTCTTCTGCGGGTAGAGGTGGTGTTGGATGGCGAAGGCAGCGAGCGCCGCCTCGTGGAAGCCCGACAGAATCAGCTTCTTCTTTCCCGGATAGCTGTTGATGTCGCCGACGGCGTATACGCCCGGCACGCTGGTCTGGAACTTCTCCGCATCGACCTTGAGCGCCTTCTTCTCGAGCGCCAGACCCCACTCGGCGATCGGACCGAGCTTGGGATGCAGGCCGAAGAACACCAGCAGCTGCTCGGCCTCGAGCGCGCTGACGGTGCCGTCGGGCGCACGGATGTTGACGCCGCGCAGCGTGCCGCCTGCGGCGATGAGCGAGGCGGGAAGCGCCTCGAACAGCCGCATGCGCCCGGCGGCCACCAGCTCGCGCATCTGCGCCACCGAGGCGGGCGCGGCGCGGAACTCCGCGCGGCGATGCACCAGATCGAGACTGCGCGCCTTGGCAACAAGCGCCAGTGTCCAGTCGAGCGCCGAATCGCCCCCGCCGAAGACGACCAGGCGCTTGCCGGCGAGCTCGGCGGCATTCCTGATGCGGTACTGGATCGCGCCGCCCTCGAAGGTGTCCGCGCCTTCGACGCCGATACGGCGCGGCTGGAACGAGCCGAGGCCCGCTGCGATCACCACCGCGCCGGCATCGAAGCGCGTCCCGGCCGTGGTGCCGATTTGAAACCTGCCGGCGGGCGTGCGCGCGAACTCCACCACCTCCTGCCCGAGATGCAGCTGCGGCTTGAAGGGCTTGATCTGCTGCAGCAGACGATCGACCAGCTCCTGCGCGCCGCACAGCGGCAGCGCCGGAATGTCGTAGATCGGCTTGTCGGGATAGAGCTCCGCGCACTGCCCGCCGGGATGTTGCAACGAGTCGACGACGTGCGCGCCGATGCCGAGCAGCCCGAGCTCGAATACCTGGAACAGTCCGCAGGGTCCGGCGCCGATGATGACCACTTCGGTGCTGATCGCCTCCGGCGGGGCGGCGTTGGCTGGAGTCTGGCTCAAGGTGGCGAAGTTTCTGCTTAACCGTTTGCCGGCCATTCTAGAGGGTCTCGCCGGTCCCCGCATGCGATCGGGGTATAGTAAGCGGGCCCATGATTAAGGTGAACGTGAACGGCAAGGACGTGAGCGTCGATGTCGATCCCGACACGCCGCTCCTGTGGATGCTGCGCGATGCGCTCGCTCTCACCGGCACCAAGTACGGCTGCGGCATGGCGCTGTGCGGCGCCTGCACGGTGCACCTCGCGGGCGAGGCAGTGCGCTCGTGTGTGACGCCGGTGAGCGCGGTGGGCGGGCGCGCGGTGACGACCATCGAGGGCCTGTCGCGGGACCGCAGCCATCCGGTGCAGCGTGCCTGGATCGAGCTCGACGTGCCGCAGTGCGGCTACTGTCAGTCGGGGCAGATCATGTCGGCGGCGGCGCTGCTCAAGCAGAATCCGCAGCCCTCGGATGTCGAGATCGACCAGTTCATGTCCGGCAACGTGTGCCGCTGCGGCACCTACCAGCGTATCCGCGCGGCGATTCACCGCGCCGCGGTGCTCGGCTTGGGTAGCTGAGCGTCCGTTTCTTCAAGTGAGGGGAACTATCTTGACTTCCAACGCCGAACTTCACGCGCGCCGCCAGCAGGCCGTGCCGCGCGGTGTCAGCAACTCGCTCGCCGTGTACGCCGAGCGCGCCTCCAATGCCGAGCTGTGGGACGTCGAGGGTCGCCGCTACATCGACTTCGCCAGCGGCATCTCGGTGCTCAACACCGGACATGTGCATCCGAAGGTGAGCGCGGCGATCACGCAGCAGCTCGCCAAGCTCACGCATACCTGCTTCCAGGTGACGCCGACCGAGAACTACGTGGCGCTCGCCGAGGCGCTGAATGCGCTCGCACCGGGAGCCGGGCCGAAGAAGACCATCTTCCTCACCACCGGCGCCGAGGCGGTCGAGAACGCCATCAAGATCGCGCGCTTCCATACCAGGCGCTCGGCGGTGATCGCCTTCTCCGGCGGCTTCCACGGGCGCACGCTCGCCTGCATCAGCCTCACCGGCAAGGTGCAGCCGTACAAGGCGGGCTTCGGGCCGATGCTGCCCGAGATCTATCACCTGCCCTTCCCGATGCCCTACCACGGCATCAGCGTGGAGCATTCGCTGGATGCGCTCGAGCAGCTGTTCAAGGCCGACGTCGATCCGGCGCGCGTCGCTGCGATCATCATCGAGCCGGTGCTCGGTGAAGGCGGCTTCTATGCCGCACCACCCGAGCTGCTCAAGCGCCTGCGCAGCGTATGCGACACGCACGGGATCGTATTTGTCGCCGACGAGATCCAGTCGGGCTTCGGGCGCACCGGGCGCATGTTCGCGATCGAGCACTCGGGTGTCGAGCCGGATCTGATCACCATCGCCAAGAGCGTCGCCGGCGGCCTGCCGCTCGCGGCGGTGACCGGCAAGGCCGCGATCATGGATGCCCCAGGCCCCGGCGGGCTCGGCGGCACCTTCGCCGGCTCGCCCCTCGCCTGCGCCGCGGGGCTGGCGGTGCTCGAGGTGATGCGCGAAGAGCAGCTGCTGAAGCGCGCCCAGGAGATCGGGCGTTTCATGAGCTCGCGCCTGAAGGGGCTGCAGGTGCGCTTTCCGTGCGTGGGCGAGGTGCGCAACTTAGGCGCCATGGTCGCGCTCGAGCTGGTGAAGAACATGCGCGCCGATGCGCCGGATCCGGAGCTCACCAAGGCGCTGGTGCAGGCGGCCGGCCGCCGCGGGCTGATCATTCTCTCCTGCGGCGTTTACGCCAATGTCATCCGCTTTCTCGCGCCGCTCACCATCCCGGACGCCCTCCTCAAGGAGGGCTGCAACGTGTTCGAGCAGGCGCTGGAGGAAGTCGCCGGCGGTGCCATGCCGGCGCGCGCCGCCGGCTGAAGCTCACGGGGAATGGCCGGGCGCCCTCAGGCGCGTCCGGCGTTGGCATCCGTCGGCGTGTGGAAGTACTCGCTCTCGGAGGCGAGCTGCTCGATCAGCCGCTTCAGCTCCGCCATGCGCCCTTCAGCGGTGCTGATCGGCATGCAGTCCTGGCAGCGCGGATCGCCGCACGGCTGGCGCGAGTACAGCCAGTACTGCAGAGCTCCCGCCAGCAAGCCGTCGGCGATGTCCCAGAGGTCCGCGTCCTTGTCCTTGTCGGCGATGCGGTTGCCCAGGTCGACGGCTTTAGAGAAGGCCGCGTCGAACGTATCGGCAAGTTCGGTCATGCTTAACGGATGCCCTTCATCGTTCACGCTAGTATAGGACAAAGATCCGTCTGCCCATCAAGGGCTTATGTTGCATGCGCCCGGCCACCCCCGATAGCAGCCGTAGCTCCGCGCCGAACCCGCGGCCGCAGCGCCGTGGCTGGCTGCCGCGTGCACCGCGGCTCGGCGTGGGCGCGCGCCTCGGGCTCGGGCTCGCCGCCGTGGCGGCCGTGCTGGTGGTGGGCGAGATGCTGGCGACGCAGACCTCGCGCGCCGCGCTGCAGGCGGTGCGCAGCATGCAGACCGAGCACGAGCCGCTCGCCAGCCGCGCGAGCGCCGTGCTGGTGCGCCTCATCGACTACGACCGCGCGGTGGGCGAGTACGTGCAGGCACACAATTCCGCCGACTTCACCGCCATCACCAGCGCCGGCGCCGCATTCGAGGACGCGGTCGAGAGCTACTTCGGCAGCACGCCGGCGCCGCCGGTAACGCCTGCGGCCCTCGAGCTGCGCGAGCAGCTCACGCGTCACATCGCCAATGCGCGGCTATTCGCCGCCCGCGCGGCGCAGCGCGCCCAATGGGTCGAGGCCCGCAACGCCGCCCTCGAGGACGTGTATGAGCGCATCGCCTCCGCCGGGGGCTCGGGACTTGCGATCAACGGCACGCAGGTGGTTGCGCGGCGCTCGCTCTCGGAGCTGCAAGCCGCGATCGACGCGGTGCGCAGCAATCTCGATCCGGCCACCATCGCCCGGCGTGAGCGCGACTTCGACGCCCTGCTCAACGCCCACATGGCGGAGCTGCAGAACTCCCCGGGGCGCGCCTGGCTCGCCCTGGTGCGTCAGGACTTCGACGAGTCCGCGCGGCTGCGGCTCGTGATCGCGCGCTACGACGAGGTGAGCAACAGCGAGTCACACAAGCTGCTCGAGGAGAGCGCCGGCCTCACCGCCGGCGTGCAGGAGCTGCTGCAGAAACCCGCGCGCCAGGGGCTGCTGACGGCCGCCCAGCATGCCGCCACCTCGGCCGAGGTCGCGGAACGCACGCTGGCGATCACCGGCGCGGCGGTCCTGGGGCTGCTGCTGCTGGTGTCATTGCTGCTGACGCTGAGCATCAGCCTGCCGGTGCGGCGGCTCACCTCGGCCACACGGCTGCTCGCCGGGGGCGACCGCAGCGCGCGCGCGCCGCGCGGCGGCTCGGCGGAAATCGACGAGCTGGCGGATGCTTTCAACACCATGGCGGACCGCATCGTGCGCGCCGAAGGCGAGCTGCGCGCCCACCAGACGGAGCTCGAGCGGCACGTCGACGAGCGCACCCGCCAGCTGCATCACCTGGCGCACCACGATCCGCTCACCCAGCTGCCCAACCGCCGCCAGCTGTCGGCGCGGCTCGGCGCCGCGCTGTCGCGCGCCGGCACGCGGCAGCGGCTGGCGCTGCTGTTCATCGACGTCGACAACTTCAAGTCGATCAATGACACGCTCGGCCACACCTTCGGCGATCGCGTGCTGCAGCACATCGCCGACCGCCTGCACTCCGCCACCGGCGGTATCGGACTGCTGGCGCGCCTCGGCGGCGATGAATTCACCGTGCTGCTGGAAGATGTGCGCTCGGCCGAGGAGGTGGCGGAGTGCGCCAACCGCATCGTCAGCACCCTGCAGGAGCCGCTGACCGTAGACGGGCGGCTGCTCACCACCAGCGCCAGCGTCGGCGCGAGCCTCTACCCCGATCACGCCGCGGATGCGGAAGGGCTGCTGCGCGCCGCCGACGTGGCGCTGTTCCGCGCCAAGGAGCTGGGTCGCAACCGCTTTGCCCTCTACAGCCACGAGCTGTACGACGCCGCGGCACAGCGCTTCCGCCTCGAGCAGTCGCTGCGGCGCGCCGTCGAGGGCGGGGAGCTGCTGCTGATGTTCCAGCCGGTCGTGGCGCTGCACAGCTTCGAGACCGTGAGCCTGGAGGCGCTGCTGCGTTGGCGCCGGCCCGACGGTCGTATCGCCAGCGCGACCGAGTTCATTCCGATCGCCGAGAAATCCGGCCTGATCCACGAGCTCACCGGCTGGGTGCTGCGCTCGGCGGCCTCGACTGCCGCCGGCTGGCGCGCGCAGGGCTGGGCACGCGCCAGCGTGGCAGTGAATGTCTCACCGGCACAGTTCTTCGAGAGCGACTTCGTCGAGCAGGTGGCGCGCACCCTGGAGGCGACCGGGCTGCCGCCGAGCGCCCTCGAGCTCGAGATCACCGAGACGGTAGTACAGACCGGCAGCGCCACCATCGAGTCGCTCCACCAGCTGCGCGCGCTCGGTGTGTCGATCGCGCTGGATGACTTCGGCATGGGTTATTCGTCCCTCACCTCGCTCGAGCAGCTGCCGATCACGCGCGTGAAGCTCGACCGGCTGCTGGTGGCCGGCGTCGACACCAACCCGCGCTCCGCGGCCATCGTCCGCTCGATCGTGGCGCTGTGTCACGGCCTCGGCCTGCAGGTGGTGGCCGAGGGCGTCGAACGGCCCGCGCAGCTTGAGTTCCTGGCGCAGTGCGGCCCGCTCGGCGTACAGGGCTTCCTGCTCGCGCAGCCGGTCGAGGCCCGGGCCGCCGCGGCCGAAGCACAGGCCGCTGGCGAGCGCGCGCGGCGCACGCTCGAGAGCGCCGCGGGCGCGGCGCATCAGGCGCACGACACCCTTGTGTTCGTCGGCAGCTCCGGACGTCGACGCAGTCCTTGACGACTGGCCGGTTCATCCGGCGCGCTGAGTCACGCGGTTCCGCGCGCGCGTTGCGTCCGGCGTAGACTCGAGCGGATGTTTCTCACCGCACAAGACATCTACCACTTTCGCGAGGGCACCTATTTCCGCGCCTACGAGCGGCTCGGCGCGCATCCCCTGCCGGCTGCGGACGACGGCGCGTGCGGCACGCACTTTGCGGTGTGGGCGCCGAATGCGTCCGCAGTTTCGCTGCTCGGCGATTTCAACGGCTGGCAGCGCGGCGCACAACCGCTGAAGTGCCGCGCCGATTCCTCCGGCATCTGGGAAACGAGCGTCGTCGGCGTCGGCCCGGGCGCGCTCTACAAGTATCACGTCGTGGCGCGCGACGGTCACACGGCGAGCGACAAGGCCGATCCTTACGCCCTGCGCACCGAGCTGCCGCCGCGCACTGCCTCCGTCGTGTGGCAGCTCGACTACCAGTGGGGCGATGACGACTGGATGCGCGCGCGCGCGCCGCGCAATGCGCTCGGCTCCCCCTGGTCGATCTACGAGCTGCACCTCGGCTCGTGGCGGCGCGTGCCCGCGGAGGGCAATCGCTCGCTCAGCTACCGCGAGCTGGCCCACGCGCTCGCCGATCACGTCACCGAGCTCGGCTTCACGCACGTCGAGCTGCTGCCGGTGATGGAGCATCCGTTCTACGGCTCGTGGGGCTATCAGGTCACCGGCTACTTCGCGCCGAGCGCGCGCTACGGCACGCCGCAGGACTTCATGTACCTGGTCGACTATCTGCACCAGCGCGGCATCGGCGTGGTGCTCGACTGGGTGCCATCGCATTTTCCCACCGACGAGCATGGCCTCGCGCGCTTCGACGGCACGCACCTCTACGAGCACGCCGACCCGCGCCAGGGCTTCCACCCGGAGTGGAACAGCTCGATCTTCAACTACGGCCGCGCCGAAGTGCGCAACTTCCTTGCGAGCAATGCGCTCTTCTGGCTGGAGAAGTATCACCTCGACGCGCTGCGCGTGGACGCGGTGGCCTCGATGCTGTACCTCAATTACGGACGGCGCGCCGGCGAGTGGATCCCCAATCGCTTCGGCGGCCACGAGAATCTCGAAGCGGTCGAGTTCCTGAAGCAGCTCAACCTCGCGGTGTACCGCGATTACCCGGCAACGCAGACCATCGCCGAGGAGTCGACCGCCTGGCCGATGGTCTCGCGCCCGACCTATCTCGGCGGCTTAGGCTTCGGGCTCAAGTGGAACATGGGCTGGATGCACGACACGCTCGGCTACCTGCAGCAGGACCCGCTGCACCGCAAGTACCATCACAGCCGCCTCACCTTCAGCATCTGGTATGCCTTCAGCGAGAACTTCGTGCTGCCGCTGTCGCACGATGAGGTCGTGCACGGTAAGGGGTCGCTGCTCGGCAAGATGCCTGGAGACGAGTGGCAGCAGTTTGCGAGCCTGCGGCTTCTGTACGGCTACATGTGGACGCACCCCGGCAAGAAGCTGCTGTTCATGGGCGGGGAATTCGGCCAGCGGCGCGAGTGGCAGCACGAGGAGAGCCTCGAGTGGCACGTGCTCGACTACCCGCTGCATGCCGGGGTGCAGCGCTGGGTGCGCGACCTCAACCGGCTGTACCGCGACACGCCCGCTCTCCACGAGCTCGATTTCAGCGACGCGGGCTTCAGCTGGATCGATTGCGACGACGCCGACGTCAGTGTGATCTCCTTCCTGCGCCGCGATCGCGCCGGCCAGGTGGCGGTGGTGGCCTGCAACTTCACCCCGGTGCCGCGCGAGCGTTACCAGCTCGGCGTGCCACGCGGCGGCCGCTGGCACGAGCGGCTGAACAGCGACGCCAGCGATTACGGTGGCAGTGGCCAGGGGAACCTGGGCGCGCTCGAGGCGGCGCAGATCCCCTCCCACGGCCACGGCTTCTCGCTCCACCTGCGCCTGCCGCCGCTCGCGGTGGTGATGCTGACGCCCGGCTGAAGACGGCGCGGGAACGGCGTAAACGCCGCGGCTGCGGGTGCGTTATCGGAGGTGACCATGTGGCACAGGATCAGGGCACTCGCGACGACGGCCGCGCTGGCGGCGCTGCTGGCCGGCTGCGCCAGCGGCGGCGCGCCTGCCGCCCCCGCCCCCACCGGCACGCCTGCGGAGCAGGCGGCGCTCGCCCGTTACCTGGCGTACGCCGGTCCCCCGATCCCCTATTTCACCTGGCTCGGTCACTTCTACAGCTGGGAGCCGCTCGGCAAGGACACGCTGGTGGTGTTCACGGTACCCGACGAGGCCTACCTGCTGAAGGTGTGGCCGCCCTGCGATCTGCGCTTCGTCATCAACGCCATCGGCATCACCTCCACCGCGCGCACGGTTTACGCGCACACTGACTCGATCACCACCAACTCCGCCGAGACCGGGCCCGGCCGCTGGCGCTGCCCGATCGATGAGATCCGCAAGATCGACTATCGGCGCATGCGCGCCGACCAACGCGCGCAGGCGCAGCAGAGCAAGGCCGGCCAGCCGAACCTGGCCCCACCGCCCGCCCCTGCCGCCGCCCCGCCGTCCACGCCGCAGCAGTAACGCGGTCCACCCTCAGCGATAGCCGCGTGCCTGCAGCGCGAACAGCCGCGCGTAGCGGCCGTTGAGCTGCATCAGCTCCTCGTGAGTGCCGCGCTCGACGATGTGCCCCCGGTTGAGCACCGCAATCTGATCCGCCATACGCACCGTCGAGAAGCGGTGCGAGATCAGGATGGTGATGCGGTCGTGCGCCAGCTGGCGGAAATGCTCGAACACCTCGGCCTCCGCCTCGGCGTCCATCGCCGCCGTCGGCTCGTCCAGCACCAGGATGTCGGCGCGGGTGCGCATGAAGGCGCGCGACAGCGCCACCTTCTGCCACTGGCCGCCGGAGAGCTCGCGCCCGTCGCGAAACCACTTGCCGAGCTGGGTGTGATAGCCGCTCGGTAAGGCCTCGATGAACTCGCTCGCCTGGCCCTTGCCGGCCGCGTCACGCCAGCGCCCCTCGTCCTCGAAGTAGCGCTCATCCCCCGCCCCGACGTTCTCGCCGACCAGCATCTGATAGCGCACGAAGTCCTGAAAGATGACGCCGATGCGCTCGCGCAGCGCCGCCTGGTCCCACTCGGCGAGATCGCGGCCGTCGAGAAGGATGCGGCCGGCGGTGGGCGCGTACAGCCGCGTCAGCAGCTTGATGACAGTCGTCTTGCCCGAGCCGTTCTCGCCGACGAGCGCGAGACTCGTGCCGGGCTTGAGGTGCAGCGTGACGTGCTCGAGCGCGGGCGCCTCGGCGCCAGGGTAACTGAAGCTCACGTCCTCGAAACGAATACCGTCCTCGGGCTGCGGACCGTGCACTGCCTTGCCGGGTGCGAGCGGCACGGCGGTTTCCAGGTATTCATACAGCGTCGACAGGTACAGGTTGTCCTCGTACATGCCGCCGACCGCCGCCAGCATCGCCGAGACCGCCGACTGTCCCTGACGGAACAGCGCCAGATACATGGTCATCTGACCGAGCGTAATGAGCTGGCGCACCGTGCTCACCGCAATCCAGGCATAGGCTCCATAGAGCGCCGCCGTCGCAATCAGCCCGAGCACGAAGCCCCAGGCGTCGCGCCGCACCGTGAGCGCGCGGTCCTCGCCGTAGAGCCGCCGGAAGATCTCGCGGTAGCGCTCCAGCAGGCGCGGACCCAGACCGAAGAGCTTCACCTCCTTGGCGTGGTCTTCGCGCGCGATCACGGTCTCGAGGTAGATCTGCATGCGCGACTCGGGCGAGCGCCAGCGGAACAAGCGGAAGGCATCGCCCGAGAACTTCACCTCGGCGACGAAGGCCGGCAGCCCCGCGAGCAGCAGCACCGCGACCGCCCACGGCGAGAAGTGCGCCAGCAGCACCGCGTAGCTCGCGAGCGAGATGCCGTTCTGCACCAGACCGAAGGTGCGGGTCACGAGGCTCAGCGGACGGGTCGATGCCTCGCGACGTGCGCGCGTCAGCTTGTCGTAGAACTCCGAGTCCTCGAAGTGCTGCAGCTCCAGCGTCAGCGCCTTCTCGAGGATCATCACGTTGACACGCTGACCCAGCTGCGCGCGCAGCAGCGACTGGCACAGCGACAGGCCGCGCTGCGCCGCGGCGATGCTCGCGACCAGCGCTCCCTCGAGCACCACCAGGGCCACGACGTGCGCCGCGGGTACCGTGGAGCGCATGGCGGCGACCACCGCATCCACGATCAGCGAGCCCACGTAGGCCACCGAAGCGGGCAGCACACCGGCGAGCAGCGTCAGCGCGCCGAGCGCGATGGTGAGCGCGCGGTTGGTGCTCCACACCAGCTCGAGCGCGCGGCGGCTGTAGCGGAACACGCCGAAGAAGCCGCGCAGCGTCAGCTTCTCGACGGGCTCGGGGGTCAGCCGGACGCGGCGCGGTGGATGAACCGGGGTGGCCACTGCCGCGGATGTGGGGTCGGGCTAGCGCGATTTCCAGGCGCCGGCACGCCCGCCGAGACCCTCCACCCAGCGCTCGCACAGCGCCACCGCCTCGCGCCGGCGGAACACGCCGGGCTCGAGGCACCATTCGAGCCACAGTCCGTCGATCAGCGCCGTGAGGCCGATCGATGCGAGTCTCAGATCGACGCGCCGGGCGCGGCGCACGCCCCGGCCTGGCGGTCTGCGGCGGAGCTCCGCGAGCATGTCGCGAATGAGCCGCAGGTAGTCGTCATAGGTCTCGCGCTGCACGCGCTGGATGGGACGCGAGTGGCGATACAGTCCCCAGAACACCACCCACACCGCCAGCACGTCGGCGTCGAGATTCGGCGCCGAGAAGGAGGCGACCAGGAACGCCCGCAGGCGCGCGGCCGGGGCACTGCCGGCGCGCTCCACCGCCACTCGCAGACCGTCCACCAGCTCGCGGTTGAAGTGCCGGTAGGCCGCCGCGATCAGCTCGTCCTTGTTGGGGAAGTGATGATTGATGAGGCCGACAGACACTCCGGCCTGGGCGCTGATGGTGCGGATCGACAGGCCGTCGTGGCCGTAGCGCTTCAAGCACTCAATGGTCGCGGCGATGAGTGCGGCGCGGCGCCGCTCCGGGAGCTGGCGCTCGAAGCGCGGCCGCCTGACCTCGGCCCCCTCCGGCACCGGGCTCACGCGACCCTGCGCAGCCGCCCGCGGCGGAAGTCGCTGAGCACCTCGCGTGCGGCGTTGTGACCCGAGGCGCCGTTCACGCCGCCGCCCGGATGGGTGCCGGCGCTGCACATGTAGAGCCCGGCGAGCGGTCCGCGATAGTTGCCGTAGCCGAGCATGGGCCGCGCAGAGAACAGCTGATCGAGGCTCAGTGCCCCGTGCGAGATGTCGCCGCCGACGAGCCCGAAGGTACGCTCCAGATCGAGCGGGCTCATGATCTGCCGTCCGAGCACCGCGGCTTTGAAGTTGGGCGCGTAATTGTTCACGGTGTCGATCATCAGATCCGCGACCTCCTCGCGGTGTGCATCCCACGACGCACCGCCCGGCAGCTGCGGCGCCACATGCTGGCAGAAGAGGCTCGCCACGTGCTGACCGCGGGGCGCGAGGCTGTCGTCGAGCGTCGAAGGAATCACCAGCTCGATGATCGGTTGACGCGACCAGCCGTGCAAGCGGGCGTCGAAATACGCCTGCTCCATATAACGCAGCGTGGGGGCGAGGATGATGCCCGCGGTGTGATGATCGCCGGCCGCTGTGCCGGGCAGACAGCTGAAGTCCGGGAGCTGCGCAAGCGCCACGTTCATGCGGAAGGTCCCCGAGCCGCAACGCCAGTGGGAGATGCGCTCGCGAAACTCCGCCGGCAGCGAGCGCGCCTCGAGCATCTCGAGGTACAGGAGCTTCGGGTTCAGGTTGGAGATCACGGCCGCGGCGCGCAGCGTCTCGCCCGCAGCGGTCACGACGCCGACCGCGCGCCCGCCTTCGACCAGCACCTGTCGCACCGGCGTCGACACGCGGATCCTCACACCCCGTGCCGCCGCCGACTGCGCCATCGCCTGGGTGATCGCCCCCATGCCGCCGACCGCGTGCCCCCAGGCACCCTTCTTGCCGTTGACCTCGCCGAACACGTGATGCAGCAGCACATAGGCGGAGCCGCCGGAGTACGGACTCGCGTAGTTGCCGACCACCCCGTCGAAGCCGAACACCGCCTTGATCGGGTCGCTCTCGAACCAGCGATCGAGATAGTCGCCGGCGGACATGGCGATGAGCGACAGCAACTCGCGCCGCAGCTCCATGTCGAGCCCGCGCAGCCGCCCGCCGACGCGCGCCGCGCGCATCAGCTCCGGGAGCGCGCTGCGCCAGCTGCCGGCGACCGCGTTCGGCGGCGTCGTCAGCGTCAGGTCGCGCAGCACGTCCGCGATCGCCTCCAGCCGCGCGCCGTATTCGGGGATGCGTGCCGCGTCGCGTGCCGAGAAGCGCGCCACCTCGGACTCGGTGCGCCCCTCGCCGGTGAGCAGATAGCGTCCGTCCGCGGTGGGCAGAAAGTTGGCGCAGCGCCGTTCCACCAGCCGCAGGCCGTACCGGGGCAGCTGCAGATCGCGGATCACCTTGGGGTTGAGGAGCGAGACGGTGTAGGCGGCGACCGAGTTGCGAAAACCCGGGTGGAACTCCTCGGTGACGGCGGCGCCGCCCACCACCGCGCGTCGCTCGAGCACGGTCACCTTGAGTCCCGCCGCCGCGAGATACGCACTGCAGACGAGGCCGTTGTGGCCTGCGCCGATGATCAGCGCGTCGCAGCGCTCACTGGGCTTCATGATCGGGAGTCCGCCATCGCAGCTGTTGAACGAGCGTAGAACAGCACGGAGGGCAGCCGCAACCGCGGCGCGGTTTATGATAGGCGCGTCGCGGTGCAGCGTAAGGCTTCGGCTGTATGGATATCGCACATCTGGTCCAGTCGTCGGTGGCCCCGGTATTCCTGCTGTCCGGGGTGGCGGCCACGCTCGGTGTGCTCACCAACCGCCTGTCGCGGGTGGTCGACCGGGCGCGCGCGGTCGAGCAGCGGCTCGTGGATCACCCCGGGGATAAGGCACCGCTCCTCAGCGAGCTCGAAGTGCTGGCGCGGCGCGCCGGTTACATTTACAAGGCGATATCGCTGGCGGCGATCGCCGCGCTGCTGGTGGCGCTGGTAGTGGTCGCACTGTTTGCCGCTGCTTTCCTCGGCGTGAAGCTCGATGCGACCATCGCGCTGCTGTTCGTCGGCGGGATGGTGTGCCTCGCCGCCGGCTTCATCGCCTTCTTCATCGAGGTGCGCATCGCGGTCGCCAGCCTGCGTATCGGGATGCCTCACAAGTAGAGAATTTATCCTTACAATCAATCGCTTACGCTCTAAACCTGCGTCCGGCTGGGCGTTCTGCTACCCTGCGCACCCTTTTTCGATGCCGCCCCAATAACGCGGCCCCCATGAACCGCCCGATCCGCAACATCGCCATCATCGCGCACGTCGATCACGGCAAGACCACGCTCGTCGACTGCCTGCTGAAGCAGTCCGGCACCTTCGCCGCACACGAGCGTATGGGCGAGCGCATCATGGACTCGAACGACATCGAGCGTGAGCGCGGGATCACCATCCTCGCCAAGAATTGCGCCATCGAGTACGGCGGCACGCGCATCAATATCGTCGACACCCCGGGACACGCCGACTTCGGCGGCGAGGTCGAGCGGGTGCTGTCGATGGTCGACGGAGTGCTGCTGCTGGTGGACGCGGTCGAGGGCCCGATGCCGCAGACGCGCTTCGTGACGCGCAAGGCGCTTGCCCAGGGGCTCAAGGCCATCGTGGTCGTCAACAAGATCGACCGGCCCGGGAGCCGGCCGGCGTGGGTCATCGATCAGACCTTTGACCTGTTCGACAAGCTCGGCGCGAGCGATGCGCAGCTCGACTTCCCGGTGATCTACGCCTCCGCGCTCCAGGGCTGGTCGAGCACCGACTACACCGAGCGCCGTCCCGACATGTCGACGCTGTTCGAGGCGATCCTCGCATACGTACCGCCGCCCGCCGCCGACGCCGATCGGCCGCTGCAGCTGCAGATATCCACTCTCGATTACAACTCCTACGTCGGTCGCATCGGCATCGGCCGCATCCGCCGCGGCGTGGTGCGCCCGGGTCAGGCGGTGGCGCTGCGCCACGGCAACGAGGAGCGCGGCACGGCCAGGATCGCCCAGGTGCTGCACTTCACCGGGCTCGAGCGGCTGCCGGTCGAGGAAGCCAGCGCCGGCGACATCGTGGCCATCACCGGCATCGAGGCGGTGAACATCGGGCTCACGGTCTGTGACCCGGAGTACCCGGAAGGGCTGCCGCCGATTGCAGTGGATGAGCCGACGCTGCAGATGAACTTCCAGGTGAACACCTCGCCGCTCGCCGGACGCGAGGGCAAGTTCGTCACCAGCCGGCAGCTGCGCGAGCGGCTGTACCGCGAGCTGCAGTCGAACGTGGCCCTGCGCGTCGAAGACACCGACGAGCCGGATGTGCTGCGCGTCTCCGGGCGCGGCGAGCTGCATCTCACCATCCTCATCGAGAACATGCGCCGCGAGGGTTACGAGCTGGCCGTGTCGCGCCCGCAGGTGCTCACCAAGATGGTGGACGGCGAGGTGCACGAGCCCTACGAGGCACTCACCGTCGACATCGACGAGCAGCATCAGGGGGCGGTCATGGAGGCCCTCGGCGGCCGGCGCGCCGAGCTCGCCGACATGAGCGTCGGCATTGGCGGCCGCGCGCGGCTCGAGTACCGGGTGCCGGCGCGCGGCCTGATCGGCTTCCAGGGCGAGTTTCTCACGCTGACGCGCGGCACCGGCCTCATGAGCCACATTTTCGACGGCTTCGCACCCGTGCGCGGTGAGATCCCCGATCGCCACAACGGCGTTTTGGTGAGCAACGAGCACGGCGAGGCGGTGGCGTATGCGCTCTTCAACCTGCAGGAGCGCGGGCGGCTGTTCGTCGGTCCCGGCGAGAAGCTCTACGAGGGCATGATCATCGGCATCCACAGCCGCGACAACGACCTGGTCGTGAACCCGATCAAGACCAAGAAGCTCACCAACATCCGCGCCGCCGGCAAGGACGAGGCCATCCTGCTGACGCCGCCCATCCAGCTCACCCTCGAGTACGCGGTCGAGTTCATCGCCGACGACGAGCTGGTCGAGGTGACACCGGCTGCAATCCGCATCCGCAAGCGGTATCTCAAGGCGCACGATCGCAAGCGCGCCGCGCGCAGCGAGGCGGCACTCCCGGCCTGAAGCCGCGGCGCGCCTCACACCTCGCGCGTGCCGTAGGGGATGCCGATGAAGCCGAGGAACTCGGCGCGGGTACGCGCGTCGCTCCTGAACGTGCCGATCATGCGGCTGGTCACCATCGAGACGGAGCGTTTGTGCACGCCGCGGGTAGTCATGCACTCGTGCGCCGCATCTACCACCACGCCGACGCCGCGCGGCTTGAGCACATCAGCGATGCAGTCGGCGATCTGCGCCGTCAGCTTCTCCTGCACCTGCAGCCGCCGCGCGTAGCCGTCGACGACACGCGCCAGCTTGCTGATGCCCACCACCTTGTTGGCAGGCAGGTAGCCGATGTGCACGCGCCCGAGCATGGGCGCGATGTGATGCTCGCAGTGGGATTCGAAGGAGATATCGCGCAGCACGATCATCTCATCGTAGCCGCCCACCTCCTCGAAGGTGCGCCGCAGGTACGCGGCCGGATCGATCTGGTAGCCGGAGAACCAGTCGCGGTAGGCATCCACGACGCGCTGCGGCGTGTCGAGCAGGCCCTCGCGGTCCGGGTCGTCCCCGGCCCAGCGCACCAGGGTACGCACCGCCTCCTGCGCCGCGCGACGTGAAACCTTAGCCCTCGCCATGCTTGCTCTCCCCGCCGACGGTGCACCGGATGCCCGGCGCTCGGCAGTTTAGCGTGGGTTAGCGAAGTGCAGCAGGGTGAGGGTCAGCGTGAGGCTGCACGCGCCGACCAGGCTCGCGACCGCAAACCCGGCCGCGAGCGGTCGCCAGCCGATGCGCCACATGTCTTTGAAGGCCACCGACAGGCCGACGGCGGTCATGCCACAGGTGAGAAACAGGTCGGACGCCGTGTAGCCGGTGTTGATCACCGCCTGCCACAGCCCAGCGTGCGCCGCGAGCAGCGAGTCTCCCGCGGTGCGCACGACGATGAAGCCGAGGAACGCCAGCACGAACATCGGCACCAGCTGCGCGTGCGGGGCTAGCCCGGTGGCGTGCCCGTCGCCCGCCGGGGCGGCGGCGGTGGTGCGCGCCTCGTGCCGGCGCACCACCCAGGCGGCCACCGGCACGAACACGGCGATCGAGAGATTGCGCAGCAGCTTGGCGACGCTCGCGGCGGCCAGGGCTGCCGGGGCGCCGGCCTGCTGCGAGTACATGAGCGCAGCTCCAATCACCTGCGAGGTGTCGTGGATCGCGGTGCCGAGAAAGATGCCGGCGTGCACCGGCGAGGCGGCGAAGAAATGGCCCGCCACCCAGGGATAACACAGCATCGCGGCGCAGCCGAACAGCACCACGCAGGTAACCGCAAACGCCGTCTCCGCGTGGCGCGCACGGATCACCGGCGAGATCGCGACCACCGCGGTGCAGCCGCACACCGCAGTGCCGATGGCGAGCAGCGCCCCGAGACGCGGCCCGACCTTCAGAACCCGCGCCAGCGTCCAGCCGGAGACGAGCGCGACGGCGAGGCAGCCCAGGGCCACCGGCAGCGCCGTGACGGCGATCGAGCTCGCGCCCGCGAGCGTCAGCCGCAGTCCCACCAGCGCGATGCCCGTGCGCAGCAGCTGATGCATGGCCCACTTCAGACCGTTGGTGGCCCAGGCCGGCACGCCGAGCGTGTTTCGCCACAGCATGCCGAGCACGACGGCGCACATGACGGGACTCAGGGGGAAGCGCGGCAGGCCGGCGGCGCCGTGGGCGAGCGCATCGGCGATGCTGCGCGCGATGAGTGCGAGAGCGATGGCGACCGCGACGCCGGGCAGTGCCTGGCGCAGCGGGGCCCAGGGCGGAAGCAGCGCCCGCAGTAAGCCCCGCACGTTACAGCGGCAGGTGCGGAGTGCTGGCGATCGGCGCTGCCCGGCGCCGGTTGACAACCATGCGGTCGTTCAGCTCGGCAATCGCGGCGCTGCCGGTGCGCACGAACAGGAACGGCAGCAGCGCATGCACCAGGCAGGCCACTCCGGCGCCGATCATCCGCAAGCCGAAGCAGGCCGCACGTCCCATGTGCTCGCTATAGGTCTCGCCGACCGAGGCGGGGTGCTCGGTGAAAGCGCGCAATGGATCCATTGCTTCCATGGTAGGCGTCCCGGTCGGCGACGCGATTGCGAATACCTGGCGCAGGCGGGCACTCTGCGCAACAATGTTGCGCGCCGACGGGGTGGGGCGAACCGAAGTTTCAATGGACAAGCTGGACGCCAGGATCCTCGAGCTGCTGCAGGCCGACGGCGAGCTGACCGCCGCCGAGATCGCCGACCGCGTCGGCCTCTCCAAGGCGCCCTGCTGGCGGCGCATCCAGAAGCTGCAGCAGGCCGGCGTCATCCGCGCGACCGTGGCGTTGCTCGATGCGCACGCGCTCAACGTCGGCACCACCGTGTTCGTGACGCTCAAGACCGCCAACCACAGCGAGGCGTGGTTCGCGAAGTTCGTGCGTGCGGTGCGCGAGATCCCGGAGGTCACGGAGATTCACCGCATGTCCGGGGACGTCGACTACCTGATCCGCATCGTGGTACCGGACATCGACGCCTACGACGCGGTGTACAAGCGCCTGATCTCGTCGGTGGACTTTCTGGATGTCAGCGCCAGCTTCGCGCTCGAGACCATCAAGTACACCACCGCGCTGCCGCTGTGTTACCTGAAGCTCGAATAATACGCGGCGCCTGAGTCGCGCTAGTCCTTGCTGTCCGCGGCGGGCCCGGCGCCGGTGTTGTCGCGGATGATGGAGTCGATGCGCGCGCGGATCTCGCTCAGGTCCGTATCGTAGGCGCTCGTGGCCAGCACCGGCTCGCGGCGTGGCGCGGCGGCCAGCTGACTGCCCGCGGGGTCCTCGACATTGATGCGCACGCGCGTGGACAGGCCAACGCGCAGCGGATGCTCGGCAAGCTCGGCAGGGTCGAGCGTAATGCGCACCGGTACGCGCTGCACCACCTTGATCCAGTTGCCGGTCGCATTCTGTGCCGGCAGCAGCGCGAACGCCGCACCGGTGCCCATGCCGATCCCCTCCACCTTGCCGTGATACTCGACCTGGCCGCCATACAGGTCAGCAATCACGCGCACCGGCTGCCCGAGGCGCATGCGCGTCAGCTGCACTTCCTTGAAGTTGGCATCGACTCGCAGCCGCTCGAGCGGCACGATCGCCATGAGCGGGGTCCCCGGCGCGATGCGCTCGCCGAGCTGCACGCTGCGCCGCGCAACATAGCCCGACACCGGCGCATGCACGCTGGTGCGCTGCACGTTGAGCCAGGCGCGCTCCACCTGGGTCGCCGCGGCACGCACGTCCGGGTTGTCGGACACGCCGGTGCGGCCGACGAGCGCGATGCCGGCGGCCAGGTTGTGCTCGGCTGCGGTGAGTGCGTCGCGTGCGGCGTTCACCGAGTCCTCAGCGTGGCCGAGCTCCTCACCCGACACCGCGCCGCTCGCCGTGAGTCCCCGGCGGCGCTTCAGGTCCGCCTGGGCACGCTCGAAATCCGCCCGCCGCTGTGCGACCAGCGCGCGCAGCTCGTCGCGGTTGGCGAACACGGTGTGCACCTGGCGCACCGCCCGCGCCAGCTGCTGCTCGGCATCCTGGAGCGCAATGCGGTAATCGGTGGCATCGAGCCGCACCAGCTCCTGTCCGGCCTGTACGCGGTCGGTCTCGTCGGCGCCGATCGAGACGACGGTGCCCTGCACCTGCGACATGACGCCGACGAGGTCGCCGGCGACGTAGGCATCGTCGGTGCTCTGGTAGTGGCTGGCGTAGAACACCCACCAGGCGAGGCTCGCGAGCGCGCTGATGACGAGCGCCACCGCAACGGCGGTCAGCCAGACGCGGCGCCGCTGCTGCATTCGGTTCGCAACCGGCGCGGGGGGGGTGCTGACGGAGGCGTCCATGGGTGCGATGCTCCTCAGCCGTGCGGCGCCGGCGCGGCGTAGCCGCCGCCGAGTGCGCGTACCAGATCGACGCTGAAGCCGAGGCGGCGCGCCGTGAGCTCGGCGCCGAGGCCCTGGGCGAGCAGCAGCTGATTCTCGCTCGACAGTACGCTCAGGTAGTTATCGAGCCCGGCGCGATAGCGCTCGGTGGTGAGATCGTAGGCACGCTGCGCGGCATCCAGCGCAGTCTGCTGCTCGGCGGTCTCACGCTCGAGCGCGCGCCAGTTGGCCACGACGTCCGCCACGTCGTGCACCGCATCGAGCAGCGTCTGGTTGTACTGGCCCACCGAGGCATCGAACTGCGCCTGCCGCGTCTCGAGCGCGCCGCGCAGCGCGCGGCGATTGAACACCGGCAGACTGAGCGCCGGCCCGGCGCCGACGATGGTGTCGGAGGCGTCGAACAGCTTCGCGAGCCCGATGCTCTGCAGTCCGGCGAATGCCATCAGGTTCACGTTGGGGTAAAAATCCGCCTCGGCCGCCTTGATGCCGTGCGCTGCGCTCTGCACCTGGGCGCGCGCGGCGGCCACGTCCGGACGTCGCCCGAGCAGGTCGGCCGGCAGCGCCGCCGGGAGCGCGAGACCGGTTGGCGCCGTGAGCTGCGGCCGCGCCAGCGCCTGGCCGCGATCCGGGCCTGCGCCGGCAAGCTCGCCGAGCTGGTTGCGCGCCAGGTCGATGTTGGCCTGCACGGCCGCTACACCGGCGCGCGTGAGCGCCACCAGGCCCTCGGACTGCTTGACGCGCGCCGCGTTCTCCAGACCGGCGCCGACGCGCTGCTGCGTCAGCTCGAGGATGGTGCTCTGCTGTTTCAGGTTGTCGTTACTGACATCGAGCAACGCGTACGACAGGTCGAGCTGGATGTAGGCACGCACCACCGCGACGGCGAGCGCGAGGCGCGCAGCGGCGCGGTCGGCCTCGGCCGCCTCGACTCCGGAGCGTGCCATGGCGAGCAGCTGGCGGTTGCGAGCCCAGAAATCGATCTGATAGTTGAGATCGAGCGCGATGCGCCCGTCGCTCGAGAACTCACCGGCGAACGGCGGCGGGTACAGGCCGTTCTCCGGGTAGCGCTGGCGGGTCGCCTCGGCATCGAGCGACACCGAGGGAAGCCGCGTGGCGCCCGCACTGCGAGCCTGCGCCTGTGCGGCGCGCAAGCGTGCCTCCGCGATCTCGAGCGAAGGGCTGCCGGCGAGCGCCTCATCGACCAGCGCATCGAGCTGCGGATCGCCGTAGCCGTGCCACCAGCCGTCGGCCGGCCAGGCTGCGGGGTCGAGCTTCGCATCCGCGAGCGTGCGCTGCGCGCTGAGCGACTCCGGGGCGAGCTGCGCGGCGGGTTTCCAGTCGCCGCGCGCCACACAACCCGAGAGCGCGAGCACGAGCGCGGCGCCGGCGAGCGCCGCGCGGGATCTGCGAGACCTGTGAGTCATCATGGCTTGTCACCACTGCGCGTAGAGTGTTGGGCCCCCGCGGCGAGTTTTCCGTTGTCGATCATGCGTCCGAGGAAGCGCTTCAGATGCTCGACCTCGGAGCCGTTGAAGCCCCGCAGGTGATCCTCGAGCACCCGGCTGCCCGCCGCGCGCAGGCGCGGCAGCTGCGCGCGCCCCGCGGGGGCCACCTTGAGGAACACCACGCGGCGGTCGTCCCGGCAGCGTTCGCGCTTGAGCAGTCCCTTCTCCTCGAGCCGGTCGAGCACGCGGGTCATGGAGCCGGTGTCGTAGTACATGTAGCGGCACAGATCCGCCGCCGTACGCGCGCTCCCCTCGGCGAGCTGCTTGAGCACCGCGTACTGCATGGCGTTGAGCCCGAACGGCGCCAGCTGCGCGTCCAGCTCTGAAAGGAGTGAAGCCCGGGCGCGCCCCATAAGGTAGCCGACGCTCAGTCCGCCTTCCGGGAGCGCGGCGCGAGCTTGCGGCTCGGCTTTGATAGCGGCTCTGCGACTCACGGGCTTATTACTCGGGCGGGGCGCTGCCCCCGGATACAATTACTGCCTGTAAGAATACTGCCTCGGCAGGTATTTGTCGACCTCGAGCCGGCCGCATACCTCCTTTGGGGGAGGCAGCGGGCCGGCGAGCTCGGGATCTCAGCGGGCGGGCGGCTGCGGCGCGGTGCCGCGCCATACATCGCGCCCGAACAGCTTGAGATCCGACTGCGCCGCGTACCCGAGCGGTGCCAGGCCGAAGATCGCCTCGACGGTTTTGAGGAGCGCGTAGTGGTTGTAGGGCACTGCCGACACGGTGCCGGGCTTGACGAACGGCGACAGCACGACGGCGCCGATCCGCCCGCCGCCGGGCCCGTTGAAGCCTGGGGCGTAGCGCGCGCCCGGCAGCGGCTGCTCGCCACAGCAGGCCCCGGAGCCCTCCTCGCCGAGGCCGTCCGACTCATCGAAGGTGACGATGAGCACGCCGTCGGCACGGAACGCCGGCGAGCTGAGAATGAGCGGCACCCACTGACTGAGGAACGCATTGATCGCGGCGAGCCCGCCGCGGCGGCCGTCGATGCACTTGGGGTCGTGGCCGTCGTTGCACAGGTTCGGCGTGATGAACACGTAGTTGGGAGTCGTGGCGGCGCTGGCGAGATCCCCGCTAAGGCGGGTGAGATTCACCACGTGGCGGTCGCAGCGGGCCTGATCGTCGATGATGGAGTGGAAGTACACGAACGGGTTGTGCTTGGCCGCGTACTGATCGGTCGTCGTCGCGAGCGCGGTCGGGTCGGAGGCGCCGATCGGAACGTGCCCGCAGGTGGCCGGCTCGCGCTGCGGGTCATTCCCCATGTCTTCCATGTAGGCCTTCCAGGTGAAGCCCGCCGCCTCGAGCTGATCCGGCAGGGTCCTCACCAGCGGCGGGTAGACACACCCCGATCCGAGCGCCTGGCCGTTGCGATCGAGCGCCGGCGAGGCGAGGGTGAAGTCGCTGAAGACCGGGCAGTCGAGCTGCGTCTGGTCGTTTGGCGCCTGGCCGCTCACCAGTGCCACGTAGTTATCGAGGCTGGCGTGGCCGATGGCGTAGTACTGCGTCAGCTGCACCCCCTGCGACGGGAGCGTGTGCGCCAGATACGGTGCGGGCGAGCCGCGCGCGAAGGTGTCCGAGTAGGACTGATTCTCGAGCACCAGCAGGAACACGTGGCGGATCGGCGGCAGAGCGGGCGCAGCCGGCGCGGCCGTGGCGCCGCAGGCCGAGCCGGCGAGGATCGTGGCCAGCAGGATGAGGGCAGCGCGGGACATTCAGCCTCCGGGTGTGAGTGAGGAGTCAGCCGCGGCGGAGTGCGGCGGTGCAAGCCGCAGTGCGCGCGTAAACAGTACGGCGCACGCCGCGGTGAGCAGCGCTGCGGTGGCGAAGGCCGCGCCGGGGAAATGCACCACGGCGTCGGCGCGCGAAAAGTAGCCGAATATCTGTGTCATCAGCGGCGGTCCCACGATGGCGCTCAGGCTGTAGAGGCAGGCGATCGCACCCTGCAGCTCGCCCTGGGCGTTGGCGGGGATCTGCTGCGAGGCGAGCGCATTCATCGAGGGATAGGTCAGAGCAAAGATGCAGGTGCTGAGCGATACGGCGTACATCGCCCAGCCCTGCGTGACGAGCGCATAGCCGACATAGGCGAACACCGCCGCCGCCATGCCGAATGCCGCCGCGCGCCGCTCGCCGCCGAGCGCCGGGATCAGCACGCGCGTAAGTGCCCCCTGGGCGATCGCCATCACGGTGCCGACGAAGGCAAGCGAGTAACCGACTTCGGCGCTGCTCCAGTGAAACTTTGAGATCGTGTAGAAAGCCCAGGTGCTGGGCAGCACCTGGTGCGCGAGCTGCCACAGGAACAGCGCGCCGAGCAGCCACTCGACCATCGGGTAGCTGCGCATCCGGCGCAGCGTCCCGAGCGGGTTGGCGCGGCGCCACTCGAACGGACGGCGCGAGGAAAACGGCAGCGACTCCGGCAGCGCCAGCAGTCCAAAGCTGCCGTTGGCGAGCGCAATGATGCCGGCGGTGAAGAACGGCGCGCGCGGCCCGAGACTGCCGAGCAGCCCGCCGATTGCGGGGCCGAGGATGAAGCCGCCGCCGAAGGCGGCGCCGATGAGGCCGAAGTTCTGGGCGCGCTTCTCCGGCGGGCTGATGTCCGCAACGAAGGCGTAGGCGGGCGAAAAGGAGGCACCGGCGACGCCGGCGATGGCGCGCCCGATGAACAGCCAGCCGATCACGGGGGCCGCCCCCATGATGAGGTAGTCGACTCCGAGCGCAAACAGCGCGAACAGGATCACCGGCCGGCGGCCGAAGCGATCGCTCAAGTTGCCGAGTACCGGTGCGCAGAAGAACTGCATGAGCGCGTACACGAAGCCGAGCCAGCCGCCGTACACGGCCGCGCGCTCCACCGTGACGCCGGTGAGCTGCATGATCAGCCGCGGCAGCACCGGCAGGATGATGCCGAATCCGATCGAGTCGACCAGCACGGCGATGAAAATGAAGACGAACGCGGCGTTGCCGGCTGGGCGCGAGCTCATGGGGCCTTTCGTGAGGGCGGGCTATCTTATACGAAGGGCGGCGATCCGACCGCGCACCCAGTACACCGGCAGCCCGGCGGCGATGATGATGAGCGTCACGCCGGTGTTGACGGGATCGGTGACCAGCGCGTTCGCCACCATGCCGGCCGAGGCCAGCAGGAACACCGCCGGCACCAGCGGATAGCCCCAGACGCGATAGGGCCGCGGCAGCTCCGGGCGCCGCCGCCGCAGCACGAACACCGCCGCGACCGTGAGCGCATAGAACGGCCAGATCCCCAGGATGAACTTGTCGGCGAGCTGCGCGAAGTCGTTCTGCAGCACGTACACCGCCCCGAGCACGGTACAGATCAGAATCGCCACCGACGGCGAAGCGAAGCGCGGTGACACCCGTGCCACCGCGCGGAACAGCAGGCCACGATCACCCATCGCGTAGAAGATGCGCGCCCCGACCATGAGCGAGGCGTTGAGTCCGCTGAAGGTGGACACCAGCACGAGCGCCGCGACACCGGCGGCGCCGACTCCCGCGAGCAGCGGGATGTGCGCGGCGACACTGGCGGCGATCAGCTTCGAGCCGGCCATGTCGGTGAGCGGCAGCGCGTACAGGAACCCTAAGTTGACGACGAGATAGACGAGCGTCACCCCCGCGCTTCCCAGTAGCAGCGCGAGCGGCAGCGTGCGCTGCGGATTGCTGACCTCGCCGCCGATGAAGGCCACATCCGCCCAGCCGTCGTAGGTCCACATCACCGGAATGAGCGCCGATGCGATCACCGAGGCCGACAGCGGCGCGCTCGCGAGCGGCGTGAGATGCGCCCAGGTGCCGCCGGCGGCGCTATAGGCGAGCAGCCCGAGGGCCATGACGGCGGCGTACTTGGCGTAGGTGGTCACGCTCAGCACCGCGGCCGCGCGCCGGATGCCGATGTAATTGAGCACGCCTACCACGACGATGAGCAGCGCGGCGGTCTCGCGCACCTGGGCAGCATCGAGCCGCACGAAGTGGCCGAGATACTCGGCGAAGATCGTGGCGATGGCGCCGAGCGCCGCGGCGCGCACCACCGTGAGCTCCGCCCAGCCGAAGAGGAATGCCGCTCCGGGGCCGAAGCCCTCGAGGATGTAGGCGAACATGCCGCCCGAGCGCGGCAGCGCGGCGGCGAGCTCGGCGACGGTGAGCGCCCCGCACAGCGCCAGCACGCCGCCGAGCACCCAGCAGAGGAGAAATGGCCCCGGATCGTGCAGCAGCCCCGCCACCGTTGCGGGCACGCGGAAAATGCCGCTGCCGATGGTGATGCCGATCGACACCGCCACGGCATTGAGCAGCCCCACGGAGCGCGGCATGCGCTCGCCCCACGCGTCGGCCATCGGAACCCCCGGGTATGCGGTCCGGGGGTGAGTCTAGTCCATGAGCGCCTTCAGACGCTGCGTGCGCGACTGATCGACCAGGTCCTGAACCCGGCGCAGCAGCGCGTGCGTCGCGTCCGCCTGCAGCGGCCGGCTGAGGAGAAAGCCCTGCGCGTCCTGGCACTCCTGCTCCTGCAGGAACGCCAGCTGCGGGAAGTTCTCGACGCCCTCGGCGGTCACGTTGATGCGCATCGAGTGCGACATGGCGATGATGGCGGCAGCGATGGCGCGGTCGTCGCCGCACTCGGTGATGCTGCTGACGAAGGAGCGGTCGATCTTGAGCCGGTCGACGGCGAAGTGCCTGAGGCGCCCGAAGCTCGAGTAGCCGGTGCCGAAGTCATCGATGGCGATCGACACGCCGAGCTGCTTGAGTTGATTGATGGCCTTCTCGGCCCAGGTCTCATCGGCTATGACCACCGACTCGGTGATCTCGAGCTCGAGCACTCCGGGGTCGAGCCCGGTCTCGCTCAGGATCGCCGCCACCTCCTGGCTGTACTCAGGCAGGGCGAACTGCCGCCCGGAGACGTTGACCGCAATGCGCTGCAGCGGCAGCCCCTCGGTGCGCCAGGCCTGTGCCTGCCGGCAGGCCGAGCGCAGCACCCATGTGCCAATCGGCAGGATGAGCCCGGTCTCCTCCGCCACCGGAAGGAATTCGCCGGGGCTCACGGCGCCGAGCTCGGCGCTGGTCCAGCGCAGCAGCGCCTCGAGGCCCGAGATGGCGCCGCTGCGCACGTCGAACTGCGGCTGGTACTGCAGGAAGAACTCGTTGCGCTCCAGCGCACCGCGCAGCCGATCCTCGATCGTGAAACGGTGCAGCGCATTGGCGTTCATCGATACGTCGAAGAACGCATAGGTGCCGGGACTGCGGCGCTTGGCGAAATACATGGCGAGATCGGCGTTGCGCAGCAGAGTGTCGGCGTCCGCCCCGTCCTGAGGGTAGAGCGCGATGCCGACGCTCGGCGTGATGACCAGCGTGTTGTGTGCCAGCTGCATCGGCTCGCGCAGCGCCTGGATCAGCCGGTCTGCGACCGCACCGGCATCGCCCGAGCAGCGCAGGTTCGGCAGCAGCACCATGAACTCATCGCCCCCAAGGCGCGCCAGGTCACCGGGCCGGGAATTGGGTGCGTGCTCGCTGGCGGCGGGATCGCTGTAGCGCAGCGAGCCGCGCAGCCGCTTGGCCACCAGGCACAGGAGCTCATCGCCCACTGCGTGGCCCAGCGTGTCGTTGACACGCTTGAAGTTGTCGAGGTCCAGGTACAGCACGGCGAGCGGGCGCTGGCTCTCCCCTGCCGCCGACAATGCGCTCTCCAGCCGGGTGCGGGATTGCTCGCGGTTAGGGAGTCCGGTGAGCGTGTCGAAGTAGGCGAGCCTCACGATGCGCCGCTCCGCGCGCCACTTGGCGCCAAGTGCCACCGTCATCTGGCGCACTTCGTGAGGATGGAACGGCTTCTGCAGGTACGACAGCTTGTCCTCGGGGGGCACGATCCCGCCGATCTCGCAGGGATCGGTGTCGGAGTAGGCCGTGCAGATGACGATCTCCACCGCCGGATCGAGCTCGCGGATCTGGGTCGCGGCCCACACTCCATCAGGGCCGGGCGGCATGCGCACGTCGAGGAACACCACCGCGAACGGCTGACTGGCCGCGAGCGCCCCTTTGACCGCCGTCACCGCGGCCTCCGCCTGCTCGCAGAAAACCGCGTCGAAGGTCACGCTGCTGCGGCGCGCGTGGCGCGGCGTTGAACCGTCGCCGCTCTTGTTGAACAGGCGGCTGCGCAGCTCGCGGAAGCCGGCGATCTCCTGACTCACCGCGTTGTCGGTGAGGATCTGCCGATAGGCGTCGCGCACCTCGGCTTCGTCGTCCACCACCAGCACGCGGATGGGTGTTTGATTCGCTTCAGCCATGGGTAACCTCAGGCAGCTCCGGCGAGTGACGCCGTTTCAGAAACGGGCAGCGGCACCGTGAAATGCAGCGACGCGCCCCGCCCCGGTCCGTCGCTGGCGGCCCAGATGCGACCGCCCAGCGCGTGCACGGCATTGGCGCACCAGTGCAGCCCTATGCCCTGATTGGTTTCGCGCGACTTGGTCGAGAAGCCCTTCTCGAAGACGCGCTCGAGATTCTGTGCCGGGATGCCGACACCGTCGTCCTGACACTCGAGATGCAGCTGCGGGCGCTCCGCTGCGCAGACGATCTCGGCGGACACGCGCAGCACGCCTTGGGCTTTGCCCGCATCGCGCACGGCATCGGCAGCGTTGATGATGAGATTCTGCAGCACCAGCCGCAGCACGGTGCGTGCCACGCGCACCACGCCGAGCGAGCGCAGCGTCTCGTCGGTGTCGACAGTGAGCCGCTGCCGGCAGGTATCGGGAACGATCTCGAGCGACTGCGCCACCAGCTCGGTGAGGCGCACCGGCTCGACCACCTGCTCGTGGCGCGCCGCGCGCATCTGCTCACTCAGCATCGACTGGATGGCACTCGCCTGGCGGCTCATGACCGCCGCGTCCTCGCGTGCCGTACCGACCGTGCGCGCCAGCTCGCCGCAGGCGAGGCGTACGAATTCCTCCAGGTCGGCGCGGCGCGGCGCGTCCGGGACGCCCCGCCCGAGCTCGGTTAGAGCGGCGCTGGCATCGTCGGTCGGCGCCAGGCGCAGCCGCTCGGCGAGAGTCGCCAGCCGCACCCCGATCGGTGTCATGGCGTTGCCGATGTTGTGCAGCACGCCGCGCGCCAGTTCGCCAACCCCTGCCTGGAAGGACTGGTCCACGAGCTGCGTACGCGACTCGGCCACGCGCTCGACCATGTGATCAAACTCGCGCGCCAGCACCCCGATCTCATCGCGCCCTTCGAGACCGAGCCGGGTGGTCAGGTCCTTGCCTTCACCGATCGCCACCGCGTGCTGCGTGACGACTGCGAGCGGAGTAAGAATCATGCGATTCAGCGCGACCAGCAGCAGGATCATCACCAGCGCAGCGGCGCCCAGCAGGTAGGTGCCCGCATAGCGCACCGCAGCGTAGCCGCGCGCGGTGATCGCGCGCGGCACGTCGACGCGCAGCGTCATGACCGGCCGGCCGTAGATGTCATCGAAGGTGCGATAGACGCGCGTGTCGCTGTCGCCCTCGGTGAGCTGCTCGCGCGGGCCGTGCTCCGAGGTGGGCGCCATGATGAGCTGTGCCTGAGCGTGCGCAGCGAGATCCCTGAGCACCGCGCCCGACAGCAGCCGCCCGAGGATGACCATGCCGCGGGACGGTCCATGCTCGTTACCGTCGAGCACCGGTGCGGCGGCGAGCAGCAGCACGCCGCCGCTGGTGCGCAGCAGCCCCTGGGCCGGGCTCTCGCTGCGCAGGTTCGCGCGCCAGGGAAGGTCCGCCGGCAGCACCGCGCGTGCCGTAAGGTCGAGTCCGAGCGGGCGGTTGGCTTCCAGATCGAGCTCGCTCGAATGCACGATCCTGCCGTTACGGTCGACGATCAGCAGCACGTTGACGGCGAGCTGGCGCAGCGCCACCGCTGTCAGGTTGGTCTGGACGAACTTGCGGTTGTGGTCCTCGACGTACTGGTAGGTGTCGGCCCAGTTGCCCCAGTCGGTCGCGGAGATCTGCAGCCGATCGAGTGCCCGGCCGAGCGCGTAGTCGATGCGCCGCATCGCGGTGTGCGCATCCGCGCGCTCCAACAGGGTAAAGCTCGGCATGACGATGTACATCGCCACTAGCAGCGCGGCCACTCCGAGGATCGCGAAGAGACTCACGAGGAGTGCGGCAACTTTCAAGCGGATATTCACGAGCTTGCAACGCTAAAGCGTCGCGGCGCTTAAGTAGTATCCGGAGATCTCAAATTCGCCTGCGGCGGCCGTGGCGGCAGCGGTCCGAAGTGACGGACGTCACACAATTTCAGGGGTTGGGGCCTGCGGCGGGGCCGCGGCTGTGACGTCGCGCCGGAGCCGCCGGGCAACGGCACGCTCAGCGTGAGCTCAGCGCTCGGAATCCTGCGGATTCTGCTGTGCCACGGCGGCCTGCAGATCGAAGGACGCGACCACGTCCTTGATGTTCTTGCACTGCTCGAGAGTCGCGCCCCGGTAGTTGTCCGCCGGGAAGTACTTGACCTGCCAGACAGCGAAGCCCCAGACATCGAGTCCGGACTTGAGATAGCGGTCGCCGCGGGCGGCGGCCTCGCAGTCGTATTGCGAGCGGCGCGCATGCTGCTGCAGCTCGCGCAGCAGCTCGTTGCGAGCACGCGTCTCGGACCGCTCGACGAGCGTCTCCTTGAGGCTGGCGGCGACGCGATGCGCCTTGCGCTGCACCCTGAAGTCGGGATCCGCGTACGGATCGATCTTGTTCGCCACGGGCTCCTCGACGGGCTCGAGCGGCGGCGGCGGCGTGAGCGCGGCGCTCGCGACATGGGGAGTGCCCTGCTCCGCAGCCGGCGTCGTCGCCGAGGAATCGAACACATTGGCCGCCGCATTTCGGGCCGATCTTGCGGCGAGATAGTCGCTCACCGCCCATACGAGGAATGTGACCAGCGCGGCGCTAATACCGACCGGAGCCGCGTACTTGACGAAGGCGCCGACGAAATTCTGACCTGGCGCCGGGCGGAAGCCGCGCACGCGAGCGATGAGTCCGCCAGGCAGCAGGCCGACCGGCAGCAGGCCGACCAGCCGACGAATGGCGTACAAGGCGCCCTGGGCGACCAGAAAGCCGCACGCAGTGCCGAGGACGAGTTGAGTCATATTCATGACGGTACCTGCCCGGCATTGTGCCGGCGCCGGTCGCTGCTGGCGGCACTTCAGCGGCTATTTGTGAGCTTGGTCACGCGGCCCGCGCCGGTTGTGTGCGCGGGGCACGGCCCCGGGACCGCGGCCACTTCGGGATTGCTCGATGTAAGCTATCGGTGGGTCGGTGATCCGGAGTATCGGGTATGGCCAAAGACATCGAGCAGGAGCTCGACACCATCTTTGCCCGCCACAAAGCCCGCGTGGCGCAGGTCCGCAATGACGCAGCCGGCAGAACCGCCGCCGAGGAGGACTTCAGTCAGGCAGCCACGGTTTGCCTGGCCAGTGTGATTGCACCTGCCCTCAGGGAGATGGCTCAAGCACTCAACGAGCGAGGCGTGGCGGCGAGAGTGCCAACTGACGCAAACGGTGCGCGGATTGATATCCCGGTCAGCAAACACGCGCGCCTAGGTCACGGCCACGGGGGTTACCCATACCTCAGGGCCCGGCCAGATCGCCGGACGCGGCGGGTTCACTTCGAGCGAAATACCGCTGACGGTCATAGCGGTAACGCGATAGGCGACTTCGCGATCGCCGAAGTCAATGCGGAGCTGGTAAAGGCTATGGTGATGGACCTGGTCCGAGAGCTATACGGGCCCTCTTAGGCGCGACTCAATGAGCAGGGAAGAAGCCCGCGGAATCTGGCGCGCCCGGAGAGATTGCTCGGCGGCTGGTACCGACACGCGGACTTTGTCATTTCTCGGTGGTTCTAGGGGCTTACCAATCAACCACTTGCAGCGCCTGCCGGCCGCGTCCCCAACCTCACCACAATCACGCCACACCTAACCTAGACTCATCTCATCCCTGGCACATCCGCCCATTTGAGGAAGCAGCAGCCCATTCCTACTATATCTCGGCTATCGAGAAAACTTGGCCCCCCCACGAGGGGCGATCATTGCGGCGCCCTTCCAGACGGATAACCGATGGCAGATCTCGACAGGACTCCCACCACTCCGGAGGCTGCAACGGTCGACAATGACCCGCCGGCCGCACGGCGGAGCTTGGCAGCTACGCTGATCGATGAAGGAAGTGCGCTTAAGAAACAGGGGCGCATCGATGAGGCGATGGCCCGTTACGATGCTGCAGTCCAGGTGGACCCGCAATGTGCGTCAGCGCACCTGAATCGCGGCAACATACTGCTGGCGAGCGCTCAGTTCGACGCGGCTCGCAGCGCCTACGAACAGGCGATAGCATGCGACCCTCAGTACGCAGCAGCCCACTTTAATTTGGGCAACCTGAGATATCGCGCCGGCGACTTCGCGCACGCATTGCGCAACTACCAGGTGGCCGTCGGCATCAAGCCTCAATTTGCAGATGCTTTCGTCGGGATGGCAAATGCGTTGTTCGGCCTGGGCCGCACGGCCGAAGCAACGGAGAGCTACCGGCGCGCGCTGACTGTCAGTCCGGATCACGCCGAAGCCCACTTCAATCTCGGGGTACTTGCGATGACCCAGGGGCAGCCGCACGAGGCCGCCACCCGCCTGCGCAGGGCAATCGGGCTTCGCCCTGACCATGCGGCGGCGCACCGCTTCCTGGGCGCCGTGTTGAGCAGCCTCGGGGATCTCGATGCCGCGGAGGCAAGTCTTCGCCGCGCCTGGTCCATCGAGCCTGACTCCCCCGAAATTCTCAACGATCTGGCGATGGTTCTTCAGTGCCGCAGCAAATACGCCGAAGCAATGCCGCTGCTGGTGCGCGCTCTCGAGCGTGCGCCGCATTGGACGACCAAAACAGCCTTCGCCAACTGCGCTGCGCACATGCGATTTACCGCCGCAGACTCCCACCTGCGCGCGGCAGTGACAACAGCCATCACAGAAGCATGGGCGAAGCCGGACGATCTTTGCCGGTCGGCACTGAGTCTGATCATGCTCGACGAGCGGATTGCGAGCTGCGTACGCCTTGCCAACGACTCATGGCCCGCGAGGCTGCCGCGGGCGGCGCTGTTCGATGCCGGCGGGCTTGCCGCCCTCGCAGCGGATCCCTTGCTCCATGCATTGCTCGATGCAGCGCCCCTGAACTCGATTCGCTTCGAGCGTTTCCTGACCGGCGCACGTCATGCCCTGCTCGAGATCGCATCGAGCGAGCAGACACCGGATCCGGCGGACGTCGGCGCGATGAGTTTCTATGCCGCACTCACGCGGCAGTGCTTCATCAACGAGTTCGTCTTCGATTGCCCCGAGCAGGAACGGCTCGCGGCGCACAGCTGCCGCAGCAGGTTAGTGGCGCTGCTGGACGCCAATACAACGGTACCGCCACTTCTGTTGCTGGCCGTAGCTGCCTATTTTCCGCTGCACATTCTGCCCGATGCAGACCGGCTGCTCATTGCAAATCAGCCCGGCCCGGTTGATGAGGTTCTGCGCCAGCAGATTCGCGAACCGCTTCAAGAGCAGGCGTTGCACGCGAGCATCAAACGCCTGACTCCTATCACCGACTGCGTCTCCGAAGCGGTGCGCGATCAGTACGAACAGAATCCCTACCCGCGCTGGGTAAGAATGCAATGGCGTCAACAGCCCATGCCCTTCAATGCCGAACTGCGTTGCTCGCTGCCGTTCGCGCGGTTTGCACCAATGTTCGACGATAGTTCACCCGAAGTACTGATCGCCGGGTGCGGCACGGGCAGGGATGCCATCTTCGTCGCGCAGCGATTTCGCGGTGCTCGTGTGCTGGCGATAGACCTCAGCCTGGACAGCATCAGTTATGCCCTGCGAAAGACGCGGGAGCTGGGCTTGCCAAACATCGAGTACGCGCAGGCCGACATTCTCGAGCTCGGTAACCTCGCAGGCACGTTCGACATCATCGGGTCGGTCGGAGTGCTGCACCATCTGGCGGATCCCTTCAAGGGATGGCGAATCCTGCTGTCTCGACTGCGGCCCGGGGGATTCATGTGTCTGGGGCTGTACAGCCAGCTGGCGCGCAGGCCCGTCGTCAAGGCGCGCGAATTCATTGCCGCACGCGGTTATGCAAGCACAGCTGATGACATCCGTCGATTCCGCCAGGATGTGGTCGACGGGAACAGCAGCGTCGAGGTTCAGTCGCTAAGCAAGAGCCGAGCGTTCTATTCATTGAGTGATTGTCGCGACCTCGCGTTCCATGTGCAGGAGCAGCACCTGACGCTGGGGCAGGTCGAGTCGTTCCTGAGCGAACTCGGGCTCCGTTTCATCGGTTTCGAGTTGGACCTGCAGGTGTTGAATCAATACCGCGCGCGCTTTAGTGACGACCCGTCCTGCACTGATTTGCGCCACTGGGCACGCTTCGAGGCCGACAATCCGGACACGTTTACCGCAATGTACCGATTCTGGATTCAGCGATAGCCCGAGGGAGTGAGATCGGGATTTGCCGGCAATTTGGATCTTCATCGCGCGAGAAGTCATACTCGAAGCGAATTGCGGCCTCCACTTCTGCCACACACAGACACACAGAAGCCACCGTAAGGGAGTCTCCAATGTTCAGAACGGTGTCGAGATACGCTTTGATAGCGCAGGTACTTTTCCTTTCGGCAGTTGGTCACGCCGACAATCTGCAAAAAGCCCTCGCCGACACACAGGCGGCCCAGACAGCGATGGTGGCGGCAGAGCAAGACGAAGCAAGAGCCCGTACGGACCTGAATGCCGCGGCCGCGGCGAAAGCGGCAGCCAGCAGGGATTACGCGGCAGCGGCTGGCGCAACCCAACGCGGCTATGCCGCACGGGCTGCCGCCTCCAAGGACGCCAAGCAAGCCCAGGCTGACCGGGAGGCCGCGGCGGCCGCGCAGGCAGCGGCGAATGCAGATGCCGAGCGGGTGCGTGCGGACGACGCGTTCGCCAGGGCTGATGCGAGTGCTGGGGAAGCCGCCCAGAGGGTCGCGGCAGCCAGCCAGGCGGCCGCGAGAGCTCGCGCCGCCGCCAAGACTGGTGCGAATGTCGCCGCGCTTGGGAATCTGGTGGCCGCGGAGAACGACCTCTCACGAGCCATTGCAGCAGCCTCGAAAGCCGCGAACGACGCCAGTGCTGCCGCCAACGAGAAAGCGCGAGCCGCGTCCGACATCTCGGCCGCGGAAGCCGTCTTAAACAACCCGGGCGCCGCAATCGCGGCGCTCAATGCCGCGGCTGCGGATCTCGACAAAGGCGAGATCGCGCTGCTAAAGGCAGCGAACGACGAAAGCTCCGCCGCGGCGGAAAAGGCTGCTGCATCTCATGATGAAGCGGCCGCGTCCGGGCGGATTGCGGCCGCTTACCGCGCCATCGGCGCTGCGGAAAAGGATGCCGCGGCGGCGAGAGCTGACAACGAGGCAGCCGCGGCGGCGACCCAGTTCGCGGCAGCGAACGATGCACGGGCAACAGCGGCGGCGAGCGCCGCAACGGCGGCTTCGCACGCAGCGGCGGCCGCTGAAAAAACCAGCGCCACGGATAGAGCCGCGGCACACGCAGCGATAGCGGCGGAGGGCGGAAAAAGGAGAGCGGTCAACGCAGACCTGGCAGCTGCGGCAAGAGACCGCGCAGCAGCCGCGGCGGCCTACCAGAAAGCGGCAATATTGGAAGCCACCGCAGCAAGGGTGCGTGCCGCCGCGAGCGCAGCGCGGACCAAGGCGCTAGCGGATTTGAAGGCGGCTGCCGCAGAATTCTAATTCACGCGTTGTGACGACGCGCTCGCGCAAGTCGTGTCGTAATTGGCGCGCCCGGAGAGATTCGAACTCCCGATATTGCTCCCACGAGGCCGCAGCAATGCATCACGTGACCTTGTTCAACACGCAGTACAGAGTGCTGCTTGTGATAACGATTGGGGGACTCGCAACGGCATTCGCAGACATCGGTGATCCGGCCCGCGCGGGCGGCTCTTTCGATGCGGCTGGCACACCGGCGGCTCAGTCGGCGCGGACCGACACACTCTCCCATACCGGTTTGCCGTCAATCTTGCCCGACGTGAATGCAAGTACATCGCCAGAAATTCCCGATGTGAGTGTGACGACCCCGAGCCCTCCTACCGAGCAGGAATTGGCGGGAGATAGCCTGTATCAATTCATAATGCACCACGCGACGGTGCACTATGTGAGTACCCCTACGACGCGCAACCTCGCGCGTTGGCGTGGAGGCGAACAGAGCATTTGCCCGCTGACAGCTGGGCTCGGCCCGGGATACAACGCCTTCGTAACGGCGCGACTTCGCGCGCTGGCGGCGTACGTTGGCGCGCCCGTGCAGTTGGATCCGCAATGCAAAACCAATGTGCAAATACTTTTCACGAGCAACCCCAAGGAAGGAATGGATGACGTCATGAAATGGGCGACGGCCACGGCTACCTTTGGTATCAGGTATTCGGGAGGGATGAGGGACCTCCTGGCGTATAGCGGCGACCACGCGATTCAGGGCTGGTACATAGCAACACGCGGCGGCGCCAGAGTTTTGAATACTGACGTGGCATTAGTAGGGCTTGACGTGCTGCCCGTTTGGCCACAGATCGCCCAGAAATATCTCGGAAGTAACGCCTTAGGGACACGTTTGGGCGGTAGTAGCGGGAGTGGGATCGGCATCGGCACCGTCATCCTGATCGTTGACACAACGAAAGTCGTCGGCTACACCACCGCGACGATCGCTGACTACTTAGCGATGTTGACCTTGTCAGTGGTGCAATCGCCGGACCATTGCGATCCACTGCCGAGCATTCTGGACTTGATGTCATCGAGCTGCGGCACCCGTGAAATGCCTACAGCGATAACAGCCGGCGATCTGGCTTTCTTGAAGGCGCTTTATTACCGCAACACAGGGTTGGGCCCTTCGCTTTCAAGAGCCGCAATCCAGAACAATATGATGCAGCAGTTCAACCTTCGTTAGAGATTCGGACCCGTCTGGTTGATTGATCACTGCGATAATGATCGAAGGATAGAGGTGCCCGCCGATCGTCGCGCTCAACTTCGCGCTGCAGGAAGAGAACGATTTCCCTACGCCAGGCCTGATGGCGCTCACGCGCGAGTGTAAGTTGCTGATGAATTGGCGCGCCCGGAGAGATTCGAACTCCCGACCC
>CAWDQL010000017.1:0-812003 GCA_963804465.1 uncultured Gammaproteobacteria bacterium
GGTGCAAGGGGTCCCGAGTTCAAATCTCGGCGCTCCGACCAGTCTTTATGGCGCGGCCGTTACGGGATGCAGCTGGAATAATCGCCGCTACTCCTGCCACCGTCGCAAGCGTACCAAAACGGAGGCGCCAATCGGCGCGGGACTACTTGATAGTCCGTGAGATCCAGATTTTGCTATTTCTGCTGATCGCAATTGCGGCGGTCGGAGTCGTGGCGAAACGTTCCAACATTCCCGCAGCAATCCTTCTGGTGCTGACGGGTGTCCTTCTGGCGCTTGTCCCCGGCCTGCCGGCAGTTCGGCTCGCGCCGGAGCTTGTCCTGCTGGTCGTGTTGCCGCCCCTGATCTACTCGTCTGCGGTTGCAATGAGTTGGCGAGAATTTCGGTTCAATCTGCGTCCGATTTCCCTGCTAGCCATCGGTTGTGTCCTGTTCACTACCGTGAGCGCCGCCGCGGCGACGCATTGGCTCCTGGGCTTCTCCTGGCCGGTAGGGTTTGTCTTGGGTGCAATCGTGTCGCCGCCGGATCCGGTGGCGCCCCTGGCGATTGCCCGCAGGATGCAGCTCCCCAAGCGGATCCTGGTGATTCTGGAAGGAGAGGGTCTCGCTAATGATGCCACCGCGTTGATTCTCTATCGATTTGCAGTAGTGGCCGTGAGCTCTGGGGCATTCTCACTCGGCAGGGCGACCGGAGAGTTTGCGGTCATCATTGCGGCTGAACTGCTGTGGGGGATCGCCGTCGGCTGGCTGATGTTGCGCGCGCGTCGTTGGGTCGCCGACGCGCAGATCGAGATCTTGCTCTCCATCCTGACGCCTTACATCGCTTATTGGCCGCCGCAACATCTGGGCGGCTCGGGGGTGCTTGCCACTGTCGTAGCCGGGCTCTATGTCAGCTGGAATGGTTTCAGCATCATTAGCTCGGCGACGCGGCTCCAGGGTGTCTTTTTTTGGGATGTCCTCGTCTATTTGATCGAGGGCATCGTGTTTCTCATGACCGGCCTGCAAGCGCGCACATTGATTATGGGCTTAGGCAGCTATTCTTTGTCGGCGCTTGCCGGCTCGGCCGCGGTTGTCAGTATTGTTGTGATCGTGACTCGATTTGTGTGGATGTTCCCGGCAACCTATCTACCGCGCTGGCTGATCCCGCGGATAGCGCGCAAGGACCCGTCGCCACCATGGCAGTGGCCGTTTGTGCTCGGATTCACCGGCGTTCGCGGCATCGTGTCCCTTGCCGCGGCGCTGGCTATTCCATTGACAATTGACGACGGCCGGCCTTTCCCAGATCGCGATCTGATTCTCTTCCTCGCCTTTTCAGTGATCCTGGTAACGCTCGTGGGCCAGGGCTCGTTGTTACCGGCGGTGATCCGGGTGCTCGGGCTCGCCAAGGCTGGTGAGCGGGAGCTTCAGATTGACAGGACCGAGGAGCTGCTGGCGCGGCGACAAGCCATCAATTCGGCAATCGAGCGTCTCGAGCGGCTCGCCGCGGAACGGTCACTACCCGATGACCTGGTTGAGCGAGTTCGAACGCGGCATCGCGAACGCCTTGGGCATTTCGAGCAAGCAACCGAACAGGAAAGGAGCCCCGGGGACCTGACAGCCCCTTTCGGTGAGATCGAGCTACTCTTGCTCGCAGCCGAACGGGAGCGGATCAACGAGCTGTATCGTCGGGGGACATTGAAGGATGAGGCGCGTCGTCGACTCGAGCGGGAGCTCGACCTGCGCGAGGCAAACTTAGCGAGCCACCGACAGCGGGAGTGAGCGACCGATGCGCGCGATCGTTGTGACCGGCTACGGCGATGTCGACAAACTCGAGGTTCGCAACGTGCCGGAACCGAGTGCAGGCCCGGGAGAGGTGAAGGTCCGAGTCACCGCCTCGAGCGTCAATCCTATTGACTTGAAGCTGCGCAGCGGCGTGTACCGGCAAACGAGACCTCTCGAGTTTCCTGCCATCCTCGGTCGAGATGCCTCGGGAGAGGTCGTTGCTGTGGGGACGGGGGTGCGTTCGATTCATGTCGGCGCCAAGGTTCTGGGTCTCGTGAACCGCGCCTATGCCGAGTATGTCGTCGACAAGGAACAGGTCTGGGCGGAGTTACCGGCGTCGATGGACCCCGTTGATGCCGGAGCACTGCCCCTCGTGACGCTCACGGGCACGCAGCTCATCGAAGCAGCGGTAAGACCGCGTAGCGGCGACGTCGTCCTCATAACAGGCGCCCTCGGGAGCGTTGGACGCTCCGCGGTCTTTGCCGCGCGAACCCTGGGCGCGCGGGTCCTCGCCGGGGTCCGACGCTCACAGCAGGAGGAGGCGGCGAAACTGAATGTCGAGGTGGTGGCTATCGACGACGATTCAGCCATCGCACAGCTTCCTCAGCTCGATTCGATCGCCGACACGGTTGGCGGGCAGACGATTCACAAGCTCCTCGCCAAGGTCAAGACCGGCGGTGTCATCGGCAGCGTGCTTGGCGAGCCCCCAGGAGCGAAGGAGCGGGGCCTTGTCGTTCACGCGTACATGGTTCATGCCGATGGCACGAGACTGGCAGAGCTCGCGCGGGCTGTCATGGAAGGGAAGCTCGTGATCCCCATCGCAATGAAATTTCCGCTGGCGGAGATCCGTGAGGCGCAGACGCTGGCTGCAAGGGGCGCCGGGGGAAAAGTGCTGCTGCTTGTCCGGTGACAGGGCGTCCGGCCAAGCGGATCGAGCGTACCCCGTTATGCTGAAGCTGAAGCACAGGGTTGTGATCTCGATGACTCTGGCCAAGCTGTAGCGCGAGTTTCATTTCTCGACGTCCGCTCCAGTGATAGTCTGCGGAGCGTCGCATTCGGGGAGACGCACATGACAAGTCAACCTATCCGCGATCCCGCCAAAGACCATCTGCTGACGCCCCAGAATTGCGCGCTCATCATCATCGACTATCAGCCGGTGCAGGTGACATCGGTTGCCTCGATGGATCGGCGCGCCCTGGTCACCAATATCGTCTCTGTGGCGAGCTTGGCCAGGCTGTTCAAGCTTCCCGTCGTAGTCTCGACGGTGAATGTGAAGACAGGCAAGAACGCGCCAACAATTCATCAGTTGCAAGCCATCTTGCCGGATGCCGAGGCGTTGGACCGGACGACTATCAACGCGTGGGAAGACGAGCAATTTCTACGGGCGGTTAAGGCCACCGGGCGCAAGAAGCTGATCATGACGGCGCTGTGGACAGAGGCTTGTTTGACCTTTCCAACTCTCGATGCGCTGCGTGAGGGCTATGAGGTGTACCCCGTCGTGGATGCCGTTGGCGGCACGTCGCTGCAAGCCCATCGTGCTGCACTGGAGCGGGTAGCGCAGGCCGGCGCAAAGCCAATAAGCTGGGTGCAGCTGGCCTGTGAGCTTCAGCGGGACTGGGCGCGCGGGGAAACCGCGGCGACGTTGGCGGAAATTCTGTTCGCTGTCGAAGGGCACTGACGCGCAATACCGTCGCAGCCAGCGGAGTGCATGGGGGCTCAGGAGAGGCATATGGCCCAAACGGTTGCTGAGGTCCTGGTCGGCGTGCTTGAGCAAATAGGGGTCAAGCACATATTCGGACTGATCGGTGACTCACTGAATCCCCTTGCGGACGCGGTTCGAGGCAGTCAAATTGAATGGGTCGGGGTGCGTCACGAGGAAGGCGCGGCGCTGGCCGCCGCCGGCCAGGCCAAGCTCACCGGCAATCTCGCGGTCTGCGCAGGCACGACCGGTCCCGGGAGCACGCATCTGGTCGCCGGCCTTTATGAAGCCAGCCGCGACCATGCGCCCGTGTTGGCACTCTCCGGGGACATGCCGCGCAAGTTCCAGGGGATCGACTACATCCAGACGACCAGACCAGATCTTCTCTTCCGCGACGTCGCTCTCTACACGCAGACCATTAATTCGCCGGACCAGGCGCCCGGCGTTATTCACCAGGCGATTGCGGCGGCCTATGCCGGGCGGGGTGTCGCCCATCTGACGCTGCCGCAGGACGTGATGTCGGCCAGGGCGGAAGGTGCCGTGAAGAGCGTGGCAACACTCAGGCCGCGCACGGAGTTTGCAGCGAGCGATGACGAAGTAACGGAAATCGCCCGCCGGATCGATAAGGCGGGGAGCGTGCTCATCATGTGCGGGGTCGGCTGCCACGGCGCGGCTGATGTCCTGCGTGCGCTCTCCGACCGGCTCAAGGCTCCGCTGATCCATTCGGTCAAGGGCAAGGACATCATGTCGTACGATGAGCCGCGATGGATGGGCGGCATCGGCATGATCGGAACCAAGGCCGTGTACCAGGCCGTCATGCACTCCGATCTGCTCTTGATGGTCGGCACGGACTACCCCTATTCGAACTTCCTGCCGCGCTCCGAGACCGTGATTCAGATCGACGAACGGCCGGAGGTGCTCGGGCGGCGCGCGCCGACTGTGCTCGGCGTCGTGGGGTCCGCTGGCCCCACTCTCAAGCTGCTGCTCGACCGGGTCGCGTCCAAGAAGGACACGCGCTTCTGGGACAGGGTTACGGAAGAGCGTCGCAAGTGGGACGAGATGTTGGACAAGCAGGCGGATCTCGCGCGCAGCGCGCAGCGCATCCATCCGCAGGCTGTCGCCCGGGCGGTCAGCGATCTGGCCGCGCCCGAGGCAGTATTCACCCTCGACACGGGGCTGAACACACTATGGTCGGCGAACTGGATCCGGCAACGTGGATCGCAGCGCATCATCGGCTCTTTCAACAACGCCGCCGTAGGAACGGCGCTGGGTCAGGCCAACGGGGTGCAGGCGCTCGATCGCTCGCGCCAGGTGATTGCGCTGTGCGGCGACGGTGGTTTCAACATGCTGATGTGCGAATTTCTGACCGCCGTGCATCACAAGTTGCCGGTCAAGGTGGTGATCTTCAACAATTCCGGGTTCGGGCTGATTACGCTCGAAGCCGAAAGCGTCGGCCTGGCTGCATATCGGGCGGGCATCGAATTTCCCAACCCTGATTTTGCGGCGCTGGCCCGTGCCTGCGGTGGACACGGGTTTACTGCCCGAAAGCCGAGTGAGTTGAAAGCCGCGATCAATGAGGCCTTCGCGATCGATGGTCCGGCGATCGTCGATGCCGTGGTCGTTGCCAACGAGCTGCCGAACTTGCCGCATCTCGAGCTGGAGGTGCTGGGCAACGTTGCTCTGGCAAAGGTCAAGGAAGCGCTGCTCGCCCTGACTGGGGGGTGAGGACCGTGGCACACGCGAGCGCAGACATCGGAACGACGAACTACGCGACTTCACTCGTTGCGGGTAGTCATCCTTTGACGTCCGATGAAAGTGCAGCATTGGGGGGCAAGGACGCAGGTCCTGCCCCGCATGAGCTCCTGTGCGCAGCACTCGGGGCGTGCACCGCAATCACCCTGCGCATGTATGCGCAGCGCAAGGAATGGCTGTTGCGAATGGTTCACGTCGACGTGCAGCTCGCGCTGCAGGGCAAGGAGCGCTCGATAACCCGGCGATTGCGTTTCGAGGGCGAACTCGACGGGACGCAACGTGCGCGCTTAGCGGACATCGCCGAACGTACGCCGGTGACCTTGACGCTGAAGCAGGGTGTTTCGATTACAACGATCCTGGAGTGACTACAGCTGAGGCAGCTGTCAGGGAAGGATTGCCGGTTGGGAAATTTCCACTCGAGCGAGTTTGACTTGCGGCCGCCAACGGAGGGGCAACGCGCCCTGATCACGGCGGGGCTGAGCCCTGAGGAGCGCGACGTCCTGCTGCAGCACGGCACAGAGGCTCCTTTCTGTGGTGTGTTCCTCGACAATCACGAGCAAGGGATCTACACGTGCCGTTTTTGCGGCTTGCCGCTCTTCAGATCCAGTGCGAAGTTCGACTCAGGGACCGGGTGGCCCAGCTTCTTCAAGCCCTACAACACCGCGCACATCCGGCGCATCCTGGATCGCAGTTATGGCATGGCGCGCATCGAGGAGGTCTGTGCACGCTGCGGCAGTCACCTCGGTCACGTCTTCCCCGACGGGCCGCCGCCCGACGGAGAGCGACACTGCCTCAACTCGGTCTCGCTGTCTTTTACCAGGACGGGGCAGGCACTGCCTGACGTTCTGGATCGAGGGGCGCCCGAGGGGCGCCCGGATACACTGTAAGAGCAGCTCGCCCGTCGCTTCACGTCGCGCGCCCCTCCCGGCTGAGGATCCACAACGCGCCCGGCAGGGCCGTGAAATCGGCCAGGAGCGCCAGCACGAATGCAGCCGAGGTGACGATGCCGAACTGACGCATGGGCGGCAGGTCCGAGAGTGCCAGGGCGAGGAAGCCGCTCGCGTTGATGAGGGTCGCGAAGAGAATCGGCCGGCCGGCCACGAACAGCGCGTGACGCAGCGCCGCGGCTGTGGAGCCCCTCGAGCGGCCCTGCTGAAAGTGATAGAAGAAGTGAATCTGATCGTTCTCGGTCGCGCCGAGCACGGTCGAGCCGATGAGTATGGTGGCGATATTGAGTGGAATGCCGCTCCCGCGCATCACCAGGAACACGCTCAGGATCGCAAACAGCGAGGGGATCATCGCCATCAGTCGCCCGGCGGGGCTGCGGAACACGAACAGGAACGCGACGAAGATGACGCTCGCCGTGAGCGCAAAGCTTTCGACCAGCGTCGGCACCAGGTGCGCGCTGAGCTGCGCCGCGAGCACGCCCTTGCCGACCGCCTGGGCCCGCACGGCACGCAGCGCCGGCTCCTGCGTCCTGAGCGCGCTCAGGGTTCGCTCGATGAAGCTGCGCATCGCGCCCGCAGGTCCGAACAGCTCCGCGCGCCCGCGGACGCTGAGCCGCACGCTGGCGAGGTTGGCGAGGTCCACGTAGCCACGCGCACCGGGCTGAGTGAGCAGAGTCTGCTCGAGATCGGCGGCGAGCTTCGGCCAGGCGGCGGGGGCGGGCGGCAGCTGATCGGACCCGGTCTGGACGTAGCGCGCCCACCTTAACACCGAGGTTGGGCCGTCGACAGCGGTGATGCGCGGGTCGCGCTCGAGTCGCTCGCTCAGCTCCTCGACGGCGCGCAGGAACTCGGGGTCGAGCGCGTGGCCGGGAGCGGTCTGCAACCAGAGCTCAACGACGTCAAGTCCGTTCAGCTGGCGGAAACGCCGGGTGTCCTGCGCCACGCGCTCGCCCGCATTGACGTAGCTCAAGGCGTCGGTCTCGAGCGGCAGCGGCGCGATCCAGCCGGGAATGCCGAACAGCGCCGCCGCCCCGCAGAGCATCAGTGCGATCGCACTCCCGACGAGGAGCCAGCGGTAGTGGCGGGTCCAGGGTACTAAGACGTCGGCGAAGCCTGCGAACCAACCGCCGGCCGGCACGCGCGCCGAGCGGCTAGGCACGCGCAGCAGCGCCTGCAGCGCGGGGAACAGGGTGAAGCTCGCGATCCAGACCACGAGCAGTCCGCTCGCTGTCCACAGGCCCATCTCGCGCACCGGCCGAATGTCCGAGACCGCAAGCGCCGCGAAACCGACGGCGGTCGCGAGCAGCGAAGCACTGCAGGGAAGGAATTTATCGGCGAGTGCCCGGGCGTGATGCTCGAGCTCGGTCGCCGCCTCGCTCGGGTCGAGGTAGCGCGAATGGATGTAGACCAGAGTGGCGGTCGTCGTGACCATCACGGTGAGCGGCACGAGCGCCGAGACCACCGTATGCGAGAAGCCGAGGAGGTCGGCGAGACCCATGGCGATGGCAACCACGGCGGCGAGCGTCAGGACGACCGCAGCGAGTGTGCGCCAGGAGCGGTAGACGACCAGCACCAGGGCGAGCAGAAAGACGCCGAACAGGGGCATGAAGCGCTTCGTCGCGAGGCCCGTCTGACGCTCGAGCCAGGCATCGAGCCAGGGCGATCCGACGCGCCGCACCGCCGTGAAGGGCGAGCCGGCGGCCTCGAGCGGCCGCAGCCGCGCATCGATCGCTGCGATCGCGCGATCGCGCTCAGCCGGCGAATGCACGCGCAGCTCGAGCGCGATCCCCAGGTAGTGCTCACCGAGGAGTCCCGCGCGGCGAAAGAGCACCGTGCCGGTCGCGAAGGCGCGTAGCCGATCGGACTGCGCAGCGTCGACTCGTGCGCCGGGGATTGCCAGGCGGTAGAGGGTAAGGAGGCTATGCGGCTCGACCCCGGGGATCTGTGCGAGCTCGCTCTCGAGAGCGTCGGCGGCGCCGAGCGCGGCGGGGCTTAAGGGATCGGGTGCCTCGAGGACGAGGAGCGCCTGGTCGCCCTCGGGAAACAGGCGCTCGAAGTCACGGGTCGCGCGCGCGACCGGATCGCCGGCCACCATCAGGTGCTCGATGGCGAGATCATCCGGTATGCGCAGCGCGCCGTACGCTCCGGCGACAGCGAGCAGCAGAAAGGCCCCCGCGATCCAGCGCCTGAGCTGCAGGATTCGCGTAAAGATTCGGAGAGCCCCGGGCGAGGCGGGCACACTCATGGAAGGGGCGCTCCTACCGACCGTGTAGGTCTAAGGCGCGCGCTGATGATAGCCTAAACCGATGGCAGCATTGCTTGCGGCCGCGGCCGTTACCCTCGTCTTCTGCGCTCCGGGATACCCCGGCGTCAGCGGGGACGCTCAGCCGTACGTCGATCAGTTCGCACGGGCGGCTGCGGCCGCCGCCGGCTGGCCCGCGGGCAGCCTGACGGCGGCTTACGATCCGACTGAGGAAGGTGGGCTGGCGAAGCTCGCCAGCCCGGATGCGGCGCTTGCCTTCGTGCCCTATCCCTTCTTCGTCGAGCACGTGGCGCAGCTGCATCTCGCGCCGCTCGTTCAGGCGGATATGACTGACACCGGGCCCCGCCAGCGGTGGACGCTCATCGCAAAGCGCGGCCGCGTGAGCAGCGCGGCCTCGCTCTCCGGGCTCACGATCGTGAGCACGGCCGGCTACGCCCCAGAGTTCCTCAGACGCGCGGCACTTCAGGCGTGGCCGCTCCCGCGCGACGTGCGCATCGAACCGACCGGACAGGTGCTCAGCGCCCTGAGGCGCGTGGCTGCCGGCGAGCCCGTCGTGGTGCTGCTCGATCAGACCCAGGCGGCGGCGCTTGCGAGTTTGCCGTTCGCGAGCGCGCTGCAGGCGCTCGTGCAGTCCCCCGAGCTGCCGGTTGCGGTGCTCGCCGTGGTCGGCTCGCGACTGGGGGCGGCACGCGTCCAAACGCTGCGCTCGGGGCTGCTCAGGTTGGGTCACGAACCGGGCAATGCCGAGCTGCTCGCCTCGATGCGTTTGCGGGGGTTCGTGTCGCCCGAGCTTCCCGGCCTCACGGCAGCCCCGTGAGGTGGTGGTTCGGAAGCGCAGCGCTCGCGCTCCTCGCCGTCGGCTGCGTAGCGCCACCGCGGTCGCAGACAGAGAGCGCCCCAGTGCCGAGCGGACGGCGGGTCGAGACGATCACCGCGGACGCGCGGCGCAGCGAGCAGGAGCGCGATCCTAAAGTCCGCAGCGAGCTGGCCCAGGACGCGAGCCGCGAGGCGCAGGCGTGTCTTGCGCTCGAGCCGCAGGCTGTCGCCTGTCTGTACGGACAGGCACTGGCCTTGGGTCTCGAGGCGCGGGCCCATCCCGCACACGCGGCCGAATCGCTTAGAAAGATGCTCGCTGACCTCTCGGCAGCGGAAGCCGCCGACCCCGGGTACGATGAGGCCGGTCCCGCACGCCTGCAGGCGCTGGTGTTGATCCGGGCGCCGGGATGGCCGCTGGGACCTGGAGATCCGGCGGCAGGCGTCGTCGCCGCACGGCGCGCAGTGAGCCTGCGGCCGGGATATCCGCCGAACTTGCTGGCGCTCGCCGAGGCTCTGGCGAAGAGCGGAGACGCGCAGGCCGCGCGCGAGGCCTACCAGCGCGCGCGAGACGAGGCACTGGGGCTGCCTGCGGCATCGGACCGGGACGAATGGCTGCGTGAAGCGGATCGGGCACTGCAGCACTGAGCGCAACAGGGAGCCCCTGAATGCGGACTACGGGGCCCGTCTCCTTACGACTTCCGTCAGATATGCAATGTGCAACGCCGCGACTTCGATGCATTTTTTCGCGGCGGTGGCATTAGCCGTTAACACGCCGCGGTGAGCTATGTCGTGGCGCTGTCGACGGCTCCACAGCCAGTCTTCCCACCATGACTGGCGATCGGGGTGCTCGCCCGTCAGGTCACGGAAGGCTTCCAGCACGCGGTCTCCCTCAAAAGACCAGGTAATCAGCATTCTCTCTGACATGTCAATGAGGTCGCGGACGCCCTTACTGTGGTCCTTCACCGCATCCATCAGTCTTTCGAGCACAAATTCAGTGGCCCATTCTCCGGCCGCGGCCGCGATGATGATGGCAATAGCGTGCTGCCCGGCAGACGAGAGTGAGCGGGCTTCTGCGAGTAGTTGGTCCCACTTCGGCCCCAACAGGGCGAGGGGTGTGTCCTTGTAGATGTTGGCGGTCGTGTGATGCATGTATTGCTGCGGCACCCCGCCCGTTACAAAGGTGCCGAGAGGTGACCCCGGCGGTAGCGGGTTTACCTTGGCTGACTCCTTCCTACCCTTGCTCACGGATAAATTCCTTTCACACGATCGTGCCGATCAGCGAGCCAATGCCCGTGGTCAGCGCCATGGCCAGCGCTCCCCAGAACGTGACGCGTGCGGCACCGACCAGCACACCTGCGCCACCGGCTCTAGCAGCTGCCCCTCCCAGTATCGCGAGGAATGCCAGTGAAGTACCCGATAAAAGCGGGATCAGGTCCCGCGCGGGGCTCAGCGCGGTGACGATCAGAGGGATGGCTGCTCCGACAGCGAAACTGGCAGCCGATGCCGAGGCGGCCTGTATAGGGCGCGCCCGCAGACTCTCGGAGATGCCGAGTTCGTCGCGAGCATGCGCGCCTAATGCATCGTGAGCCATCAGCTGTTCGGCGACCCTTTTCGCGAGTACCGGGTCGAGACCGCGACTCACATAGATTGCCGACAATTCCTTGTGCTCCCCTGCATCGTCGGCTTTGAGCTCAGCCCGCTCACGCTCCAGGTCCGCCCGTTCGGCGTCCGCCTGGGAGCTGACCGAGACGTACTCGCCGGCAGCCATCGACATGGCTCCCCCAACCAGGCCAGCGACCCCGGCGATCAGGACACCTCCGCGCGTCGCATGTGCGGCGGCGACACCGAGGAGGAGACTCGAGGTGGAAAGAATGCCGTCATTGGCGCCAAGTACCGCGGCACGTAGCCAGCCGACGCGTCCTACATGGTGCCGTTCTCTCATTCCCGGGCCCATTGTTCTCTCCAGTCCCGCGCATGTCGCGCCCGCCGCGATGGCTTAAGCGGTAGACCGATAACATAGTACAGTGCATACCGCCCTTCGCAGCTGATGGGATTCGCGCTGTTTTACAAACGGATCGTGGAAACCCAAGGCCGAATAGCTGTTTTTGATGGTCTGTGCAACCTCTGTAGCGGCGGGGCACGGTGGCTGCAGCATCACCAGGGCGAGCCCCCCTTTGAGCTGATTCCGATGCAGAGCGCTCTCGGTCGAACGCTGTTGGCTGAACACGGCTACGATCCGGATGACCCGCTTACATTCCTGGTCCTGGATGGCGAGCGATGCCTCACCCAGTCTGACGCGTGGATACATCTGATCGCTGCCGCAGGACGAGGCTGGCGACTGGTTCATGCGGCGCGGGTGATTCCCCGGCCGTTGCGCGACTCGGTTTATCGCCTCATCGCGCGAAACCGATACCGCTGGTTCGGGCGGCGCAGGACCTGTTACCTCGCTCAGCCTGCGGTTGAGTCGGCTCCGCCAGCGAAGCCTGCGGAAAGGAGCGGTCCCTGAGTGTCCCGGCGGGCAGCGGGATCTGATGCGCACGGTCCTCGTGGTTGGTGGCTATGGATTCTTTGGTCAGCGCATCTCCGCGGCACTTGCTTCGACCGCGTCATTGCGAGTCCTGGTCGGTGGCCGGGATCTCGAGCGGGCGAGTGCCGCTACGCGCGCCATGGGCCTGCCGGTCGAACAGGCGGTGGCGCTTGACGCTCACGATAGCCAGCTGGCCGATGTCCTTCGACGTTTGCAGGTCGACGTCCTGATTCACACGGCAGGGCCGTTCCAAGGCCAGGATTACTCGGTGGCACGCGCGGCAATCGAAGCCGGGTGTCACTACATCGATCTGGCGGACGGCCGTGAGTTCGTCGTTGGCATCGGCTCGCTTACTGCCCTCGCTGCTGCGGCCGGGGTGACGGTCATCAGCGGCGCGAGTTCCGTTCCCGCTCTTTCGTCGGCTGTAGTTGACCGCTACCTGCCGAGGTTTGGGCGGCTTGAGGCCATCCGAATTGGAATCAGCTCCGGAGCCCGCGCGCCCGGATTGGCCACGGTGAGGGGTGTTTTCAGCTACGCAGGCAGGCCAATCAGATCCTGGCAAGACGGGGCGTGGGTCGATGCCTATGGCTGGTTGAACCTCAGCAGACACCAATTCCCGCCGCCGCTCGGCAGCCGATGGCTCGCGAGCTGCGATGTTCCCGACCTCGAGCTCTTCCCCGAGCGCTATCGGCCAGTCCGGACGGTTTCGTTTCAGGCGGGGTTTGCGAGCGACCCGGGTCATCTCGTGGTCTGGAGCCTCGCTGGTCTCGTAAGGGCCGGAATTCTGACCGACATGAACATGTTCGCGAGTCCACTCAATCGCCTCAGCCGGTGGATGGAACCCATCGTGAGCGACAAGGGCGGAATGTTCGTGACCCTCGAGGGAGAGGGAGCCGACGGCGCGCCACTGCGAATCGACTGGAATCTGATTGCCGAGCAGAATCACGGCCCGCACATCCCGTGCGGAGCGGCCATCGCTCTGGCAAGGAAGATAGGCTCCGGCGCAGCCCTGCCGCAGGGCGCGATGCCCTGTGTGGGGCTGTTGACGGTTGACGAGTTTCTTGAGCCGCTGCGTGATCTCAGCATCAGCGAGAAAGTGGCGTGAACTCGTATTTCATTCTCAAGACGATCCACATCGCGAGCGCAGCGGTGCTGTTTGGCACCGGACTCGGAATCGCCTTTTTCAAATGGATCACGGATCGCAGCGGCAACGTCGCAGCAATCCGGGTTGTGTCCGAGAGGGTCGTGACAGCCGACTGGCTGTTCACGCTGCCGGCGATCCTCGTACAGGCAGTGACCGGGGTAGCCTTGATGCGAACACTGAACTACTCGTTCTCGCAGCCCTGGCTCGCGTGGTCGATCGCGCTGTTCTGCCTGGCGGGACTGTGCTGGATCCCGGTCGTTTGGCTGCAGATGCGCATGCGGGACATCGCGCGTCAATCAGAGCGTGACGCGGTCGCTTCGATGGGGCAGGGCTATCGGAAGTACGCACGCATTTGGTTGTGGCTGGGCGTGCCGGCTTTTGCAGCCGTCATAGTGATCTTTTGGCTGATGGTGACGAAGCCGCAGTAGTGCTCAGGACCAGTGTGGGCTGCGCCACCGGCTGCGTTACTTTGCTGGGTCGTCCGGACTCAATTTCAAGGAGCGTCTCCCGGTTCGGGGGACGGATGCATTACTATAAAGACCTTCGGCGCAGCAGCATCCCTACAACACGCTGCGTGAGGGGAACACATGCATCTCGGGCTCTTTCGCTGCGGCATCGTCCTCGGTGTTCTCACCCTCGCGGCTGCGCCTGCGCTGGCGGCAGCGGCGCCTGCGGCACGCGAGGCAGCCGCTGCCAATGCGGCGCCCGCGGTCGACCCGAGCCTCTTCGGCGCGCTCAAATGGCGCAGCATCGGGCCTTATCGCGGCGGCAGGGCGCTCGCGGTCGCCGGCATTCCCGGGGACCCAGAGACCTTTTACTTCGGCGCGGTTGCCGGCGGGGTGTGGAAGAGCACCGACGGTGGCGCCAGCTGGCTGCCGCTCACCGATGGCACGGCGATCTCCTCCGTCGGCGCCCTGGCGATTGCGGCCTCTGACCACAACGTCATCTACGTCGGCACGGGAGAGGCCGCGCCGCGCGGTGACATGACCTATGGCGACGGTGTCTACAAGTCGGTCGACGGCGGCAAGACCTGGAGTCACATCGGGCTCGAGGACACCCGCCAGATCGGGGCGCTGATCGTCGATCCCCACAACCCGGACGTCGTGCTGGTCGCCGCCCTCGGGCACGCCTTCGGTCCCAACAAGGAGCGCGGGGTGTTCCGGACGACCGACGGCGGAAAGTCCTGGACCAAGGTCCTCTATAAGGACGAGCAGAGCGGCGCGATCGACGTCAGCTTTGATCCGAACGATCCGCACATCGTTTACGCAGCACTCTGGCAGGCGCGGCGCTTGCCGTGGAACTTCTCGAGCGGCGGACCGGGCAGTGGACTGTATCGCTCGGCCGACGGCGGCGCGACCTGGAAGCAGCTGTCTGGCAGCGGTCTGCCGGCCGGCATTCTCGGCCGCATTCACGTCTCGGTCTCGGGCGCCGATTCGCGCCGTATCTACGCGATGATCGAGGCGCAGCAGGGGGGGCTGTACCGCTCGGACGACGGCGGCGCGAATTGGAAGCGCGTCAGCGACGACGGTCGGCTCACGCAGCGCGCCTGGTACTTCTCGACGGTCCTCGCCGACCCGAAGCAGGCCGACACCGTATACGCCGAGAACACCGGGCTGTTCCGCTCCACCGATGGCGGCAAGACCTTCGAGCTGCTGCCCGCGCGCCATGGCGACCATCACGGTCTATGGATCGATCCGACCGAGCCCAAGCGCATCATCGAGTCGAGCGACGGCGGGGCCTCGATTTCCTTCGACCATGGCACGACCTGGAGCACGCAGGCGAACCAGCCGACCGCGCAGTTCTATCACGTCGCGGTCGACAATCGCTTCCCCTACTACCTCTATGGTGCGCAGCAGGACAACACCAGCATCGCCATCGCCAGCATGGATGACGAGGGCGCGATCGTCGAGCGCGACTGGTATGACGTGTTCGCCGGCGAATGCGGCTTCGTGATTCCCGATCCGCGCGATGCCGACATTGTCTACGGCAGCAGCGAGAATCAGATCGGCCGCTTCGACAAGCACAACATGCAGCTGCAGGTGATCTCGGTCTGGCCGATCGACGCCTCGGGCCACGCCGCCAGCGACCTCGAGCACCGCTTCAACTGGACCTCGCCCTTGATCATGTCGCGGTTCGATCCGAACACTCTCTATTACGGCATGGAGCGTCTCTACAAGACCTCGGATCGCGGTGGCAGCTGGCAGGCGGTGAGCCCCGATCTGACCCGCAACGACAAGTCCAAGCAACAGGCCTCCGGTGGGCCCATTACCAAGGACATCACCAGCGTCGAGTACTACGACACCATCTTCGCCATCGCGGAGTCGCCGCGACGCAAGGGCATGATCTGGGTCGGCACCGATGACGGACTCGTCCAGCTGACGCAGGATGATGGCACGCATTGGGCCAACGTCACCCCGGCTGCGATGCCCGCCTGGGGAACGGTCAGCATGATCGAAGCCTCCCGCTATGATGCGGACACCGCGTTCGTGGCGGTGGATCGTCACAAGCTCGATGACATCAAGCCCTACGTCTTCGTGACTCACGATGCCGGCAGGACCTGGACGCGGCTCGATGGCGCTATGCCGCAGGACTCCTTCGTCCACGCGGTGCGCGAGGATGCGGTCAAGCGCGAGCTGCTCTACGCCGCCACCGAGACCGGCGTGCTCGTCTCGTTCGATGCGGGTGCGCACTGGCAGAGTCTGCAACTCAACCTGCCGCGCTCTCCGGTTCACGATCTGGCGGTGAGCGGCGACGACCTTGCCATCGCCACCCACGGCCGCTCCTTCTGGATTCTCGACGACGTGACGCCGCTGCGACAGGTGGCGGCTGCAGCCGCAGCTCCAGCGGCCCTGCTGTATGCCCCGGAGAAAGCCCACCGTCTCTACTATCCCGATGCCGTCGATAGCCGTCCGCCGTCCGGAGAGAATCCGCCGGCGGGCGTCCTCATCGACTACTACCTGGCCGCAGCGCCGGCGGCCGCCGTCAGCATCGAGATTTTCGATGCGTCGGGCAGCGTGGTGCGCCGCCTTTCGAGCGTCGCGAGCAAGGCGGAGGAGCAGCCTCCGGAGTGGCCGGATTGGGTGCATCCGGCGTCCACGCTGCCGGCGCAGAAGGGCATGAACCGTTTCGTGTGGAATCTGCGTTATGACGACCCGGTGCAGATTCCCGGAGCGTTTTACGCGGGCCTGCCGCCGCGTGGCCCGCTGGTGCTGCCCGGCAGTTACACCGTGAGGCTGAGCTACGCCGGACAGACGCAGAGTGCCTCACTCACCATCGAAGCCGATCCACGCGATAGCGGCTCGCTGGCAGGGCTGAAGCAGAAGTTCGATCTGGCGATGCAGGTCTACCACGACCAGGACGCGTTGCATCGGGCGGTGAACGACATCCGTGGCGTGAAAGCCGGCGCGACCGCGCTCGCCGCCAAAGCGCAGGGCAAGCCGCAGGGTAGAGCGCTCCAGGCTGACGCCGCATCGCTGGTGAAACGGGCCGCGACGATCGAGTCGGTGCTGATGCAAGTCAACATCAAGGGCTCTGAAGCGAATCTCAACTTCCCCGGCATGCTCAACGAGCAGATCTACTCCTTCGCCGGATTGCTCGACGATGCTGACACCGCTCCCAATGTTCAGGAGATCGAGACCTACGCCGCCCTGCACGACAAGCTGGGCAAGGAGCTCGCAGACTGGAGCGCACTGAAGACGACCGGGGTGGCGGCGTTCTGCACGCGGGCGCGGGATGCGGGCTTCGACCAGGCGTCGCGCGCACCCTGTCCGTGAGAGGGATTCAGGTGCCCGCGCCGCTCATACGAACCGTCTTCGGCTTTCTGGCGTTGACCGCGCGCACGTACTTGCCGAAGGCGTCGAGCGTGTCGGTGAACTGCTGCTGAGCCGTCCCTACGTCCTGAAGTTGCTGCTGTGCATTGCTGCTGCTTGCTCCGGCTTGCTGGATCGCCAGCGTGAATTCGCCAATAGCTTTGCCAATTTCATAATTCTTGCGGCCAAACTCGCCGTAAGTCAGTTTCTGCTGGTAGAGGCCGATCATCAGCTCCGTGATATCGCCGACGGCCTGCAGCACCAGGGCACGCAGCTGCTTGAACATCGCGCTTTGTACGCTGCTCGCTGACGCCGGGATCAACTGCAGCTCATCCCAGCGGCGTATGCACTCGTCGCGCAGCGTCGCCCACCTGGCAATCACCGGCCTTTCGTCGGAGGTCGGGAACTCGTTGTTGGTGGCAATCTCGAAGGGCAACGGGTCGTCGCCGGGTTCCCGCATGAGCTCCACCTTGTGACGGATCGGATCCAGCTCGGGCGCCGCATAGCTGGCCCTGCAACCGTCTTTCCAGGCTTTGATCGAGTCATTGATGGCTTCCTGCTCCTTGCTCACGCTCGAACCGGAAGTCGCGCCCGAGGCGGAAGTCGCGCCGTTATCCGCGTCTGCGTGACGCCGCAAGGCGGTTCCCGTATTCGTCAGGACATCGGCCACGTGGGTGCAACCGACGATCGCAAGGACCGCGGCGCTGAGCATGCCCACACGGATCAAGGTTGGATGTTCACCTGGCATGTTGCCACCCCTCTTATCGTGGGTTGCTCAAATCGAAGACCAACTCACCCTTCTCGAAGGAGTCGGTGAACAGGCCCAGCAGCTTGCCGTTCACGATCTTGCCGCGCACAGTCATGTGGGTGCTGGTACTGCCGTCCGGATATCGCATGATCGCGACGCCCAGCACCTTCGGCTGCGTTACGGTTCCTGTTCCGGTCACGTTGTCCGGGCTGGAGAGATCCAGGTTACCGCTGACCTTGACGCCGTTGTCTCCGCGGTACTCGAAATCTCCGTTGCGCTGCAGCGCCATGCGCCCGTGCATCTGCGTCCCAGGGCTCAGCGTGCTCGTAGCGTAGCCGCCGTAGGTGCCCGGCGTGATGCTGAATGCACGACGCGTCGCGGGAGTGGCGTTGAGCGACACCTGTTGCACGGGCGGGGCGGCTGCCTCCGCCGGAGCCGAAGCGGAGGGCGCGGGGGCAACCGGCTCGCGCCTGCGTGCGGCGCGATCCAGTTTGCGCAGCAGCAGCGCAGCCTCGCCCACATGAGCACCGCTCGGATACTGCCGGGTGTAGTCCCTGAAATCCGCCGGATCGGTGCTGTCCTTGATGCGATTCCAGAACTCTTGCTCGAGCTCACCGGAGGTCTGCACGTGAATGGCGTCGACCGCGGCTGCGGCCGGCGGCGCGGCCTGCACGACCGGCGCGGTCGCCAGGGGTGGCACGAAATAAAATTCGCCGAGCGACTGATCGTAGAGCGCCGGAACCTGCTCGTGGTGGACCTGCCCGGCGAGCTCGACGACCTGCTCCTTCACGTGTTTTAAGACCTGGTCCGCAGGCACGCCCGGCTTGCTGATCTCCTTGATGAGCACGCGGGTGAACACACCGTTGGGATCCGCATCGCCGTCGCCAAGGCGATCGAGCGCCTCCTGACCGGCCCCGGCCGAGTACATGACCATCTGACCCGTCGCGGCCGTCACCGGCGCAAGGCCGCGTCCCCCGATCGCGCGCCCGCTGCCCTTGAAGGGGTTGTCACGGCAGGCATCGACGATTGCGAGCGCGAAGCGTGCCTTCTGGTCGTGCAGGTCATCGAGCACGCGCTGCAGCGGCACGGCATCGTCCATGACCTGCTCCTGGCTCTGCGGCACTAGATCGGTTGGGATGAGGTAGTTGGTGCCCTCGAACTGCACGCCGTGACCTGAGAAATAGAACACGGCGTCATCGCCGCCGGAGACCTGCGCCTTGAATGCGCGCAGCGCGGTTTTGAGCTTCACGAGGGTGACGTCCTGCTCGAGAGTCACTTTGAAACCCACGTCGCGAAGTGCCGTGGCAACCGCTCGGGCGTCGGCGCGCGCGTTGTGCAGCGGAGTGACGCTCTGGTAGTTGTCGTTGCCGATCACCAGCGCGAACCGATGCGCTTCCGCTGTGGGCGTCGCCAACGACCGGCTGGCGGGCGCGGCACTGTCGGCCCCGGACCCGGGGTTGCGCGAATTGCACCCCGGGAGGCACAAGGCAACTGCGAGCAGCGCCACCGAGGATTGCCGAGGGGCGCGCATCCTCATCCGTCTCGCCGTGCCGCGCGCCTCATGGCAGCCCCGCGCCAGCTGCTGCGGCCGCGATCAGCAGCTTCCCCAGGTTCTCGTTCGGGTCGGGCAGCATGTCGGCGAGCAGCTTGAGAGTAGCAGGGGCCGTGCCGAGCTCGGCGACGCTGACGCCGAACTCGACGCGCCCGAAGTCGTGGTTGCGATCGGCTGCGAACGAGACGGGCACTATCGGGACGCGGGCACCGCTGTCCGCGTCCGTCGGGTAGTACTTGAGGTACGAGCCGTCCTTGAGGTCGACGCTCTCGGTCGCCACGGTCTGCTCGAACACCGGGCCCTGATGCCCGGCGAACTCATCGCGCCACACCGCATCGGCCTTCACGGCAATGGCGACCGAGTAGTGTCCATTGCTGCTCTTGGCTGCCGCGTGGCTGATGAAGAGGCGCAGCGGACGCAGGCGAATCGCATCGCGTGGCGCATCGAGCCGCACGCTCGCGATGAAGTCGACCGCGACCTCATCGGCTCCGGAGTCCGCGCTTACAAAGCGCGTGAATCGCAGACAGCTGATGCGGCTGGTCAACGGCGTCGCGGTGCCAGCGGCGTCGCTCGCCCGATAGTAGTCCCCGCTGGCCGTGGCGGCCGATACCTGTGCGTACTTGTGCAGCTCCTCCTGAACGCTGACGGCGAGTGGGTGCAGCAGCACCCGCCAGCCCTGCATTACGAAGCTCAGGAGAAATCCCTTGCTCACCTGCGGTCGCTGGGTCTCGCCGTTGGCACAGTCGCGCAGCAGCTCCCGTTCCGCGGCGCTGCTCGCATCGATGGTGGCCGGCTGGTGCTCGGACAGGGCTTGAGTGGCGTCTGCGCCGGGGATCAGTAGCAGCAGCGTGCGCGCCGGAGGAAAGGCCACCGGCACGCGCTGCCCGGGATCGGCTGCCCCGGCCGGCCACGGCGCGGCCAGTGCCAGCGATAACGCAGCGATCGATCTCAGTGCAGACATCGTCTGGATGCAGCTACTTGACCGTGAACTGCAGGAGCTGGCTGCCCGCGCGCCCCAGGTTGTCGGAAACCTGGATGAGGAGCTTGTGACTGCCGCTCGGCAGGCTGGCGCCTTTGGCCGTCAGGCCCGCTGCCGTCACCTGTACACCCGGGGCCTGGAGGATCCGTTGCGTGATGTCGAGCTTCAGGAACCCGTACATGATCTTCAGGGACGCGACGTTGACGTTGGCGCCGGCGGCCGGTTTGAAGCGCAGGTCGATGTCCACGGGCGCCTGGATGGGCGCCCTGCTGTCGGGTGTCACTACCACGATGCTCGGGGCATTGAGATCGGCGGCACGGGGAATGAGGGCGGCGCCAGGCAGCGCGCGGGCCGTGAGCTCCGAGCGGTATTCTTTTTCCGATAGCAGCTCAAAACCGCCCGGTGGCGCCGCGCTCGCAGCACTCGCAACGACCGCCGCCGCCACCATCGTTATTAATGAAATCGTCGTGTGCATCGCACTCGCTCCCTTTATCTTTTATCTTTGGTCGCCGCTCATTCAGTTGGCCGCGCGCTCCACCGTCACCGTGGTGGTTCCGGCCGCGAACCCGCTCTGCCGCGCCTCGACGGTCAGGGCGCGCGTCGCGCGCGCGGACACTTCGGTGAAGGTCTGCTGCATGCGGCCCGCGGCATCCCGGCCCTCGACACCCAGCTCGAGCAGATTCACCCGTTTGTCGGTGAGGAAGGCCACGACCAGGGAGGGGCCGACGGGCTCTGCGGCACGCACGATGAAATTCATTTCGGCGGTGGGAAACTTGAACGCGCCGGCCTTGACCTCGTTCGCAGTGGCGAACTTGTTCGGATAGAGAACCGTGGCACGATCCTGGCTGTCGACCGTGATCACATTGAGGTAGCCGGGTCGTGGCACCGCCACCTCGAGGGTGATTTCCTGACCGAGTCGCACCGCGTGTCCGGTGCCCGAGAGCGTCAGCGGCTCAGCTTGCCCTGCAAGCGCGGCCAGCGCCTGCCAGGTCGGTCCCTGCCCGTCACGCAGCGGGATGAGAGCCAGCTCGCCGCGGATCAGCTGGTCATTGCCGTCGGCCTGCGGGTGGTGGCGGGACTGCTCGTCGGTGTGCGCGGCGATGTAGGTGGTCGCCGCGGTGCGCAGGTCGGCGACCGTCGGGTGCTTGCCGTCACGCGAGGCGGTCGTGATCGCCTCCACCACACCGAGCGTGAAGAGCCCCCCCTGCTCGGTACCGACGGCGAACTCGTCGTCGCGCGCCGCGGACAGCGCCGCATAGTTCTCATCACCCGAATGCATCTTGAGCGCGCGCGTATGGCCGGTCGGCATGCCGGGATAGGAGAAGAACTTCATGACGCCCGAGCCCACGCCGAGGCGCTCGTTGCCGAGCGACAGGGTGCGGGTGGCGGTGCCGCTGTGACAGGCATCCACCAGCACCAGCACGTTGCGGCTGGCAATCGCCGCGAGCGCGGCGCCCAGCTCGTGGCCGATGAGTACATTCTTGAGGGTCGCGCGCCCCTGGACGGTAGTGCGCGCCACGTCGTGCAGGACCAGCGCGTCATCCGTACCGCCGACGTTGCCGGGAGAGGGGTCCGGCACGAGCGTGCCGTGACCGCTGAAATAGATGAGCACGTGGTCCTGCGGCTGAACGCCCTCCCTGACCCAGCTGCCGAGCGCCTGCTTGACGTTGGCGTAGGTGGCCTGCTCGTTGTAGAGGACTTTGATGTCGCCCGGCTGGAAGCCCATGATCGCGGCAACCTTCTTCATGTTGTCGATATCCAGATCGATCCCGGGCAGCGCATTGTGCGGGACGTCGGCGACTCCGATCAGCAGCGCCTTTGGCCGGGCGATGCTCTCGGCAGCGATCAGCAGTGCCGTGGTGGCGAGCAGACTGACGGCCAGCGCACGGATCCTCATCGGGCCACCTCGTGTCAGAAAGTTGTCGGCACGGTGCTGATCTCGACCCGCCGCTGCTCGAGCGCAGACGGCGGAACATCCGGCAGTGGGCGCGAAGCGCCATAGCCGACGCTCGCCAGCCGCTGCGGCTCGATGTGGAAGTGCTCCAGCAGGTAGCCACGCACCGCGCGCGCCCGGGACTCGGACAGGCGCTGGTTATGCTCGGTGGCGCCGGTCGCGCTGGTGTGGCCGGCGATCAAAAAGTGCGCGTGGGCAAGTTCCTCTGAAGCCAGCGCGGTGCCGAGCTCCGCCAGCTGTGCGTGAGCTGCGTCCGTCAACCGATCGCTGTCGTTGGCGAAGCGGATGTCGAGCGTGATCTTGTGGCTGTCGGCTGCGGTCGGACGCTGCGCCACCACCAGGGAGCGCGTATTGGAGGCGGGGGTGGTTTGCAGGCTGCGGATGATGCGCTGACTGTCGATCACGGTTGTCGGGGGCTCCCCCAGGGCCGCGACGCTGAGCAGCACGCAGAGCGACGCCACAAGTGCGGCGGGCGCGTAGCGTGGACGACCGGTCTCGTTCATGAGACACACTCCAACCCTTCGAGACGGACCGCTGCGATCGCGCCTCAGAGCGTCTTGTTATGCATTTCCGCGGCGGAGGTTATCGTTAGCGTACCGCCCCTTGATTTGCTGCGTCAGCATACGACAGCATCGAGTCATGTCAATGGGAGGTGGGGTCCGACCTGGCACCGCGGGCCAGTCCCGTGCCCGGACGAGCGTGCTGCGTGCCGCTCTGCAGAGTCTGCTGCTCGCCTCGGTAGCGCTCTTCTTCCTCAATTTCAACGTCCTGGGAACCGCCAGCCCCAGCAAGCGATATTCGCAGGATCTGGTGTACGCATGGTTCGGCGACGAGGCGTGGTTGTACCCGCGCGTTGCCACCAGCGGCAGCCCCAGGCCGCGCGTGGTCGTGGTTATGGTCGATGAGCCGGCCCTGGCGCTGCGCGGTGCGCGCTGGCCGGTGCCGCTTGAGTTCCATGCGCAGTTTCTGGCCGAGCTCGAGGTGCTGCGGCCGCGGGCGATCATGCTGGACTTTCTGCTGCTCGACCCCGCGCCGCAGCAGGATATCTGCGAGCTGCTCAACGTCGGCTCGCGGCTGCGCCACGCGGGCATTGCGCTCTACCTCGCAGTGACCCGGCCGGAGGATCTGAAACCCATGGACGCTGCGGCGTGCCGCGATGCGGACGGGGCCCTCATCCGCAGCGCTCAGGTCTTCACGCCGGTGTCGGTGCAGCGCCAGGCCGACGGCAGCGACTTCGTGAGCCGGCGCTACCCCTTCGAGCAGCGCGCGGATGCCGACGCCGCGCCGGGCTCGGGACTTGCGAGCGCGGCGGTGCGCATGTATTGCGACGCCCAGCGTGCAGCCGCTGCGTGCCTGGCGCGCCTGACGCGCGTGGCCGCGGCGGACGCCGGCTTCGAGCTCGCGTGGTCACCGGAAGGTGACCCATTCAATCAGCGCTGGTCGCACGCCTCGTGCGTCGAGACCACCTCTCCGCTGCAGGCGATTCTCAATCAGCCGGTGCTGCCGCGCGAATCCGCCTGTCCGCCAGTCGCCACGCTGTTTGCCGGGGCGCTGCTCAGCCCGGAAGTCGATCCGGCTTTTGGCGCCGGCAACGAGGCGCTGTTTGCGCTCGCGGACGGCGCGTTTGTCCTCGTCGGCGGGAACTTTCGCGGCAGCGGTGATCTGGTCACGACCCCGCTGCACACGCTGTTGCCGGGCGTCTACTATCACGCGGTTGCACTGGAGAATCTGCTCGCCTTCGACGGCCGTCCGAAGGTACGCAAGGAATTCCGCACCCCCAAGCTCGCTTTCTGTGGCTATGACCTGCTGGTGCTGTGGGTGCTCGCGGCCATCTTCCTGTGGCGCCAGCGCTGGCTGCAGCGCGCCGCGGCTCATCGCAATCCTTTCGAGCTGTCGGATGCGGCGCGCGGCTGGATTGCGCCGCTCATCGCGCGCTATCCAATGCCGCTGTGGATCCTCGTCACCGCGGCACTGCTGCTGCTGTTGGCGACCTTCAGATCGCTGCAGCTGCTCGCCGTCGCGGCGACGATCGCCGGGCTCATCGTCATCGAGCTGCGCGTGGCGCCGACTGCCGAGATTCGCGAGCGCGCGCGCGGTCTGCTCATGTACCTCGTGGCGCTCGCCCTGTCACTGGCGGTCATCATTGTGGCGACCTGGGTCGGGTACCGCTGGTTGCGCTTGCCGCCCGGCGACTGGCTCGGCTACTTTTCCTTCGCCGCCTTCGGCTTTTTCGTCGCGCACACGGCGATCCTGGAATTCGGACGGCGCGTCGAGGAGTTGAACCTGGCACGCCGCGGCGGCGGGGAGTCGCAATGACCCGATGGCGCCTGCTGGCGCTGCTCACGGTGGCAATGCTGCCCGGTGCCTGGGCCGATGAACCCGCGCGGGCGGGGACGTCCGATGCCTGCCTGGCGCTCAATAATCGCATCCTCGGGCCGCGGGCGCCGGATCGGTTACTGCCGCTGCTGAGCGGTGATCCGACGAATGGCTTCCATGCCGCGTGCGCCGTGCCGTGGAGCAAGCTCAGTCCCGCAAACCACCCGCTGCCGGTGACGGACTGCTATCGGGGGAGTCTCCTGCAGGTTGCGAATGATGCGGCGTGCGGCCGCCAGACAGGGCCGCTGTGGATCAACACCCGCTGGGTCGTCACCAGCGCTGAGCTCCAGGACACGCATGCCCATGCCGTGATCTGCCAGCAGCTCGATACGGGCGCATGGGCGGGAACCCGGGACTTGCAGCTCGATTGCGTGCCGCAGAAGAAGGAGTTGAGCGCGGAGCCCACGCCGCCCGCACAATCTCTACCGACGCCCACGACGTCCGCCGCCGGCCCGGTGACTCCGGCCGTGCCGGCGGCGCCGCCAGCAATCCCACCGCGTCCGGATCGCTGATCGCAGTTGGTCCGGTGTCGAACGGGCTCCCCTCTCCGCCGCCCTCGCAGGACTGGGCGGACATCCGCCACTGGCGCGTGGAAATGCGCAAAGCGCTCATCGGTCGCCGCATGTCGCTCGATGCTGAGCTGCGGAAAGCTCGAGGCGAGCGGGCCAGGCGCCGGCTGACAGAAAGCGTAGATCTGCGCCAGTTCAGGACGCTGGGCATCTACTGGCCGGTGCGCGGTGAGATTGACGTTCGCGAGCTTGCGCTCGAGCACCTGAAGAATGGTGGGCGGGTAGGGCTACCCGTTGTGGTCACGCAGTCGGCACCGGTCGAGTTCTGGCGCTGGGAACCCGGAGTCCCGATGTCGAAGGGAATATGGAATATCCCGATCCCTGAGCGGCGCGAGGTGCTCAACCCGGATGCGTTCATCGTGCCGCTGGTGGGGTGGGATTCGCAGCGCTACCGCTTGGGATACGGCGGCGGGTACTACGATCGCACGCTTGCGGCCGCGGCGGTGCGGCCATACCGGGTCGGGATCGGCTACGAGGCGGCGCGGCTCGACAGCATTTTTCCGCAGCCCCACGACATACCGATGGACATGATCGTTACCGAGGAGACACGCGCCTAGAGTTACTTCGCCCGAGCACCGCCGGGGCGCGGGAGACCCTCCGCTACCAGACCGAGCGCACACGCCTCGCGGCCCGCTAGACTGCGCAGCGGTGGGCAATCCCAGCACACTCCCGGGCGATGAGCGGGCGATTCGCGCGCGCCGCTCCGTCCCCGCGTGCGCCAGTGTCCGGGGCTGGGTGCTGGCGGCTGCGGTGACCGGCTCGACGCTCGCGTCCATCGACGAATCGGTAGTGAACGTCGCGCTTCCGCGGATCGAGGGCGACTTGCACGCAACCCTCGCGGCCATGCAGTGGGTGATCAACGCCTATACGCTCAGCATGTCGGCGTTACTGCTGGTCGGCGGTGCCGCGGCGGATCGCTTTGGTCGCCGGCTGATGTTCGTAGCCGGCGTGTCGGGCTTCGCCGCGGCCTCGGTCGTCTGCGGCTTCGCGCCGGGCATCTCGGTGCTGATCGGTGCACGGGCGATCCAGGGGGTTGGAGCGGCGATCCTCATCCCCTGCTCACTCGCGCTCATCGGCGCCGCGTACGACGAAAAGGAGCGCGGTGCGGCTATCGGTATTTGGGCCGGCGCGTCTGCGATCTCCGCCGGTGCGGCGCCGCTTCTCGGCGGCTGGCTGGTGGATCATTCCTCCTGGCGCACGATCTTTCTGATCAACCCCATCGCGGCGATCCCGACGCTGTGGATCGCGCTGCGGCACGTGCCCGAGAGCCGCGACGCGGACGCCCCTTCCCGCATCGACTGGGTCGGGGCGCTGCTCGCGTTCTTAGGCCTGGGCGGTCTCGTCTACGGGCTCATTGCCTTCTCGAGTCGCGGCTGGCATGACCCGCTGGTGATCGGCTCGCTGTCGGCGGGGCCGCTGCTCCTCATCGCCTTCGTCGTCGTGGAACGCGTGAGCGCCTCGCCCATGGTGCCGCTCGAGCTGTTTCGCTCGCGGCGCTTCAGCGGCATAAATCTGCTGACGCTGCTCCTCTACGGTGCACTCGGCGGCGCGTTCTTTTTTCTCCCCTTCCTTCTCATTCAGGCGCGCGGCTACTCGGCCGCGGCGGCCGGCGCGGTCTACATCCCCTTTACGATCGTGCTCGGGCTGCTGTCGCGCTGGTCGGGAGGCCTGGTCGACCGGTTCGGCGCACGTGGACCGCTCATCCTCGGACCCGGGCTCGTGGCCGTGGGCTTCGTGCTGCTCGGAGTCGGCGCGGGTCATTACCGGATCACCCTCGTGAGCATGATCGTCATGGGCTTCGGCATGGCTTTGACCGCAGCGCCGCTCACCACGGTCGTGGTCAACTGCGTGCCCGCGCATCGCACCGGCGTCGCTTCCGGTATCAACAACGCGGTCGCCGCCGTCGGCAGTCTGGTGCTGATTGCGCTGCTGGGGAGCGTGGCGCTCGGCGCCTTCAATCACTCGCTGGATTCGGCCGTCGCCAGGCGCCAGGCCTCGCCCGGCGTGCAGGCGGCGGTCGAGTCCGCGCGCGGGGGCTTCGTGGTTCCGGCGATGCCCGGCGGTCTTACGCGGCAAGAGCAGAGCGAAGCGCGCGCCATCGTCACGGACTCGCTCGTCTCCACGGTGCGCGATGTCATGTGGATCGCGGCAGCGCTGGCGCTGGCGAGCGCACTCACCACGGCCGCCACCGTCGCGCCCGGCGCGGGATCCGGCGGATCGGCTAAGCCGCGCGCCTGAGTGGCGCGCCGCAGCATTGGGGATTCTCCCGGCGATCAACCGCCCCTCAGCGGCTGCTTCGCGCCTTGGCGGCGAACCAGCCGGCGTAGACGACCGACAGCAGCCCGATCACAAAGATACCGTCGAAGGTTCCCGCGCCGCCGATCGATGCGACCGGCGCACCGAGGCCGCGGATGCGGCTCAAGTTCATGAGATCCGCACCGATGAGGGTCCCCAGGCTGCCGCAGATATAGGCCAGCGCGCCGGCATGGCGTCGCGACAGCAGCAGCGCCACGACGGCGGTCACCATGGTGGGGACGAAGATCGGCTCGGCGATTCCGATGCCGGGCTCGGGCCTGGCAAGCAGATGACACGCCAGCGCGACGACCGCCGTGCCGGCGATGCTCAAAGCAAACAGCTGGTTGCGCAGCATCAGGTAGAGCGACAGCACCGTCGGTATGACCGCACCGCCCACGTTGATCGCCAGGATGGTCGCGGGCGCGGTGCGCATCACCGGGACCACGTATGGCATACCGAAGAAGCTGACCACCGCGGCCCGCGTCATGTGCTGCTCGGGGAGGTAGGCCACCGGTATGTTGATGTAGCTGCCGAGGAACGACAGCAGCAGCACACCGATCATGGTGTGGGAGGCGAGTCCCATGCTCGCGGACGCGAAGGTCAGAAGTCGGGCGGCGACGAAACCGGCGACCATCATGAAGAGAATCGCGAGTGCGAGCAGTGCGGGCGCGGCCAGCGGGAAGTAATGCAGGCCGGGCGTCATGGGCGCCGGGCGAAGCGCCGCAGCACGCGCAGCACCCAGGAGAAGGTGCAGCCGAGGAACACCGCGAGTCCCACCATGAAGGCGCTCTGGTTCATCGCCGGCGGCGTGTGCGCGTTGGCCTTAACGACGAGCCACTGCACATAGCAGAGGAACAGGATCACGAGCGAGGCGCAAGTCACCATCTGGCGTGACAGGAAGCGGATCGTCTCTGCGCGCCGCTCGGGCGCGAGCCAGTAGCTGCGGTTCGGGACATTGATCCGTGCGTCGCCGGCCCGCAGCGCGCGGCTCGGAATCACGACCATGAGCAGCGGCACGAGCGCGGTGATGAGCAGCATGATCGCGAGGTAAGGTCCCCTCTGCATGTGGCCGTTGGCCTCGCCTGCGCCATTGAAGTGCGAAGCGACCACGTCCGGGAGCTGCCGACCGGTCCAGCAGATGAAACTGAGGGCACAGACGATCAATGCCACGAGCGGTCCGGGGAGGGTCGCAGGAGGATCGGGATCGTTCATGACGGCGAATGTTAGCGTGGCCGCCGGTCGGACGGCCATCGGCAGCTGCCATACTGACAGTTGCCTTGGTTTATACACATGTATAACCTATTGTGGATGAGCGCCAACGCCCACAGCCGGCCGACGACGCGTGCGCAACTGCTGGCCGCGGGCCGGCGCATCATCCTGACGCGCGGCTTTGCCGCGCTCACCACCCGGGAAGTGGCCGCCGGAGCGGACGCCAATCTCGGCAGCTTCGTCTATCACTTCGGCACCCGCGAGGCCTTCATCGAGGCGCTGCTCGAGGGCTGGTACGCGCCGCTGTTCGCGCGCATCCGCCGCGTGGTCGCGAGCGAGGGCGGCGGGCTGGAGCGGCTGCGCGCGGCGATCCTCGCGCTGGTCGAGTTCAGCGAGGGGGAGGACGTGTTCCTCGGCCGGGTGCTGTTCGCCGCCGCGAGCGGCGAGAAGTCGGCGCGTGCCTTTCTCCGTTCCCTGACCCGCCGTCATCCGCGCCTGCTGGTGGCGGCGGTGCAGGCCGCACAGGAGGAGGGGAGCCTCGTGCGCGAGGATCCGCTCCAGGTGCTGTGCTTCCTCATGGCCTCCGTCGGGTTGCCGCGGCTCCTCGCCGGAGCCTGGCAGGGGCCACCGCTCTTCGGCAAGGCGCTGTCGGCTGCGCTGGGGCGCATTGCCCGCGACCGCTCGCGCATCGAGCAGCGGCTCGACTGGGGCATCCGTGGATTGACGCCCCGAGGTAACTGACATGGCTTTGAAGATCCCGCGCAACCGGCTGCTCCTGGGCCTTGCAGTGCTCGTGCTCGTCGTCGTCGGGCTCGCCTGGGCGTGGGCGCGCAATGCGCGCAGCAAGGAGCTGGTGCTCTACGGCAACGTCGACATCCGCGAGGTGACGATCGGCTTCCGCGTTGCCGGCCGCATCGAGAAGCTCAGCGTGGACGAGGGCGATGCGGTGACCGCGGGTGAGGAGGTCGCGAGGCTCGATCCCACGCCGCTCGAGCTCGAGGCCAACGAGGCGCGTGCCAATGCGGCCTCCGTCGGGCGGCGCATGGACCTGTTGCAGAGAGGCTATCGCCCCGAGCTCGTCGCCCAGGGACGCGCCACGGTGGCCGAGCAGCAAGCGACGCTCACCCAGGCCGAGCAGAACCTCGCCCGCCAGGAGCAGCTGAAGGGCACCGGTGCCGTGGCGCAACGCGTCTACGACGATGCGCTCGCGGCCCGCGATGAGGCACGCGCACGGCTCAAGGCGGCCAGGGAGAACCTTGCACAGCTCGAGTACGGCTACCAGCACCAGGAAGTGGCCGAGGGCGAGGCCAATCACCAGCGCGCACTTGCCGCGGCGGCCGAAGCCGAGCAGCGCTTGAAGGACACGGTGCTGCTCGCACCGGCCGACGGCGTGGTGCTGACGCGTGCGGTCGAGCGCGGGGCGATTCTCGCCGCCGGGACGCCGGTATTCACGATCTCGCTGCGCGCACCGGTGTGGGCGGTGATCTACGTGGACGAGGCCAATCTCGGGCGCGTCGTCCCCGGGCAGGGCGTGCTCCTTTATACGGACGCGCGGCCCGGGCGGCCGTACCACGGCAAGGTGGGTTACGTGTCCCCGACCGCGGAGTTCACGCCGAAGAACGTCGAGACCCCGGAGCTGCGCACGGCGCTCGTCTACCGCGCGCGCATCGTGGTGTCGGACGCCGACCAGGCGCTGCGGCAGGGGATGCCGGTGACCGTGCACTTCGAGGCGCCGGTGCCGGCGCCGCGCTCGTGAGCTGAAGCGATGCGCGCTGCCGTCGAGCTCCTTGAGGTTACCCACCGCTTTGCCGGGATGAAGGCGGCGGCGCTTTCGGGCGTGACGGCGAGCGTTCCGGCCGGCGTCATCAGCGGGCTCGTCGGCCCCGACGGCGCCGGCAAGACGACGCTCATGCGGCTCATGGCGGGGCTCCTCAAGGTGAGCGCGGGCACGATTCGTACCGCCGGCCTCGATCCGATCGCCGCAGGCGCCGCGCTGCGCGCACAGCTCGGCTACATGCCGCAGAAGTTCGGACTGTACGAGGACCTCACGGTTGCGGAGAACCTCGAGCTGTACGCCGACCTGCGCGGCATCACCGGCGAGGCGCGCGGCGCGAGCTTCGCGCGCCTGCTCGCCTTCACCGACCTCGCCGCGTTTACGGCGCGCCCCGCAGGCAAGCTCTCCGGCGGCATGAAGCAGAAGCTCGGCCTGGCGTGCGTGCTGCTCGGCGATCCGCAGCTGCTGCTGCTCGATGAGCCCTCGGTCGGCGTCGACCCGATCTCCCGGCGCGAGCTGTGGCGCATGGTGAACGAGCTCGCCGCGTCCGGGATGTCGGTCATCTGGAGCACCTCTTACCTCGATGAGGCCGAGCGGTGCGCGCACATCCTGCTGATGAGCGCCGGCAAGCTTCTCTACCACGGCGCACCGCGGGATCTCACCGCCCGCATGTCAGGCCGGAGCGTGCAGATCGGGGAGACGCAAGGCAACCGGCGCACGCTGCTGCAGCGCGCACTGCGCGCGCCACAGGTGATGGACGGAGTCATCCAGGGCAGCCGCATTCGTCTGGTTCTGCGCGATGCGGCGCAGCCTCCCGACCTCGCGGCGCTCGATGCGGGAGCGCAGGCGTGGCTGCGGCCGACCGAGCCGCGGCTCGAGGATGCCTTCATCGACATCCTGGGCGGTGGACCGGGAGGGGAGTCGGAGCTCGCGCAGGTGATGAGTCCGGTGGTCCTGCCCGAGGCACGGCGCGCGGCGGTGATCGAGGCCGTGAACCTCACCAAGCGGTTCGGCGCCTTCACCGCCGCGGCGGAGGTGAATTTTCGCGTGCGCCAGGGAGAGATCTTCGGACTCTTAGGTCCCAACGGCGCCGGCAAGTCGACTACGTTCCGCATGGTCTGCGGCCTGCTGTCGCCGAGCGCGGGGTATGCGAGCGTGCTCGGGATCGATCTGCGCACGCACGCCGCTGCCGCACGCCAGCGCTTAGGCTACATGGCGCAGAAGTTCTCCCTCTACGGCAACCTCACGGTCGAGCAGAACCTGCGCTTCTTCTCCGGCGCTTACGGGCTCTCGGGAGCGCGCCAGAAAGCGAGGATCGGCGAGATGCTCGAGACCTTCGCCCTGAGGGAGCATTGCAGCGCCCCCGCGGATGAGCTCGCGCTCGGCTTCAAGCAGCGCCTCGCGCTCGCCTGCGCGCTGATGCACGACCCGGCGGTGCTGTTTCTCGATGAGCCGACCTCGGGGGTCGACCCGGTCACGCGGCGCGAGTTCTGGAACCACATCAACGGGCTGGTGCAGAAGGGCGTCACCGTCATGGTGACGACGCACTTCATGGACGAGGCCGAGTACTGCGACCGCATCGGGCTCGTGAACCGCGGCCGTCTGTTTGCGACCGGCACGCCCGATGAGCTCAAGCAGGCCGCAGGCCACGACGGCCACGAGGCGCTCACCATGGAGGAGGCGTTCATCGCGCTCATCGAGCGCTCGGGCGAGGACGGGGAGCGGAGGGCGGTGGCGTGAGCGCACCGGTGAGCTGGCGACGCCTGCGGGCGCTGTGTCTCAAGGAGAGCCTGCAGATCGTGCGCGATCCGTCGAGCATCCTCATCGCCTTCGTGCTGCCGATCATTCTCCTCATGATCTTCGGCTACGGCATCAACCTCGACGCCAGCCGCATTCACGTCGGCGTGATGAGCGAGGACCCGGGGCCGGACGCGGCGCGCTTCGTCGCCGCACTGCGCTCCTCGCCCGTGCTCGAGACTCACCTGGCGCGGGTGCGCAGCGATCTCGATCACGCGCTCGCCGCCGGCGACGTCCGCGGCTACGTGGTGCTGCAGTCGGACTTCAGCGCCCGGCTCGCGCGCCCCGCTGCCACTGCACCCGTGCAGGTGATCACCGACGGCTCCGAGCCCAACACGGCAAGCTTCGTCTCTGCCTACATCCAGGGCGTCTGGTCGAGCTGGCTCGCCGAGCGTGCCGCGGACCGCGGTGAGACTTTCGCGCCGCCCGTCGAGCTGATTGCGCGCTCCTGGTTCAACCCCGCGGCCCTGAGCCGCAACTTCATCGTACCGGGCTCGATCGCGCTCATCATGACCATCATCGGGGCGCTGCTCACCTCGCTGGTCATCGCGCGCGAGTGGGAGCGCGGCACCATGGAGGCACTGTTGTCGACCGCCGTCACCCGTAGCGAGCTGCTGCTGTCGAAGGTGCTGCCGTACTACGCGCTCGGCATGATGTCGATGCTGTTGTGTCTCGCGGTGGGGGTGTGGCAGTTCGGGGTGCCGTTTCGCGGCTCGCTCCTGCTGCTCCTCGTTTACACCACCCTGTTCCTCGGCAGCTCCCTGGGCCTGGGACTGCTTCTCTCGACCGTGCTGCGCAATCAGTTCAACGCCGCGCAGGCGGCGCTCAATGCCGCCTTCCTGCCCGCGACCATGCTGTCGGGCTTCGTGTTCGAGATCGCCAGCATGCCGGCGCCGGTGCGGGCGGTGACCTACCTGATCCCGGCGCGTTACTTCATCAGCTCGCTCCAGACCTTGTTCCAGGCGGGCTTCGTCGGCCGGATTCTCCTCGATGACTTTCTGTTCCTCGCCGCCTCGGCGGCATTCTTCCTGGGTCTGAGCGCGCTCAAGACGCGCCGGCGGCTGGACTGAGGCGATGCTCTCGCGCCTCATTACGCTCATCCGCAAGGAGCTGCTGCTCGCCTTCCGCGATCCGCAGAGCCGCCGGCTGCTCATTCTGCCGGTGCTGCTGCAGCTGCTGCTGTTCCCGTTTGCCGCGACGCTGGAAGTGAAGAATGCGACACTCGTCATCCTAAACAATGACCGGGGGGCCGAAGCGCAGGAGCTGGTGAATCGATTTGCCGCCGCGCGCGCCTTTCCGCTCGTGCAGCTGGTGACCAATCAGGCCGCGCTCACGCGCACCGTCGATGAGCAGGATGCCCTCGTCGGCGTCGAGTTCCCGGCCGACTTCTCCCGCCGCCTGCAGCAGGGGATCAGCGCCCCGCTGCTCGCGATCGTCGACGGCCGGCGCTCCAACAGTGCGCAGATCGCCGTGGGCTACGTGCAGTCGATCGTCGCGGACTACGCGGACGAGCGCACGCGCGCCGCCGGTGGTGAGGTGCCGAGCCGCATCGTGCTGCGCAACCGCTACAACCCGAATCTCGAGTACCGCTGGTTCCTCCTGCCCACGCTGGTGGCCATCATCACCACCATCGGGAGTCTGGTCGTGACGGCGCTGTCGATCGCGCGCGAGCGCGAGCAGGGGACGTTCGAGCAGCTGCTGGTGTCGCCGCTGACGCCGGCACTCATCATGCTCGGCAAGACGGTGCCGGCGCTGCTCATTGCTTTCGGTCAGGCGCTGGTGATCGGGCTCGCTGCCGTCTTTCTTTACCAGGTGCCGTTCACCGGCTCGCTCGCCGCGCTCGCCGTTTGCCTGCTGCTGTACGCACTGTCGCTCGCGGGCTTCGGGCTCTTCATCTCCTCCATCTGCGGCACGCAGCAGCAGGCGTTCCTCGGCGTATTCACGTTCATGGTGCCGGCCATCATGCTGTCGGGGTTCGTCGCTCCCGTCGAGAACATGCCGGCCTTCTTCCGCGGCATCGCCTGGGTCGACCCGTTGAGCCACTTCATCGTGATCCTCAAGGGTGTGTTCCTGAAGAGCTACGGGCTCTCCCTTGCCTGGCCCAACATGTGGCCGCTGCTGCTCACCACGGCGCTCACGGTGTCTCTCGCTTACTGGATGTTCAGGCGGCAGCTCGCCTGAAGCGGAGCGTATCGTATGAAACACCCCATCCTGGTGCGTCCCGTCGGCGTGCTGCTCGCGGCCGCCTTGGTCGGCGGCTGTGCCGTCGGACCCGATTACAAGGGGCCGCCGGCGCTGCCGGCGGCAGGCGGGAGCTTCCCCGTTGCGGCGGGAGTCGCGGCGGGTACCCCGGGCGATCGCTGGTGGGCGGAGCTGAACGACCCCGAGCTCGCGCGCCTCATCGCTAAAGCGCTCACTGATAATCCCGATCTCGCCAGCGCCGAGGCGCGCGTGCAGCAGTCGCGTGCGGCGGCGCGAGTCGCGGGGGCTGCGTTTTATCCGGCGGTGAATGCCGCGGCGGATTTGTCGCGCGATCGCCTGAGCCGCAACGGGGAGAGCCTCGCGCTCATTCCCACCCGCCTGTTCACACCCCCGACCACGGAGTTCACCGACTACCGGATCGGCCTCGATGCCTCGTGGGAGATCGACCTCGCGGGCAAGACGCGGCGCGAGGTGCAGGCAGCGGTCGCGCGCTTAGGCAGCAGTGAGGCGACGCGGGACGATGCCCGTGCGGTCATCGCCGCGGCGGTGGCGGACGCCTATATCGACTACCGCGACAGCACGCTGCGCCTGAAGCCGGCGCGCGAGGCAGCCGCTGCCGCGCGCGAGACGGCACGCCTCATGGGCTTGCAGCAGCAGGCCGGGGTCGCAAGCGCGAGCGATCGCGCGCGAGCCGAGGCCGATGCCGAGGCTGCGGCGGGGGCAGTGCCACCGCTCGAGAGCGTGCAGCAGAGCGCCCTTTGCCAGCTGGCCTCGCTCGTCGATATGCCGGTCGCGGAGCTGCGCACCGGGCTCGCGAGTGAAGCGCCCTTGCCGATACCGCCTGCGGCAGCACCCGCGGGTCTCCCGGCAGACATCCTGCGGCGGCGCCCGGACATCCTGCGCGCGGAGCGCGAGCTCGCCGCGGCGACCGCCGACGTCGGCAGCGCGGTGGCGGACCAGTACCCGCGCCTGACGCTCGTCGGCGATGGCGGCTGGGAGTCGGTGCACCCCGGGTTGCTCACCGATGCGGCGAGTCGCTACTGGAACCTCACGCCGCAGCTCACCCTGCCGCTGTTTGCGGGCGGCCGGCTGCATGCGGCGGTCGAGGCCTCGGAAGCCGCACGCCGCGCCGCCCTTGAGAGCTATCGCAGCACCGTGCTCAAGGCCCTCGCGGATGCCGAGAGCGCCATCGTGCGCTATGCGTCCGAGCAGGAGCGCGCCACGACACTCGCCACCGCGAGCGAGCGGCTCGAGAGTGCCGCGGGCCTCGAGAACCAGCGCTTTGCCGTGGGCGATGCATCGCGGATCGACGCACTGACTGCGCAACGCGCCGCCGATCAGGCGCTCGATGCGCTGCTCGTGAGCCAGGCACTCCTCGTTGAGGACTACGTGGCGCTCGCCAAGTCCTTAGGTTCCGGCTGGCAGGTCGCGGATGCGAGCGCGGTGCGGTAGGAAGGCGCCCGCCCTGGCTCCAGCAGGGTGGGCGAGCTCGCCGTGTTGGATCATACTGGGTCGCCTCAGCACAGGTGCAGGCGATCCATGATCAACTCATCCACGGCACCCTACGGCGTCCTGCTTCTGCGCCTCAGCCTCGGCGTGCTGTTCCTCGCACACGTCGGGCTTAAAATCCTTGTATTCACCGTGCCGGGGTTCGTGAGCTCTTTCGGCGCGCTGGGTCTGCCGCCAATCGCGGCCTATGGCGTTATTGCGGTCGAGCTCCTGGGTGGACTGGCGCTCATTCTCGGCGTCTATGTCCGGTGGATCGCCGTCGTGCTGGCGGTCGAGATGCTCGGCACGATCGTCATGGTGCACGGTGCGAACGGCTGGGTGTTCACGAACAAGGGCGGCGGCTGGGAGTACCCGGCATTCTGGGCCGTGACGCTCGTGTGTCTCGCGCTCCTGGGTGACGGTGCGATGGCGCTGAAGGCCGGGTCGCGCAGGTAGCGGCGCGCCGCGGGAGTTCAGCCCGCATCGACCGCAGCCTTGTCACTCCGCTGCAGCAGTCGCGGGTCCGAAATCCGCTGAGCCCAGACGGCGAAGCCCGTAGTCGGTCCCCGCCACCCTAGAGAGTCGACGTCAGCGAACAGCCGGGCGTCGGTCCTGAGCGTCGCCAGCTGCCGGAAGAGCAGGGCGAGGTCGCGCTGCTCGCCGAGCACGGTCGGGGGGAAGTCCTCGAGCGCGCCGTATTTGCCGATCAGCCGCGCCGCGGTCACCCGGCCGATGCCGGTGATGCCGGGATAGCCGTCGGCGGCATCGCCGACGAGCGCCAGGAAGTCCGGGATCCTCTGCGGCTCGACGCCGAACTTGGCGCGCACGCCGTCGGCGTTACGAATCTGTTTGGTCTTGCGATCGACCTGGACGATGAAGTTCTCGCGCACGCACTGCGCGAGATCCTTGTCCGGCGTCCAGATGCACACCTGCTGCGTGCGCTCGTCGGCGGCGGCGAGATGTGCCGCCGAGGCGAGCGCGTCATCCGCCTCGAGCTCTACCATCGGCCACACCGTCACGCCCATCGCGGTGAGCGCCTCCTCGAGCGGATGAAATTGCCGCCACAGGGCGGGCTCGATCCCATCGCCCGTCTTGTAGCCCGACCAGAGCTGGTTGCGGAACGATTCGATGACGTGGTCGGTGGCCACTCCCAGGTGCGTCGCCCCGGCCTCGATCATCTCGAGCACGGTGTGCAGCACCCCGGCGACGGCGCCCAACGGCCGCTCCTCGCCCTTCGAGAAGCGGCGCAGGCCGTAGAAATGGCGGAACAGCTCATAGGTTCCGTCGACGAGATGGACGATCACGGGGGCGTGCCTCTTTGCTATTGTTGGCGTCGTCACGCCGAAGTCAACGCTGTCCGCGCTGGCGCTCGCCGGGAACCTGCTGCGCCTCGCCAACGGCATTGCGGATGTGACTGGGAGCACACGCAGTATTCAGCCGCTGCCGCCGAGTCCTGGCCGCCCTCGTGGCGGATGAGGATCCGTTCGCGGCGCAGCTTCCGGCGCTCCTCTGCGGGACTAGGGCTGATTAATTCGCGCTGATCTTGCCGGCAAACGCCAGCGCACCACAAATCTGAGCGGTGCGCCAGGCTGTACACAAAGTGACCAGAAGCGGGAGACAAAGCGCTCGGAGGGGGCCGAGAACCTCACTCGGCCTCCCGCCCCTGGTCTATCTGGTCCTTCAGAAGGGATCACCCGATCCAACACCACACCTGATTCCTTGCCATGCGCGATAGAACTCTTTCCCGCATGAGGTGATGCAACACGCATGCCAGCTGCGGCGCCGCGCCGACAGCTGAGTGTTGTCAGGGGCTTACCGCGTCTGAAAGGCGCGTGCCGCTTGCGCGAGAGGGAGCCCCTGCACGGCGGACGTGCAGGCGGAAGTTTTGCGCACCGCCCGGGTGCACGCGCTTGCCACGATTGCCCCACCGCTTTGCCACAAGAGCGTCCGAGACTCTCTCCTGAAGGGGTGCAGGCGGAGGAGTCGCTCATGGCGGATCGGTTCGAGGCATTGTTGAGCTTCCTGGAGCGCGCCGTGGTCGAGCCCGTGGGTAAGCTCGCGGCCGGCACTGCGCAGGGGGTGCGCGCGCTGGCGAGAGGCGCCTGGCGCCGCCGCGGCCGGATCGTGGGCGCGGCGCTCCTCGCAGGACTCGCCTACGGCTTCTACGCTCAGCCGCCGTTTGCGAGCGTGCATCGCAGCGAAGTGCTGGTGCGCACCAACGTGTTCGACGGCTCAGCGAGCGCCTACACGGGCGGCACGGTGCTCGCGCTCCCCGGTGTGCATCAGCTGCGCCGCTATCCGACCCGCGACCAGGTGTACCGGCCGACCGAGAGCGCACGCGCGGCGGGGCCTGCGCCGTTCCAGTCGAACGAGGGTCTCTCGATCGGTGTCGATCTCACCGTGCGCTGGGCGATCGATCGCAGCCGCATCGCGCAGATGTCGAAGGAGTATCCGGACGATCTGAATGCGGACCTGGTGCGCCCGGCGGTGCAGGGCGTTATCTATCCGCTGCTCGCGCGGTACTCGGTGCGCGAGATCTTCTCGAGCCAGCGCGGCGAGATTCAGCAGCAGATCACGCGCGCGCTCGCACCGAAGCTCGCCGCGCTCGGGCTGGTGCTGCGGGGCGTCGACATGGGACAGGTGGACCTGCCCGAGGATTACCGGGCCGAGATGGAGAAGCTGCTCGCCGAGGAGCTCGAGACCGAGAAGATCCGCTACACGCTCGAGCTCAAGGAAGCGCAGGTGAAGGAGACGCAGCTGCAGGCCGAGGCGGACAAGCTGCGGCGGCAGAAGGCCGCCGAGGCGGCGGGCGATGAGCAGGTGATCGCCGCGCGTGCGCAGGAAGAGACCATGAAGCACATCCTGCCCTTCAAGCAGAAGCAGATCGAGCAGCGCCAGCTCGAGGCCGAGGCGGAGAAGCGCGCGCGCATCCGCACCGCGGAGGGTACCGCCGAAGCGCGCCGCATCGAGGCGAAGGGCGAGGCGGACTCGAGGCAGACGCTCGCCGACGCCGAGGCGTACCGGCTGGAGATCGTCGGCAAGAGCAATGCCGGGCAGATGCAGCGCGAGGGTGAGCTCATCGCCCGCTACCCGCTCCTCATCCAGAAGACGCTCGCCGACAAGCTCTCCGACAAGGTGCAGGTGATCATTGCGCCGACGCCGGCTGCGGGGCAGTTCATCGGCTCGAACCTCCTGGGAGCCGATGGCGCACACGCGGCAGGCGCGACGGCGCTGAGCTCCGCGGCGGGGCAGCGGTAGATGCTGCTCGCGCTCGCCGCTTCGCTGGCGATCGTAGTGCAGGACCACACGGCGCTCCGGGCCGCGCCGCGCCCGGGCGCTACGCCACTGACGACGCTCTCTCAGGGCGAGGTGCTCGAGGTGCGCGATGAGCGCGGCGGCTATCTCAAGGTCTACGACTATCGGCGCGAGCGTGGCGGCTACTTGAGGCGCGAGAGCGTGCGCGCCATCGGCCTCACGCCGGGCGATGCGCCCGAGCTCCTCGCGGTGTTGCGGTTCCTCGCCGACAGTGCCGGCTCCGAGCCGCTCGGCATCAGCTATGGAGCCGCGTACCTCAAGGCCGTGCCGGCGAGCGCGCTGACGCCCGAGCCTTTCGATAGAATCGCGCGCATGGCCGAGCGGCTCGCCGACCAGGCCTCCGGCAAGGGCGCGACTCGCGCCGACATCGCCGTCCACCTCGAGGTGGCGGAGCAGTTCGGCATTCACATGAAGAGCTTCGAGCGCAACGGCCGCATGCAGGTCTGCTACGACGGCGAGCTTTATGGGCGCGTGCTGTCGATGCCCGCGGCTGACGCCGAGCAGCGCGCTCGTGCAGCGCTCGGCCTCACGCGCCCGGACTGCATCGACCCTGACCTCGGAGTGCTGCTGCGCGCTTCGCTCGACGCGCAGCGCCTCGAGCTTCTTCAGGCTGTCGATGAGCGGCAGCTAAGCGCGCTGACGCGCAGCCGCCTCAATGCCCGGCGCGCGGCGGTGTTGGCGGCGATCGCCTACGGGCAGGCGCGCCGCGGCCAGCCGTCCGCGGTAGCGGCGCAGCGAGCGCTCGATGAGCTCCTCGCCGTGCATCCGGAGGCGCTCGGCGAGGAGCGCCGCGGCGAGTACCTCGATGCCTTGCTGCGGGTGGGTGCAATCCGCTGGGCCGCCGCAGTCGCTGCGGCCCAGGCCGGGCCGCTCGCGCTCACCACGGCACCGGGAGCGCCGGGGCAGACCTGCGTCGCGCTCGCGCGCCGCGCCGCGACCGGTGCGCCGCTCGCCCGCCGTTGCACCTATGGGATCGTCTGGACGGCCTCCGCGCAGCCCTTCGCCCAGGGGCATGCGCTCACTCTCGCGGTGCAGCCGCTCGAGAGCTGGCGCGAGCTGTGGGTGTTTCACGAGAGCGCGAGCGGCTGGTCGATCGATGTGATCTCACCCGGAACGGCGGACCCGGACGAGGGTTACGTGGACTTTGCGGGCTTCGCTCCCGGCACGCAGCGCCTGCTGCTGGCGCGCGAGGTGAAGGAGCACGGCTACTTTCACACCCGCTTCGAGGAGTGGCGACTCTACGATCTCACTCCGGTGAAGCAGGCGAGCACGCCGGAGCTCCTGGCCGACTTCGGCCGCTGGCAGGACCCGCTGTGGCGGCGGGACACGCTCGCACTGCACTAAAGCGGCCGCACCGGCCGGTAAACAATTCGTTACGCTTGAACTGTCCGGGGCTAGCGTCAACGCGCCCAAGATGGGCCCGTTCTCAGGGGTGTTAAACCCTTCGATTCGTCAGCGAGGTTCATTCATGAAGACTCTGCTTCTGCCCTTGAGCTGCCTCACGCTCTTCAGCCTTGCCGCGCAGGCGCAGGACGCGCCGTCGGCCCCCCAGGCGACGCCGGTGCGCGAGGCGTGCGCGGCGGACTTCAAGAAATTCTGTCCCGACGTGCAGGCGGGCGGTGGCCGCATCCGTGCGTGCATCGCCGCGCATCGCGACGAGCTCTCGCAGGGCTGTCGAGACGCTCTGCGGCAGGCACACGCGCATCGGGCGCAGCCGGGAAATTCAGACGCTCCCCCGCAGTCCCCGCCGCCCAAGCCCCAGCAGTAACGCTTAGCCTCGCGCGCCGCGCGCTTCAGCCGCCCGCGGGACTCTGCGGCGTGAAGCTGCCGCCATAGGAGCGTGGACCCTTGGGCGTGTCGCACGCCACCTCGAGCGTTGCGACCGGCTCATTTGCGGGATCGAACCTGCGGCCGTCGTCGGCGGTCAGGTCCGCGGCGCCGACCAGCGCCGCCTGCGCGATGCCCGGGGCGATCGAGTCGAGCTCGTGCGTGTAGCCCGAGGAAATGCCGTGGGCATTCAGGCTCAGCTGGCAGTGGCTCCACGTGAAGGTATCGCGATTCTCCACCCGCAAGAGCGCCAGCTTGCGGTTGTAGCCGATGGTCGCGCTCAGTCCCTCGATGTCGCGGCTCGGCTGCGCGATGCTGGTCCCCGGGACGCTCGCGGGCGCGCTCTCCACCGGTGGCGTGCTCCTGGACCCCAGGTGCCAGATCAGCGCGCCCGCACACACCGCAGCGATCACCAGGATCCCGGACAGCTCGACGCGGGAGGAGGGCTTGCGGCCCGGGCGTCCGCAGTGCGGACACGAAGGCGCCGAGGATGAGACATCGTTGCCGCAGTCAGGGCACTTGAGCAGGCTCACGCGGCTTCTCCCCAGGCGCGCTTCGCTCGATGCCTTATTGTGTGGCCTGAGGAGGCCTCTCGTCACCCGTCCCGGTTAGACCTGCGGGGCGCGCGCGATGCGCGTCAGGCCCGCCGCCAGTCCCGAGCGCCGGTCGGGCTGGTCGGCCAGCATCAGCCCGAAGACATCCGTGGGTTGCGGCTCGCAGCAGTAGTAGCCCTGCCACTGATCGCACCCCAGGGCGCGAACGCAGGCGAGCTGCTCCTCGGTCTCCACACCCTCGGCGACCACCTGCAGGCCCACCGAATGCGCGAGCGAGATGATGGCGCGCACGATCGACTCGTCCGTCCGGCTGGTGGCCAGATCGCGCACGAAGCTGCGGTCGATCTTCAGCTTGTCGATCGGGAAGCGCCGCAGATAGCTCAGGCTCGAGTAGCCGGTGCCGAAGTCATCGACCGCCACCGTGACGCCCATCTTGCGCAGCTGCTTCAGCACGCCGACGGACTCCTCAGGGTTGGTCATGACCGCGCTCTCGGTGAGCTCGATCTCGAGGCAGCGCGCATCGAGGTTGTGGGTCGTGAGCGCGGCGCGGATGACTTCGACGAGATTCTGGTGCCGGAACTGGGTCGCCGAGAGGTTCACGGCGAGACGGATCTGGGTGCTGTCGAGCTGCCAGGCGGCGGCCTGGCGGCAGGCCTCGCGGATCACCCACTCGCCGAGCGGGATCATGAGGCCGGTCTCTTCGGCGAGCGGAATGAAGGAGCTGGGGCCGATCACGCCGCGCAGCGGATGCCGCCAGCGCAGCAGCGCCTCGGCGGCGGCGATACGGCCGCTCCTGGCGGAGATCACCGGCTGGTAGAAGAGCTCGAACTCCCCGGCCGCGTGCGCGCGGCGCAGGTCGTTCTCGAGCGCCATGCGCTCGTCCATGGAGTCGGTCATGCCGCGCTGGAAGAACTGCACTTCGCCGCCGCGCTCCTTGGCGAGCGCCATGGCGACTTCTGCATGGGCGAGCAGGTCATCGACGCGCCGGCCGTCATCGGGCCATACGCTCACGCCGATGCTCGGCCGTACCTGCACGTCGGCGGTGTTGATCGAGAACGGCTCGCGCAGCTCCGCGAGAATGCTGCGGGTGACGGATTCGGCATCGACGCGCGCCGCGAGGCTGTCGATCAGCACCACGAACTCATCGCTCCCCAGGCGCGCCAGCAGGTCGCCGGGGCGCAGCACCGAGGCGACGCGCCGGGCAACCTCGGACAGCAGCCAGTCGCCGGCGCCGTGGCCGAGAGAGTGGTTGAGGGAGCTGAAGTGATCGAGGTCGAGCACCGCCACGGCGATGGCACGCTCGGGGCGAGCGCTATCGGCGACCGACTGGGCCAGGCGCTCCTTGAAGAGCAGCCAGTTGGGGAGCCCGGTGAGCGGGTCGTGGGTGGCGAGGTAGTGCAGGCGGGTGTGCACTTCCTCGAGCTCGCGCGCGCACTGCGCGGTGCGCTCGGAGAGGCGGCGCTCGTAGAAGATGGCGATGCGGGTGACGGCGAGTACCGCAAGCCCGGTCGCACCGACGGCCACGCCGAGAAGCTGGCGGCCGGCGCCGCCACCCTGGCCCAGGGTGGCGAAGTCGAAGGGCAGGCCCTGCCAGGCGGTCATGGGCATCAGCAGCAGTGCAGCGGCGCCTAACAGCGCGGCCGCGGCCTGGCCGATCACCCCGCGCCAGGAGGGATAGGGACCGACCCGATAGCGCAGCCAGAAGGCGCTGGCGAAGGCGCCGAAGGCGAGCGCCAGCGACAGGATCAGCGGACGGATGATGCTGCCGGTGGCGCGAACCGGGCCGAGAGCCGCAACCGTGGTCCAGTAGGTCGCGGAGATCCCTGCCGCGGCCGTCATGCTCCCGGCCAGAATTCTGGCGGTGCCTGGTTCGCCCCCTGCGAACACCGCCAGCATTCCCATGAGGTCGAGCACCGCGACCGCGAACGCTGCAATAAGCATCAGCACATCGGTGTCGCCCCAGCTCGGTGTTCCGAGCGCGAGCAACCCGACGAGATCGAGGCACCACAGCCCCGCACCAAGCGCGAGTGCGCCGGACATAGTCCTGCACAGCACGCGCCGGCGCGAAGAGGCCGACAGGCGTGTGGTCAGATCGAGGATGGTATGGGAAGCAGCCACGGCAATTACCGCCGCAAGAACTGCCAGCCATCCGTCAACCGTCACGCCAGCTACCGTCCGTGGTTGTCTACGCCTTCCATGGGCCGGCACTTTAGAGAGCGGCAGGCGGCGGCGTAATTGCAGGAACTCGGTACCCGGCGGGGGGAAACCCTGTAGTGGCGGGCCGCGCCAGCTGAAATTCACATAGGGCTGGCTCAAACTTCGATGATCTTGTTGCGCACCGCGTAGCGGACCAGGTCCGAGAACGACTCGAACTGCATTTTCCGCATTATGTTACTGCGGTGGGTCTCGGCGGTTTTCACGCTGATACCGAGCGAGCGCGCCACCTCTTTATTACTAGCGCCCTCGGCGAGCAGCTGCACGATCTCGCGCTCGCGTGCCGACAGCACGTGGGAGGTGGCTTCGGTGTTCGCTGGCGCCGTGCCGCCGCGCAAATACCCCTCGAGCACCAGCCGCGCCACCTTCGAGGTGAAGAAGGTCTGACCCTCGAGCAACGCCTCCACCGCCCGCACCAGGATCCGCCCGGCGTCGGACTTCAGCACGTAACCGCGCGCGCCGGCGGACAGGACCTCGCGCACCAGCTGCTCGGACTCGTGCGCGGTGAGGATCAGCACGCGCGTGTCCGGCCGGGCCGCGAGGATGAGGCGCGTCGCATCGAGCCCGTTCAGCTCCGGCATGCTCAGGTCGAGGATCGCGACGTCGGGCTCGTGAGTCTCGACGAGGCGCAGCGCATCACGCCCGTTATCGGCCTGCGCCACCACGGTCCAGCGTCCGGTGTCGGCCAGCGTCGCGGCCAGCCCCCGCCGGATCATCTCGTGGTCGTCGGCGATGACGATGCGCACGGTCTTCCCCGGCTTAGGCACTGCGGGCCTCGGCTCCGGCCGGCAGCGGCACGCTGGCGCGCACGCGCGTGCCCGCGCCCGCCGACTCCATCGCGAAGGTCCCGCCGACCTGGCGGATGCGCTCGCGCATGCCGGCGAGCCCGACGCCGAGAGTCGGCATGAGGGTCGGGCCCCGTGCGCCGTCGCGCGCGGCGAGGCCCCGGCCTGCGTCCTCCACTTCGAGCGCCACGCCGTGCGGCAGCACCTCGAGGCGCAGCGCCACCCACGGGCTCGCCGAGTGGCGCTGCACGTTGGTGAGAGCCTCCTGCGCGACGCGGAACAGCGTCAGCTCGTTGGCGGGCGACAGGCGCGGCATCGACTCGGGGAGATCGAGGCGCACATCGATACCGCCGCGCTCCCTGAGGCCGTCGGCGAGCCAGCGCAGCGCGCTCACCAGCCCGAGCTCATCGAGCAGCGGCGGGTGCAGCAGGTAGGAGGCGGTGCGGATCTCGCTCGAGCACTGCCGCGCGAGGCGCATCGCGTTCTCGAGCAGCTCGCGCGGCTTGGCGGCGAGCGAGCTGGTGAGCTCGGAGAGCCGCGCCAGGTCGAGCTCCAGCGCCGCGAGCGTCTGTCCGGTCGAGTCGTGCAGCTCCCGGCCGATGCGGCGGCGCTCCTCGTTCTGGATGTGCGTCAGCTCCCCGGCCAGCACCTGCAGATCCGCGAGCACCTGCTCGCGCTCGAAATCGAGCAGCACCTGCGACACCTGGTCGGCGACGCCGCCGACGAAGTTGACCTCGTCCGGGTGCCATTGGCGCGCAGCGTCGAGCTGCGAGACCGAGACGACGCCGGCGAGCTCGCCGGCGCGGAAGATCGCCGCCGCGAGGATCGCGCGCGAGCTGCTCAGGGGCTGCGTGGCATCGCTGAAGTCGCGCAGCCGCGGATCGTTGGCGACGTCGCGGCTCTCGAAGACGCGCTCCGTGCGCAGCATGGAGAGGTAACCGCCCAGGCGGCTCATCGGAAATGCTGGCAGGCCATCGCGGCGCGTGTCGCCCCGTTCATAGATCGCCGCGCCGCTCAAGGTGGCTCCCTGGTCCTCGAGCAGCCAGATCCCCACCCGGTCAACCCCCACTACCTGGGCGGCATCTGCACAGATCCCCTCGAGCGCCGCGCCGAGCCCGCTCCAGCCGGTGCTGGTGTTGCGGCTCGCCACGCGCAGCAGCATCTCGGCCTGACGTTGCACACGCACGCCCCGCGCCGCGTCGGCCTCCTCCTGCTGCTTGCGGGCGGTGATGTCGCGCATCAGCGTCTGCACGGCCGGCGCGCCGCCGTACTCGACACGCACGCCCTGCAGCTCGACCCAGATCACCGTGCCGTCGAGCCGTCGGATGCGCGCTTCGCGCGGCTCTGCCGGCACGCCGTGCTCGAGCACCCGCCGGGTGCGCGCGGCGAGCGCCTCGCGATCGCCCTCGAGCGCGAGCGACATCACCGGGATGCCGCTCAGCATGTCGCCTTCGCGGGCGCCGACCAGGGTGCGGGCGGCCGAGTTGCCGAACAGCAGCTCGTCGCCGCGATGTACGAATACCGCCTCCGGCATGGCATCGACCAGCGCGCGGTAGCGCCCCTCGCTCTCGCGGCGCTCCTGCTCGGCGCGCTTTGCCTCGGTGAGATCGTGCACCACCGCGAGCGTCAGCAGCGTCTTGCCCTCGGTGAGGGTGCTCAGGTCCACCTCGGCAGGGAACGCTTCACCGGTATCGACTCGCTTGTGGACCCACTCAAAGCTCGCGTTGCCATCGCGCAGCGCCTGCTCGATGCGCTCGCGGCGGGCGAGATCCGAGGGCTGGCCGTCGGGCTGCTCGAGCGGCGACAGTTTCTCCGGAGTGAGTGCGCGCACCGCCTCCTGGTCGCGCAGGCCGAACATGCGCAGCGCGGTGTCGTTGGCGGTCAGGAAGCGATCGCCTTCACCGAGGAACACGCCGAACGAGGTGTTGTTGAACAGCGTCCGGTAGTGGACCTCGCGGTTGCGCAGCGCGCGCAGCGAATGACTGAGGAGCAGCGTCATCGCCAGCACCAGCGCGGAGAAGGCGCCGGTAAACCCCAGCGTCCAGATCATGCGCTCGTGCCAGTGAACGAGCATCGCATCGAGCGGCCGGGCCGTCACGATGAGGCCCGGGTACTGGGGCAGCTGCGCGAACCCGTAGACCATGCGGCCGCCGAACACCGGCGAAAACCCCTCGATCGTTCCCGACTCCCAGCCGCTCGAGAGGTAGTTCCTGGCCTCCTGGAAGGAGGCTGAAGCGCCGTAGTTGCGCCCGATGAGATCGTGCCCGGGTTTGTCCTCCATCGCGGCGAGCACCGTGCCGTCCGACCTGACCAGAAAGATGATGCCGCCCGGCCCGCCGAGCCGCGTGAGCAGCGTCCTGAAGGCGCTGAAGTCGAACAGTGCGCCCGCCCACAGGTTGGGGTTGGTGGCCGAGGTGACCCGACGGGCAACGGGAACCAGTGTCATGGTGGACCCGGGATGGTCCGGGTCCGGGACCGCCGCGCCCACCCACACCTCGGCGTCCGCTGCTGCCGGCACCTGGAACCACGCGGGCGGCTCGCGGCTCACGTCGAAAGCGCCGCTGCGTCCTCCGCGGGCGAAACGCGTCGCATCGGCAATGAAGATGGAGTGGACGTACTTGCCGCCCATCATCGCCTTGCCGAGGGTGGGGATCAGGTCGCGTTCCGAAACCGCAGCGAGTCCCCCGACCGCCTGGATCTCATTGGCACGCACCACCGCCGATCCGACGCCATCGCTCAGCATGGCGAAGGTAGTGGTCTGCAGCGCCATGGCCACCGCGCGCAGGCGGTCGCTCTCGGATTGCAGCGTTTGCTCGCGGTCGGTGCGGATGCGCTGCGCGGAATAAGCCCAGCCGGTTGCGAGCACCAGGGCCGCGTACAGCATGAGCGTCCAGCTCAGACTGGCCGGAAGTAACAGCGAAGCGCCGCCGCTGCCGGTACCGGCATGCGATTTCGCAGGAACCTCGTGTTCCCCGGACAGGCGTACCCCCAGATCCACGCGCAGGGACGCAGGAGTTTTTGTGTATATAGTGAGTTTGCGCCAAAGCGCGTTCGGAGGCCATGCGATCCCGCAGGGAACGCAAGTCAACGCCCGGCCGCGGGCCGCGCTAGAAGGGCAGGGGCAAATCGCGTCTAATGTGGCTGGAGGTACGCTTTATGTGGGCCAGGAATCCCCGGATCCTCACGCCGGCGGCACTCGCGCTCGCCGCCGTACTGTCAACTTCTCCGACATGGGCCGCAGGCGCCGACAGCACTGCCGCCCCCGGGGATGCCCAGTCGGCCGTATGGACGCACAAGCAGCTGCATTTCCTCTTCCAGGGCTTTACCGCGCACTATTCGTGCGATGGGCTCGAGGACAAGATCCGGCACGTCGTGAAGGAGCTCGGAGCCCGCGGCGACTTCGAGGTGCACTCCTCGGGATGCGCTTCGCCCTTCGGCAGGCCCGATCCCTTCCCGGCCGTCAACGTCAAGATGAGCGTGCTCGAGCCGGCGTCCGCAACGGCAGCGGCCGCGGACCTCGTGGGCGCGCACTGGAAGAGGGTGGATCTGCACCTCGACAGGGACCCGGTGTGGGAGGCGGGAGACTGCGAGCTGCTCGAGCAGATCAAGCAGAAGCTGCTGCCGCTGTTTGCCACCCGCAAGGTGGAGTTCACCTCGAACTGCATTCCGCATCAGCTCACGCTCGGCACCAGTCTCGCCGCTGAGCTGCTGGTGCCCGACGCCACGGACGCGAAGGCGGCGAGCGCAAAGTAAGGATGAGCGCCGACGAGCACGCCGCGCGGGCAGGCTCCCGGTTCCCGCTGGGCGTGGCGCTGCTTCTCGGGGCGGCGCTCATGATCAATTACGTCGACCGCGGCACGATCTCGACCGCCGCACCGCTCATCAAGAGCGAGTTCGGGCTCGATCAGGTGCAGATGGGCCTGCTGCTGTCGGCGTTCTTCACCACCTACGTCCTTTCGCAGCCGCTCATGGGCATCCTCGTCGACCGCCTCGGAGCCGCACGCGTGCTGGCTGCCGGCTTCACGCTGTGGTCGGTCGGGACTTTTCTGACCGGGCTTTCCTCCGGCATCACGGCGCTGGTGGCGCTGCGCCTGGTGATGGGTGCCGGCGAGTCGGTGTGCTACCCGAGCGGTTTCGCGCTCATCTCCCAGCGCGTGGAGAACCGGCAGCGTGCGCGCGCCACCGCCATCATGCAGCTCGGCAGCGTCATCGGTCCGGCGCTCGGGACCTTCGTCGGCGGCTTCATCATGATCCGCTATGGCTGGCGGACCATGTTCATGGCGCTCGGCCTGGCCTCGCTCCTGTGGCTGATTCCGTGGGCTGCGCAGCTGCGCGTGCCCCCGCCGGCGACCCGCGCGCAAGGCCACGCCGCCGGCCCGAGGTGGATTGACATCGTGCGCCAGCGGGCGCTGTGGGGCACGGTGTTGGGAAACTTCTGCTCGAACTACGCCTTCTACTTCGTGTTCACCTGGGTGCCGCTCTACCTCATCGAGGAGCGCGGGCTGTCGCTCGACTCCATGAAGAACGTCCAGAGCCTGATCTACGTCATGGACTCGGTCAGCATTCTCGCCACCGGCTGGCTGATCGACTGGTGGATCCGCCGCGGCGCGACGGCGAGCCTCGCTTACAAGACTGCGCTGGCGCTGAGTGCCGCCGGGGTCGGTGTATGCCTGCTCTCCTTGAGCGGCGCTGGTGCGACGGCGGGCGCGGCGCTGCTGCTGGCGACGGGGCTCGCCGACGGTCTCAACTCACCTTCGGTGGGCGCGCTGACGCAGCGCTTTGCCGGCCCGCTCGCCACCGGCCGCTGGATGGGCACGCAGAATGCGATCAGCAACACCGCCGGGATCCTCGCCCCGAGCGTGACCGGCTATCTGGTCAAGCACAACGGCGGGCATTACACCGTCGCACTGTGGGTCACGGGCGGGGTCGCGCTGCTCGGACTCCTCGCCTGGTTCGTCGTGGTGCCGCCGGTCGAGCCGGTGGACTGGGCCGGCGCGGCTACACGTACTCCCGCGCCCGCTCCTGGTCCTTGAGCATGTCACGCGCCGCGAGGTAGAGGTGCGCCGCGGCCCACAGGCCGGTCGGCACGATACACAGCATCGCGAGGCGCAGCGCATCGGCCTCCGAGAGCCGATAGCGCAGGAACCAGTCCGCCAGCGCGCCGATCACGTTTGGGGTAATGACGAGATTGCCGAGGTTGGCGAGGAACAGCACCATGGCGCAGAACATCGCGCGCATGCGGCACGGCGCCAGGTTGTTGAGCAGGCCGAAGCCCGGGCCGATGTAGAAGTAGATCGAGGGTATGAAGATCCACAGCATCGCCTTGGCCACACTCAAGTCGCGCGTCCAGTAGACGACTCCCGAGGCAACGGTGGCGATGGCGATGCCGGCGGCGAGCAGCCACACGATGCGCCGCGCGTCGACCATGGTGCTGCGGGCCATGAGCCAGCCGGTGGCCACCGTCGCCAGCCCGCCGCCCCACAGATGCATGTTCTGCGTGACCTCGCCCGCCTGACCCACCGTCAGGTGGTAGGTGCGCTGCAGGAAGGTCGGGGTCCAGAACATCAGCCCCCAGCCCCACAGCGCGCACACCGCAGTCCCGATCATGGTGTGCACTCCGGAGCGCTGCTGCCACATGAAGCGCAGCGTCTTGGCGACCGAGGGCGCGAGGGGGTCGACGCCGGCATCGAGGCAGCCGCGCTTGGGCTCGCGCACCGTGAGCCAGACGCCGAGGCCGACGAGCACCCCCGGAATCCCCAGCGCGTAGAACACGGCGCGCCAGCCGTACTGATCGGCGATCGCGCCGGCGACGTTGTAGCCGAGCCAGGCGCCGATCGGCGCGCCGAGCGAGAACACGGTGAGCGCCATCGGGCGCCGCGCGGCGGAAAAGTAATCCGACAGGATCGAGTTGGCGCCGGGCGTGCCGCCGGCCTCGCCGACCGTGACCCCGACGCGCGCCAGGAAGAACTGGAACGAGGTGCGCGCCAGACCGCACACCGCCGTCATCACCGACCACAGCACCAGGCACACGGCGACGATCTTGCGGCGGTTGTAGCGGTCGATCAGCCAGGAGAGCGGAAATCCCAGCACGATGTAGAACACGCCGAACGCCATGCCCGTCAGCAGCGACACGCCGAGATTGCTGAGATGCAGCTCGTCCCTGATCGGATCGAGCACGGTCGAGACCACGTAGCGGTCGGCGATGCTGAGCGTGTACACGAGACACATCATGACGAGCACGTACCAGCGCTCGGCGAGGGACGCCGACTGCGGCTTCGCGGCGCTCAAGTCCGCAGTGTCCGCCGCTACGCTCGAGTGCAGCTCGCTCATGAGGTCTCGATAGGCTATGGATCTCGCAAGGCAGGTTACGCCTGCGGTGCGCGGCTGTCTTGCAGAATGAGATCCGCCGCCTTCTCCGCGAGCATTATGGTGGGCGCGTTGGTATTGCCCGAGGTGAGGTTGGGGAATGCCGACGCATCTACGACACGCAGCCCCGCGACGCCGTGCACCCGCAGGCGCGGGTCGAGCACTGCGGTGCGCGGATCCGCGCCCATGGCGCAGGTGCCGCAGGCGTGGAACACCGAGCCGCAGCGCTCACGGAAATCCGCGAGCACCTCCGCCTCCGCAGTCACCGCGCTCCCGGGCTCGCGCTCGGCCTCGATGAGGCCGGCGAGCGGCTGTGCCGCGACGATGCGGCGCACGAGGCGCGAGCCCTCAATCACGTCCGCGATGTCTCTGGGATGCGAGAGCGCATTCGGCTGGATGGCGGGGGGCGTGAGGGGATCCGCCGAGCGGATGTGGATGCTGCCGCGGCTCGCGGGCCGGCAGGTATTGAAGGAGACGAGGAACCCCGGATACGGATCGGGCTTGAGCAGCCGCCGGGTCGAGCCGAGCGTGGTAGTCGAGTAGCTCGCCGGATTGAAATAGATGTGCATGTTGGGACCGCCGAGCCCGTCGCGGCTGCGCAGGAACGCACCCGCCTGGTTGACGCTCATCGCGAGCGGCCCGCGCTTGCCGAACGCGTAGCGCAGCGCCGCCCGCAGCTTGCCGAGGAACGGCCCGAGCTCGTTGTTCAGGGTGGGTACGCGCGAGCGGTAGTAGTAGTTGACGGCGAGGTGGTCCTGTAGTCCGCGGCCGACCGCGGGCGAGTCGACTACCACGGTGAGCCCGAAGCTGCGCAGCAGCTGCGCATCGCCTATCCCGGAGAGCTCGAGCAGCTGCGGCGAGTTGATGGAGCCGGCGGCGACAATCACCTCACGCCGTGCGCGCGCCGTGCGCGGCGTGCCACGCTGCAGAAACTCGACTCCGGTCGCGCGCCCGCCCTCGATGATGAGCCGCGTCGCCTGCGCGCGCGTGCGGATCTCGAGGTTCGCGCGCCGCCAAGCGGGCCGCAGGTACGCGTTCGAGGCCGACACACGCACGCCGTCCCTGATGGTGACCTCCCACAGTCCCGCGCCCTCGGTATGCGCGCCGTTGAAGTCGCGGGTGCGCGCGATACCGAGACTGTCGCAGGCCTCGAGGAAGCTGCCGCACAGCGGGTGCACGTTCGCCGACACGTCGCTCACCGCGACCGGCCCGTCGACGCCGTGGAGCTCCTTCTCGCCGAAGGGATGGTCCTCGAGCTTGCGGAAGTAGGGCAGCACCTCGCGCCACGACCACCCGGGGTTGCCGGCCGCGGCCCAGTCGTCGAAGTCCCCCGGCTGGCCGCGCACGAACACCATGGCGTTGATCGAGCTCGAGCCGCCGAGCACCTTGCCGCGCGGCCAGAACTGGCGGCGGTTGCCGAGTGTCGGGTCGGGCTGCGCTTCGTACATCCAGTTGAAGCGCGGATCGTTGAAGGTCCGGCCGTAGCCGATCGGCACCTGGATCCACGGCGAGCGGTCGGAGCCGCCGGCTTCGAGCAGCAGCAGCCGCGCCGTGCCGCTCGCGGTGAGGCGGTTGGCGAGCACGCAGCCGGCGGAGCCGGCACCGATCACGATGTAGTCGTAGTCGGACATGCGTGGCGGTCGTCAGCCGACTATCGGATCCTGCGCCATCTCCAGGTGCAGCGCCTTGCCCTCGTAGGGGTGCCGCGCGATGACGTCCTCGTTGAGCTCGATGCCAAGCCCCGGCCCGGTCGGCGGGATGACGTAGCCCGCCTCCCAGCGGATCGGCTTCTTCAGCACCTCGGCATGGAAGCCCTGCCAGCGCTCGATGCTCTCGAGGATCAGGAAGTTGGGGCTGCAGGTGGCGAGCTGGATGTTGGCGGCGCCGACCACGGGTCCGCAATAGAGGTGCGGCGCGATCTGCACGTGCTGCACCTCGGCCATCGCCGCGATCTTCTTGGCCTCGAGGATGCCGCCCACCCGCCCGAGGTTCATCTGCAGGATCGCGGCCGCGCCCGCGCGCAACAGACGCGCGAAATCGTACTTGGTGGCGAGGCGTTCGCCGGCGGCGATCGGGATGCGCGTACCGCGCGCGACCCGCGCCATCTCCTCGGGTGCATCCGGCGGCACCGGCTCCTCGAACCACAGCGGATCGTAGGGCTCGAGGCGCCGCGCGAGGCGCAGCGCCCCCGCGGCGGTCATCTGGCCGTGGGTGCCGAAGAGGAGGTCGGCCTTCGTGCCCACCGCCGCGCGCAGCACCCTGACGAAGCGCTCGCACAGCTCGAGCGCGGGGAGCGACAGCTGCCGGCCGTCGAACGCCGAGTAGGGTCCGGCGGGATCGAACTTGATGGCGGTGAAGCCCTGTGCGAGGTACTCGACGGCGCGCTCGGCCGAGAGCTCCGGGTCCTGGTAGACGTTGGTCTTGTCCCCGGGGCGCGCATAGATATAGGTGTAGCTGCGCAGCCGCTCGTACACCCGGCCGCCGAGCAGGTTGTAGACAGGCTGGTTGGCTTCCTTGCCGACGATGTCCCAACAGGCCATCTCCAGCGCCGACAGCACGCCCATGAGCGCGAGGTCCGGGTGCTGCGTGTAGCCGGCGGAATAGACGCGCCGCCAGATCTTCTCGATGTCGTGCGGGTCCTCACCGGCGAGATAGCGCCCGAACACATCGACCAGCATGCGCGCGACGATGTCCGGATGAAACGGCAGGCAGTAGGCCTCGCCCACGCCGTGCACGTTGCCGTCGGTGGTGAGCTTCACGAACACGAAGTAGCGCCCGCCGTAGTGCGGCGGCGGATTGCCGACCACGAAGGTACGGATGTCGGTGAGTTTCATCGATAGGCCGTCCAGATGGTCTTCAGATCGCAGTACTTGTCGATGGCATGCGGCGAGCGGTCGCGCCCCGAGCCCGACAGCTTGAAGCCGCCGAAGGGCGTGGCCATGGTCGAGCGGTCGAAGGAGTTGACCCACACCGTGCCGCCGCGCAGCCCGCTCGACAGGCGATGTGCCCGGTTGATGTCGGCGGTCCACACCGCGGCGGCGAGCCCGTAGGGTGTGTCGTTGGCGACGCGCAGCGCCTCCGCCTCGTCGCGGAAAGTTATGACCGACAGCACCGGCCCGAAGATCTCTTCGCGCGCGACCTTCATCTCCGGCCGCACCTTATCAAGCACGGTGGCCTCGACGTAGAAGCCGCCGGTCTCCTTGAGCGTCTGCCGTCCGCCGAAGACGACGCGCGCACCGTCGGCGACGCCAGCGTCGATGTAGCCGAGCACCCGCTGCATGTGGCCGCCGTCGATGAGCGCGCCCATCTGCGTGCTGGGCTCGAGCGGGTGACCGAGCGTGATGGTGGCGGTGACTTTGCGGATCGCCTCCAGCAGCGGCTCCTTCACCGTCTCGTGCACGATCAGACGCGAGCCCGCGTGACAGGTCTCGCCGCTGTTGTAGTAGACGCCCCAGGCGATGTCGATGGCGGCCGCCGCAAGGTCGGCATCGGCGAACACGACCTGCGGGGTCTTGCCGCCGAGCTCGAGCGCCACGCGCTTCAGGTTCGATTCCGCCGCGTAGCGCAGCATCAGCCGACCGACCTCGGTCGAGCCGGTGAAGGTGATGAGATCGACCTCCGGGTGGAGCGCGAGCGCCTTGCCCGCCTCCTCGCCGAAGCCCGGCACGACGTTGAAGGTGCCGGGCGGCACGCCTGCCTCGCAGGCGAGCTCGGCGAGCCGGATGCCGGAGAGGGGTGACTGCTCGGCGGGCTTCAGCACCACCGAGTTGCCAGTGAGGAGCGCCGGTCCCACCTTCCAGCAGCTGATGATCAGCGGGTAGTTCCACGGCACGATCGCGGCGACGACGCCGAGCGGCTCGCGGCGGATGAGCGCCAGATCGTTCGGTCCGGTGGGCGCCACCTCGTCGTAGAGCTTGTCGGCGAACTCGGCGTAGTACTCGATGCAGTCGGCACAGTTGGCGACATCGACCGCCACCGAATTGACGATCGGCTTGCCGACGTCGCGCGTCTCGAGGAGCGCCAGGCGATCGACGTCGGCGCGGATGAGTTCGGCGAAGCGTCGCAGGATCTGCTTGCGTGCCTTCGGCTCCATGCGCCGCCACGGCCCGCTCTCGAAGGCCGCCCGCGCCGCTTTGACCGCGGCGTCGATGTCGGCCGCGCGGCCGCGGGCCACCTGTGTGATCACCTTGCCGTCGATCGGGCTCACGTCGTCGAACACATCGCCGTCGAGGGCGGGGACGAAGCGGCCGCCGATGAAGGCGCGGCCTTCGGGCTGAAGACTCGCGGACAGGCGCTCCCAGGCGGGGCGGTCGCGCTCGAGGGCTGGGGTGCTCATGGCTCAGGTGCTCAATTGCGGTCAAGCGTTGCGGGCGTCAAGCCTAGAAAAGGAATAGCTCCATCTAAAAGAGGCATCGCCGGGCGTCTGCGATCAGCGCGGCACAGCGGCGCTCATCAGAGTGCGCTCCAGTGCCACCCGCCAGCCGGCGATGAGCCGCGCGCGGCGACCGCCGTCCATGGTCGGGGAGAAGGCCGCCGCGGGGCTCCAGGTGGCGGAAAGTGCGTCCAGGCTCGGCCAGACTCCGGTCGCGAGCCCGGCGAGAAATGCAGCGCCAAGTGCCGTGGTCTCGAGCTCGGCCGGTCGCTCGACGCGTGCCTCGAGGATGTCGGCGAGGAACTGACAGAACCAGTCGTTGGCGGCCATGCCGCCGTCGACCCGGATCGCCTGTGCCCGCAGCGCGCCGTCGCGTGCCATCGCGGTCGTGAGATCGAGTGTCTGGAAGGCGACTGACTCGAGCGCCGCGCGCGCGAGATGGGCCGGTGAGGCATCGAGCGTCAGGCCGCAGATGAGGCCACGGCTCTCGGGCGCCCAGTGGGGCGCCCCGAGTCCGACGAACGCCGGCACCAGGTACACGCCGTGATCGTCCGGAACCCGCGCGGCAAGCGCTGCGGTTTCGGCCGCGTTGCCGATCACCTTCAGCCCGTCGCGCAGCCACTTGATGGCGGCGCCTGCTATGAAGATCGAGCCCTCCATCGCGTAGGTGGTGCGTCCCGCGAGTGCGTAGGCGGGCGTGGTGAGCATGCGGTTCGCGGAGGCGACCGCCGACTCGCCGGTGTTGAGCAGCAGGAAGCAGCCGGTGCCGTAGGTGGACTTCGCCATGCCGGGGGTGAAGCACGCCTGGCCGAAGAGCGCCGCCTGCTGGTCGCCGGCGATGCCGGCGATGGTGAGCGCACGGCCGAAGAGCTGCGGCTCGGTGGCGCCGTAGAGGGCGCTGCTGTCGCGCACCTCCGGCAGCACGGCGCGCGGCACGCGCAGCAGCCCGAGCAGTTCCTCGTCCCAGCGCTGCCGGTGAATATCCAACAGCAGCGTGCGTGAGGCGTTGGTGACGTCAGTGGCATGCACACGCCCGCCCGTGAGTCGCCACAGGAGAAAGGTATCGATGGTGCCGAAGGCGAGCTCGCCGCGCTCGGCGCGAACCCGGGCGCCGGGCACGTGGTCGAGGATCCACGCGAGCTTGGTGCCCGAGAAATAGGGATCGAGCAGCAGTCCGGTTTTCGCCCGCACCAGCGCCTCGGCGCCCGCGGTGCGCAGCCGCGCGCACTCCTCGGCCGTGCGCCGGTCCTGCCAGACGATGGCGCGATGTACCGGGCGGCCGCTGTCGCGCTCCCAGACCACGGTCGTCTCGCGCTGATTGGTGATGCCGAGCGCCGCGATTGCCTCGGCTCCGCCGCTGCGCTCGATCGCCTCGCGCACGGTCGCGAGCGTATCGCGCCAGATGTCCTCGGCATCGTGCTCGACCCAGGCCGGGGCGGGGTAGTGCTGCGGCAGCTCACGGCGAGCCAGGGCGGTGACGCGGGCGTGCGCATCGAAGGCGATCGCGCGCGTCGAGGTTGTCCCCTGATCGATGGCGAGAACCCGCATCGGGCGCGTCATGATGGCATTCTCACGCAGACAGCCCCCGGCCGGTTACAAGTGCCGCATGATGCTTCGGCGCAACATGGGCTCCGGCCGCGCCGCAGCTGCACAGACGGTATCTTGGGCTCTGCCTCGACCTGAAGCGGCTGGCGGACTTAAGCCGGCACCAGATCGGTTTTTGAGATACGGCTATCCGATTTCTAGTCTTTTGGCTGTCACATAGGTGTGAAAAGCTAGGGATCCAAGGGGGCTCCGCTGCTTTCCGCAGGCCTCGCCATGGCGAGGCGGGGAGCGGCTTGATCATGCCCCTATGACGTATTTGTTCAAGCGCTTCCTTAGCGAATGGTATAAACGTTAGTAGGGGGAGCCGCTTGGGAAGGCGGAATGCGTTCGAGTGGGGAAATCACAACCAAATCCTCGGGGAGCAACGAGAATGAAGGTCAATCCGAAGATCTCTGCGGCGGTGGCGGCGATTCTGGGCGCGCCGGCGATGGCACTCGCAGCGCCAGCCGATCTCGAGAATCCAGCCGATCAGGCCGCGACTGCGCCGGCGGCCGAGGCGGGTGGCGGACTCGCCGAAGTTGTCGTGACAGCGCAGCGTCGCGTGGAGAACCTCCAGGACGTACCGATCACGGTTCAGGCGATCAGCGGCGCTCAGCTGCAACAGCTGAACGTGACCTCATTCGAGGACCTGATGAAGTACACGCCGAACGTGTCCTTCAGCGGTAACGGACCGGGCACCGGCAACATCTTCATCCGCGGGCTGGGCGGCATCGGCTCCGGCAACCAGTCGCAGTCGACGACCGCGGCATTCCCGAACGTGGCGTTGTACCTCGACGACCAGTCGATGACCTTCCCGGCGCGCAACCTCGACGTCTATGTCGTCGACATGGAGCGCATCGAGGTGCTGGAGGGCCCGCAGGGTACGTTGTTCGGTGGCGGCGCCCAGGCGGGCGTGGTGCGCTACATCACGGCCAAGCCGAACCTGACGGCCACCTCGGCTGAATTCAATGCCGGATACGGCGTGACCGCCGGCGGCGATCCCAACAGCAAGCTGAACGCGGTGCTCAATCTGCCGCTCATCGACGGCACACTGGCGCTGCGTGCGGTGGTGTTCAACGAGCATCAGGGCGGCTACATCTCCAACGTGGCCTCGACCATCTCCTATCAGCCGGGGTCGGTCGCCGCCTCGACGGGCGCCTCGGCCAACAATGCCGGACTGCTCGGCAACAACCTCAACAGCGTCGATACCCAGGGCTTCCGGCTGTCGGCGCTGTGGAAGATGAATGACGACTGGAATCTGCTGCTGCAGCAGAACTACCAGAACCAGGATGCGGAGGGTTATTTCTACACCTATCCCCAGGACTCGAACGGCGTGCAGCTGCAGCAGTATCAGATCACCGCCTTCACCCCGGCGTGGAACAAGGACAAGTACGAGAGCACGGCCTGGACACTGAACGGCCACCTGCCCGGGAACCTGAGCGCCGTCTACACCGGCAGCTATATGTCGCGCAACATCGACGGGCAGCAGGACTATTCGAACTACATGCGCAGCACCACGGGCTCCTATTACGGCTGCGTCGGGCCAGGGGCGCTGTACTTCAACCCGGGTAACTTTCCCACCACAGCCGCGGGCTCGAACACTGACCTGGCGACCCACAAGCTGCAGTGCGCTCCGCCGGTCGGCAGCTGGCGCGACATCGTGCATAACACGCACCAGAGCCACGAGCTGCGCATCAGCACCGATCCCGAGCAGCGCATCCGCGCTCTCGCCGGCCTCTACTGGGAGAAGTTCGTCATCGACGACGACATGAACTTCAACTACTTAGGCATTCCCCAGTGCAACACGGCCGCTGAGGCTAATGCGGGTGCCGCAGGCACGGGACCGGACTGCCTGTCCGCGGTCGGCCCGGTACCGGGGAGCTTCGCGACCGATCCGGGCCTGCGTACCAACATGGATACCGCCTTCGGCGAGGACGAACAGCGTGGCTACACGCAGCGCGCGTTGTTTGCCTCCGTCGACTTCGACCTGATTCCGAAAGTGCTGACGCTGACCGGCGGCGGGCGTCTCTACCATTACGACGAGTTCGAGCACGGCTCGGAGTACTACAGCGAGAGCACCAGCAGCGGCTACATCCTCGATCACCTGAACGGCGTGTGCACGCAGAAGGGACTGTGCGGCTTCCCGATCAACCTGGACAAGAGCGAGCAGGGTTCGCGCTGGCGAGCCAACCTGACGTGGCACATCACCCCTGACGTCATGGCCTACTACACCTTCTCGCAGGGCTTCCGTCCCGGCAGCTTCAACCGCACCGATTCCCTCGACGGCATTGTGTACCTCAAGGCGGAGATCCCGGCCTGCGTGGGGACAACGGCGAGCGGGGCGAGTTGCAAGACCACCGACCAGTACGAGAAGCCGGCGGGAGTCAACTCCGACAACCTGATCAACAACGAGGTCGGCTTCAAGAGCGAGTTCTTCGACCACCGACTGCTGGTGAACGTCTCGGCGTATTACATGAAGTGGGAGGACGAGCAGCTGTCGCTGTTCGAGCCGGCGTTCTTCGGCAACACGACGTTCAACGTCCAGGGGCCGAACTTCGACATCAAGGGCTTCGAGATCCAGTTCAACGCGAAGGTCACCGACGGGCTCAGCATCCAGGGATCGAGCTCGGTCAACAGCTCGACCCAGACGAACTCCCCGTGCCTCGAGTCGGTGGGCGTCGATCCGAACAATGCGAAGACAGCCAACAACCCCACTCCGGCCGGACAGTGCATCACGATAGACGACGGTGTCGTGATCCCGAACGCGCTCGGGGCGAAGGGCACGGCGCCCGCGTTCTCACCGCCGTGGATGTTCAACCTGCGCGCGCGCTACGACTGGAGCACGGACAACGGCTACAAGCCGTTTGCGTGGATTGGTGCCAGCCATGTTGCCTCGATGACCAACGAGCCGAGGAACTACCACCCGGGCGACGATCCGGTCTATGGAAACCCCCCGGTCACGACGCTGCTCCTGTATGGCATCCCGAGCTACACGACCTATGACGGAGCCATCGGCGTCGCCAAGGAAAACTGGACCGTGCAGCTCATGGGCGCCAACCTGACGGATGCCTACGGGCCGACCAACGTGACCTCCGGTCAGTTCATCAAGGCAGAAGTGCCGCTGCGTCCGCGCACCCTGAACCTGCTGATGTCCTACAGGTTCTGACGCCGCTCCCGGGCGCCACCCGGCCGCCTGCGGGCCGGATTGAGTAGAATCGAGGGTGGACCCCGTGGGGGTCCACCCTCTCTTTTTTTTGGGCGCTGATGGACGCAAGCGACGCGCAATCGGATCACGCCGCGGCGACCGCCGAAATGGCGCGGATTCACGGCCTGATGAAGGCGCAGGACTTCGCAGCCGCGCTCGCGGCGGCTGAAGGCTTGCTGGCAAGGCGGCCGCGGCAACGCGATGCGCTGCTGTTCGCCGCCATGTGCCAGCGCAGGCTGGGCCGCATTCCCGATGCGCTCGGGACGCTGGCGACGCTGCAGCAGCACTATCCGCGCTACAGCCGCCTCTACGAGGAGCGCGGGCGCTGCTACGTGGAGATGCGGCAGGCGCCGCAGGCGATCGAGGCCTTCCTCACGGCCGTGAACCTGAATCACGCCCTGCCGGGCAGCTGGGGCCTGCTCGAGGGGCTCTACCGCATGACCGGGGAGGCGAGCAACGCCGACACGGCCGGCAGCCACGTGGCGACGCTCAAGCAGATCCCTCCCGACGTCGTCGCCGCTACCGGCTTTTTCATGGACGGCGACCTGGATGCAGCCGAGGCGCTGATTCGCGCCTGGCTGCTGAAGAACGGCGATCACGTCGAGGCGATGCGCCTGCTCGCGCGGATCGGCATCGCGCGCCGGGTCTACGACGATCCGGAGCTGCTGCTCGCGGCGGTTCTCGAGCGGGCGCCCGACTACCGCGCCGCGCGCCAGGAGTACGCGAGCGTGCTCATCGAGCTGCATCGGCACGCGGAAGCTCGCCGCCACATCGGCGAGCTCCTCAAGGACGACCCGGACAACCGCGCGCTGCAGCTGCTGGACGCCGCGGCACTGGTCGGGCTCGGCGAGCACGAGCGGGCGATCGCCGTCTATCGGGGGCTCTTCGTCGGCACGCCGGCCGACGCCGAGGTGCACCTGTCGATCGCGCATGCGCTCAAGACTCTCGGGCGGACGCCGGAGGCGATCGCCTCCTACCAGCAGGCGGCAGCGCTGCGGCCGGACTTCGGTGATGCGTACTGGAGTCTCGCCAACCTCAAGACCTACCGCTTCCCTGAAGAGGAGCTGGGGCAGATACATGCGGCGCTCGAGGCGCCGGCCACCGGCGACATCGACCGCCATCACCTGTGCTTTGCCCTCGCCAAGGCGCTCGAGGATCGGGGCGAGTACGCCGATTCATTCCATTACTACGAGCTCGGCAACCGGCTCAAGCACGCCGAGATCCGCTACCGGCCCGCCCTGACCGAGAACAATACCCGCCAGCAGATCGAGGTCTGCACTAGCGGGTTCTTTGCCAGCCGCAAGGGCTGGGGGACGCCGCAGCGCGACCCCATCTTCATCGTCGGGCTGCCGCGCTCGGGGTCGACTCTGCTCGAGCAGATACTCGCCTCGCACTCGCAGGTCGAGGGCACGCAGGAGCTGCCAAACGTGCAGCAGCTGGTGAGCGCGTTGCGCGGCCGCGAGGCGGAGCAGGCGGAGCCGCGCTATCCGCGCATCCTCGGGGAATTGCGCGCGGCGGATTTTCGCCAGCTCGGCGAGAAGTACCTCGCCGACACGCGCGCCTACCGCACGGGGAAGGCGTTCTTCATCGATAAGAACCCGAACAACTTTCGCCACCTCGGGCTCGTCCACCTGATGCTGCCCAACGCGCGAATCATTGACGCCCGGCGCGAGCCGATGGCGTGCTGCTTCAGCAACTTGAAGCAGCTGTTCGCCAACGGCCAGGAATTCACCTACGGCATCGAGGAAATCGCACGCTATTACCGCACCTATCTCGAGATCATGCGGCACTGGGACCAGGTCCTCCCGGGACGGATCCTGCGCGTCTGGCATGAGGATGTGGTCGATGACCTGGAGGGCAACGTGCGCCGCATGCTGGAGTTCTGCGGGCTGCCCTTCGAGCCGCAGTGTCTCACCTTCCATGAGACGCAGCGCAGCGTCCGCACGGCGAGCTCGGAGCAGGTTCGCAGGGGCCTCAATCGGGAGGGGCTCGACCAGTGGAAGCATTTCGAGCCGTGGCTCGGGCCGCTGCAAGTTGCGCTCGGTGATGCGCTGACCCGCTACCGCGAGCCGTGAGCAGCCCTGCGAAACCGGGTCGCAACGACCCGTGCCCGTGCGGCAGCGGCAGGAAGTACAAGCAGTGCTGCGGCGCCGTGACCGCCGCGCCGACGCCGGGGGTGAATCGGGGGGATCTCGACGCGCTCGCCGCGATGATCCGGGGAGGGCGCCTCGCCGAGGCCGAGCAGCGGCTGCGCATCCTCCTCGAGGGCCGGCCCGCAGACGGAACGTTGTGGAAGTTCCTGAGCGTGGCGCAGCAGCGGCAGGGGAAGGATGCGCTGGCCTCGCTCAGGCGCGCGGCCGAGCTGCTGCCCGCAGATGCCGAAGCGCACGCTAACCTCGGCGGGGCCCTGTGCGAACTGCGGCGGTGGGAGCCGGCGCTCGCGAGCCTCGAGCGCTCGCTGGCCCTCGAGCCGCGAAATCCCGTGGTGCTGATCGATGCGGCCAATGTGCTGCGCTCGCTCGCGCGCGCATCCGAGGCGCTGCCCCTGTACCGGGCGGCGCTCGAGCTCGAGCCGCGCTCGGCCGAGGGACACAACAACCTCGGCAATGCGTTGCTCGAGCTGCGACAGCTCGCGGACGCCGTTGCCTGCTACCGGCGGGCGCTCGCCGTCAGGCCGCAGGATGCGCAGATCCACTTCAACCTGGGGCTGGCGCTCGCCGCCCTCGGGGAGCGCGCGGCGGCCGTGGCGAGCTACCGGCGGACGCTCGAGCTCAATCCTGCCAACGTCGAGGCACTGAACAACCTCGGCAGCGTGCTGCGCGAGTTGGGTCAGCGCCGCGAGGCGCTGGCGCTCTACCAACGGGCCATCGAGCTCGATCCCCGCCGCCCCGACAGCCACTCTAACCTCGGCACCGCGCTGCTCGAGCTGCGCCGCATCGGCGATGCGGAGGAAAGCTTTCGCCGCGCGCTCGCGCTGCAGGCGAGCTACACCCAGGCGCAGCTCGGCCTCGCCGCGGTGCTGCGCGTGCAGGGGCGGACCGCGGACGCGGAGGGCTGCTGCGCGGCGGTGCTGGCCGCCGAAGCAGGCTCGGCCGGCGCCACCTCGATGCTGGCGGAGCTGCGCGCCGATCGTGGGCGGTTCGCCGAAGCGCTGGAGCTCTTTCAGCAGGCGATTCGCCTCGACCCCGGCTTCACCACGGCGTTCTGCGGCATCGCCCAGCATCGCCGCATGACGCGCGAGGACAGCGAGTGGCTTCAGGGTGTCGAGGCGCTGCTCGCCAAGCCGTTGCCGCTCGGGCAGCAGGTGAGCCTGCACTACGCGCTCGGCAAGTACTGCGATGATATCGGGGAATACGATCGGGCGTTCGACAGCTACCGGCAGGCGAACGAGCTCAGCAAGCGCTTCGGCACGGGCTATGACCGCGGGAAACTCACGCGACGGATCGATGCGATCGTCGCCACCTTCGGGGCCGGCTTCGTGCAGCAAGCACACGCGGGCGCGCCCGACTCGCAATTGCCGATCTTCATCGTCGGCATGCCGCGCTCCGGCACCTCCCTCACCGAGCAGATCCTCGCATCCCACCCGGATGTGTTCGGCGCGGGCGAAGTGCGGTTCTGGGACGATGCCTATACCGCCCTCGAGCGGGCGGTGGCTGGCGGCGCGAGTACCGCGAGCCTCCTGCCGGGCCTGGCGGCGGAGTATCTCAGTCGTCTGTCGGCCTCGGGCGCTGGACGGACACGGGTGATCGACAAGATGCCCGCCAACTTCCTGTACCTCGGGCTGATCCATGCAGCGCTGCCGCGGGCGCGCATTGTCCACATGCAGCGCCATCCGCTCGACACGTGTCTGTCGATCTACTTTCAGAACTTCTTCAACATGGGCCCGTACGCCAATGATTTCGGCAATCTGGCGCACTACTACCAGGAGTACCTGCGCATCATGGCGCACTGGCGCGCGGTGCTGCCGCCGACGGCGTTGCTCGAGGTGCCGTACGAGGAGCTGCTCGAGGATCAGGAGGGCTGGACGCGGCGCATGCTCGACTTTCTCGGGCTGCCGTGGGATGCGAAGTGCCTCGACTTCCACCAGACCGACCGCGTGGTCATCACCGCGAGCCGCTGGCAGGTGCGGCAGAAGATGCACCGCGGCTCTGCCGGTCGCTGGCACCACTACGAGAAATTTGTGGGGCCGCTGCGGCACCTCACGGAGCTGACGCCGCGCGCCTGAGCGCCTCAGTCCTGCGCGTTACGGCTGCGTCGCAGCAGGCTCAGCGCGAGCAGCGCCGAGGCGGTCATGAGGAACAGGCTCACGGCGTTCAGCACCGGGGTGGCACCCTCGCGCATGCGGCCGTACATCATGATGGTGAGCGGCGCGTCCGAGCCGACCAGCATGAGGGTGGTGTTGAAGTTCTCGAACGACATGAGGAAGGCGATCGCCGCCGAGCCGATCAGCGCCGGGCGCAGATAGGGGAGGGTGATGTTCCACAGCACCGCCGCCTGCGAGGCGCCTAAGTTGAGCGCCGCGTCCTCGAGACTGCGGTCGAAGCGCTTCAGGCGCGCGCTGATCGTGAGGGTGGCGATGGCGACGATATAGGAGAACTGTCCCGCCACCACCAGCGGCAGGCCGGGGCGCAGGAAGTCGGCTTCGAGCCCGAAGAGCGAGGAGCACAGCTCGGCGAGCCGGCTGGCGAACGCCAGGATCGAGATACCGAGGATCACGCCCGGGATGACCAGCGGCGTCAGCATCAGCATTGAGAGGAGTCCCTTGCCGGGAAAGTGCGCGCGCTCCATGAGGAAGGCATTCGCGGTGCCGACCGTCACCGACAGGCCGGTCACCCACAGCGCCACCATGCAGCTCGTCCAGATGCTCTCCAAGAGCTCGGTGTCGCGGAACAGCCCGACGCGGCCCCGGGCCTCGTCGCTTAAGAACCAGTCGAGCGTGAAGCCGTGCCAGGGCGGGGCGGGGTAATCCGCGTTGTTGAAGGCGAACACCGCCACCACCGTGAGCGGCAGGAACAGGAACATGAGGAACGCGACCACGTACAGCACGGTCGCGGCGCGCAGCCAGGCGGGGCGTGGCAGGCTCGGTATCACACCCGCCTCATGACGTCGCCGAAGCGCTGCCCGGAGAGCTTCAGTCCCAGCCACACCATCGCGGTCGACAACGCCAGCAGCAGGAAGCCGAACGCCGCGCCCTGCTCCCAGTTGAAGCGCGTGATGAACTGGTTGTAGATCTGCTCGGTGAACCATAGCGAGTTCTTGCCGCCGAGGAGCGTGGGCGTCAGGTAGTTGCCGAGCGTCAGCATGAACACCACGATGCAGCCGGCGGTGATGCCGGGGGCGGCGTGCGGGATGACGATGGTGCGCAGGATCGCCGCGCCGCGCGCGCCTAAGTTGTAGGCGGCCTCGATGAGCGAGTTATCGAGGCTCTCGAGACTTCCGACCAGCGGCACCACCATGAAGAGCAGTGAGGTGTAGACGAGGCCGACCAGGATCGTGGCGTCGTGGTAGAGGAGCTCCACCGGCTGCGCGGTGATGCCGAGATGCACGAGGATCGCCGGCAGCACGCCGGATTCCCGCAGCAGGATCATCCAGCCGAGCGTGCGCACCGTCTCGCTCACCCAGAAGGGGATCAGGCACACGACGAGGAGCAGCGCACTCGCGCGCCCGCGCGCGAGTTTGGCGATGATCCAGGCGACGGGAAAGGCGATGAGCAGCGTGAGCGCCGTGGCGAGCGCGGACATGAGCGCAGTGCGCAGAAAGACGTGCCAGTAGAGCGGCTCGCCGAAGAAGCTGCGGTACTGGGCGAGGCTCGCCGTGTATTGCTGCGGCGCCACCCGCGCGCGGAACGACAGCAGCGCGAGATCGAGGTGCGGCAGAATGATGAGCAGCCCGAGCCACAGCAGTGCCGGCGCCAGCAACAGCGCCAGCAGCAGGCGCCGCGTCCAGCTCGCTCCCGCCGCGCGGTCGGTCAAGTCACGCCCTCAGTGCTGCGCGGCGGGGAAGCACATCGCCCGCTGCGGATCGAAGCCGAAGCAGATGCGCTGCCCGGGCCTCAAGTCCGCAAACGCACCGGTCTGCGGCAGCGCGATGCGCAGCTCGATGCGGCTCGAGCGCTCCTTGAGCAGCACCGTGGAGTTGGCGCCGTCGAACAGCATGTCGGTCACCTCGCCCTCGTGGGCGGTCTGACCGGGCGAGAGTTCCGCGGCGGCGCGCGCCAGCGTCATGGACTCGGGGCGGATGAAGGCCTCCGCCGCCGCGCCGGTCGCGAGCGCCGTACTGGAGCGGGCGCGCACCCGCCAGCCGCCGCTGGTGCTGAGCTCGACCAGCGCGCCGTCGACCGACTGCACCGTGCCGGCGAGGCGGTTGTTGGCGCCGACGAAGCCGGCGACGAAAGCGCTCGCCGGCGAGTAGTAGAGCTGTTGCGGGGTGCCGAGCTGCTCGAAGCAGCCGCGGTTCATGACGCCGACGTGATCGGACAGCACCAGTGCCTCGGACTGGTCGTGGGTGATGTAGACGAAGGTGGTGCCGAAGGCACTCTGCAGCTGCTTCAGCTCCACCTTCATGTGCTCGCGGAGCTTCAAATCGAGCGCTCCGAGCGGCTCATCGAGCAGCAGCAGCGTCGGCTCGAGCACCATGCTGCGCGCGATGGCGACGCGCTGGCGCTGCCCGCCGGAAAGCTGGTCGACGCGCTTCGCCGCCGAGCCCCCAAGCCCGACGCGCTCGAGCATCGCATCGGCGCGCCGGGTCCGTTCGGCGCGCGCGACGCCGCGCCGCGCCAGCCCGAAGGCGACGTTCTCGCCCACCGACATCATCGGGAAGAGCGCGAGGTGCTGGAACACCATATTCACCGGGCGCCTGTTCGGCGCGACGTTCGCCATGTCGCGCCCGCCGATGGCGATGGTGCCGCGATCGGGCTGCAGAAAGCCGGCGATCATCCGCAGCAGCGTCGTCTTGCCGCAGCCGGAGGGTCCGAGAATCGAGAAGAAGCTGCCGCGTGCGACGCTGAAATCCACCGCATCCACCGCCACGTGGGCGGCGAACTGCTTGGTGACGGCGCGCACCTCGAGGTCCGGTGCCGCCGCCGGCGCGGGACTTGCGGCTGTACTCAATCGGCCGCCTTCACCCGGTCGAGAACCTCACCCTCGATCTCTTCCAGACCCGGCGGAATCGCCGGATACCATTTGATGTTCTTGAGTCCATCCGGGAAGGTGTCGGCGAACTGCTGGCGCAGGCGCGGGTCCATGAGCCGATCGGCGCCCTTCGAGGCGGTGAAGTTGCCGATGGATTTCGCCACCAGGGCGGCGACCTCCGGGCGCATGACGAAATTGATCCACGCGTAGGCGCCGGCGTCGTTGCGCCCGCGGGCCGGCAGGGCGAAGGTGTCCATCCAGGCGATCGCACCCGAGCGCGGGTTGATGAACTTGATGGCGGGGTTGTCGCGGTTCAGGAGCCAGCCGCCCGAGTCCCACATCATCGCCGCCCAGATCTCACCCGAGCGCACGCCGTTCAGCAGCTGATCCTTGTTGTCGTAGAAGAAGCGGAAGTTTGCCTTGCAGGCGGCGAGTGTCATGCCCACCTGCTGCATGAGTGCAGTGTACGCCTTGGTGTCGTGGTAGAGCGCAAACGGGTCGTGGCCGGAGGCGAGCGCGAAGGCCATGAGCGTCGGGCGCTTCAAGCGCACCGCGGTCCGCCCCTTGAGCGCCGGCTGGCACAGATCAGTGTAGTCGGCGATTTTGGTGCGCGCCGAGTTGTAGATCAGTCCCTCGGTGCCCCACACGTAGGGCAGGCCGTAGAGCTTGCCGTCGACGGTGGCGTTCTTGCGCACCGCATCGACCAAGTCCGGCAAGAACTCATCGAGCTTCACCTTGCTCGTGTCGAGCGGCTTGTAGATGCGGAACTCCTGCTGCGCGCCGAAGATCCGGTCCTGCGACGGCTGCGCGAGGTCGAAGCCGGCGCCGCCGGTGGCGCGCAGCTTGGAGATCATCTCCTCGTTGTTCGACAGGGTGACCTGCACCTCGATGCCGGTCTCCTTCTTGAACTGCGCGATGACGTCCGCAGGCACGTAGCTCGCCCAGCTGATAATGCGCAGCACCTTGGCGTCGTCGGCGCGCGCGGTTGCCGCGAGGAACGACACGGTCAGCAACGCAGCGAGCGCCGCGGTCGCGAGACGCGCGTGTGCGGGACATCGAGCGGAGGATGAGATCATGGGTGCTGCGCCCCTGAAGGACCGATTGCCCGCGTTGACAGGCAAGTTTTTAGCGAGCTAGTCTGCTCAAGGCTCGAGTTCGCTGGAAATATAACATCGCCTCAACCGCTTGTCGTGTGACCGTCCCTTGCCGGGGCTGCCATCGTGCTTGAGCTACAGGGCCACCGCGGCGCACGCGGGCTGTGGCCGGAGAATACGCTCGCCGGCTTCGCCGGCGCGCTGACGCTCGGGGTGAGCGCGCTCGAGCTCGACTGCGGCGTCACCCGCGACGGCGTAGTGGTCGTGAGTCATGACCCGGAGCTCAATGCCGATCTCACCCGCGACGCGCGCGGCGAGTTTCTCAGCGCGACGGGTCCGGCCATCGTCGGCCTGACGTTCGCGCAGCTGCAGTCCTACGACGTCGGCCGCTTGAAGCCGGGCAGCGCCTACGCGGCGCGCTTCCCGGCGCAGCAGCCCGTCGACGGGGAGCGGATCCCGCGACTTCGGGACGTGCTCACGCTCGCCCGCAACCGCGGCCGCGGCCAGGTACGGGTCGCGATCGAGGTCAAGACCTTCCCCGAGCGCCCGCAGATCACGGCGTCACCTGAGGTGTTCGCGACGGCCCTCAAGGCGGTCCTCGAAGCCACGGGCACCGCGTCCATGGTGTGCATCATGGCCTTGGACTGGCGCGTGCTGACCACGGTACAGCGCCTGATCCCCGGGGTGGCAACCGCGGCGCTCACCGAGGAGCAGCCCGGGGACGACACGGTGTGCGTCGGCGCACCGCGCCCCTCCCCGTGGCTGGGGGGACTCGACCCGAAGCGCTTCGGCGACTCGGTCGTGCGGCTCGTGAAGGCCTCGGGGGCCGGGATCTGGGGTCCGGACTTCCTCGATCTCGATGCCGGACGGGTCGCCGAGGCGCACCGCTTCGGGCTGCGCGTCGTGCCCTGGACCGTGAACACGGAGGAAGACATGGAGCGGCTGCTTAAGATCAATGTGGACGGCATGACCACCGACCGGCCGGACCTGCTGCGCGCCTTCCTCGAGCGCAAGGGCTTGAATGTGCCGGAACCCGTCGCCGGGAGTGCGTGACATGAGCCCGCCCCGCGTGCTGGTGATCGACGGCAACCGGGCAGCGATCCGCGAGCAGCAGGTCGCCGCCGGCGGCCAGCCCTCCGGGGAGGGTTACGTGCGGACGCTCGAGGCGCTCACCCCGCTACGCTGCGACATTGTGCGGCCGGCGGACGGCGAGGTGCGGTTTTCGGACCCGCAAGGTCTCGCCGCCTACGACGGTGTGGCGATCACGGGCTCGGCGCTCAACGTCTACGACGGCGGCGTGCACATCGAGCGGCAGATCGAGCTGGCGCGCGCCACCTTCGCCGCCGGCGTGCCGTTCTTCGGCAGCTGCTGGGGCCTGCAGGTGGCGGTGAGCGCGGCGGGCGGGCGCGTGCGTCCCAACCCGCGGGGACGCGAGTTCGGCTTCGCCCGCCGTATTGAGCTCTCGGCAGCCGGCCGCACGCATCCCATGTTCGGCGGCAAGCCGCATGTCTTCGAGGCGATCACCGTGCACCGCGACGACATCACCACCCTCCCCGAGGGTGCGCGCGTGCTCGCGAGCAACGACATGGGCGTACAGGCGCTCGAGCTGTGTCACGGTCGCGGTACGTTCTGGGGGGTGCAGTACCACCCGGAGTACAGCTTCAACGAGATCGCAGCCACGGCGCTGCGCTACGGCGCGACGCTCATCGACGAGGGACTGTTCGCGAGTCGCGCCGAGCTCGAGGCCTTCGCCGCCGAGCTGCGCGCGCTGATGCGCGACCCGCACGACCGGCGCCTGACGTGGAAGCACGGCCTGGGGCCGGCGCTCGAGGACGAAGCGGTCAAGCTGGCGGAGCTGCGCAACTGGCTCGCGTTTCAGGTGCTGCCCTACGCGCGGAGTCGTTCCGCATGAGCTTCGCAACCCACCCGGACTGTGCCGCGGCTCTGTCGCTCGCGCAGCAGCTCGCCGACGCCGCACGCCGCACCGCCGTGCGCCGCTTCCGCACGCCGCTCGCCGTGGTTGCTAAGAGCGACGGCAGCCCGGTGACGGCGGTCGACAAGGACATCGAGACCGAGATGCGCGGCATGATCCGCGCCGCCTTCCCGGCGCACGGCATCCGCGGCGAGGAGTTCGCCGCCGAAGGCAGCGGTGAATTCACCTGGGTGCTCGATCCGATCGACGGTACCAAGAGCTTTATCACGGGCTACCCGCTGTTCGGCACGCTGATCGCGCTCTGCCAGGGGGAGCGGCCGGTGCTCGGCGTGCTCGAGGCGCCGGCGCTCGCTGAGCGCTGGGTCGGCTGCGAGGGACGGCCGACACTCTTTAATGGCAGGGAAGCACGCGCTCGTGACTGCCGCGCGATCGGTGAAGCGGTCGTCTACACCACCACGGCGGAGACCTTCAGTGCCGCGGAGCGGCGGCGCTTCGAGGCGCTCACTCAGCGGGCGGCGCTGCGCCGCTATGGCGGCGACTGCTACCTCTATGGGATCCTCGCGAGCGGTCACTGCGACCTCGTCATAGAGGTGCAGCTCAAGCCCCATGACTACATGGCCGTGGTCCCGGTGGTGCAGGGCGCGGGCGGCAGGATCAGCGACTGGCGCGGCGCGCCGCTCGATATGCAGAGTGACGGCCGCGTGGTGGCGGCCGCCACCGAGGTGCTGTGGCAGGCGGCGGTCGAGGAACTGGGTAAGCCATGAGCCAATGGCGCAGAAAGTCGCTCGTCGTCGAGGCCTGGCAGTTCATGCCGGCCGGAGCGCGCGAGGAACTGCCGGCATGGATCGACCGGGGCTGGTTCCACGGGGACCAGATGCTCATTCCGACACCGGGAGGGACGCTGCGGGCCGAGCTCACGGACTGGATCATTCGCGGCGTGGCGGGCGAGGTGTATCCCTGCCGGGCCGACGTTTTCGCGGCGATTTACGAGGGGCCCGTCAGGCCGTGAGGCCCAGTTCCCCCCTGACCGCGGCGCGGAAGATGCGCGCGTAAGCGGCGGCATCCGCGGGCTGCGGATTGCCGGAGGCGGACGGATCGAGCGCCGCCTCGCGGCCGATGAGCTCGGCGGCCTTCTCCGGCACGCCGATCTCGGCGAGCGTGTGCGGAATATTGAGCCGCTTGCGAAAGCCGAGCACCCAGTCGAACACCGCCTTGAACGGCTCACCGGTGAGATCGAGCGTGCGCGCAATGACCGGCAGCTGGGCGCCGATCGCCGGGCGGTTGTAGACGATCACATACGGCAGCAGGACTGCGTTCGTGAGTCCGTGATGGGTGTTGAAATGTGCGCCCACCGGGTGGGCGATGGCATGCACGCCACCCAGGCCCTTCTGGAAGGCGGTCGCGCCCATGCTCGCAGCCGCGAGCATGCGCGAGCGCGCCTCGAGATCGGCAGGCTGCTCGCAGGCGCGCGGCAGAAAGCTCTGGATGAGGCGCATGCCTTCGAGCGCAATGCCGTCGGCGAGCGGATGAAATCCCGGTGCGCAGTACGCCTCGAAGCAGTGCACGAAGGCATCCATGCCGGTGGCCGCGGTGATCGCCGGCGGCAGCCCCACGGTGAGCTCGGGATCGGAGATCACGACGCCGGGCATCATCTGTGGATGGAAGATGATCTTTTTCTGGTGCGTCGCCTCGTTGACGACCACCCCGGCACGGCCGACCTCCGAGCCGGTGCCGGCAGTGGTGGGGACGGCGACCACCGGGGCGATGCCGCGCGGATCGGCGCGCGTCCACCAGTCGCCCACGTCCTCGAAATCCCACAGCGGCCGCGTCTGCCCCGACATGAAGGCAATTACCTTGCCGGCATCGAGCGCCGAGCCGCCGCCGAAGGCGATGACGCCGTCGTGCTCGCCGGCGCGATAGGCCTTCAGCCCCTCGTCAATGTTGGCGGCGACCGGATTGCCGCGTACGCGGGCAAAGAGCGCTGCGCCCGGCACGAACCCGAGCGCACGCCGCACCATGGGAGCCTCGCGCAGCCCCTCGTCGGTGACCAGCAGCGGGCGGCGCATGCCGAGCCTGGCGCATGCCGCCGGCAGCTCGGCGATGCGGCCGGGGCCCGCCCAGACGGTGGTGGGATAGTTCCAGTTGGCTTTCAGGATCGCGCTCACGTCGTCACCCGCAGATGGAAGGATTTGGGCCGCGTCAGGTGCTCGTAGCCGACTACCGAGAGCGTGCAGCCGCGCCCGGAGTCCTTCACGCCGACCCAGGCGAGCGCGGGATCGAGGTAGTCGCAGCGGTTCATGAAGAATGTGCCGGTGTGAACCTCGCCGCCGAGACGCTCGGCGGCTCCCCCGTCGCGCGTCCACACCGCGGCCGTGAGTCCGAAGGCGCTGTCGTTCATGTGCGCCACGGCCTCGGCGTCCGAGCGCACGCGCATGACGCCCGCCACGGGGCCGAATATCTCCTCGCGCATGACCGCCGACTCCGGCGGCGCATCGATGAGCAGCTGCGGCGCGAGGTACGGCGTCCCGGGCTTGCTGCGCGCGAACTCGCGCTCCTCGATCGCGGGCCGTGCCCCGGCAGCCACCGCGGCGCGGATCTGCGCGCGCACACCATCCGCCGCGGCGCTGCGCACGACGGGACCTAAGGTCGTCTCGGGATCGAGCGGGTCGCCGAGCCGGTACTGCCGGATGAGCTCGACGCAGCCGCGCGTGAAGGGCTCGTAGAGGCTGTCATGCACGTAGATGCGCTGCAGCCCGCAACAGGACTGGCCGGAGTTGAAGTAGGCGCCGTCGACGATGTTCTCGATCGCATGCGCGAGATCGGCATCGTGGCGCACGTACACCGGGTCGCAGCCGCCGAGCTCGAGACCGACGCCGATGAAGCGCTCGGCGGCGACGCGCTGCACGGCGTGACCGCCGGCCACCGAGCCGGTGAAGGCGACGAAGTCGACGCGCGGGTCGCGGATCACGCGCTCGGTGTCCTCGTGCGAAAGATGCAGCACCTGAAAGAGCCCGGCCGGCAGCCCCGCGGCTGCGAAGCACGCGGCGAACACCTCCGCGCACAGCGGGGTCTGCGCCGAGTGCTTGAGCACCACGGCGTTGCCCGCCATGAGTGCAGGCAGCACGCTGTTGACCGCGATCAGGTAGGGGTAATTCCAGGCCGCCACCGTGAACACGACGCCGAGCGGCTCGCGGCGGATGAAGCGCCGGAACCCCGGCTTGGGTCCCGCGTCAAGCTCGGCGAGCGCCCCCGCGGCGGCGCCGATCATGTATCGGGCGCGCTCGAGTGTGCCGCGCACCTCGTTGGGGCCGTAACGGATCGGTCGCCCCATCTGCCAGGCGAGTCCGGTCGCGATCTCCTGGGTGCGTTGCTCGAACTCGGCACAGAAGCGCTCCATCACCGCTGCGCGGTCCGGGAGCGCGCTGCCGCGCCACATCGCTTGCGCCGCGCGTGCGCGCGCGAGCGTCGCATCGATCTCGGCGGCGGTAGCCGGAGTGCGCTCCGCGTAGAGGCGGCCGTCGACCGGGGAGATGGTCCGCAGGCTCATCAGATGATCTCGAAGTAGCGCTTGAGCTCCCAGTCGGTCACCGCGCGGCGGAACTCGCGCTCTTCCCATTCGCGGCTCGCCGCGAAGTGCTCGACGAACGGCGCGCCGAACAGCTCCTTCGCGGCCGCCGAGCCGGCGAGCCGCTCGGCCGCCTCGGTGAGCGTGCGCGGCAGAGCGCGCGCGGCGGGGAGCTTGCGGTCGTAGGCGTTGCCCGTGATCGGCTCGTCGGGCTCGATCCTGTGCTCGATGCCCCACAGCCCCGAGCCCACGGCGACCGCGATCGCCAGATACGGGTTGATGTCGGCGGCGGCGATCCGGTACTCGACCCGCTGACTCTTCGCTCCCCCCTGGATCACCCGCAGCGCGCAGGTGCGGTTCTCTACGCCCCAGGTGGCATTGGTGGGCGCCCAGTAGCCGGGCACCAGGCGCGTGTAGCTGTTGACCGTCGGGGCAACCATCGCGAGCAGCTCGGGCATGAGGGCCTGCTGGCCGCCGACGAACCAGCGCATCTCGCGCGACATGGTGTGTGGCGCCGCCTGGTCGTAGAAGGCGGACGAACCGTCCTTGCGCGCGAGCGACACGTGCAGGTGCCCGCTCTGTCCCGGCAGCTGCGCCGACCACTTGGCCATGAAGGTTGCCATCAGCCCGCGCCGCTGCGCCAGCACCTTGACGAAGGTTTTGAAGAGGGCGGCGCGGTCGGCGGCCTCGAGCGCTTCGGCGTAATGCAGCGCTGCCTCCAGCACGCCGGGTCCGGTCTCGGTATGCAGTCCCTCGATCGGCATGCGCATGTCGCAGCTGAGCTTGAGCAGCTCCTGATAGAGCTCGGCATGCACCGAGGTGCGCAGCACCGAGTAGCCGAAGTATCCGGGCGTCAGGTTGGTGAGGTCGCGGTAGTGCTTCTCGCGCACGCTCGCCGGCGTTTCGCGGAACACGAAGAACTCGAATTCCGCTGCCGCGGTTGCGGCATAGCCTATGCTGGCTGCGCGCGCCAGCACGCGGCGCAGCGTGGCGCGCGGGCACACGCCCTCGGCCTTGCCGGCGAACTCACCGAGGAACAGCAGCATGTCCCCCTCGAAGGGCAGCGCGCGGCAGGTCTCGGGGAGCAGCCGGACCGGCGCATCCGGGAAGGCGGTATGCCAGCCGGTGAAGCTGACGTTGTCGTACTGCTGGTCGTTCGAGTCCCAGCCCAGCACGACGTCGCAGAATCCCATACCCTGCTCGAGGGCGGACAGGAACTTCGCCCGCTCGAGATACTTGCCGCGCAGGATTCCGTCGTTGTCGAACACGCCGATCTTGACGTGGCTTAAGCCCCGCTCTTCGACGATGGCGCGCGCGTGTGCGGCGGTGTGCACCTCTTCTGGCTGCATGCGGAATGGCTCCTAAAGGCGGTTTGCCATTGTGGCGGATCGATGCTCAGTCCGACAGGCTGCTGCGTCGGTAAGCCGCCGCCTCGAGCCACTCGGGATTCACCTCGACGCCCCAGCCGGGGGAAGCGGGGATCGTGACCTGGCCGTCCTCGACCCGGTAGGGATCAGTGAGGAACAGACCCCGCTCCCAGGGGTAGTAGTCCTCGCCCTCGATCGACAGCTCGAGATACTTGCCCGGGTTGCCGATGGCACCGAGCAGGTGCATGGTGCAGAGAGTCACGAGCGAGCGGTTGGCGCTATGCGGCGTGCACGGCAGCCCGGCCGCCGCCGCCATCGCCACGACCTTGAGCGTGCGTGTGATGCCGCCCATGTACATGACGTCGGGCTGTACGATGTCGACGGCGCGCATGGCTGTCATCTGAGCCCAGGTGCCGAGGTCGCAGTCCTGCTCGCCGCCGGTGACGTCGAGCTCGAGCGCCTCGGTGACCTGCCTGGTCTCCTCGAGCTTCCAGTAGGGGCAGGGCTCCTCGTAGTGGCTCACGCCCGAGGCTTCCAGCAGCCGTCCGACCTCGATCGCCCGGCGCGGCGAGAAGCCGCTGTTGGCATCGATGAGTTTAGCCGCGCCGTCGCCGAGAGCGCGTGCCACGTGCGGCACGATCGCTTCCGTGCGTCCCGGCCATTCGTCGACGTCGTGGCCGCACTCCGCTCCCACGCGCCACTTGAAGGCATCGAAGCCGTAGGTGTCGCGCAGCTGCACGAGCCGCTGCGCCTCCTGCTGCGGCGTGATGTCGCGTCGCATGGACGAGGCATAGGCGCGCAGGCGCTTCGGCCTGCCGCCGAGCAGCTCGACCACGGGCTTGCCGTCGAGCTTGCCGCGCAGGTCCCAGAGCGCCGTGTCGAGTCCGGCGATCGCCCGGCAGCGGTAGCTCCCGGGGAACTTGTGCTCGCGCTCCTCGATGCGCTCGACGAGCGCATCGATGTCGAAAGCGTCGGCACCCAGTGCCCAGGGTGCGACCTGGCGGTGGAAGATCGTGGCCGTGATGTCGGCGTTATAGGTGGAGGTCTGACCCCAGCCGACCGCGCCGGAGTCGGTCGTGAGCCGCACGAAGCACACGTACTGATTGCTGAAGGTTTCGAGGCTGGCAATTTTCACCGTTGCCGCTCCAGCTTCACGATCTGGAAAAACAGGTAGCACGCGCCGAGCGCGGCCAAGCCGGCTACGATCGCCAGCGTACGGAACACGCCCTCCCAACCGAAAGCGACGGCGAGCTTCGCCATTGCGTAGCCGGCGAACACACCACCGACATAACCGGTGCCGTCGACAAGACCCGAGGCGGCGGCGCCGGCCTGCTTGCCGCCGAAGTCGAGCGCGAAGGCGCCCGGCAGGAAGGCATAGGGGCCGAGCAGGCAGAAGCCGACCAGGCCGATCATCACCACCGGCAGCACCGGCGCCGCCGTGCTCGACTTCAGCGTCGTGAAGACGAAGAGGGCGGCGGCAGTCGCGGCCAGCCCAATCACCAGCAGCAGGGCGCGGCAGCGGTGGCCGAGGCGGTCGCTCGCCCAGCCGGCGAGCAGCACCGAGACCGCGCCGACGGCCGGGAATACCGCCGACATGGCGGCAGCGCGGCTCACGCCGTAGCCGAAGAAGTCGTGCAGGTACGCCGGCGTCCAGGTGTTAAACGTCTCGCGCGTCATGGTGGTGGCGAAGGCGAGCAGGCACACCGTGAGGAATGCGCGGTTGCGCAGCAGCGGCAGCACCAGCGTGACAAAGCCATGTGGACGCGAGCCCCCATCGGCGAACACGTTACGTGGATTGGCGACCGCCTCCGGGTAGCCCTCGTCGGTGCACGATTCGCGCAGCAGCAGGAAATTCGCGAGAAACATGGTACCCGCCACGGCTGCGCCGAACAGGAACAGGCCGCGCCAGCCGACGCCGCGCGCCAGCAGGAAGCCCATGCTCTGCCGGGCGGCGGCGTCCCCGATCAGGTAGCTGCAGGTGAGGATCGCGATCACCGTGCCGTAGCGGGAGTAGTGAAACCACTTAGACGAGACCTTGATGAGTCCCGACCAGCCGATCGACTGGGTCAGGCGGTTGCCGATCCAGGCGAAGCTAAACATCGGCAACACCGCGCTCGAGGCGAACAGCAGTGTGAAGGCGGTCGCGCCGCCGGTGGCGATCAGCAGGTTGCGCTTGCCGCCCCAGTAGTCGCCGAGGCTGGTCAGGAAGTACTTGCCGATCGCGTAGGCCGCCACGCCGAAGGAGGTCATGGAGCCGATGCTGACGATCGCCGCGGCGTGGCTGATGCCACGCTGTCCGAGCTCGTCGACGAGGAGCGGTGTCGCCACCGAGAGATCCGAGCGGCAGAAGTAGCAGGACGCGTAGCCGAGGAACAGGAGCAGCACCGTGCGGATCTGCGCCAGGCGCAGTCCGCGCATGCCGAGCGCCGCGGGAGTGCTCCCGGGTGGCGCGATTACGGCAGCCACGGCAGCGAATAGGTCTTGGTGTTGGTGAAGCTCCTGATGGCCTCCTGCACCCCTTCCTTGTAGCCGAGGCCCGAGTCCTTGATACCCCCGAACGGGGTGAGCTCGAGGCGATAGCCGGGGACCTCGCGCACGTTGACGCTGCCGACGTTGAGCTCAGTCACGAAGCGGGTGATGTAGTCGAGGCGGTTGGTGCACACGGCCGAGGACAGCCCATAGGCGGTCGAGTTCGAGAGCCGGATGGCTTCATCGATGGTACGGAAGGTCATGACCGGCGACACCGGCCCGAAGGTCTCCTCTCTCACCACCGTCATGCCGGGATCCACCCGGTCGATCACCGTCGGCGAGTACAGTGCCCCGTCGCGGATGTTGCCGTAGCAGAGGCGCGCACCGCCCGCCACCGCCGCATTGACGCGCTCCTCGAAGCAGCGCGCCGCCGGCTCGTCGATCACCGTGCCCATGTCGGTGGCCGGATCCATGGGATCGCCGTAGCGCACCGCACGGCTCTTCTCGATGAGCAGCTCGGTGAAGCGCGGCGCCACCGATTCCTGCACCAGCATGCGCTTGATGGCCGTGCAGCGCTGGCCGGAGTTCCTGTAGGAGCCCGCGGCCGCGAGCGTCGCGGCCTCCTCGATGTCGGCGTCCTCCATGACGATGAGCGGATCGTTGCCGCCGAGCTCGAGCACCTGGCGCTTGTAGACGGCCTTGGCGGCGATGTACTTGCCTGCCGCGACCCCGCCGGTGAAGGTGATCAGGTCGACGTCGGGGTGGGTGAGAAGCTCGTCGGCAATCTCCCGCGGCTCGCCGGTGAGCACGCTGAACATTGCGGGGGGCAGCCCGGCCTCGTAGAGAATGTCGGCGAGCAGCAGGGCGGACAGCGGGGTCTTCTCGGACGGCTTGAGCACCATGCGGTTGTTGCTGGCGATGCTCGGGGCGACCTTGTGCGCGACCTGGTTGAGCGGATGGTTGAAGGGCGTGATCGCGGTGATGACTCCGAGCAGCGGCTCGCGCAGCGTATAGACCTTGCGCTTCTTGCCGTGTGCGGTGAGGTCGCAGGAGAAGATCTGCCCGTCGTCCTGGAGCGCGGCATTGCCGGCGAACACGAACACATCGCAGGCGCGGCCCACCTCGTAGAGCGAGTCCTTCTTGCACAGGCCGCTCTCGGCGGTGATGAGGTTGGCAATCTCCACGGCGCGCGCGCGCAGCAGCTCCGCCGTGCGGTAGCAGACGCGGTAGCGCTCGTAGCGGGTGAGCGTCGAGCGGAAGGCCCTGGCGACGCCGATGGCGCGCCGCACGTCCTCGGGCGAGGCCATGGCGACCGTGCCGATGGCCTGACGCGTGTAGGGATTGAACACCTCGCCGGTGCGGGCGGTGGCGACGCGCTCGCCGCCGATGCGCAGCGTCTCGTTTCTAGCCGGCATGGTTCAGCACCCAGTCGAAGGCGTCGAAGTTGCGCCAGCGGCGGTTGCTGTCGAGGTTCGGCGTGGGCCGGTTCATCACCAGCGGCACCGGCTGCTCGGAGATGCCGCCGTGGGAGCGCAGCGGTGCATCGAGCCCGGAGAGGTCGTGCTTCGCCTTGGCGCTGCCCAAGGCTACCGAGCGGACCGAGATCACCACCAGATCCCCGATGCGGTCGGCGGGCAGCTCGAAGCGTTGCGCAGCCTCCGTGCGCGTCAGCACGAGCTCGATGCCGCGCAGTGCCGCGATGCGAGCCGCGAGCTCGGCGGCGGGAACGTCGGTGGGCAGATACACGGTCGCGTACGATCCCAATGCCCCGTGGTGCACCACGTACGGATCGGTGATGGGAAGGATCACGCGCGCGCGTCCCTCGCCCAACCACCCATCGAGCACGTCCTGCAGATAGATGACGTTCGGGCTCGCGTCCAGTCGTTGCTTCGGTGCCATGCCGTGGTCGGCGGTGAGCGCGATCACGCAGCCGGCGCGCTCGAGCTGCTCCATGTAGCCGTCCATCATGCGGCAGAACGCGTTCGCCTCGGTCGAGTCGGGGGCGTGCTTGTGCTGCACGTAGTCGGTGGTCGACAGGTATAAGACGTCCGGGCGCTGGGCAGCCATGAGCCTGACGCCCGCGGCGAACACGAACTCCGAGAGCGCCGCGCTGTAGACGCCCGGCAGTGGCAGGCCGACGAGCTTCAGCACCTCCTCGATCCCGTGCTCCGCGCGCGTCGCCTGGTCGGCCTTCTCGGCGGAGAAGCATATGCCGCGCATCTTGTGTCCGAGGAGGCGCCGCAGCTTGTCCTTTGCGGTGACCACGGCCACCTTGCAGCCCGCATCCGCGAGCGCCGCGAGCAGCGTCGGGGCCCGCAGCCACTTCGGGTCGTTCATCATGACCTCGGCGCCGCTCTCCATGTCGTAGAGGAAATTGCCGCAAATGCCGTGCACCGACGGCGGCGCGCCGGTGATTATCGACAGGTTGTTGGGATTGGTGAAGCTCGGCACGACGCAGTCGGCGACCACGGCGGTGCCGGTGCTGAGCGTGCGCTGCATCCACGGCATATGGCCGCCCGCCACGGCCGCGGAGATGTACTCCGGGTCGCAGCCGTCGACGCACACCACGACCGAGGGGATGCGCGGCAGGCGGTAGCTGCGGCCGTTGACTTCAATGGAAGGCATGTCTGTCACCTCACGCCGCGGCGCGCATCTGCGCCAGCACCTTGCCGACCGCCTCCACGGCCCCCGGCATGCCGCGCTCGCCGAGCTGGCCCATGCAGCCGACGCGGAAGGTCTCGAGCGTCGTGAGCTTGCCGGGATAGAGGATGTAGCCGAGCGCTTTGACGGCGTTGTAGAAGCTCTTGAACTGGTAGCGCGGGTTGTCGGGTGCGTGGAAGGTCACGATGATCGGCGCCTGGATCGCCGCCGGGAGGAAACTCTTCAAGCCGAGCGCCGCCAGCCCCTCGATCAGCGTGCGGCAGTTGCGGGCGTAACGCGCGCCGCGCGCCGCCAGTCCGCCCTCCTCGAGATACTGGGTGATGGCGCAGTCGAAGGCCGCCACCACGTGGGTGGGAGGCGTGTAGCGCCACTGGGTGGTCTTGTGCATGTAGACCCACTGGTCGTGGAGATCCATGGCGAGAGAGTGGGCGTTCCCCTCGCAGCGCTCGAGCGCCGCGCGGCGTGCGATCACGAAGCCCATTCCGGGCGGTCCCTCGAGGCACTTCCCCGAGGCGGCCACGACGGCATCGAAGGGCGTGCGGCGCGCATCGATCTCCAGCGCTCCGAAGGAGCTCATGGCATCGACGATCAGGCGCCGGTCGTGTCGGGCGACGACCTGTGCGACCTCATCGAGGGGATTCAAGATGCCGGCGCTGGTTTCGCAATGCACCAGCGCGACGTGCGTGATGGAAGGATCGTGGACCAGCGCGCGCTCGATATCGGCGGCGGCGACTGCGGCGCTCTCGGCGTAGTCGATGGTGGTGAGCTTGCGGCCGAGCACGCGGCAGATGCGGGCGATGCGCTGGCAGTAGGCGCCGTTCTGCGGCACGAGTACGTGACCGCCGCTGCGCGGCACCAGCGTGCCGATGGCGGCCTCGACCGAGAAGGTGCCGCTGCCCTGGAGAGGAACGCACTCGTGGGTGCCGGTGGCGTGCACGATGTCGAGCAGCCGCTCACGGATGCGGCCGGTGATGCTGTTGAAATCGACGTCCCACGAGCCCCAGTCGCGCAGCATCGCCTGCTTGGTGCGCAGCGATATGCTGAGGGGGCCGGGGGTGAGGAGGTAGGGTTCGGTGCTCATCGGACTCATCCGCTCAGGGCTTAGAATAAGGAGTACGCATGACGGTCAGGTGGCGCGCGCGAGCAGTGCCGCGGCCTCGGCGGCCATGACGCTCGCCTCGTCGACCGTGACCACCTCGATGGCGGTCGCGCTGGCCGCGGCGGCAATGCTGCCCGCGGCACCCGTCAGGTTCGCCGCGGGGTCGAGGATGATTCCGGCCCACTCCAGGCCGGTGAGGATCCGGCGCCGGATCTCCGGCGCATGCTCGCCGATGCCGCCGCCGAAGACGATCACGTCGACGCCGCCGAGCTCGCTCGCATAGGCTCCGAGATAATGCCGCGCACGGCGACAGAATATCTCGATCGCGAGCTTCGCACCCGCATCGCCTTCGGTCTCGAGCGCGAGCAGCTCCTTCATGTCGGCGCTGCGGCCCGAGAGGCCGAGGAGCCCGCTCGCGGTATTGAGCTCGCGGAGCATCTGCGCGGGGGACAATCCGCCGTGCTCCATGACGTGCAGCAGCGCCCCGGGATCGAGGTCCCCGGAGCGCGTGCCCATGACGAGACCTTCGAGCGGCGTGAATCCCATGCTGGTCGCGACCGGGTGCTCATCGAGGGTCGCGGTCACCGAGCAGCCGCGCCCGAGCTGCAGGCTGATGCAGCGGCGCGCCGGCCGGCCTGCCGGCAGCCGCGCACGCGCCGTGCGCGAGAGATAGCGGTGCGCCGTGCCGTGGAAGCCGTAGCGGCGCACGCCGAAGTCCTGGTACCAGCGCTTCGGCACGGCGTAGCGCCAGGCAACCTCCGGCAGGTCTGCGTAGTAGGCGGTATCGAATACGCCGATGAGCGGCACGCTCGCGGGGAGCCGTGCGCGCACGCTGGCAATCACCGCCAGCGCCGGGGGATTGTGCAGCGGCGCGAGCTCATCGAGCGAGGCGAGGGCGGTGAGCTCGGAATCGCCGAGCCGGGTGGTCGCGCGGAACAGCTCGCCGCCGTGCACGATGCGGTGCACGCTCGCACTCAGGTTCGTGAGCAGCTTGTCACGCGCGAGCCAGGTGAGCGCGAAGTCTGCCGCGGCGGCGAGCGTGCGGATGGGCGTGGCAGCGGGCGGTGCGCCGGCATCCGTCTCGAGGTGCAGCTCGCCCGCGGCGTCGACGAAAGCACCGGACCGCAGGCGCTGCGATGCGCCGCTCGCATCGATCTCCAGACAGTCGAACTTGAGAGAGGAGCTGCCGGCGTTGAGGATGAGGAGGCGCATCGGCTTCGCCTCAGCCGGCGGCCTGCGGTCGCGGCCGCAGCGCCCGGCGCAGACCGTAGGCGGCGAGCAGGACCCCGATGCTGATCAGGCCGAAGGCGAGCGACACACGCTGCTCGGGGATGACGGACATCGCCGCGAGGATGGCGAGCATGCCTGCGATCGCGATGCACGTAAGCCAGGGGTAGCCCCACATACGGATCTTGAGGCGCTCCGGTCGCTCGCGCTCGAGCACGGCGCGCAATTTGAGCTCCGCCACCGCGATCAGCACGTAGACGAAGATCGCGACCGTGCCGTAGGAGTTGACGAGAAAGGCGAACACGCCGTTCGGCGACAGGTAGCTCATCGCCACTGTGAGGTAGCCGAAGGCGGTGCTTGCCAGGATCGCCGCCACCGGCACCCCGCGCTTATCGAGCCGCGCGACCGCGCGCGGCGCGTCGCGCCGCTCGGCGAGCGCCATCAGCATGCGCGAGGACGCGAACAGGCCGGAGTTGAGCGCCGACAGCACCGCGGTGAGGATCACGAGGCTCATGACGGTGGTGGCGGCGGGAATGCGCAGCACCTCCATGACGCTCACGTAGGGCTGCGACATGCGTAAGCTGTCGTTCCACGGCACCAGCGCGACGACCAGGAAGATCGAGCCGACGTAGAATACCAGCACGCGCCAGATGACCGACTGCGTCGTCTCGGCCACCGCCCGCTCGGGCTCGGCCGACTCCGCAGCGGCGATGGTCACGATCTCGGCGCCGAAATAAAAGCCCGTGGCGGCAACGGCGCCCGTGAGCACCGGCACTATGCCGCGCGGCATGAAGCCGCCGTGGGCGGTGAGGTGCGGCAGCCCGGCCTGTGCGCCCGGCCACACGCCGAGCGCGAACAGGATCCCGGCGCCGAGAAATACGACGATCGCGGCCACCTTGATCGAGGCAAACCAGAACTCGGCCTCCCCATAGGAGCGCACCGAGAGGAGATTCACGATGGTGAAGGTGGTCATGAGCGCGAGCGTGAATTCCCAGGGCGCCACTCCCGGCCACCAGGTCACGAGGATGCGCGCGCCTGCGACCGCCTCGAGCGCCACCACGATCACCCAGAAGTACCAGTACATCCAGCCGGTGAGGAAGCCGGCGAGCTCGCCGAGCGCGAGACGGTTGTACTCGTAGAAGCCGCCGATCGCGGGGTAGGCGACCGCCATCTCCCCGAGCATGCGCATCACCAGCACCACCAGTGTGCCGGTGAGCGCGAACGACAGCACCGCGGCGGGACCTGCCGAGCCGATGACCACTCCGCTGCCGACGAACAGGCCGGCGCCGATGACCCCGCCGAGCGCGATCATGTGCATGTGCCGGCGCTTGAGCGAGCGGCGCAGGCCGCCCTCGAGCGCGCCCGGCGCGCTCATGGGCCGGACCGCACGAGCGGGGTGGGTGCGGTGCGCATCACACGAATTGCTGGTACTTGGCGAGGTGGCGCACCGGCTTCGACAGCGCATCGCGCCGGAACGGGTCGCCGAGCTCCTGCGTGACCATCATCTCCAGCACGGTGGTCCTGCCCTCGGTCTGCGCCGCCGCGGCCGCGCGCAGCGCCGGCGCGATGTCGGCGAGCCGCTCGACGGTCACCCCCGCGCAGCCGAAGGCGCGCGCCACTGCCGCCCAGCTTGGATTCTCGAGGTTCACGCCCTGGTAGCGGCGTGAATAGAAGTCCACGTGGTTCTTCTTCTCCGCGCCCCACTGGGAGTTGTTGAAGACGATCACCGTCACGCCGATCTTCTCGCGCGCGCAGGTGAGCAGCTCGTTGAAGCTGATGCCCCATGCGCCGTCGCCCACGTAGGCGAAGGCCGGCCGATCGGGGGCGGCAAGCTTGGCGCCGCAGATGACCGGGAAGGCATAGCCGCAGTTGCCGAAGCTCATGGCGGCGAACATCGAGCGCGGTCGCTCGAAACGCAGGTAGGAGTTGGCGACCGAGCAGATGTTGCCGATGTCGGTCGATACCATGGCGTCCTCAGGCAGCGCCTGCTCGAGCGCGCGCAGCATCTCGCGCGGATGCATGTGGCGCGAATTGGCCGCCACTTCGAGTGAGTAGGGGTCGCGCTCGTGGGTCCAGGACTTGAGCTCGGCCTCCCAGTCGGACTTCTCGGCCGCAATGCGCTGCAAGCGCTCCGCGCGGCCCGCGGCCCCGGCGAGGCGGCGGGTCTTGAGGTGCGCAAGCAGCGCGGCGGCGGCCGCGCGCGCATCGCCGTGGATGCCGACCGAGATCGGCCGCACCAGCCCGAGCATGCGCGGATCGCTGTCGATCTGAATGATCCTGGCCTGCTTCGGCCAGTAGTCGAGACCGTACTGCGGCAGCGTGCCGAAGGGTCCGAGGCGCGTGCCGAGCGCGAGCACCACGTCGGCGCGCGCGATCAGCTTCATGGCGGCCTTCGAGCCCTGGTAGCCGAGCGGACCGGCGGACAGCGCGTGGGATGCCGGGAAGGAATCGTTGTGCAGGTAGCTGGTGCACACGGCCGCGCCGAGGGCGTCGGCGAGCTCGATCGCTTCCGCGGTCGCGCCCGACATGATCACGCCGCCACCGGCGACGATCACCGGGAAGCTCGCGCCGGCAAGCAGCGCCGCGGCCGCCTCGAGGGCCGCCGCGTCGCCTGCGCCGTGAGCGATGCGCATCGGCGCGGCGATCGTCGCCTCGATGTCGCCGTAGAAGTAGTCGCGCGGGATGTTGAGCTGGGTCGGGCCCATCTCGAGCATGGCGCGATCGAAGCAGCGCGCGGCGATCTCCGCCATGCGGCGCGGATTGTTGACGTGTCCCTGGTACCTGGTGATCTTCGAGAAGATCGGCAGCTGCTCGGTCTCCTGGAAGCCGCCGAGCCCCATGGTCATCGTGCCGGTCTCCGGCGTGATGAAGACCACCGGCGAGTGCGCCCAGTAGGCCGCGGCCACTCCGGTGACGAAGTTCGTGACCCCGGGTCCGTTCTGGGCGATGCACACGCCGTGGCGCCCCGAGGCACGCGCGTAGCCGTCCGCCATGTGGATGGCGCCCTGCTCGTGCGCCACCGGCACGAAGCGGATGCCCGCGGCGGGGAAGATATCGAGCGCATCCATGAACGCCGAGCCGACGATGCCGAATACGTGAGTCACGCCGTTGGCGGCGAGCGTCTCTACCAGCGCCTCGGAGGGTCCCATTTTCTGTGGCTGGGTCATCGGCTTATCCTCACCAAGGTTTCTTCAGATGAGATGGTTTGTCTCTGCCAGCAGATAGATATTACAATACCCCACGATGGAGCAAGGCGCATTTCCCTGCATTGGACCTGACGTCCCGTTTAACGGAACGCTGGGGCAGGCATGAGCAGCCTAAGTGTTCCGCTCAGCCCCGAGACGGCCGAGATCGCGAGCGAAACTTCCTCCACGCTCAAGGCCTTCGGCGTGCTCGAGGTGCTGGTGCGGGCGGGTCGCGCGGTCACCCTGTCGGAGCTCATGCAGGCGACCGAGCTGCCCAAGCCGACGCTCCACCGCACGCTCGCGCTGTTCGAGGAGGCGGGCTTCCTCGCGCGCGAGCCGGGCGGCCGCGCGTACATCATCGGCGAGCGCCTGTCGCGCTTCTCCCTCGACGTGCTGCGGAGCGACGCGGCGTCGGCCGAGCGCCGTGCGATCCTGAGGCGCGTGGTGAGCGAGATCACCGAGACCTGCAATCTCGCGGTGCTGAAGAAGGGCGCCCTCATTTACCTCGACCGCGTCGAGGCCCCGTGGCCGCTGCGCCTGCACGTGGCCGACGGCGGCGGCGCGCTGCCACCGCACTGCTGCGCGAGCGGCAAGCTGCTGCTCGCGCACCTGCCCGCGGCCGAGCGGCAGCGCCTCATCGAGCTGCTGCCGCTCGAGCGCTTCACGGAGCGCACCATCACCGACCGCGCGGTGCTCGAGTCGGAGCTCGACCGCATCGTCAGCGTTGGCTACGCGGTCGACAACGAGGAGTACGTGCTCGGCGTCGCCTGCGTGGCGGTGCCGGTACGCAACCGTCACGGCGACGTCATCGCCTCGCTCGCGGTACAGGGCGCGACCGCGCGGCTGCCGCTGATGCGCGCCATCGAATTCGTACCGCGGCTGCGGGCCGCGGCGGCGCAGATCGGCTCCACCTTCGGCTGATGCGGAGACCCTCATGGAAACCACACTCGAGAACCTGGAACGGCACTGGCTGCCCTTCACCAGCAATCGCGACTTCAAGCGCGAGCCGCGCCTGTTCGTGCGCGCGAGCGGCATGCACTACTTCACTCCGAGCGGGCGCAAGGTGTTGGACGGGAGCTCGGGGCTGTTCACCACCGCCGCCGGGCACTGCCGCCCGGAGATAGCCTCGGCGGTCGCCGAGCAGCTCGGGACGCTCGACTTCACCCCGTCCTTCCAGAGGAGCCACCCGGGCGCCTTCGCGCTCGCCGACGGCGTGGCGGCGCTCACCCCCAAGGGGCTCGATCACGTGTTTTTCTGCAACTCCGGGTCCGAGGCAGTGGACACGGCGATGAAGGTGGCGCTTGCCTATCAAATGGCGCGCGGCGAGGGGCAGCGCAATTACTTCGTGTCGCGCGAGCGTGCCTACCACGGCGTCAATATCGGCGGCACGGCGCTCTCCGGCATGGTGAAGAACCGCGAAGTGTTCGGGGCGCTGATGCCGGGCGTGCTGCACTTGCGGCATACGCTGCTGCCGGAGAATCGCCTGACGCGCGGCATGGGCGCGCACGGTGCCGAGCTGGCCGAGGACCTGCAGCGCTTCGTGAACCTGGTGGGCGAGAAGCGCATCGCCGCGGTGTTCGTCGAGCCGATCGCCGGCTCCACCGGCGTCATCGTGCCGCCGCGCGGCTACCTCGAGCGGCTGCGCGAGATCTGCACGCGCTACGGGATCCTGCTGGTGTTCGATGAGGTGATCTGCGGCTTCGGACGCACCGGGGAAACCTTTGGTGCGATCTCCTTCGGCGTCACGCCGGATGTGATCACCATGGCTAAGGCGCTCACCAACGGCGCGCAGCCGATGGGCGCGGTGGCGGTGCACGCGGACATCTATCGCACCATCCTCGATGCCGCGCCCGCGGGCGTGCCGGAGTTCTTCCACGGCTACACCTATTCGGCACACCCGGCTGCCTGTGCGGCCGGCCTGGCGACGCTCGACATCTATAGAAAGGAGAGCCTGTTCGCCAGGGGACGCGATCTCTCCGGCTACTTCCTCGACAAGATGTTTGCGCTCGGCGATCTGCCGACGGTCAACGACGTGCGCGGCTTCGGACTCCTGGCCGGGATCGAGATCAAGGCCGGCAAGGCCCCGGGCGTGCGCGGCAACGAGCTGCAGGCGAAGCTCTACGATCGCGGCCTGCACGTGAAGACCACCGGCGACGTGGCCATCATGGCGCCGGCCTTCATCGCCAGCCGCGCCGACATCGACCAGATGGCGGACATGCTGCGCGAGGCGATTGCCGAGTTCTGAGAGCTCAAGGGTGACGAGCGTCCCGTCGCACGCGCGCGTCGTCATCATCGGCGGCGGCATCGTCGGCTGCAGCGTCGCTTACCATCTCGCGCTGCGCGGCTGCAGCGACGTGCTGCTGCTCGAGCGGCGCCAGCTGACCTGCGGCACCACCTGGCACGCGGCGGGACTGGTCGGTCAGCTGCGCGCTACCCACAACCTGACGCGCCTCGCGCAGTACACGACCGAGCTCTACGAAGGTCTCGAGCGCGAGACCGGGCAGGCCACCGGCTTCAGGCAGGTGGGCTCGATCGCGGTGGCGGCGAGCGCCGCGCGCTTCGAGGAGCTCAGGCGCGGGGCCTCGATGGCGCGCGTCTTCGGTCTCGAGGTGCAGATCCTCTCGCCGGGTGAGGCCAAGGAGCGCTGGCCGCTGCTCTCTATAGAGGGCGTCGTCGGGGGCGTGTATTTGCCCAGGGACGGGCGCTGCAATCCCGTCGACACGACGCAGGCGCTGGCGCGCGGCGCGCGCATGCGCGGAGTGCGCATCCTCGAGCAGGTGAAGGTGACGGGCATCCGTACCGAGCAGGGGCGGGTCACCGGTGTCACCACGGAGGCGGGTGAGGTGCGCGCGGACGCCGTCGTCAACTGCGCCGGCATGTGGGCGCGCGAGGTCGGCGCACTCGCGCAGACCAACGTACCGCTGCACGCCGCCGAGCACTTCTACATCGTGACCGAGCCGATCCCGGGATTGCCCGTGGATCTGCCGATCCTGCGCGACGCCGACGCGTGCTCGTACTTCAAGGAGGACACCGGCAAGCTTCTCGTGGGGTGGTTCGAGCCGGTTGCCAAGCCGTGGGGCACGGAGGGAATTCCCGACAGCTGTGCCTTCGAGCAACTGCCCGCCGACCTCGCGCACATCGAGCCGCTGTTCGCGGGCGCCATGCGGCGCGTGCCGGCGCTCGAGTCGACCGGCGTACAGGTGTTCTTCAACGGCCCGGAGAGCTTCACGCCCGATGACCGGTATCTGCTCGGCGAGACACCGGAGGTGCGCGGCCTGTACGTGGCGGCGGGCTTCAATTCCATCGGCATTCAGTCCGCGGGCGGTGCCGGCAAGGTGCTCGCCGACTGGATCGTCGACGGGCATCCGCCGTTCGATCTCTGGGACGTCGACATCCGCCGCTGTGCGCCCTTTCAGCGCAATCGCCGTTACCTGCGCGACCGCACCGTCGAGACGCTGGGTCTCCTTTATGCCATGCACTGGCCGTTCCGCCAGGCGGAGAGCGCGCGCGGCGTGCGCCGCTCGGTGCTGCACGAGCGCCTCAAGAGCGCCGGGGCGTGCTTCGGCGAAGTGGCGGGCTACGAGCGCGCCAACTGGTTCGCGACGGACGGCAGCGCGCCGCGCTACGAGTACAGCTACGGCCGGCAGAACTGGTTCGCGCAGTCGGCGGCCGAGCACCGGGCGGTACGCGAAGGGGTCGGGCTCTTCGATCAGTCCTCGTTCGCCAAGTTCACACTCAGGGGGCGCGATGCGGCGCGCGTGCTGGGCAGGATCTGCGCCAACGACGTCGAGGTTGCCGTGGGCCGTGTCGTCTATACGCAGTGGCTGAACGAGCGCGGCGGCATCGAGGCGGATCTCACGGTGACGCGCGAGGCCGAGGACTCCTGGCTCATCGTCAGCTCGTGCGCGACCCAGACGCGGGACTTCGCCTGGCTGTGTCGCAGCATTCCGCAGGACGCACACGCCGTCGCGGTGGATGTGTCCTCCGCTTACGCGGTGCTCGGCCTCATGGGCCCGCAGAGCCGCGAGCTGCTCGCGACGCTCACCGATGCGGACCTCTCCAACTCCGCCTTTCCGTTCGGCGCTTCGCGGCTCATCGATCTCGGCTACGCGCGCGTGCGCGCGAGCCGCATCACCTACGTGGGTGAGCTCGGCTACGAGCTGTACATCCCTACCGAGTTCGCGCCGGCGGTGTTCGACGTGCTCATCCAAGGCGGTGCGGCTTTTGGCCTGCGGCTCGCCGGCTACCACGCCATGAACAGTCTGCGGATCGAGAAGGCGTACCGGCACTGGGGTCACGACATCTCGGACGAGGACACGCCTCTGGAGGCGGGGCTCGGTTTCGCTATCGCGTGGGACAAGGCCGGAGGTTTCGTCGGCCGCGACGCGCTGCTCAAGCAGCGTGCGGCGGGTGTGCGGCGCCGCCTGGTGACGCTCGCTCTCGAGCGCAGCGAGCCGCTCCTTTATCACAACGAGCCGATCTGGCGCGACGGCCGGCTGGTGGGCAAGACCACCTCGGGCATGTTCGGACATACGCTCGGGTGGCCGCTCGCCCTCGGCTACGTCGCCAACGGCGGCGAGCCCGTGAGTCCGGAGTGGCTCGCGGCGGGCCGCTACGAGATCGAGGTGGCCGCCGAGCGTTTCCCGGCGCGCGTCACGCTGCGGCCCTTCTACGATCCGGCGAGTGAGCGCGTGAAGTGCTGAACGCCTGCGCGCGGGTGGTGGTGATCGGCGGCGGGGTGGTCGGGTGCAGCGCCCTCTACCACCTCACCAGGCTCGGCTGGTCGGACGTGGTGCTGCTCGAGCGCGACGAGCTGACCTCAGGCTCGACCTGGCACGCGGCGGGCAACTGTCCCAATTTTTCGACCTCCTGGAGTCTACTGAAGCTCCAGCGGTATTCGACTGCGCTCTACGCGCAGCTTCCGTTGGAGCTCGGCTGCGATCTCACCTACCACCGGACGGGCAGCATCCGTCTGGCGCATACGCGCGATCGCGAGGACGAGTTCCGCCACGTCCTCGCCCAGGCGCGCGCCCTGAGTTGCCGCTTCGAGCTGCTGTCGCCGGCGGAGATCCGCGCCCGCCACCCGTTCCTCGAGACCGCGGGGCTCCGCTCAGGCCTGTGGGATCCCGACGACGGTGACATCGATCCGTCGCAGCTCACGCAGGCCCTGGCGCGCGCTGCGCGCGAGCACGGCGCGACGATCCACCGCCATACCCGCGTGACCGGCATCCGCGCGCTTCGCTGCGGCAGTTGGCGCATCGAGACGCCGGCGGGAGCGATCGAGGCCGAGTATGTGATCAATGCGGCCGGCTACCGGGGCGGGGAGGTGGCGGCGATGATCGGCGAGTACTTGCCCGTCGAGACGCTGTCGCATCAGTACCTCGTGACCGAGGACATCCCGGCGCTCATCGAGCGCGGCACCGCGCGGCTGCCGCTGCTGCGCGACCCGGACGTCAGCTACTACCTGCGTCAGGAGCGCCATGGGCTGCTGCTCGGGCCTTACGAGGCGCACGCAGTCGCACCCTGGCCCGAGGGTCCGCCGGAGGAGTTCGCGAGTCAGCTGTTTGCGGACGATCTCACCCGGCTGGAGGACTACATCGCCGCAGCCTGTGCACGGGTGCCGATCCTGGGCTCCGTCGGCGTCAAGCGAGTCGTCAACGGACCGATTCCGTACGCGCCCGACGGCAATCCGCTCATCGGTCCCGCCGCCGCGGCACGCAACTTCTTCCACTGCTGCGCCTTCAGCTTTGGCATCGTTCAAGCCGGCGGCGCGGCTAAGGCAATCGCGGAATGGGTGGTGAACGGCGAGCCGGACTGGGACCTCTGGCCGCTCGACTGCCGCCGCTACCTGTCGTTTGCCGACCGCCGCTATACGCGCGCCAAGGCGCTCGAGACCTATCAGAAGGAGTACGGCGTCGGCTACCCGCAGGAGGAGCGGCCGGCCGGGCGACCGGCGTACACCTCTCCTTTATATGAGAGGCTGCGCACGGCCGGAGCCGTGTACGGCGCGCGCGGCGGTTGGGAGCGTGCGGTGTATTACGCGCGGCCCGGCGATCCGGCCGGTTCCGACAGCTCCTTCCGCCGGCCGCACTGGCACCGGGCGGTGATGCGCGAATGCGCCGCGGTGGCGAACGGCGTCGCGCTCGTGGATCTGCCGGGGTTCACGCGCCTGGAGATCGGTGGCACCGGGGCCGCCGACTGGCTCGACAGCCTGATCGCCGGCGCGCTGCCGCGCCCGGGCCGCATGACCTTGAGCTACGGCTGCTCGCCGCGCGGACGTCTCGTCATGGAAGCGACCGTGCTGCGCTGGCCGGACGGCCGGTTCTGGCTGCTGTCGGCGGCCGCCGCCGCGCGGCACGATGAGGAGTGGCTGCGCGGCCATGCGTCGGCGCGCTTCGGGCCGGTGTCGATCGCGAACCTGTCCGCGAGCTACGGCACGCTGGTCGTGGTCGGGCCGCGCTCGCGCGAGCTCCTGGCGCGGATCACGGACGCAGATCTCTCGAATGCCGCCTTTCCGTGGCTCAGCGCACGCACCATTCGCATCGCCGGCATCGAGCTCCACGCCATGCGGGTCAACTATGTCGGCGAGCTCGGCTTCGAGCTTCACGTCTCGAACGAGACGCTTCCCGCCGTGTACGCGCGGCTCCTCGAGGCGGGCGCGGATCTCGGGCTCGGGCACTTCGGGCTCTACGCCATGGAGAGCCTGCGGCTCGAGAAGTGCTATCGCAGCTGGAAGGCTGACCTGACGAGCGAGTACAGCCCGCTCACGGCATCGCTCGAGCGCTTCGTGCAGCTCGACAAGGCCGCAGACTTCATCGGCCGCGATGCCTTGCGCCGCGAGGCAGCAGCGGGCCCGCGCGAGCGCTTCGTGCCGCTCCTGGTCGAGGCGCGCGACGCCGACGCGGCGGCGGTCTCGATCGTGTTCAGGGGCGGCGAGCGCGTGGGGCTGGTCACCTCCGGCGGCTACGGCTACCGCCTGAACCGCAGCATCGCGCTCGCCTACGTGCGCGCGGAGCTGGCGCGGCCGGGCACTGAGCTCGAGGTGGAGATTCTCGGCGAGCGCTGCCACGCGCTGGTGGGACGCGAACCGCTCTATGACCCCGGGAACTTGAGGCTCCGGGGTTGAGCGTCGGACCAGCTCGCCGCGTGCTGCCCGGGCACGGCGGGGTCGGAGCGCGCGGCGCCCGGGGCGAGCACGCGCGCCACGCCGCGCCCGCGCGGGTCGGACACCGCGATGGTTCCCGCGGCGTCGATCTCGATCGCCTCGACGTCACCGTCAAAGTCCTGGTTCACGAGCGTATAGCCGCGCGCCGTGAGCGCGGCACGCACCGCCGGCGCGAGTCCCGCGTAGGGCTCCTCGAACAGGGTATTGGGCGGCAACAGCTGGTGGTGGATGCGCGGCGCCGCGACGGCTTCCTTGAGCGGCATGTGGAAGTCATGCCAGTCGCAGAGCACCTGGAATATCGAGGTCATGATGCGCGAGCCGCCGGGAGTGCCGATGACGAGCGCCACGCGCCCGCCCGCGGTGAGGATCGTCGGCGTCATGGTCGACAGCGGCGTCTTGCCGGGCGCGATGGCATTGGCGGCGCCGCCGACCACACCGTAGATGTTCGGCGTCCCGGGCCTGGCGGAGAAGTCGTCCATCTCGTTGTTGAGGAGGAAGCCGGCACCCGCCACCACCTCGCCCGAGCCGAAGTCGTCGTTGAGCGTAAAGGTGTTGGAGACCGCGTTGCCGGCGCGGTCGACGATCGAGAAGTGGGTGGTGTCGTGATGGGGGCTCAGGCCCGGCTGCACGGCCTGGGTCGGAGTCGGCGCGCCGGTGCTCACCTCGTGCGCACGCCGCCCGAGGTAGGCGGGATCGAGGAGCTCGGCCACCGGGACGCGCGTGAAGTCCGGGTCGCCGAGATACTCGGCGCGATCGGCGAACACGCGCTTCTCGATCTCCGCGAGCAGGTGCACGTACTGCGCGGAGTTGAGCGGCACGCCGGCGAAGGCTGGAGCGAGGTCGGCCTTCATCGCCAGCAGGGAGAGAAGTCCGATGCCGCCGGAGGAGGGGGGCGGTGCGGTGATCACGTGGTAGCCGGCCCAGTCCCCTTCGAGCGGCACACGCCACACGGGCTTATAGGCCTTGAGGTCCGCGGCCGCGATGTGCCCGTGGCTGCGCGCCATCTCCGCGACGATGAGTTTCGCGATATGCCCGGTATAGAAGTCGCCCGGCCCGTGATCGGCGATGTGCCGCAGCGTCGCTTCGAGCTCGTGCTGGTGGAAGGGCGCATCGCGGCTGAGCGCCCCGAAGTAGCGAGGGAAGTTGGTGCGCCCATGGAGCTCCTGGGCGCGCCCGTCGCGCGCGGCGATGAGCGTCGGGCTCACGCTGAAGCCGTCGTGCGCATAGCGGATCGCGGGTGCGAGATCCGTGCCCCACGGGAGGCGGCCGAAGCGGCGATGCAGCTCGGCAAGCCCCGCGACCGTGCCGGGGACTGCGGCGGCGCCCGCGCCGACCGTGCTCGCGTCCGGGATCACCTCACCCTTCGCATCGAGATACATGTCGGCGCGCGCGCTCCCCGGCGCGCGCTCGCGATAGTCGAGGAAGTAGGCGTTGCCGTGGAACCAGAGCGTCGCGAAGCCGCCGCCGCCGAGATTGCCGGCTTCCGGATAGGTCACGGCGAGCGTGAAGGCGACCGCCACCGCCGCATCGACCGCGTTGCCGCCGGCCGCAAGGATCTCGGCGGCGGTGTCGGCGCTGAACCTATCGGGTGCCGCAACTGCGGCCACCATCGCGGGCGCGTCCGAGGGCGCGGCGCGGACGCCAAGGCTGCCAAGCAGCAGCGCTGCGCAGACGACGGCAGGGTGCGCCGCGCGGACCTTGGTCGAAGTCATGCTGCACCCCCTTTGCCCGCATGATGCCATGACGGGCGAAACGGTGAGTCCGTGAGTGCGACGGTCGCAGCTCTCGCGCTTCTGGCCGCGGCGCTGCATGCCACCTGGAACGCCGCCCTGCGCAGCGGCGCGGACCGCCTGCAATTCGTCACCATCATGAGCTTTGCGACCACCGTGCTGGCGCTGCCCTTTGCGGTGGTCCTGCCGCTGCCGGCGGTGGCCAGCTGGGCCTATCTCGGGGTGTCGGCGCTCCTGCAGGTGGTGTACGTCATCCTTCTCGCGGCGGCCTACCGCCACGGCGAGCTGGGACAGGTCTATCCGATCGTCCGCGGCAGCGTGCCGCTGCTCGTCACCATCGGCGGCTTCTTCCTCGCGGGCCAGCGCCTCGGCAGCCTGGCGCTTTTCGGCGTGGGGCTGATCTCCTTCGGGATCATCAGCCTCGCCGTTCACGGCGGTCGCGCCGGGCGTCGCTCCCTCGGGTTCGCCTTCGTCACGGCCAGCTTCGTCGCGAGCTACGTGATCGCGGATGCGCTCGGGGTGCGTCGCGCCGGCAATCCGCAGTCCTACACTGCCTGGATCTGGCTGGTCTACGGGGTGCTGACGCCGCTCGCCTACTGGCTGCTGCGCCGGAGCTTCGCCTTCGACCTCAGGGCGCGGGACGGTGTCAAGGCCCTGGCCGCGGGCGTGTTCTCCTTCGGCAGCTATGGGGCCATCGTCCTGGCGCTCTCTCTCGGTAACGTCGGCGCCATTACCGCGCTCAGGGAGACCAGCATTGTGTTCGCCGCACTGATCGGCCGGGTATTCCTCGGAGAGGCCTTGACGCCGCGGCGGCTGCTGGTGTGCCTGGCGGTCAGTTGCGGTGCGGTGTGCATCGGCGTGGCGCGCTAGAATGGGCCGCGATGAAGCGCGCCCGTTGAAGCGCGCCGCAGAAACCGCCCGGAGACAGTGACATGGCACCCAAGGCCAAAGCCAAGGCCCGATCGAAGTCGAAGACCGTCAGGACCAAGCGCCAGCAGCGCAGCGCCCGCGAGGCGCCGCGCGCGCGCGACAGCAGCAGCCGCGGAATCGAGCGCGACCTGCTGGCGCGGCTCAAGGCCGGAGCGGTGATCTGCGCGGAAGGCTACTTGTTCGAGCTCGAGCGGCGCGGCTACCTGCAGGCGGGCGCGTTCGTGCCGGAGGTGCTGTTCGAGCACCCGGAGGTGGTCGAGCAACTGCACATGGACTTCGTGCACGCCGGCTCGGACGTCACCGAGGCGCTCACCTATTACGTGCACCGCGAGAAGCTGCGGGTGATCGGCCGCGAGAAGGAGCTGGCACCGATGAATCGCGCGGCGCTCAGGATCGCGAAGTCGGTGGCGCGCCGGACGGGCACGCTGTTCGCGGGCGACCTGTGCAATACCAACGTCTTCGACCCCGCCGACCCGCGCTCGATCAAGGAGGCGGAGCGCATTTTCGATGAGCAGGTCGGCTGGGCGGTCGAGGCAGGAGTGGACTTTTTCGTGGCCGAGACCTTCTCCTGGGTAGACGAGGCGCTGCTCGCGCTCGCGGCCATCAAGCGGCACTCGAAGGCGCCGACGGTCGTGACTCTGGCGGTGCATCGCGAGCCGCTCACCCGCGACGGTCTCACCCCCGCCGAGGCCTGCCGCAAGCTCGAGCAGGCGGGGGCGGATGTCGTCGGCCTCAACTGCCACCGCGGACCTGCGACCATGCTGCCCCTGATCCGCGATATCCGGCAGGCGGTGAAATGCCACGTGGCGGCGCTCCCGGTGCCTTACCGCACCACGCCCGCACAGCCGTCCTTCATGTCGCTCACCGACCCGTGCTGCGACAACCAGCGCGCCTTCCCGGTGGGGCTCGACCCGTTCGTGACCACGCGTACCGAGATCTTCAACTTCGGGCGCGAGGCCTTCGCGCTCGGCGCGCGCTACCTCGGCGTGTGCTGTGGCGCCGGCCCGCACCACATCCGCGCCCTGGCCGAGAGCGTCGGGCGTCATCCGCCGGCGAGCCGCTACAGCGTCGACATGTCGAAGCACACGATCTTCGGCTCCAACAAGATGATCCGTACGATCCAGACCAGCTACCGCGACAAGGCCTGATCAGCGGTGTGAGGTACTCGGCCCTGGCGCTGCTCAACGGTGCGCTGCGCGCGCACCGCAACTGGCAGCCGGTGTGGCGCTCGCCCGAGCCGAAGAGCGCCTACGACGTGGTGATCGTCGGCGGCGGCGGGCACGGGCTCGCCGCCGCCTACTACCTGGCGAAGAATCACGGCATCGGCAACGTCGCGGTGATCGAGCGCGGCTGGCTCGGCGGCGGCAACACCGGCCGCAACACCACCGTGGTGCGTTCCAACTACCTGTATCCCGAGAGCGCGCGGCTCTACGACTTCTCGTTGCGACTCTACGAGCGGCTGTCGCGCGAGCTCAACTTCAACATCATGCTGAGCCAGCGCGGCCACGTGCTGCTGGCGCACAGCCGCCACGATCTCGAGTCGCTGTCGCGCTGGGTCGCGACGCTGCGCATGCACGGCATCGACAGCGAGCTGGTGACGCGCGCCGAGGTGGGCGCGCTCGTTCCGGCGCTCGACCTGTCGCCGGCGGCGCGCTTTCCGGTGCTCGGCGGGCTGCGGCAGCCGCGCGCCGGCATCGCGCGGCACGATGCGGTTGCCTGGGGCTACGCGCGCGCGGCCTCGCATCTGGGCGTCGACATCATCCAGGAGTGCGAGGTCACCGGCTTCAGCTTTGGCCCCAGGGGTGAGGTGACCGGAGTCGCGACGCGGCGCGGACCGATCCGCGCCGGCCGCGTCGGGATCGCCGCCGCGGGCCACAGCTCGGTGCTCGCCGGGCTCGCGGGCGTCAGGCTGCCGGTGACCAGCTACGCGCTGCAGGCGATGGTGACCGAGCCGCTGAAGCCGCGGCTTGACACGGTGGTCATCTCGCCGGCCACCGGCGTGTACGTGAGCCAGTCCGACAAGGGCGAGATGGTGATCGGCGGGAGTCTGGATCTGTTCGCTTCCTACGCGCAGCGCGGCAGCTTTGCCGTGATGCAGAGCGTGATCGCCGGCACGCTGGCGATGTTCCCGTCCTTCAGCCGACTGCGGCTCATGCGTCAATGGGCCGGCATCGTCGATGTGGTGCACGATTCGAGCCCGATCATAGGTCCGACGCCCGTGCCTGAGCTGTACATCAACTGCGGCTGGGGGACCGGGGGTTTCAAGGCCATTCCGGTGGGCGGCTGGACGCTGGCCCACGTGCTCGCGACCGGCCGCAATCATGAGCTGGCCGAGCCGTTCCAGCTCGAGCGCTTCATCACCGGGCGCTTCATCGACGAGGCCGCGGCGGCCGGCATCGCCCACTGAACTCACGCCCATGATGCTGCTCAGCTGTCCTTACTGCGGCGCGCGCGATGAGACGGAGTTCGTCTGCGGGGGCACGACGCACATCGTGCGCCCGCCGCTCGATGCGAGCGATGCGCAGTGGGGCGGGTATCTCTTCTTTCGCGACAATCCCAAGGGGCGGCTGCGCGAGCGCTGGCGCCACGCCTACGGCTGCGGCCAGTGGTTCAACGTCGAGCGCCACACCGTCACCCACGAGGTGCTGGCGGTGTACGCGATATCTGAGGCGCCGCCGTGAGCGGCGCGCGGCTGCCCGCGCCCGCCGGCCTGTGGATCGAGCGCGCGCGTCCGGTGTCTTTCACTTTCAACGGCGTGTCGCTCACCGGCCTGCGCGGCGACACGCTCGCCTCGGCGCTGCTCGCCAACGGCGTGCGGCTCGTCGGACGCAGCTTCAAGCTCCATCGGCCACGCGGCATCTGGTCGTGCGGCGTCGAAGAGCCGAGCAGCCTCATCGACATCGGTAGCGGCGGTCGCTACACGCCGAATGTGCGTGCCACGCTGTTGCCGCTCGCCGACGGTCTCGAGGCGCGCAGCGTCAACTGCTGGCCCGGTGTCGGGCTCGATCTCGGCGCGCTCACCGGCGCCGTCGCGGCAATGCTGCCGGCGGGCTTCTATTACAAGACCTTCAAGTGGCCGAACTGGCACTGGTACGAGCCGGCGATCCGAGCCATGGCCGGCATGGGCCGTGCGCCGCTCGAGCCGGATGCGGACCGTTACGAGGAGGTCGCGGCGCGCGCCGACGTGCTGGTCGTCGGCGGCGGTGTCGCCGGCATGACGGCGGCGGCGGCCGCGGCGCGTGCCGGCGCCGCGACGCTGCTGCTCGCGAGCGGCGCGCACCTCGGGGGCGGGCTCGCGTGGCGTGACAACGCCGAGGTTCGCGAGCTCGTCGCACAGCTGCAGTCGCTCGGCGTGCGCGTGCTAACGCGCACGCTCGCCTTCGGGATCTACGACCACAATCTGCTGTGCGCCTGCGAGACGCTGTGCCCCGATGGCGATGCGAGCCGCGCCGCGCCGGTGCTGCGCGAGCGCCTGTGGAAGATCCGCGCCGGCCAGGTGATCGCCGCGTGCGGGGCGTTCGAGCGGCCGCTGCTGTTCCCCGGAAACGACCGGCCGGGCGTCATGCTGGCCGGCGCCGCCGAGCAATACGCGCGCGCCTACGGGGTCGCCTGCGGGCGGCGGGCGGTGATTGCGGCCGGGTGCGACAACGCCTATGCGATTGCGGCGGGGTTGCGTGCCGCAGGTCTAGAGATCGCGGCACTCATCGACCGCCGCGGGGCATCACCGCTGAGCGAGGCGGCGCGCGATTTTCCGGTCGTGACCAGTGCCGGTGTCGTCGCGGTAGCCGGGGGACGCGGCGTGCGCGCCTGCTCGGTCGCCGGCGACGGACGCGCACGTGCGCAGCGCATCGACTGCGACCTGATCCTCAACGCGGGCGGCTTCACGCCGGCGGTGCACCTGCACAGCCAGGCGGGCGGACGCCTGCGCTGGCTTGAGGAGGCGGCGATGTTCGTGCCCGAGGGAGGCAGCTGCGGTGTGACCAGCGTCGGCGCCTGCGCCGGTGCGTTCGCGCGCGCCGCCGCCGTCAGCCATGCGGCGGAGGCAGGCGAGGCCCTTGCACACGGACGCGCCGCGCCGGCGGCGCCCGTCGGCGGGGTGGGCCGGTGCAGCGCGGCGAGCGCGCTGCGCGGCGGCCGCGGCAAAGTCTTCGTCGATCTGCAGAACGACGTGACGGCGGACGACGTGGCGCTCGCGGCGCGCGAGAACTATCGCTCGGTCGAGCACCTGAAGCGCTACACCACGACCGGCATGGGGACCGATCAGGGCAAGACCAGCAACATCAACGCGCTCGCGCTGCTCGCGGAGTTGAGCGGCCAGGCGCCGGGCGCGGTGGGCACGACGCGCTTCCGGCCGCCGTTCGCGCCGGTGACGCTGGGGGCGATCGCGGCGCGGCGCGTGGGTGTGCTGTACCGGCCGCTGAAACAGCTGCCGGCGCACGACTGGCATGCTGCGCACGGCGCGCTGTTCGAGAACTTCGGCGACTGGTGTCGTCCGGCTGCCTATCCGCTCCCCGGTGAGTCGCTCGAGGCAGCGGCGCAGCGTGAGGCGCGCGCCGTACGTACGAGCGCGGGGCTCCTCGACGGCTCGCCGCTCGGCAAGCTCGAGATCTACGGCCCCGACGCGGCCCGCTTCCTCGACCTGATGTACGTCGGCACGATGTCGACGCTGGCTGTGGGGCAGGCGCGCTACGGAGTGCTGCTCAATGAGAACGGCACGCTGGTCGATGACGGCATCGTGGCGTGCCTCGCGCCTTCGCACTACTGGGTCAACACCACCAGCGCCGGTGTCGAGCGCACCGCGGCGGCATTCGAGGAATGGCTGCAGTGCGAGTTCACCGACTTCAAGGTGCTCGTTACACCGGTCACCTCGCGCTGGGCCAACGTCACGGTGGCGGGTCCGCGTGCCTGGGAGTGGCTGGCGCGCGCCGGGTTCGATGCGTCGCTGGCGCCCGCGGCAATGAAGCACATGACGCTGCGCGAGACCGCGCTCGGCGACATTCCGCTGCGCATCCTGCGCGCCAGCTTCTCGGGCGAGCTCGGCTACGAGGTGAACCTGCCCGCCGGCGAGGCGACGCTGCTGCTCGAGCGCCTGTGGGCGCACGCCGCCGAGGTGCGCGGCGTCCTCTACGGCATCGAGGCGCTGCAGGTGCTGCGCGTCGAGAAGGGCTACATTCACATCGGCACCGACACCGACGGTACGACGCTGCCCGCGGATGTGGGGTTCGCGCGCGGTGTCGAGCGCAAGAGCGCCAACTTCGTCGGCCGCCGCTCGCTCGGCCGTCCGGCGGCTCGCGATACCCGGCGGTTGCAGCTCGTCGGTCTGGTGCCGAGCGACGGGCGCACGCTCTTGCCGGTGGGGGCGCAGATCGGGCCGCGTGCGCCACCCGCAGCGAGCGAGGGGCGCGTCACCTCGAGCTTCGCAAGTCCCGAGCTCGGCCATCCGGTCGCCCTCGGCCTGCTCGAGGCAGGCGCGCGCCGCACCGGGCAGGCGGTGCGCGTCCATCACCTGGGCGGAAGCATCGAGGCGCGCATCGTGCCGCTGCCTTTCATCGACCCGCAGGGGACGCGCGTGCATGGCTGAGGCGGCGCCCGCACAGGCTCGCCTGGCTGCCGCCGGGATCGAGGTGCGCAACATACCGGGGATGCACGCGGCGGTGCTGCGCTACTTCGAGCCCGGGGGAGCCTTCGCTGCGGCCGTTTGCAGCGCGACGGGGACCGAGTTACCCGGGCCGCTCGCGGCGGCCGTGATCTCGCTCACCGCGACGAGCGAAAGCGAGCTGGTGCTGGCGTGGTCGCGCCCGACCGAGACGGTGCTGCTCACCGAGGATGGCGCGGCGCTCGGGGAGTTGATACGCCGCGTCGCATCGGCGGACGGCGGTTATGTCGTTAACTTAAGCGGCGGGCTCGCGGTGCTGCGGCTCGCGGGGACGCGCGTAGCGGAGCTCATCGGCCGGCTGGGCGGTGCCGGAGTGCCGCCGCCGCTGCAGGCGCGGCGCGGCCGGCTCGCGGACGTGCCGGTGCTGGCGGTGTGCGTGCGCGCGGGCGAGATCCTGCTGGTCGTGGACCGTAGTCTTGCCGGACACCTGACGGCCTGGATCGGCGAGACGCTCGTGGACTTCCGCCGGTGAGGGCTAATTGGCTAGAGTGAGTCATGGATAAGAAAGCAATCGACCGGCGCTGGCTGCCGCTCAACGCGCTGCGCGCCTTCGAGGGAGTCGCCAAGCACGGCAGCTTCACCGCGGCGGCGAATGCGCTGCTGATCTCGCAGAGTGCGCTGTCGCGGCACGTCATCGCGCTCGAGCGTCTCACCGGGGTGCAGCTGTTCGAGCGGCGGCCGCATGCGCTGACTCTCACCAAGGCGGGGCAGCATCTGCTGCCGGCGGTGGCAAAGTCCTTCGACCGCCTCGAGTACGCGCTCGACGACATCCGCAATGAGGGCGCTCCGGCGCAGCGCATGCTGCGCGTGCAGATGCCGCCGAGCTTCGCGGTGCAGCTTGCGGCGCCGATCCTGCAGGACTTCCGTCGCGCCAGCACCGAGGTCGACATCGACCTGGTCAGCGCCTACGGTGTCGGTCCGCCCTTGGGCGACGTCGACGTGGCGGTGGTGTACTCCAAGCCCCAGGTCACCGATCTGGTCAGCGACCTGCTGTGGCCGGTGCGCCAGTCGATCCTCTGCCACCCCAACATCGTCGCCGCGCACCGCGGCAAGGATCTGGCGGCCTTCATCGAGGCGAACGAGCTGATCCACGTCAGGATCAGCGACGCGCCGCGGCACCGGTTCTGGAGTGAATTCACGCGGCAGAACGGGCTCGCCGGTGTCGACGTCGAGCGGGGCATGGTGTTCGACACCGCAGTGCTCGCGGCGCAGTACGCGCTCGGCGGACAGGGGATCGCGGTGCTCGACACGAATCTGTTCGCCGAGGAGATCCGTGACGGGCGGCTGGTGAAGCCCTTCGAGGCGACGCTGGACGACGGCTACGGCTATTACCTCGTCACGCATCCCGAAGGACTCGCGGATACCGCCATCGCGCTGTTCCGTTCGTGGCTGATCGGGCGCTTCGGCAGCGGCGCGGCGGGCGCCGCAGCGCCGGTGCAGCTGGCGGTATCCAACGAATGAGGCGAGCGGAGGCTTCGTGAAGAGCAATGTGCGCGTAGTGGTGATCGGCGGCGGGGTGGTTGGCGCGAGCGTCCTGTACCACCTCACCAAGGCCGGATGGAAGGACGTGCTGCTGATCGAGCGCGGCGAGCTCACCTGCGGCTCGACCTGGCACGCCGCCGGCGGCATGCACACCATCAACGGTGACCCGAACGTCGCCAAGCTGCAGCAGTACACCATCAATCTCTACAAGGAGATCGAGGAAGTCTCCGGACAGTCGTGCGGCCTGCACATCACCGGCGGCATCATGCTCGCCGGCACGCGCGAACGGCTCGACTGGCTGAAGATGGCCAAGGCGCGCGGCCGCTATCTCGGCATGGATCTCGAGATCATCTCGGTCGAGGAGGCGGCGAAACTCTTCCCGCTGATGAATAAGGAGCATTTCGTCGGCGCGCTGTACGACCCGATCGAAGGCCACGCGGATCCCTACGGCGTGACCCAGGCCTACGCGAAGGCGGCGCAGAAGGGCGGGGCGGAGGTAGTACGCCACACGCGCGTCACCGACCTCAAGCCGCGCGCCGACGGCTCGTGGGACGTGATCACCGATCACGGCAACGTTCACGCCGAGCACGTGGTGAACGCCGGCGGACTGTGGGCGCGCGAGGTCGGGCGCATGGTGGGGCTCGAGCTCCCGGTGCTTGCCATGGAGCACCAGTACCTCATCACCGAGGATCTGCCCGAGCTCAAGGGCCAGAAGGAGGCACTGCACTGCATCGACTTCGAGGGCGAGATCTACACGCGCCAGGAGCGCGGCGGCATGCTGCTCGGGACCTACGAGCGCGCCGGCGTTCCCTGGTCGCCGCGCGAGACTCCGTGGGACTTCACCCAGAGCCTGCTGCAGGAGGACCTGGAGCGCATCGCCCCCAGCCTCGAGGTGGGATTCGAGCATTTCCCGGCGATCGGCCGCGCCGGGATCCGCAAGGTGGTGAACGGCCCGTTCACCTTCGCCCCCGACGGTAATCCGCTGGTGGGCCCGATCCGCGGCCTGCGCAACTTCTGGGTCGCCTGCGGCGTGATGGCCGGCTTCAGCCAGGGCGGCGGGGTCGGGCTCGCGCTGTCGCGCTGGATGGTGGACGGCGATCCCGGGGCGGATATCTGGGCGATGGACGTCGCGCGCTACGGCGACTGGGCAACGCTCGCCTGGACCAGCGCCAAGGTGCGCGAGAACTACTCGCGGCGCTTTCGCATCCGCTTCCCCAACGAGGAGCTCCCCGCCGGGCGGCCGCTGCGTACCACGCCGATCTACGAGCGGCTGCAGGCCGAGCATGCGGTGTTCGGCGACTACTGCGGGCTCGAGCATCCGCTGTGGTTCGCGCCGAGCTCGGCGGAAACGCTCGAGGAGGTGACGTTCCACCGCTCCAACGCCCACCGCCACGTGGCCGCCGAGTGCCAGGCGGTGCGCGCGGGCGTCGGGCTCCTCGAGATCTCCAACTACGGCAAGTTCGAGGTGACGGGCGCGGGCGCCGAGGAGTGGCTGTCGTACGTGATGGCGAACCGGGTGCCGCAGGTCGGGCGCATCGCGCTCACGCCGATGCTGAACGAGCGCGGCCGGCTGATCGGCGACTTCACCATGGCGCGCCTCGCGCGCGAGCGAATATTCCTGGTGTGCACTTATGCCGCCGAGGACTATTACCGGCGCTGGTTCGAGCGCCACGCACCGCCGGCAGGCGTCAGCGTGCGCCCGTGCGCGATGCAGTACACGGGACTCTCGGTCGCCGGCCCGCGCTCACGCGCACTCCTGCAGAGCCTGGTGCGCGAGGATCTGTCGACGGCGAAGTTCCCGTTCCTCAGCTTCCGGCAGATGGACGTCGGCATGATCCCGGCGCTGGTCGGGCGCATCAGCTTCAGCGGCGATCTGGGCTTCGAGATCTGGGTGACGAGCGACTACCAGCGCGCGCTGTACGACCTGCTGGTGGGCGTCGGAGCGGAGTTCGGGATGAAGCTGTTCGGCGGCCGCGCGCTGAATACCATGCGGCTCGAGAAGAGCTTCGGCAGCTGGGCGCGCGAGTATCGGCCGATCTACGGCCCGTACGAGGCCGGGCTCGGACGCTTCGTGGACTTGAGAAAGGAGCGCTTCATCGGGCGGGCGGCGGCGCTCGAGGAGAAGGACCGCGGCGGGAAGCTGCGGCTCCTCACCTTCACGGTCGACGCACGCGACGCCGATGCCTTCGGGGATGAGCCGATCTGGCACGACGGGGAGGTGATCGGCTGGGTCACCTCAGGCGGCTACGGGCACAGCGTCGAGCGCTCGCTCGCCCTAGGTTACGTGCCCAAGGCCTACGCCGAGCTGACGTCGGGGTTCGAGATCGAGATTCTCGGCGAGCGCTGCAAGGCCACCCGCCAGGCGGCGGCGGTGTTCGATCCGGACGGCAGCCGCATGCGCGGCTAGGCGATGAACATCGCCAGCGCGCTCGCGGTGAGCGCCGGCCTGCTCTCGCCCTCGATCTCGATGGTGTTCTCGGTCGTCACCAGGTAGCGCGTGGTGCCCTTGCCCTCGACCGCCGCGATCCTGATGTGGTTGCGCACGCGCTTGCCGGAGCGCACCGGAGCTACGAAGCGTACCTTCTCGAGGCCGTAGTTCACGACCGACTTGGGCGTGATGCGTGCCAGCAGCACCTCGAAGCTGGTCGGGGCGATCAGCGACAGGGTGAGGTAGCCGTGGGCGATCGTGCCGCCGAACGGGCCTTCGCGCGCCGCGCGCTCGGCGTCGAGGTGAATCCACTGGTTGTCGCCGGTGCAGTGGGCGAACTCATTGATGCGCGTCTGATCGAGCAGGATCCAGGACGAAACCCCGATCTCCTCACCGACGTACCTGGCGAGATCCCCCACGGGCATTTTTGTCGCGGACATCGAATCATCTTACCAACCACGGGCGGGGCGCGCCGCGGCTCCTGCCGGCGCCGGCATAGTCGTTATGCATTGCACAATAACCGTTCGTTATCAGGGCGTTTAATAGTTGTGAAAAGGCAGGGAAATACCCGCTGGTGTGGCTAGAGATCCGAACCGAAATTGCCGTCTTGCAACGCATACAAACTTGCGTACAATGGTTCCCAGCAAGCCCGAACTGACTTATCCCGAGGAGCTGCCATGACCGACCGTTACGACGCGAACGCCTGGATCGAGACCTACAAGGAGACCTTCGCCTCCTTCAGCAAGGCTCAGCAGGAGGGCTTCAAGGCGCTCGAGCGCTTTGCCCGTTTCCACTACGCGGTTGCCGGCGATTACCTCGAGGTCAGCCTGGCGCAGGCCAAGGCGGCGCTCAGTGCCCGCGCGGCGGTCGGTACCCAGGCGGTAGCCGATCTGCTGGCGAAGCAGGCCGAGCTCAGCACGCAGCTGAGCGAGAAGCTGCGCGCTCGCGCGCAGGAATTCTCGAGCCTCGCTTCGGAGGTGCAGGAGTCGGTCAGCAACTTCGCCACCGACGCTGCCAGTCGCGCCACGGGCAGCAAGAAGGCTGCCTAACACACAGCGCTGACAGATCCCGATGGGGCGGCCCGCCCGGGCCGCCCTTTCTTTTTTGGCGTTGGACCGCGCGGTGGGCATCCGGCAGCATGCCTGATGTGGCTCGGCCGCTTAAGTCGCCGCTCACCTGCCTGGTGCTGCTGCAGGATCTCGCGCTCGGCGTCGGCGGACTTGCCAGCACCTACAGCTTTCCGTCCGCACTCAACGCAGCGTACGGCTACCGGCCGAGCTCCTGGATGCTGATCGTGCGCGCGCGTCTTGCCCGCCGAGCTTGCGCGGCGCCATGATCACTCATGGAAGCGCACAAGCCTGCCGCCGCGGCCGGCATGCTCAGGATAGGCGATGACCTCACGGTGAATCGCCTCGGCTTCGGTGCCATGCGCATCACGGGGCAGGGCATCTGGGGCGAGCCGGCGGATGCCGCCGTGGCGCGCCGCGTGCTGCAGCGTGCGGTCGAGCTCGGCGTCGACTTCATCGACACCGCGGATTCCTACGGGCCGCAGGTCAGCGAGCGGCTGATCGCCGAGGCGCTGCATCCCTATCCGCGCGGACTGGTGATCGCCACCAAGGGCGGGCTGGTACGTCCGAGTGTGCCGGAGTGGGCCGCGGACGGGCGTCCGGCGCATCTGCGGGCGGCGTGCGAGGGGAGCCTCAAGCGCCTGAAGCTCGGGCGTATCGATCTCTACCAGCTGCATCGCATCGATCCGCGGGTGCCGCTGGAGGACTCGATCGGCGAGCTGCTGCGGCTGCAGGCGGAGGGCAAAATCCGCCACATCGGCGTATCCAACTTCGGCGTGAGCGAGCTCGCGCGCGCACGGCGCATCACCCGCATCGTGTCGGTGCAGAACCGCTACAACGCCGCCGATCGCTCCTCCGCCGACGTGCTCGCAGTGTGCGAGCGCGACGGCCTGGCGTTCATTCCGTGGGCGCCGATCGGGCGTGCTTTGGCCAACGGCAATCTCGAGGCGGCGGCACGTGCTCACGGTGTGAGCGCCGTCGAGATCGCGATCGCCTGGCTGCTGGCGAAATCGCCCGCGATGCTGCCGATTCCGGGAACCGGCTCGGTCGTGCACCTGGAGCGCAACGTCGCAGCCGCCGGCATCCGCCTGAGCGCCGGCGAGGTGGCCGAGCTTGGCTGAAGCGGTGCCGGACGCGTACCCGCGCACCTACCGGCTGGCCCTGTGGCTGCGGATGCTCGTGATCGGCGTGGGGGTCCTGTTCGGCGCGCCCTTGGCGGTGGCGCTCGTGTGGCTCGCCGCGCGCGGGGCGAGCGCCGGCACGCTCGAGCCGGTGGCGCTCGGGGCGCTCCTCCTCGGCGCCTTTGGCGCCTGGATGATCGCCTCGGCGCTGCGCACGCAGGTGCTGCTGACTCAGGACGGCATCAGCGTCCGCTGGGCGATCCGCACGCGGCAGATGAACACCGCGGACATCGCCGGCCGGCGGCTGCTCCGCATTCAGTACGGACAGAAGATCACCGCGCTGTATGCGAAGGACGCGCAGCGGCGCGAGCTGAAGATTCCCACGGGAGTGCGCGCCGACGCGGCGTGGGACGCCTGGCTGCAGGCGCTCCCCGATCTCGATGCGCAGCAGGTGCGCGAGCTCGAGGCCGAGGTGGCGGCTAACCCCGAGCTCGGACAGACGCCGGAGGAACGCCTCCGGCGGCTCGCGGCGGCGAGGAAGCTCGCGCGTACGCTCAACGGGGTCAGTTACGGCGCCATGCTGTGGGTGTTTCTCTACCCGCGGCCCTATGAGCTCGCGCTGCTGGCGGCTGCCGCCCTGCCGTGGCTCGCGATCGTGCTGGCGGCGAAGTCGCACGGCCTGTACCGCCTCGATACGCAGCGCAACGATGCGCGACCGACACTCGGGTCTGCGGTGCTGTTGCCGGGCCTTGCGCTACTGACACGCGCGCTGACGGATGTCGGCGTGCTGGACATCGGGCGCGCCCTGACGCTGGCAGCCGCGGTTGCGGTGCTGCTCAGCTGGGCCGCCCTGGTGAGCAGCGGCGGCTGGGGTGGCCGCCGCGTGATGGCGCTGCTGCTGCTGGGATTCAGCTGCGCCTATGGCTATGGCAGCGTGGTGCTCGCCAACCGGGAATTCGACCGTGCGCCCGGCGAGGGATACCGGGTCGCGGTGCTGGGGCGACACATGAACCGCGGCAGTCGCAGCACCACCTACCACCTGTTGCTCGATCACTGGGGACCGCGGTCGCTCCCCAATGACGTCGCGGTGCCACGCCAGCTCTATGAGCAGGCGGCGCCGGGAACGCTGGTGTGCGTGCACCGCGGCCCCGGTGCGCTCTCGATCTCCTGGTTCCAGGTGAGTCTGTGTCTGAGTTGACGCGCGGCGGCCACACGATCCCTGTGACTAAGCTCATCCTGGCGCGCGGCGCCTCAGCCGTGCCGCAGCTGCGCCTCGTACACGGATGCCAGCATCGGGTTGTGCACCTGGCGCACCGCCCGGGCGATGGCCTGCTGGCGGCAGGCACGGGCGGCGGCGACGGCGCTCAGGTCGCGGATGTCGTCGGCGACGCACACGGCACGGGCCGCATCGACGATGCGTCCGTAGAGCGCGAGCGATCCCTGCCCGGTGGCGAGGTTGAGATCTCCGTAGCTCACGCGCAGTGTCGGCTCGTTGGCGGCGTGGGCATTGCTGGCGGCACCGAGCGCGAGGCAGGCGGCGACGGCGGCCACGGTCGTGGCGGCGCGCAGGCGCTCGCTGATGGTCAGCGTGGCTGAGGTCATGGGCTTCTCCTGTGTAGGCATAACGCTGTTGAGTCCTTCAAGTGCGTCACGACCTTCGCGACGCTGGTGATGAGATTCGCAGTACGCGCGCTGCGTTTAAAGGCATGCGCCACGGGCTTGTCCCGCCGGCTGACGCGTTCGTACCGGCGGCGTCCACGAGGCCGGCGGACGTCCGCAGCCTGTAAAAAGCGGTGCGGCGTGCAGCGGGGATTCGTCCCGCGCACCGACGAGCTCGTCCCAGAGTGGTGGCGCGCGGCACGCGGGCGGCGTTGGGCGTAGGCTATGCTTCGGCAATGAGCGTCTCGCCCCTGGAACGGATCACTCCCGCCTTTCTCGGCGTCGCCCGTGACGGCGACCTGATCGGGGAGCGCCGCGCAGCACGCGCACGGCGCAACTTCTGGCCGCAGCTCGCGGTGCTCAGCGGCTTCTGGATCTACGTCGCGGCGTCCAACCTCATGTACGCCAACACCATGGGCGAGAGCCTGGTGAAGTCGGCGAACGTCACCGACTTCTTCGCTCCCTGGGATGCGCGCCTGGTGCAGCACCTGCTCCTGTATCCGCTCTTCATCCTCTGCGCCTGGACCTCGCTCCATATCGGCTGGCGGCCGCTGTGGCGCAGGCTGCCGATCCAGCTCTCCTGCGCGATCGGCTTCGCGATACTGGCATCGCCCGCGCTGGTGATGGGCGAGATGGTGAGGGGAGAGTGGCAGGAGACGATCGGCATCACCCATGCGATGGGGCACGGCTGGAGCAGCTGGCAGGAGTTCTTCGCCGGTCCCGCGGTTCCGACCTGGATCGCGAGCGCCACCAGCTTTCTCGTCACCTACGGCTTCGGACTCGCCCTGATCACGAGCTTCGGCTTCTATCAGCGGCTGCGCGACTCACAACTGCGCTCCGCGGCGCTCGAGCGCGCGCTCACCGCAGCACACCTCGCGGCGCTGCGCATGCAGCTCTCCCCGCACACGCTCTTCAACCTGCTGCACACCATCCGCGGGCAGATCGCCTGGGATCCGCCCGCTGCGCAGGCGATGGTGGTGCAGCTCGGCGACCTGCTGCGCCGGTTGCTGACGGCGGGCGAGCAGGAGTTCTCGCGTCTCGGGGACGAGCTGCAGTTCGTGCAGCTGTATCTGCAGCTGCAGCAGCGGCGCTTCGCCGATCGGTTGCGTGTGCTGGTACCGCAGCGCGATGCGGCGCCGCTCGCCTGGGTGCCGAGCCTGATCCTGCAGCCGCTGGTCGAGAACGCCGTGGTGCACGGGCTCGCCGGCCACGACGGCGCGGTGACCGTGCGGGTCGAGGTGCAGGCGGCGGGCGAGACGCTCAGCCTGCGGGTAGTGAACGATCTGGCGCAGCCCTGGCACGGGTTGCGCGGCGCCGGCATCGGGCTCAGCAACGTGCGTGAGCGTCTCGCGGTGCAGTTTGCCGAGCGCGCGACTTTCAGCGCCGGACCGGCCGAGGGGGGCGTGTGGGTCGCGGAGATTCACATGCCGCTGCTGCGCGACGGGCCGGAGAGCAGTGCGCAGCCGGCAGCCGACGGCGCGCCATGATGGATGTGGTTATCGTCGATGACGAGCCGGCGGCGCGGCGCACGGTACGCGAGTGCTGCGAGCGCGAGGGCGACTTCAACGTGATCGGTGAGTTCGGCGACAGCCGGGCGGCGCTCGAGGCGATCCGTGCGCGTCCCCCGCACCTGCTGTTCCTCGATATCCAGATGGATTCGCTGAACGGCATGGCGCTGGCACGCGCGCTCGACCCGGAGACGCTGCCGCTCATCGTGTTCGTCACCGCCTTCGACCATTACGCGCTCGAAGCCTTCGAGGTGAGCGCGGTCGACTATCTGCTGAAGCCGTTCGATGAGGCGCGCTTCCACGCGACCGCGGAGCGCGTGCGGCGCCGTCGCGAGCGGCAGGGGAGCGCCGACCGGCAGCTGGCGCTCGAGGCACTGCTCGAGCAGTTCGACCGGGGCGTGCGCACCCGCGCCGACGCGCAGCCGCGCGTGCTCGCCGAGGCGGGCAGCCGCATGCACATGCTGGAGGTTTCGCAGGTGGAGGTGCTCGAGGCCGACCGCAACTACGTGCGCCTCATGGTCGGCCGCGAGACCTTCCACGCGCGCAGCACGCTGCAGCAGGCGGAGAAGTCCTTCCACACCCAGCCGATGCTGCGCATCAGCCGCTCGTGCCTGGTGAACATGTGCCACGTGAGGGAAGTCAGCCGCACCCCGCGCGGCGATTTCATCCTGGTGGTCGCCGGCGGCACCACGGTGACCAGCAGCGAGGGCTTTCGCGATCCGGTGCGCCAGTACCTCGAGCGGCTGAAGCTGGCGCCGGCTTAAATTCGCGCGGCGGGTGCGCTAGAGTCCAGCGCGGACCTTCACTGCGGGCGAGCCTGGCACCGTTGAGTACCGCGACTCCGACTCCTCGGGCAGCGCTCTGGGCGCTCGGCGTGCTCACCGCGATCAACCTGATCAACTATCTCGATCGCTACGTGGTATCGGCGATCGCGCCCGACCTCAAGAGCACCATGGCGCTCACCGACACGCAGCTCGGCTGGCTGCTGCCGGCCTTCATGCTGGTGTACATGATCGCGGCGCCGGCGTTCGGCGCCTGGGGCGATCGCGGCTCGCGCACGCGGCCGATCGCACTCGGGGTGCTGGTGTGGAGTCTCGCCACCGTGCTGTCGGGGCTTGCCCGCACCTACCCGCAGCTGCTCGCCGGGCGCGCGGTGGTCGGCATAGGGGAGGCGGCCTACGTCGCCATCGCGCCGGCGCTGCTCGCCGACTGCTTCACGCGCGAGGCACGCGGCCGCGTGTACGCGGTTCTCAACATGGCGATCCCGGTCGGCGCGGCGCTCGGCTACATCGTCGGCGGGCTGGTGAGCGTTCACTTCGGCTGGCGGGCGGCGTTCTTCGTCGCCGGTGTCCCGGGACTGGTGCTGGCGCTCACGGTGCTGCGGCTGCCCGATCCGCCGCGCGGCGCGCAGGAGGCGCACGCCGCGGCGCGCCCGGGGGCTGCGGCGCACGCCGGCCGGGATCCGTTCACGGTCTATTGGGATCTGCTGCGCCGCTGGCCCTTCATGGTCGTCGTGCTGGGCTACGCGGCTTATACCTTTGCGCTCGGCGGCCTGGCGTTCTGGATGCCGACCTTCCTCGAGCGCGTGCGCCACGTGCCCGCCGCGCAGGCCACCACCGGCTTCGGTGCCATCGTGATCGTGACCGGGTTCCTCGGCACCTTCGCCGGCGGCTGGCTCGGTGACTACTTCCATCGGCGCACGCGCCAGGCTTATCTGTGGTTCTCGGGCGTCAGCACGCTGCTCGCCGCACCGTGCGCACTGCTGGGGCTGGTCGCGCCGGCACCGGCGGTCTACTACCCGGCGATCGTCGCCGCTGAGCTGCTGCTCTTCATGTCGACCGGCCCCATCAACGCCGCGATCGTCAACATCGCGACGCCGCTCGAGCGCGCCTCGGCAATCGCCCTCAGCATGTTCGCCATTCACCTGCTCGGCGACGTGCCCTCGCCGCTGCTCATCGGGCGGGTATCAGACCTCAGCTCGCTCGGCGAGGCCGTGCTCATCGTACCGGTTGCGGTGGTCGTGTCCGGGCTCGTGTGGCTGGTCGCGGCACGCGTCAACGAGCGTGCCGCGCCGCCCGCTGCGGCGTGAGGCGCACCCGGCCCGTCTTCGACGCCTCGCTCCCGCCCGCGGCTCGCCCGCTCGCCCGCAGCACCCCGCGCGAGCTCGCCGCGCAGCTTGCCGCGGCGCTCGCCGCGGGCGATGGCGCCGCCGGTGCGCATTGCATCCACGAGCTGTGGATGCGCGGCGAGCTCGGCACGCGCATCGAGGCGGCGCTCGCGCAGCTGTGGGGCGCGGCGAGCCGCTCGATTCCCGAGTGGCTGCCGATGCGCTACATCGACTGGCTTCCCGGCGCCTACGAGGTGGCGCTCGGCTTGCGGGCCGTGCGCCGCGGGCGCAGCAATCTCTACCTGGTGCTGCTCGACTTCGAGGACCGCCGGCGCGGGCCTTACGGGGTGTATGTGGGCATGAGCCACTTGAGCCCGGCGCAGCGCTTCGACCAGCACAAGGCCGGCATCCGCGCCGCCGGCAGCGTCCTCAGGCGCGGACTCGAAGTGCTCACCGGGCCGACGCTGCATCTGCAGCACATCGCGCGGGCCGAGGCCGTGGGCCTCGAAGCGCAGCTCGCGGACGCCTTACGCGATGCCGGGCTCCTGGTCGAGGGCGGGCACTGAGTTCATTGGCCGACGCCGCCTGCGGCTGCGTCGTCGGGCCGACCTGACAGCACTGCGAACCCGCGGGCAAAAGGCGCGGCTTTTGCCCGCTATCCAACGTGCCGGTCGCGCCGATCAACGGGAGACGAAGGCGCGCTCGATGAGGTAGTCGCCGGCGGCGCCGCTGCGCGCTGAGACGTGAAAGCCGCGCGTATCGAGAAGTCGGGCGGTGTCGGTGAGCATCGCGGGACTGCCGCACACCATGGCGCGGTCGGTCGCCGGGTCGAGCGGTGGCAGCGCCAGATCGCGCGCCAGCCGGCCGGACTCGATGAGGATCGTGAGGCGGCCGCGGTGCACGTAGGGCTCGCGCGTGACGCTCGGGTAGTAGCGCAGCTGCGCGCGCACCTGTGGCCCGAGCAGCTGGTGGTCGCGCAGCCGCGCGATGCGCTCACGCACCACGTCGCTGTCGCGCGCCCAGCGCACGCCGTGCACCAGCACCACGAGCGTGAAGCGCTCGTAGACCTCAGGGTCGCCGATCAGGCTGAGAAACGGCGCGGCGCCGGTGCCGGTGCACAGCAGGTACAGCCGCCGCCCGGGCGTGAGGTCGTGCAGCACCAGCGTGCCGGTGGGCTTGCGGCTGATGAGCAGCTCATCGCCCGCGCGCACGTGCTGGAGCTTCGAGGTGAGCGGCCCGTCCGGCACCTTGATGCTGAGGAAGTCGAGGTGCTCCTCGTAGTTGGGGCTCGCGATGCTGTAGGCGCGCAGCAGCGGCCGGCCCGCGAGCGGCAGCCCTACCATGACGAACTGACCGTTGTCGAAGCGCAGACCCGAAGCGCGCGTGGTGGTGAAGGAGAACTGCGTGTCGGTCCAGTGGTGAACCGCGAGCACGCGCTCGCTGCCGATGGCTGCTGCCAAGGATCTCCTCCAGCCGTTGATATCCGGGCGGATGTTAGCCCGGCATGGCAGTCGCGCTCCTGGTACTTGTACGCCTAGGCTCAGAAGCGCGAGTTATGACGGGCCGACGAGGCCGGCCGCGTGCAGCGCCCAGGCGCATGCCCACACGCACACCAGTCCCAGCGCGAAGTACAGCCACGCCATGCGCCACTCGCGCTTCTCCATGCCAACGGGCCCGCGCGGGGAGATGAGGAACGGCCGGCCGTCGGCGGGCTCGGAGATGACGCTGACGCGCGCGATGTCACTCGCGAGCTTCTGCGCTTCGCATTCCTTGGCGGCGGCGTTGCGCGCCGCCTCCCACTCGGCGGCATTGAGCTGCCCGTCGTGGTCGGCGTCGAAGCGCTCGAGCAGCCGCTGTGGATCCTGCTTCCATTCGTGCAGCTTGGCGGCCAGCGCCGCGGCGAGGTCACCGGTCTCCGAGTGTGAGCGCAGCTCACCCACGACACAGACCTGCGTGCGGACCTCGAGCAGGCTTTCGGTGTAGCGGTATGGTCCCATGAGGAGCGCGGTGTTCACCGGCGGCGGACCGCCCATCGGGCGTGACTCGTTGCCGTACCAGGTATTGACCCGCGAGGGCGTGACCTCGGCCTTCACCGGCCCCACCAGACACTGCGCATCGTCGTCGGCGAGTACGAACAGCTCGACGCTGGTCGCGCTCTCGACAGTGCGCCACTCGGAGCGGCCGCGCGAGTCGCGATGCTGCTCGGCGACCTTGAAGTCCCACCACACGCAGGCTCGGCTGCTCAAGGGCGCCGCGGTCGGCGCCGGCCCCGCGGGCTGGACGCTGCCGGCGACCTTGACGTAGCCCTGGGCGGCGGAGCGGATGTGCACCAGCGGCGTGTCAGCGAGCAGCCGGTCGCGGCGCAGGCGGCGGAAGAATTCGAACAGGCAGAAGAGGGCACCCGCGCCGGCGACCGCGCCTATCAGCGCGGGGTTGTGCACGCCGTGGGTCAGCATGTCAGCCTGCCTGGCAGCTGGAACGCGGTGCGCAGCGGCTCAGCGCGAGAAGGCCGCCTTCAGGTCGACGTCCGCCTTCTCGTCCGTCTGGAAGTGCAGCAGCTGCGCCTCGGGGAAGTTACCGAGCCCGGCGATCAGCACGCCCGGGAACGAGGCGATGCGCACGTTGTTGGTATTGACGGCGTCGTTGTACACCTCACGGCGGTCGGCGATCGCGGTCTCGAGACCGCTGATGCGCTCCTGCAGGTGGCGGAACGCCTCGTTCGCCTTGAGCTCGGGATAGTTCTCGGCGACCGCATACAGGCCCGACAGCCCGGTGCGCAGCTCGCGTTCCGCAGGGCCGAGCGAGGCGACGTTGCCGGAAGTGCGCGCGGCGTCGACGCCGGCGCGGGCTTTCATCACGCGCTCGAGCGCCCCCGGCTCGTACTGCATGTACTGCTTGCACACCTCGACCAGCTTCGGCAGCTCGTCATGGCGCTGCACCAGCAGCACGTCGATGTTGGACCAGGCGAGCTTCACGCCGGCGCGCACCTGCACCAGGCCGTTATAGGCGCCCAGCAGGTACCCGATCAGGGCGATGAAGAGAAACAGCACCACCAGCAGCCCTAGCATGGAACGACTCCTTGCGAGAGGTCGATTGCTTGCCGTAAGTCGGGGCGCAGCATACCTGTTGCAAGCGCCCGGCAATGTGAAGGGCTCGGCAGGGAGCGCCGACGTGAACTCGGTCACAGGCCGGACGGCATCGCCTGTCCCGGGTGAGCCGCGGGGCGCCGCTCGACGGCGGTGAGCCGCAGCTCGAGGTCGATACCGGCGAGCTCGTAACCCTTGCGGAAGTCGCGGATGTGGCGCGCCATCCACTCGTGCGCACTCTGGGGCGCACGCGCCTCGAATGCCGCGGTCAGATGCCGCTGGGCGGTGGCGATGCGCGTGCGTGCCTGCGGTACCTTGTCGATCATGACGCCGAGCGAGGGCTCGAGGAGCTTCAGCAGCGGCTCCTGCGCAAGTCCCAGCACCGGATTGTGGGTGGCGCGGCCGACCGCGCGGAAGAACTCGGCGCAGCGCTCGACCGCCTGCTCGGTGTGCCCGCCGGCGTCGCGGAACGCGGCGGCGGCGCCGGCGATGGCCGCGAGGTCCTCCGCGGTGCGCGCCGTCGCGGCCAGCTCGGCGAGCGGCGGCTCGAGGATGGTGAGCGCTTCCCAGACGTTGCGCACCGTGACGTCGTGCAGCAGCAGGGCGTGACTCACGCCCGCCGCCACCGCCGCGTGATGCGGGCGACTCACCGCCATCAGCTTCGAGCCGCGGCGCCGCCGCACCAGTCCGCGGCTCTCGAGCTCGCGCAGCGCTTCGCGCACCGTCGAGCGGTTCACGCCGAACTGGCGCGCGAGCTCGGTCTCCGACGGCAGCCGCTCGTCCTGGCGCAGCACGCGCGACAGGATGCGCTCGCCGATCTGCGCCGCCACCTTGCGGTAGGCCGGCTCGAGCAGCAGCGGCGCGAACTCGACGCTCATGCCGCGGCCTCGAACAGCTCGCGACCGATCAGCATGCGGCGGATCTCCTGCGTGCCGGCGCCGATCTCGTACAGCTTGGCATCGCGCAGCAGCCGTCCGGCGGCGTAATCGTTGATGTAGCCGTTGCCGCCCAGGGCCTGGATGGCTTCGAGCGCCGCATGGGTGGCACGCTCGGCGGCGAACAGGATGCAGCCCGCCGCATCGCGGCGGCGCACGGTGCGGGCGTCGCAGGCGCGCGCCACCGCGTAGACGTAGGCGCGCGAGGCGTTGAGCGCGGCGTACATGTCGGCGACCTTGCCCTGCATGAGCTCGAAGGTGCCGATGGCAGCGCCGAACTGCTTGCGCTCGCGTACGTAGGGCAGCACCACATCGAGCGCCGCGGCGGCCAGGCCGAGCGAGCCGCCGGCGAGCACCACGCGCTCGTAGTCGAGCCCGCTCATGAGCACGCGCACGCCGCCGTTCTCCGCACCGAGCAGGTTGGCGGCCGGGATCGCGCAGTCGTCGAACAGCAGCTCGGAGGTGCTCGAGCCGCGCATGCCGAGCTTGTCGAGCTTCGGGGCGCTCTCGAAGCCCGGTGTGCCGCGCTCGACGATGAAGGCGGTGATGCCGCGCGCGCCGGCCGGCGGGTCGGTCTTGGCGTAGACCACCACCACGTCGGCATCCGGGCCGTTGGTGATCCACATCTTGCGGCCGTTGAGCAGATAAGTCTCGCCGCGCCGCGTGGCGCGCAGCTGCATCGACACGACATCCGAGCCCGCCCCCGGCTCGGACATGGCGAGCGCACCCACGTGCTCACCGCTCACCAGCTTCGGCAGGTAGCGCGCGCACTGCGCGTCGCTCGCATTCAGGCGCAGCTGATTGACGCACAGGTTGGAGTGCGCCCCGTAGGACAGCCCCACCGCGCCCGAGGCGCGCGAGATCTCCTCCATGACGATGACGTGGGCGAGATAGCCGAGGCCGGCACCGCCGAAGCGCTCCGGCACGGTGATGCCGAGCAGGCCCTGAGCTCCCAAGGCCGGCCACAGGTCGCGCGGAAACTCGTTGCTGCGGTCGATGGCGGCGGCGCGCGGCGCGATCGTGTCGGTGGCAAAACGCCGCACCTGCTGGCGGATTTCCTCGAGGTCCGGGCCGAGACCGAAGTCGCAGTCGGTGCAGTGGAGCGGGCTCATACGGGCTTGCCTTTTCCTTGGGCTGGATCGTATGATTGTCGGACAAACAGGCAATCATGGCAAGTCCCATGCCCCGAATCCGCACCCGGGTCGACCTGCAGTCGCAGGAATACCGTGACAACGAGCGCGCCATGCGCGGCCTCGCCGAGGATCTGCGCCGCGAGGTGGCCCGCGTGGCCCGCGGCGGCTCCAAAGCGGCCACCGACAAACACCGCACGGCCGGCAAGCTCAGCGCCCGCGAACGGGTCCGGGTGCTGCTCGATACCGGCAGTCCCTTCCTGGAGCTCTCGCAGCTCGCCGCGCACGGCATGTACGGCGGCGATATCGCCTGCGCCGGCATCGTGACCGGCATCGGGCGCGTCGCCGGGCGCGAGTGCGTGATCGTCGCCAACGACCCGACGGTGAAGGGCGGCACCTACTACCCCGTCACCGTGAAGAAGCATCTGCGCGCGCAGGAGATTGCGCGCGACAACCGCCTGCCGTGCGTCTACCTGGTGGAGAGCGGCGGGGCGTTCCTGCCGGCGCAGGACGAGGTGTTTCCCGACCGCGAACACTTCGGTCGGATCTTCTACAACCAGGCGACGCTCTCGGGGTTAGGTGTCGCGCAGATCTCGGTGGTGCACGGCTCGTGCACCGCGGGCGGCGCCTACGTGCCGGCCATGTCGGATGAGAACGTGATCGTGCGTAACCAGGGGCGGGTATTCCTCGGCGGGCCGCCGCTGGTCAAGGCCGCGACCGGCGAAGACATCGACGCCGAGTCGCTCGGCGGCGCGGATGTTCATTGCCGCGAGTCGGGCGTGTGCGATCACTACGCCGAGAACGACACCCATGCGCTCGGCATCGCGCGACGCATCGTCGCGCGACTGAAGCCCGCGTCCGACAGCGCACCGCCGCGCGCCGCCCGCGCGCCGCACTACGACCCGGCGGAGCTCTACGGCGTGGTGCCCGCGAGCCTGCGCAAGCCCTACGATGTGCGCGAGGTGATCGCGCGCCTGGTGGACGATTCCGAGCTCGATGAGTTCAAGGAGCTGTACGGCACCACGCTGGTGTGCGGCTTCGCGCACCTCGGCGGCTACCCGGTCGGCATTCTCGCCAACAACGGCGTGCTGTTCTCCGAGAGCGCGCTCAAGGGCACGCATTTCATCGAGCTGTGCGCACGCGAGGAGGTACCGCTCCTGTTCCTGCAGAACATCACCGGCTTCATGGTGGGGCGGCGCGCCGAGGCGGGCGGCATTGCCAAGGACGGCGCCAAGCTGGTCACCGCGGTGGCTTGCGCTCCGGTGCCGAAGCTGACGGTGATCATCGGCGGCAGCTACGGTGCCGGCAACTATGCGATGTGCGGCCGGGCGTACGCGCCGCGGCTGCTGTTCCAGTGGCCCAATGCACGCATCTCCGTCATGGGCGGGGAGCAGGCGGCGAGCGTGCTCGCCACCGTGAAGCGCGAGCAGCTGCAGCGCGGCGGCAGCGACTGGCCGGCGGCGGAGGAGCAGGCCTTCAAGCAGCCGATCCGCGAGCAGTACGAGCGCCAGGGGCACCCCTTTTATTCGTCGGCGCGCCTCTGGGACGACGGCGTGATCGACCCGGGCGAGACGCGCCGCGTGCTCGCGCTGTCGCTCGCGGCGGTGCGCCACGCGCCGCTCGAGCCGGCGCGCTTCGGCGTGTACCGGATGTAGCGCGTATGAGCGGCACCCTGCTGGTCGCAAATCGCGGCGAGATCGCCTGCCGCATCTTCCGCAGCGCGCGCCGGCTCGGCTGGCGCACGGTCGCCGTGTTCTCGGATGCCGATGCGCTCGCGCGCCATACACGCGAGGCGGACGAGGCGGTGTGGATCGGTGCGGCGCCGGCGCGCGACAGTTATCTCAACATCGAGCGCGTGATCGCCGCCGCCCGCGCGAGTGGCGCCAGCGCCGTTCATCCTGGGTACGGCTTTCTCTCCGAGAACGCGCAGTTCGCGCAGGCCTGTGCGGACGCCGGCCTGACCTTCATCGGCCCCCCCGCCGCGGCGATCGCCGCCATGGGCTCGAAGATCGTCGCCAAGAACCGCATGCGCGGCGCCGGGGTGCCGGTGCTGCCGGGCTATGCCGGCCCCGAGCAGGACCTGAAGCAGCTGGCTGCGGCCGCGCACACGGTGGGGCTGCCGCTCATCATCAAGCCGGCCGCGGGCGGCGGCGGCAAGGGCATGCAGATCGTGCGCCAGGAGTCGGAGCTCACCGCGGCGCTGGCTGCGGCACGCCGCCTGGCGGAGAGCGCATTCGGCGACGGCGCGCTGCTGCTCGAGCGCTACCTCGCCTCGCCGCGCCACCTCGAGGTACAGGTGTTCGCCGACACGCATGGCAACCTCGTGCACCTCGGCGACCGCGACTGCTCGATCCAGCGGCGCCACCAGAAGCTGATCGAGGAGGCGCCGGCACCGGCGGTGCCGGATGCGCTGCGCGCCCGGCTGCGTGCGGCGGCGCTGGTGGTGGCGCGCGAGATCGGCTACGTGAGCGCCGGCACCGTGGAATTTCTCTACGACGGGCGCGAGTTCTTTTTCATGGAGATGAATACGCGGCTGCAGGTCGAGCACACCGTCACCGAAGCGGTCACCGGGCTCGACCTGGTCGAGTGGCAGCTGCGCGTCGCGGGCGGCGAGCATCTGCCGCTCACCCAGGAGGAGATACGCCTCACGGGCCACGCCATCGAGGCGCGCGTCTGCGCGGAGGATCCGGAGCGCGGCTTTCTGCCGAGCGCCGGCCGCCTGCGGCTCATGCAATGGCCGGTCCTCGAGTCGGTGCGCGTGGACGCGGGCTTCGCGAGCGGCGACACCGTGCCCGACTGCTACGACTCGCTCCTCGGCAAGGTGATCGCGTGGGCGCCCGAGCGCACGCTCGCCGCGACGCGCCTGGCCACGGCGCTCACCGAGACCTACGCCGCCGGCGTGCACACCAACGAGCGCTGGCTGGCGCGCATCCTGCGCGCGAAGCGCTTTCTCGAGGTGCGGCACAACATCGCGCTGCTCGACAAGGGCGCGGCGGAATTCGCGGCCGCGGCGACACTCACTCCCGAGACGCTGATTCTCGCCGCGCTGGCGACGCACGCGGCGCAGCTGCCGCCGCAGAGCGCGAGCGCCTCGAGCCCGTGGACGCTGCGCGATGGCTTCACGCCGAATCTCCCGGCGACGGTCGCCTGCGTGCTGTCGCGGCACGGCCAGACGCACACCGTGGAGCTGCATTTCACGGGCGGACGGCCGACGGCTGCGCACGTCGATGCGCGCACGCTCCTGCAGATCGCGGACTTGAGCTACCGCCCGGACACGGACGGGACGGCGGGCATCGCCGCACGCCTGGTCGAGCGGCGGCGGCGCGCGCGCTGCACGGTCGAGGGGGCCCAGGTCACGCTCTGGGAGGACGACGCGCAGTACGAGTTCCTCATCGAGGATCCGCGCACGCGCGAATTCTCTGCGAGCGCGAGCGGCGGCGGGCTGACGACACCGCTCCCGGGAGTGGTGGTGTCGGTGCCGGTGGCGGTCGGGCAGAAGGTGGCCGCGGGCGAGGTGCTCATGGTCATCGAGGCGATGAAGATGGAGCACACCATCACGGCACCCTACGCCGGCACCGTCAAGGCCATTCACTTCGCGCGCGGCGACCGCGTGCCCGAGGCGAGCCAGCTGCTCGAGCTGGCGCGCGCGGCTGATGCCTGAGGGTCGCGCGCCGCTACTTGGGTTTGGCAGCGCCGGCCGGCGCTCCGGCGCGCGCCAGGGCGATCACCTTGTCGGTGCGCGCCAGCAGTTCCCTGAAGGTCTGCTCCTCGTCGACGGCCTCCGTGGGACTGATGACGACGTAGCGGCCGTTTACCGCGAGCGCCGGAATGCCGCTGATCTGGTAGTCCTCGACCATCTGGTCGGCCTGCACGGTCTGGTTGTTGACGCCGAAAGAGACATAGGCGTTGGCAAACCTGTCGGGGTTGCCGCCGTGCTTGCCGATCCAGTCGGCGATCGACTGCTCATCGAAGAGCGGCAGCTGCTCGTCGTGGATGGCGTGAAACAGCGCCCCGTCGAGCTTGCCGAGGTCCCCGGTGGCCTGAAGCGCGTAGTAGGTGCGCGACAGGTTGAGCCACTGGGGACGCCCGTAGCCGACCGCCACGCGCTTGAACACCACGTCCTTCGGCAGCTTCGCCGCCCAGGCGTTCACCAGGGGATAGAACTTGCTGCAATGGGGACAGGCGTAGGAGAAGAATTCGAGTACCTCGATCTTCCCGGGGCTGGTGGTCGGCTGCGCCGGGGTGAGCGTGCGGTAGTCGGTGCCTTCCACGAGCTGCGCGGACGCGCCGCCGGGGCTAAGGGCGGCCGCGGCGGCGAGCAGCCAGGCGGCGCTGCGAGTCAGGGGGCGGATTCGGGTCAGCATTCAGTTCGGTCTCCGTCTGGAAGTGGAAACGTAGCACGAAGCGCGATCGAAGAACCTCCAGGGACGCAGTGCCCAGACGCCCGCCGACTCGACGCCGATGCGGGTGCTGCGCCCGATGGATACGCGTGCCGCCCGCCGCGGCCGCTCGATCCACAGCACCTCACCGCGCAGGTCGATGCCGTTCATGCGGCGATCGACGTGCAGTGCGCGGCACAGCAGTCCCGGCCCCCAGGTCCTGTCATCGATGCCCTCGAGCGGCTCGAGCGCGCGCAGCAGCACCGCGTGCGGTACGCCCTGGGTGGCCGTCACCACGTTGAGGCAGTGCCAGACGCCGTAGATCAGGTAAACGTATGCGTAGCCCGGCGGTCCAAACATCACCTCAGTGCGCGGCGTGCGCCCGCGCCAGGAATGCGCCGCGCGATCGCGGGGACCCAGGTACGCTTCGGTCTCGACGATGCGGCCGCGGCGCACGCGCACCCCGTCGTCATGGACCAGATGCATGCCGATGAGTTCGCGCGCCACGCTGAGCGCGCTGCGGGCGTAAAAGGCGCGGGGCGGTTTCGGGAAGGCCGTCACAACGCGATGCTAAAGGAATCGAACGCGGTTGCGGACGGTCCTGCGCGGCGGGTTTTATAGTAAAATCAGACCGATGAGTGTGTGGCGTGGTTTGAGCCTCGTGGCTGCGGCTCTCATGGCTCTGCCGGCCGGTGCGAGCGTGATGCCGTTGCCGGTCGACGGCTCCGCGGTGGTGGGCGATGACAACACCATCACCACGGTTTACGAGGACACGCTTCCCGACCTGGCCCACCGTTACAGCCTCGGCTACTACGAGATCATCCGTGCCAATCCCGGGGTCGATGTGTGGCTGCCCGGTGCCGGCAAGAGAGTGGTGCTCCCCGGGCGGCGCATTCTCCCGACCGCTCCGCGCGAAGGCATCGTCGTCAACCTGCCCGAGCACCGGCTGTACTACTACCCCAAGCCGCGCAATGCTCACGAGCAGCCGGTGGTCATCACTTATCCGATCAGCGTCGGCAAGATGGACTGGCGCACCCCGCTCGGCGAGACGCGCGTCATCGCCAAGATCCGTCATCCCGCCTGGTATCCGCCCGAGTCGATCCGCAAGGAGCATGCGGCCAACGACGATCCGCTGCCGAAGGTCGTGCCTGCGGGGCCCGACAATCCGCTCGGCGACTTCGCGCTGCGTCTCGCGGCCGGCAACGGCGAGTACATGATTCACGGCACCAACAATCCGACCGCGGTCGGCATGTCGGTCACGCACGGCTGCATCCGCATGTATCCCGAGGACGTCGCCGCGCTGTTTCCGCTGGTGTCGGTGGGCACCAGGGTGTGGCTGGTCAACGAGCCGGTGAAGGTCGCGTGGGTGGACGGCAAGCTGCTGGTCGAGGCGCACCCGCCGATCGACGACCAAGGACAGAGCGTCGAGCCGGATCTCGATCTGCTCTCGAAGCTGCTCGATCAGGCGCTCGGTGACAGCAGCGCCGCGATTGACTGGGACCTGGCGCGTCAGGCGCTGGCGGCCGCCAGCGGTATGCCGACGGTGGTAGGGCTGGCGGCGACTCCGGATGCACCGGTCGCCGCCACGCCGGTGCCGCAGCGGGTTGCCGCGAGCGGCACCGCCGAGCACTAACCGCGCGCGCTGGCGGTGCCGGTGCTCACCGGCGTGTGCTCTTCGCGGCCGGCGCGTGCTGCGCGCAGTTCCGTCACGCCACGCACGATCTGTGCGACCCGTCCGGCGAGCGACAGCGCCGAGCGCACCCACAGCACGAAGGTCAGAACCTCGCGTGTGCGCCCGAGGAACAGCAGCCCCGCGAGCACCGCCGCCCAGGCGAGCGGATGACGCAGCGCCGGCCGGCCGTGACCTGCGCCCACACCGCGCAGCAGCGTGAGCGGATCGAGCTCGGCGAGCCGCTGGGTGAGCTCGACGCGCTGCGCGGCACAGCGCGCGATGAGAACGCGCCGGCGCGCTTCGAGTTGCTTCACCCGGCTCACGGCGTGCCTGCCGCCCGCCGGCGGTCGCTGTCGAGCTGCTCGAGCGAGCCGGAGAGCAGCGCGGGGTGCTTGTGAAACGAGCGCACGCCGAGCCAGCCGAACACGACCCCCAGCACGACGAAGGTGAGGCTCCCTGCCAGCAGCCCCAGTAAGCGGTGTGTGCTCCACAGCGCTGCAATCAGCGCGACCACGCCGAAGGCGAGCGCCAGAAGTCCGCACAGCATGGCCGCGAACGCCCACAGGAGCGTGCGCAACACCCCGAGCAGGTGAATCTCGAGCTCGACGGATGCCAGCTCGAGCCGGGTGCCGATCGCCTCGAGCGCCGTCGCCAGCAGGCCGCGCAGCGGCGGTGGCGCCTCCCGGTGCACGCCCGCAGAGGAGGCGTCCGCGCCCGTCATCTGCGGCCCATGATGAGCCCGAGGAGCAGCGCCACTCCGCCGACTACCGCGACCGCCTGCCACGGGTTGTCGCGCACATAGCTGTCGACATCGCGCGCACGCCCCCTGAGCTGACCCTCGAGCCCGCTCAAGCGGGCCTTGAGGTCGGCCAGGGTGGCCGCGGCGCGTTCTTCCTCCGCAGGACTTGCCGATCCGATCGAGGTGCGCAGCAACGCCTCGGCCTCGCTCACCAGCATCCGCAGCTCCTCGGCCAAGCGGCCGCCATCGAAGCCTTCTGCCATGTTCGCGCTCCTCGCGAGTGGTCTGCGTATAGGGATTTACGCATATCCGGCCTGAAACCGCGAGACGGCGGATTTAAGCTGCGCTACTCTGACGGTCGAAGGATCCGATGGACGCGCTGGCTCCCAATCCGCTGCTCGAGTTGCGCAAGCTCGGCGTGAGCGCCTGGCTGGACGATCTGGGGCGCGGCATTCTCGAGGACGGCAGCCTGGCACGGCTGATCCGCGAAGACGGCATCGCGGGCGTCACCTCCAACCCCGCGATCTTCGCCAACTCCATGATGGGCGATCCGAGCTACGCGCAGTCGCTCAGCGCACTGCTCGCCACTGAGCCCAGCGCGCAGGCGCTGTACGAGGAGCTCGCCAGCCGCGATGTGCGCGAGGCGGCGGGACTGCTGCGCGGTCTCTACGACCGCACCCAGGGGGGCGATGGCTTCGTGAGTCTCGAGGTGTCGCCGCATCTCGCCTACGACCCGAGCGGCAGTCTCGCCGAAGGGCAACGCCTGTGGCAGCGGCTCGACCTGCCGAACGTGTTCATCAAGATCCCGGGGACCGAAGCGGGTCTGCCGGTGATCCGCGACCTCATCACCAAGGGCATCAACGTCAACGTGACGCTGCTGTTCTCGCCCGAGCGCTACCGCGCGGTGACGCGGGCGTGGATGGACGGCCTCGCGGCCCGCGCCCGCGCCGCACAGCCGCTTGGGCTGGTCGCCTCGGTGGCGAGCTTCTTCCTCAGCCGTATCGACACGCTCGTGGACAAGCTGCTCGATGAGCTCTTGGCGCGCGGCCAGCCGGCGGCGCGCACCCTGCGGGGCAAGGCGGCCATCGCCAGCGCCTGCCGTGCGTACGAGATCTTCGAGGAGACGCTGGCGACGCCGCAGTGGCAGGCGCTCGCGGCGCAGGGCGCACGGCCGCAGCGCCTGCTGTGGGCGTCGACCTCGACCAAGGATCCGAGCTACAGCCCCATCAAGTATGTCGAGGAGCTGGTGGTGCCGGACACCGTCAACACCATGCCGCTCGAGACCCTGAACGCCTACCGGCGCCTCGGCCGCCCGGAGCTGCGTCTCGAGCGCCACCTCGCGGATGGCTCCGATACCCGCGAGGGGCTGGAGCGTCTCGACGTCGATCTCGAGGCGGTCGCGCAGCAGCTCGAGCGCGAGGGCGTGGCGAAGTTCATCGAGCCGTTCGACAGGCTGCAGAAGTGGCTCGAGGCGCGGCGCGCCGGGCCGCGGACGTCCTGAGGCTGCCGGCGGGAGGTGCAGGTGGAAACCGACGCGGTACGCGAAAGGCTGCTCAAACGCCGGGAGGAGCTGCGGCAACGGGCGAGCGATGCGAGCGCTGACCTGCGGCATGAGGCGGATCCGCTGTCGGCCGATTTCGCCGAGCAGGTGACGCAGCGCGAGAACGACGACGTGCTGGGCGCGATCTCGCACTCGGCGCGCGCCGAGCTGCAGCAGGTCGAGGCGGCGCTGCGGCGCCTGGCACAGGGCCGCTACACCAGCTGCTCGGTATGTGGCAGCGACATCGAGCCGGAGCGCCTCGTCGCGGTGCCCTACACCGACCGCTGCCGCGCCTGTGCCGAGGGCGCACGCCCGCATCCTGGCCGCGGGCGCGGCTGAGCCGCGCGAGCGAGGCGGACGGACCCTCTTGGCGGCTTCGGGCGTCATCACCGTCACCACCGACTTCGGACACCAGGGCCCGTTCGTCGGGGTCATGAAGGGTTGCATCCTCACGCGCTTCCCGGCGGCGCGGATCATCGATCTCACCCACGAGATCCTGGTGCACTGGCCGGCAGAGGCGGGCTTCTGGCTGGCGCGGGCGTTCCGCTTCTTTCCGCAAGGCACCGTGCACGTCGCCGTGGTGGACCCGGGGGTCGGCACTTCCCGGGACATTCTCGCGGCCGAGGCGGGCGGACATTTCTTTCTGGCGCCCGACAACGGCTTGCTGGCGCCGGTCGTGAGCCGCAACGCGGGGGCGAGTCTCACGCGGCTCACTGCGCCGCACCTCGCGCGGCTCGGCGTGGATCACCCCAGCGCCACCTTCCACGGCCGGGACATCTTTGCGCCGGTCGCAGCGGAGCTCGCCGCCGGGCGCTGTGTGCCGCGCGACCTCGGCGAGGCGATCGACACCCTCGTGCCGTCCTGGGTCGAGGATCCGGCGGTGGGGCCGGCGAGTGTTGCGGGCGTCGTCATCACGATCGATCACTTCGGCAACCTCATCAGCAATATCGACGCCGGCCTGATCGCGCGCTTCCGGGTGCCGGTGGTGCACGCCGGCAACCACAGCTTTCCGCTGCTGCGAACCTATGGCGATAGCAGGCCGGGGGAGTACCTGGCGCTGGTGAATTCCTTCGGCGTGGTCGAGATCGCCAGGGCCGAGCACAACGCCGCCGAGGGGCTGGGCTTAAGCCGCGGTGCCCCCGTGGTTGTCAGGGACGGCACCGATCACGCTTGAGCTTCCCCCGGGCCCTTGTTTGCGGCCCGACACCCCCCATTCCGGCAAATATTGATCGTGGGCGCGAATCGGCTATAGTTCGCGCCTTGTGCCGTGCCGAATTAGCACGTTACTCGTTGAATTAATTAGTGATTTAGTACTACCAGATGTCTGAACGGGATAACGAGGGCTTCGACCTCGACGAGGAATTCCTTAACAGTCCGCCCGAGGACGGCACCGACTACGACCGGATGCTGGATCGGGTGGACAAGCGCGTCCGCACGCAGGGCAAGCGCGGCAAGGCCGCCTGGAGTCGTCTCGAGGAAGTGCTGGCGGACAAGAAGCTCGAGAAGGATCTGCAGGACTTCGACGACGACGAGCTCTAGCGCAGCCTCTCGCGCTGCTCACTCCCTCCAGACTTGAGTCGGACCGCGCCGCCGCGCTTCCTCGGGGGGCGATGCGCGCTTAGGGAAACAGTCGTGACACGTACGCCCTCTGCCTGGATCGTCCTGAAGTTCGGCGGCACGAGCGTCGCGACGCTCTCCAACTGGACCAACATCGCACAGGTGGCCGCCGACCGGCGCGCCAACGGTGCGCGCGTGCTCATCGTGCATTCGGCGGTGAGCGGCATCACCGATCGCCTCGAACGCTTGCTGGTCGCCGCCGTCGAAGGCCGCCACGAGAGCGAGCTGCGTGCCATCGAGGAGCGCCATCAGCGCCTCGCGGCCGAGCTCGGCGTGCCGCTCGGCGAGGAGCTCGAGCGGCAGTTTGCGGAGCTGCGCGAGCTGGCAGCCGGGATCGCGCGGGCGCGCGAAGTCAGCGACCGCACGCGCGCGCGTGTGCTGGCGGCGGGCGAGCTGATGGCGACGCGCGTCGGTGCGCGGTTTCTCGCCGCGCGCGGGCTCGAGGTGGCGTGGGTGGACGCACGCACCCTGCTGCGCGCCGAGGAACGGCACAGCGCCTCGGCAAAGTCTAGCGTGCTGTCGGCGGTGTGCAGCTTCGCGCCTGATGAGGCGCTCGCCGAGCGCCTCGCGACGCTGCCGCCGCTGCTCGTGACCCAGGGCTTCATCGCGAGCGACGGCGAGGGCAGCACCGTGCTGCTTGGCCGCGGCGGCTCGGATACCTCCGCGGCCTATCTCGCCGCCAAGCTGCGCGCGCAGCGGCTCGAGATCTGGACCGACGTCCCCGGCATGTTCAGCGCCAACCCGCGCGCGACGCCGACCGCGCGTCTGCTGCGCTCGCTCCACTACGACGAGGCGCAGGAGATCGCCACCAGCGGCGCCAAGGTGCTGCACCCGCGCTGCATCCTGCCGCTGCGCCAGCAGCACATCCCGCTGCACATCTATGCCACGCAGGCCCCGCACCTCGAGGGCACGGTGCTGAGCGCCGAGGGCGGCGCGGGCGGCGCGCAGGTGAAGGCCGTGTGCACGCGCAAGGGCATCACCCTCATCTCGATGGAAAGCCCGGGCATGTGGCACCAGGTAGGCTTCCTCGCCGATGCCTTCCAGGTGTTCAAGCAGCACGGCCTGTCGGTCGACCTGGTGTCGACCTCTGAGACCAACGTGACCGTGTCGCTCGATCCGGCCGCCAACACGCTGGAGAACGCCCAGGTGAGCGCGCTCGCCGCCGATCTGTCGCGGCTGTGCCGCGTGCAGGTGATCGGCCCGTGCGCCTCGGTGAGTCTCGTGGGGCGCAACATCCGCGCGATCCTGCATCAGCTCGGCGGCGCCTTCGAGTTCTTCGAGGAGCAGAAGATCCATCTGGTCAGCCAGGCCGCCAACGACCTCAACTTCACCTTCGTGGTCGATGAGGACCAGGGCGACCGGCTGGTCGAGCAGCTGCATGCACTCCTTATCCAGCCGGTTGCCGACGACCGGGTGCTCGGCCCCACCTGGCAGCAGTTGTTCTCCGCACCTGCCGAGGGCGCGCGCCGCACGCCGCCCTGGTGGCGCACGTGCCGTGCGCAGCTGCTCGCGGCACTGGGCGCGCACCCATCAGCCTACGTCTACGACCTCGAGAGCGTGCGCCGCGCCGCGCGCGCACTGCGCGCGCTCAAGTCGGTCGACCGCGTGCACTACTCCATGAAGGCCAATCCGCACCCCGAGATCCTCAAGGCGCTCGAGGACGAGGGCATCGAGTTCGAGTGTGTGTCGCGCGGGGAAGTCGAGCGCATTCTCGCCACCTGTCCGCAGCTCGAGCCGCCGCGCGTGCTGTACACGCCGAACTTCGCACCGCGCGAGGAATACGCCTGGGCGCTCGCGCGCGGCGTGTGCGTGACGGTCGACAACAGCTTCGCCCTGGAAGCATGGCCGGAGCTCTTCTCGGGGCGCGAGATCTTCGCGCGCCTCGACACCGGCGTCGGCCGCGGCCACCACTCGCACGTGCGCACCGCCGGCACGCGCTCGAAGTTCGGGGTGCCGCTCGGCGAGCTCGAAGGCTTCGCGCGCGCGGCGCGTGCCGCGGGTGCACGCATCACCGGACTCGAGGCGCACGTCGGCAGCGGCATCTTCGATGTCAGCAGCTGGGAGCACACCGCGCGGCTGCTCGCCGCGGCCGCTGCGCGCCTCGCAGACGTGCGCGTGATCGATGTGGGCGGCGGGCTCGGCGTGCCCGAGCGTCCCGAGCAGCCGGGGGTCGATCTCGGGCGGCTGGACACGCTCCTCGGGCAGGTACGGGCCGCGCACCCGGGACTGGAATTCTGGCTCGAGCCCGGCAGGTATCTGGTGGCCGCGGCGGGGGTGCTGCTGACCCGCGTCACGCAGCTCAAGCACAAGAGCGGCGTGCGCTTCGTCGGCGTCGCCACCGGGATGAACTCCCTCATCCGCCCGGCACTCTATGGTGCATACCATGAGATCGCGAACCTCACGCGCGTGGACGAGCCCGCCACCGAGCTGGTCAACATCGTCGGCCCGATCTGCGAGAGCGCGGACGTGCTCGGCCACGACCGCCTGCTGCCGCCGACGCAGGAGGGCGATGTGCTCGTGATCGCCAACGCCGGCGCTTACGGCCACGTGATGAGCTCGCAATACAACCTGCGCGCTCCGGCCGTGGAGCTGATCCTCTGAAACGCTTGGCTCTCGGTCTCATCGGCGCGGCCGCGCTCCTCGGCGCCCTGTACGTGCTGTATCTCGATCTGCTGGTGACCCGGCAGTTCGAAGGCCGGCGCTGGACGCTGCCGGCGCAGGTGTATGCAGCGCCGCTCGAGCTGTATGTCGGGCTGCCGCTGCCGGCGCCCGAGCTCGCCCACGAGCTCGAGCGGCTGCACTACCGGCGGGTGACGCAGCTCGACCGGCCGGGGAGCTACCGCTTGAGCGGCGGCGGGCGGATCGATGTGGCGCTGCGGGCGGTGAGTTTCCCGGACGAGAAGCGCGAGGCCCAGCTGCTCAGCATCTTCTGCGGCACGACCGGCATCGACAGCCTGAAGGATGCCGCCGGGCACGACGTGCCGGTGCTGCGGCTCGAGCCGCTGCTGATCGGCAGCATCTTCCCGAGTCACGGCGAGGACCGGGTCGTGGTAAGCCCGAGGGACGTGCCGCCGCTGCTGCCGGCGGCGCTCAAGGCGGTGGAGGACCGGCGCTTCGACTCGCACCGCGGCGTCGATCCGCAGGCGATCCTGCGGGCGCTGTGGGTGGACTTGCGTGCGCGGCAGATCGAGCAGGGCGGCAGCACGCTCACGCAGCAGCTGGTGCGCAGCTACTTCCTGTCCTCGCGGCAGACGCTCGGACGCAAGCTGCGCGAGGCGATCATGGCGATCACGCTCGATGCGCATTTCACCAAGGACGATCTCATGAACGCCTATATCAATGAGATCTTCCTCGGCCAGGACGGCGATCGGGCGATCCACGGTTTCGGGCTGGCGAGCCAGTTCTACTTCGGCAAGCCGCTCGCGGAGCTCGACACTTCCGAGGTTGCGCTGCTGGTGGCGGTGGTGCGCGGGCCGTCCTGGTACGACCCGCGGCGCCATGCCGATCGGGCGCTCGCACGGCGCAACCTGGTGCTGTCCGAGCTCGCCGAGCAGCACGTGGTGAGCGCGGCGGACGCGGCCGCGGCGGCGCACAAGCCGCTCGGCGTGACCGCCCGTCCGGCGGGCGCCTACTACCCGGCGTATCTCGACTTCGTGCGCCGCACGCTGCGGCGCGACTATCGCGACGAGGATCTGACCGAGGCCGGGCTGTCGATCTACACCAGCCTCGAGCCGCGCGCCCAGGATGCAGCCGAGTACGCCCTCGAGCACGAGCTCGCGCGGCTCGATCAGCAGAAGAAGCGCGGCACGGAGCCGCTGGACGGTGCGGTGGTGGTGACGACGCCGCAGAGCGGCGATGTGACCGCAATCGTCGGCGGGCGCGACGTCGGCTACGACGGCTTCGACCGGGCACTCGATGCACATCGCGCCATGGGGTCGCTGGTGAAGCCGTTCATCTATCTCACCGCACTCGAGAGCGGCCGCTACAACGCCGCCACCATCGTGCAGGACGAGCCGGTGGACGTGCGGCTTGCGGGCGGTAAGCACTGGCGGCCCGAGAACTTCAACCGCGACGTCAACGGCCCGGTGCCGGTGGTGCGCGCGCTCGCCGACTCGCTCAATCTGGCGACGGTCGGCGTCGGCCTCGACCTCGGCGTGGCGAAAGTCGCCGCGACGCTCCAGCGCTTCGGCCTCGAGCCTGCGCCCGAGCAGGTGCCGGCAATGCTGCTGGGGGCAGTCAACGTCACGCCGCTCGAGGCGGCGCAGCTCTATAACGGGCTGGCCAACGGCGGCTTCCGTAATCCGCTGCGCGCCGTGCGCACCGTGATCGGCGCGGACGGCAAGGCGCTTAAGGCCTTTCCGCTCCAGGTGACGCAGGTAGCAACCCCGGAGGCCATGTACCAGCTCGACCGGCTGCTCGTTCAGGTCATGAATCGCGGCACCGGACGCGCGGCGCGACCGCTGCTGCCGCCAGACCTCGTGGTGGCGGGCAAGTCCGGGACGTCATCCGAGTTCCGCGACAGCTGGTTCGCGGGCTTTTCGGGGAGCGATCTCACCGTGGTGTGGGTGGGATACGATGACAACGCGCCGACCGGCTTCACCGGCTCGGCCGGCGCGTTGCCGGTGTGGGCGCACATCATGGCAGGCTTGAACGGCCGATCGTGGAACCAGCCCAGACCTGAGGGGCTCGTCGACATGGAGATCGAGTATGCGACCGGACTGCGGGTGCTGCCGGGCTGCTCCGACGACCGGGTGACGGTCGCCGTGCCCGCCGCGGCGCAGATCCCGGTGAAGCCCGGCTGCGGCTTCACCGACGCCGGCAATCCCGTGACGACCTTGATCGACCGTACCGGGCGCTGGCTCCACGCTCTGGTGCACTGATGCGCCCGACGCCGACGGTGCTCCTCGCGCTGGCTCTGAGCGCCTGCGCGGTGCGCGGCCCGCTGCCCGCAGGCGGACCGGCGGGTGCCACGCCGGGCGCAGCCCCGACGGGCAGTGTGCAGGGGGCGGCGTCTCCCGTACCGGTGCAGCCGCCTGGCGCGCCCCCGCGCCCGCGCATGGGGCCGGCCGCGACCGCGCTGGTCGGGCAGGCGCACACACAGGCGGCGGGCGGGGAATTCGCTGCGGCCGGTGCGACGCTCGAGCGGGCGCTGCGTATCGAACCCGACAATCCGCTGCTGTGGGTCGAGCTCGGCCGCCTGCAGCTGCAGCAGGGCAACGCCGGGCAGGCCGACGGCATGGGACGCAAGGCGCTCGCGCTCGCGAGCGGCGACGCGGATGCACAGGCCGGGGCCTGGACGCTGATCGCAGACTCGCTCCGCGCCCGTGGTCGCAACGCCGAGGCGGCGGATGCCGAGCGGCGCGCCGCGACCCTCGCGCCCCGTTGAACGCCGGTCGGCTTGCGCTACGAGGCCGGCGCACCCTAAACTCGCCTCACTCATCGAGACCGGCTGAGGGATAGGCCCTTAGACGCCGGGGCAACCGCCAGGCTTAACCACCCTGGAAAGGTGCCAACTCCTGCGATTTCGGACTTGCGTCCGGGATCAACAGATGAGCGGTTTGCGTAGCCTCCCCGGGGTGCCACCCCGGTGCGGGGATGGACGCAACAAGCCGGTCCGCTCCTGTGGCCGGCCCGCTCCGCGAGCTTCCGATGAGCCGGAACGCGTGCGGAGGATCGAACATGACCCGGGTAACTGACCTTCTCTCGACTGCCGAGTCGGCGGCCAACGGCGTGAGCCAGGTAACGCAGACGGTGCGCGCCGGCCTCGAGTGCGACGAGCACACGGGCTGCGTGATACCGCCGCTGCACCTGTCCTCGACTTTCGCGTTTCGTGGCTTCGGCGAGAAGCGCGCCTACGACTACACGCGCTCGGGAAACCCGACGCGCGACCTGCTCGCGGATGCACTCACCGAGCTCGAGCAGGGGGCGGGAGCCGTCGTCACGGCGAGCGGCATGGCGGCGGTGACGCTGACCGGGTACCTGGTGCCGGCGGGCGCACGCATCGTCGCGCCGCACGACTGTTACGGCGGCACGTATCGCCTGTTCGACGCCTGGCGCAAGCGCGGTGAGCGCGAGGTCGAGTTCGTCGACTTCGGCGACGCCGCCGCGGTGCGCGCCGCGCTCGATAAGCCGGTGGCGCTGCTGTGGATCGAGACGCCGAGCAACCCGCTGCTGCGCATCACCGATATCGCGGCGTTCGCGGCCGCGGCCAGGGCGCGCGGCGCGCTCAGCGTCGTCGACAACACCTTCCTGTCGCCGGCGTGGCAGCAGCCGCTCACCCTCGGCGCCGACCTCGTCGTGCATTCGACTACCAAGTACCTCAACGGCCACAGCGACGTGGTGGGCGGCGCGGTAGTGGCGCGTGATGCGGCCCTGCACGAGCAGCTCGTGTGGTGGGCCAACTGCCTCGGGCTGACCGGCGCGCCGTTCGACAGCTACCTGACGCTGCGCGGGCTGCGCACGCTGCACGCGCGGCTCGAACACCACGCGCGCAACGCGCACGCCCTGGCGCACTGGCTCGAGGGCCAGGCGAACGTGCGGCGTGTGTGGTACCCGGGGCTTGCGAGCCACCCCGGGCATGAGCTCGCACGGCGCCAGCAGCGCGGCTACGGCGCCGTCGTCACCCTCGAGCTCGAGGGCGGGCACGACGCGGTGCGGGAGTTCGTCGCCGATCTCAACTGCTTCTCGCTGGCGGAATCCTTGGGCGGCGTCGAGAGTCTGGTGGCGCATCCCGCCACGATGACGCACGCAGCCATGGATCCGGCGGCGCGCCTCAAGGCGGGCCTGAGCGACGGCCTCATCCGCCTGTCGATCGGCATCGAGGCGCTCACTGATCTGCGCGAGGATCTGGCGCGCGCGCTCGCGCGAGCCGCGCGCGTGCTGCCGGTGCGCGAACTCAGGCTCGCGGCTGCAGGCTGCTGATCACGGCGTCCGCGGCCGCGCGCGTGCCGAGCGCGCGTGTCCCCGCGGGGGCGAGGTCCACGGTGTGCGCGCCGGCGGCGAGCGCCTGGTCCGCGGCGCGCTCGAGCGCGGCCGCTTCCGTTTCCAGCCCGAGCGAGTGCCGCAGCAGCAGCGCCACGCTGTAGATCGTGCCGTAGGGATTGGCGATGCCGCGGCCGGCGATGTCCGGCGCCGAGCCGTGGATCGGCTCGTAGAGGCCGCGCCGGCCCTCGCCGAGCGAGGCCGAGGGCAGGAGCCCGAGGGACCCGGCGAGCATCGAGGCCTCGTCGGTGAGGATGTCGCCGAACATGTTCTCGGTCACCAGCACGTCGAAGTCGCGCGGCCGGTGGATGAGGTGCATCGCGGCCGCGTCCACGAGAGTGTGCTCGAGCGCGACGTCGGGGAATTCGCGCGCCATGAGCTCAGTCGTGACCGCGCGCCACAGGCGCGAAGTCTCGAGCACGTTCGCCTTGTCGATCGAGGTCAGGCGCCGGCGGCGCGCGCGCGCCAGTCGCGCCGCGACGCGTACGATGCGCTCGATCTCCGCGGCCGTGTAGACGCAGGTGTCGGTCGCGCGCGTGGCATCGCGCGTCTTGGCGCCGAAATAGATCCCGCCGGTGAGCTCGCGCACGAACACCAGATCGACGCCGGAGACCACCTCGGGCTTGAGCGTCGAGGCGCCGCTCAATGCAGCGTGCACCTTCACCGGGCGCAGATTGGCGTACACGCAGAGCTCCTTGCGCAGCCGCAGGAGCCCCGTCTCGGGGCGCAGCGGCGCATCGGGTGCCGACCACTTCGGTCCGCCGATGGCCCCGAGCAGCACCGCGTCCGCCGCGCGGCAGGCACTGAGGGTTGCCGCCGGCAACGGCTCGCCGTGTGCATCGATGGCGGCGCCGCCGAAGGCGAGCTCGGTGAGCTCGAACTCGTGGTCGAAGCGCGCGGCCACGGCGCGCAGGCACTGAAGGCCCGCGGCAATGACCTCGGGCCCGATGCCATCCCCGGGCAGTACCGCGATGCGGGCCCTCATCGGCCTCGCTCGAAGGCTTCGATTTCCGGGCTGCGGGCGAGGAGGTAGCCGAGCTCGTCGATGCCGTTGAGGAGACAGTGGCGCGCGAACGCCTCGATGGGGAAGCTCACCGTGATGCCGTCAGGGAGCGCGAGCGTGGCGGCGGCGAGATCCACGGTGAGCTCGGCGCCCGGGTGCGCGAGCAGCCACTCGCTCGTGGTCTCCTCGACGATCACCGGCAGCAGCCCGTTCTTCAGCGAGTTGCTGCAGAAGATGTCCGCGATCTCGGTGCTCACCACGGCACGGAAACCGTGGTCGAGGAGCGCCCACGGCGCGTGCTCGCGCGATGAGCCGCAGCCGAAGTTGCGCCCCGCGACCAGGATCCGGCAGCCGGCGCTCTCCGGCCGGTTGAGCACGAACTCGGGCCGCGGGCGGCCGGCCTCGTCGTAGCGCCAGTCCGCGAACAGGTGGCTGCCTAAGCCCGTGCGTGTGGTGGTGGTGAGAAAGCGCGCCGGGATGATCTGGTCGGTGTCGATGTTGCTGGCGGGCATCACCACGGTGCGCGACTTCAGGCTGGTGAACGCGTCCATCACAGCAGCTCGCGCGGATCGGTGACGCGGCCGCGCACCGCGCAGGCCGCCGCGGTGAGCGGGCTCGCGAGCAGCGTGCGCGCGCCCGCGCCCTGGCGGCCCTCGAAATTGCGGTTGCTGGTGCTGACGGCGTATTGCCCGCGCGCCACGGTATCGCCGTTCATGCCGAGACACATGGAGCAGCCCGACTCGCGCCACTCGGCACCCGCCTCGATGAACACCCGATCGAGCCCCTCGGCTTCCGCCGCGCGCTTCACCTGCTGCGAGCCCGGTACCACCAGCATGGTCAGGCCGCGGGCGATGCGCCGGCCGCGCAGCACGCGCGCGGCGCTGCGCAGGTCCGAGAGGCGTGCGTTGGTGCAGCTGCCGATGAACACCACGTTCACGGGCCGGTCCCTGATCGGCTGCCCGGCCTCGAAGCCCATGTAGCTGAGCGCCCGCGCGTACACCGCCTCAGCGCCGCGGTCGGGGATCGCACCGCTGATCGGCACCACCATGCCGGGGTTGGTGCCCCAGGTGATCATCGGCTCGATCTGCGCAGCATCGACGCGCAGCTCGCGATCGAAGCCGGCGCCGGTATCGGTGGGGAGCGAGCGCCACTCGCTCAGTGCCCGCTCCCACGCGGCTCCCTGGGGCGCACGCGGGCGGCCGGCGAGGTAGGCGTAGGTCGTCTCATCGGGCGCCACCATGCCGGCACGCGCACCCGCCTCGATCGACATGTTGCATACCGTCATGCGCTCGTCCATGTCGAGCGCGCGGATGGTCGCGCCGCGATACTCGATCACGTGACCGGTGCCGCCGGCGACTCCGAGCCGGCCGATGATCGCCAGAATCAGATCCTTGGCCACGACGCCGGCGCGCAGGCTCCCCTCCACCTCGACCGCGAGCGTGCGCGGCTTGCGCTGCAGCAGGCACTGCGTGGCGAGCACGTGGCCCACCTCGGTCGTGCCGATGCCGAAGGCGAGGGCGCCGACCGCGCCGTGGGTGCTGGTATGGCTGTCGCCGCACACGATGGTCTTGCCCGGCTGCGTGAGCCCGAGCTCCGGTCCGATGATGTGCACGATGCCGCGCTGCTCATGGGTGAGACCGAAGAGCTCGACGCCGGCGCTCGCGCAGTTGCTTTCCAGCTCGCGGATCTGCCGCGCCGCGGACTCGATGGCGATCGGCGCGCCGCCGAACACCTGGCTGGTGCGGGTCGGCGTCGAGTGATCCATGGTGGCGAGCGTCAGCTCCGGGCGCCGCACTTTGAGAGCGCGCTCGCGCAGCAGTGTGAAGGCCTGAGGCGAGGTGACCTCGTGGATCAGGTGCAGGTCGATGTAAAGCACCGCAGGTGTCGCGGCGCTCTCGGCCGCGACCACGTGCCGCTCCCAGACCTTCTCAAAGAGTGTGCGTGGCGCGCGCGCCATGGGCTGTCCGGCAGTAGCAGCGGACAGTTCAGCCGGCGGCCGCGGCACGCGGCGCCGCCATGTCGACGTAGTCGAGCCAGCCGAAGCGGTCGGCAGTCTTCCCCGAGAACAGGCCAAAGAACGCATTCTGCAGCGTCTCGGTGACCGGGCCGCGCTTGCCGCTGCCGACCGGCAACCGGTCGACCGAGCGGATGGCGGTGATCTCGACGGCGGTGCCGGTGAAGAACGCCTCGTCCGCGAGGTACAGCAGCTCACGCGGCAGGGCGCATTCGCGCACCTCGATGCCGCGCTCGCGCGCCAGGCGAATCACGGTGTCGCGCGTCAGTCCGCCGAGCACCGAGTGGGCGAGGGCGGGTGTCAGCAGCACGCCGTCCTTCACCAGGAACAGGTTCTCCCCCGAGCCTTCACTCAAGGTGCCGTCGGGCGCAAGCCCGATGCCCTCGGCAAAGCCGAGGCGGCGCGCCTCGGCACCGATCAGCTGGCTCGAGAGGTAGTTGCCGCCGGCCTTGGCGAGCGCCGGCAGCGTGTTCGGTGCCACGCGGTTCCACGAGGAGACGCACACGTCGACGCCGCCATCCTCCCCCTCATGGCCGAGATACTTGCCCCACTCCCAGGCGGCGATCGCGACCTCCGTCGGCGGGTCGTTCTTCGGCGTCACGCCGATCTCGCCGTAGCCGCGGAACACCACCGGGCGGATGTAGGCGCCGCGCTTGAGTGCGTTGGCCGAGATCACCTCGCGGCAGGCGTCATTCACCTGCTCGACGGAGAACGGCATCGCGATGCGGTAGATCTTTGCCGAATCGAACAGCCGCCGCGTGTGATCGCGCAGGCGGAAGATCGCCACGCCGCGCGGCGTCTCGTAGGCGCGCACACCCTCGAACACGGAGGAGCCGTAGTGCAGCGCGTGCGACAGCACGTGCACCGTGGCCTTCTCCCACGGCACCAGCTTGCCGTTGAACCAGATGAACTGCGTGGCCGGAATGGGCATGGGAACTCCTCTCGCTCAGACCGCAGCCGGCACCGGCGGTGTCGCTGCAGCGCGCGCGCGCGTGCCGCTCTGCGCCAGCTCGATGCGGTTGATCACCTCGAGGAACGCGCGCGTGCCGGACTCGACGATATTGGTGCTCACGCTGGCGCCCCGGTAGGTCTTGTGATTGTACTCCACGTACACGCGCGCCTCGCCCTGTGCATCCTCGCCCTCGGACACCGCCTTGACCTCGAACTTGCGCAGTACCACGCGGATGCCGGTCGCGGCCTCGATCGCTTTGAAGGCGGCATCCACGGGCCCGTCGCCCTGGGCCGACTGCTCGACGCTGCGCCCGTCGGCGTGCGTCAGCACCACCAGCGCCCGCGCCGCGCCCGAGCTGCGTGCCTCGGTAGTGAGCTCGGTGAGCGTCCAGGGGCCTGCGGCTGCGCCCTCGGCGCGCAGAATGAGCGCCTCGATGTCGCCGTCGTAGAGCTCTTTCTTGCGGTCGGCGAGCGCCTTGAAGTCCTCGAACAGGCGACTGAACTCGTCCTCGTCGAGCTCGAAGCCGAGCGTCTGTACACGCTCGCGCAGCGCGTGCCGGCCGCTGTGCTTACCGAGTACCAGGTGGCTGCGCGACAGCCCCACGTCCTCGGGACGCAGGATCTCATAGGTTGAGTAGTGCTTGAGCATCCCGTGCTGGTGAATGCCGGCCTCGTGCGCGAAGGCGTTCTCACCGACCACGGCCTTGTTGCGCGGGATCGGCATGCCGGTGATGCTCGAGACGAGACGCGAGGTGGGGTAGAGGCGCTGGGTGTGGATGCCGGTCGCGACGTGGAAGAACGCGGCACGGGTCTTGAGAGCCATCACCACCTCTTCCAGCGAGCAGTTGCCGGCGCGTTCGCCGATGCCGTTGATGGTGCACTCGATCTGGCGCGCGCCGGCAACCACCGCGGTCAGGCTGTTGGCGACCGCCATGCCGAGGTCGTCGTGACAATGCACCGACAGGCGGATGCCATCGATCCCATGCACGTTCTTGCGCAGGTAGCGGAACAGTTCCGCGAATTCGTCCGGCACCGTGTAGCCGACGGTGTCGGGAATGTTGACGGTGGTCGCGCCGGAGGCGATCGCCACCTCGACCACCTGCGCCAGGAACTCGAGCTCGGTGCGCGAGGCATCCTCGGGCGAGAACTCGACGTCCGCGCACAGCTCGCGGGCGCGGGCGACGCCGGCGGCGGCGGCGCGCAGGATCTCCTCCTGCGCCATGTTGAGCTTGTACTGGCGGTGGATCGCGCTGGTGGCGAGAAACACGTGGATGCGGCGGCGCGGCGCGTCCTCGAGGGCGCGCGCGGCCAGCTCGATGTCCTCTGTGTTACAGCGCGCGAGTGCGCAGATGATCGGTCCGGTGACCTCGCGCGCTACTGCCTGCACGCTCTCGAAGTCGCCGCGCGAGGCGGCTGGGAAACCGGCCTCGATGACATCCACGCCGAGCTCGGCGAGCGCGCGCGCGACGCGCAGCTTCTCCGGCCGCGTCATGCTGCACCCCGGGGACTGCTCGCCGTCGCGCAGCGTGGTGTCGAAGATCAGAACCCGGTCTGGCTCACTGGTCATGGTCATCACCTCAGGCGCGCCGCTCGTTGAGCCATGGCATGCGTGCGCGCAGGCCGGCTCCGACCTTCTCGATCTGCCGGTCGATGTCGGCGGCGAGCAGCTTGTGGTAGTTCGCCTTGCCGCTCTCGTTCTCCTTGATCCACTGGCGCGCGAACTTGCCGCTCTGCACTTCCCTGAGCACCTTGCGCATCTGCTTCTTGACGCGCTCGTCGACGATGCGCGGGCCGCGTGTCAGATCGCCGTACTTGGCGGTCTCGGAGATGAACTGATGCATCTTGGCGATGCCGCCCTCGTGCAGCAGGTCGACGATGAGCTTCAGCTCGTGCAGGCACTCGTAGTAGGCGACCTCGGGCTGATAGCCGGCCTCGACCAGAGTCTCGAAGCCCTTCACCACGAGCTCAGTGGTGCCACCACAGAGTACCGCCTGCTCGCCGAACAGATCGGTCTCGGTTTCCTCGGCAAAGGTCGTCGCGAGGACGCCGCCGCGTGTGCCGCCGATGCCGTGGGCGTAGGCGAGCGCGCGCGCATGCGCCTTGCCGGTGGCGTCCTGCGCGACCGCGAGCAGGCACGGCACACCGCGCCCCTGCTGGTACTGGCGGCGCACCAGATCCCCCGGCCCCTTGGGCGCGATCAGCACCACGTCGAGGTCGGCACGCGGCTTCACCTGACGGAAGTGAATGTTGAAGCCGTGCGCGAACAGCAGCGCCGCGCCCTTCTTCAGCACCTTCCTTATGTCCTGATACAGCGCCTTCTGTGCCAGGTCCGGCACCAGCATCGCCACCAGATCGGCGCTCGCTGCGGCGGCGGCGGGCTCGGCCACCTCGAGTCCGTCGCGGCGCGCCTTCTTCCAGCTCAGCCCCCCCTTGCGGACACCGACGACGACGTCGAAGCCTGAGTCCTTGAGATTCAGCGCGTGGGCGCGCCCCTGGCTGCCGTAGCCGAGGATGGCGATGCGTGCGCCCTTGAGCGCCTTGCGGTCGACGTCTTTCTGCGAATAGAGCCTCATGGCGTCACTCTCCTGCTGCAAACGCAAAAAACCCCGCAGCGGCTTTGGTGCCGGTGCGGGGTCTTAAGTTCTCTCTTGCTTCGCTCGTGCCTTACTTGCTTGGTCAGGCGGTCGTGCGTGCCCCACACCGGTTTGCTGCGCCACTAAGGAGCAGCAGTGCGGGAAGCCCAGGCAGCAGCGCGAGGCGCGCGGCGGGTGCCGCGGCGCGGTTCTCAAGCGATGTTGCTGCGGATGTCACGGATGATCCAGACCTTGGTCCGATGGGAGCATAGGAACCGCCGGCTTGTCAACGAGTTGAGAGCGCAGCCTTAAGTCGCGGATGCTAATCTCCCCGACCGGCGTACGGTCCGCGCGTGCGGGCGCGACAGGTGGGTGAGCATGCAGAAGAAGATTACCGATGCCCGGCAGTACTCCCGTGTGGTGGTGGACGGGCTGAAGCAGGCGCCGGCGCGCGCCATGCTGCGCGCGGTGGGCTTCAGGGACGAGGATTTCGGCAAGCCGCAGATCGGTGTGGCCTCGACCTGGGCGAATCTGACCCCCTGCAACGTGCATATCGGGGCGCTCGCCGACGCCGCCTCCGCGGGCATCGACGGGGCAGGGGGGAAGAGCGTCCTGTTCAATACCATCACGGTATCGGACGGCATCTCCATGGGCACGCCCGGGATGCGCTATTCGCTCGTGTCGCGGGAGATCATCGCGGATTCGATCGAGGCGGTGGTCGGGGCCGAGGGGTTCGACGGCTTCGTCGCGATCGGCGGCTGCGACAAGAACATGCCGGGCTGTGCGATGGCTATGGGGCGGCTGAACCGACCGGCGGCCTTCGTCTACGGCGGCACCATCCGTCCGGGCATTCAGCGGCGCGATATCGTCACGGTGTTCGAGGCGGTCGGCGCGCGTGCGGCGGGCACCCTGTCGGCTGATGCGCTGCTGGAGATCGAGCGGACCGCCATCCCCGGGCCCGGCAGCTGCGGCGGCATGTACACCGCCAACACCATGGCCTCGGCAATCGAAGCCTTGGGCTTGTCTTTACCGGGAAGCTCCGCGCAGGACGCGGTGGGCGAGGCGAAGCACTCCGACAGTGCGCGCGCGGGAGCTGCCGTGGTGAGACTGGTGCGCGAGGGCTTGAAGCCGCGCGACATCCTGACGCGCAAGGCGTTCGAGAACGCCATTACCGTGGTCTCCGCCCTCGGTGGCTCGACCAACGCGGTGCTGCACCTGCTGGCGATCGCGCGCGATGCAGGAGTGCGCTTGAGCCTGGATGACTTCAGCCGCATCGGCCGGCGCTCTCCGGTGCTCGCCGACCTGCGCCCGAGCGGCAAGTACCTCATGTCGGAGCTGGTCGCTATCGGTGGCATTCAGCCTCTCATGAAGATGCTGCTCGATGCGGGGCTGCTGCACGGGGAGTGCATGACGGTCACCTGCCAGACACTACGACAGAATCTCGAAAAGACCCCCATGTACATGAAGGGACAGGAGATTGTTCGCCCGCTTTCTGATCCGCTTAAGAAGGAGAGCCACCTGGTCATTCTCTACGGCAATCTGGCGCCCGAGGGCGCGGTGGCCAAGATCACTGGCAAGGAGGGTGAGCGATTCGAAGGCCGCGCACGGGTCTTCGACGGTGAGGAGCGCGCCACGGCGGCGATTCTCGCCGGCCGGATACGCGCCGGCGATGTGGTCGTGATCCGCCACGAGGGCCCCAAGGGCGGGCCCGGCATGCGTGAGATGCTGAGCCCGACGGGCGCCATCAGCGGGCGGGGCCTCGACGGCAAGGTTGCGCTGATCACCGACGGTCGCTTCTCCGGGGGCAGCCATGGCTTTGTGGTCGGACATATCACGCCGGAGGCCGCCGTGGGCGGGCCGATCGGCCTGCTGCGTAATGGCGACCGCATTGCGATAGATGCGCGCAAGCGCGAGCTTCGCGTGCAGGTTCCCGCTGCCGAACTCAAGGCGCGGCGGCGGGCGTGGAAGCCGGCGCGACCTTATGCGAGGACAGGCGTTCTGGCCAAGTACGCGCGGCTTGTCCAGAGCGCCTCGCAGGGTGCGGTGACCGAGCCGATACCGGCGCGTCGGCGCGCTCCTTGAGCCACTGACGGAGTTGTCAGCCCCGGAGTCAGCGGTTACAGTGCGCGGGGCTCCGTCGCAGCGCACACTGCGGGGAACCGTCCGGGGGGATTTTAGAACTTCACGCTCCCCGGCCGATTGCCTGACGGAGTGAGTTCGTCAAGTATGATTCGATTCCAGGGGAGCCCGCGGGGTTAAACCCGCCGGCAACGGGGTTCTGGCTGAGTCAGACGCGCGGCAACAATCACACATGGCAGCCTTAGTACACGACTCGACGTTCATGACGCGGCGCGGCGCGGTGCTGGTAGCGATCGTCGTGCTCCATATCTTTCTCGCCTGGGCGCTCGCCACCGGTCTCGCGCGGCGCGCGATCGAGGTGCTCGCGCCGCCGATCCAGACGCAGATCGTGGAGGAAGTGAAGAAGACGGAGGCGCCGCCGCCGCCACCACCGCCGCAGTTCGAGCGCCCGCCGGTGGAGTTGCCGCCGCCGGATGTGACGATCAACGTGCCGGTCGAGTCCGAGACCACCGCGATCCGGGTGACCAACACGCCGGTGGTGAGGGCGCCGCCGCCGACGCGTGAAGTGCACCGCACGGGCGCCGGAGTCACCGGCCGCGGCTTCCCCAACAGCGACGACTACTATCCCGACGCCTCGCGGCGACTCGAGGAGCAGGGCGCGGTGACGATGCACTCGTGCGTTGGCCCCGACGGCAGGCTGACGGGGGACCCGAGCGTCACCAAGTCCTCCGGCAGCGCGCGTCTCGACGGCGGCGCCCTGCGTCTCGCCAAGGCGGCATCAGGGAAGTACACGCCGGCAACCGAAGATGGCAAGCCGGTCGCTGGCTGCGTCAACTTCATCGTCAAATTCCAACTCAGATGAACATCGGCCGCACCTTGCGTGCGGCTCATTTTTTGTTTCGAGGAACCTATGGAAAATCAACCGAGCGTAACCGTCAATAACCCTTACGGCCTCAGCGCCCTGTGGGTCTCGGGAGACTTAGTCTCCCGCTCCGTGCTGGTACTGCTGCTGCTCATGTCGCTCGCCTCGTGGTACGTGATTCTCACCAAACTGTGGGATCAACGGCAGATGCGCAAGGCGGCAAAGGCCGTCGACAAGCAGTTCTGGAACGCTCCCTCGGTGAAGGACGGTGTCGACCGCCTCAGGAAGGGCGACGACTTCCGCGGCATCGCCGAGGATGGCCTGCGCGCCGCCTCGCATCACGACGGCCGCCTCACCGATCGCATCGATCTGCACGAGTGGATCACGATGTCGCTGCAGCGCTCGGTGGAACAGGTCAACAGCAAGCTGCACGGCGGCTTGGGCCTGCTCGCCACCGTCGGCTCGACGGCGCCGTTCGTCGGTCTGTTCGGCACAGTGTGGGGCATTCTGACCGCGCTGGTCGGCATCGGCATCGCCGGCCAGGCGAGCATCGACAAGGTGGCCGGGCCGGTCGGCGAGGCGCTCATCATGACGGCGCTCGGCCTGTTCGTGGCGGTGCCTGCGGTGTGGGGCTACAACTGGCTGCTCGGGCGCAACAAGGTGCTGCAGGATGCGCTGCGCAACTTCTCCAGCGACCTGCATGCCTACCTGGTAGGCGGGGTGAAGGTCGAGGGCAGCGGGGGCGGTGCGCGGCCGGCGGCCGCCAAGGCTGCGCCGCTCGCCAAGTGAGCCGCACGGGCTGATCCAGGTGCGCGGCTGCGCTGCGGCCGCGCACCGCCTGTCTTAAGGAGTAGCTGACCATGTCCATGCAAGTGGGCGACTCGGGTGGCGCTGGCGGGATGATAGCGACCATCAACACCACGCCGCTCGTCGACGTGATGCTGGTGCTGCTCATCATCTTCCTGATCACGATTCCCGTGATCACCAAGACCGTGAAGGTCGATCTGCCGCGGGCGGTCAACATCCCGACGCAGACCAAGCCCGAGAACATCACGATCGCGGTCGACAAGGCCGGCAACATCTTCTGGAACGACAAGGCCATGCCCAACCGCGAGGTTCTGCTTGGCTACATCAAGGAAGCCGCGGTGCGCAAGCCGCAACCGGAGATCCATATCCGCGCCGACAAGGACACACGCTACGAATTCGTCGGCCGCGTGATGTACGCCATTCAGCGCGGTGGCATCGTCAAGGTCGGGTTTCTCACCGAGCCCGATCACGGCGTGCGCGGCTACCGCTGAAGACTCAAGGAGCCTCAAGCCCATGTCAATGCAGGTTGGTCCCGGCGGCGACGAGATGTGTGACATCAACACGACGCCGCTCATCGACGTCATGCTGGTGCTGCTGGTCACTCTCATCATCACGCTCCCGGTCATGACCCACGCGGTCAAGCTCGACATGCCGGATGTCAGCCACCCGCCGCCACCACCACCGGTGCAGCCGGAGGTGATCGATCTGGACATCGACTTCGACGGCACGGTGGTGTGGAACGGCACGCCCGTCGCGAGCATCGACACGCTCGAGAGCTACTTCCACAGCGAGGCCGACAAGGAGCCGCAGCCCGAGATTCACCTGCGGCCCGATCGCCGCGCGAAGTACGACGTGGTCGCGAGAGTGCTGGCCGCCGCGCAGCGCAATCGCATGAAGAAGATCGGTTTCGTCAACACCGCCGAATTCAGTGACTAACGGTCAGGCAATGGCAAACACCCGCAGCAAGCTCCTCGTAACCCTCCTCTCGGCCTGCGCCCTGGGGGGCGTGCTGATCGCAGCTCCGGCGCTGGCCGCGGACGCTGCGGCGAAGCCGACCAACTCCGCGAAGGTCGGCAAGATCCTCAAGGAGGTGCAGGAAGACATCAAGAACAAGAAGTACGCCGAGGCGATCACCAAGCTCAGGGAGGCGGACGGCACCGCCGGCAAGAATGCCTACGACCAGCACATCATCAACGACATGATGGGCTACTGCGCCGCGCACACCAACGACTACGCGCTGGCGGAGAAGTCGTGGGAAGCGGAGGTCGAGGACGGCATGCTGACGCCGCAGGAGCAGCAGCAGAAGACCCGGGCGCTGTCGGAGCTCAATTACCAGCTGAAGAACTACGACAAGGCGATCGACTTCGGCAACCGCGCCATCAAGGGCGGCTTCGGCGACGAGCAGACCAAGACCCTCGTCGGCCAGGCGTATTACCTGAAGGGTGACTGGAAGGGCACACTGCACTTCGAAGAGAGTGTCGTCGACCCGATCATCAAGGGCGGCGGCAAACCGAGCAGCGAGGCGCTGCAGCTGATCCTGAGCTCGTGCGTGAAGCTCGAGGACTCGGCCTGCCAGACCAAGGCGCTCGAACACCTCGTGACCTACGACCCGAAGCCGGAGTACTGGTACAACCTGCTGTTCGGGCTCATGAAGGAGACCGCCAGCAGCGACACCAACACGCTGGAGGTCTATCGGTTGATGTTCGAGGTCGACGTGCTGAAGAGCAGCGACGATTTCACCGAGATGGCGCAGCTGGCACTCGAGATCGGCTCCCCGGGCGAGGCGCAGCGTACCCTGCAGCGCGCCCTGGACCGGAACGTGTTCACCGATCAGCGCACCAAGGACAAGAACCAGCGGCTGCTGGAGAAAGCCAAGCAGGCGGCGGCGACCGACCAGGCCTCGCTCGATAAGGTTGCCAAGGAAGCCGACGCGGGCACCAATGGCGCGAAGAACGCCGGCATGGGGCTCGCCTACTTCGGCTACGGACAGTACGACAAGGCGGTCGATGAGTTCAGCAAGGCCATCACCAAGGGCGGATTGCGCAACCCGCCGGAGACGCAGCTGCTGCTCGGCATCGCGCAGCTGAAGTCGGGCCACAAGGACGACGCCGTCAAGTCCTTCAAGGCCGTCAAGGGCGACCCGATTCTCGAGCGGCTGGCGGCCCTCTGGATCCTGCACGCCCGACAGGCGCCCTGACGCGGCTGGCACGGCAAGGAGCTCTCGTATGGCAATCAAGGCCGGTGACCGGATGCCTGCGGGCACCTTCAAGCGCATGACCAGGGACGGCGCCAAGGAGCTCACCACAGAGGAGCTCTTCAAGGGCAAGCGCGTAGTGCTGTTCTCGGTCCCGGGGGCCTTCACGCCGACCTGTGACGCCAAGCACCTGCCGGGCTTCGTGCAGCTCGCCGATCAGATCCTCGCCAAGGGGATCGACACCATCGCCTGCATGGCGGTCAACGATGTGTTCGTCATGAATGCCTGGGGCAAGGCCTCGGGCGTCGGTGACAAGGTCATGATGCTGGCGGACGGCAACGGCGACTACGCCCGGGCGCTCGGCCTCGAGCTCGACGGCACCAAGTTCGGCATGGGCAAGCGTGGCCAGCGCTTCGCCATTATCGTCAAGGACGGCGTGGCGACCCAGGTGAACGTCGAGGAGCCCGGCCAGTTCAAGGTCTCGGCCGCCGAATACGTCCTCGGGCAGCTTTAGACCAGTTTCTCGATCTCCGGGATGATCTGAAACAGGTCGCCCACGAGACCGAAGTCAGCGACTTCGAAGATCGGCGCCTCCCCGTCCTTGTTGATCGCAACGATGGTGCGCGCGTCCTTGATCCCGGTGAGGTGCTGGATCGCTCCCGAGATCCCCACTGCGATGTACAGCTGCGGCGCGATGATCTTGCCGGTCTGTCCCACCTGCATCTCGTTGGGGGCGTAGCCGGCATCCACCGCGGCGCGTGAGGCGCCGACCGCTGCGCCGAGCTTGTCGGCGAGGCTATAGAGGATCTTGAAGCCATCAGCGCTCCCCAGGGCGCGGCCCCCGGAGATCACCCGGGCCGCGGTCTGCAGATCCGGGCGCTCGCTCTTGGCGGCCGAGACCGATATAAAACGGGTGTGGGTGGGCAGCTCGACGTTCACCGCGGCTTTCTCGATCGCCGCCGTGCCACCGCTCCCTGCAGCCTCGAACGAGGCCATGCGCACGGTGCCGACGACCTTGGCGGCGGCGTCGGCCTCCACCGTGAGGATCGCGTTGCCGGCGTATACCGGGCGACGGAAGCGCGTCAGGCTCTCGAGCGCCATGATGTCGCTCACCTGCGGCGCTGCGAGCAGCCCTGCGATGCGCGCCATCAGGTCCTTGCCGTAGGTCGTGGACGGCCCGAGCAGCAGTGTGAACGGGCCGGCGAGCGCGACGATCTGCGGCGCCAGCACCGCGGCGAGCGCATGCTCATTGGCGGGATTCTCCACCGTCAGGACCCGCGTGACGCCGGCGAGCTGCGCCGCCTGGGCTGCGATCTGAGTGGCGTCCACGGCGCACACCGCGACGCTGATCTCAGCTCCCGCCACGCTGCGCGCGCAGCTCACGCACTTGGCGGTGCTGAGGTTGAGCCGCTTACCGTCGTGCTCGGCGACGATGAGGATCCTGCCGCTCACAGTAACCCCTTCTTCTTCAGTTGCTCGACCAGCTCGGCAGCGTCCTTCACGCGGATGCCCTTCTGCCGCTGCGGCGGCGGCTCGAAGCGCACCAGCTTCAGCTGCTGGCGCGGCTCGACGCCGAGGGCGGCGAGGGTGAGGGTGTCGAGCGGCTTCTTCTTCGCCTTCATGATGTCGGGTAGCTTCACGTAGCGCGGCTCATTGAGGCGCAGATCCGTGGTGATCACCGCCGGCAGATCCACCTCGAGCGTCTCCAGGCCCGCGTCGACCTCACGCGTGACGCGCGCCGTGCCGCTGCCGGTGAGCTCGAGCCTGGAGGCGTAGGTGGCCTGGGGGCGGTTCCACAGCGCCGCGAGCACCTGGCCGGTCTGTCCGTTGTCATCGTCGATCGCCTGCTTGCCGAGGATGACGAGGAACGGCTGCTCGCGCTCGATGAGCTTGAGGAGCGTCCGCGCCACCGTGAGCGGCTCGACCATGCCGTCGGCCTGCACGTGCAGCGCACGATCGGCTCCCATGGCGAGCGCGCTGCGCAGCTGCTGCTGGCAGTCGGCGGGGCCGATGGTCGCGACGATGATTTCCTCGGCGCCGCCGCGCTCCTTGATGCGCAGCGCCTCCTCCAGGGCGATGTCATCGAACGGGTTGACACTCATCTTTACGCCGTCCGTTACCACACCGCTCCCATCGGGCTTGACCCGGATGCGCACATTGAAGTCGACGACGCGCTTGATACCGACCAGGATGCGTTTCATAAGACCTTCAGTATAGCGGGCGGCCCCGCACGCGGTGTTGCCGGGAGGCGTCGCGGCGTTGACGGATTGCGCGGGGCCCCCCAGAGTCACGGCCCATGCTGAGCTACGCGCTGCGTCGCATTGCCGTTGCCGTGCCAACGCTGCTCGTCATCATCACGCTGGCATTCGCGATTCAGCGCCTGGCACCCGGCGGCCCCTTCGACCAGGAGCAGACGCTCACCCCGGCGGTACGTGCCAACCTCGATCGGCTCTATGGCCTGGACCGGCCGCTCGCGGTGCAGTACGTGCGCTACCTCGGGGCGCTGGCGCGCGGGGACTTCGGGCCTTCCCTGAGCGAGCGCGATTTCACCGTCACCGAGCTCATCGCCCAGGGGCTGCCGCTGAGTGCGACGCTCGGGCTCGCCGCGGTGCTGCTGGCGGTGATGGTTGGGATTCCGGCCGGCATGCTCGCCGCGCTGGCGCGCGGCCGGGGGACCGATTACGCCGTGAGCGCCCTGGCGGCGCTCGGTGTGGCGCTGCCGAGTTTCGTCACGGGCCCGGCACTGGCGCTCCTCTTCGGGCTCTACCTGCACTGGCTGCCGGTCGCCGGCTGGGAGCGCGGCGCGCCACGTTATCTGGTGCTGCCGGTCGTAACACTGGCGATTCCGGTCGCGGCTTATCTCGCGCGCCTGACGCGCGCGAGTCTCCTCGAGGTGCTGCGCTCGAGCTACGTGCGCAGCGCCCGCGCCCGCGGGCTCGGGGAGGCGCGCGTCCTGTGGCGGCACGCGCTGCTGCCGACGCTGCTGCCGGCGGTGAGCTATCTCGGCCCGGCGGTGGCCTTCGTGGTGACGGGCTCGCTCGTCATCGAGACGGTATTCGGCCTTCCCGGGACCGGTCGCTACCTGGTGCAGGGAGCCATCGACCGCGACTATCCGCTCGTCATGGGCATGGTCATCGTCTACGCCGCCTTCACGCTGACTCTGAACCTCCTCGCCGACCTCCTCTATGGCTGGCTCGATCCAGGCGCGCGGCATGAGTGAGCCTGGCAGCGGCAGCCATGGCCTGTGGAGCGCCGCGGTGCAGCGGCTGCGCGGCGACCGGGCTGCTTGCCTCGCGCTCGCACTGCTCGCCGGCGTGACGCTGCTGGCGCTGCTGGCGCCGCTCGCGAGCCCCTGGTCCTACGACAGCCTCGACTGGCGGCACCTGGCGCAGCCGCCGGGAGCTACCGCGGCGCACTGGTTCGGCACCGACCGGCTGGGGCGCGACCTGTTCGTGCGCACCCTGTACGGGGTGCGCCTGTCGCTCCTCATCAGCCTGCTCTCGAGCGCGCTCAGCGTCGGCATAGGGCTGATGTGGGGGTCGTTCGCCGGGTTTGCCGGCGGCCGGACGGATGAGTGGATGATGCGCTTCGTCGATGTGCTGTATTCGCTCCCGTACCTCTTCATCGTCATCATTCTCAGTACGCTCGTCGGCCGCGGCAGCATCGCGGTGCTGCTGATCGCGATCGGGGCGGTCGGCTGGCTCACCACTGCGCGTATCGTGCGCGGCCAGGCGCTCGCGCTCAAACGCCGCGAGTTCATCGAGGCGGCCCGGGCCGGCGGGCTGAGCGATGCGGCGATCCTCTGGCGCCACATCGTGCCGAACCTCGCCGGCACCGTGGTGGTGTATGCGACACTCACCGTCCCGCAGATGATTCTGTTCGAGAGCTTCCTCAGCTTCCTCGGGCTCGGCGTGCAGGAGCCGCACGCGAGTCTCGGCAATCTCATCAACGCCGGGGCGCAGGAGATGGAGTCCGCCCCGTGGATGCTGCTGCTGCCGGCGGCCTTCCTGGTATTGCTGCTCGCGTGCCTCAACATCGTCGGCGACGGCCTGCGTGATGCCCTCGACCCCCGCGACCGCTGAGGACCTCACGCCCGTGCGCGCGCTATTTGAGCTCGAGCGTCTCACGGTGAGCTTTGCGACACCCTCGGGCACCGTCACCGCCGCGTGCGAGGTGACGCTCGCGGTCGCGCCCGGGGAATGCCTGGGGGTAGTCGGGGAGTCGGGCGCCGGCAAGAGCCAGGTATTTCTCGCCGCGCTCGGGCTGCTCGCCGCCAACGGCCGCGCCTCGGGAAGCGCGCGCTTCGCGGGCACGGAGCTTCTTGCGCTCGCGCCGCCTGAGCTCGACCGCATCCGCGGCGCGCGTCTGGGCATGGTGTTCCAGGATCCGATGAGCTCGCTCACGCCGCACCTGACGGTCGGCGAGCAGCTCGTGGAGGTGATCGTGCGTCATCTGCGGCTCGCCCGCGAGCTGGCGGAGCGCCGCGCGCTCGCGCTCTTCGAGCGCGTGCAGCTCAGCGACCCGGCGCGCTGCCTGCGGCAGTATCCGCACCAGCTGTCCGGCGGCATGCGCCAGCGGGTGATGATCGCGATCGCGCTTGCCTGCGAGCCGCAGCTGCTGATCGCCGATGAGCCGACCACGGCGCTCGATGTCACCGTGCAGGCGCAGATCCTCGCACTGCTCGCGGACCTGAAACGCGAGCGCGCGCTCGCCATGGTGCTCATCACCCATGATGTCGGGGTGGTGGCCGGGCTCGCGGACCGCGTTGCCGTGATGCAGGCCGGGCGAATCGTCGAGACGGGATCGGTCGCGGCCGTGCTCAAGTCGCCGCGCGAGTCGTACACGCGCGAGTTGCTGCGTGCGCCCGAGGCGGGGCCTGCGTTTCGCGGCGGGATTCCGGCCGGCGGCCCGGTGCTGACGGTCGCCGGGCTCGGGGTTGAGTTCCCGGTCGGACCGGGCTGGGTGAAGCACCGCCGGCATCTCGCGGCGCTGCGCGACGTCAGCTTCGAGATGCAGTCGGGCGAGGCGCTCGGCGTGGTCGGGGAGTCGGGTGCCGGCAAGTCGACGCTGGCGCGGACCGTGCTGGCGCTGCTGCGGCCGGGCGAGGGGCGGGTGCTGTGGCTCGGCCGCGAGATCGCGCAGCTCAGGGCCAAGGAGCTGCGCGCGCTGCGCGAGCGCGTGCAGATCGTCTTTCAGGATCCGCTCGGCAGCCTCGATCCGCGCATGACCGTGAGGGAGATCGTCGAGGAGCCGCTGCTCGTGTACCGACCGCTGGTCGATCACCGGGTGCGCGCCGCGGCTATTGCGTCGCTCCTCGAGCGCGTGGGGCTCGGCGCGCCACTGCGCGGGCGCTACCCGCACGAGCTCTCCGGAGGGCAGTGTCAGCGCGTTGGCATCGCGCGCGCCATGATCCTGCGGCCGGAGATTCTGGTGTGCGATGAGCCGCTGAGCGCTCTCGACGGGCCGACGCAGCAGCAGATCGTGTCGCTCCTGGCGGGCCTGCGGCGCGATCACCGCCTGACGCTGCTTTTCGTCAGTCACAACCTCGCGCTCGTCGGCCTGCTGTGCGACCGGATCCTGGTGCTTTACCTCGGACGGATGATGGAGGTCCTGCGACCCGAAAGGCTCGGCGGGCAGGCCCGGCATCCCTATACGCGCGAGCTGCTGGCCGCCGTACCGGTGCCGGATCCGGACGTGCAGCCGGCGCGCCTGCAGCAGGCTCGCGCGGGAGAGCCGCCTTCGCCGCTTGATCCGCCGAGCGGCTGTGTCTATCGGACCCGTTGCCCGCATGCGATCCCGCTGTGTGCCGAGCGCACCCCCGCTTGGGAGGACGCTGGCGATGGGAATCGAGTCGCCTGTCATCGCTGGCGCGAGCTCGCGTAAGGCTCAAGGCGCATCACAGTCTGATCGTCGGGCTGAGCGCTGAGCGCGAGTTACGCTATTCTTCCCGCATGAAAACCGAGACCGGAATCCGCCCCAGCGGCTCGCTCAGGCACGTGCGCTACGAGATCCGCGGGCGCCTCGCGCGGCGCGCCCAGGAGCTCGAGCGCGCCGGCTACGAGATCATCTCGCTCAACATCGGCAACCCGCGCGCCTTCGGGCTGCGCACGCCCGAGACCATGCGCCTCGCGATGATCGAGAACCTCGCGCACTCGGAGGGCTACTGCCACCAGAAGGGCATCTTCCCGGCGCGCGAGGCGGTCGTCATGCAGCAGCAGGAGCGCGGCGTCACCGGCGTGAGTGCCGAGGAGGTCTTCATCGGCAACGGCGTGAGCGAGCTCATCGATCTGACGCTGCGGGCGCTGCTCAATGACGGCGACGAGGTGCTGGTGCCGAGCCCGGACTATCCGCTGTGGACGGCGGCGGTCACCCTCAACCGCGGGCGGGCGGTGCACTATCCGTGCCGGCCCGAGAATGCCTTCGTGCCCGACCCGGAGGAGCTGGCGCGCCTCGTGACAGCGCGCACCCGCGCGCTGGTCGTCATCAACCCCAACAATCCGACCGGCGCGGTATATCCGCGCGCGGTGCTCGAATCTCTCGCCCGGCTCGCCGAGCGCCACGGCCTGGTCGTCTTCAGCGACGAGATCTACGACCAGATGACCTACGACGGCGCCGAGTTCGTGCCGCTGGCGACGCTGGTCCACGATACGCTGTGCGCGACGCTCGCGGGGCTCTCCAAGGTGTACCGGGCCTGCGGCTATCGCGTCGGCTGGGCGGTGTTCTCGGGGCGCGTGCACGCGGCGGCTGATTACCTCGACGCGCTCGAGCTGCTGTCATCGCTCCGTCTGTGCAGCAATGTCATGGCGCAGTGGGCGGTGCAGACCGCACTTGGCGGTCACCAGAGCGTGCGTGAGCTGGTGGCACCCGGCGGGCGGCTGTACGAATCGCGCGCGGCGATCCTGGATGCCGTGCGGCGCAGCCGTCATCTCACGCTCGCGCCACCCCGGGGCGCGATGTACGCCTTCGTCGGGGTCGATCCGGCGGCGCTGCCGGATTTCGACGATCAGCAGTTCTGCCTAGACCTGCTCGAGCAGAAGCACGTACTGGTGGCGCCCGGAGTGAGCTTCAACGTGCCGTACCGCAATCACTTTCGCATCACCAACCTCCCGGATGCGGCCACGCTGCGCGAGGTGTTTCAGCGCATCGAGGAGCTGCTGGCGGCGTACGCTGCCGGCGAGCGGGGCGCGCATGAGCAGCCGAGCGGCAATGTGGTGAAGGCGGAGTCTCGCTTCAAGTAGTTTCTCTTAAACTCTCTTAATAGCCTGTTTTGTTTAGGCTTACCACTGACGTAGCGGATCTCTTCGAGCGCGGCGGGACGCTCGTGGTCCCCTCGCGTCAACGGGCGCACGCGGTGCGACTGGCACACGCCGCCGCACAGCTCAAACGCGGTGCGCGGGTGTGGCGAAGTCCGGACGTGCTCGCAGCCTCGGCGTGGCTGCGACGCGAGTGCGAGCGGCGCGCGGAAGCCGCCCCGGACGATTGGCCGCGGATCCTGAGCGCTGCCGAGGAGTGGTGGCTGTGGCGTGAGGTGGCGCGCGAGGCGAGCGGCAATGCGTCGTTCCTCAGCATCGAAGCACTGGCGCAGTCGCTGCGCGGCGCCGCGGCGCGCGCCGGCGAGTGGGGACTCAGCGCCGTACGCGAGTCACCCGGGAGCGAAGCGCGGCTGCTGCACGAGACGCAGCGCCTGTTCGCGGCACGCTGCCGCGAGCTCGGCGCGGGGAGCGTGACCGCGCTGCTGGCCGAGCTCGAGCCGACTCCCGCAACCGAGCCGCTGCTGCTGCGTGGGTTCGATGTGCTGCCGCGGCAGCTGGCGCGCCTTGCAGGGCCTGCCGCTGCTACCGCGGCTGAGTCGCGGGGCGCGCACGCGCTGCGGCCGCGCGCGGTTCGCACCGCCAGCGCCCAGGCCCAGCTGGATGCAATCGCCGCGTGGTGTCGGGCCGGCTTGAGCGCGCAGCCGGACGCGCGCCTGCTCGTGATCCTGCCGGGCTCGGCGGCCGGCCGCGAGCGGCTCGCCTCGCTCATCGGCGGTGCGCTCGACCCCGCGGGCGCACTGACTGCGGGCGAAGCGCTGCGCTCGCGGGTCGCGATCGAAGGGGGCGAGCCGCTCGGATCGCTACCGCTGCCGGCGCAGGCTCTTCGGACTCTTGAGATCCTCGCCGGCGCCGAGACCGACATGGGCTCGCTCGCTCACTGGCTGACCTCGCCCTACTGGTCGGGGCCGTCACCGGCGGCGCGCGCGGCGCTCGCGCTCACCCTGCGCGAGCGTGGCGTGGCGAGCCTCGACCTGCGCGCACTCCTCGGGGCGCTGCAGCTGGTACCGCGGGACCTCAAGCCCGCGGCTCGCGATCTCGAGGCACTGCTGCGGCGCGCCGCCGCGCTCATCGGCGAGGGTAGTGCCTCGCCGCGGCGCTGGTCGGAGCGCTTCGAGACGGGGCTTGCGGCGCTCGGCTGGCCGGGGGCGCTGCCTGCGGACAGCGCCCTGCAGCAGACGCGGCTGCGCTGGCGCGAGCTGCTCGAGGAATTCGGCGAGCTGGCCGCGAGCGTCGGCTTGCTGGGCCGCCAGGCGGCGCTCGGCGAGCTGCGCTCGCTGGCGCTGCGCACCGCCTACCGCCCGGCGGACGAGGATGCGCCGGTCACGATCTCCCCCATGCTCGCCGATCCGGTGGTCGTCTACGACGGCCTGTGGGTCGGCGGCCTGAGCGCCGACGTCCTGCCGATGCCAGTGGCTCCCGATCCGTTCCTGCCGCTGTCCGCGCAGCTCGCGGCGGGATTGCCGGAAGCGAGCGCAGCGGCGCGACGCTCGCAGGCGAATGGCCTGGTGAGCGCCTGGGCGCGCGCCGCGCCCGAGCTCACTCTGTCCGTGCCGGCGCTCGATGAGGACCTGGAGCTGCTGCCGAGCCCATGCCTCGCAGGCCACGCGCTCCTCGATGAGCCACCGCACAGTATCTGGCTGCCCCTCATCCTGCATCGGGACGGCTGCACCGAAGGGCGTGAGGACGTGAGCGGCGCGCCGTTCACCGCCCCGGGTCCTCTGCCCGCCGGTACCCGTGCGCTCACGCTGCAGAACGAGTGCGCGTTCCGCGCCTACGCGGAGCTGCGCCTCGGCGCGCGGCCCGCCGAGAGCGCCGAGCCCGGTGTGCCTATGGATCAGCGCGGTCTGCTGCTGCACGCCGCGCTGCAGCTCCTGTGGGAGCGGCTAGGCGACTCCGCCGCGCTCGCGGCCCTCGGCAGTCAGGCGCTCGAGGCGCTGACGGGTGAGTGCGTGGCGAAAGCGGCGCGTGCGCTGCAGTTCGAAGTGCGCGGCCGCCGGCGGCGCGGCCGGCCCGTAGCCGACGGGCAGTTCGATCTCTTCAGCGTGCTGTCGCCGGCGCTGACGCGCGAGTGTGCGCGCGCTCAGGCGCTGATCCTGCGGCTGTGCGAGCTCGAGCGCACGCGCGCACCCTTCACCGTGGAGGCGATCGAGCAGCTGCGGGAGCTTGCGCTCGGCGGCGCCCGTGTGCGCATGCGGCTCGACCGCGTCGACTCGGTAGCGGGCGGGCGCATCGTGCTCGACTACAAGAGCGGACGCCCGGGGAGCCCCGACTGGTTCGGCGAGCGCCCGACGCACCCGCAGCTGCTCGCCTATCTGGCGGCCGTAGGCGCCGAGGTGGTGGCGCTCGCGACCGTCAATCTCACCGCGCGCGAGGTGCGCTTCACCGGGGTGGCGGCCACGGCGGATCTCCTGCCGCGGGTGCGCGCGGTGCCGCCTGTGACCGGCGCTGCCGCGCTCGACTGGGCGGTGCAGCAGCGCAGCTGGCGCGCGCTCATCGAGCGACTGATTCGCGCATTCCTTGCGGGCGAGGCGCGCGTCGACCCGGTACCCGGAGCGTGCGATTACTGCCACCTCACCGACGTGTGCCGCATCGGTGCGTATCCGGGACCTGAGCTTCCCGGGCACGCGGAGGAAGCCGATGAGTGACCCGCGCGAGCGGCTCGATGATGCGGCGCGTATAGAGGCGAGCTCGCCCGCGGCCTCGGTGCTGCTCGAGGCTCCCGCCGGCTCGGGCAAGACCGCGGTGCTCACACAGCGTTTCCTCAAGCTGCTCGCGACGGTGGACGACCCGGGAGAAATCCTCGCCATCACCTTTACGCGCAAGGCCGCCGCGGAGATGCGCGCCCGCGTGGTGCGCGCGCTGCGCGGTGAGCTGCCCGCGGACGACCCGGTTGCCGCCACCCTGCGGCCGGCCGCCGCCGCGGCGCTCGCGCACGGTGCCGCGCGCGGCTGGCACCTCGAGGCCGAGCCGCAGAGGCTGCGCATCCAGACGATCGATTCCTTCAACTACTGGCTGGCGAGCCAGCTGCCGGTGGCTTCGCAGGCCGGGGGCTTACTGAGCGTGACCGACAGCGCGGACCAGCTCTATGAGCGCGCCGCGCGCCGCACGCTCCTCTACGCCGAGGCGGATGCGGAGCTCAGCGCCGACGCGCAGCTGCTGTTCGAGCGCCTCGACAACCACTGGATGAACTTCGAGCGGCTGATCGCGCAGATGCTTAAGGAGCGCGGGCACTGGCTGCACTTCGTCGTCCGCGAGGACAGCGCGGCGCTGTGCCGGCGCGTGAACGCGAGCCTGGACGCGCTCACCCGCGAGCGGCTCGCGGCGTTGCGCGCGCTGCTGCCCGAAGCGCTGCGCCGTCGCGCCGAGGGCCTGCCGGGCTCGGGCACTCTCGGTGCGCAGCCTGCGGAGCTCGTGCACTGGAAGCACTTCGCGCATCTCGTGCTGACGCGCAACGACTGGCGCCGGCAGCTGTCCGCGCACCGCCTGCGGCCCGGCTTCACTGACCCGGGTGTGCGCGAGCGCTTGCGCGAGTTGATCGAGGGGCTGCGCGGCTGTGGTGGTGCGCGCGAGGCGCTGCTCGAGCTGCGGCGCGCACCGGCGGCCGAGCTCACCGCCGATGAGGCGGCAGCGCTCGCGGCGCTGGCGCGGATCCTGAAGCGCGCGGCGGCCGAGCTGCACGCGGTGTTCGCGGAGGCCGGTCGTGTCGATCACACCTATGTCACCGGAGCGGCGCGTGAGGCGCTGGTCGAGGGCGGCGGCCCCACCGAGCTCGCGCTGCGAGCGGGCCTCAAGCTGCGCCACATCCTGGTGGATGAATTTCAGGATACCTCGCTCGCGCAGGTGCAGCTGCTGGAGATACTCACCGCCGGCTGGGAGCAGGGCGACGGCCGGACACTGTTTGCCGTGGGCGATCCTATGCAGTCCATCTACCGCTTCCGCGACGCGGAGGTGGGGCTGTTCCTGCGCGCGCATACCGCGGGCATCGGCTCGGTGCGCGTGCAGCCGCTGCGCCTGCTGCGCAACTTTCGCGCCGCCCCGGCGCTGGTCGAATTCACCAATGGGCTGTTCGCCGCGGTGTTCCCGCCCGTGGACGAACTGCGCGCCGGCGGCGTCAGCTACCGCGACAGCCTGCCGACGCGCAGCGCGGAGCGAGCGTTCGCGGGACTCTCCGCGGTGACGCTGCGGCTCTTTCCGGGAGATGCGGCGGCCGAGGCGAGCGCCATTGCCGCGCACGTGGCCGAGCTGCGGCGCCTCGACCCGCAGGGCTCGGTGGCGGTACTGGTGGTGGCGCACGCGCACGCCGTGCCGCTCATCGCCGCACTCGAGGCGCAGGGACAGAACCCCCTCGGCGTCGATCTCGTGCCGCTCAGGGAGCGCCTGGTGGTGCGCGATCTGGTGCAGCTGACGCGGGCTCTGTGCGACCTCGGCGATCGGCCGGCGTGGCTCGCCGTGCTGCGCGCGCCGTGGTGCGGCGCGCGGCTGCGGACCCTGACGGCGCTCTCTACGCTCGGCGACCGCGAGCTGGTGTTCGAGGCTCTGGGGAACCCTGAGCGCCTGGCGCGCTGCGACCCCTCCGACCGGCTGCACCTCGAGCGCCTGAGAGAGGTGCTTGCGGGGGCGCTCGCGGGTCCGGGCGCGACGCCGGTCGCACAGTGGCTCGAGACGGTCTGGCTCCGTCTCGGGGCGAGCGATGCCTACCGGAGCGAGGAGCTCGCCGACGCGCGCGCCTTGTTCACCGCGCTCGCCGAGCGCACTGCCGCCGATCCATGGCGCGGGCCCGAGGACCTGGCGCCGCTCCTTGCGCAACTGTTCAGCGCGCCCGCGGGTGGGGTGAGTCCGGTGCAGGTGATGACCGTGCACCGCGCCAAGGGCCTCGAGTTCGACCACGTGCTGGTGGCGGCGCTCGAGCGCATGACGCGCGCCCCGGAGCGGCGGCTGTTGCGCTGGATCGACCTGCCGGGGGAGGCGAGCGACAGCAACCTCATCATCGCGCCGGTGCCGCGCGTCGGCACACGCGAGGAGGAGGGCGATCTCAACGCGCACGTGAAGGAGCTCATCCGCCAGCACGAGCTCAACGAGCGGCGGCGTCTCCTGTACGTCGCGGCGACGCGTGCGCGGCAGACGCTGTGGCTGTCGGGCGCCCCGGGAGCGGCGGCCGACGGCACGCTGCGGCCGGATAAGCGCAGCCCGCTCGCGCTCCTGTGGCCGGCGCTCGCCGCGCGCTTCCAGACGCTGACCGGCGGGGTGTCGGGCGCCGTGCCGGTCGCGCGTGCCGGCCCGCTCGTGCGCCTGGTGCCGTCATGGCGGCCGGTGCAGCCGCCCGCCGCGATAGCGCTCGAGCGGCTGCCACCAGCGTACCTCGCGGCCGAGCCGCCGGAGTTCAGCTGGGTCGGAGAGACGCAGCGCCACATCGGCACGCTCACGCACGCCTGGCTGGCGCGTCTCGCGCTCGAGCCACGGCTGCCGCCCGCGGAAGTCGTGGAGCAAGAAAGCGACGCGGTGTGCGCGGGACTGCGGCGCGCGGGCGTGCCCGCAGGCGAGCTCGAGCACGCGGCCTCGCGGGTGGTCGCGGCGGTGCGGCAAACGTTGAGCGACGAGCGCGGTCGCTGGATTCTCGGCAGCGGCCACCGCGAGGCGCACAGCGAATGGGAGTTGAGCGGGCTGAGCGGGGGGCGGCTGCGCAGCGTAGTCATCGACCGTTCCTTTATCGACGCGGACGGCACGCGCTGGGTGGTGGATTACAAAACGAGCGTCCACGAGGGCGGCGGACTCGAGGAGTTTCTCGCGCAGGAGCTCGAGCGTTATAGCGCGCAGCTCGCGACCTACCGGGAGCTGGCCGGTGGCCTGGGGCCTGAGCCGGTGCGTGCGGCGCTGTACTTCCCGCTGCTCGGAGCATTCCGCGAGCTACCCTAGTTAAAACGTCCCCGCGAAACTGAACGGCCTTCTGCCGAGCGCATCGGCACTGCCGAGAAACGACAAGCTGCTGACGAGCTCGGGCGCCGCACCGGGTCGCGCCGCCACCTGGCCCTCGAGCACGTAGCCCGGCTCGCGCGTCAGGCGCAGCGTCCCCTGCACGGCGAGCGGGCCGCCGAGATCCTGCACCGTGCCGACGGGCTCGGCGCCGCCGCCTCCGGGGAAGCTCGCGGCGTAGCTGCCGAGCGCCGTCACATGGCCGCGGCGCTGGGTGAGATCGTGAGCCTCGAGGCGTCCCTTGAGCTCGACCACAGCGCCGTGCTCGATGCGCGCCAGAGCGAGGTCGGTGTGAACGTTGCCGCGCAGCTGGCGCGGCGCGCGTGGCACGAGCGCCGGATCGAGCGGTACGTCGGCCGTCATATCCCGCAGCGTGACACTGCCGCCCATCCGCAGCGCTACGTCCCCGCGTGCGCTCAGCGGACCGTGCGCGAGCACGACGTGCGCGGCGAGCGTGCCGGTGAGGAGCCGCAGCGGCGCGAGATCCCAGCTGAGGTCGCCGAGCGCGAAGCGCTGCACGGTGAGCCCGCTGCAGGAGCCGCTCCACACCGTGCCATCGACGCTCGCGCAGCTGAGTCCCGCATTGTCTGGAAACACCCAGCTCGCGGGCAGCCGCGTCAGCACAATGATCGCGAAGGCGGCGACCGCGAGCAGCGTGATCCAGAGGGAGCGGCGCACTTCAGCCCGAGTGCAATACCACGGCGGCGTTGACCAGCCCCGGGGCGCCGGCACTGTCGATCGTGGCCGAGTCGACGCGGATGCCGTTCTGCTGCGCAAGGCGCGCCAGCCATCCCACCAACGCGTCAAACGGCGCCTTCTGCAGGCGCAGCGACAGCCCGCCGGGCCCCGCCGGCTCGCTTCCGGCCAGTGAGCCTGACAGTCCCGACTCGCGCGCCGAGCGATCGACGATCACCAGCAGCGACTCCCCCGCGGCGCTCGGCGGCTGGGGTGAAGCGGCCAGCTCGGGAGCGGCACCTTGCATCCACTCAAGATCGGTGCGCTTCTTGAGCAGCCGCGCGTGCGCCTGGGCGACGCTGCGATCGAGCGGCAGCAGCACTGCGAACACCAGCAGCACCAGGACGAGGATGGCGCCGGCGCCGACGATACGGCGCTCGCGCTCGGACAGCTGTGCGAACCACTGCGCGAGGCGCTCGAGCGACAGCGTGTCGAGGGACAAACTGGTGCCGGCGCTCATCGCTTGTCTAAGGTCCCTGCGCGCGCAGCTGCACGCGCCCCCGGTAGGCGCTGCCTACCGTGTTGCCGCCGACCAGATCCGCCTGCCAGCCGCCGCCGCGCAGTTGCTGGCTCAAGTGCTCCAGGCTGGCGGCGTCCGGAGCATTGAGCGTCAGCTCGATCAGCCCGTCGTGAAAGTTGAGCGACTGGAGACTGATGCCCGGGGCAGCGTCGTGTCCCTGCGCGAGGGCCTGCAGCGCACCCAGCAGCCCGTTGGCGCCGCCGCCGCTGCGCACGGACACCAGCCGCTGCTCCATCCGCCGGCGGGCGTCCGAGGTGTTCGGCTCGCCGGGCATGGCGCTGCGGAAGGTGTCGCGAATCGCGGCATCGACCTGGCTCTCCTTGCTCTTCAATACCCGCAGCTCCGCCGCCTTGGCGGCGATATGCAGGCCTATGAGCGCGAGCAGCAGCATCGCCGCGACCCGCCAGGCGCCGAAGCCGACGGCGTGCGAACTGCGCGGCGCGTACGCGCCCTGCAGCAGGTTGACCGCCGTGGTCGAGCTAAGCTGTTGCGCGAACAGTGCCAACGGCCCATCGCCCAGCAGCTGCACCTTGAGGTTGGCGAACTGCCCGCGGGCTTCCTCCACCACGGCCCCGTGCGCCTGCCACTCCGCGGTGCCGGCGTAGAGAATGAGTCCGCGGGCCGCGCTCGCGTCGTCTTCCAGGGTCGGTGCGGTCAGGGCGGCATCGGCCGCGGGCGCGGTCATGCGCGGCGCCGAGCGCGCAATCTCCAGAGCCTCGTGCAGAGCATCCACGGGCACGCACACCGGCGGTGCTCCCGGGGCGCGCACGAACACCGTGTCCCCTTCGAGCAGCGCCACCGCCTGACCGGGGTTCGCCGGCAGCAGCTCGCTGTCGGCATACAGGCACTCCGGCTCGATGCCCGCCGCGCGCAGCGCCACGAGCCATTCGTCCATGAGCGCACGCGAGACGACCGCGACCGGCGCCCGCGATGAATCGGCGGCGCGTTTGCCGATGGCGAAGTGCAGCCCCTCGATGTCCTCGGCGAGCTGCTCCTCGAGGGCGTAGGGCACGACCTGCTGCAGCTTGACGGCGCTGCGGGTCGGCAGCTCGGGCTCGGCGAGCAGCACATCGCTCCCCGGCACGAGCGCACACACATGGCGGCCGACGGCGGCCGGGGCCGCCTGCGACAGCGGGCCGCTCTGCGTGGCGGTGAGCGGTGCGCCGCTGGCGCTCGCCACCAGCCACGAAGCACTGCCGTCCGGGACACGCGGCAGGCGCAGCAGCAGCCAGTCAGCCACGGGAGCTCCGCTCCTGGCGTGTCAGGTTGGTCTGGCGGCGGGTTGCGGCGGCGAGTGGCATTAGTCCGGTGCGAAACTGCGCAGGATGGGGCGCACCTGGCCCGTTGGATCCTGCAGGAGAAGACTGTACAAGTTGAATTCGCTACTGCCAATAGTAATGAGGCTCGTCAGTCGAAAGTAACTCGAGGTCATCTGCAGCTTCGAGCTCACCTTCTGCCAGCTCACGGCGTCCGGTGCCGCCGCCTGGTAATCGGTGAGATTCGGGAAGCAGCCGGTCGCGACGGCGCGATTCTTGGCGAGGCTGTCCGGATCGCTGGAGAAATCAACGTGCCCGATGTAGGCATCGAGCACCTGTGCTTTGGCGGTGCAGATGTTGAGCTTCACGCCCCAGGGGAGTGCCGTCACATACGGCGCCAGCGCCAGGTAGCGGTCGCGACCGAAGCCCGGGAGCGCGAGCAGTTCGGTGGCACTGGTGATGTAGCGGTTGGGCGTGCGGTAGGGCGGTGTCTGGCCCATGTAGACGCTGTCCTCCGCACCGTCCGGGACCGAGGGGATGATGTCGCGATCGATCCAGTCGACCATGTAGCCGGCCCACTTCGGCTCGAGTCCGACCGTGGCCAGCAGCTGCTCGAATGCGCTGACCTGCACCGGATCGGGGGTGCCGTCCTCCTGCACCAGGTTGTTGAGGTTGAAGCGACCCTGCAGGTCCTCGAGCTGTGCCACCAGCATCACGCCGGGAACGACTTCGATCGGCCCCACCGCCTGCGCCCAGCCTTCGGACGCATAGGTGTGCTGCGGGTCGGCCTTGAGCGCCTCGCGCAGCCCGTAAGCGGCGAGCGCTTCGGCCCCTTGCTGCACCAGGATCGCCTGATCGAAGGCGAAGGTCGCGGCGCCGCGGCGGAAAGCCATGGCATTCTCGTAGGCGACCGCGGCGGCGAGGATCGTGCCGAGCGCGACCAGGAGAATCGCCACCAGCAGCGCAACGCCGCGCTGCGCGCGCGGTGGCGGGCAGGACGCCCGCCGGTTGCGCTCGATGCCGCGTGTCATCAGCCCGCCACCTCGAAGATGCGCATGATCTGGCCATAATCCTCGGTGTCGATCGTGACCTGAACGGCGATCGGCCGGATGCGCAGGCTGCTCTCGAGCGCCTGCGCGCCGCCGACGGTGGCCGGCGGCCAGAATGTCTGCCAGGTGTGCGTCAGGTCCATGAACTGGAAGGTCACCGACTTCACGTGCGTCAGCAGGTCGCGCTTGGCCGTGGTGCTGGAGAGCACCGGATCGAGCACGTACCAGTACTCGCGCCGCAGCGTGCCGTTCTCGAGAAAGTACGCGACCCGCTGCAGCTCCGAGCGCTCAAGTCCGGTTGGGTTCGTCCAGCCGCTGCGCGTCAGCATCACCAGCGGCGGCGTGCCGCTGGTGGTGCCCTGTGACCACGACGGGGTACTGCTCGTGCTGCCGAGCGAGGTCACGGGGCCGGACGACTGCGCGCCGCCCGGGTTGGCCTGGAGCGAGGGCTGCGACGGCTCATCGCCCACCGGCTGGCGCACCGGGCGCGGCGAGAGCTGCGCGAAGTCCTGTTCGAGGACGCGCATCGTGGTCTCGAGCTCGAGGAGTCGTTCCTGCTGGTGCTTGATCGAGACGCGGCTGCCGATCGCCTGAGTGATCGTGCCGTAGCCCATCGCGAACATGAGGGAGGCGATGGCGATCGCCACGACGAGCTCGAGCAGCGTGAAGCCGCGCGCGCCGGCTGTGGGCAGAGCACTCACGAGCCACCCGAGGAAGGCGGGACGACGGGCGGAGGGACCGGCGGCTGCAGCGGCTGAGTGTTGGGCCCGGCCGGCGGCGACCCGGGGGCGATGATGTTGGGTCCGCCGCCCGGCGCGCCCGGAGTACCCCCCGGGGCGGTGTTCTGCGGCATGAGCAGCTGCGAGCCCCAGTCGGGCAGATCGCCGCGCGGCTGTCCCACGGCATCGCCGTAGATGCCGCTCATGGTGCTGTACCAGCCGCTGTCATCGTCGCTCGACTTGGAGTCTGAGGGCCGCACGCTCACGTCGACGCGCGCCATGCCGGGGAGCTGCGTGGCGTTCACCTCCTGGTGCCAGTGCCACTTGCGCCCCGCGAAGTCGACGTCGCCGTCGCTCTTGCCGGCGACCGGCGCCTGGCCGCTGAGGCGCACGGTCGCGATCTGATTGAGTGCCACCCAGGTAGCGAAGGTCTTGTCGCGCATATAAATGACGGTATCGGCCGAGGAGCTGAGCGTACCGAGCACCGCGGCCATGCCGACCGTGACGATTGCGAGCGCCACCAGCACTTCGATCAGGGTGAAGCCGCGCGCGCGGCGGCCGGGGGGGCGGCTCATCTTTCCGGCAGCTGCTGCATGGGCTGCTCGAGGAGCTGCCCCTTGTCGTCCTGCGTCACGGTGACCGAGCGCACGCCGCCATTGCGCTCGAGGCTCGCCTCGAAGGAGCTGAGGTCGCCATTGGCGAAGATCATCACCTGTGGAGTCTTGTCATGGGCATCCGCCGGGCGCTTGAGCACCACCGGGCGTGCCTCCACGGTGAGCTTGATGCCGAGCCCATCCGGGAGCTTGCGCTCTCCGAGCGCGTCGTCCTCGGAGACGCTGCGCCATTGGCTGAGCTGTACGTCATAGGAGAGGAACTCGTAGCCGTCCTCCTGAAACAGGATCCCGTAGTCGCGGGTCTGCAGCTCCGCCTGCTCGCGCGCGTAGTTCATGAGCGCGAGCAGCCGGTCGCTCTCGCGCTCGAGATCGCGGTCGCGGCCAACGAGGCTCATCGACAGCACCGCCCCGGCGGTGAGCAGCGCGATGATCGCAACGACCACCATCAGCTCGATCAGCGTGAAGCCTGCTCCCGCCCGCTGCGCCCGCGCCGACCGCCGCACGCCCCGGCCGAGCGCCGTGCCGAGGAATCGCCTACTGGTTGAGGTTCCAGTTGCAGATGTCGGCATTGATGCCATCGCCGCCCGGCTGACCGTCGGCCCCCAGGGAGCACAGGTCGTATGCCTTGCCGTGCGTGCCGGGGAAGACGTACTGGTAGTCGTTCCCCCAGGGGTCCTTGCTGATGCGGTCGATATAGCCGCCCGGCTTCCAGTTCTTGATCGTCGGGTCGGTCGGCTGCTGCGTGAGGGCCGCCAGTCCCTGTTCGTTGGTCGGGAACTTGGAGTTGTCGAGGTAGAACTCCTTCAAGGCGAGCTCGATGCTCTGTACGTCCTCCTTCGCCTTGGTCACCTTGGCCTTGTCGACATTCGGCAGGATGTTCAGCATCACAACCGAGGCCAGCAGCCCGATGATGATCACCACCACCATGATCTCGATGAGGGTGAAGCCGCGCGCACGGCCATACCGGCCCGGGCGGCGTCTGCTAACCTCGTCGGCGACGTAATTCATGACTTGCGCTCGCGGGCGGACTTAAGGCGTCGGATCATAACAAATGGGGGTGGAGAGCCTGTGACGGGCTTGGCTCGCGTGCTGCGGTCGCTCAATTGCGACGGCCGCTACGGGCTCTGGCTGCTCACCGCGTGCGCCGTGCTGCTCGCGCTCGCCGCCACGGGCGATCGCGGGCGAACCCTGCTGCGTTATGACCGCGCCGCCCTCGCACACGGCGAGCTGTGGCGGCTCCTCAGCGCGCACTTCGTGCACCTCGACTTCCACCATGCCCTGCTCAACTGCGCGGGGCTCATGCTCATGTGGGCGCTGTTCACGCGCGACTACTCACCGCGCCAGTGGCTCATCATCGCGGCCACGACACTCGCGGCGATCGATGCGGGCCTGTGGCTCATCGATTCGACCCTGCTCTGGTACGTGGGTTCCTCCGGTGCCTTGCACGGCGTCATGGCGGCCGGCACGCTCGCGCACCTGAAGGGGCGCGAGCGCGACGGCTGGGTACTGGCGGCGTTCCTGGTCGCGAAGCTCGTCTTCGAGCACTGGGTGGGTCCGCTGCCGTTCTCCGGGAGCGACCCGGTGGTGGTCGATGCGCATCTGTATGGCGTGCTCGGAGGGCTCGCGGGAGCGGTGCTCCTGAGACCGCAGGCCGAGCCGGTATAATTTTCCTCGGTCGCGGGGGGGCGGGGTCGCACATGGCGTTTGGGTTCGTCTTTCCAGGACAGGGCTCGCAGTCGGTCGGCATGCTGGCGGCGCTCGCTGCCGCGGAGCCGGTGGTGCGCGCGACCTTCGATGAGGCCTCCGGAGTGCTCGGCTACGACCTGTGGAAGCTCGCCAGCGAGGGCCCCGAGGCGGAGCTCAACCTGACCGCGCGCACGCAACCGGCACTGCTCGCCGCCGGCGTCGCGACGTGGCGCGCCTGGCGCGCCCGCGGCGGAGCCGCTCCCGCGGTCGTCTCCGGCCACAGCCTGGGTGAGTTCACCGCGCTGGTGGTCGCCGAGGCGCTCGACTTTCCGGCCGCCATCGGACTGGTGCGCTATCGCGGTGAAGTGATGCAGGAGGCGGTGCCGGCGGGCACGGGCGCCATGGCAGCGCTTCTCGGCCTGGAGGACGCGGACGTGGAAGCCGCGTGCCGCGAGGCCGCGGCTAGCGGCGGCCCCGGCGCGGTGGTCGAGGCAGCGAACTTCAACTCGCCGGGGCAGGTCGTGATCGCCGGCGAGAGCGCCGCCGTCGAGCGGGCGATCGCGGTGGCCAGGACCCGTGGCGCCAAGCGCGCGGTGATGCTGCCGGTGAGCGTCCCCTCGCACAGCAGCCTGATGCGCGGCGCCGGCGAGCGCTTGCGCGGGCGGCTGTCCGCCACCGCGCTCAAGGCGCCGGTCATCCGCTACCTGAGTGCCGTGGACGCCGCGCAGCATACCGAGCCGCAGGAGATCCGCGATCTGCTGGTACGGCAGCTCTCGAGCCCCGTGCGCTGGTCGCAGACGCTGCGCGCGCTCGCCGCGAGCGGCCTCGAGGAGATCATCGAATGCGGACCCGGGCGGGTGCTCACCGGGCTCAACCGCCGCATCGAGCGGCGCGCGGGACTCGAGTTCCTCGCGCTCGAGGATCCGGCTTCGATCGGCATCGCGCTCGAGGCGACACGGGGGAACGGTAATGCTTGAAAACGAAGTCGCACTGGTCACCGGCGCATCGCGCGGGATCGGACACTCGATCGCACTCGCGCTGGCCAGGGCGGGGGCGCGCGTCATCGGCACCGCGACCAGCGCCGCGGGCGCGGCGAAGCTCGGCGCAGTCCTCACGTCGCACGGATACAACGGCCGCGGAGCGGTGCTGGATGCCGGCAGCGGGGAATCGATCGAGGCACTGCTGGCCGAGCTCGAGAGCGCCGGGGAGATGCCGACCATCCTCGTCAACAACGCGGCGATCACCCGTGACTCGCTCCTGCTGCGCATGAAGCCGGAGGACTGGGAGCGGGTGATCAGCACCAATCTCACCGCGGTGTTCCGCCTGTCCAAGGGCTGCGTGCGCCGCATGATGAAGGAACGCCGCGGGCGCATCGTCAACCTCACTTCGGTGGTAGGGCTCACGGGAAACCCCGGACAGGCGAATTACGCGGCCGCCAAGGCCGGTCTCCTCGGCTTCACCAAGTCGCTCGCCCAGGAGCTCGCCTCGCGCGGCATCACCGTGAACGCGGTGGCGCCCGGCTTTATCGACACCGACATGACGCGAGCGCTGAGCGATGAGCAGCGCAGCGCGCTGCTGACGCGCGTGCCGCTCGGCCGCCTCGGAACTCCCGAGGACATCGCAGCGGCGGTCCTGTTCCTCGTCTCCCCCCAGGCCGGCTACATCACCGGCGAGACGCTGCACGTCAACGGCGGGATGTACATGCCCTGAGGGCGGCGTTGGCGGCGCGCCACAGCCGCATCCCCGGCCGGCGAACCCGAGGGCGGGTGGTACGGAGATTCACCAGTAAAAACAACCACTCGCGGGCCCAAGCGCCGAGTGGCACACGGGGGGGTTGTCCCCTACAATACCGCGCCCGCTGTCCCGGCTTTGAGTCGCGGCGGGCAGATTTCGAGCCTTAGGAAGCCTACATGAGGACCAACCGCTAATGAGCACAGTCGAGCAGCAGGTCAAGGCCATCGTTGCCGAGCAGCTGGGCGTCAAACAGGAACAGGTCACGAACGACGCTTCGTTCGTCGACGATCTGGGAGCCGACTCGCTCGATACCGTCGAGCTGGTGATGGCCCTCGAGGAAGAGTTCGAGATCGAGATTCCGGACGAGGACGCCGAGAAAATAACCACCGTCCACCAGGCCATCGACTACATCAACGAGCGCCGCGCCAAGTCCTGAGTCCGCGCGCTGGCCTACAGGTACCGTGTGAGCAAGCGCCGCGTCGTAGTGACGGGTCTCGGGATCGTGTCGCCGGTCGGCAGCACGGTGCAGTCGGCCTGGGACGCGATCCTTCGGGGTGAGAGCGGCATCGGCCCGGTGACGCGCTTCGATGTGTCGGCGTTTCCAGTGCGCTTCGGCGGCCAGGTGCGCGGCTTCGAGATCGGCGAGTACCTGGCGCCGAAGGAAGCGCGCCGTATGGATGACTTCCAGCACTACGGCGTCGCCGCCGGGGTGCAGGCCGTCAGCGACTCCGGAATCGATTTCAGCAAGACCGATCCCACCCGCTGCGGGGCGGTGTGCGGCGCCGGCATCGGCGGTCTCGGCACCATCGAGGCCGAGTACGGCGAGTACCTGAAGGCCAACAGCCCGCGCAAGATCTCCCCGTTCTTCGTGCCCGCGACCATCATCAACATGATCGCCGGACACCTGTCGATCCGCTACGGGCTCAAGGGCCCGAACCTCGGCGTCGTGACCGCGTGCACGACCTCGACGCACGCGATCGGTCTCGGCATGCGCACTATCCAGTACGGCGATGCCGACGTGATGGTGGCCGGCGGCGGTGAGATGGCGACCACGCGCTGCGGCCTCGGCAGTTTCGGCCAGGCGAAGGCACTCTCAACCCGCAACGATGCCCCCCAGGAGGCGAGCCGCCCGTGGGACAAGGACCGCGACGGCTTCGTGCTGAGCGACGGCGGCGGTGCGGTGCTGCTCGAGGAGCTCGAGCACGCGCGGCGCCGCGGGGCGCGCATCTACGCCGAGCTGCTCGGCTTTGGCATGAGCGGCGACGCCTATCACATCACCGCGCCCCCCGAGGATGGCGAGGGCGCACGCATCGCGATGGTGAACGCGCTGCGGGACGCGGGCATGAACCCGGGCGACGTGCACTACATCAACGCGCACGCGACCTCGACGCCCCTCGGTGACAAGGCGGAGACGGTGGCCCTGAAGCGCGCCTTCGGCGATGCGATCGAGGGCATCGCCGTGAGCTCGACCAAGTCGATGACCGGGCACCTGCTGGGCGCCGCCGGAGTGGTCGAGGCGATCTTCTCGGTGCTCGCGATCCGCGACCACGTGGCACCGCCCACCATCAACTACCGCACCCCGGATCCGGAATGCGACCTCGACTACGTGCCGAACACCGCGCGGCGCATGCCGATCGAGGTGAGCCTGTCGAACTCCTTCGGCTTCGGCGGGACCAACGGCTCGCTCATCTTCCGCCGCATGAAGTAGCTCCCGGGCGCGCCTCACGGACCTGTCGCTACGCAAGCACCTCTCGTTCGCGAGCTGAACGTTCCGCCGGCGGTGCTGCGGCGTCTGGCGGCAGCCGACCCCGCGCGCTATCCCATGCTGCTCGACAGCGCCGCGGCGGGACCGCTGGGGCGCGCGAGCGTGCTGCTCGCCGAGCCGCGCGCCGCGCTGTGGCTCGGCGCCGACGGGCGCCTCGGCGCGCAGGGCCTGACGCCCGCGGGTGACAGCTTCCTCGGCGCGCTCGAGAGCTGGTGGCTGAAGGAGCGCACGCCTGAGCAGGCGGCGGGCAGCGCGACCGACGCTCATGCCGCACTGCCGTTCAGCGGCGGCTGGGCGCTCTATCTGGGTTACGAGCTGGCGCAGGAGATCGAGCCGCGTCTTGAGCTGCCGCCGACCCCACTGCCGTGGGTGGCCTTCGCGCTGCGCACGCCGTGCGCGCTCGTTCACGACCTCACCCGCGAGCGGGTGCTCGCGATCGCCGAGGCGGACTCGGGCGAGGCTCTCGCGCGGATCGTCGCAGATGCCGAGGCGGCGTCGGCCCGCGATGATCCACCCGACAGCCTCGAGGTGCGCGGCGTGCGCGAGGAGGACCCGGAGGCGTTCCTCGCGCGGGTGCGCCGTGCCAAGGAGTACGTGCGTGCCGGCGATATCTACCAGGCCAACCTGTCGCGCCCCTGGAGCGTGGAGGTGGCAGCGGGGAGGGCGGACGCGCCGCCGGCGGCCGCACTCTACCGGCGGCTGCGGGAGGCGAACCCGGCGCCGTTCGCGGCGCTGGCACAATGGCGGGGGGTGGCGCTGCTTTCGTCCTCGCCCGAGCGGCTGGTGCGCATCTGCGGCCGGCGCGTCGACACCCGACCGATTGCGGGCACGCGGCCGCGCAGCCGCCGCCCCGGAGGCGATGCGGTAGAGATTCCGGAGCTGGTGATGCATCCCAAGGAGCGTGCCGAGCACATCATGCTGGTGGACCTGGAGCGTAACGATCTCGGCCGGGTGTGCGAGCCGGGGACGGTGCGGGTGGATGAGCTCATGAGCATCGAGTCCTATACCCACGTCCATCACATCGTCTCGAACGTGAGCGGCGAGCTGCGCACCGACGTGACCCCCGTCGGCGCGGTGCGCGCGGTGTTTCCGGGCGGCACCATCACCGGCTGCCCGAAGTTCCGCTGCATGCAGATCATCGCCGAGCTCGAGGGGCTGGGGCGCGGCGCCTATACCGGCTCGCTCGGCTACCTGACGCGCGATGGCCGGCTCGATCTCAACATCCTCATCCGCACCATGACGCTCAGCGGTACGGCGGTCAGCTTCCGCGCCGGGGCCGGCATCGTCGCCGACTCGGACCCGGAGCGCGAGCTCGAGGAGACGCGCGCCAAGGCCCGCGGGCTGCTGCGCGCGCTCGGAGGGGCTCATGGCATCTGATGCTGCGCCCGAGGTCGTCTGGATCAACGGCGCGCCCGGCGGGGCGCTGTCGCCGCTCGATCGCGGTCTGCATTACGGCGATGGCCTGTTCGAGACCATCGCCTGCGTCGGCGGACGGCCGCGCTTCCTCACGCTGCACCTCGAGCGCCTGACGCGCGGCGCCAGGCGCCTCGGCATCGCGCTGCCGGGGAGTGTCGAGCTGCGGCGCGAGATCCTCGCCATCGCGGCGCTCACGGATCGCGCCATCGTCAAGCTGCTGCTGACGCGCGGCCCGGCGGCGGCGCGCGGCTACGCTCCGGGCAGGAACGAGAAGGCGACGCGCGTGACGCTGCGCTATCGCTGGGAGCCGGATGAAGCGCGCCTCGCGAACGAGGGCGTGCGGGTGCGCACGGCGGCGCTACGGCTCGCGGAGAACCCGCCGCTCGCGGGCCTGAAGCACCTCAACCGGCTCGAGCAGGTGCTGGCGCGGCGCGAGTGGACCGACCCGGACATCGCCGAAGCGCTCATGTTCTCCTCCGGCGGGCGGCTGGTCTCGGCAGTGTCGAGCAACGTGTTTCTGGTGGATGGCGGCAAGCTCCGCACCCCGCTCCTCGATCGCTGCGGGGTGGCCGGCATCATGCGCCAGGTCGTGCTGCGCGAGGCGGCGCGCGCCGGCATCGGCACCGAGGAGGCCGCGCTCGGGAGCGAGGATCTGGCGCGCGCCCGCGAGCTGTTCCTCACCAATGCGCTCATCGGCGTGCGGCCGGTGAGCTCCCTCGACGGGCGCGCCTGCCCGCCCGGGGAGGTGACGCGCGAGCTGCAGCGCCGGCTGGCACCGCTCCTGGCACGGGGGAGCGATGAGTAGCCGGTGGCGCCGCGCGCTCGGCCGCCTGGCTCTCGTGCTGGTGCTGCTGCTGCTGGTGGCGGCTATCACGGCGCTGGAGATCTACCGGCGGCTCGAGGCCGAGTACCAGGGGGCGGGACCGACCGCGACGGCGCTGCGCATCCAGGTGGCGCCGGGCTCGAGCGTGCGCTCGGTGCTCGCACAGCTCGAGACGCTGGGCGCCGTGCGCGCCGCGCGCGAGGTGCAGTGGTACCTGAGGGTGCGCGGCATCAGTCCGCGCGTGCAGGCCGGCAGCTACGAGATCCCGCCGCGCTCGAGCCCCGAACAGATCCTCAAAATGTTCGAGGACGGCCGGGTGATCCTCGAGCAGCTCACCGTCGTCGAGGGCTCGACCTTCGGCGATTTCCTGGCGCTCCTCGAGCATGAGCCGGACGTCACGCACACACTCGCCGGCAGGACTCCGGCCGAGATCATGGCGGTGCTCGGTCACCCCGGCGAGAATCCGGAGGGTCGCTTCTTCCCCGATACCTATCGCTTCGCGGGCAACACCGCCGACAGCGTGATCCTCGCCCAGGCCTACGATGGCATGCAGCGCGCGCTCGCGGCCGCCTGGAGCGGGCGCCGCTCAGGGCTGCCGTTCGACAGCCCCGACCAGGCGCTGATCCTCGCCTCGATGGTGGAGAAGGAGGCGCAGCTGCCGACCGAACGGGCGCGGATTGCCGGGGTCTTCGTGAGCCGCCTGCGCGAGGGGATGCGACTGCAGTCCGATCCTACGGTGATCTACGGTCTGGGGGCCAGGTACGACGGCGAGATCCACACCCGGGATCTGCTCACCGACACCCCGTACAACACCTATACGCGCGCCGGCCTGCCGCCGACACCGATCGCGCTCCCGGGACGCGAATCGCTCCTCGCCGCCGTCCATCCCGAGGACACCGGCGAGCTGTACTTCGTCGCGACCGGCCTGGGCGACGGGGCGCACCACTTCTCGAGGACGCTGGCGGAGCATAATTCCGCGGTGCAGGCCTATCTCTCACGGCTGCGCCACGCGCAGCACGCCGCGCAACCGGCGCCTGCGGCAGCGCCGGCCGCGCCGTCGCGCACTGGTGCGAAGCACCCGGCCCCGACCGCCGCACCGGCGAGCACGCCACCATGAGCCGCGGGCTCTTCGTCACGCTCGAAGGCATCGAAGGCGCGGGCAAGTCGACGGTGGCGAAGTTCGCGCTCGGCTGGCTCACGCAGCATCGCATCGCCGCACGCTTGACGCGCGAGCCGGGCGGCACGCCGCTCGCCGAGCGCGTGCGGCAGATCGTGCTCGAGCGCGACGTCGAGCCGCTGTCACCCGTGACCGAGACGCTGCTCATGTTCGCGGCGCGCGATCTGCACATCCGCAACGTCATCCGCCCGGCGCTCGAGCGCGGCGAGTGGGTGATCTGCGATCGCTTCACCGATGCCACGCGGGCCTACCAGGGGAGCGGACGCGGAGTCGACTCGGGCCTCATCGAGTCGCTTGCCGTCGCGGTGCACGCGGGCGTCACTCCCGATTGCACGCTGCTGCTCGACCTGCCGGTGAAGCTCGGGCTGGCGCGGGCGCGCGAGCGCACCGCGGGCGATGCCGATCGCTTCGAGGCGGAGACCGCGGCCTTCTTCGAGAGGGTGCGTGCCGGCTACCTCGAGCTGGCGCGGCGCGAGCGCGGACGCTTCCAGCTCATCGACGCCGGCGCGCCGCTGGCGGCGGTCGAGGCGCAGGTCGGGCGCATTCTCGAGGGGCTCACGTGAGCGCGCAGCCCCCGGTCGCGCCCCCGTGGACGGGCGAGGCGCGGGCGGCGCTCACCGCTGTACACCGTGCCGGCCGCTTGCCGCACGCGCTCCTCATCCACGAGCGTCCCGGTGCGGGCGGGGAGTGGCTGGCGCAGTGGGCGGCGCGTCTCACGCTCTGCGAGCGCAGCGGCGAGGCTCCCTGCGGCAGCTGCATCGCCTGCCGCCGGGTGCTTGCCTGGCAGCACCCCGACCTCATGCGCGTGGCGCCGCTCGAGGACTCGCGCCAGATCCGCATCGAGCAGGTGCGCGAGCTCGCCGCGGAGCTCGCACTCACCACTCACGCAGGCGGCTGGCGGGTCGGCATTCTGACCCCGGCCGATTCGCTCAACCGCTTCGCTGCGAATGCGCTCCTCAAAACTCTGGAAGAGCCGCCGGCGAGGACGCTGCTTGCGCTGGTCGCGACCGAGCCCTCGCGGCTGCCGGCGACGGTACTGAGCCGCTGTCAGCGCCTCAGCGTGCGCGCTCCGACGCGTGCGGAGGCCATCGCCTGGCTCACGCAGGTGCACGGCAGCGGGGATTGGGGCGGGGCGCTCGATGCGCTCGGGGAGGCGCCGCTCCTCCTCACCCAGGCCGACCCCGGCCCGCTGGCGCAGGTGGGCGCCGAGACGCGCGCCACGCTCGAGGCGCTCAGCGCCGGGCGGGCGGATCCGCTGGCGACCGCCGAGCGCTGGGCCCGGAACGAGCTGCCGCTGCGCCTGCGGGGCTTTGAGAAGTGGCTCACAGAACGCATCCGTGGCGGCCTCGCGCCGGGCGCCGACATCACAGAAGTGCGTGCTGGCCCCTACTTGCCAGACCCCGGCGCGTTCTTGAATATACGCGAGCTGTTCGGGCTCCTGGACGAGGTCCGGGAGTTAAGGACTGCGCTCGACGTGCCGCTAAATCGCGCACTGGCGCTCGAGGCTCTGTTTCGGCGGCTTGCACCCCGCGGTGCCGGCGTCGCAGCATAGGATGCACGGATGAACGCACGACCGGTACATAGTGGGGAACGAACCGTGAGAGCGGGTGCGAGCAAGCCGGGTCTGTTGACGCTCACGATCAAGGACAAGAGTGCGCTTTATCTGGCGTACATGCCGTTCGTGAAGAACGGCGGTCTGTTCATTCCCACCAACAGCAACTACCGCCTCGGCGACGAGGTGTTCATGCTGCTGAACCTCATGGGCGAGGACGAGAAGCTGCCGGTCGCCGGGCGCGTCATCTGGGTGACGCCGAAGGGCGCGCAGGGCAAGCGCACCGCCGGCATCGGCGTGCAGTTCAGCGAGCAGGATCGCGGTCAGACGCAGAAGAAAATCGAGACCTATCTCGCCGGCGCCCTGTCGGGCGACAAGGCCACGCACACCATGTAATTCCGGCGTCCCCACCCGGGAACGGCCGTCACTCGCGCGCGCCGATTATTTGCCGCCGGCCGGCTTGGGCTGTGCAGCGGTCCTGGGTACGGCGCTCCTCGGGGCAGCCCCCGCCGTGGCGCCGTTCGACAGTCCGCCGGTGAGCACGTAGGCATCGAAGCCGCGCTCGACCAGCAGGTACGCGGCCGCGGAGCTGCGCCGGCCGGTATCGCAATACACGACGTAGGGCACCTCCTTGTCGAGCGTCGTGAGCTTCAGGCGGATCAGGTAGAGGGGGATGTTGAGCGCGCCCTCGACGGCGAGCGTCTGGTGCTCGCTCGGCAGCCGAACATCCAGCCAGCGGCCGCCGCCGGCTACGATCTCGGTGGCCTGCTCGCGGCTCACCCATTGCAGCAGCGGCTCGTTCATGAGCTCACGGAAATCCTGCTTGTTGAGCCGCATGAGCACGCCGTCGGTCAACATGGTGACCGTGGCATTGCGCTTCGCCTCGGCGATCAGGGCCTCCTCGCCGAAGGTATCGCCGACGCCGAGCTCGGCCAGCCGGATGCCTTCCTGCTTGAGCGGCGTCTCGCGCGACACCGCACACTTGCCTTCCACGATGATGTAGAAGTAGTCGCCTTCGCCACCCTGCTTGATGATGACCTCGCCCGCCTTGGTGGGAGTGCGCTGCAGGCGCTGGAAGATCGCCTGGATGTTGGCGGGCGGTATGCGATGGAAAGCCTTGGTCTGCAGCAGCGTCGTCATCCAGTCGTCGGAGCCGGCGTTCTGCAGGTGCTCCTGCAGCTCGCTCACCTCGTAGGTGCCGGTCTGATCCCAGGTGATCATGACGTCGAGCAGGTCGCTGTCGATCGACAGGTAGGTGACCTCGCCGCGCGCGCGCGCGCTGACGCGCCGCGGCAGCTGCGGGAACACCGGGTTGCGCGCTTCCGGCGTGCCGCCGCGCAACGTCCCCACCTGCCGCTCACCCTCGCCGATGTCGAGCGAGCCGGAGACCAGCCAGAAGGTGCGCTTGTCGGTGTCGCCCTGATCGAACATCAGGCGCCCGGAGTTGAGCGTCCGCAGCGTGATCTTCTTGGAGAGCGCGGCCAGATTCTCGCGCTTCAGCCCGTCGAGGGGCGCAAACGCCTTGAGCTGCTGGACGCTGGTTTCGCGCTCTTCCGCCATGTAGTTTCCGGAGCCTGCCTGTTGACTTACGGCTGGCCGCGCCGCCGACGGCTGCGGCGCAACGGCTCCTCCGATGGTAGCACAGGGCGTTCCCCGGTCCGCCCGCAGCGGCCTCACGCTTTTTGAGCGCCCTCGAGCAGTGCCCAGCCGGCATCGGGGGCAAAACGTGAACCATGGCGCGCGGCGAGCTCCTCGAGCCGTGTGACGATGGCGCGGGCGCCGCGGGCACGGGCATAAGCAAGCGGACCGCCGCGGAATGGGGCGAAACCGGTGCCGAACAGCACCGCCGCATCGACCAGGTCCTCGTCCTCCACGATGCGCTCGCGCAGGCAGGCCACGCACTCGTTGACCAGGACGAGAATCAGCCGGTCGGTGAGATCCTCGGGCACGGGTGCCGCGGCGCCTTCGGGCTTGACCGCCTTGCCTTCCTGCCAGAGGTAGAAACCCTCGCCGCTCTTGCGGCCGAACTTCTTCGCAGCGAGCAGTGCCGCCAGGCGTGGCAGCTGCGGCGCCGGATGACCGAGCTCCTGCGCGATGATCTCGCCGACGTGCGCGGCGACATCGAGACCGACGACGTCGGCGAGCTCGATCGGACCCATGGGCATGCCGAAGCGAACCGCGGCACGGTCGATCGCCGCGAGCGCCACCCCTTCCTCGGCGATGTACATGGCCTCGTTGAGGTAAGGGGTGAGCACGCGGTTCACCATGAAGCCCGGGGCGCTGCGGCACGCCACCGGCAGCTTGTCGAGGCGGCGTGCGAAGGCGGTGGCTGCCTGCACGGCGGCAGGATCGGTGCGCCCGGCGTGCACGATCTCGATGAGCGGCATCTGTGCCACGGGGTTAAAGAAATGCAGTCCCACCAGGCGCTCCGGGCGCACGAGGCGGGCCGCGAGCGGCTCGAGCATCAGGCTCGAGGTGTTGGTGGCGAGCAGCGCACCGGCCTTCATGCGCGGCTCGAGGCGCGCGTACAGCTCCTGCTTGGCGCCGAGGTTCTCGAAGATCGCTTCGATCACGACGTCCGCGGTGGCGACGCCGGCGCCGGCGACGTCGGCCTTGAGGCGCTCTCGCGCGGCGGCGTTCTGGGCGGGGTCGCGCACGCGCTTGTCGAACAGCTCGCCGGCGCGTTTCAGCGCCGGCTCGATGAACTCGAGCGCCCGGTCCTCGAGCGTCACGGTGAAGCCGCGCAGCGCCGACCAGGCGGCGATGTCACCGCCCATGACGCCCGCGCCGACCACGTGCACGTGGCGGATGTCGGCCGGGCTCTTGCCACCGGCGCTCTTCAGGCGATCCTGCAGCAGGAACACGCGCACCAGGCTGCGCGCGGTCGGCGTCGTGAAAAGGTGAGCGATCGAGCGCGCCTCCGCCTCGTAAGCCGCCGCGCCCGCGGCGCCGTAACGCGCCCACAGGTCGATGATGGCGTACGGGGCGGGGTAGTGATCGCGCGGCGCACGGCGCGCCACCGCACGCGTGAGTGAGCGGCGCACCAGCGGGCGCAGCGGCGCCGCGCTCAGCAGCCGCTCGAGGAGCGGCGCGCGGCGCGCCGCCCGGCCCCCGAGCGCCAGCCGCCGCGCGGCCTCGCGCAGCTGCCCCTCCGTCACCAGGGCATCGACCAGCCCCAAGCGCAGCGCCTTGTCGGCGCGCACCGGCCGACCGGTGAGCATGAGCTCCATGGCGGGACGCACGCCGATCAGCTGCACGCTGCGTACCGTGCCGCCGAAGCCCGGGTGGATGCCGAGCTGCACCTCGGGCAAGCCGAGCGACAGCCGCTCATCGCCCACCGCGACACGATAGCGGCAGGCGAGCGCCAGCTCGAGTCCGCCGCCCAGGGCAAAGCCATGGATCGCGGCGACGCTCGGGCAGGGCAGGGCCGCGAGGCGATTCATGACCTCCTGGCCGCCGTGAATCAGCCCATAGCCGCTGTCGGCGTCGGTGATCCCGGTGAACTCGCGGATGTCGGCGCCGGCGATGAAGCCGCTCTTCTTGGCCGAAATCACCACCACGGCGCGCGGCAGATCCTTTTGCAGCGCGGTGATGAGGCCGCCGAGCTCGGTAAGCACGCTGCTCGAGAGGACGTTGGCCGAAGTGCCGGGCTTGTCGAGCGTCAGCCAGGCGATGCCGTCGGCATCCTTCTCGAGGCTCCAGTTGCGCGTTGCGTCGGTGCTCATGGAGGCGAACTTCCGGCTCAGGCGAGGCTGGCGGCGGCCTGCGGCGCGCTGCTGCGCTTGTCGGCGTGCACCACGAAGTCGCACACCAGCGGGCGATGATCCGAGAAGCGCACGTCGGGAATGCGGAAATCGGTGACTTCGATCCCCTCGCTCACCAGCACGAAATCCAGCTCGATGCGCGGCACGCGCGCCGGGAACGACGGCAGGCCCGCGGTATTGGCGCTGCGCAGCCCCGCGGCGCGCATGAACAGGAAGATCTCGTGCGTGCCCCAGAAGGTATTGAAGTCGCCGGCGACGATCACCGGCTTGGAGGACTGCACCACCAGGTCGTGGAGCGAGCGCAGCTGGTACTGGCGCTGGCGGAACTTGATCGACAGATGCACCAGGAACACGCACACATCGCTCAGCTCGAGCTCGATGATGAGGCGCTTGATGCCGGTGTCGAAATAGTGGAAGCGCTCGCCGTGCACGTTCGGCCCCGACAGGAAGGCATTGGCCTGCTTGCGCACGATCGGCATCAGGTTGTTGAGCGAGCCGCTACCGTACTTGCACTCGAAGATCGAGTAGTGGCCGAGCTCGCGTGCGATGTGCTCGGCCTGGTTGAGCATGCCGGTGCGGATCGAGCCGGTATCCACCTCGATGAGCCCGACGACATCGGCCTGCTGGGCGCGGATGAAGTCGGTGATGCCGGCGAGCACCTTGCGATTGCTGCGCAGGTAGCCGGCTCCCGGTAGCGGCAGATGGAAGGCCGGACCCGTGCCGGTGGCATAACGGATGTTGTAGACCAGCAGGCGCACTGTTAAATGGGGATTCCGCCGACCAAGCGGCCATTCTATCCCGGCACGGCCGGCGTGCGGGCGCTAGCGCGCCCTTGCGCTCGCCCGTCCGTGTGCGAGACTTAGCCCAGGCTGCTCGGGACTAGGGGGCTCCGATGTCGCAGGCCAACCCTGTGCGCCTGTTCGTCACGCATTTCTGGCAGAACAGCGACGACTACCTGCGCGTGTTCGAGTACCTGGAGAGCTCGCGCAACTTCTTCTATCGCAACTACAGCACTCCCGATAAGCGCCCCGACGGCGACCGCGAGGCGCTGCGCGAGGATCTGCGCCGGCAAATCACCCCGGTCGAGGCGGTGATCGCGCTGTCGAGCCTCTACGAGACGGACAAGGACCTGCTCACTTTCCAGCTGCTGTACTCGCAGGCGAGCCACAAGCCGGTAGTCCTGATGAAGCCCTTCGGCGCCGGCCGCGACGTGCCGCAGGCGATCCTGGATCTCGCCGACGAGGTCGTGGAATGGGACGAGCGGGCGCTGGTGGATGCGCTGCGTCGCCAGGCGCGTCACGAGGAGACGACGCGCTGGGACACCATCGAGTTCAAGCTCGATTAAGCCCTGATCACATTCGCGTTGCCTGCGGTGCAGGCCGCGAAAGTCGCGCCTTTCGCGGCCGGAAACGGAGGCGATATCCGCAAAAGCGCCGCAGGCGACTTTTGCCAGTGAATTACAGCGCGATCACCTGCGGCACGCCGTTCCTGACGCGTACGCCCGCAGCCAGACCGTTGAGCGGTGAGCCGTCGTGCGCCGTGCCGTTTAACGTAGCGCCGTTCAGCGTCGCGCCGCTGGCCGCCAGGGCGGCTTCGTTCGCCGCATCGATGGCGCACTCGCGCACGATCGCGGCGAACAGTCGCACGACACTGCAGGCGAGCTCGTCGGCTTCACAGCTCGACATCTTGCGCACGGTGGCACGCACCGCGTCTTCGCCGCGCAGCGGGCGTTCGCGCGTGAGCGCGTCGCGACAGGCGCGAAATTCCTCACGCAGTACTTCGGGAAGCTCATCGATCCGCACGAACGCCAGGTAATTGCGATACGCGTCGGCGAGCCGATCCTTGATCGGACCCGAGCGCGCGAGCGATAACGCGGCCCCCTCAAGCTGTTCCCATGTAGTGCTCATCACTACCTCGGTCGAACGCCGTCCGCCGTACGGTTCGTCTTTGGCGAGCCTGCGCGGGAAGGCGTCGGTTAGTTCTTGTTATGCGGTGGGTTCTGGAATCCAAGCACACTCAAGCAGCTGCAGCCGAAATATAGCTCAGACTCTAGGAAATAAATATGGTGAATTTGTGACCAGTCGCGGGCTGGCGGGCTGGCGGTGCGCCTCCGGGAGGCGTGGATTCCGGGCGAGGAGCCTGGCCGCCACCGCGCCACCGCTACTCACCTCAGAGCTGCCTACGGCCTCGAGAGAGACCGACCCCAGGTTCAGGATTCTGGATGAAACAACTTACGTAGTAAGTTGATTATTATACCATTTATGACGGCCAGCGCCCTACTGGGCCCAGCACTGCGCGCTGGTAAGGGTGCCGAGTCGCGAACTGGTTGCCGAGCGAGTCGACCGAGAAGGACGTGCATTGCGTGTCGCTGGCCTGGCTGAGGCCGGCGACCGGGGTGGCGGTGAGGTAGTAGGAGGGCCCGTTCGGCGCATTGGCGTTCGGGTCGCAGCCGAGAGCCGCCCCCTGAGCGGCAATACAACGGCCACCGTCAGCGTGTAGTAGCCGTTCGGGGTGGTGGCCGGCAGCGCGCTGTAGCCGAGGGTCGCCGCGGCGTTGGTGTAGGCCGAGCCATTGGTACTCATGAAGCTCTCCTCGCGGCCGGCGAGGTCGAGGAGTGCCGTCTTGGCCTCCGTACGGCGCGACTGGCGCACCTGGGACATGTAGGACGGAACCGCGATCGCGAACAGGATGGTCGCGATCGCGACCACGATCATGAGCTCCACCAGGGTGAAACCCGCGAGCCGCGCTCTGACTCGTGACTTCATGCTGCCTCTCCCTAGCGCCGCTCGATCCAGCTCAGCCGCCGCCCGGTAGTGTTCGGCGGCAGGTTGAGTCCCAGCGTGCCGCTCTGGATGGCGTTGGCATTGGCGCCGGTACCGGTTTGCGTCTCATTGGTCTCATAGATCAGGTACATGGTACCCGAGCTGTTACCGGTGATGAACGAGCTGCCGGTCGCGTTGGTCTGCATGCCGATGGCGTTCGCATCCAGGTAGGCCGGGTTGGTGTTGACCACGGAGTTGTTGGCCTCGGACGGCGGCAGGAACACCTGGTTGAACGCCGCACCGGTCATGGCCGAGAGCACGTAGGTGAAGCCCGTATCGGTCGGGATAGCACACGAGGTCGGGTTATTCGCCGCCGGCACGATCGAGTTCACCGTCAGCGCCTGCGCCACGAGTTCCGGGTTGTAGATGATCTGCTCCTGGGTGCCCGGGAGATTGATGAACCAGCCGAACTCGTTGTTGGTACCGGTGCAGGTGCTGCTTCCCTTCCAGCAGATCTGCGCATTGGTCAGGATGTCGCGATTGCCCGTCGAGGCGTTGACGGTCACCGTCTGCGCCTCGAGGTTCGCCTGCTGCATGGTTTCGTTCGCGCCCGAGAGACCGGTAGCGCTCGCGGCGAGGGCGGCGTACTGCACGCTGGACACGGAGTCCCAGTGGGTCATGTTCCAGTCCCACACGCCATAGAGCGACTGGGTGCCGGCGGCGTAGGTGGCCGGATTGCTGTTAGTCAGCGGGAACTTCTGCCCGCTGCCAAAGAGCAGCATCAGGTAGTTCTGCATGCCGGGGTACGGAGCCCCGGAAGCGGCCACGATCGCGGTGGTGATCGGCTGACCCGCGGGTGTGGTGAACACCGGCCCGGGCGTGACCGCCCAGTTGCCCGGATTGCTGCTCGTCAGGTCGAAGCGCCAGATGTTGCCGAGCAGGTCGCCCGCATAGACGTAGTCGGTGATGTGATCGCCGTCCATGTCGACCGGCGATGCGTAGGCGATGCCGTTCGGGTTGGTGGCGCTGCCGGTGGAGGTGCTCAGGTAGTAGAACGTCCGAGTGCCCGTGCCGGGGTTCACGGTCATGACGTAGATGCCGGCGTCGCCGCTCGTGCTGCCGATGCCGTTACCGAAGATCACGGCCCAATCGCCGTTGTGGAGGCGGCGAATCGAGGGCGTGCCATAGGTGTTGCCCAGGTTGTGGCCGCAGTTGGCGCCGCTGTTCGTGCCGGTGGTGCCGCTGCACGAGATCGTGGTCGGTGTCCACTCGCCGATGACGAGGCTCGCGGCGTTGGCCTCCGCGAAGTTGCTCGAGGTCGGGTTAGTGATGTCGAGTATGAAGATATCCGCGCCGCCGGGGCCGATGCCCCCGACCAGCCACGTGTGCCAGGCGTTGTTGAAGAACAGGTCGCCGGTACCGGGGGTCGCATCCTCGAAGAAGGCATGGCCGTATTGGCTGTTCGAGTAGTCGACTGAGGAATTGCTCGAGCTGTGGATGGTCTGCAGCACCGCACCCGGCATGTACGCCAGTACCTCGTCGCCGTCGTTGGGCGTCACCGTGCCGGTGCAAGTGGCCGCGGTCGAGCAGAAGGTGCCATTGGCATTGTAGGAGCCGCTGCGGAAGCCATGCAGCAGGCCGTCATTGGCGCCCACGTACACCACGTTTTCACGCGTCTCATTGGCGGCGGTGAACTGGACGTAGTTCTGCGGGCCGGAATTCTCCGCATTGGTCGCGGTCGGATACAGCTTATCGGTCCAGGTCGCGGGATAGGGCGCGTCGGGCGGCCCGACCCAGGTGGGGCTGGAGTCGATGATGTCGGCGAGCACGCTGTCACGCGCACGGAAGAGGCCTATGTCCTGTGAGTTGATCTCGCAGCTGCGGTCGCCGCGCAGGTAGGCGGTCCGGTCGTTGGCGGCGTAGGCGGTCGTGGAGTTGCAGCTCGCCGAGCTCACATCGCCCGCCGTCAGGTAGCCCTGCTCGGTGGCGGTGAGGCTGGCGTACTGGAAGGGAATGCCGGCAGTGCCGCTCCAGGTGAGGATCGCGCGGTTGGCCGACCCCTGGGCCGCGGTCGGACCCGCTACGCCGGTGGTGCTGCAGGAGCCGCTGGCGGCAACGCCGGTCAGCACGCACTGCGCGTCCCAGTTGGCGGTGGAGGCGACGACGACGTTGCCGTACTGGTCGAGGCTGAGCGAGCTCGCGGTCACGCGGCCGGTCCAGCCGTTCGGGTTGTAGTAGGCGAAGTACACCTGGGCGCCGGTCTCGAGCTCGGCGGACTGGCGCTGGCTCGCGCCGGCGGAGCTCGCCGCCGTGGTCGCCGGGGCGGCCTGGAAGCACAGGATTTCGTGCGCGTTGCTGGCGCCGCCGGTCGAGCCCGCGAAGCCGAACAGGAAGTTGGCCGGCAGCGGGCCGTTGGAGGCGGTGATGCTCTGCGCCTTGAGCACCTGCTGATAGGCGCCGCCGTTGATGCTGTAGGAGAAGCTCAGCAGACCGTCCTGCGTGAGCTTCACGCTGTAGAAGATCGGCGTCGCCGCGCCACGGCTCATGGCGGACTCGGCGGCGATCGTCGTGCCGGTGGGCAGTACGGAGTAGGCGGACGGGATCGCGCCGTAGTCGAGGATCGGCCCGATGTTGGCCGAGGCGAGGCCGGTGTTCAGCGTGTTCGACAGGCTCGCCGCGCCGGCCGCGGTCGGGGCGGTGGCGCTGAGGTAGTTGAAGAGGTTGCCGGTCTTGCAGGTGTTCTGCACCGCGTAGTACGAGTCGGGGTTCGCGGTGCCCGGCGAGCTGGCGGTCGGCGCCTGCGGGGTGTTCGCGCTGGGCGCGTTCGGCGTCGCCGCGGTCGGGGTGGCAGTCCCGGGCGCTGTGCCCGCGCTCGCGGTCGGCGTGTACTGGGTACCGGCCGTGGTGGCGTTAGTGGTCGGTGCGGCGCCGGCCGTGCCGCTCGAGCATTTGCCCGTGCCGGAGTTCCAGGTGTTGCCCGTAGGGCAGCATTCGACGTCGCCGTACCGTCCACGAGCGATTTGCCCGCGGCGCACTTGTAGCACTCACCGCCCGCGACGAAAGTGCCGTCGTAGGTATAGCCGGCCGCGCAGCTCTCGCACTTGTCGTTGGTGCCGTTCCAGGTGCCGGCACTGCAGGCGCCCGCGCCGGTGCAGGTGCCGGCGCCCCCGCTGTTGGTCCAGGTGCCGCCCGTGCAGGTCTCGCACGAATTGGCGGTCGCGTCCCAGCTGCCGCTCGCGCAGTGCGAGCAGGTGTTGCTGGTAGCGTCATAGGTGCCGCTCGCGCAGCTCTGGCAGGTGTTGGTGGTCGGGTCGTAGGTGCCGCTCGCGCAGCTCTGGCAGGTGTTGGTGGTCGAGTCGTAGGTCTCACCCGCCGGGCAGCTGGTGCAGGTGTTGCTGGTGGCGTCGTAGGTGCCGCTCGCGCAGCTCTGGCAGGTGTTGGTCGTCGGGTCGTAGGTCTGACCCGCCGGGCAGCTGTCGCAGGTGTTGGTGGCGGCGTCGTAAGTGACGCCGGCCGCGCACATCTCGCACTGGTTGGTGCTCGTGTTGTAGCCGTAATTCGCACCGGTCGTGCAGCTCTCGCACGCGCCGGTGGAAGCGTTATAGATGCCGCCGGCGTTCAGGCAGCTCTGGGCGAGGGTTGCCGGGTAGTAGGGTTTGGCCGAGTTGCCGGGGTTGCTGCCATAGGCGCCCGTGAGGGCGTTCCAGGCGACGTTGCCGGCGCCGCGCATGCCGATGCGGGGGGCCTTGTAGCCGCCGCCGGTCGCGGTGTTGTCGCCGCTCGCCGTGGTGCCTGTCTCGCCGTTGGTAATATTCGTACCGTTGAGGAAGTTGCCGTACTCATCGATCCCGACGCCGATGTAGCCGCCGTTCAGACCGTTGTACGGGGTGTTGGAGTTCGAACAGCTATAACCCAGGCTGCCGCCCCAGGAGCCGAGGCCGTTGCCGTCGCCGCTCGACTTGCCGGTGATGGTGGCAGTGTTGAGCTTGGTCGCGTCCATGAGGAAGAAGCTCATGCCGTCCGCGCCGTCGGCGTCGGAAGAGCCGCCGGAGTTGCCGCGATAGCTCACGGTCTTGAAGGTGACGGCGATGCCCTCACCGGTGGGGAAGGGCGTGCCGAGACGATGCCGCCGTTCTGCGTGAAGCCGCCGGAGTATGCGGTGCAGGCTCGCGGGCGGGCTGGTCGCGGACGGGCTCGTGCACCAGGAGCCGTTGGTGAAGCGCAGCGCGCCGTGGCCCGTGGGGTCCGGCAGCGTCTGGCTGTTGCCCGCGACACCGTTGTAGCCGCCTACCAGGGGCTCGTTGTAGTAGAGCGGCCCCGCGCCGCCCTGGCCGATCGCGACGCAGCCGGGCATCAGGCCGCCGCCGGAAGCGGAGGGCTCGACGCCGACGGCGCCGCCGGCGGTGAGGCACGCGCCGTTGAAGAAGTACCAGCTGTTGGTGGTGCTGGTGCCGGTGAAGTCCTCGCTCACCGTCGTTTGCGCTTGCGCCGCGAGCGGCAGCGACAGCGCCGCGACTGCGGCCAGAGCGATGATGAAGCTGTTACGGTTCATTTACTCACCCGTCCGGTTAACGACGCCCTGCGCAACTTCGTATACGCTCTCGACGACCGCGACCGTGCTGGTCGAGCCGGCGTAAGCGTAGGCGTCGATCTGATAGGCCTCGCCCTGGCCGTCGCCGGCCGCGCCGAGGTCCGCGATATAGAACACAGGGGCGGACGCATAGGTGGAGTCGCCCGCCGTTACGATTGGATTTCCAGTGACCGCCATGCCGTTGGGGAGGTACTGCACGCCGATCGGGGCGCCGCCGACGGTCCACGGAACCTGGCTGGCTACGTCGGTCACGGTGTCGCCCGGGAGGAGCGTGTACAGCGCGTTGGAGCAGATCTGTCCCGCACTAGTCGGCGGGTTGCCGATGAGGAGTGCGGCCTGCGCGCCGCAGATGATGTCGCCGGTGGCGACGTTGTTACCCTGCATCAGCCACCACTCGGCATACTCCTGCGCGCTGTTGGCCGCGTGCAACGCGCGCTCCTTCTCGCGCACGTTGCCGGCGATCTTCTCCTGCGTGGGGAAGCTGCGGAACATGCTCAGCCCAAGGATGGTGATGATCATCAGCAGCAGCAGCGCGGTGATGAGCGCCACACCGCGCTGCGCGCGCGGCGCCGCGAAACAGGCTACAGCCCGGTGTCCCGACTTCATCATGTGTAATCCCCGGCGCGCGCCATCACCTGGATGACGCGCTCGAAAACCAGTGTCGGGGGCTGCCCGGTCTGCTTTGCCAGCGGGTTGGTGAAGGTCAGGATCACGCGCACGGCGCTCACCTGCTGCCAGTCGCAGCCTGGGGATAGCGGGCAGGAGAGCACATTCATGTTGGCGGCAGTGGCGTAGGTGTCGACGTTGTAGTCGGTGAGTGGCGTGAGGCGCTTCACCCCGTAGTAGATCTGCAGGTTGGTGACGCCGCTGACGAGCGGCACGGCCGCGGCGCCATTGAGCGAGCACACCAGCTGCCCGGCCACGATGCTGAACTCGTTGGTGTAGACCTGCTCGATGCCGGTCGTATTCTGGCCGCCGGTGCAATTGATGATCCCATCGCCCGGCGCGGTGCGAAAGCGCACATAGATCGTGTCGCCGGGCGCGGCGCCCGCGGTGCCGAGGCCGTAGAAGGGCTGGCCGGCGCCGAACGGGGCGGTCGCCGGCAGGGCGCTGTCCACCGTGTCGCCGGTCGGATTGTTGTAATAGCCGCCGGACTCGATCACTGAGGTGAGCAGCTGCATCGCGAAGCGCTGCTGGTCCTGCATCTGCGCGAGCGCCTGCTGGTTGGCGTAGGTGATGCGGGTGTTATTGAAGACCGTCGCCAGCCCGGCGAGCAGGAACATCGCGATCGCCACGGCCACCATCAGCTCGAGCAGGGTGAAGCCGCGCGCGCGGCGCACGGGGCAGGGCGATGCAGGGCGGCGTGCGGTGCTCATGGCTCTACGTACAGCGTGTAGGTCGGGGTCTCGAACTGACCCCCGTTGTTGATCTGTCCGGTGCCACTGGCGTTCTGCGCCTGGGCGTTGGTCATAACCGCCTGCTCGGTCCAGGTCATCTGAATGGTGCAGCTCGCGGGCAGCACGGCGCCCGGGCAGCTGATGGTGGTCACCGCGTTCGGCAGCAGCTGGCTGACCCTGGTGCTCCACTCCGTGAGATCGGAGGCGGCCAGGGTCTGCGAGCCGGCGTTTCCGGGGCAGGTCGGCACGGCCGAATTGCCGCCGTTACAGGCGCCGCTGGCGACGCCGGCGAGCGCCGCCGGGGCAATGATGCCGGTGGCGCTGGTGATGGTGATCGGCGCGGCGAGGAGTCCGCCGCCGCGGTCGCGCTCGCCCAGAACGTGCGGTTCGAGTGCATGGACGAGGCAAGGCTCGCGGCGAGGAACGCCGCCATCGAGCGCTGGCGGGCGATGTTGCTGCTCGACAGCGCGAGCGCCTGCATCTTGGCGACCCCGAGGAGACCGACGCAGATGACGACCACCGCCACCATGATCTCGACCAGGCTGAAGCCTCGCGCCGTCGCGCGGTTAACTCTGCGGTGGGTATCTGTGTCTCATGTGCAGGGTGCGAAGTCAGCGGGGGAATGGCGGTCTCGGTCGTCAGCATCCCGACGAGCGTGATCTGCAGGCAGCGCGTCCAGGCCGCATTCGCGGTCTTGTCATGCAGCGTCAGGATCGTGGCCGGGAAGGCCGCGCCACCGACGGCCTGCGCAAACCCGTCGCGGTTGAAGCTCACGCCCAGTGATCGCGGTATTGGGCGTCAGCGTGTCCGGCGTAGTGCCGGCGAAGGCCGTCTGCTGGCGCAACACTGCGCCGACCGCGGGCGTGAAAGTCGGGGGGTTGGTGTCGGGAAAGATGATCCAGCCGTTCGCCCAGGTGGTAAGGCCCGAGCAGGTCACCCCGTTGGACGAGACGCACAGCGACACGGACTGGCCCTCCTTGATGGCTTCGGCGCGCGTATACATGAGATCGCCCAGCAGACCGTTGATTTCCGAGGACATGCGCGAGGAGTTGGTGACGTACCTGAACGAGGGCACGCCGATGACGAGGAGGATGGCGATGACCGCCACCACCACCATCAGCTCAATCAGTGAGAAACCGGTATGCCGCTTCATGCGGCGGCAATTTAATGGAGAAAGGAGCCTGGCAATGCGGTATTGCGTCACATCAGCCCAGGCGTCCGACGGACGGCGCCGGGCGGGTTACCGGCGGTCGCACCGAGTGCACATAACGCCCGCAAAAGCTAGCGCGCGGGCAGCAGGTGGGGCGGGTCGTCGGTGATCAATACCAGCGCGATGTAGCGCGTATCGTCCAGCGTGAAGGTCAGCCGCCACTGCGGCGGGTTGCTGGTGAGCAGCAGCTGGCCGGCGCACTGCACGTCCCGTGAGCCGGCGATGCGCTGCAGTTGGCCGGCACCAGGCCGGCAGAGGTGATCGGCGGCGGCCAGAACGCGCACGGCGCGTGCGTAGTGGCCGGGATTGGTGGCCCGCAGGCGCGCCAGATCGGCCGGTCCGTCGAGAAAGACGGTCCGGTTCGGAAGGATCGTCAGTTGCGCATCGCCAGCAAGGGCCTGTTGGGTGCAAAAGCCCAGAAGCGTCAGCGCAAGGGGCAGGCCGCGCATGGGAAATGCTCCGTTCGCCCGGACGGCGCGACCTTATCACCCGGACGCGGGGCCGGCGAGCGCGGGCTCGGGCCGGAGGGAACCGCGTGAGGCCGGCGTAGAATCGCAGCCGCATGAGGCGCACGCGGTCGATCACAGCGGTCTTTGGCCTCGTCGGTCTCCTGGGGTCGCTGTGCTCTGGCGCCTCGGCCGACGACGCGCAGGCTCGCCGCCGCCATTCCCGGTCTCGAAGCGACCATTCGCGACAGCGGCGCCACGGTCGCGGTCGCCTTCGAGACGCTCGACGGCCGCGCGAGCTGGCTGGTGCGCGCCGACGAACCGTTTCACGCCGCGAGCACCATGAAAGTGCCGGTGCTGATCGAGCTCTACAGGCAGAGGCACGCGGGCAGGCTGCGGCTCGGGGACACCCTGGTGGTGCGCAACGAATTCCGCAGTCTCGCCGACGGCTCGACCTATGCGCTCGATCCCGCCGATGACTCGGAAAGCGAGCTGTACCGCGCGGCCGGCAGCACGCGCACGCTCGGGCAGTTGAGCGAGCTCATGATCGATGTGAGCAGCAACCTGGCGACCAACCTCCTCATCGAGCGACTCGGGGTCGAGAACATCCGCAGCGGCGTGCACGCCCTCGGGGCCGATGGCATGCAGGTGCTGCGCGGGGTCGAGGACTCGAAGGCCTTCGCCCGGGGGCTCAACAACACCACGACCGCGCACGCGCTCCTCACCCTGATGGAGGCGATCGCGCGCGGCCGGGCCGTGGACGGGGAGTCCAGCCGCCAGATGCAGGCGATCCTCGAGCGGCAGACCTTCAACGACGGTATCCCCGCGGGACTGCCGCCCGGCACGCGCGTGGCCCACAAGACCGGTGAGATCACGCGCATCCAGCATGACGCGGCGATCGTGCTCGCGCCGCGGCCGTTCGTGCTCGTTATCCTGACGCAGGGCGTCGCCGACCCGAAGCAGAGCTCCGCTCTGATCGCCGCGCTGACGCGGCAGTTGTACGCCGCAACGCAATAGCGAGGTCGCGACTTGCGGCGGCCCGCAAACGGCGCTAAAGATCCCACGCCAACAAGAACGCCAACCTGAGCGGATTGTCCCGAGTGCAACCAGCCCGCAGCAGCGACGTCGAGCAGGGCCCGCGCGGTGGCGCGCGCCCGGTAGCGGTGGCGTCGTGGCGCAATCTGGCGGAGTCGCTGCTGACGCGCCACGGACGCTACGCGGATGCCTTCGAGAGCCTGATTGTCGCCCTGATCGTACTGAGCGTCGCCTCGATCGGCATCGAGGCGCTGCCCGATCTTCCCCGCTGGGCGCTGCAGGCTCTGCGCATCACCGAGATCGTCGTGGTTGCGGTGTTCTCGCTCGAGTACCTGCTGCGGCTGTTGGTGGCGCCGCGCAGGCTCGCGTTCGTCTTCAGCTTCCAGGGCATCGTCGATCTGCTGGCGATCGCGCCGTTCTTTCTCCTCGGGTTCGATGCGCGCTGGGTGCGGGCGCTGCGGCTGCTGCGACTGCTGCGGCTGCTGAAGCTGCAGACTCACTATCTCGAGGCAACGGTGGCGCAGCGCACCCGCGAGCTCGCCGACAAGAACGCCGCACTCGAGGAGGCGCAGGCGCAGATCAAAGCCGAGCTCGACGTGGCGCGCGCACTGCAGCTGGCCATCCTGCCGGCTCGCTTCCCCGCGCGGCTCGGTTGCGACGGCGCGGCGCGGATGACACCGGCTACGACCATGTGCGGAGATTTCTACGATTTTCTGGAGCTCGCGGACGGGCGCATCGGGGTCGTCATGGCGGATGTGTCGGGGCACGGCGTGCCGGCTGCCTTCTTCATGGCGGTGGCTCGCACGGAGCTGCGCGACGTCGCGGCACAGCATCCGGACCCCGGCGCGTGTCTGGCGCTCACCAACCGGGCGTTGTGCGCCGAGAATCCGCTGGATCTCTTTGTCTCCGTGTTCTACGGCGTGCTCGAGCCGGCGAGCGGCCTGCTGCGCTACGCCAACGGCGGGCACAACCCGCCTTACCTGCGCCATGCGGATGAGGAGATCGAGAGCGTCAGCGGGCAGGGCGGACCGGTCCTCGGGGTCATGACCGGAGCCGAGTTTCCGACGCACACGCTGCAGCTGCGCCCCGGGGACCGCCTCGTTCTCTATACGGACGGCCTTACCGAGGCCTGCAATTCAGCCGGCGAGGCCTATGGCACGCGGCGGCTGGCGGCGGAGCTCGAATCACACGGCGGCAGTGCGCCCGTCGAGCTGGTGGAGCGGCTGTGCCGGAGCGTCGCCGCTTTCACGGGTGCCACGGCGCAGGCTGACGACATCACCGTCAGCGTGCTCGCCCGAGGCCAGGTATGAAAGTTCGCGTCGAGATGCTCGAGGTGAGCTCGCTGGTGATTCCCGAGGGGCGCCTGGATTTCGCCGCCGCCGCGCACTTCGAGCAGCGACTCGCGGAAGCGCTCGACGTGGCGAGCGCATCCGGAGTGGCCCTGATCGTCGATTGTGCGTGGCTCGAGTACGTTTCGAGTGCGGGGCTGCGGACCTTCCTGGTGACGGCGCGGGCTGCCGAGCGTGCCGGCGTCATGTTCGCTCTGGCAGCGCTGACGCCCGCAGTGCGCGAGGTGTTCGAGCTGAGCGGCTTCGACCGCATGATCCCGGTCCATGAGGACCGCAAGTCCGCCCTCGCGCAGGCCGCTGCGCGCGTGGGTCACAAGGGTCGGGTGGTGGTAGCGAACGAGGCGGCGCAGCTGCCGGTGCTGACGCGCTTCCTGCAGGACTTCTGGGCCGGGGCGCGGCTCCCCGCAGCGCCGGCTCAGGCGTTCGAGCTGGCTCTCGAAGAGATCTTCATGAACGTGGTCCTGCACGGGGCGCCGGCGGGCAGCGCCCGTGTCGAGGTATCACTGCATCTGGCCGCCGGACAGCTGAGGCTCACCGTCGAGGACGACGGGCCGGCGTTCGACCCGCTGTCAGTGCCGTCTCCCGACGTGACCGCGCCACTGGAGGACCGCCCGGTCGGCGGCCAGGGTATTCATCTCGTACGGCAGATGATGGATGAGGTCAGCTATCGCCGCGCGGGAAAGCGCAATCAACTCACTATGAGCAAGCGGGTGGAGGGCTAGCAGGCGCAGCCCGGATGGCGGCGTCCGACAGGTGCACGGGCTGGTGAATTCGCGTAGTTTTCCCCCGGGGGCACATGTTCCAGATTCACCTCGGAGCCGAGGGCGAGGTCGTCATGGCGGGCAGGCTCGACGCCACGCAATGCGAGGCGGCGCTCGAGTTCCTGAACGCCCGGCCCGCACCGCGGGTCATCGACCTCGCCGCACTCGAATACATCGCGAGCGGGGGACTGCGCGTGCTGCTGCTGACGCACAAGCGCGCGCGCGCCGATGGCAGGAACCTGCTGCTGGTGAACCTGCAGGCCCCCGTGCACGACGTCCTCCGTTACACCGGCTTCGATCGCATCTTCGACCTCACCCGGGCGACGTCTTAAGGCGTCCCCACCACGCCGGAACCAACCCTTTGCGTGCTCGGCCGTACTTGTGAGTGGGGAGGACGACAAGGTGCTGGTGAGGCGTTGCCAGGATGGGGATCGGGTAGCCTGCGGGGAGCTCGTGGCCCGCTATCAGCGGCCGATCTTCAACGCCGCGCTGCGCATGCTGCATCAGCCCGAAGACGCCCGGGATGTCGCACAAACGACGTTTCTCAAGGCGTTCGAGCACCTCGGCGACTACAACCCGAGCTTTAAGTTCTACAGCTGGATCTATCGGATAGCCATCAATGAGTCACTCGACACGCTCGGCTCGCGCCGCCCCTCCGCCCCGGGGGATGCGGAGGACGAGGCCGACGACGCGCCGGGGCCGGAGCAGCGCCTCGAGGGCGAGCAGATGAGCCGCGCCATCGATACGGCGCTGCTCGGGATCAAGCCGGAGCTGCGCACGCTCATCGTGCTGCGGCATTTCATGCATCTGAGCTACCAGGACATCGCCGACATCGTCTCGCTCCCCGAAAAGACTGTGAAGTCGCGCCTCTACAGCGCCCGGCAGCTGCTGCGCGACGGGCTGTTGCAGCAGGGAACCCTCTGATGGCCACCCCGGAAGAGCTGGCTCTCATCCACGCCGAGATCGACGGCGAGCTCGATGCGGGCCAGCGCGCGGAGCTCGCCCGCCGCCTGCTCGCCGATCCGCAGCTGCGCCGCATGCGCGAGGAGCTGCGGCGGGTGTGCAGCGCGCTCGATACGGCCCGTGAGGTCGAGCCACCCCCGGAGCTGCAGGCGAGCATTCTTGCTGCGTTGCCGCATACGCCGACTCGCCAGCCTCGCTGGCTGGCGCAATGGCGCTACGCGGCCTGTCTTGCCGGAGTCGCGGTCGCCGCAGCCATCACTTTCGGCTCGCTGCGCGGGCTGCGGCCGCCGAGCAGCGAGCTGACGGGCACGATCGCACCGGCCTCCCAAGCGCTCATCGACTCGACGGCGGTCACCGGGGACGGTCTTTCGGGCCGGGCGAGCCTGTACCGCGACGGCTCGGGACTGAGCCTCGAGCTCGCTCTGCGGACCGAAGCGGCGCTCGACGTGCGCATCACAAGCGGTGGGTATACGCTGCAAGTCAACAACCTGAACAGTCAGGATCGCACGGGAGGCACGCCGATTCGGCTGCCGTTGTCGGGCCTCGATGCCGGCGCGGGCCGGGTGGAGCTGACCTTCCTGATGGCGGGGCGTCCGGTGGGCAGCGCGAGCCTGCGGGCCGGAGAAAAGTGATAGGGGGTCTTTCTTTCACGAGCCGGACCAACTTTCGGGGTCCGGCGCGGTAATTGTCAGCAGAAGCGGAACTTACCGAACGTTCCAACACCTGGGGAGGTTCTATGGCATCTAAGACGTTATGGATTGCGGGCGGGGTCGTGGTGGCTGTCGCAGTGGTCACCTACCTGACCTTCACCGGATCGCCCATGGGCAAGGACACTGCCGGGACGATCGTCGAGGCGAAGCGCGTCCGCGTGGACGGCGCGAGCGGCTCAGCCGCCCCCGGTACAACGTCGACGTCGGGCACGACGGACGATCAGGCCGGCAATGCGGATTCCCGTAGCAGGACCGATGGTGACGCCGCTCATGACGCCGCTCATGACGCCGCTCATGACGCCGCTCATGATGCTGCTCATGATGCCGCCCATGATGCTGCTCATGATGCTGCTCATGACGCTGCTCACGACGCTGCTCATGACGCCGCCCATGACGCCGCCCATGATGCTGCTCATGACGCCGCCCATGACGCCGCCCATGATGCTGCTCATGACGCCGCCCATGACGCCGCTCAAGACGCCGCCCATGACAAGTAGCACGAGCCTTTAAGTCCAAGTCCGTTCCCGCGTAACGGGCCTCCAGAGCGACCGCGGGACGGCAGTGAGAGTGGCCCGAGCATCGGCATCGGGCCGCTCGTTTTTTTGGCATTGAATAACAACAACACCAAGGGCCCGGGTAGGCGACCGTATCTGGCCGGGGCGGCCGCGGCTTTGATCATCGCTGCCGAGCCTGCGTCCGCGGCCGATCGTGCGTTCGTCGAGACCGAGGACCTGCGGATCGTGTATTACGATCCGGGCGAGAGCTACCTGGTGCCGCACGTCACTCAGAGCTTCCTCAGCGGGCTCGCCGACAACGAGCGGCTGTTCGATTGGGTGCCCGACGGTGTCGTCAACGTGTGGCTGCGAGACTTCACTGACCAAGGCAATGCGGGTGCTTTCAGGGCACCCTACAATCTCATCGAAATCGACATCGCTCCGACCTACGAGCCCTACGAGACGTTCTCCTCCGCCGATCCATTCGAGCTGGACTCGACGCACGAGGTGGCGCATCTCGCCACGACGGATCGCGCGAGTCCCGAGGATGCGCGTTTCCGGCACTTCTTCCACGGTAAGGTGGCAGTCCGTGCCGCGCATCCGGAGACGCTGCTCTACAACTACCTCACCGTGCCGCGCGACGTATCCCCGCGGTGGTACGCCGAAGGCAGCGCCGTATTCACCGAGACGTGGATGATGGGCGGCGTCGGCCGGGCGCAGGGTGGCTACGATGAGATGGTGTTCCGGGCGATGGTGCAGGACGGCGCAAAGTTCTACGACCCGCTCGGGCTCGTCTCCAAGGGCACCGAGATCGATTTCCAGACCGGTGCCAATGCCTATCTCTATGGCGTACGCTTCATGGACTACCTGGCGTTCACCTACGGGCCGCAATCGCTGCTGCGCTGGTGGACGCGCGATGCCGGCAGCCGGCGCTATTACGCCGATCAGTTCCAGAAGGTCTACGGTCTGTCGCTCGATCAGTCCTGGCAGCGGTGGATCGGATTCGAACACGAGTTTCAGCGCAGGAACCTTGAGGCGGTGCGCGAGCATCCCGTAACCAAATATCAGGACCTCACTGCACGGGGGCTCGGCGCGGTCTCGCGAAGCTTCCCTTCCAAGGACGGGAGCAAGTTGTACACGGCCGTGAGGTACCCCGGCCAGGTCGCGCATATCGTGTCGATCTCGCGCCACGACGGCACCGTCAGCGAGCTTCGCGAGATCAAGGGCTCCAAGGGCTACACGGTCACCTCGCTCGCCTTCGATCCGCAGACCGAGACGCTCTTCTACACCACGGACAACCTCAATTTCCGCAACCTCGAGGCCCTCGATCTGCGCACCGGCAAGGCGCACATGCTGTTCCACAAGGTTCGCATCGGCGACATTGTCTACAACCCGGCCGATCGGTCGCTGTGGGGGCTGCGGTTCGTCAATGGACACGACGTGCTGGTGCGCCTCCCCTACCCCTACAACCAGTGGTACAAGCTGTACGTCTTCCCTGACAACGAACAGGCCTTTGATCTGGATCTGTCGCCGGACGGCGCCCTGGCGTCGGTGTCGGTCTCCGGCCCGGGGGCGCGCGTAGGCTCGCCACGCGTGACGCAGGTGCGGGTGATGCGCACCGACGCGCTCGCCCGGGGCGATGCCAGGCCGCTGCATACGCTCACGATGGGCGGGTCGGTGCCGGAAGGTTTCGTGTTCTCACCGGACGGCCGCTATCTCTACGGCAGCAGCTTCTATACCGGGGTGTCGAACATCTACCGCTACGAGCTCGCCACGGAGAAACTCGAGGCCATGAGCAACGCCGCCATCGGCTTTTTCCGGCCGCTGCCGCTCGATAACGGCGAGCTCATCGTGCTGCGTTACTCGGCGAAGGGTTTCGTGCCGACGCTCATCGACGCAAAGCCCACCGAGGATCTGAGCGCGGTCACGTTCCTCGGCGAGCAGGTCGCGTCGAAATACCCGGAGGTGCAGAGCTGGGTCGCGGCCACACCGGCGACGATCGCGTACAAATCCCAGATCGTTCGCGAGGGTACCTACCGGCCCGCGGGCGAGCTGTCGCTCGATTCGCTCATTCCCGTCATCGAGGGCTACCAGAACTCCGTCGCACTCGGCGGTAATGCCCGCTTCAGCGATCCGCTGGGGCTCGCCTGGGTCGATGTAGACGCCAGCTACAGCCCGGACCAGAGCCTGGAGTCCAAGCAACGGCTGCACGTCATGGCCACCGCCCACTACACCGAATGGACCGCCGGCGCCGCCTGGAATCTCGCCGACTTCTATGACCTCTTCGGCCCGACCAAGCGCAGCCTCGCCGGCTACAACGGCTACGTGGGCTACGACCATTTCCTGCTCTACGATCCCCCGCAGACCATGGAATTCACTGCCAAGGTGGCCTACTACGGCGACCTGGTGACGCTGCCCGGCTTCCAGAACGTGCTGTCACCGACGCCGACCCTGTTTACGGCGGAAGCGGGCCTCACCTCCAACGACACGCGCCGATCGCCCGGGGCCGTGGACGCCGAGACCGGCACTCTCTGGTCTCTCAAGGCGCACGCCTACGGCGCACCCGGCGAATTCATACCGCGCATCAGCGGCACGTTCGACGTCGGCTTCCCGCTGCCGCTTGACCACTCCTCGATCTGGCTGCGCACCGGCGCGGGCGTGTCCTCCGGCGGGCGCGACAACCCGCTGGCGAATTTCTATTTCGGCGGCTTCGGTAACAACTACGTCGACAGCGGCGCCAACGGCAGTGCGCAGCGCTATCGCGAGCTGCTGAGCCTGCCGGGCTTCGACATCGACGCCCTGCAGGGCAAGTCGCTCGCCAGGGCGATGCTCGAATGGTGCCTGCCGCCGGTACGCTTCGAGGCGCTCGGCTCGCCGGGCTTCTACGTGAGCTGGGCACGTCCGGAGCTGTTCGTCACGGCGCTGGAGAGCGATTTCAACAACGCCGCCTACCGCCAGGAGGCCCACGACGTTGGCGCGCAGGTCGACTTTCAGCTGCACGTCATGCACCGCTGGCCGATGATGCTGTCGGCCGGTATCGCGCGTGGCTTCGCTGGCGGCGGACTAGGCAAGAACGAGTTCATGCTGTCGCTGCAGGTGCTGTGAGCCGATGCGCGCGCTGATCGCACTGCTGCCGGTGGTACTGTTCCTCGTCGGACTGGTGCAGCTCGACGCTTTCAAGCTGCTGCGCCTGCGGACCGTACTGCTGCTGATGGCGGCCGGGGCGGTGGCCGCGGGGGTCGGCTACCTCGTCAACAACTACGAGTACGCGCATTTCCGCGGCGACTTCGCCGACTACTCGCGCTGGGCTGCGCCCTGGATAGAGGAGGGGCTGAAGGCGCTGGTGATCGTGTTCCTGATTCGCACGCGCCGCGTCGGCCTGCCGGTGGACGCCGGCATCGCCGGCTTCGCGCTCGGCACCGGGTTCGCCCTGATCGAGAATCTCTATTACCTGACGTCGCGCCCCGACACGGCGCTCGCCGTGCAGGTGGTCCGCGGCTTCGGCACCGCGATCATGCATGGCGGCACGGCAACGGTGCTGGCGATGATCTCGGTCATGCTGTACGAGCAACGGCCGCACGGCGGCCCGCTGCTGCTGCTGCCCGGGTTCCTGGCCGCGGTGGCGCTGCACGCAGGGTTCAACTTCCTGCTGGTGAAGCCGGTGCTCGCGGCGCTCGCCATGCTCGGGGTACTGCCGCCGGTGATCTATCTGGTGTTCGCGCAGAGTGAGCGCGGGCTGCGCAACTGGCTGGAGACCGACCTCGACAGCAAGATGCAGCTGCTCCAGAGTATCAATGCCGGCACGTTCCTCGACAGCAACGCCGGGCGCTACCTGCAGACGCTGCGCGATCGCTTCCGCGGCGAGGATCTCGCCGACATGCTGTGCTGCCTGCGACTGCACGGCGAGCTCGCGTTGCGCGCCGAAGGACTGCTGCTGCTGCGCGAGAGCGGTGCGGAGGAGCTGCCGCTCGATGAGGAGGTTCGCGACAAGCTCGCCGAGCTCGCGGCGCTGAAGCGCACCATCGGGCCGGCCGGGGTGCTCGCTCTGCGACCGCTGATGATGGCCACCGGCAAGGACATCTGGGCGCTGACACTGTTGCGGCGCTAGGTCACGACCGGCCGAGCAGACGTCGAAGGAGCGCCCGCAGGGTGCGGCGGCCGCCGGCATCCATTTCGTCCTGCAGCGTCGCGATCTTCTGCAGGCTGGCCGCGCTCAGGCGCGCCCCCGGAAGCTGCCGGAAGTTGCTGTCTGCCTGCGCCGCGGTCTTGGTGCCGAGGAGCACCGTCGCAACCTCCGGGTAGGAGAGCGGATAGGCGACGGCAGCCCGCAACAGCGATCCGGCATCCGTCTCGAGAAAGCGGAAGCGCTCGACCTCGTCCACGGTGCGCGCGACCTTCGCGGCGCTCCAGCCATGGCGTTGATCGTTGGGATCCGGAAAAGTCGCGTCACGTGGAAACTTGCCGGTGAGAAAGCCCTGCTTGAGCGACGAGCGAATGAGAACTGCAAGGCCGCTGCGGCGCAGCCGCTCGGCCCGCAGGAGGAACGGATCGGGGTCGAGGAGGCTGAACGGCAGCTGCACGCCATCGAGATGCGTATGATCGATGACGGCGTCGATATCGCGCGCTGAGTAGACCGACGCACCGACGAAGCGCACCTTGCCCGCTCTCTTGAGACCGTACAGCTCCTCGTAGAGGCGCGGATCCTCAGGGAGCCAGTGCAGCTGGTAGAAGTCGATCACGTCGGTGCCGAGACGCCTCAGCTGCGCTTCCAGTGTCGCGGTCATGCCAGCGCTCTGAAACGTGTACTTGGTCGCTACGATCCAGCGGCTGCGGCGGTCACGAAGAAACTCTCCCAGGACCAGCTCCGAGTCGCCGTAGATCATGGCCGTGTCGACGAGGTTGCAACCCAGCTCCTCGGCCCGGGCCAGGGCCCGCAGCGAGTCATTGCGGTCGACTGCGCCGTACGCCGTGCCACCGATCGCCCAGGCGCCGAAGCCGATCTCCGACACCGTGAGTCCCGTGGCTCCGAACTGCCGATACGGCATGCCGCCCACCCGCGCAACTATCTCTGGTGCCTTCCCTGGAAGCTCCGCACCGGACTGGTAGTGCGAACCCGTCAGCTGCTGCCACGCTCGTCCCAGTGCACCTGCCGCCAACAGCCCCACGAATGCTCCCCCCGCCAACAGCGTCCGCCGCGTCAGACGATTCATCCCGGGAGTATAGGTCCCCGGCCTGCCAACGACCCGCCGAGCAGGGCTCCCCTCATGGGCGGAGGAGGGTGTTGGTTCGACTGGGGCGTATCATGCACAGGTCGCGCTTCCTCGCGTCGCTGCCCGTCAGTTTGGTCGACGACCTGCATTAGCGTGATTCGCCGATAGACGCGCGGCAGAGGAGGGCGGCTGCCCGCACCTGCGGTTTCTGCGCTGCAACCGGCGGCAGACTAATTTAAGGAGACAGGACAGTGAAGACATTCCTGGCGGCGATGTTGGTTGTGGTGCCCACTGCCGCCGGTGCCGGCGAGCTCGCCACGATCGCGGGGCGATACTCGTACGCGGACTACGCTGTGGCACTTCCCAGTGGCCGCGTTCTCAAGTTGGGCGATCTCAACGCTACCAGCGGAAGCCTCGAAGTCTCAGACTCGGACTCGATCACTTTGCGCCTGACGCTCAGCTCGGGCGAAGTCGTGGTTCAGACGGCGCATCTGTTGGAGGCGCACTTCTCAAATGGCGCAGGCTACTGGCGGGCCAAGTGGCCAGACATGAGCTACCCGGTCCGGACCGATATCACCGTGAAGGGCAACACTCTGACGACCGTAACCAAGTTCGACAATCCCTTCGATGAGAAGCGATATGGCTCCGTTGAGCGCGCTTCGCTTAGGAAAGTCGTGGCTAAATGACAAGCCAGCACGTAGCGAAGCCTGGCAACCATGAGGACACCCCATGAGCAAACCAGAACGACGGCCCCAGCGGTTTTCTCCAAGTACGGATTCCGTGCTGCGCCGAATGCTGAATACGCCGCCAGCACCGCAGAGGAAAGCGGCAAAGAAAACCCCGAAGCCCGCCAAGTAAGCGGGCTTTGTCTCATCCAGCCTGTCACGCGAGGCAGACCCTCCCAACTCTGGGCTGGTGGGTTCGTCAGGTACATCATCGCCGTCTCAGTGCGCATAATGTATATTATGTAAAATCGCATATTTATCTCCCGGCTAGAGGGCATTGAGAGCGTCGCCGGCGACGTGCTTGCGCAGACCGCCCTGCCCGGCGGTCCCTCTCCTCAGGCCGGGCCCTCCCTGGAGACGGCGGTTCTCCGGCTGAGGAAGCCTGCCGAGGCACGCACGGTCGGAAGCGCGACCGCGTTCACGAAGGAGCTGCCCCTGAGGTGCGACCTGGTTCGCGGTGCACCGTGGCGCCCCGTGTTGGAATTCCCCCGGTTTTTGTTAAGTCGCTGCGTTGGAGTGGCGGGCTCTCTCTATGCGCACCGTGTCACATCCTGAAACCGCTTGCCGGAGCGCCCGCGCATGGCCGTGAGGCCCGTGGACGACTCCGACGCGTCGGCCGAGGATACCGGCGCAACCGGGCTGTTCCGCGTCCCCGCCGCCCGCGGCCCGGTCGAGACGCTGTTCCGCAATACCGTCGAGCACGCGCCGATCGGCATCGCCTTCGCTAACCGCGACGGCACTTTCCGCCACGCCAATCTCGCCTTCTGCGCGATGCTGGGCTACACCGTCGAGCAGCTGCGCGGCGAGTCCATCGCCGGCCTCACCCACGGTGGGGATATGGACGGCACCAACACCGGGCTGGAGCGGCTGTGGCGCCGGGAAGTCGCGCACCTCGACGTCGAGAAGCGCTACATGCGCAAGAACGGCACGCCGCTGTGGGTGCGCGCTACGACCTCGCTGGTCGCTGACGGCGGCGACGAGCCGGAATGCTCGGTCGAATTCCTGCGCGACATCTCGGTCCGCAAGGAGATGGCCGCGGCGCTGCTGCAGAACCAGACGCTGCTCGCCACCGTTGTGGGCGAGCTGCCGCTGGCTCTTCTTTCGTGTGACGTCCGCGGTCAGCTGACGCACTACAACCGTGCGGCGATCGAGCTGTTTGGCATCGCCGCGCAGAGCGAGCCCGGCCCGCGCAACCCCTACCCCATCACCTCCCAGGTGTTCCTCGCCGACGGCAAGACGCCGGTGGGGCGCGAGGAGCGGCCGCTGGCCCGGGCGCTGCGCGGCGAGACCTGTAAGGACGCCGAGTTCGTGATCGTGCGGCCCGACGGCGCCGTGCGCACCATCTGGTCGAGCTCCCAGCGCCTGGTCGGCGCCGAGGGCCAGCCGCTCGGCGCGCTTGCGGTGGTGCAGGACATCACCGAGCGGCGCCTGGCCGAAGAGGAGCTGGAGCGCGTCCACAAGCAGCTGCTGGTCGCCTCCCGGCAGGCGGGCATGGCCGAAGTGGCCACCAACGTGCTGCACAACGTCGGCAATGTGCTCAACAGCGTCAACGTTTCCGCGAGCATGGTTTCAGAGCGCATCAAGCGATCGCGCTGCACGGGGCTCGGCAAGGTTGCGGCGCTCTTCAGGGACCACGCGGCCGATCTCGCGGCCTTCGTGAGCGGGCCTCAGGGCAAGCACCTGCCGGCCTTCCTCACGGAGCTGGCGGGCGACCTGATCGCCGAACGCGATGCGGCGATCGCCGAGCTCACCGCGCTGCGCAGCAACGTCGAGCACATCAAAGAGATCGTCGCCATGCAGCAGGGCTACGCGCGGCTCGGTGGCATCACCGACACCGTGGATGTACGCCTGCTGGTGGATGACAGCATGCGGATGAACGAAGGTGCCTTCAGCCGCCACGGTGTGACGATCGTGCGTGACTTCGAGGACGTGCCCGTGGTGCGCGTCGATAAGCACAAAGTACTGCAGATCCTCGTGAACGTGATCCGCAACGCCAAATATGCCTGCGCTGAGGCCAAGGGCGGTGGCGAGCGACGCGTTACCGTGCGGGTTCGCAGCGCCAATGGCGCTGTCCTGATCTCGGTCATTGATACCGGAGTCGGCATCGCGCGCGAGAATCTCGACCGCATCTTCAGCTACGGCTTCACCACCCGTGCCGAGGGCCACGGCTTCGGCCTGCACTCGAGCGCCCTCGCGGCACGTGAGCTCGGCGGCACGCTGTGCGCAGAGAGTCCCGGCCCCGGCATGGGCGCGACGTTCACTCTGACGCTGCCGCTAGCCTCGCCGGAGACGGATGCATGACCGGCGAAGCGGATATCCTCACGCATCGGATTCTGGTGATCGACGACAACGCGTCGATCCACGACGATTACCGCAAGATTCTCGCCGGCCAGGAAGCCGGCAAGCTATCGGACGCGGAAGCGGCGCTGTTCGGCGAGCAGCAGCCGAAAGTCGAGCGCCCGACCTTCGATGTCGACTCCGCCATGCAGGGCCGGGACGGCGTCGAGCGTGCCCGCCAGGCGCTCGCCGAGGGACGGCCCTACTCGGTGGCCTTCGTCGACATGCGCATGCCTCCCGGATGGGACGGACTCGAGACCATCGAGCACCTGTGGGCGATCGATCCCGAGGTGCAGGTGGTGGTGTGCTCCGCCTACACCGACTACGACTGGCTCGAGCTGCTGTCGCGCCTCGGGCATTCCGACAAGCTGATCGTCGTCAAGAAGCCCTTCGAGCCGATCGAGATCCTGCAGTGCGCGAGCGCCCTGAGTCGCAAATGGGCCAATGCCCGCGCTCTCAGGCAGCACGTGGAGAGTCTCGAGCTGGTGGTGACCGACCGTACCCGTGGCCTCGAGGCGGCCAACCGCAAGCTGCGCCACCTCGCCTCCCACGATGCGCTCACGGGCCTCCCCAACCGCCTGCTGCTCGACGACCGCATCACTCAGACGATCGCCCAGGCGGATCGCCAGTCGCACGAGTTTGCGGTGCTGGTGATCGACCTCGATCGCTTCAAGATCATCAACGACTCGCTCGGTCACCGCGCCGGCGACGAGCTGCTGCGCGAAGCGGCACTGCGCCTCAAGAACGCGGTGCGCACCGTCGACACCACCGCCCGCCTCGGCGGCGATGAGTTCGTGATCCTTCTCGGCCCGCCCATCACGGAGTCCGAGGCGCTCGCGGTCGCGCGCCGCGCGATCCAGCTGATGGAGCCCTCGATGCGCCTGCTCGGGATCGACGTGCACATCACACCGAGCATCGGCATGGCGTTCTACCCGCGCGACGGACACACCGCCGACACGCTGCTGGCGCACGCGGATGCCGCGATGTACACCGCCAAGGAGCGCGGGCGCAATAACGTGCAGTGCTACGCCGCCGGCATGAGCGCCGGCGCGCAGGACCGGGTGCGGCTCGAGAGCGAGCTGCACGCCGCGCTGCGTGGCGGGCAGTTCGAGCTGCATTACCAGCCGAAGGTGGACACCGCCAGTGGCCGCATCAACAGTGCCGAGGCCCTGATCCGCTGGCGTCATCCACAGCGCGGCCTGCTGCAGCCCTGCGATTTCATCGGCATCGCCGACGATTGCGGGCTGCTCGATGACATCGGCGAATGGGTATTGCAGGAAGCCTGCCGTCAGGCCAAGGCCTGGCAGGACCAGGGCCTGCCGCGCTTACGTGTGGCGGTGAATCTCGCGCCGTCGCAGTTCCGACTCACCAACCTGGTGGATCAGATCCGCCGCGCACTCGATGCGGCCGCGCTCGACCCGCAGTTGCTCGAGGTCGAGCTCACCGAGAGCGCGGTCATGAGCGACGCCGAGGAATCCATCCTGATCCTCGAGGCGATCAGCAGCATGGGCGTGCTGGTATCGGTCGATGACTTCGGCACCGGCTACTCGAGTATGAGCTACCTGCGGCGCTTCCCGATCGACAAACTGAAGATCGACCGCTGCTTCGTCGAGGAGATGACCCGCCGTCCCGAGGATGCCTCGATCGTGCGCGCGATCATCTCGCTGGCGCATAGCCTGCACCTGAAAGTGATCGCCGAGGGCGTTGAATCCTCGGAGCAGCTGTCGCTGCTCGCCGAGCTCGGCTGCGACCAGTACCAGGGCTTCTACTTCAGCCCGGCGCTCGTCGCGGACAAGTTCATCGCGCTCGTCAAACAATCGCAAGCCAACCAGCCCGCCTCCGATGAGGACGAGCTGGAGCGCACCCACAGCAAGCTGGCGGCGCTTGGGGGCTCCGCGCGCCGCTAAGCTGATGCTGCGCGCAGCGCGCACCGCGCACGCTGCCGCCCTCCCCCGCGACCGACCCCCCGGGACAGCCGGCTCCGTCGCCCGAAACCCGCAAAGCTTCCTTGGCAGCCTGCACGTGTGAAATACTGCCGCGGCTCGCGTTCTGTGGTTCGGGTACGAATAACGATAACTCTCGACACTCGAAGATAAACACAAGCAGCACAAGGAGCTCCCCGTGGCCGCGACCAATCTGCCTCTGGAATCCGGGATCGACAAGGCGCATCGCCGGGTGATCTTTGCCTCGAGTCTGGGGACGGTATTCGAGTGGTACGACTTTTATCTGTACGGCTCGCTGGCGGCGGTGATGACCAAGCAGTTCTTCTCGGGGGTGAACCCGACGACCGGGTTCATCTTTGCGCTGCTCGCCTTTGCGGCGGGGTTTTTCGTACGTCCGTTCGGGGCGCTGGTGTTCGGGCGCATCGGGGATCTGGTCGGTCGCAAGTACACGTTTCTCATCACGATCGTGATCATGGGCTCAGGGACTGCGCTGATCGGGGTGCTGCCGAGTTACGCGCAGGTGGGGGTGATGGCGCCGGTGCTGCTGATTGCGTTGCGCCTCGCGCAGGGGCTGGCGCTGGGGGGTGAGTACGGTGGGGCGGCGACCTATGTGGCCGAGCACGCCCCGTTTGGGCGGCGGGGGCTGTACACGAGCTGGATCCAGACGACGGCGACTCTGGGGCTGTTCCTGAGTCTCTTGGTGATTCTGTTCACGCGCTCCTGGCTCGGGCCGGCATTCGACACCTGGGGGTGGCGGATCCCGTTCTTAGCCTCGGTGGTGCTGCTGGCGGTGTCGGTGTACATCCGCATGCAGCTCGCCGAGTCGCCGGTATTCCTGGAGATGAAGGCCGCGGGGACGCGCTCGAAGGCGCCGCTGACTGAGTCCTTTGCGCGCTGGGACAACCTCAAGATCGTGATCTTCGCGCTCTTAGGGGCGACGGCGGGCCAGGCGGTGGTGTGGTACGGGGGGCAGTTCTATGCACTGTTCTTCCTCACCCAGGTGCTCAAAGTCGATGCGCAGCCGGCGAACCTGCTGATTGCCGCCGCGCTTGTCATCGGCACCCCGTTCTTCATCGTCTTCGGGCGGCTATCGGACAAGATCGGCAGGAAGGGGATCGTGCTCGCCGGCTGCCTGCTCGCGGCGGTGACCTATGTGCCGATCTTCGAAGGCATCACGCACTTTGCCAACCCCGCGATCGAGGCTGCGGCGGCGGCATCCCCGGTGACGGTGGTGGCTGATCCCAATGCCTGCAGCTTCCAGTTCGACCCGGTGGGCAAGAAGACCTTCATTGAGTCCTGTGATGTGGCGAAGACCGCGCTCGCCAAGGCGGGTGTGCCGTACTCGAACGAGGCGGCGCCGGTGGGGACGCTCGCCCGGGTGCGCATCGGCACCGCCGAGATCGCCTCCGTCGAGGGCACGGGCGTGCCGGCGGCGCAGTTTAAGGACGCAAGCGGGGCCTTCAGCAAGGCCCTGGGTGCCAAGCTCAAGGAAGCCGGCTATCCGGCCAAGGCCGATCCGGCGCAGATCAACTACCCGATGGTGCTGGTGCTGCTGGTGCTGCTGGTGATCTACGTGACCATGGTGTACGGGCCGATCGCGGCGTGGCTGGTGGAGCTCTTCCCGGCGAAGATCCGCTACACCTCGATGTCGCTCCCCTATCACATCGGCAACGGCTGGTTCGGCGGCTTCCTGCCGGCGATCTCCTTCGCCCTCGTCGCCTGGACCGGCAACATGTACTACGGGCTGCGTTACCCGATCATCGTCTCACTCATGACCGTCGTCATCGGCTTCCTGTTCCTGCCGGAAACCAAGGACCGGCACGTCCAGTAATCGGGCCCGAGAGCCAAGCGGAGGCACACGCAATGAACAATCCAGCGGATAAGCGCGGCGAGCGCAGCACCTGGAGCTGGTGGTATCTCCTGTTCCTCGTGCAGTTCGTCGCGGTGCTCTGGCCGCCGTTCTACAACAGGGCCGAGCCCGAGCTGCTCGGGATCCCCTTCTTCTACTGGTATCAGCTGGCGTGCGTGGTAGTGGCCGCCGTGGTCACCGCGTTCATCTACGTGATCACCGAGAAATAGCGCCGCAGGCTACGCAGAGGGGTGTGACATGCACGACGTGAACTGGGTGGCACTCAGCGTTTTCGTGCTGCTGTTCGGCTTCATCACCTGGCTCGGTTTCGCCGCGGCCCGCTGGCGCAAGGGCGATCTCGACCAGCTGCAGGAGTGGGGGCTCGCGGGCCGGCGCTTCGGTACCGTGATCACCTGGTTCCTGGTGGGAGGCGATCTCTATACCGCCTATACCTTCATTGCGGTGCCGGCGCTCGCCTTCGGCGCCGGCGCGGTGGCGTTCTTCGCCGTGCCGTATACGATCGTCGTTTACCCGCTCCTGTTCCTGGTGTTTCCGCGCCTCTGGCACGTGTGCCACAAGCACGGCTACATCACCGCGGGCGATTTCGTGCGCGGCCGCTATGGCAACCGCTGGCTGGCGCTCGCCATCACGGTTACCGGCATCGTAGCCACCATGCCCTACATCGCGCTGCAGCTGGTGGGACTGCAGGTGGTGCTCGGCGCGCTCGGTCTCTCCGGCACCGGGCTCGCCGCCGACGTGCCGCTCGTCATCGCGTTCCTGATTCTCGCGGCCTTCACCTACTCGAGCGGCCTGCGCGCACCGGCCTCGATCGCCATCGTCAAGGACATCCTCATCTATATCACCGCGTTCGCGGCGGTGATCGTCATCCCGATGCAGCTCGGCGGCTTTGGCAAGATCTTCGCCGGCGTGCCGCATGAGAAGCTCCTGCTCGTAGTCCCCGGCGCTAACACCACCGGCGCCTACGGCGCCTACGCGACGCTCGCACTCGGCTCAGCGCTGGCGCTGCTGCTGTACCCGCACTCGCTCACGGCCATCATGAGCGCGAGCAGCGGGCGCGCCATCCGGCGCAACGCGGCACTGCTGCCGGGCTATTCCTTCATGCTGGGGCTGCTCGCCCTGGTCGGCTTCTTCGCTCTCGGAGCCGGCGTCTCCAAGCTCCCGGAGTTCGCCGCCGGCTTCAAGGAGTTCGGCAACAACTTCGCGGTGCCGGCGCTGTTCCTGCACAGCTTCCCCGCCTGGTTCGTGGGCGTCGCCTTTGCGGCAATCGGCATCGGGGCGCTGGTACCGGCGGCGATCATGTCGATCGCGGCGGCGAATCTCTACACGCGCAACATCCACTGCGAGTTCTTCAATCGCAATCCCACACCGAAGCAGGAAGCGCAGCTCGCCAAGTGGGTGTCGCTGATCGTCAAGGCCGGGGCGCTGGTATTCATTCTGCGCGTGCCGACCAAGTATGCGATCTACCTGCAGCTGCTCGGCGGCATCTGGATCATCCAGACACTTCCGGCGCTGGTGATCGGCGCCTACACCCGCTGGTTCAACGACTGGGCGCTGCTCGTCGGCTGGGCCGTGGGCATCTACTTTGGAACCGCCATGGCGATCTCCCAGGACCTCAAGCCCGGCTACCCGCTCAAGCTCGGTGACTGGAGTCTCCCGGGGTACACCGCGTTCTATACTTTGATCCTCAACCTGGTGGTCGCGGCAGTGCTGACACTGGTGCTCAACGCGCTGCGGGCCAAGGGTCCGGTGGCGGACGCGACGGTTGCGGCCGACTATCGCGCCTGAGAGCGAGACGCGCTGATCGCGGCCGGAGGAGTACGCGATGAGCGAGCAATCACCGCGGCAACTGCTCGAGAACACCGCGCGGCTGGCCGCGGACTATCGGGAAAGCCTGCACGAGCGCGCCGTGCGGCCGCTGCTTGGGCCCGAAGAACTGCAGCGCATGCTACCGGCAGCGCTTACTGACTCGGGCGAGGCTCCGGAACGCGTGATCGAGGCGCTGGCGCAGGTCGGAGCGCTCGCCACCGTGACGAGCGCCGGCCCGCGATATTTCGGCTTCGTGGTCGGTGGCAGCACGCCTGCGGCGCTGGCTGCCGACTGGCTGGTGTCGACATGGGACCAGAACGCGGGGCTGTACGTGCTCTCGCCGCTGGTTGCCGCCATCGAGGAAGTCACCGCCGCGTGGCTGCTGGAGCTGGCACGGCTTCATGCCTCGATGTCGGTTGGCTTTGTCACCGGCTGTCAGATGGCGAGTTTCACCGCGCTCGCGGCAGCCCGCCATCGGGTGCTGCGAAACGCCGCGTGGGACGTCGAGGCCGAGGGCCTGTGCGGGGCGCCGCCGATCGACGTCATCGTCAACGAGGAGGCGCACTACACCATTCACATGGCACTGCGGCTCCTCGGCCTGGGGGGCACCCGCGTGCGGCGCGTGCCGACTGATGCCCAGGGCCGCATGCGGCCCGACGCCCTGGCCGCGCTGCTCCAGTCGGTCGCGGGGCCGTGCATCGTCTGCGCTCAGGCGGGCAACGTGAACGGCGGTGCGTTCGATCCGCTCGAAGAGATAGCGCCGCTGGTGCATCGGCGCGGGGCATGGCTGCATGTGGATGGGGCCTTCGGACTGTGGGCCGCTGCGGCGCCGCGGCGCGCTCACCTGGTGCGCGGCATTGAGCAGGCCGATTCGGTGGCGGCCGATGCCCACAAGTGGCTCAACGTCCCCTACGACTGCGGCATCGTGTTCTGCGCGGACGAAGCGGCGCACCGCAGTGCGATGTCGCTGGCGGCGCCCGCGGTCTCCGCACCTTACCTGCAAACCAGCGTGCGACAGCGCGACCCGCATGAGTTCGTGCCCGAGGAGTCGCGACGCGGTCGCGCCGTCCCGGTATATGCAGCGCTGCGCTCCCTGGGTCGCACAGGTCTCGCTGAGCTCATCGAGCGCAACTGCCGGCAGGCGCAGCGCTTTGCCGAGGGCCTGGCGGCGGCCGGATGCCAGGTGCTCAACGAGGTGGTACTCAACCAGGTCGTCGTTGCCTTTGGAGATGCGGAGCGGACCCGTCGCGTTGTGGCGGGTGTCCAGGAGGATGGCACCTGCTGGTGCGCGGGAACCGTCTGGAAGGGCCGTACCGCCATGCGCATCAGCGTCAGCAACTATCTCACCAGCGACGCCGACGTCGAGCGGAGTCTTGAGGCGATGCTGCGCGTTGCAGGCGCGGCCTGAACCTGGCTCGACGCCGGTCGCGCTTCAGCGCGGCGCTGTGTCCTTCCACCACGCGCCCCCTAGGGCCACTACGAGGCCCGCGGCGTCCTGGTACTGCTGGATCACCGCGGTCGCGAGCGCCAGGCGCGCCTGAGCATAGGTGCGCTGCGCGTCGATGAGCTGCAGCACGCTCGTCTTGCCCACGGTGTAGCTCGCCTGCTGGAGCTTCAGGGACTCGGATGCGATCTCCACCGCGTGCCGGTCGACCACCACCCGCTCGGCGTCGTTCTGCAGCGCCCACAGGTCATCGCTCACCTGACCGAGAGCGGCGACCACAACGCCCTGATAGGTCGCGGCCTGTGCACGCAGGGCATCCCGGGCGGCGAGCGTCTGCGCGCGCAGCGCGCCGCCCTCGAACAACGGCGCGGCGAGCGCACCGCCCGCCTGGCGCAGCGTGTCGAAGTCGTGGAACAGCGCCCCGGGCTCGAGCGCGGTGCGCGTGAGCGTGCCCGAGAGCGTGAGACTGGGAAACTCCTGCGCGACCGCCACACCGACGGCGGCGCTCGCCGCGTGCAGTTGCGCTTCCGCGGCCAGCACGTCGGGACGCTGGCGCACCAGCTGCGAGGGAAGCGCGAGCGGAATCTCCCCGGGCAGCGTGAACTCCGCGACGTCGAACTCGTGACCGCGGCCCTCGGCGGGTCCGTGACCGCTGAGCACGGCCAGCGCGTCGTACGCCGCGTCGAGCTGCTGCCGCAACGACGGCAGCTGCGTCAGGTCGCTGGCGAGCTGGCTGTCGGCGGTGAGCACATCGCTGCGTGCGGCGGTGCCGACCTCGAACTCGCGCTGCGTCAGCGCGAGATTCTTGCGGTCGCTTTCGATGAGCTCCTCGGTGGTCGCGATCTGCAGCCGCGTCGAGGCGATGGTGAGCGCTTCGGTAACGACGCTGCCGGTGAGCGTGAGGTAGGCGGCGGCCAGCTGGTAACGCTGCTGGGCGGCGAGCGCGGCCTGCTGCTCGACGCCGCGGCGCGCGCCGCCGAAGACATCGAGCGTGTAGCTGGCCGACAGGCCGAGCGAGTAGACATCCGGATTCGGCTGCGGCACGCCGCCGGAGCCGGTGGTGTGCTGCGCGCCGGCGACAGCATTGACGTGCGGCCAGAGCGCCCCGCGGGCGACCGCGATCTGCTCCTGCGCCTGCGCGAGAGTGGCGCTCGCTGCTGCCAGCGTCGGGCTATCGGCGAGCGCGGTTACTATGGTCTGCTGCAACGCCGGCGAGTGGAACAGCTGCCACCACTCAGCGGGGAGCTCGGCTCCCGGCAGGAGTCGCGGTGGAGTCGTCGAGCCGAGCGCCGCGGGCGGCGCGCCCGGCACGGGTGTCGAGGGCGCAGCGGCCCCCGGCAGGTACTGGTCCGCCGCAGGCGTCGCCGGCCGCTTGAAGTCCGGCCCCACAGCGCAACCGGCCAGCGTGAGAGCAGCGTACGACAGGGCCGCCGCCCACCAGGCGGTAACCCGGCGCGCCGTCAAGTTATTCGTAGCGCAGCGCATCGATCGGATTCAGGCGCGAGGCCTGGCGCGCCGGGTAGAAGCCGAAGAAGACACCCACGGCGCCCGAGAACACGAAGGCGAGCGCCATCACCTCGGGGCGCAGCAGGATCGGCCAGTGGGCGAAATGCGAGATCAACTGCGAAGTGATGACGCCGGCGAGAATGCCGGCGCTGCCGCCCATGATGGCGAGCAGCATCGCCTCGATCAGGAACTGCAGCAGCACGTGCAGTCGTCGCGCCCCGGTCGCCATGCGGATGCCGATCTCGCGCGTGCGCTCGGTGACCGACACCAGCAGGATGTTCATGATGCCGATGCCGCCCACCACCAGCGAGATTGAAGCGATCGCGGCCAGCAGCATCTCCATCGCCCGGGTGCTCTGCTCGGCCACCTCAGCGATCTCCGTGAGATCGCGCACCACGAAGTCGTCCGGATGCGGCGCGCGGATGCGGTGCTGCCTGCGCAGCGTCTCGGTCACCTGATCGAGGGCGATCTTGACCTGCGCCGGGCTGCGTGCCTGCACATAGATGGTGTTGACGAAGCCTTCGAGCTTGGGCGTCACGCCGAAGGGATTGGGCGGCGGTCCGATAGTCGCGAAAACGTTGTTGTTCAGCGTCTGTGCAGAGCTCGGCTGGGCGACGCCCAGCACCCGCTCCTGGGACGTCGAGAACGGGATCAGCACCACATCATCCTGATCCTGTCCCGAGGCCGAGTGGCCCTTGGCGGCGAGCACGCCGACCACGGTCATGGGCACGTTCTTGATGAGCACCGTGGCGCCGATGGGATCGGAGAACTCGCCGAACAGGTTGAGCACCACCGTCTCGCCGAGCAGGCACACGGCCGCCCCGGCCTCGTTGTCCTGGTCGGTGAAGGTGTGGCCGGTACGCACCGGCCAGCGCCGAATCGACAGGTAGCTGGGCGAGATGCCCTGCACGCTCGTGGCCCAGTTCTTGTTGCCGTTGACGAGCTGGGTACCCTGGCGGCTGACGTAGCTCACGTCGGCCACCGCGCCGTCCTCCTCGAGGATCGCGGCGACGTCGCGCACCCGGAGCGACGCGGCGCTGCCGTTGCCGGCGCGTACTCCGTTGACCCGCGTGGTGCCCGGCAGCACCACCAGCAGATCGGTCCCGAGGCTCTGCAGCTGCGCCTCGACCTTGGCGCGCGCGCCCTCGCCCACCGCTACCATGGCAATGAGTGCCGCGACGCCGATGAAGATGCCGAGCATGGTGAGACAGGAGCGCAGCTTGTTGCGGCCGATGGCGCGCAGCGCGGCGAACACCGCCATCCCGCCGAGCGCCGCCCCCTCGTAGAGCACCGCCTCGAGGCGGTTCGCGTAGCGGCGCTCGCGGAAGGGTTGTACCGCGGGCAAGGCGCGGCTCTCGAGGACGGCGCCCGAGCGGCTAGTCGGCTGGTCGGAGAGCACCTGGCCGTCGCGGATGGTGATGATGCGGTCGGCCAGCTCGGCGAGCTCGCGCTCGTGGGTCACCAGCACGACGGTGACGCCGCGCTCGCGGTTCAGGGCGCGGATGGTCGACATGATGTCGAGCGCGGTCTGTGAGTCCAGATTGCCGGTGGGCTCGTCAGCCAGCACGATCGCCGGGTCGTTCACCAGCGCACGGGCGATGGCGACGCGCTGCTGCTGTCCGCCGGAGAGCTGGTTGGACTGATTGCGCATGCGGTCGCCGAGACCAAGCATGTGCAGCATGTCGTGCACGCGCTCAATGTTGCCGCTGATCTGCGCCGCGTAGAACAGCGGCAGCTCCACGTTCTCGGTGGCGCTGGTGCGCGGCAGGAGATTGAAAGTCTGGAAGACGAAGCCGATGCGCCGGCCGCGGATGCGCGCCAGCGCCGGCTCATCGAGCCGCGCGACGTCGATGCCTTCGAGGAGGTATTCGCCGCTCGTCGGCCGGTCGAGGCATCCGAGGATATTCATCAGCGTCGACTTACCGGAGCCCGAGGCGCCCATGATGGCGACGAACTCGCCGCGGCGGATGGTGAGACTGACGCCGCGCAGCGCGTGCACCTCGGTGTCGCCGAGGCGATAGACCTTGGTCGCGTCGCGCACGACGATGATCGGCGCGCCGGCCGCGATCCTCGCGGGAGCCTCCTCGCTCATAGCCGGAAGTTACCGCCGCCGCCCGGACGCTGATTGGGGTTGCTACCCGGCGGCCGTTCGCCTCCCTCCGGCTTGGGCTCGCCCGGACGCACGGCGTTGACGACGACGACGTCGCCCTCCTTGATGTCATCACCGATGACCTCTATGAGGGTGCCGTCATCGAGCCCCGTGTGTACCTCGACGGGCACGAGCTTGCCGTCGCGCAACAGCCAGATGCGCGCGCGCGGCGCGCCGCGACCGGCGCGCGCATGTCCGTGGGCACCGCCGGGCCCGCCGTGCCCGCTGACTCCCGCACCGCCACCGGCGGCCCACCGCGGCCGCTCGCCGCCCGCGCCGGGAGCACCCTCACCCGCGGGGCCGCTGCTGCCACCGGCCGTGCCCGGTACGGCGCCCTGCCCGACCGCTGCCGCCCCGCTTCCCGGTGCGGCTGCGCCTCCGCGGTGTGCGTGCTCGCCGCCCTCCTCGTGTGCAAACCCTTCCGGGTTGAAGCGCACCGCCGGCAGCGGCACGCGCAGCACGTCGGTGCGCTCGGCCGTGATGATGTGTGCGTCGGCAGTCATGCCGGGCATGAGCTTCAGGTCATCGTTCGGCACGTCGACCACCACGTCGTAGGTGACGACGTTCTGCACGGTGATCGGGCCTTCGCGGATCTGGCGCACCGTACCGACGAAGGTGCGATTCGGGAAGGCCTGCACGGTGAAGGTGGCCTTTTGACCCGCCGCCACGTCGCCGACGTCCGCTTCGCTGACGTTGGTGTCGACCTGCATCTTGCGCATGTCCTTGCCGATCAGGAACAGGGTCGAGCTCTGCAGGCTCGACACCACAGTCTGGCCGACGTCGATGTAGCGCGTGATCACCATGCCGTCGACCGGGGAGACGATGTTGGTATAGGCGAGATTCACCTGCGCCGCGTGCAGCACCGCCTTCTTCTCCGCGATGCTGGCGATGTCGAGGTTGACCTGGGCGCGGTCCTGATCGCGGGTCGACTTGTCGGTGTCGAGGGTCTCCTGCGACACGATGCCCTGGTCGATGAGCTTGGTATCGTGCTCGTAGACGAGCTCGGCATTGGCGAGCGCGGCGCGGTCCTTGGCGAGCTGCGCCACCACGGTGCCCAGGTCGGCCTGGTCCTGATCGACGACCACCTGGAAGGGCAAGGGATCGATGACCGCGCAGCGCTGCCCGACCTTGACCGGGGTGTTGTAGTCGCACGACCAGGACTTGATGTTTCCCGAGACGTACGAGCCCACCTGGGCGGTGACCACCGGATTCAGCGCCCCCGTCATGGTGACGCTGCGCTGGATGTCACCCCGGGTGATGCGCGCGGTGATGTAGTGCAGCGGCGGAGTTCGCCCCAGCCACCACCACAGGGCGGCAGCTGCAACCACGATGGCGGCACAGGGGATCCACAGCTTCGGCCCGCGCAAACGCAGCAGCGCGCTCACCGGGCCGCCGGGCTGATAGTTTTCGGTTGTCATGCTCGATCAATGAGTTACGCGCCCCTGAAAGCATGACAGGGATCCCGCGGGGCGGCTGCAAGGGATTGTAATCGACCTCCCACGAGGCGCTGTCGCAACAGCGTCACTGCCCTCTTTGGGAGGTGCGCCACAGCGTCGCCCTAAGGTAGTGTGGCAGGTCGATGTGGATCGTCAGCCTGGCGCTGCGGCGCCCTTATACCTTCATCGTTCTCGCGATCGTGATACTCCTGCTCGGGGTGTTCGCGATCCTGCGCACGCCCACCGATATCTTCCCGAACATCAACATCCCGGTCGTCGGGGTGATCTGGCGCTACACCGGTCTGTCGCCGGACGAGATGGCGACGCGCCTGGTGCTCGGCTCCGAGCGCAACGCGCAGACCACCGTCAACGACGTCGAGCATACCGAGTCGCAATCGCTGTCCGGCACGGCGGTCGTCAAGTACTTCTTCCAGCCGCACGCCAAGGAGGAGATGTCGTTCGCGCAGATCACCGGCGTGTCGCAGACGGCGCTGCGCCAGGCGCCGCCGGGCACCACGCCGCCGTTCATCCTCGCCTATAACGCCTCCTCGGTTCCGATCCTGCAGCTGGCGCTCTCGAGCCCGAGCCTTTCGGAAGCCGAGCTCTTCGACCTCGGCAACAACATCATCCGCACCGGGCTTTCGACCGTGTACGGCGCCTCCATGCCCTATCCCTACGGCGGCCTGCAGCGCCAGGTGCAGGTGGACCTCGACCCGGACGCGCTGCGCGCCCAGGGACTGTCGGGCAACGATGTCACCAACGCGATCGGCAACCAGAACCTGATCCTGCCGGCGGGCACGCAGAAGATCGGCGACCGCGAGTATTTCGTGGCGGTGAACGCCAGCCCCCGGACCATCGACGAGCTCAACAATCTGCCGGTGACCACCCGCAACGGCAGCGTCATCTACGTGCGCGACGTGGCGCACGTGCGCGACGGTTACCCGCCGCAGACCAACATCGTGCGCCGCGACGGTCATCGCGGCGTGCTGATGAGCGTCTTGAAGACCGGCGCCGCCTCGACGCTCGACATCATCAGCACCATCAAGGATCGGTTGCCGGGCATCCGCGCGGCGCTCCCTGCGGACTTCCACATCGATCTGGTGGGCGACCAGTCGCTGTTCGTACGCGCCGCGATCGAGGGCGTGGTACGCGAGGCGGTGATCGCCGCGGCGCTCACCGCGCTCATGATCCTGCTGTTCCTCGGCAGCTGGCGCAGCACCGTCATGATCGCCATCTCGATCCCGCTGTCGATCCTCGCCTCGATCGTCTGCCTGTCGGCGCTCGGCGAGACCATCAACATCATGACCCTCGGGGGACTTGCGCTGGCGGTGGGGATCCTGGTGGACGATGCCACGGTCACCATCGAGAACATCAACTGGCACCTGGAGCATGGCGAGGACGTGGAGCCGGCGATCCTGTCCGGCGCCCACGAGATCGCGCTCCCCGCCCTGGTATCGACGCTCGCCATCTGCATCGTGTTCGTGCCGATGTTCATGCTGGTCGGCATCGCGCGCTTCCTCTTCATCCCGCTCGCCGAGGCGGTGGTGTTCGCGATGCTGGCCTCCTACCTGCTGTCGCGGACCCTGGTGCCGACGCTCGCCAAGTACTGGCTGCAGCGGCACGACCCGCACGCCGCGCACGGGCAGGGACGGTTTGCCCGGCTGCAGGCAGCCTTCACCGTGCGCTTCGAGCGGCTGCGGGAGAGCTATAGCGCGCTGCTCGACCGGGCACTCGGCGCCGGGCAGCGCTTTGCGCTGCCGTTTCTCGGCGCGATGGCCGCCACCGCCCTGCTCGCCTTCCCGCTCGGGCGTTATCTTCCGGGCCTCGGCCAGGACTTCTTCCCGAGCGTCGATGCCGGGCAGATCCTGCTGCACCTGCGCGGTCCGACCGGCATCCGCATCGATGAGACCGCGGCGCTTTGCGACCGCGTCGAGGCCAGCATCCGGCACGTGATCCCGAGGGCACAGATCGCAAGTCTGGTGGACAACATTGGCGTGCCCTACAGCGGCATCAACCTCACGTACTCGACCTCCGCGCCAGTCGGTCCGGGGGATGCCGACGTGTTCGTTAACCTCGCCACGGACCATCGGCCCACCAACGCGTACGTGCAGCTGCTGCGCGCGCAGCTGCCGCAGCAATACCCCGGGGTCACGTTCGCCTTCCTGCCCGCCGACATGGTGAGCCAGATCCTGAACTTCGGCCTTCCCGCACCGCTCGACGTGCAGGTCTCGGGCTTCAACGTCGACGGCAACCGCGCCTACGCCAACGCGCTGCTCGCGAAGATGCGCAGCATCCCGGGAGCGGTCGACCTGCGCATCCAGCAGGCCTACGACTATCCGCAGATCAACGTGGTGGTCGACCGCAGCAAGGCAGCGCTCCTCGGCCTCACCGAGCAGGACGTGGCGTCCAATCTCCTGGTGTCACTCTCGGGGAGCTTCCAGACCTCGCCCTCCTTCTGGATCGACCCGCAGAACGGCACCCAGTACAGCGTCGCGGCACAGACGCCGCAGTACCGCCTGACCTCACTCCCGGATCTCGCCACCACGCCAATCACCGGTCCGGGCGCTACCGGCAGCGGCGCCCAGATGCTCGCCAATCTCGCCAGCTTCCACCGCAGCGTGGGGCCCGCCGTGGTGAGCCACTACGACGCGACCCCGGTGATAGACATCTACGGCGCGATGCAGGGAGCCGATCTCGGCTTCATGTCGGCGCAGATCAACAGGCTGGTGGCCGAGAGCCGCGACGCTCTTCCGCGCGGCTCCAAAGTGACCGTGCGCGGACAGGTGCGCACCATGACGGAATCCTTCAGCGGGCTGCTGATCGGGCTCGCCGGAGCGGTGGTGCTCGTGTATCTGCTCATCGTGATCAACTTCCAGTCGTGGCTCGACCCCTTCATCATCATCACGGCGCTCCCTGCGGCGCTCGCCGGCATCGTGTGGATGCTGTTCCTCACACATACCCCGGTGAGCGTGCCGGCCCTCACCGGCGCCATCATGTGCATGGGGGTCGCGACCGCCAACAGCGTGCTGGTGGTGAGCTTTGCGCGCCAGCGCATGGACGCCGGCGATGACGCGCGCCACGCGGCGCTGCAGGCCGGCGTGACCCGCTTCCGCCCGGTGCTGATGACTGCACTGGCGATGATCATCGGCATGGTACCCATGGCGCTCGGTCTGGGTGAGGGTGGCGAGCAGAATGCCCCGCTCGGCCGCGCGGTGATCGGCGGCCTGATATTCGCGACCGTGGCGACGCTGTTTTTCGTGCCCACGGTGTTTACACTCATCCACGGACGGCTCGCCGCGGCGCGCGTCCCCGGAGCCCCCGATGTCTGAGACGTCCCCCACCTCCTCCCCCGGCCACGATCCGCGCGTCAGACGCTACGTGCTGATCGCGGTCGGCGTGGCGGTGGTACTGGCCGCCTGGGGCATCCTCAGCCGCCTCTACGCCCGCATCGTGCTCGAGCACGCCGCCGCCGATGCGGCGGTCTTCACAGTGGCGACCACCCACCCGAGGCGCGGACCGGGATCCGACCTGCTGGTGCTGCCGGGCACCGTGCAGGCCTTCTACGAGGCGCCCATCTACGCGCGTACCAACGGGTACCTGCGCCTCTGGTACACCGACATCGGCGCGAGCGTGAAGAAGGGACAGCTGCTCGCCGAGATCGACACCCCGGAGATCGACCAGCAGCTGCGCCAGGCGCAGGCAGACCTCGCCACGGCCGAGGCCAACTATCAGCTGGCGCGCACCACCAACGAGCGCTGGCAGGGGTTGCTCGCCAGCGAATCGGTTTCCAAGCAGGACGCGGACGAGCGTGCCGGCGATGCGGCCGCGAAGGCTGCCGCCGCGCAATCCGCGGCCGCCAACCTCGCGCGCCTCAAGGATCTGGAGGCCTTCAAGCACGTGCTCGCCCCCTTCGACGGCGTGGTCACTCAGCGCACCACCGACGTCGGGGCGCTGATCAACGCCGGCGAGGCGCCGGGGAGCGCGCTGTTCCGCGTGGCCGACACGCATCGCCTGCGCATCTACACCTCGGTCCCGCAGAGCTATGCGGGTCAGATCCACGCCGGACTCGCCGCCGGACTGGTGTTCGCCGATCGTCCCGGCAAGCGCTACGAGGCGGAGGTCGCCTCCACCGCGCATGCTCTCGATGCCAGCTCGCGGACGCTGCAGGTGGAGCTGCAGATCGACAACGCCCGTGGGGAGCTCCTGCCCGGCTCCTATGCGGAAGTGCATTTCGATCTGCCGGGCGCCAGCACGACGCTGCGGGTGCCCGCCAATGCGGTGCTGTTCCGCTCCCAGGGCCTGCTGGTGGCCACCGTCGATGCCAAAGGCCACGCGCACCTGCGCACCATCACCCAGGGACGCGACTTCGGCCGCGAGATCGAAGTGCTCTCGGGTGTGGAGCTCGACGACAATCTGATCGTCAACCCGCCCGACTCGCTCGCCGAGGGCATGGAGGTGCGCATCGTCACCCCGGGTGGTGCGCCCGGCACGACCCCCGGACACGGCTGATGCGCTTGAGAACCGGGCTCGGCCTCGCGCTGGGCTGCACGCTCACCGCCTGCTCCCTGGCTCCTCGTTACCAGCGTCCCGCGACCGAGCCTGCTGCGAGCGCCTACAAGGAGCTCGCGGGCTGGAAAGTCGCGGCGCCCGCGGACGACACGGCGCGCGGCCGGTGGTGGACGATGTTCCACGACGACCCGCTGAATGGACTCGAGGCCCAGGTGAGCGCCGCCAACCAGAGTCTCAAGGCCGCGCTCGCACGCCTCGATGCGGCGCGTGCTCAGACGCGCATCGCGCGCGCCGCCTTCTTCCCGCTGCTGACCGCCGATGCCAGCGCCACGCGGGAGCGCGCCTCGATCAACGAGCCGGGCTTCACCCCCGGTGCCGAGCCCGTCTACAACACTCTCATCGTCGGCGGCGACCTGTCCTACGAGATCGATCTGTTCGGCCGGATCCGCAACACCGTCGCCGGCGCGCGCGCGACCGAGCAGGCAACCGCGGGCGATGCGGCGGCGCTTGACCTGAGCGAGCACGCCGAGCTGGCCACCGACTACTTCACGCTGCGCGGCCTCGATGCGCAGCAGCAGCTCCTCGATCGCACCGTGGCCGACTATGCCAAGGCGCTCGACCTCACCCGCCATCTCTATCAGGGGGGCGCGGCGGCGCTTTCCGATGTGCAGCAGGCACAGGCACAGCTCGAGACTGCGCGCACCCAGGCGGAGGACACGCGGCTGCGGCGCGCCCAGACCGAGCACGCGATCGCGGTGCTGGTCGGAGTCGCAGCGACCGGGTTCCATCTCGACGCCCGGCCGCTCGAGCCGGATCTCGCGCTGCCGGCGGTGGATCCGGGTCTGCCCTCGCAGCTGCTCGAGCGCCGCCCGGACGTCGCCGCAGCCGAGCGGCGCGTCGCGGCGGCCAACGCCGGCATCGGTGTGGCGCGGGCGGCGTATTTTCCGGTGTTCACGCTCACCGCCGGCGCCGGCCAGGAGAGCACGCAGGCGAGTAACTGGCTGAGCGCGCCCAGCCGCTTCTGGTCCGTGGGACCGCAGGGCGTGCTCACCGTGTTCGATGCGGGCCTGCACGCGGCGCAGTCCGCCGCGGCGCACGCCGCGTACGATGAGCAGGTTGCCAACTACCGCAACACCGTGCTCACCGCCTACCAGGACGTCGAGGACAACCTTGCGGCGCTGCGCCAGCTTCAGCTCGAGAACGTGAGCCAGACGGCAGCGGTCACGGCGACTCAGGGTGCGCTCGATCAGGCCAACTACCGCTACAAGGGCGGCATCGTGACTTACCTCGAGGTCGTAGCGACCGAGAATGCAGCGCTCGCGGCGCGGCTCGCCGCGGTCGACATCGAGACCCGGCGCCTGAGCGCGACGGTGCTGCTGGTGCGGGCGCTGGGCGGGGACTGGCAGGCGGACGGAGCTGCCTACCCGAAATAACTTCAACCAGGACCGGGGCCCGCTGCGGGCTGCCGGGCCCCGGTCTCCAGCGACTGCTCGTCAGCCCGTTGAGCGCAGGTCCTCACCCGCCTGCTCTTCGGCACGCCGCGCCTCTTTGCGGGAGTCCACCCGCGGCAGCAGCGCGTGAATCGTGGCCGCGAGCGACACGCCGCCGACCACTCTCTGCTTCACCTCCGCAAACGAGACGTTGAGATTCTGCGCCGCGTGCAGCGCCGCCGCGCAGTCCGTCAGGCTCTCGAAGCCGATGCACGCATCGCGGGTCGACATACCGGCGGGCACCAGCGCCGCGACGCGCGTGTTGGCCGCCACCTCATCGGTTGCGACCGCTCGCCCGACGGCCGGGTCCGGCGCCGGCACCGAGTCGCTCGGCGGTGGTGACTGCATCGCAGCCGGCGGCTCGCTCTGCGCCACTGACCAGGGCGCGAATCCGATCATCGCCATGGCAAACAACAGCGTGATAGTGCCCTTCATGACAATACTCCTTTGTTGCTGACGGCCCGTGCGCCACTTGAGCAACGAGCTGCGGCGCTCGGGCCGCGTCCTTTGTATAAGACCGGGGGCGCGCCCGGCAACCTGTCGGCGCACGGCGATATGTCGGCGTACGGCGTCGCGCCGCGTTTGCTGACAGCACCCGTCAGCAACCGCCTACGTGGCCCGCGGACCCGCGCCGATGAGCGGTGTTGGCTCAGGTGACCCGTGCAAAATCGATGAAGCCGCGCTCGACGTCGGTATGCGTGAGTCGCACGCGTACCGTATCGCCGACATCGAGACCCTCGAAGCCGCGCACCAGGCGTCCCTCGGCGAGCGGTTGTGAGATACGAACCCAGGTGCCCGCGGCGTTGACGCCGCTGATGAGCGCATCGAACTGCTCACCGGTACGCGACTCGAGCAGCATCGCGGCGGCGGACTTGCGCACCTGCCGCTCGACCTTGTCGGCGTTGCCCTCCTGGTCGGTGCAGTGCTGTGCGAGCGTGCGCAGCGTCGCCTCATCGTAGGGAGCGGGCTTGCCGGCGACTGCCGCCCTGATGAGGCGCTGGCTGATGAGATCGGGAAACCGCCGGTTGGGCGCGGTGGCATGGGTGTAGTCGCTGAGCGCGAGGCCGAAGTGCCCCTCGGCGGGCTCGCCCGGGCGCTTCAGTACGTACTCGCCTGCCCCGAGGAGCTTGACCACCGCGAGCGACAGGTCGGGGAAGCTCTGCGGCGCGGCCTGCTGGCAGTGCAGCAGGAACTCGCTCAAAGCCTTGCAGTCCGCGGCCGCCGGCAGCGTGACGCCGCGGCCCGCCGCGAGCTGCACGATGCGGCCCCAGCGCTCGGGCACCCGCAGAACCCGGCGCAGCGAGGGCGAGCGCCGCGCCTCAAGGTACTGCGCGACCACGCCGTTGGCGGCGATCATGAAGTACTCGATCAGCTCCTTGGCGCGGTTGTCCTCATCGGGTCTCAAGTCCATGAGTCTCCCGCCCTCGTACACCGCCTGCGCCTCGAGGGTCGTGAGGCCGAGCGCCCCCTGCGCCTTGCGTACGCGCTTCAGCGCCTGGGCGGCCCGGTCCTGGAGCCGCAGCTGCTCGTCCATACCGCGCACCGCCGCGACCGGTGGCGGGACGGGTGCGCGGCCATCGAGCCAGGCGGCGACGCTGTTGTAGGCGAGCTTGGCGCGATTGACGACCCGCGCCTGATACACCTCGGGCGCGGTCACGGCGCCATCGGCCGTCACGCTCATCTCGATGACGAAGCTCGAGCGCTCCGCGCCCGCGGCGAGCGAGGTCAGGTCGGTCGACAGCCGCTCGGGCAGCATCGGGAAGATCTGCGCCGCGGTATACACGCTGGTGGTGTTGGCACTGGCATGCGCATCGAGCGGCGAGCCGGCGGGCACGGTGGCATCGACGTCGGCCACCGCCACCAGCACGCGCGTGGCGCCGCCGGCGAGCGACTCGGCCACCGACAGCTGGTCGAGGTCGCGCGAATCGTCGTTGTCGATCGAACACCACAGCAGCGCGCGCAGGTCGCGGAGCCCCGACGCCGGCGCTGCCGCGCCGATCGCGCGCAGCTGCTCGAGCGCCGCCGGCGGGAAGTCCGGCTCCAGGCCGTGCTCGCGCATGGCGCGTCGCGCAATGCGCGTGAGCTCATCCTGCCGATCGCCTGCCGTGGACATCGCGGCATGATACCTAAGCCTGCGCCACCCCGTGTGTGAGCCCGGCGCGCGTAAAAAAAGAAGGGCGCCGTTTGCACGGCGCCCTTCGCTCGTTCGCGGCGGAACTTCCTGCCCCGCCGCCTTACGGGTGAGCCCATCAGCTGATCGGCAGCGTCCCTGTGTAGTAGATGATCACGTAGGCCTTGAGTGCGCCGCTCGCGGCCGTCCCAGCCGGCTGCGGCACGCCCGACAGCTTGACCGGGGTCCCCGCGGTCAGGCTGTTGGTGAAGGTCGTGAAGTCAGCTGAGTTGCTGAGGTCGAGCGGGGTGATGGTCACGACGCCGGCGCTGCGGTTCACCTGGTAGACCAGGGTCGCCGAGCCTGAGGTGGCGTCGAAATCCACCGTCACGGCGTTGCCCCCGGTGTTGCCGGCGAGCGCCATGGTGAAGGAACTGCCGGTAATCCCCTGCACCACCGCACCGATCGGCAGCGGCGTCGGCTCGAGGATCGCCAGCGGCACCTGCCAGCCCGCGGCGCTGGTCGACCACAGGGCGGTGGAGGCGCCCCAGGCGGAAACCGCGCCGAAGGTGCCGCCGAAGTTCACCGAGCCGTTGCTCGCCGAGCCGAAGTCGCCGATCGCGCTGGCGCCGGTGTCGGCCTGCGTCGGGAAGGTGAAGTACCACCAGTCGAATCCCGAGATCGGGCTGCCGCTCGCGTCCATGTTGTTGTTGCTGCCCGTAAAGGGAAGGAAATTCAGGTTCGCCGTGTAATCGTCGCTCGCGCGCAGGTAGTCGCGCGTATAGGTGAACGCGCTCGCGCCGGCGTTGGAGATCGTGCCGCTGTAGTTCGCCATCTCGATGTCGACCGTGTCGGCCACCAGCGGGTTGGCGAGCACGTCCATCGCACTGACGTGCACCTTGAAGCCGCGCACGACCTGGCCGCTCGCCAGGAAGCCCGGGCCCTGGCCGATCGAGGTGGCGTCGGCGGCCGGGTTCTGCGGCGCGCGGAAGTAGAACAGCGTGTTGGGGCCGATGGTGATCGGCACCGGCACGCCGTCCTCGCTCTCGACCGTCATCACGCCGGTGGTGTCGTCCACGCTCAGCACGTGCCCCTCGGGGCTCAGCCACACCTTGTCGAAGGAGCTGCTGTACCACACGCGCACCGCGGTCAGGGAGCCATCCTCCTGGTAGCGCGCCGCGACGCGCACGTACATGTCGTCGAGCGTGCTCGGAAAGCTCGTGTTGACCACCGTACGCGCGTCGTTGTTGTCGACGTCATAGAGGATCGTGCCGTTGCTCGAGTCGACGTTGATGGTCAGCAGCGTCGTGCTGGTGATCTCGCCCTCCGGGTTGCTCGCGGGCACGACCGGAAAGTCCCGCAGCATGGTGAACGCGCCGCCGCTCACTGTCTGCACCGTGCCGTAACTGTGGCGCAGCACCAGCCAGCGCAGGTCACCGACGTGGTGCCGGCGCACGGGACCGTTGAAGTTCACCGCCCAGATCGTCGCCCCGTCGGCGGCCGGCGGATTGTGCGCGACGATGAAGGCGGGATGCGCCAGGTTGAACTCGACGTTGAGCACGTTGGGCGTGCTCGTCGAGACCGTGAGCGGGCTGTCGAAGTTGAGGGTGACCGGCACCGTCATGCTGCCGGCTGTGCCCTGCGCGCCCATGATCTGAATCTGGCTCGTCGGGATGGTCGCGCCGCCGGCGGCCGGGAAACCGCTCTCCGGGTTCGAGGCGACGATCAGCGCCACGTCGCCGGGATTGCCGGCGACGGTGATCACCGCGCCGCTGTAGGTATTCACCGGTACGCTGACGCTGCCGATGATGTCGGACAGGTTATCGAGCTGCACCAGGTTCAAAGTCGGTGCCGGCGTCGCCGCCGTCCAGATGGTGACATTGCTGCCGCCGCCCTGCGGAATCAGCGCCACGCTGAGCAGCTGCACGCCGATCGTCGCCCAGTCATCGGACGAGGCATCGCTCACCAGCAGCTGCAGGTTGGCGGTCTGAGGCGGTGGGGGTACCGTGGTGTTGGCGGCCGAGCCGCCGCCGCCGCCGCAGGCGCTCAGTCCCGCGGCGAGACCTATCAGGAGCGCGCCGCACAGGGCGCGCCGCAACATAATGCGGTCCATATCCGTTTCCCTCTGTCGGTTGCCTGGTGCACTCACGGCACCGTCGACAACCTAAAGCGATCCAGACAGGCGTTGGTTGACGCGCAGCGTCTGGCGTCGTTGTCGCCCGTTGGCGACGACGCGCAGCGTGTCAGCGAGATTGCTGCAGGAGCTCGGTCACATAACTCTTGGCGCGCGCGCAGGCCGCAGCCAGCTCGAGGCCTGTGGCCAAACCGGCGGCGATTGCGCAGGCGAGCGCACAGCCGCTGCCACGCCGCTGCGCGGTGCTTCGCGGCGCGGAGAAACTGCGAGCGCCGTCGGCCGTGATCAGCCAGTCGGTCGCGTGAGGCAGCTGCGCGTGCCCGCCCTTCATGAGCACCGCCGCCGCGCCACGCGCACGCAGCGCGCACCCCTGCGCGATGATTTCCTCCGCGGTGCTCGCCGGCTGCGTGCCGAGCAGCTGCGCGGCTTCCTCCAGGTTGGGTGTCAGGAGCGTGGCGAGCGGCAGCAGCTGCGCGCTCAAGGCGGCGCGGCCCGCGTGATCGAGCAGCGCGCCGCCGGAACTAGCGGCCAGCACCGGATCCACGATCAGCGGCAGCTGCGGCGGGAGCGAGGCGGCCACGGCGTCGACGATCTCGCCACCGCCCAGCATGCCGGTCTTGATCACCCCTACCCTGCCGCTGGCGAGCGCCGCGGCGATCTGCGCGCGTACCGACCCGGCCGGCAGCAGCGTGACGCTCACCACCGCGGCATCGGTCTGCGCCGTGACCGCGGTGACCGCACACAGGGCCTCGACCCCGAAGTGCGCGAGCGTCGCGACATCGCGCGTCAGCCCCGCGCCGCCGCTCGAGTCCGTGCCGGCGATGACGAGGACCGCGCTCAAGCGCCGAGCGCGATGAGCGCGAGACGCTGATGTCCCTGGGCTTCGAGCGCGCGCGCCGCCCGCCAGGCGCGCACACCGGTGCGGCAGCAGAGCACTATGCGCGCCTCGGCTGGAAGGCGATGCTCGGCCCGCTCGAGCGCCTCGACGCCGATGCGCAGCGCCGCCGGGAAGGGCGACACCGGCGCCTCGGCACTGCTGCGCAGGTCGATCACGATGTCGGAACGGCGGACATCGCTGGCGGCGATGAAGCCGAGCGGCACGCCCGCCGGCTCGCGCGCGGCTGCGAAGGAAAAGCCGCCGAAGCGCAGGCTGCGAGCGTCGACGCTCAGCAGCCGCCCGAGCACCGTCGGCTCGAGGGCGAGTAGCAGCGAGAGCGCCAGTTGCGCCTCGAGCGTACCCAGCAGGCCGACCACGGTGCCCAGCACTCCCGACTCGGCACACGAGCCGGCGGCGCGCGGCAGCTCGGGGAACACCGCGCGGTAGCTCGGCCCGCCGCCGCAGAACGCCCCGACGTAACCGGTGAGACCGAGGACTGAGGCACTCACCAGCGGCTTGCGCGCCTGCTGACAGGCATCGCTCAGCACGTAGGTCACGGCGAAGCTGTCGGCGGCGTCGACGATCACCGCGGCCTGCGCGACGAGGTCGGCGGCATTCGCGGGGGTCAGCCGCTCGCTGCGCGCCTCGATCCGCACGCCGGGATTCATCGCCAGCAGCGCCGCGCGCGCCGCGTCCGCCTTCCCCTGCCCGAGGTCGCTCATGCGATAAAGCGGCTGGCGGTGGAGATTCGATTCCTCGACCCGGTCGTGATCGACGATGATGAGCCGGCCGACGCCCGCCGCGGCGAGATACGCCAGCACTGCGCAGCCGAGGCCGCCGGCGCCCACGACCAGCACCGAGGCGCCGGCGAGGCGCGCCTGTCCGCCCGCGCCGACCTCGGGCAGCACCACCTGGCGGGCATAGCGATCGCTCACGCTCAGCACCCGCGCCTTAGCCTTCAGGCCGCTGCTGCAAGCCACGCCCGGGCGCGTGCTTCCGGGTTGCCGCTGCGCACGATGTCGGTCACTACCGCCGCCGCGTCGGCGCCGGCGGCAAATACTCCCGCGAGACGCTCGAGAGTGAGTCCGCCGATCGCCACCAGCGGCAGCTCACCGATGCGCCGCTTCCACTCCCCGATGCGCGCGAGCCCCTGGGGTTGCCACGGCATGACCTTGAGCAGCGTCGGATAGATCGGACCCAGGGCCACGTAGGCGGGCGCAGCGCCGAGGGCCCGCTCGAGCTCCGCCTCGTCGTGAGTGCTCAGACCGACTCGCACCCCTGCGCGGCGCAGCGCCGCGAGGTCCGCGCCACCGAGATCGCCCTGCCCGAGGTGCACGAAACCGCAGCCCTCCTCGAGCGCGATCTGCCAGTAGTCGTTGACGACCAGCTGTGCGCCGGCAGCTGCGCACACGGCACGGGCGGCGCGCACCTCGGCACGCACGGCCTGCGGCGCCCGATCCTTGATGCGCAGCTGCACGAACTGCACGCCGAGCGGCACCAGCCGCGCGACCCACGCGGCACTGTCGACGATCGGGTAGACCCGGGGGAGATTCATCCGCGGAACGCCTGGCCGATCACCGGCGTCGAAGGCGTGGCGAAATCGCGCGCCTCAATCGGACCGGCGAGACGTGCGGCGCGCCCGGCCTCCACCGCCTGCGCGAAGGCCGCCGCCATGGCCACCGGCTGCGTCGCCTGCGCCACGGCCGTGTTGATCAGTACCGCATCGAAACCGAGCTCCATGGCGTGCGCCGCATGCGACGGCACGCCGAGCCCGGCATCGATGATGAGCGGCACTTCGGGGAAATGCGCGCGCAACGCCGTGAGACCAAACAGGTTGTTGAGCCCGCGCCCCGAGCCGATCGGCGAGCCCCACGGCATCAGCACGCGGCAGCCGGCGGCAAGCAGCCGCTCGGCCACCACCAGGTCCTCGGTCGTGTAGGGGAACACCTCGAAGCCCTCGGCGCACAGGATGCGCGCGGCTTCGGTGAGTCCGAATACGTCCGGCTGCAGCGTATCGTCCTCGCCGATCACCTCGAGCTTCACCCACGGAGTGGCGAACACCTCGCGCGCCATGTGCGCGGTGCTGACCGCTTCCTTGACCGAGTGACACCCGGCGGTGTTCGGCAGCACGCGCACGCCGAGGCTGCGGATGAGCGACCAGAAGCTCTGACCGGAACGCTCGGCGCCCGCCTCGCGCCGCAGCGATACCGTGACCACCTCGACGCGCGCCGCACGCACCGCCTCGGCGAGCACCGCCGGCGAGGGATAGCGCGCCGTGCCGAGGAGCAGCCGCGAGCCGAGCTCGGTGCCGTACAGTTGCAGCATTCATCCACCCTGCATCGGCGCGAGCACTTCGACGCGATCGCCGTCGGCGAGCTCGACGCCGCTGCGCGCGTCCGCGGCCACGAACTCATCGTTCACCGCGGTGGCGACCTGCGTGCCGCCGAAGCCCAGCTCCTCGAGCGTCGCCGCCAGCTCGCGCGCGCGGGTCTCACGCCAGACGCCGTTGACGAGGATCCTCATCCATCACCTCCGCAAAGTGGCGGCCCTCGAGCAGTGCCTGCGCCGCGCGTCGCGCAAGCGCCGGCGCGAGCAGGAATCCGTGGCGGTAGAGTCCGTTGACGTACAGCACGCCGCCCACCCGGCGGATACGCGGCAGGTTGTCGGCGAAGGCGGCGCGCACCCCGGTGCCGGTCTCGAGGAGCTCCGCCTCGCCGAAGGCCGGATGCAGAGCGTAGGCCGCGGCCAGCAGCTCGAGTAGCGAGCGCGCACTGATGCGCCGCTGCGCGTCGCTCTCCAGCATGCTCGCCCCGACCATGTACACCCCCTCGCCCCGTGGTACGACGTACACCGGCAGCCGCGGATGCAGCACCCGCACCGGCCGCGACAGCGTCACCTCCGGCGCCCGCAGCAGCAGCATCTCGCCGCGCACGCCGCGCAGCTCGCCAAGCACGCGGCGCGCTGCGAGCCCGGTGCAGTCGAGCAGCTCCCGGCCTGCGCGCGGACGCGCGTCGCCCTGCTCGCCGAAGCGCACGCCGACACCAAGCTCCCGCGCGCGTGCCAGCAGCGCCGCGAGCGCCGCGCGCGGGTCGAGGTGGCCCTCCTGCGGGAAATACAGCGCCGTGCCGAAGCGGCCCGCCAGCTCGGGCTCGAGCAAGCCGATCGCGCTCGTCCCGAGCGTCTCGAACTGCGCGGTGCGCCGGCCGAACTGCCTGAGCTCGGCCGCATCGCGCCCGTGCGCGACCACCAGCGTGCCGTTGACGACCGTGCCGGGGAAGTGCCGCTGCCACCAGAGCGTGCCTTCGGCGCCCAGCTGCGCGATCAGGGCTGTGGCGCTCTCGAGCTCGCACCACGGCGCGAGCATCCCGCCCGCGTACCAGGAGCAACCCGCCGCCTCGAGGCCGGTGGCGCGCTCCAGCACCTCGACGGCGGCGCCGCGCTCGGCGAGCTCGACCGCGCAGGCGAGCCCGGCAACGCCTGCGCCGAGCACCGTCACCCGCACCGCTTCAGCCCTCCCGGTCCGCCGGCACGTACAGCTCCGAGCCGCCGGCGCGAAATCGCTCCGACATCTCGCGCATGCCCTGCGCGCGTGCCTCGGCGCGCACTTCGTGGGAGATGCGCATGGAGCAGAACTTCGGTCCGCACATCGAGCAGAAATGCGCGACCTTGTGGCCTTCCTTGGGCAGCGTCGCATCGTGGAACGCACACGCGGTGTCGGGATCGAGCGAGAGATTGAACTGGTCAGCCCAGCGGAAATCGAAGCGCGCACGCGACAGCGTGTCGTCGCGCTCTTGCGCCCGCGGGTGTCCCTTGGCGAGATCGGCCGCGTGCGCGGCGATCTTATAGGTGATAACCCCGGTCTTCACGTCGTTGCGGTCCGGGAGACCGAGGTGCTCCTTGGGCGTGACGTAGCACAGCATCGCGGTACCGAACCAGCCGATCATGGCGGCGCCGATCGCGGAGGTGATGTGGTCGTAGCCCGGCGCGATGTCGGTGGTGAGGGGACCTAAGGTGTAGAACGGCGCCTCGCCACAGGTGGCGAGCTGCTTGTCCATGTTCTCCTTGATCTTGTGCATCGGCACGTGACCGGGGCCTTCGATCATCACCTGGCAGTCGTGACGCCAGGCGACCTGCGTGAGCTCGCCGAGCGTCTCGAGCTCGGCGAACTGCGCGGCGTCGTTGGCATCGGCGATCGAGCCGGGACGCAGGCCGTCGCCGAGCGAGAAGCTGACGTCGTAGGCGCGGCAGATCGCGCAGATCTCCTCGAAGTGCTCGTACAGGAAGCTCTCGCGGTGATGCGCCAGGCACCACTTGGCCATGATCGAGCCGCCGCGCGAGACGATGCCGGTGACGCGCGACACCGTGAGCGGCACGTATGGCAGGCGCACGCCCGCGTGGATCGTGAAGTAGTCGACCCCCTGCTCTGCCTGCTCGATGAGCGTGTCGCGGAAGACCTCCCACGAGAGCTGCTCGGCGACCCCGCCGACTTTCTCGAGCGCCTGGTAGATGGGCACGGTGCCGATCGGCACCGGGGAATTGCGCAGGATCCACTCGCGGATGGTGTGGATGTTGCGCCCGGTGGACAGATCCATGACGGTGTCGGCACCCCAGCGGATGGCCCACACCATCTTGTCGACCTCCTCGGCGGTCGAGGAAGTGACCGCGGAGTTGCCGATATTGGCGTTGATCTTCACCAGGAAATTGCGGCCGATGATCATCGGCTCGGACTCCGGGTGATTGACGTTGGCCGGCAGGATCGCGCGCCCGGCGGCGATCTCGGCGCGCACGAACTCCGGCGTCACGTACTCGGGGATGCTCGCACCCCAGGCGTTGCCGTCGCGCGCGGCCGCCTGCGTACGGCGCTCGCGCCCGAGGTTTTCGCGGATGGCGACGTATTCCATCTCCGCGGTGACAATACCGGCGCGCGCGTAGGCGAGCTGCGTCACGGCCGCCGCACCGCGGCCGCGCAGCGGCGGCCGGCGCGTCGGAAATTCCGGCGCCGCCTTGGCGCCCGACAGCAGTCCGTTGTCGAGCGCCTGCACCCGCCTCCCCGGGTAGGCCTCGGTGTCGCCGCGCGCCGCGATCCAGGCTGCGCGCAGGCGCGCAAGTCCCGCGTCGATGTCGATGGTGACGCCCGGGTCGGTATAGGGACCGGAAGGGTCGTAGACCGTCAGCGGCGGCTCGCCGCTCGAGGGGTGCAGCGCGATCTCACGCATCGCGACGCGCAGCTGCGGATGCAGGCTTCCTGGGCGATACACCTTGCGGGATGCCGGAAGGGACTCGGCGACGACGTGCCAACTCTGTGCATTCATCTGAACGCTCCTGACGCAAAAAGCCGCAGAAGATCCGGTGAATGCTGCCCATGGGAAAGGGATCTGCCGTGCGCTGCGCACAGGCGTGATCCGGCTCAGGAGGAACTTTCCTACGCCAGCATTAACTGGATCAGGTTCGGAGGGTCGCCACGCCGCGCTTCCTCAAAGCGCCGTTGGCCTCTCAGCCCCTTGCCGGGGCTCCCCTAGCAGCGCGAAAAGTAGTACGAGTTGCCGCGGCGGTCAATGCCGCTCGCCTGGCATGGCGGGGCGAACCGCGCAACGCGCGCGTGCAGGCGCACCGCGGCGCGCGGCCGCTGCCTTTTGAAGCTTCTTCGCCCGAACCCGACCGGACCGCTCAGCTCGGCCGGCCGCTCCCGTGGCTCGCCTGCCCGCCCTTGCGACCGGCTTCGGCCGCCAGCTCGGGGTGCTGCGAGAAGCTGCGCTTCTCATCCGGCACGCTCTGTCCGCCCTTGCGGCCGGCGACGGCCGCCAGCACGCGGTTCTGCGAGAAGCTGCGCTTGGTGCCGGGCACGCTCTGTCCGCCCTTGCGGCCGGCTTCGGCCGCCAGCCGGCGATTCTGCGAGAAGCTGCGCTTCTCGTCTGGCACGGCCTTGCCCCCCATGCTGGCAATCTGCCGCTGCCGGTCCGCATTCATGGACGCGAAGCCACGATGCGAGTGCCGTCCTTCCGTTGCGTGAGCCATTGCTGCTCTCCTTCCGACCTTTAGGCCGGCGCAAGCTCCGAAGTGCAAATCCTGTGTCCAGCACCGAGGATACCCCTCGAAGCGGGCGGCGAGAACTGCCAGGAACCGCTGAGGTCCGCGCCTGCAGCGCCCGGGCGCCTGTGCCTCAGGGGGTGACGCGATCGATGACCAGGCCGACGACCCCGTCCTTGCCCACCTGATAGGCGGCCTCGCCGAAGGGGTCACCCGAGGCCCCGGTCGGGGCGCCGGAACGCGCAATACGCGCTACGACCGTCACGCGGTCGCCGTTCTTGAAGCTGTGGCCCGCAAGCATGGAGTCCTTCGGTGTCAGCTCGACGGTCTGCGGGAATTCGCTCGCCAGGCGGCGCGCGGCGAGCGGCGGTCCGGGGTGCGTCGGGTCGCGCACGAAGACGAACAGCGGCACCGGATCGCCGGACCGCTTGAGTGCCGGCGCGAGCGTGATGCGCACGCGTACCGCAGCCGCTGCGTCCGCGGCCGCGCCGGTGGACGACTCGGAGGACGACTCGGCCGGGGAGCCGCCCGCTGCGTTACTCAACTGTCGGTCGATGGCGACGATCTGCTGCTCGAGGAAGCGGCGGGCTGCGTCCGGCGGATTCTGCGCCAGCACTTTCACGAAGCGCTGCCGCGCGAGCGGCAGCTCGCCGCGGCGCACCGCGACTACGGCTCCGAAGAACAGCGCCTTGGGCGAGTCGGGTGCCAGCACGAGCGCGCGCTCGATGAGGCGCCCTGCCCGCGTGTCGAGCTCCGTCGGGTCGCTGATCGCGAGCGCCTGTGCCTCGCCGGTGAGCGCCTCGGCGTTGCGGCCGCCGCTCAGACGATCGGCGCGCTCGAAGGCGCGCAGCGCGAGCGGATATTCCTGCAGCACCAGGTAGGAGCGGCCGAGCATCAGCCAGCCGTCGAGGTTCTGCGGATCGCGCTCCAGCTGCCGGGCGAGCTGTGCCACCATGTTCTCGGGGGAATTCGCCGGCGGTGGCGCGCGCCACGCCCAGTTGCTCCACACCACGTACAGGGTCGCGGAGCCCGCGATCAGGAGTCCCGCGGCGGCGAGTGCGCTCCAGCGAGCCGGCGCCGGCCCGCCCGGCCGGCCCTTCAGGAGCGGGACTGCGATCAGGGCGATGCCGGCCACGGTGAGTGCCGCCGCGAGCAGCACGAAGGTCAGCATCAGTCGCGCCCGTCGTCTTCCACCGGCCCGGGATCCTGCGCGAGCAGCGCCGCTCGTTGCCGCATCACGCGCGCCAGCACCGCGGCGCCGATCAGCAGCAGGATCCCCGGGGCGAGCCACAGCCACGCGGTGCGCGCGGTGAATCGCGGCCGGAACAGGATGAAATCGCCATAGCGCGCGACCATGAAGGCACGGATCTCGTCATCCGACTTGCCGGCGAGCAGCATATCGCGCACCTCGGCGCGCAGATCTGCGGCGAGCGAGACCGGGGAATCGGCGAGCGACTCGTTCTGGCACTGCATGCAGCGCAGCTCGTGGGTGAGAGCGAGGTAGCGGGCCTCAAGCACCGGCGTCGGCATCTCGGTCGGATCGACGGCCAACGCGAGGCGAGCGGGCGCGAGCGCGCCGAGCAAGAGGCCAATCGCGAGGGCGGCCAGGCGGCTCATGATCCGGGGAACGGCGGGCGTGGCAGGCGCGGCAGGATGTCGTGCGTCCACGCCTCGTGAGTGAGGGGACCGACGAGCTTGAAGACGACGACGCCCGCGGGATTGACGAGGAAGGTCTCGGGCGCGCCGTACACTCCCCAGTCGATCGCCGTGCGGCCGAGGTGATCGACGGCGACGAGCTCGTAGGGGTTGCCGAGCTGCGTGAGCCACTCACGCGCCTGCGCGTCGTCGTCCTTCCAGTCGAGACCGACGATCGGCAGCACCGCGGCACGCTGCACCTCGAGCAGCGTCTGATGCTCGGCGCGGCATTCGAAGCACCAGGTCCCCCAGACATTGAACAGATACCAGCGCCCACGGAGGTCGGACGAGCGCACCGCGCGCGTCGGATCGCCCAGGTCCGGGAGCGAGAACGCGGGCGCCGGCTTGCCGATCAGCGGCGAGGCGATGATGTCCTTCTGCGGAGCGTGCCGGATGCCGACGGCGAGCACGACCACGAGCAGTACGAACACCCCGAGCGGCAGCAGGAAGCGGTTCATCCCGCCGGCTCTGCCGGCGGGATGACGCCCGCCGGCGACTCGGCCGCTCGGGCGCTGCGATAGCGGCGGTCGGAGGCTGCGAGCGCCCCGCCCAGGCCCATGATGAGTGCCGCGAGCCAGATGAGCGTGACCAGCGGCCGTATCTGGATGCGCACGCTCCAGCGTCCGGCGCCAAGATCGTCACCCAGCGCTACCAGCAGGTTGCTGCCGCGGCTCATGTGGATCGAGGTCTGGGTAATCGCCTGATGCTGCACCCAGTACTGGCGCTTCTCGGGCTTCAGTACCGTCACCGGCGCACCGTCACGCGTGACCGTGATGGTGCCGCTGATGGCGTCGTAGTTCGGGCCCTCGACGGGCGCGACGCCGTCGAAGCGGAACTCGTAGCCACCGACGCGGGCACTCGCGCCCGGGGCGAGCGCCACGTCGCGCTCCACGGTGAAGGATTGCACGGTGGTGAGCGCGATCACCGCGAGCCCGAGCCCCACGTGCGCAATGGTCATGCCGAGGACGTTGCGGGGGAGTGACAGGCGGCGGCGCCAGCGGTCGACGGGATCGACCAGCGAGGCGAGGATGATCCAGATGCCGAGCGCCGCGCCCACCGGAGTGAGCACGGCGCCGTGGGCGTAGATCCCGAATGCGAGCCCGGCGCCGAGGATTATCGCGATGGCGAGCGTCATGAGGAGCGTGCGCTGCTGATCCTTGAGACGCCCGCGCTTCCAGCTGGCGTGAATGCCGACCGGCAGCAGCGCCATCAGCGGCAGCATCGACAGCATGAAGGTCGGATTGAAGTACGGCGTGCCGACCGACACCGTGCCGAGCTTCAGAGCATCGGACACCAGCGGCGCCAGCGTGCCGGCGAACACCGTGGCGGCCGCGACAATGAGCAGCACGTTGTTGAAGAGGAGGAGCGACTCGCGCGCCCCGAGCTCGAAGCCGGCGCTCGACTTCAGCAGCGGCGCCCGCCAGGCGTACAGCGTCAGCGCCCCGCCGATCATCAGCGCCAGGAACACGAGGATGAAGATGCCGCGCGCCGGATCGGCGGCGAAGGAATGCACCGATACCAGCACGCCCGAGCGCACCAGGAACGTGCCGAGCATGCTGAGGGAGAAGGCGAGGATCGCCAGCAGCAGCGTCCAGCTCTTGAAGAGCCCGCGCTTGTCGGTGACGGCGAGCGAATGAATGAGCGCCGTCCCCACCAGCCACGGCATGAACGAGGCATTCTCCACCGGGTCCCAGAACCAGAATCCGCCCCAGCCGAGCTCGTAGTACGCCCAGAAGCTCCCGAGCGCGATGCCGCACCCGAGGAACGCCCAGGCGACCGTGGTCCAGGGCCGCGTCCAGCGCGCCCACTGCTGGTCGAGCCGTCCCTCGAGCATCGCGGCGCAGGCGAAAGCGAAGGCCACCGCGAAACCGACGTAGCCGGTGTAGAGGATCGGCGGGTGCACCGCGAGCGCCGGGTCCTGCAGGATGGGGTTCAGGTCCGCGCCGTCGCCGGCCGGCGGATCCAGACGCGCGAAGGGATTGGAGGTCGCGAGCGTGAACAGCAGGAAACCGAAGCTCACCACCCCGAGCACCCCGAGCACCCGCGCGCTGAAGCGCGGCGGCAGGCGCGCGGCGCCGATCGACACCGCGACGGTCCAGGCAGCGAGCAGCAGGATCCACAAGAGGAGCGAGCCCTCGTGCGCGCCCCAGAGCGCCGTGACGCGGTAGAACAGCGGCAGCGCCGAGTTGGAATTCTCCGCCACATAGCGCACCGAGAAATCCTCGTTGACGAACGACGCCACGAGACAACCCACGGCGGTGGCGACCATCACGAACTGGCCGGCGACCGCGGACGTCACGGCTTGAGTCCAGCGCTCGCGTCCCAGCCCCGGTCCCGCGATGCCGAAGAAGGCCTGCAGGCCCGCGAGCAGCAGTGCCAGGATGAGCGCGAACTGGCCGAGCTCGGGCAGCATCGCCTCAGGACCCCGTGGACGGAGCGGCCGGGGCCGCGGGTTGCGCGGGTTGCGCGCCGGACATGGCCGGCTCGCTCTCGCTGCGCGATTCGCCGTGGCGGCGCTTCAGCGAGCGCGCCACGGCCGGGGGCATGTACTTCTCGTCGTGCTTGGCGAGCACTTCGTCGGCGATGAACGTGCCGTCGGCAGCCAAGTGGCCGTGCGCCACGACGCCGGCGCCTTCGCGAAACAGGTCCGGCAGCACACCGGTGTAGGTGACCGGCACCTCGTGGCTGAAGTCGGTGACGGCGAAGCGCACCTCAAGGCTCCCCGGCGCGCGCTTCAGGCTCCCCTCGGTCACCATGCCGCCGAGGCGAAAGCCCTCGCCCGGGGGGACCTGGCCGGCAGCGACCTGGCTCGGATCGAAGAAGAAGGTCACATTCTTGCGGAACGCGCTCAAGGCAAGCGCGCCTGCGATGCTCACCCCCGCCACGATGCCGATCACGAGCGTCATGCGGCGCTGGCGCGGAGTCATGTGCCCTCCCCGCGCGTGCTCAGCCGCCGCCGCGCCGCCGCGCGGGCATCCGCGAGCAGCCGCCGGGCCCACACCACGTTGAGCGCCACCACGCCGAAGGTGATCGCGTAGGCAGGCCACACGTACAGCGCGTAGCCGCCCATGTCGAGAAACCGGCTCATGACTTCAGCACCTCGGGGATCCAGCTTGCGGTGCGCTCGCGGTTGAGAATCTCCGCGCGCAACCGTACCAGCAGCAAGGCCACGAAGAATAGCGTGAACGCCGCCAGCATGATAAGCAGTGGCGCCAGCATCGAGGCTGGCATGGTGGGCTTACCGAAGCGCATCACCGTGGGCGCCTGGTGGAGCGAGTTCCACCAGGTCACCGAGTAGTGAATGATCGGCACATTCACGATGCCGACCACCGCCAGCACCGCGCTGGCGCGATCGGCGCGCTGCGGATCTTCGATGCCGCTGCGCAGCCCCAGGTAGCCGAGATACAGAAACAGCAGGATGAGCTCGGAGGTCAGGCGCGGGTCCCACTGCCACCAGGTGCCCCACATCGGGGCGCCGTAGAGCGACCCGGTGGCGAGCGCCGCGAAGGTGAACGAGGCACCGATCGGCGCGCAGCTCGCCGCGACTGCATGCGCTACCTTCATGCGCCAGATGAGCCCGACGGCGGCCGCGACCGCCATGGTCGTATAGACCATGAGCGACATCCAGGCGGTCGGCGCGTGCACGTAGATGATGCGAAAGCCCTCGCCCTGCTGGTAATCGGCGGGCGCGACCACGAGTCCGCCGTAGAGCCCGGCGAGCATCAGCAGCCCCGAGAGCCAGCCGAACCACGGCGTGAGCCGCCGCGCGAGTGCATAGATGTACGGGGGCGAGCCCAGCCGATGAAACCACGTCCAGTTCACAGCGCTCCTCTCACTCCAGGCTGATGCGCACGCCCGCCGCCGCGGCGAGCGGCGCCAGCGTGACGCCGAGCACGGCCAGCGCACCGAGCAGCTCGAGCGGCGCCAGGTAGGATTCGCCGCGGATCGCGAGCTCGGTGGCACGCGAGCCGACGATCAGCACCGGGAGCGACAGCGGCAGCGTCAGCAGCGCGAGCAGCACGCCGCTCCTGCGGATCCCGAGAGTGAGCGCCGCCCCTACCGAGCCGATGAGACTCAAGGCCACCGTGCCCACGGCCACGCACAGCACGATGCCGCCGAGGGATGCCACCGGCGCGCCGAGCGTCAGCGCCACGAGCGGCGCAAGCAGTGCGAGCGGCACACCCGTCAGCAGCCAGTGCGTTGCCGTCTTGGCGAACACCAGCCAGGTGAGCGGTTGTCCGGAGAGTGCGTACTGCTCGAGCGTCCCGTCGTAGGCATCGTCACGGAACAGCGACTCGAGCGCGAGGAGCGACGCGAGCAGCGCCGCAACCCACAGCACCCCCGCGGCCACTTCCCGCAGCCGCGACAGCTCGGGTGACACCCCAAGCGGAAACAGCATCGTCACGATGGCAAAGAAGGCGAGCGGCTGGATGAGCTGGCCGCGCCTGCGAAAGGCCAGCGTGAGATCGCGCAGCAGCACCAGCCGCGCGGCATCCACCGCGGACGCATCCCGCACGCGGTCGTGCCCCTCGCCGGCCGCGAACGCCGCGGCCGGGTCAGCCAGGGTGGCGCCCTGCGGGGCGCTCACGCGGCGAGCTCCAGCCGCTGCACCTGCGCGCGCGGCAGCGGCAATTCCTGGTGCGTCGCCGCCAGCACCAGGCCGCCGCGCGCGAGCTGCTCCCCGATCAGCGTGCCGACGAGCTGCTGCCCTTCGGCGTCGAGGTTGGTCGTCGGCTCATCGAGCAGCCACAGGGGCGAGGCGAGCAGCGACAATGCCGCGAGCGCCACGCGCCGCTTCTGCCCCGCCGAGAGAGTGCGCACCGGACGCGCGCCGCAGGCGGCCGCGCCCACGCGCTCGAGTGCCGCCTCGAGCACCGCTCGACCGATCCGCCGCCGCACGCCGACCCAGTAGCTCAGGTTTTCCAGCCCGCTCAGGTCCGCCTTGAGTGGCGGCTCATGGCCGATATATATGAGTCGCGAGTGAAACGCCGGCAGATCGGCCTGCACGTCCTGCCCCTCCCAGAGGATGCGGCCCGACTCGGCATAGAGCAGCCCGCAGACGGTGCGCAGCAGGCTGGTCTTGCCCGAGCCATTGGCACCGGCCACGTGCAGGCACGTCCCGCACGGCAGCACGAAGCCGACGCCCCTGAGCACGTGGCGCTCCCCACGCCACAGGTGCAGGTTGTCGGCTTCGAGGCCCTCGTGCGGCATCGTCTCAATCCCGTTATTCAGTCGGCCACTTAAGTATCACGAAACGGTAGCGCCGCGCGTGCGGGCGTGCCGCGGAGCAAGCCGCACCTGTGGTATGGCATGAGAGTCTCGCCAATTCAAGCAGTTAGCGACACAATATGCGGTGTCTTCTCACAGCGTCAGCGCGCGCGAGTTCTGTCATCTGCCTGGGGCCGGACTCGAACCGGCACGGGGTTTCCCCCAAGGGATTTTCGTACCACTTCAGTTTTCACTGCTGCATGCGCGGGGTCTGCATTCGTGGTCTGGACTTTACCTTTGCCATCCCGCGAGCCACGGGTGCTCGCGGATTAGGCAGGGGCCGTCAAGTCTCTACACTTTCCCTTGGGTCTCCGCGGGGAGACTTCCGGGCTTAGCTCGGTATTGCAGCCACCCTGACGTGCTGCTGTTCCACCGACTTTGACCCCATTCACACCGGCCGTTTCCGCGCCGGGTGCTCAACTCTATCAAGTCCCTTGCGTCTACCAATTTCGCCACCCAGGCTTAGGTTGCGCGGATAATTGTACAAAAAGGGAGGCCCATCCATGGGGATGGACGGCGAAATCGACTATCGCTCGTATACGCGGCAGCAGCTCGAAGATGCCCTCGCCCGCATCGACCGCACGCGCTATCCGCGCAACCACCAGAACCTGGTCGATGAGCTCGAGCGGCGGCGCACCGCCGCGCAGGGCGCCGCGGCCGCGGCAGCCGCCCAGGACGCGGCGGCGGGCGTGGTGCGCTACCGGCCGGAGTTCAAGGCAACTCCGGAGGAATACTTCCGGATCTGGATCGTCAACCTGGCGCTCACGATCGCGACGCTCGGCATCTACTCGGCGTGGGCCAAGGTGCGCAAGCTGCGCTACTTCTACAGCAGCACTCTGCTGGCCGGCAGCGCATTCGGCTATCACGCCGATCCCATCAAGATCCTGCGCGGGCGCGTCATCGCGGCGGCGCTCGCGGCGGCCTACTTCGCCGCCACGCGCACCTCGCCCCGCGCCACGATCGCGATGCTGGCCGTCATCGCGGTCGCGACGCCCTGGCTGGTAGTGAAGTCGCGGATCTTCACCATGCGCGTCACCTCCTGGCGCGGCCTGCGCTTCGACTTCGCCCCCGATTACGCCGGCGCCTATCGGACGCTCCTCGGCTGGCTGCTGCTCGGTGTGGTGAGTCTCGGTGTGCTGATGCCTCGCCTGATCCGCGAGCGCTATCGCTTCATCGTCACGCGCAGCCGCTACGGCGCGACGCCCTTCGACTGCAATCCCGGCATCGGGCAGTTTTACCGCACCACCTTCGGCGCCATCGGCCTGGCGCTGGTGCTGTTCATAGTGTTAGCGGTCGTGATGATGATCGTCGGGGGCTTCGGCAGGGCGCACCTGGTGCCCGCCACGCCTCTCAAATACCTGACGATAGCGGCCATCGTGGCCTGGTATGTCATCGTGCTGGCGGTCATGCAGGGCTACATCCATGCGCGCAACCTCAACGAGGTGTTCGCGCACACCTCGCTCGGCCCGCATCGGCTCACCTCCCGCCTGAGCGCGACGGAGCTGATCTTCATCTACCTGCGCAACATCTTTTTCATCGTCTTCACGCTCGGCTTGTACATACCGTGGGCGCAGATCCGGCTGACGCGCTACCGGGTCGAAGCCCTGGAGCTCGAGGCGCACGGCTCGCTCGATGAGTTCGTCGCCGCAGCCACGGCAGCGGTTCCGGCCGCGGCTGGCGAGGAGATCAGCTCCTTCCTCGACGTCGACTTCGGCTTTTAGCGGGGAACGCAGCTGATCCGCGCACGACTCTACGACGGCAGGACATCCGGGGCTCGCGATGCCGAGCTGACAGTCTCCGGGGTGGGCGCGCTCGCGCATCTCGGCGTACGCGCCGCCGACATCGACCACAGCCTGCCCTTCGCCGACCTCGTGATCGGCGAGCGCGTCGGCGAGACGCATCGCCTGCTCGAGCTGCCCGGCGGCGGCTCCATCGAGGTGCTCGACAATGCCGCCTTCGACGCCGCGCTCGAGGCGGCGGGGCTGTCGACGCGGGAAGCGCCCATCCGCCGGCTCGAGAGCCGCTGGCGTTACGCCGTGCTCGCGGCGCTCGCGACGCTGCTCGGCTCGGTGCTGTTCGTCCGCGACGGCATCCCGGCGCTCGCGGTGCGCGCCGTGCGCCTCATCCCGCCGCGTGTCGATATGCTGATCGGCGCCGACAGCCTCGAGGTTCTCGACCGCGGCGTCCTCCAGCCCTCGAAGCTGCCGCCCGGCCGCCAGCAGCAGCTGCGCGTGATGTTCGCCGAAGTTGCCGATGGCGCCTCCCCGGACAGCAGCCGCTATCGACTCGAGTTGCGCGCCGGCGGCCCGCTGCATGCCAACGCCTTTGCGCTCCCCGCGGGGATAGTGGTGCTCACCGACGAGCTGGAGGCACTCGCTCACCACGACGATGAGCTGCGTGGGGTATTCGCGCACGAGGTCGGCCATCTCGTGCACCGTCACGCCATGCGCATGCTGGTGCAGAACTCCGCGACCGCCCTGCTGGCCGCGGGCGTCTTCGGCGATGCGAGCGGCATCACTTCACTGGCGGCGACCGCCCCGACGGTGCTGGTGAACGCCGGCTACTCGCGCGAGTTCGAGCGTGAGGCGGACGCCTTTGCCTTCCGGTGGATGACCGAGCGGCGCATCGACCCCGGGCACCTCGCCGACCTGCTCGAGCGCTTGAGCCGTGCCCAGGGCGGCAATGGCAATGAGCCGGGGTTTCTCGCGAGTCACCCGCAGATTCGCGAGCGCGTGCAGGCCTTCCGCTCGCTCAGGCGCGCCACAGCAGCGGAAACAGCGCGTGCTCCATCGGTGCACCCGCCGCCAGCGCCGCGCTGAGACCCGGAAACTCCGGCGAGGTCTTCCAGCGCCGCGGCGCGTGGCGGATGTCATCCCCGAGCAATCGGAGCGAGAACACGCGCCGCCGGCTGCGGTCGCTCACGCCGGGAGCGGCGTGCAGTGTCAGCATGTGGAAGCACACTGCATCCCCCGGCTCGAGCGCCCAGCCGAGGATGCGGTGGCGACTGCGGTCGGCCTCGATATCCGGCAGGTCGGCGAGGCTCCCTTCCGGGAACCACTTTGCCTCGTGCTCCATGAACGACCGGGGCATCAGCCACGGCCCGAGATGCGAGCCGGCGACGAATTCCAGCGTCGTCGCGCGTGCCACAGCATCCACGGGAATCCACAAGCTGCAGTTCTGGCGCCCCTCGATGTTGTAGTACGGCTGGTCCTGGTGCCACGGGGTACGCTGCCGCGTGCCCGGCTCCTTGGTGAGCATGTGGTCATGGTAGAGCCGCGCGCTGGTGCTGCGCATGAGCCGCCCGCCCGCCTCGCCGAGCGCCGACTCGAAGATCACACGGCGGTAGCAGTCATTCTCCTGCCAGCAGCAGAAGTCCTCGATGAACCAGCCTGGATCGTCGCGGCTGCTCGCGACCTTGGCGCGCGGGCTCGGCTGCGCGAGATTGCGCTCGATCCCGGCCCGCAGCAGCGCGACCTCCGCGGGCTTGAGGATGCCGCGCAGCACGATCGCGCCGTCGACCTGGAACGCCTCGACATCCTGGCGCGAGACGCTTGCGCTCGCCGTGGGCGCCGCACTCATGCTCAGTCTCGCGCGCGCAGGAACTGCCGGCAGGTGTTGACGAAGCGCCGCCGCTCGGCTTCCGACTCGATCTCGGCGCCCAGCTGCCCGATGAGCGCCTCCGCTCCGGCTGCGGTCGCCGCCGCGCGCCTGACCAGGTGCCTGGCGAGCGGACCGATATAGCCTGCGAGCTCGCTCTCCAGGCGGTGCAGCTGCGCCGCATCGAACATCGTCGGCAGTGTGCCGGTAATCCCGGTAGCGGGCGTGGCAGCGCCCATGGGAGCCGCGTACCTCCCGGAGACGGCGCTCGCTCCCGGCGCCGACGGCTGCGCCCGCAGCAGCGCTTCGAGGTAATCGACGAGCCGCGCGTAGTGCGGCTCGAGCGGCGGCGGAAAGGCATCCAGCCAGTGCTGACTGCTGAGGAAATACTCGAGACTGCGCGAGGGCAGCACCTCCTCGATGCGAAACGGCAGCACCGCGACCCGGCGATGCACCGCCCGCTCGACCTCGCGCCGTACCTGCGGCGAGTCGTTGGTGCTGGAGGAGAACACCAGCACCATGACGCGCGCGGCGGCGATCGCCTCGACGATCTCCGCGGCCCAGTCGGCGGCCGGCGTCACGTCGCGCGGTGCGACCCAGCAGTCGATCGCGGAGGACTCGAGCCGCGCCACGATGCCGAAGGCAGCCTCGTGATCCGGCTGCGAATAGCTGACGAACACCGGTCGTGGGGTCAAGTCAGCTCTCCAGCAGCCTGAGCGCCTTGTCGAGGCTCTTGCGCATGCGGTTGAAGGCCCGCCCGAGCGCGGCGATCTCCGCGCTGCCGCCCGCCGGGAACTCCCCGGCACTGCTGTCACCTACGCTCAGCTGATCGGCGATCTGCGCCATGCGGCGCACCGGACGCACCACCAGCGCGTACATCACCAGGTTGACGACGCCCAGCAGGGCCACGAACACGATGCCGAGCGCGAGCAGGAAGGTCCTGAAAGCGCGGCCCGACGCCGCCTCGGCGGCCGCGATCGGTACCGACACCACCTGCGCGGCGATCACATCGCCGGCCTGCCAGCCGAAGCCATTGTTGCTGCCGTAGCGCGCGATCATGGGAGCGGGCGCCGCCGCCGCCGTGCTGTGGCAGACCAGGCACTCCGGCTGGGCGCGAATCGGCCGGGCGAGCACCAGCGAGCGGCCCATCGGCGTGGCGCGCTCGCCGGTGAATTCGCGCATGCCGGGCTCGTCGCGGAAACGCTGGATGATATCCGCCTCCCAGTCGGTCGCCCGGTCGCGCGGGTTGGTGGGGTTCAACGTCGCCTCGTGGTAGGAGTACTCGCGGCGGTTGGCGTGCACCCGCAGGAAGTTCTCGGTGGCCGCGTACGCAGGCACGCTCTGCGGCAGGAATACGCTCTGCATCTGCGTGTGCAGCAGCGGTGCGATCTCCCTGGCGGTGTAGTCGCGCACCGCGAGCGCGTCATCCATCATGAGTTCGGCCTCGGTGCCGATCTCGCGCTCGGCGTTCGCCTCGAGCGCCGCGCGGCAGACGACGCCGGTAATGGTCGCTCCGACCGCGAACACCCCGATCAGCGCGAGGTTGATACGAACCAGCAGACTCATCCGGCCTCTACCCCCAGGTGGCGCTCACCGGCCGTCGCGCCCGGAGCGGTGGGTCAAAGTAGAGGATCGCGGCCACCCGGCGCAACTGCCGGTTGTGGCAAAGCGGGCGCGGGCCGCACAATGCGCCGCCTGCGGCCTAACGCTCGGTGTGCCTCGTGGACGTGCTCAGCGCCAAAGCGATCGGAAACTCCCCGTTCATGGTCGGGGTCTCGGGGCACCGGGATCTCGACCCGGACGATATTCCGCGCCTGCGCGAAGCGGTAACCGACTTCGTGCAACGGCTCAAGGCGCACCTGCCGGACACGGAGCTGCGGGTGATCGTCGGCATGGCCGAGGGCGCGGACCTGCTGGTCGCGCAGACGGCGCTCGAGCTCGGCGTCCCCGTCGAGGCGGTGCTGCCGATGCCGCTCGGGCACTACGCCGCCGATTTCGACGCGGCGACGCTGCTGCGCCTGCGGGAGCTGCTGCTTAGTCCGCAGGTGCGCTGTGTCGAGCTGTCGGCGGACATCGCAGCGGCTGCCGGCTCCGGGCCGCACTCGCGCGAACAGCGCGATGCCATGTACGCCAATCTTACCGACACGCTGATCCGCCGCAGCAGCCTGCTGCTGGCGCTGTGGGACGGGCGCGGCTCGCATCTTCCGGGCGGCACGGCGGACACCGTGCTGCGCTATCTCGGGGTGCGCACCGAGGACAACCGCGAGGGCGACGGCGTCGAGTTCCTGCAGCTCGACGCCGAGATCGACCCGGAGTCGGAGATCTCCCCGCGGCTGGTGTACTGGACACCGGCACTGCGCAGCGGCGCCAGCGGCGGCGCGCCGGTGCGCTCACCCTGCTATCTGCTCGGCGCGGGCGACAACGTGCTGCAGATCCAGCGCACCATGCCGCCGCATCTCGAACGCCAGCTTGCCGAGCTCAACAGCTACAACCTGGAATACCAGCGCCTCACCGCCGCCGGCGGGCTCGCCGCGCCCGAATCTCTCATGGCCTCGCTCCCCGGGCACCTGGCGTTGCCGCCGAACGCCCTGCTGGATCATATCGACGCACAGTACGGCAAGGCCGATGCGCTCGCGGTGTACTACCAGCGCCGCTCCGATCGCCTGTTCGATCTGTTCGCGTTCATGGCCTTCGCCATGGGCGTCGCCTACCTCATCTACGAGAAGCTCACCGACTCGCGCGCGCTGCTGATCGCGTATCTGCTGACGCTGCTGACCAGCCTCGGCGTCTACTACGTGCTGCAGGGCAGGCGCTGGTTCGGCAAGCACCTGACCTACCGGGCGCTCGCCGAGACGCTGCGCGCGCGCTTCTATCTGCGCCTCGCGGGCGCGGATCAGCGCATGGACGCGGGTGAGGTGCTGGCGCTGTCCGGCATCGAGCGCTTTCGCGGCTTCGGCTGGATCGGCTTCGTGCTGAAGGGCATCGAGGCCGCAGACGATCGCGCCGATCCCGACCAGAGCCTCAAGATGCAGAGCGTCGAGCAGGCCTGGATCGAGGGCCAGTTCCGCTACTTCACGCGCAAGGTGGCACAGCTGGAGAAAGCCAGCCGCCGCGTGAAGCACTTGCGGCACTTCCTGTTCGTCGCGATCCTGCTGGTGATCTCGCTGCTATTCGCCTTCGGCGAGGAGCTGCATCGGATCGACATGGGGCTCGGGATTCCGGTCAAGAACATGCTGACCTTCTCCATGGGCTTCATGGCGGTGCTGCTCGGAGTGTGGGAGCTGCACCAGGACAAAATGGCGACCCGCGAGCTCCTATGGCAGTACCGCAATCAGCTCAGCCACTTCGCCCGCGCCAAGGCGCAGCTCGGGCGCATGTCGCGGCCGCGGCGTCGCGCCGACGTGCTGGTCGAGCTCGGCAAGGACTCGCTGATGGAGAGCTATCTGTGGGCCATCCACCGCTACCACCGCGAGCACGAGCCGCCGGCCGCCTGAGGTAAGATCGCCCCACAATCCCGCTCCGAGGTGACTCCATGATCTTTCTGCTGGCACTCATTCCGGCCACGGCGCTCACCGTCGCCGGCTATTTCGTGCTCTACCTGTCGGGCCGCTCCGAGGGGTCGCTCAAGACCTTCGGCCGCTACTTAAGCTTCTGGGCGTTCACGCTCGCGGCGCTCGTCGTGCTCGGCGCGCTGTTCGCCGCCGCCCATATGCATCGCGAGCATCGCGGGATGTGGGGCATGCACGACGGCATGCGCGGCGGCATGCAGGGCCGCTGGATGCAGGAGCCGCGGCATGTCGAGGGCCCTCAGCCGGGCCCGGGCCCCGAGAGCGCACCGCCCCCGGCTCCACCCGCCGCGCCTGCGTCGGCGCCGCCGCAGACGCGCTGACCGACGCGCAACCGGCCTCGCCTCAGTATCTATGCTTTACATGAGATAGCGTTCATAACAAACTGATATCAATACAGTTATATCGTGACTGAAGCGCCTGCATCTCCCCGCCGCCGCGGCGAGCGCACGCGCGGCGCCAGATCCACGGGCCCCTCGCTCGCCCCGCTGCCGCGGCTCGAGAACCACTGGGCGCCGCTCGAGATCCTCACCTCCGAGCAGGTCGAGCGCATCCTCGACTCCGCCTTCCGCGTGCTCGAGGAAGCGGGGCTCGAGATCCGCAGCAGCGCCGCGCGCGAGGTGTACGCCCACGCCGGGGCACTGGTCGATGAGACGACGCAGCTGGTGCGTCTGGGGCGCGATCTGGTCGAGGCACAACTCAAGCACGCGCCCGAGCGCTTCGTGCTGCATGCGCGCAATCCCGACCGGCACCTGGCGGTCGGCGGCAACGTGGTCAATTTCGGTCCGGTCACCGGCGCGCCCAACATCCGCGACAGCGAGGGCGGACGCCGTTATGGCGACCTCGAAGCCTTCCGCAACATCCTCAAGCTCACCCACACGCTCGGCGTGCTGCACTGGCAGGGCGGGATCGTAGTGGAGCCGGTCGACGTGCCGGTCGCGACGCGGCATCTGCTCACCTACCAGGCGCACATCGAGTGCGCCGACACGGTGTGGGCAGCGCGCGGCATCGGCGGCGTGCAGGCGCACGATGCGATCGCCATGTCGGCCATCGAGCACGGCTGCAGCATCGAGGATCTCATCGCGCGCCCGACCCTCATGACGGTCACCAACGTCAACTCGCCGCGCCGCGTGGACGAGGAGATTCTCGACAACATCATGGCCATGGCGCGTCACGGCCAGTGCGTCGTCATCACGCCCTTCACGCTCATGGGGGCGATGGCACCGGTGACGCTCGCCGGCGCACTGGTGCAGCAGACGGCCGAGGCGCTCGGCGTGATCACGCTGTGTCAGCTGCTGCGCCCCGGGACGCCGTGCGTTCTCGGCGGCTTCACCTCGAACGTCGATATGCGCAGCGGTTCGCCCGCGTTCGGCACGCCGGAGTACGTGCACGCGGTGCTGGCCGCGGCGCAGATCGGCCGGCGCCTCAAAGTCCCGGTACGCACCAGCGCCGTGAATGCCTCGCCGACCGTCGATGCCCAGTCGACCTACGAGACCGCGTTCTCGTTGCAGGCGGCGGTGTTGAGTCACAGCCATCTGGTCAACCACGCCGCCGGCTGGCTCGAGGGCGGGCTGTCGGCCTCGCTCGAGAAGATCGTGGTGGACGCGGAGCTGCTGCGTAACTGGGCCGAGATCCTGAAGCCCGTGAGCTTCAACGACGATGACCTCGCGGTGGATGCCATCAAGGGGGTGGCCGCGGGCGGCCACTTCTTCGGCTCCCCGCACACGCTGGCGCGCTACGCGTCGGCTTTCTACCGGCCGCTGCTCTCGGACTGGTCGAACTTCGAGAACTGGCGTGACGCCGGCGGGCACGACGCCACCGAGCGCGCCACCGTGATCTGGAAGAAGCTGCTCGGTGAGTACCAGCCGCCGCCGCTCGATCCGGCGGTGCGCGAAGCGATTGCCGACTACGTCGCCCGCAGAACGAGCGAGCTCAAGGACACGTGATCACCAACGCCCGCATGTACGCCGTGACGCCGGAGGTCGAGGCGGCATGGCGTGCGCTGCTCGCGCACATCGCGCGCGACGCGCAGGTGCCGCTCGAGTACCTGCCCTACCCTGCGCCGCAACCGCTCGAGCAGCTGTGGGCGCGCACCGATGTGGGTGCGGTATTCATGTGCGGCTTCCCCATCGCGCTCAAGCTGGCGCCCGTCGTGCCGCTCGCCGCCCCCATTCCGCGCGCCCCCTGGGCACAGGGCCGCACGCTCTATCGGAGCGATCTCATCGTGCGCCAGGAGGCCCCCTGGCGGAGGCTCGAAGATACCTTCGGCGGCCGCTCGGGCTGGACCGTCGCGCACTCGCACTCCGGTTTCAACGCCTGGCGGCACCATCTGCTGCGGTTCCGCACGCGCGAGCGGCCGACCCTGTATCGCGAGATGACCGGCAGCCTCATCACCGCGCGCGCGGTTCTCGACAGCGTGCGCGAGGGCCGCATCGACGTCGCTCCGCTCGATGCCTACTGGCACCTGCTGATCGCGCGCCACGCGCCACATCTCACGCAGGGTATCCGCGTGCTCGACTCCACCGAGCTCGCACCCATTCCGGCCTTCGTGGCCGCGGCCGGTACGCCGCGCTCGAGCGTGGCGCGGCTGCAGACGGCATTTGAGGCCGCAGCTACCCGGCCCTGGTTTGCGCAGCTCGCCGAGCCGCTGCTGCTCGAGGGCTTTGCCGCGGTAGAGGAGGCGCGCTACGCGCCGCTCCTCGAATGGGCGAAGGAAGCAGAAACCGCGGGCTACGCGCTACCCGCCTGAGTTCTGCCACGCCACCGCGCCTTCAGCTGCGCGCGGCGGGGACCCGGTCCGTCGGATGGAGCGGGGAGTCGTGCGGGCGGAACAGGAACCGCGCCGCCACGTCGAAATAGCTGCGGTAGACGAGTCCGCCGTTCTCCGCGATCAGCCGTTCGCGGTGCAGCCGGTAGCGGGCCGGGTACTGGTACCACGGGATCCACGGCGCCTCGTGATGCAGCGCGTGCAGATTGTTGAACAGATACAGCGGCCCCAGGAGCCACGCGCCCTCGACCAGCGCGATGCGGTCGCGGAACTGCGGCCGCGCCCGATGCTCGGCGAAGGAGCGGAGCAGCGTGAGGCTGGTGCCCGGAATGGCCATCGTCAGCACGTAGAGCCACAGCGGCATGCCGCAGACGAGCTTCACCCATAAGACAACCGGGATGCACCACAGCAGGTGCGCGAGCCACGCGGCCCGGACACCTTTCTCATTCGTAACGATGGCGCGCCACTCGCTGCGCAGAAAGCAGCCGATCGCCCAGAAGGCGCCTACCGTGACCCTTCCGGCGAGCGTCTGCGTCACGCGGACCAGACCCCGGGTGAGGGGCGAGAGCTGCGCCCAGGCGTCCCGCGTCCAGTACCAGGACTCCGGATCGTCGAGCGGATCGGTAAGGCGCTCATCATGGTGGTGCACGAGGTGGCTCGAGCGATAGCGCTCGAACGGCAGCCACAGCGACAACGGCACGCTGGCGAGCAGGCGGTTGAGGCCGCTCCAGCGAGTGGGATGGCCGTGAACGATCTCGTGCTGCAGCGACCCCTGGAGCGTCACCAGCAGAGCGCCCACGGGCGCGACGACCCACAGCGGCCAGCGGCCGTAGGCGAAGGTGATCGCGAGCCACCCCCCATAAGCGAGGAGTGCCACGAGCAGCGTCGGTATCTCTACCAGGGGGCAGGCGGCGGTGGCGTCGGCGGAGGGCGCGGAGCAATCGGCGGTCGGTGTAGTCGGGTCGTTCACGGAGAAAGCGCAACTCGCAAGGGCCGTCATGGCCGTAATATGACCTCCTGCGGAGATCTTAACTCAAGGCAGGTGAGGTGCGGATGCGAGGGTAAGGGGCGGGCGGCTGACGGGGAAGCGCGCTGCGTCTCAGTCCAGGGTGAGCGTGCGCAGCAACCGCCGTTCGAGCAGCGTCAGGCCGTCGTAGAGCAGGATCGCCATCAGCCCGGTCAGCAGCCCCCCCTGGAGGATGAAGGCGGTGTTGCTCGAGAGCAGCCCTGCAATGATGACCTCGCCCAGGCCCTTGGCGGCGACCGTCGAGCCGATGGTGGCGGTGCCGACGTTGATCACCAGCGACAGCCGCGTGCCCTCGAGGATGAGCGGCATGGCGAGCGGCAGCTCAACCGCGAACAGCCGCTGCCGGGCGCTCATGCCCATGCCGCTGGCCGCTTCCAGCACTGCCGCCGGACAGGTCCGAAGTCCGACGAGGGTGTTCTCGAAGATCGGCAGCAGGCCGTAGGCAAACAGCGCGATCAGCGTCGGCCGCTCGCCGAAACCGACCAGCGGCACCGCCACCGCGAGTACCGCGACCGGCGGGAAGGTCTGGCCGATGTTGACGAGCGTGCGCGACAGCGGCAGGAACTGCGCGCCGCGCTCACGCGTCACCAGGACACCTAAGCCGACGGCGACCAGCGTGCTCGCCGCCGCCGCGACGCACACCGTGCCCAGCTGTGCGAGCGCCAGCGTGAGCAGGTTGCCCTGGTCGTAGATCGGCGGCGCGCCATATTGCGTCAGCGGCGCGAACAGCGGCGCGAAACTCTGCGGCGTCACCAGGAAGGCGATCAGCAGGGCGAGCGCCGCGAGCCTCAGGACTGTGGCGGCGCGTGGCACGCTCACGGGCGCCCATGGGCCAGGATGGCGGCGACGGTGAGCCGGCCGCGCGCGGTGCCGTCAACATCGACGACCCGTGCCGACTCCGCACCGCTCCACACCAGCTCCGACAGCACCTCGCGGAGCGAGGCGGTGGCGGGCACTGCCGGGCCTTCCGAAGCACCGGGGAGCGCCGCCTCTGCCGCAGTGACCAGCGACAGCAGACGCATGGCGCGATCGGCGAGCCCGGTCATGCGCGACACGAACGCGTCGGCGGGGCGTGTCAGCAGCACCGCCGGCCGATCGTACTGCAGCACCCTCCCCTGGCTCATGACCGCGACGTGATCGCCGAGCCTGAACGCCTCCTCCATGTCGTGCGTCACGAGCACGATGGTGGTGCCGAAACGGCGCTGGATAGCAAGCACGTCGTCCTGAGCCTTGGCGCGGATGATGGGATCGAGCGCGCCGAACGGCTCGTCCATGAGCAGCACGGTCGGCTCGGCGGCGAGCGCACGGGCCACGCCGACCCGCTGCTGCTGCCCGCCCGACAGCTGGTGCGGTAGAACATCGGCGTATTTGCCGGGATCCAGCTGGAACACCGCGAGCAGTTCGTGTACGCGTGCCGCGATCCGCCGTGCGTCCCAGCGCAGCAGCCGCGGCACGGTGGCGATGTTCTCGGCCACCGTGCGGTGCGGGAAGAGTCCGTTACCCTGAATCACATAGCCGATCCGCCTGCGCAGCAGATACGCGGGCTCGCTGCGCGTGTCGCGACCCTCGATCAGCACCCGGCCGCTCGTCGGCTCGACCAGCCGGTTGATCATGCGCAGCAGCGTGGACTTGCCGGAGCCCGAGGTGCCCACGATCACGGTGATCGAGTTGCGCTCCACGGCGAGCGACACCTGATCGACGACCGTGGTCGCGCCGTAGCGCTTGCACAGGCACTCGAGGCTGATCATGTTCATGCCTTCACGCGATCCATGACTTCGACCAGCGCATCGAGAACCAGCGCCGCGGAGAACGCCAGCGTCACGATGGGAATCGCGCCGAGCAGCACCAGGTCGATCGCCGTCTGCCCGATGCCCTGAAAGACGAAGGCGCCGAGGCCGCCGCCGCCGATCAACGCTGCCACCGTGACCATACCGATGTTCTGCACCAGCACCACGCGGATTCCCGTGAGAATCACCGGCAGGGCGAGCGGCAGCTCGACGCCCGTCAGCACCTGCCCGGCGGTCATGCCCATGCCCTGAGCCGCATCCACGGCGCTGCGCGACACGCGCTTCAGGCCCGCCACCGTGTTGGCCACGATCGGCAGCAGCGAGTACAGGAACAGCGCCACCACCGCCGGTGCCGCCCCGATGCCGCGGATGCCGAGCCGGTCGGCGAGCGGCACCGCCGCTGCCAGCGCGCCGAGCGGCGCCATCAGGATGCCGAACAGTGCGATCGCCGGGATGGTCTGGATGAGGTTGAGCGTGGTGAGAATCCCCGGCCGCAGGGCGGGTGCGCGGTGGCACAGGATGCCGAGCGGCAGTCCGGCGATCACCGCCGCGGCGAGCGAGCCGAAGGCGAGATCGAGGTGCTGGCGGACCTCGCGCGCGAAGCGCGTCGCGTTGACGGCGTACTCGCGCATCACCGAAAGATGATCGAAGGTCCCATGGGCCAGCGCCAGGCCGATGACACCGAGCGCGACGGCGAGGCACAGCACCCGCAGCTTCGGTCCTGGTCGCAGCCGTGTCGTCGCATCGGTGGCGAGCAGGCCGAGACAGATGATCAGCACCCAGAAGGCCGCGCCAGGTGCGATGCGCACGACCTGGTTGCCGGGAGGCGTGAGCCGATCGCCGGCCACCGCCACGGCGAGCGCGACCGCGACCACGCCCGCCAGCGCGAGAGTAAGCCGCACGCGGGCATCGGCGATCCACAGTGCCGCGACCGCGGCCAGGGCGAGCGCCGCCTGGCAGCCGAGCACGCCCCAGGCCGGCAGCACCTCGGCGAGGCTACGCGGATCTCCGGGCACGATGCGGTTGGACTTGAAGACCACGAACGGCAGGAACACGAGCGCGGCGGCACCGGCGGCCACCAGCACCGCGCCGAGCGCGTCGATGCGCCCGAGCCTCCCGAAGACGCTCACTTGAGAAGGCCCTGCGAGTGCAGGTAGTCCGCCGCGACCGCCTCCGCCGACTCGCCGTCGACCTGCACGCGGGCATTGAGACGCTGCAGCGTCTCGCGGCTGAGGCTCTCCATGAGCGGTTTCACGATGCCGGCAATCTGCGGATATTCCCGCAGTGCCGCCGCACGCATCGTCGGCACCGGTGCGTACACCGGCTGATCGTGCCGATCGTCCTCCAGCACCTCAAGGTTGGCGGCCACGATGCCGCCGTCGGTGCCGTAGACCATGGCGGTGTTGGTGCCGTTGGTGCCCGCGGCGGCGGCGCGGATGGTGGCGGACGTCTCGCCGCCCGCGAGCACGATCATCTGCTCCGAGGCGAGCCGGAAGCCGTAGGTGCGCTCCAGCGAGCGCAGCGTGCCGGCGTTGGCGAACTCCGCCGAGCAGGCCAGCATCACCCGACCGCCCGCGTCGACCCAGCGGGCGAAGTCGCTCATGGTCGCGAGGTGCTGCGCCGCGGCCAGGTCGCGCCGCACCGCGAGCGCCCAGGCGTTGTTCGCGTTCGCCGGCGTCAGCCACACGATGTGGTTGGCGGCGTAATCGAGCCGTGCACCCAGCTCGTAACCTGCGCGCAGGTCTTTCCAGGCGGGGTTCCCCGGGTCGTTGAAGAACAGTCCCGCGTTGCCCGTGTACTCGACGTACAGATCGATCTCGCCCACGAGCAGCGCCTTGCGCACCACCGGAGTGGCGCCGAGCGTCATCCGGTCGACGGTCGGTACGCCATGCGCATTGAGCAGCAGGCGGATCATCTCGCCGATCATCGCCGACTCGCTCGACAGCTTCGAGGACACGACGATCGCGGCACCGGCCGGCGACGCCGAGCCGAGCGTGAGCAGCGCCACGCACAGCAATTCAAGGATCCGCCTCACCCATACACGTTGTCGATTGTCGTCGTGCACGTCAAGGGCGGTTGTCAAGCCGTGTACCGGAGAGGCGTGCGCCTTATGATGCCCGCCATGCCACCCGCCAGCCCTCCCGCGCGCACCACGAGCGGCCGCTACTCGCTGTGGCGGCTGCTGCGCGCAGGCTTGACGGGCCAACGCGGCTGGTCGCGCGCCTGGGCCAAGGCGACACCGCGACCGCACTACCGCGTGGTGGTGGTCGGCGGCGGCGGCCACGGGCTCGCCACCGCCTATTACCTCGCAACCGTGCACGGCATCACCGACGTCGCGGTGCTCGAGCGCGGCCCCATCGGGCTCGGCAACGTCGGACGCAACACCACCATCGTGCGCTCCAACTACTTCCAGCCGCCCAACATCCGCTTCTACGAGTTCTCGCTCAAGCTGTGGGAGCACCTCGAGCAGACGCTCAATTTCAACGTGATGGTCAGCCAGCGCGGCACGCTCAACCTGTTTCACACCGAGGCGCAGCGCGATCTCTTCACGCGGCGTGCCAACCTGATGCGGCTCGCCGGGGTCGACGCCGAAGCCCTGAGCCGCGCTGCCGTGAAGCATCTGGTGCCGCTCGTCGATCTCGACAACGGTCGCTTTCCCGTCCTGGGCGGCTTCCTGCAGGGGCGCGGCGGCACGGTGCGTCACGACGCGGTCGCCTGGGGCTTCGCGCGCGGCGCCTCGGATGCGGGTGTCGACATCGTCGAGCACTGCCCGGTGACCGGCATCCGCCACAGCGGCGGGCGGCTCAGCGGTGTCGAGACCGCGCACGGCTTCATCGGCGCCGACACCGTGTGTCTTGCGGTCGCGGGCTATTCCTCGGAGCTGGCGCGCCTGGCGGGCATTACGCTGCCGATCGAGACCCACGTGCTGCAGGCCTTCGTCAGCGAAGGCCTGAAGCCGCTCATCGACGTGGTGCTCACCTACGGCGCCGGACACTTCTATATCAGCCAGTCCGACAAGGGCGGCCTGGTGTTCGGCGGGGCGATCGACGGTTACAACACCTACGGCCAGCGCGGCACGCTGCCGATGGTGGAGGAAGTCACCGCGGCTGCCGTGACGCTCCTGCCGGCGCTCGCCCGCGTCAAGGTGCTCAGGCAGTGGGGCGGCGTCATGGATATGACCATGGACGGCTCGCCGCTCATCTCCAAGCTGCCGCTCGAGGGGCTGATCCTCAATGGCGGCTGGTGCTATGGGGGCTTCAAGGCGATTCCTGCCGGCGGCTTCACCACCGCACACCTGATCGCGCACGGCAGCCCGCACCCGCTCGCCGCGCACCTCGATCTGGGGCGCTTCGCGGCCGGACGCAGCGTCGATGAGCGCGGTGTCGGCCCCTCGCCCTGGCTGCACTGAGGCCGGTCCGACGCCATGCTGCGTATCCCCTGTCCCTGGTGCGGCGAGCGCGACGAGGCCGAGTTCCGCTACCGCGGCGACGCCGGCCGCGCACGTCCCGCCGCGGACGCCGGACCCGAGGCCTTCAACGCCTATGTGTACGAGCGCGACAACCCGCTCGGCTGGCACCTCGAATGGTGGCTGCACGTCGGCGGCTGCCGCCGCCTGCTCAAGGTTCAGCGCCACACCCTCAGCCACGAGATCCCTTGGGTGGGCGCAGCGCGCGACGCGCCGCCGCCGCCCCCGAGGGAAAGCTGATGCCGGGCCCGTGCAGAATAGCCCCCGGCCTGCTCACCGATGCGAACCGGCCGCTCGGCTTTCGCTTCGACGGGGAGGCGCTCAGCGGGCTCGCCGGTGACACGCTCGCCTCCGCCCTGCTCGCCAACGGACGCCGGCTCACCGGTCGGAGCTTCAAGTACCACCGGCCGCGCGGCATCGTCACCGGCGGCCCCGAAGAGCCCTGCGCCCTGGTGGATGTGCTCGGCCACGACGGTCGCGAGCCGAACCTGCTCGCGACGACGCTGCCACTCACCGAGGGCCTGTGCGCGCTCAGCCAGAACCGCTGGCCGTCACTCGGCTTCGACGTGCTGGCGGTCAACGATTTTCTAGGCCGCTTCCTGCCCGCGGGCTTCTACTACAAGACCTTCATGGCCCCGGGGTGGGCCTGGGAGCGCCTCTACGAGCCGCTCATCCGCCGCGCCGCGGGTCTCGGGCGTCTGGACGCGGTGGTCGGCGAGCACGCGGCACCCGCCGAGATCGTGCACGATCACGCGGACGTGCTGGTGGTCGGTGCCGGCAGCGCCGGCCTCACCGCCACCCGCCTGCTCGCCGCTGCGGGTCTGCGCGTGCTGCTGGCCGAGCAGGACGTCGTCCTCGGCGGTGGCACGCTGCTCGATGCACGCTGGAATGCCTGGCGGGAGGCGACCCTGAGTCAGCTGCGCGAGCTGCCCACTGCACGCTGCCTCGCGCGCACCACCGTGCTCGGCGCCTACGGCCATGGCGTGTTCGGGGCGCTGGAGACGCTCGCTCCGGCGGAGGCGGCGCGCTTCCGCGGTCTGCGCGAGCGGCTGCGCATCGTGCGCGTGAGGCGCGTGCTGCTCGCCTGCGGCGCGGTGGAGCGGCTGATCGCCTTTCCGGGAAATGACGTGCCGGGGGTAATGCTCGCCGGAGCCGCGCTCGCCTATCTGCGCCGCTATGGGGTCGCGGCCGGCACCCGTCCGGCCTTCTTCCTCAACAACGACGAGGCCTACGAGAGTGTCTTCGCGCTGCGCGCCGCCGGCGTGCGCGTGGCTTGCGTGATCGATCCCCGTCCCGGTGCGCGCGCAGCAACGCGGGCGCGCGAGCTCGGTGTCGAGGTGCTGTCGGCGACGCTCATCAGCGGCGTACTCGGCCGACGCGGCGTGCGTGGCCTGCGGGTCGCGCTGCCGGCGGGAGCGACCCGAGTGATCGCGGCCGACTGCATCGGTGTGTCGGGAGGTTACAGCCCCGCGACCGCCCTCGCCTCGCAGCTGGGCGCGCACAGTGAGTGGCGCGAGAAAATCGCCGCCTTCACCGCCGAGGTGCCGCCGCTCGTCGGTGCGGTGGCCGGCGCCGCACGCGGAATCTTCGGACTCGCGGCGGCCGCGCAGGACGCCGCGGCTGCCGCGCGCACCGTCGCCGCCGAGCTCGCTCGCGTACTGCCTGACTTCATGCCCGATGCAGCACTCCCCCCCGACCCGCAACACTCGCCCCTGGTACCGCTGTGGGAGGTGCGCGCACCCGGCAAGGCGTTCGTGGATCTGCAGAACGACGTCACCACCGAGGATGTGCGGCTCGCCTGCCGTGAGGGCTACGAGCACGTCGAGCACATGAAGCGCTTCACCACCTGCGGCATGGCGACCGATCAGGGCCGCATTGGCGGGCTGGTGGCGAGCGCGGTACTGGCCGCGGCGCGCGGCGTGCCGGTGGCCGCGGTCGGCCTGTCGAAGCCGCGCCCCTACGTGCAGCCGGTGCCGTTCGCTGCGCTCGCCGGCGGCGAGGTGCGCGGACACTACAGACCGAAGCGCCGCCTGCCGCTGCACGACTGGCACGAGCGTGCCGGGGCGAGCTTCGTCAACACGGGCCTGTGGCTGCGGCCGCTGGTCTATTCCGCCGCTCCGGGCTGGGAGCCGGTGCTCGCCGAGGCGCGCGCCGTGCGCCGTGCAGTCGGCGTCACCGACGTCTCGACCCTCGGCAAGATCGACGTGCAGGGAGCCGATGCCGCGCGCTTCCTTGACTTCGTTTACGCCAACACCTTCTCCACCCTGCCGGTGGGACGGGCCCGTTACGGCATCATGTTGCGCGAGGACGGCATGCTGTTCGACGACGGCACCACCGCGCGCCTCGCTCCCGGGCACTTCCTCGTCACCACCACGACGGCCAACAGCACCGCCGTCCTCGAGCACCTCGAGTTCCATCGCGAGACAGTGTGCTGCGGCCTGGAGGTCGTGCTCACCGACGTCTGCGATCAGTGGGCCCAGCTCGCGGTGGCGGGCCCGCGAGCACGCGATGTGGTGGCGGCGGTGGCCCCGGAGATCGATGTCTCGAACGAGGCCTTGCCGTTCATGGCGGTGGCGTCCACGACCGTTGCCGGCATACCCGGGCGGCTGTTCCGCATCTCGTTCTCAGGCGAGCTCGCCTATGAGATCGCGGTGCCGGCGCGCGCCGCGCTCACCGTCTGGGAAGCGCTGCTCGCGGCGGGTCAGCGCTTCGGCATCCGGCCTTATGGGCTCGATGCCCTGAACACCCTGCGCATCGAGAAGGGACACGTGACGACCGCCGAGCTCAACGGCAACACCAGCGCTGCGGACCTCGGCTTCGAGCGCATGCTGAAGAAGAGCGGCGACTTCATCGGCCGTGCGCTCACCGCCCGGCCCGGCCTCATCGCGCCCGAGCGGCTGCAGCTGGTCGGCGTGCGCCCGGTCGACCGCTCGCGCCGGCTGCGCAACGGCATGCAGCTGCTCGAGCCCGGGGAGCACGCAGCGAGCCTCGGCTACGTGACTTCCTCCACGCCATCCGTCGAGCTCGAGGGCTGGGTGGGACTGGCGCTGCTCGCGGGCGGCCGCCAGCGCATCGGCTCGCGGCTCCTCGGCAGCTCGCCCATTCACGATGAGAGCGTGGAGCTCGAGATCGTGAGCCCGCACATGTGGGATCCGGAGAATGCCCGTGTCCGCGCCTGAGGCCCCCGCCGGCAACGCCGTCGCGCCCGGGGTGGAGCTGGCGCGCTGCGCGGCCGACGTCGTCGAGATCGCCGCGCTCGGCGAGCGGGTGTCCGCGCTCGAGGAGCTCGCGGCAAGCAGCGGTGTGCGGCTCGCCGGCCTCGGCCGCATCGCCGTCGGCGCGGGACAACTGACGCTTTCCGTACGACCGTCCCGCTGGCTGCTGCTCACCCCGGCGGACGCCCCGGGAACGAGTGCCCTGCGCTGGCAACAGGCCACGGCGGGTCGCGGCGTCGCGGTGGATCTCTCCTCGGGCCTCGCGGCCTTCGTCCTCGGCGGTCCTTCGATCCGGGAGATGCTCGCCCGCGGCTGCCGCCTGGACCTGCACGCGGACGCATTCCCCGCAGGCAAAGCCGCTGCGACAATCATGGTGCAGGTGCCGGTGACCCTGGCGGCCCTCGGAGCGCGGCTGCTGCTGCTGACGCCCGCGACCACGGCGCGCCACCTGCATGAGTGGCTGGCGACGGCTTCCCGGCCCTTCGGGCTGGCGATGGCCGCGGAGACGAGCGTGAACGAACTGTGCGGAGCTCAATCGACATGAAGGATTCGGCGCGGGCGGTCGTGATCGGCGGCGGCGTGGTCGGCGCGAGCGTGCTGTATCACCTCGCGAAGATCGGCTGGAGCGAGGTGCTGCTGATCGAGAAGAGCGAGCTCACCTCCGGCTCGACCTGGCACGCGGCCGGCGGCATGCACACCTTCAACGGCGAGGCCAACATCTCGCGGCTGCAGAAGTACACGATCGACCTGTATCGCGAGATCGAGCGGCTGTCGGGCCAGTCCTGCGGGCTGCATCCGAACGGCGGGCTGATGCTGGCGGCAAATGAGGGCGAGCTCGACAGCCTGAAGCTCATCTGCTCGCGGGCACGCTATCTCGGCATGGAGACCGAGATGATCTCCCTCGAACAGGCGCGCGAGTTCAACCCCCTCATCGACCCAAAGCATTTCATCGGCGCGCTGTGGCGCGCCGACGGCGGACATTGCGACCCCTCGGGCACCACCCATGCCTACGCCAAGGCGGCGCGCAAGCTCGGCGCCACCGTCGAGCGCTTCACGCGCGTCAGCTCGCTCGCCCAGCGGCGCGATGGCTCGTGGGATGTGGTCACGGACAAGGGCACGGTGCACGCCGAGCACGTCGTCAACTGCGCCGGCCTGTGGGCGCGCGAAGTCGGCCACCTGGTCGGCATCGAGCTGCCGGTGCTGGCGATGCAGCACCACTATCTCATCACCGAGGATCTGCCCGAGCTCAAGGGGCGCGCGCGGGAGATCGTCAACACCACCGACTACGCCGGCGAGATCTACGTGCGCCAGGAGCGTGGCGGCGCGCTGATCGGCACCTACGAGCCTCATGGCATCGTCTGGTCGCCGCTTAACACCCCTGACGACTTCTCCATGCAGCTGCTGCCCGAGGACTTCGAGCGGCTGGCACCGTATTTCGAGGTGGGTTTCAGTCACTTCCCTGCGCTCGGCCGTGTCGGCATCCGCAAGGCCGTGAACGGGCCCTTCACTTTCGCGCCCGACGGCAATCCCCTGGTCGGCCCGGTGCGCGGGCTGCGCAACTACTGGGTCGCGTGCGCCGTGATGGCGGGCTTCAGCCAGGGAGGCGGCATCGGGCTCGTGCTGTCGCGCTGGATGGCCGAGAACGATCCCGGTCAGGACATCATCTCGATGGACGTCGCGCGCTTCGGCGCCTTTGCGACGCCCAAATACACCTCGATCAAGGTGCCGGAGAACTACTCGCGGCGCTTTCGCCTCGCCTATCCCAACGAGGAGCTGCCGGCCGCACGCCCGGTGCGCCGCTCGCCGATCTACGACCGGCTCAAGGCGGCCGGCGCCTGCATGGGGGCCAACTACGGTCTCGAGAATGCGCTGTGGTTTGCGCCTGCGGGCATGCAGCCCACCGAGACCCCCACCTACCGCCGCTCGGAGGCCTTTCCGGTCGTGCGCGAGGAGTGCCACGCCGTGCGCCGCGCCGTCGGCCTCTACGAGACGACCAACTACGGCAAGTACGAGATCTGCGGCCGCGGCGCCCGCGCCTGGCTCGACCGCGTGTTCGCCAGTCGCCTGCCCGCGCCGGGACGCCTGGCGCTCGCCCCGATGCTCAGTCCCGCGGGCCGCATCGTCGGCGATCTCACCATGGCCTGCCTCGCGGACGATCGCTTCCTGATCGTGGGCTCGGGGTTCGCCGAGGAGTTTCACCTGCGCTGGTTCTCCCAGGCGGAGCCGCCGCCGGATGTGTGCGTGCGCTCGCTGCTGTCGACGTTGGACGGTGTGTCGATCGCCGGGCCACGCGCGCGCGAGCTGCTCGCGCGCCTGGTGCGCATCGATCTGTCGGCTTCCGGCTTCAAGCTGTTCCAGGTGTGCGAGACGGCGGTCGGCTTTGCGCCTGCGATCCTCACGCGCGCCGGCTTCACCGGCGAGCTCGGCTACGAGATCTGGACCACGCCGGATTACTTCGCGACGCTGTACGACGATCTGCTCGCTGCCGGAGGCGACCTCGGGCTCAGGCATTTCGGCGGGCGGGCGCTCTCCTCGCTGCGCCTCGAGAAGGCCTACGGCTCCTTTCAGAAGGACTTCCGTCCGGATTACACGCCGGGTGAGACCGGGCTCGCCCGCTTCGTCGACTTCGCCAAGCCGGACTTCACCGGTCGCGCCGCGGCGCTCGCCGAGCGTGCCGCAGGCCCGCAGCGCCGCTTCGTCGTGATGGAGGTCGCGGCGCTCGATGCAGACGTGAGCGGCTACGAGTCGATCATGAAGGACGGCACTGCGGTCGGCTACGTCACCTCCGGTGCCTTCGGTCACTGCGTCGGCAAGAGTCTCGCCGCGGGCTACGTCCCCGCCGCGCTCGCACGCGAGGGCGAGCGCTTCGAAATCGACATCCTGGGCGAGCTGCGCCCGGCGACCGTACGACTCGAGCCGCTCTACGATCCGCAGGGGCTGCGCCTGCGCGGATGACCTACACGGGAGAAAACACACATGAGTATCCGCTTGCTGCCGCTCCTCACGTCCTGCCTGCTGGCGGGGACGGTGCTCGGTGCCACCGCCGACAAGAGCACCTCGGGCGCCACGGGCTTCGTGCGCCTCACTCCGGAGCAGATCCGCTGGCAGGACGTGCCCGGTGGCCACGGCGCGCAGATCGCCACCATCGCCGGCGATCCGTCGGGGCCGGGGCTCTATGTGCAGCGGGTCCGCTTTCCACCGCACGTCATGGACCGGCCGCACTGGCATCCGGGCGATCGTTACATCACCGTGATCAGGGGCACGTGGTTCACCGGCACCGGAGCGACCTTCGACCCGGCGCACTCCGTGCCCCTCAAGCCGGGCAGCTACATGTTCCATCCCGCACGGGCGCTGCACTGGGACGGGTCGAACAGCGACGAGGAAGTGATCGTTCAGGTGGTCGGACTCGGCCCGGTCGAGACGACCGCAGCGGATCCCGGCAAGCCGTTCTGGGTGCGGCTGAGCCCGTAGACCGCCGCGCCGCGGGCCCCGCACGAGCTTCCAGCTCGTGCGAGGCCCTTGGGCCAGCTCCTGCGTTGGCAGCTAAGCCGCTTTACCAGATGAGGTAGTGATACCAGGCCTGGTGAGCGGCGGTCTGGGCCTGCGTCGATTTGTTTTGGCTGGCCGCATTGTTTGCGAGCGCCGATGCCGTCAGCGTCCCCTTCCCGGAGACGCCCGCGGTACCCGTGGCGCTCGTGGACTCACCCACGGTCCCGTGACCGAACCTGGCGTCGGCCCGCAGATCTGGCGCAGCTGTACGCAGGTCATTGCGGCCCGCGGTCCGCGGATCCCGGCCGTCGCGCCAGGAGTCGCCATCGCGGTGCCAGCCGTTGTCCGCGCCAACATCGGCGCGCAGGTCCCGGTGGTCCGAACGCAGGTCCTGCCGGTCCGAACGCAGGTCCTGCCGGTCCGAACGGATCCCCTGATGGTCTGCAGCGATACTCGCGCGGTCGGTCTGGATGCCCTGCCGTTCAGTGCCGGCGTTCTGCCGGGCCGCGGTCAGGCTCTGCTGGTCCGCAGACAGATTGCTGTGCGCCGCCGCCATGCTCTGCTGGGTTGAGCTCATGTTCTGCTTGAGCGCCGACATATTCTGCTGATCGGCACTCATGCCCTGACGCAAGCCAGCCATGTTCTGCTCGGTCGTGGTCATGCCCTGGCGGGTCGCAGCCATGTTCTGCCGATCCGCCTGCATGCCCTGTCGATCCGTGGCTATCGCCTGGTCATCCGCACGGATGCTCTGCTCGCTGGCCCGCATCGCCTGACCGTTCGCAGCCATGTTCTGGCTGTCGGCGGCGATCGTCTGCTTGTCGCTGCCGATGTTGGCGCGGTCGTGCGCAATCGTCGCCTGATCCGCCTGGATGTCAGACTTAAGGGTGTTGATGGTGCTCTGCTCGTTCGTGCCAGCGCGCTGCTCGGCATAGGCCTTGCCAAGAGCCGTCTGGTCGGCGCGAATGTCCGCCTGCTCAGTGCGGATGTTCTGCCGATCCGTGCTGAGGCTCTGTCGCTCGGCAGCGATGTTCTGCCGATCACTGGCGATGTTCTGACGATCCGTGTTGACGCTCTGCTGCGCGGCCTGAGCACTTTGCTGCTCGGTGGCCAGGTTCTGACGATCGGAGTTCATGGTCTTCTGATCGTTCGTGAGCGTCGTGCGGTCAGCCTGCATCGCCTGCTGGTCCGCCTGCATCTCCTGCTGGTCGGTGCGCATCGTTGCCTGGTCGGCGCGCATCGTCTGACCGTCCGCGCTCAGGGTGCTCTGGTCGGCGCGGATGGTCTGCCGGTCGGCGCGGATCCCCTGCTGGTCGGTGCGGATCGTGCTGTCGTCCGCCGCCAGTCCCTGACGGTCCGTGCCGATGCTCGCCCGGTCCTGGGCGATAGCGGCGCGCTTCGCCTTGAGGTTAGCGCGGTCCTGAGCCATATCGGACTCGAGCGTCGTGACGCTGGGCGTCGGCTGCTGAGTGCTCGTGCCGGTGCTCGCCCCGGTCTGGCCGCCGGCAGCGGTTGTGGCGGTGATCGTCGGGCTGCCGGCAGCCGTGGTGGTGCCGGTCTGACCGTCGGCGGCCAGCGCCGGCGTCGCTGCCGCTCCCAGTAGTGCCGTTCCAACTGCGATTGCAATCAAGTTACCGTACTTCATAAAACACCTCCGTGGCTTGGTCTCCTCAGGAAGGCGTACGCGTCGGGTTTCACGGCGTGCACGCCGAAAAAAGTGTGATCGTCCGAGCCGGCTGTCTGCCGGCTGCTCAGCCGGGCTATCGATTGCCGGCCTGGGTCAGGCGCTCGTCCGTGTGCGGGTTGGCACGCCCGGCTGCGGCGAGGCGCTCCTGCTCGACGAACCCCTGTACCAGCGAGAAGAAGCGCTCATAAAAGCCCGGATCCTGCAGGGTCTCGCGGCGTACGACACCGAGCACTTGCGCCGAACCTGACGGCATGGTGAGCGTCGCCGGCCCGATGCCGACGCTGGTCGACTGCTTCATCTTCTGCAGCCGGCTGTCCTCGCGTATCGCAGTGGCAAACACGATACTCGTGCCGTCCTTGTTGTCTGCACAGCTTGCCTGCAGCCGCACCGTCACATTCAGTTTCGGCTGCGGCTGAAAGTCGCGCGTGCCCGTCAGCACGCCGGAGTCGTTCCGCTGATCCAGCATGTAGCCCTGGCTGAGCAGCGCGCGCTTTACGCTCCAGCACACCATCTCACCCGAACCGGAGAAAGTCTTGCTGAAGGGGGCATCGGACTTGATGCTGTCGCGCGCCAGGTCGTGCTTGTGGCTGGCACAGCCCGCGCCGGCAAGCAATCCCGCCGCCAGCAACAGCACGCAGTATCCCCGCCGTCTTACCCACACAGAGCTGCTCATCGATGACCCTCCGTGTCTGTCCGACACCTCACCCACGGCGGTAAGTTCCGCACCGCCGTGGGTGCACTGCTGCCTGGTCTTCAGGCTTTGGGCGCGTAGCTGAACTTCTGTCCGGCAACGGTCGCCTGGAACATCGCGCCACCCTTGACGATGGTGAACACCGCGACGCCCTTGTAGTACCGGCCGACCGTGCGCGCGTCCTTCATGCCGCCGCTCGCCTCGGCGCCGGCACCGTCGGTGCCCACGCTGCCGCCGGCCGCTGCGGTGATCGCCACGGCGTTCACGTCCGCGCCAAATTCAAAGCCACCGTGCGCGAATTCCTCGAACGCGCGCCGGTCCTCGAAGAAGACGATCTGGCTGTAGGCCTGACCGCCTGCCTGCAGACCCACGCTCAGCTGGTTCATGCTGGTATCGCCCACATGGATGCCGTGTACGTAGACGCGGCCGCTGCCGTGTGCGCCACCGATGCCCCACCCGGCCTTGCCGATGGTGGGGAAGACGGCATAGCCGTAGCAGTTGTTGAAGAACGCCGCGCTCTCGCCCGCGTTCCTGAACAGGCTGACCGTGTCGCTGTAGCTGTCCCCGGGGGTGGCTGCCCACAGCGCCGAGGTGCAGACCAACAGGGCTGTACTCATCAGTATTCGCAAAGCGCGTGTCACGATCTCTCTCCTGTAACTCTTCACGGCCGCCACCTTCGCATGCAGCGGCGGTCGGCGTGTGCGGGAGATAGTCCTAAAGGCCTGTAGGCGGGAAGCTACATTGGCCGCGGAAGTGAATCGCGCCTGAACGGGACTGCGGGGCGGGCGATTCGGCCGGCGGAAGACCGGCGCGCCAGCTGCGCAGCGTCACGAGCTCCGGGGGCGGCTCGGTTTCCTCCGGCACCAGCAGCAATCGCAGCCGCAGCGCCAGCTCCCCGGCCGCGGTGTGACTGGTCCACGCGGTCAGCGCGATACCGCACACCAGTCCGACCAGCACCGGCAGCAGCCACCAGAAGAACTGCGGAGCCAGGCGCGCCAGCGCTGCGCCCCACGCGAGGCCGAAGATGAGCTGCCATTTCTGCCGTGCGAAGGCCTCGCGCAAGCTGACGCCGCGGTCGCTGCGATCCTGTGCATCCCACGCCACTGACTTGCCGAGCAGCGTCTGCACGACGAACGTCGCATGAAACACCATCATGCTGGGCGCCAGCAGCACACTGAAGAGCTGCTCGAGCAGCAGGCTCGCACACAGCCGCACGCTACCGCCGAACTGACGGCAGGTGCGCCGATCACGCATCGCCAGCACCGCGCCGAGCACCTTTGGCAGCAACAGCACCGCCAGCGTCAGCGCAAACAGCAGCATGGACTCACCCGCACGGATTTGCGGCCACTGCGGAAAGAGACTGCGCAGGCCGCTCAGGAAGTACTGCGGCGCCTGGCCCGCCGCGCGCACGGACAGCAGCGAGCTCAGCAGCAGCAGTCCGAGCCACATGGGCGAGCTCACGTACGCCATGATGCCGGTAAGCAGGTGCAGCCGGCTCATCGGGTGCAGCCCCGGGAACCACATCACGCGCGCGTGCTGCAGGTTGCCCTGCGTCCAGCGTCGATCGCGCGCCGCGTAGTCGATCACGTTGGCGGGCACCTCCTCCCAGCTGCCGCTGAGTTCCGGGAGCTGGCGCACCTCGTAGCCGGCGCGTCGCATGAACGCGGCTTCGACGAAGTCGTGACTGAGAATCTCACCCCCCAGGGGCGGCGTACCCGGAAGCAGCGGCAGACGGCAGTACTGTGCGAACGGCCGCAGGCGCACGATGGCGTTGTGCCCCCAGTAGTTGCTCTCGCCGAGCTGCCAGAAAGCCAGACCGCTGCTCAGCATCGGGCTCTGCAGCCGCGCGCCGAACTGGATGAGTCGGCCGAACAGAGTCAGCCGTCCCATGGGCAGCGGCAGCGTCTGCAGGATGCCGATCTCCGGGTGCGCCTCCATCAGCTGCGCGAGCGTGACCAGCGCCCGACCCGTCATGACGCTGTCGGCGTCGAGGACGACCATGCACTCGTAGGCGCTGCCCCAGCGGAGCACGAAGTCGGCGATGTTGCCCGCCTTGCGCTGCCGGCGCTCGCGGCGGCGGCGGTAGAAAACGCGGCCCGCCGCGCGGTGCGCCCGCACGAACCGCTCCCACATGAGCTCTTCGGCAGCCGCGATGCGTGCATCCGTAGTGTCCGAGAGAATGAACAGGTCAAACGTAGTGCAATCCGCTTCCCGTGCCAGCGAGCGCCACACCGCCTCCAGGCCCGCCGCCACGCGCTCCACGTCCTCATTGTGAATCGGCATCGTGATCGCCGTCCGCGTACGCAGCCGCCATCCGGCAACCTCGCGCGGGTCGATCCCCGCCGGGTCGCGGCCCGCGATGCGCACCGCAAAGCCGGCGATGGCAGTCCACAGAGCAACCGAGATCCACGCGAACAGCGCGAGGAACAGCGCAACACCGAGCAACTCGGTGGCGCTCACCTCGTGCGCCTGCAGCACATCGAGCAACAGCGCAGTCGCACAGCCTGCGCTCAGCAGGGTGAGACCGAAGAACACGCCGCGGCGTACCGCGGTCCGCCCGCGCGACCGTGGCGGTGCCACTGCAGCTGTTACGGCGTCCATTGGTACACCCAGGTCTCCGTCAGCACCTCGCCGTAGAGACTGAGAAGACACTGCAGATCGACCGGCTTCTTCTGCTTCGGAGTGACCACCAGTGTGACGACCCAGGCGCCGGTGTCGCGCAGCCGTTGCACGCTGGAGGTCTCGACACTGGCGTTGTCCGCTCTTACCTCCGCCTTCACCGGCTGCACGCCATCGAGACCGTCGAGATCGCCGCCGGCGAACTCCACCACGACGCGGCGCGCGCCGGGCGCAAAGTGCCCATGGTTGTCGCCCATGCCAGGGCTGCCGCTGCGCGTCGCGATGACGCGCCCTCCCGGAGGCCACTGCGGCGCCTGCAGGTACGCCGACAGCAGATACGCGAAGCTCAGCGGCTTGCCGGGCTGCGGCATCGTGGCCGGCACCCAGTAAGCGACGATGTTGTCGTGAATCTCCTCGTCGCTCGGGATCTCGACCAGCTCGACCCCGCCCCGGCCCCAGTGACCGAGCGGCTGCACCCAGTAGCTGGGCCGCGCCTGGTACTGCGCCTCGGCGTCCTGGTAGCGCGCGAAGTCGCGCTCGCGCTGCACCAGCCCAAAGCCGCGGGGGTCTTCGTCCGCGAAGCGATTGACCCGCAACTCCCGCGGGTTGACGAGCGGTCGCCAGATCCAGTGTCCCTGTCCGGTCTCGGTCATGAAGCCGTCGCTGTCATGAACCTCCGGGCGGAAATCATCGAAGCGCTTGCTCGTACCGTCGCCGCTGTAGAGAAACATGGAGGTCAGCGGCGCGATGCCGAGCTTGCCCAGGGCACGGCGCGGGTAGAGCTCGCCATGCACCTCGACCTGAGTGATCGCTCCCGGGCGAATCAGGAACTGATACGCGCCGGTCACACTCTTGCTGTCGAGCAGCGCGTAGATGGTCAGCGCACGGTCGCTCGGCTGCGGACGCACCAGCCAGAAGTCCGTGAAGGTCGGAAACTCCTCGCCGCCGGACTCCGCGGTATCGAGAGCCAGCCCGCGCGCTGAAGCGCCATAGTGCTGATTACGCCCGAGCACGCGGAAGTACGAGGCGCCGAGAAAGACGATCAGCTCGTCCTTGTAGGCCGGGCTTTGCAGCGGATAGTGGACACGGAAGCCGGCAAATCCGAGGTTGGCGGCGAGCGCCTGCGGCGCCAGTTTCAGCAACGGGCCAAAGATGAAGAGCTGCGGACTGTAAGCCACCGCACTGGCACCGGCCGGCCCTACCTCGAAGATGTTGACGCGTTGCCGGTTACGGTAGCCGCGGTGGAAGAATTGCACTTCGAACATCGCGCGGCCGTGCCACAGGGCGTTGTCGGCACGAAAGCGGATGTCGCGATACTGGTCGTAGCTGAGAGCGGCAAGCGTCGGCGGCAAACTGTCCGCCGGCGGCTGGTAGTCGTGCAGCGCGCGCTGCTGCGCCAGCCGGCGTACTTCGGCAAATCCAAATCCGTGGGGCGCGAGCGCCTGCGGTGTCGATACCGCCTGTGCCGCCTCGGCCGGCGGCGCCGCCGTAGTGCGCGCGCTCGCCCCCGGGTCCTGCGCGGATTGGATCGACAGCAACAGGCACGCCACCACGACCACTGCGACTACAACCAGCTGTCGCACACGTCAGTACCCGCGCGCGTGCGGATGACCTTTCCATACCGCACACGGAGCGTCCCAGTCTGCATGCGAGCAAGCTTGCCCGTCGTGTCAGCGTCGTATCTGGCGGGGCCGCGCGGATTCAGCTGTCAGCATCGACTGACGTACGGCTCCAGCGCGAGCTGCCGGTGCGCGACACACCGCGCACAGTAGTTGCCCTTCGACGACGTCGGCGCGATGTGTCAGCCGCGTTTCTTCTACCTCGCCCGGGATGCACTCATTAGATAAGGTGTCTGCACGACACCGGTTACAGCCGTCGCCATCTGGCGACGGTAGGTGCGGGGACTGTAGGATTGTTCCTACAACCGTTCGCGCATCTGGCGTACTCTGAACGTGCGACGGACCCGCTAACGTCCCCCGCAGACGCCTCAGACCGATCGGAGGGCTGCATGGCCAACGTACTGATCGCCGACGACCACGCGATGACCCGCGCCGGGCTGCGGCGCTGGCTGGAGCAGGACCGCTCGATCGCGACGATCGGCGAGACGGCGAGCGCTGCCGAGACACTGCAGCAGCTGCGGGACAATGCCTGGGACCTGGTGGTGCTCGACATCAACCTTCCGGACCGCAGCGGCATCGACATCCTGCGCCACATCCGCACCGGCCACGAGAGCACCCGGGTGCTGGTCATCAGCGCTTTTGCGGAGAAGCAGTACGCGCTGTATGCGCTGCGCGCGGGGGCTGCCGGTTACTTCGCCAAGGATCAGCCGCCGGAGGAGTTCATACGCGCCGTACACGTGGTTCTCGCCGGGCGCCGCTACGCAAGCGCGGCGCTCGCCGAGCTGCTGGTGGATGCGCTCGATGAGCCGACCGACCAGCCGCTGCACGCCGGACTCTCACAGCGGGAGTTCCAGATCCTGTGCAAGCTGGCGGTCGGACGCAGCGTCTCCGAGATCGCCCGCGAGCTGTGTATCAGCGTCAAGACCGTCAGCACCTACCGGGCGCGCGTCCTGGAGAAGATGAAATTCACCACCAACGCCGACCTCACGACGTACGCCCTGAAGAACGGGTTGATGCAGTAGCGCGTGCCGCGCCGTGTGTCGGCAGGCGCCGACACCTGCAGAGGGCGGGTGCCGGCAGGCCCTGCGAACCAAGGCTCTTACACTGCGAAGTGGCGATCGGCCAACGGCCATGCACTGCTGCGGGGCCAATGGTGAGTGCGGCTACCGCGTCTATGTTCAATAATTCACCCGTGCGCGTGCTCCTCGTCGAGGATTCCGCCGTGCTCGCCGGACGGATCGCGGAGCTCATCCGCCGTCTTCCGGGCGTCAGTCTCATTGACACGGTCAGTACCGAGGCCGAGGCCCTTGAGCGCCTCGCGGCGGCAGCGCCGGACGTCCTGATCCTGGATCTGCATCTGCGCCTCGGCTCGGGTTTCGGCGTGCTGCGCTCCCTCGAGCGCGGCGGCGCACAGCGGCCCAAGGTCATCGTGCTCACGGGCTTCGACCTGCCGGAATATCGCCGCCAGGCGGAAGTCTTCGGTGTCGACGCGTTCCTCAACAAGTCGCGCGACTACCACCGCCTGCCGGGTCTGCTGAGCGGCTTTGCCGCCCAGGAGCCTGGCCGCGAGCCTTAGATCAGGGGCCGCGCCGCCCGACGAACTCGAGGTGCGCAACGCCACCCCCCGCCAGCACCCGCTCGAGCGGCAGGCGCACCTCGATGCGGGTGCCGCCGGCCGGCGGGCGCTGCACTTCCCATTGTCCGCCCAGGCCGCGCGCCCGATGCCGCATGGCGGCCAGCCCGTGTGCCCGCAGTGCCCGCAGTCGCGCTACCGGGACGCCGACGCCGTCGTCCTGCACCCGCACGAGCAGCCAGGGTGGCGCGATCTCGATCGAGATCTCAACGGTGGTCGCGCGCGCGTGCTTGAGAACGTTGGCGAGCGCCTCCTGCACGATCCGGAAAACCGCAATCGATGCCTGCGAGGTCAGCTGCAGCCCCTGCTGCGGGTAGCGCTCGATGTGCCTCAGCCCCGCGCGCTCGCACGACTCGCTCACCTGCCAGTTGAGTGCCGGCACCAGCCCCAGATTGTCGAGCAGCGTGGGCCGCAGGCTCTCGATCACCCGCCGCTTGATATCGACGCCCGACTGCAGCGCATCCTGCACACGCCGGAAGTAACCCCGCACTTCCGGGTCGCCACTTCCCAAGCGCTCCTCGAGCCACGACAAATCCATCCGCGCGGCGACGAGCAGCCCCCCCAGCTCATCGTGCAGCTCCCGCGAAAGCCCGGCCTTCTCCTGCTCCGCAACCGTCTGCAGGTGCGTGGAGAGCTCCGACAGCTCCTCGGTCCGCTGCTCCACCAGCCGCTCCAGCTCCCCCTGCCGCACCGTCAGCTGTTCGGTCTCGCGCTCCTTGGAACGCAATTGGCGCAGCGTCAACCGACTCAGCAGCAGCAGCAGACCCGCACTCGCCACCAGCGCACAGCTCGTTGTAGCAAAGCTCACCCAGCGGTTCACCTGCCAGCGGCGGCTGGCCTCCAGTGCCTCGCTGCTCTCGCGCCCTTGGATCTTGCCTGCCAGGTCATCGATCTCCGTCATCGTCGTGGCGCCCTGGTCGGTGCGGATGACCTGCAGCGCGGCCCCCCTGCCGCGCGTGGCGAACAGCTCGATCGTCTGGCGCATCTCGTCGAACTTCGCGTCACTGAGGCGCTTGAGCTGCTCGACGTCGGCACGCGCCGGGGCACCGGCTGCGGCAAACGCCGCGTCGAGCCGTTGGAGCGATGCGGCAATGCCGGCTGACGCCTGCTGAAAAGGCACCAGGTAATCGGGCTTGCCGACCAGGATGTAGCCCCGCTGGCTGCTCTCGGCCTGACGCACGAGCTGTGTGACCTCGGCGAGCGCCTGCTGTCGCTGCGCCTCGAGCTGGATGCGCGTACTCGCACCCTCGAGCCGCCGCTGTCCCAGTTGCGCTGCCACGAACAGCCCTATGACCGTGCCGAGCAGCAGCGCGACGACCAGCATCTGGCGGGCAACCGAGGACATCCGAGCGATCATACCCGCGGAAAGCGGCGGCGTAGGAGTCGACCTACCCCAGCTGCGGGCGATAGCCGACGTCCGACCGGGCGGCTTGCCGGTCCGCCCGCGCCGCGCCATCACCTAATCTGCACTACAGCCTCATTAGTGCGACTTCCCTGGCGCACGACGGCTTGAGGCGAATTGCGTCGCCGGTGTTAGCCCCCCCAACCCGGACTGACGCGCTGGTGTCTCGGGGCGGCGGCAGCGCCCGCTTGTGCCAGGAACGACACTCGTCGGACGCCCCGCCGCCCCTGAGACGCTTTTTTTTGGAGTCAAATTGCTGCTGAGCGTTTCACAGAAACTCACACCGGGCGCTACGCCGACTGCCGTGGCACGTGCCCCGCCCACCACGCTGCCGCTCGAGCATTGCGCGCTGTTCCTCGATCTCGACGGGACGCTGATCGAGTATGCGCATCATCCTCGTGCGGTAACAGCCGATGCGCCGCTACTGCAGCTGCTGCAGATGCTGGCGCCTCGCCTCGGCGGTGCCATCGCGCTCGTCAGCGGCCGCAGCATCGAGGCGCTCGACCAGCTGCTCGATCCGTTGCGGCTTCCCGCATCCGGACTTCACGGCTTCGAGCGGCGCGATGCGAGCGGAGCCCACTCCCGCCACACGGCGCCCTCGCCGCACGCACTGGCGACCGCGCGCCGTCTGATGGCGCAGCTGGCCGCCCGGGATCCCCGCATCCGGCTCGAGGACAAGCGCTTCGCGCTGGCGCTGCACTTCCGACAGGCACCAGAGCTAGAGCCCGCCCTCATCGACGCGGCACGCCTCATCGCTACGCAGGTCGGCGGCGGGCTCGAGCTGCTGCTCGGGCCGAAGGTGGCCGAGCTCACCCCACAGGGTGTGAGCAAAGCGAGCGCAATCGCGGAATTCATGTGCGAGCCACCGTTCGCCGGACGCCGTCCGCTGTTCGTCGGCGACGATACGACGGACGAGCTGGCCTTCGAGTGGGTGAACGGCGCCGGCGGCTTGTCCGTGGCGGTGAACGTCACCGGCGCCACCACGGCCACGACCCGGCTGCGCTCAGTGCGGGAAGTCCGCGCCTGGCTGCATTCGTTGCTCGCGAGGCCCGCATAGTGGCGACCGCGGCCGTACCCCTCGAGCAAGCGGCTCCCGCGGGGCCGCTGGCCGATGTCGGCATCGTCGGCAACGGTCAGATCACGGCGCTGGTGCGTGCCGACGGCAGTGTTCCGTGGTGCTGCTGGCCGCGACCGGACGGCGATCCGGTGTTCTGCGGACTCCTCGACCCCGGGCGGCGCGAGGACAGCTGGGGAGTTTTCAGCATCGTACTCGTGGGGCAGAGCGAGTGGCGGCTGCAGTATCGGCGCAACACGGCGATCCTGGAATCGGTAGCCGGCGATGGGCGCGGCAACGCAATCCGCATCCTCAGCTGGTGTCCGCGTTATCTGCGGCAGGGGCGGCTGTATCGCCCGACCATGTTGATCCGACGGATCGAGCCCGTGGCGGGTCGACCGGCCGTGCAGGTGCGGCTGCGTCCGGCCGGCAACTACGGCGCGCGCGGTTTTCACCGGCAGCTCGGCAGCCATCACGTGCGCTTCTCCGATGTCACGCAGTCGCTGCGCGTGACGACCGACGCCCCGGTGTCCTACCTGGCTGAGGAGCGCATCTTCGTGCTCGATCGGCCGGTCGACCTGGTGCTGAGCGACGATGAAACGCTCGCCGCCCCTGCCCACGAGGTCGCAGCGGAAGCCTTGCGCTCGACGAGCCGCTATTGGGAGCACTGGGTGCGCGGGCTGGCGATTCCCTTTGAATGGCAGGAGGCGACGATCCGGGCGGCCATCACGCTGCAGCTGTGCACCTACGACGATAACGGCTCGGTGTTGGCGGCGCCCACCACCTCCATCCCTGAGTCCGCCGGCAGTGGACGCAACTGGGACTACCGCTATTGCTGGCTGCGGGATGCCTATTTCACCGTGCAGGCGATGAACCGACTGGGAGCCACCGACGCCATGGAGGCGTTCCTGCGCTACCTCGACGACGTCGTGGTGCGCCAGGGCGAAGCGCCACTGCAGCCCGTGTACGGCATCACCGGGGAACGGGACCTGAGCGAGCGCACGGTCGAGACGCTCGCCGGGGTCGAAGGCATGGGTCCGGTGCGCGTTGGCAACCTCGCCTACCGCCAGCGCCAGCACGACGTCTACGGCTCGGTCATCCTCGCCTCCACGCAATGCTTCTTCGATGAGCGGCTCGCACAGCCTGGCAATGCCGAGCAGTTCGAACGCCTCGAGGCCTTGGGCGAACGCGCCGTGCCGCTCTTTGACCAGCCGGACGCGGGGATCTGGGAGTTCCGCGGCACCGAGCGCCGCCATACCTTTTCGGGCGCGATGTGCTGGGCGGCCTGCGATCGGCTGGCACGCATTGCCGGCCGCCTGCGGCTCCCACAGCGAGCGCGTTACTGGCGCGAGCGCGCCGATGCCCTGCAGGCGCAGGTGCTTGCGCATGCCTGGAACGAGTCGCGCGGCACCCTGTCGGCGAGCTTCGACGAGGAGGTGATCGACGCCAGCCTGCTGCTGTTGCCCGAGCTCGGCATCCTCGAGTGGCGCGACCCGCGCTTCACCCGCACTCTGGACGCCATCGAGCGCGAGCTGCGCGTCGGCGACTTCCTGTTGCGCTACCGACACCCGGATGACTTCGGCGCCGCCACCAACGCTTTCACCGTCTGCTCCTTCTGGTGGGCCAACGCCCTCGCCGGGACGGGGCGCCTGGAGGCCGCGCGGGAGCTGTTTGCCAAGCTGCTGGCGGTACGCAACTGCGTCGGGCTGCTGTCCGAGCACGTCGATCCCGACAGCGGTACCTTGTGGGGTAACTTCCCCCAGACCTACAGCATGGTGGGCGTCATCACGACCGCCATCAGGCTCAGCCGCCGCTGGGAGGATGAGGTGTGAGCCGCCTGGTCAACGTCTCGAACCGCGTCGCGCTGCCGCGCGCCGCCGACGCCGCGGGCGGGCTGGCGGTCGGCCTGCGCGCCGCGATGCGTGATTCCGGTGGGCTGTGGTTCGGCTGGAGCGGCCGTACCTGCGCCGCGGACGTGCCCCATTCTTCCCCCAGCATCCAGCGGCGTGCCGGAGTGTGCTTCGCGACCATCGACATTCCCCAGCCGCTTTACGAGCCTTACTACAGCGGCTTCGCCAACGGCACGCTGTGGCCGCTGCTGCACTACTTTCTCAACGACCTGCGCTATCGGGACGAGCACTACGAAGCGTATCTGGCCGTGAACCAACTGTTCGCGCGCGAGCTGCTGCCGCTGCTGCGCCTGGACGATCTCGTCTGGGTGCACGACTACCACCTGATTCCACTCGGTACGCTGCTGCGCGCTCACGGCATCCGCGTACCCCTCGGCTTCTTCCTGCACGTGCCGTTTCCGAATTTCGAGGTGCTGCGCGTCCTCCCCGTGCACGCCGAGCTGCTGCAGCAGCTGCTCGCCTACGACCTGCTCGGCTTCCAGACCGAGACCGACCGTCAGGCTTTTCTCGGCGCGGCACGCGCCGTGTGCGGCGCCGGGAGTGTCAACGCCTCCGCCGGGGTGGTGCTCGGGGAGCACCCGGTACGTACCGGTGTGTTTCCCATCGGCATCGATGCCGACGCCATCGCCCGCTCCGCTGCGCGCGGAGCGGCTTCGAGCCTGGTGCGCAGCATGGCCCAGGGCCTGCAGGGACGGGACCTGATCATCGGCGTCGATCGCCTCGACTACAGCAAGGGTCTGCTCGAGCGCTTCGAAGCCTATCAGCAGTTCCTCGAGGAGAGCCCGCGGTACCGCTCCAAGGTCACCTATCTGCAGATCGCGCTGCTCGGACGCCAGAGCGTGCGAGCGTACCGTCACATACGCGACCAGCTCGAGCAGAGCGCCGGCCGCATCAATGGCCGCTTCGGCGACGTCGACTGGACCCCCATCCGCTATGTGAACCGCAACCTTCCTCACGGAACTCTCATGGCGCTGCTGCGCCTTGCCCGTGTGTGTCTGGTGACACCGCTGCGCGATGGCATGAACCTCGTGGCCAAGGAGTTCATCGGTGCCCAGGATCCGGCCGACCCCGGAGTGCTGGTGCTGTCCGACCGCGCCGGGGCCGCGCGCGAGCTGACCGACGCGCTGCTGGTCAATCCGACAGACACCCGCGGCGTCGGTCGCGCGCTCAGGCGCGCGCTCGACATGCCACGCGACGAACGCTGTCTGCGCCACGAGAAACAGCTCGATGCCGTGCGCGCCAACGACATCTACGCGTGGTCATCGCGCTTCGTGGCGACCCTGACGGGTGAGCTGCTGCAACCTTCACCCGCGCCGGGCGCGGCGCGCAGCAGTCCGCCGCACATCCACGTCAGACAGCGCGTACCCGCCCCGTGAGCGCCCGCTCACATCACGGCAGCGGGCAGACGTACGGCCGCGCAGCGGCGGTTCGCGTAGAATGTGTTCGCACGAGGAGGACAGACTCATGACAGTTTCCAAACGCATTCACCGGGCGCTCGTCCCGCTGGTGGGGCTGGCACTGCTTGCCACCGCACTGCTCGCCAGCGGCTGCGTCGTCGAACCGCGCGAAGGCTTTTATGACCGCGATCATCACCGCTGGTGGCACGAGCACGCCTGGCGCGATTGCGGCGCGGGCGAGGAGCACTGCCGCGGCTGAGACGAAAGCCCGAGGTGTGCGGTTTAAAGGCCCCACCCTAAGCCGCGTCATACCTGCCGAGCGACCGCTTCCCCGGGTGCAGCCGCACCGGGTTGCATCAACCCCTCCAGCGGCAGCGTGACGAGACGGATGTCTTGCGCGAGAATGAATGGCATGCCGCCCGGGGGATAAAGGGATGAGACGCCGCGAATTTCTGCTGCTCTCGGCTGCAGTCCCGGTCGCTGCTGTTGCAGAATTTCCGAACAGCGAGGCACCGCTGCCGCCGGAATGGCGCACATTCGAACTCGTCACCTCGGTCGAGGTTGCCTCGCCCTCGGGACGTACGCAGCTATGGTTACCGGTGCCGATGAGCGCCGCGAGCAACTATCAGCGTCTCCTCAGTACGGATTACGACGCGCCCGGGGCGGTGCGTGCGCAACTCGTGATGGTTCCCGGCTACGACGTCCAACTGCTCAACGTCGAGTGGGGGGATGCCGCTGCAGTCGGCCGCGTCACGCTCACCCATCGTGTCGCCACCTGTTATCGTCGCGTGGATCTTGGCGCGGCCGGGCGCGCGTCATCTGCCGCTGCAGCCAGCGAGTCCGCAGGCACCCTGCGGAAGTACCTGCGCGCCACCGCGCTTCTGCCCACCGACGGTATCGTGCGCACTACCGCTGAGAGCATCTGCGCGGCTAAGCACGGCGAGATCGACAAGGCACGTGCGATTTACGAATGGGTGGTAGAAAACACCAGCCGCGATCCGAAGACTCCCGGCTGCGGAATGGGCGACGTCGGATCGATGCTGAAGTCGGGATATCTGGGGGGCAAGTGCGCCGACATCAACTCACTCTTCGTGGCCCTCGCCCGCTCGGTAGATATCGCCACGCGCGATGCCTACGGCATACGGGTAGCCGACTCGCGGCTGGGCTATAAGTCCCTCGGCCGCAGCGGCGATGTCAGCAAGGCACAGCATTGTCGCGCCGAATTCTATGCGCGGGAGTTGGGCTGGATTCCGGTCGATCCGGCGGACGTGCGCAAGATCATGTTAGAAGAGGTGCCGGGAGGCCTTTCGCTCACGGATCCCAGAGTGCGGGCGGCGCGCAGCGCACTGTTTGGCTCATGGGAAATGAACTGGGTGGTGTACAACCACGGACACGACGTGGCGCTGCCGGGGTCCTCCAGGCCCGCAGTCCCGTTTCTCATGTACCCCAATGCGGAGACTGGCGGCGAGCTCGTCAACAGTCTTGAGCCGACGACCTTCCGCTACGAGATCCACGCGCGAGAACTGGCCGCTTAGAAACGGGCGGCTTACAGTCCGCCGTGCAAGCGTCCGAATGTGCGGGCAAGCATCAGCGACATGAGCAGGATGCCGGCTCCGAGAGTGAGCACATGCGTGGTTTTGCGCAGGTCGAAGCTGCCGACTCGACAGATTAGCAGGTAGGCGACTACAAGATTGAACAGGCCCCAAAGCACATTGATCGTTGAGGAGGACAAGCCCTGGCCGGGCGGTGATGCGAAGGGGCTCTGGAAGGCATTGCCCGAGACTCCATTGACAAAATGGGGCACCGTGTTGGCGAGGAATGCGCCCCCGAAGAAGTAGGCGATGTAGTGATACCAGCGCATGGATCCCCTCCAATTTCGGCCGCAATGTTAGTGAATACGCCCGGGCGCTAGCGCTGCATCTGCATGAGCTGATCCATCGGCATCATGTTGTGGTTCATGTGGCTCATCACCCAGAGCGAGCCAAACACCACCAGGCACACGATCAACACGCCGAAAGCCAGAGCCAGGATGTTGTTGGCGTTGTCAGGTGCCGTGGTGATGTGCAGGAAGAAGATCAGATGGATGCCCATCTGCGCCACCGCCAGCACCAGGATGGCCACGGCCAGCCCCGGCCGGTAAACCTCATTCGTGCCCACCACCCAGAACGAGACAATCGTGAGTCCAGCGGCGAGCGCAAGTCCGATGAGATAGCCACGCACCTCACGGCGCAACGTGCGTTGCTCCCCGGAGTGCCCATCACCCGTCACGCGGTCCTCGCCGACGTAGGAGCCCGCCTCGTAGTCAGCCTCGTTACTCATGGCAACAGCTCCGGTGGGAGCGAACCCACCAAGTACACCAAGCTAAAGATCCCCACCCAGATGATGTCCAGGGCATGCCAGAAGAGACTGAAGCACAGGAAGCGGTGGCGGATATCCTGACGGAACCCCTTGGCAAAGAACTGCGCCATCATGGTGCCGAGCCACAGGAGTCCGGCACTCACGTGTACTCCATGGCATCCCACCAGGGTGAAGAACGATGAAAGAAAAGCACTGCGGCCGGGACCTGCTCCGCGGGCGACGAACCCGGAAAACTCGCGGATCTCCAGCACAATGAACGCGAGGCCGAGGAGCCCGGTCACCAGCAGTGCGATCTGCGTCCACTTCTGACTGCGCTGCCCGACCGCGAGGCTTGCCATCCCACAGGTGAAGCTGGAGGCGAGGAGGCACGCCGTCTGCACCGCGGTGTTGCGCAGGTCGAACAGCTCATGCGCGGACGGCCCACCGGCGGTGTTCCTGAAGAGCACCGCATAGGCCGCAAAGAAGGCCGAGAACATGATCACGTCGGAGAGCAGGAAGATCCAGAACCCGTAACCGACGATGATTCGCCTGGGCGCCGGCCCACCGCTGCCGTGACCGCTGATCGCCCGATGTGCCGCTTCGGGCAGACCGAAGGCGGGATCGTGCGCCAGGCGCAACTCAGGGGTGCTCATGCGATCGGCTCCGCCCGCAGCGACGCGGCACGCGCGGCGCGGTTGGCGCGATCGATGCGCGCGACCTCCTCTGCCGGGATCTCGGTCTCATGGACGTCCCGCCAGGCAAACACCACCAAGGTCGCGTAGGCGCCGAGGAGTCCCAGCACCACCAGCCACCAGATCTGCCAGATCAGGGCAAATCCTGTCACCACCGCGAGAAACGCCGTCACGAATCCGATCGGGCTGTTACGCGGCATCTCGATGGCGACATACTGCGGCTCGGGGGTCACCAGCTGGCGCGTGGCGCGTGCCTGTTGCTTGATGTCCCAGTACGGCTCCTCGCTCGTCACCGTGGGCAACACGGCGAAGTTGAATGCGGGCGGCGGCGAAGCCGTGGCCCATTCCAGCGAGCGGCCGTCCCAGGGATCCCCGGTCGGCTCGCGCCGCTGCGCGCGACCGCGCACGGAGACCCAGAGCTGTGCGATCTGGAGTGCAATGCCGCACAGAATGATTAGCGCGCCCACGCCCGCGACCATGACCCACGGATGCCACTCCGGCCGGTCGTAGTGCTGCATGCGTCGGGTCATGCCTTCAAACCCCAGGACGTAAAGCGGCATGAAAGCGACGTAGAAACCGGTGAGCCAGCACCAGAAGGCGGCCTTGCCGAGCCGCTCATCGAGAGTGAAGCCAAAGGCCTTAGGGAACCAGAACGTATAGCCCGCAAAAAGCCCGAACACCACGCCGCCGATGATCGTGTTATGGAAGTGTGCCACGAGGAACAGACTGTTGTGGAGCACGAAGTCCGCCGCCGGCGAGGCGAGCAGCACTCCCGTCATGCCGCCGATGACGAAGGTGACCATGAAACCAACCGCCCACAGCATGGCGGACGTAAAACGGATGCGGCCGCCATACATGGTGAACAGCCAATTGAATATTTTGACGCCGGTCGGCACCGCGATGACCATGCTGGCGATACCAAAGAAGCCGTTGACATCGCCCCCGGCTCCCATCGTGAAGAAGTGATGCAGCCAGACGGCGAAGGACAGGATGCAGATCGCCATGGTGGCGATGATCATCGAGCGACGGTCGAACAGCGGCTTGCCGCAGAAGGTCGCAACCACCTCGGAATACACCCCGAAGGCGGGCAGGATGAGGATGTAGACCTCCGGGTGACCCCAGGCCCAGATCAGGTTCATGAACATCATCGCGTTGCCGCCCGCTTCATTGGTGAAGAAGTGGAACCCCACGTAGCGGTCGAGCAGCAGCATGGCAAGCGTCGCCGTCAGAATGGGAAATGCGGCGACGATCAGCAGATTCGAAGCGAGCGATGTCCAGCAGAAGATCGGCATGCGCATGTAGCTCATGCCCGGCGCACGTATCTTGAGGATGGTCGTCACGAAGTTGATGCCCGTCATCAGCGTACCGATGCCGGATATCTGGATGGCCCAGAGGTAGTAATCGACGCCGACCCCCGGGGAATAGGCGAGCTCAGAGAGCGGCGGGTACGGAAGCCACCCGGTGCGGGCAAACTCACCCACCACCAGCGAGACGTTGACCAGCAGCGCCCCGGATGCGGTGAGCCAGAAACTCACCGAGTTCAGGGTAGGAAAGGCCACGTCGCGCACGCCTAGCTGCAACGGCACGGCAAAGTTCATGAGTCCGATGACGAACGGCATCGCCACGAAGAAGATCATGATCGTGCCGTGAGCCGAGAAGATCTGATCGTAATGTTCGGGTGGCAGATAGCCCGCGGCGTGAAATGCCAGCGCCTGCTGCGAGCGCATCATGAGCGCGTCGATGAAGCCGCGCAGCAGCATCACGGCGGCCAGCAGGCAGTACATGACGCCGATGCGCTTGTGGTCGGTGCTGGTGATCCATTCGCGCCACAGATACGGGAGGTAGCCCTTCGCCACCACCCAGATAAGGACCGCCGCCATGCCGAAGACGACCAGGGCTCCCGCGGCGAGCGGAATCGGCTGACCCAGGGGAATCGCAGCCCAAGTGAGCTTGCCGAACATTTCAGTCCTGCCTCTGCGCGAGCACCGTTGGGCCGGCTGCGCCGGCCCGCGCGCGCGGCGGCCCCTCGCCCGGCGGCAATTCCTGACGAACGACTCTTTCGAACAATCCCATTGACACCGAGCGATAGGTGTAGGGACTGACGTCCTGAGTCTGCTTGAGGAGGCCCCGATAGGCGGCCTCATCCAACACCGGACCAGCGACACCTGTAGCCGCGGCCCAGTCGGCGAACTCGCGAGGCGATACCGCGTCCACGTCGAAGTTCATCCCGGGGAACCCATCGCCGCTGAAGTGCGCCGACAGTCCCATGTAAACGCCCGGGCGGTCGGCCTGCAGGTTGAGGCGGCTCGTCATGCCGTACATGGCATAGATCTCGCTGCCGAGCTGCGGCACGAAGAACACGTTGAACACGCTCGCCGAAGTGATCTTGAGATTCAGCGGCACCCCGACCGGAACGACCATTCGGTTTACGCTGGCGACATGCTGCTGCGGATAGATGAACAGCCACTTCCAGTCGAGCGAGACCACCTCGACTTGCAGGGGCTCCACCTTTGACTTGAGCGGCTCAGCCGGATCAAGCAGATGGGCGCTGATCCAGGCGATGCCCCCCAGGAAGAAGATCACGAGGGCCGGGATGGACCAGACGAGGAGCTCGAGCCGTCCCGAGTAAGCAAAGTCGGGCCGATAGCGCGCGCGTGTGTTCGAGGCACGATACCAGTACGCGAACACGAGAGTACAAACGATGGTCGGAATCCCTACCGCGAGCATGATGGCGAGCGAATCGAGCAACACGATGCGCTCGCCCTCGCTCACGGGTCCCGCAGGCGAGAGGACCACGGTGTGGCATCCAGCGAGCGAGAGCAACAGCAGCGGCATGACGCTGCGCCTGACGACAGTTGCGGCCGCTTTCATAGCAGCGCGTGCCCGCAAACAAGCATCAGAACGCGCTCCTGATCACGCCTCCATCGACACGCAGCGCTGCTCCGGTGGTCGCGGAGGCCAGCGGGCTGGCGATGTAGGCCACCAAGGACGCGACCTCCTCGGGCTCAGCGAACCGCTTGATGAGCGAGCTGGGGCGCACCTTCTCGAAGAACTCCTTCTCAAAGGCAGCGAGCGACACTCCCTTCTCTTTGGCCAGGGTGTCTACGAACTCGACGACACCGCGCGATCTTGTCGGACCTGGCAGGATGCTGTTGACGGTGATCGCCGTGCCGGCGAGGGCCTCCGCCAGCCCGCGCGATACCGCCAGTTGTGCGGTCTTGGTCACGCCGTAGTGGATCATCTCACTCGGGATCTGAACGCCGCTTTCACTCGAGATGAAGATAATCCGACCCCAGTTGGCACGTCGCATCGAAGGCAGGACCAGCCGGGCAAGCCTCACTCCGCTGAGCACGTTGACCTCGAAGAATCTCAACCAGTCGGCGTCAGGGATCTCTTCGAATGGTTTTGGCTCGAAGATCCCGAGGTTGTTGACGAGAATCTCGACACCGGGATATTCGCGGACCAATGCTTCAGCGGACGAGGCAACGCTCAGGTCCCCGGCGAACCCCTGTAGCTCCCCGCCGGTAGCAGACTTAAGCGACGCCACGACGGTCTCGACCGATTCCCTCTGTCGGCCATTGATGATCACACGCGCGCCTTCGCGCGCGAGCGTCGCAGCAATCGCCCGCCCGATGCCCGCAGTACTACCGGTGACCAGTGCCAGCTTGCCTTGCAGTTGCAGATCCATGGTCATCTCGTCAGGGTTTGACGAAGGTGATGCACTTGTTCAGGGGCGATCGCCGGCGCGTGTTCGGTCAACCTGCGAGGCAACCCTGCGGATGGCCTCGGGGGTTGGTCCGCTGGGCAGATCATCGCCACGCTGCGCAGCGCGCGTGATCCCGTTAGCTGTCTGCGGAACCGACATGAGCTTGCTTTTCCATCTCGAGAATCACCGCCGAAAAATCCTGCTCCTGCCCTTGGGCCGATTGCGCCGCGTTGACCTCGGAAGCCGCGTGTGTCGCGGGCATCGGCGCACCAACCGCAGCTGCGAGGTTGAGAATCAGCCCAAAATCCTTGTTCATCAGCCGAAGGGGAAATTGCGGGCTGTAGTCACCCTTGATCGCTCTTTCCAGTTTGCCCAGGTGTGCAGGAGCGACTACCGCGGTCTCTGCGAGTACCCCCAGCAATCGATTGCGATCGAGACCAGCCTTCTCACCGAGCGCGACGGCCTCGGCAATTGCTTGCATCCCGATTCCCAACAGGCTGTTAACGACCAGCTTCATGGTCGCGCCGGCACCGCTCGGCCCCAGATAGAAGTACTTTCTGGCGATCACTCTAAAGATCGCCTCGGCGGAGGCGAAGCATCCCTGATCTCCACCCCCGAACAGGGTCAGCGCCCCCTGCTCGGCGGCCGGTGTACTCCCCGATATAGTCACGTCGAGGACGCTAACGCCACGCGCGGAGCCTAGCCTCGAAAGCTCCAGCGAGGTTTGCGGGCTCACCGTGCTCAGATCGATGACCAGCGACCCGGGATGCGTGTTGGCAAACGCTCCAGCGGTTCCTTTGTAGACGCTCAGAACCGCTTCATCGCTCGCAAGACACGACAACACGACGTCACAATTGGAGGCAAGGTCCGCGACGTCTCCCGCTACAGTGCCACCGTAGGGAATTAGCTGCTCCGCCTTCGTGCGGTGCCGGTCGTAGGCGGTCAGCCTGAAGCCGGCTTTGAGTAACCTCTGCGCTATCGGCCGACCCATGTAGCCGATGCCGATGAATCCGAGTTTGCTTTTTGCTGATGTGATTGCAGCCATGTCTGGTTGTCCTTCGGCGAGCACTGAGCTGTTTCGAGCCTTGCGCGTCAGGCAGTAAAGCGCTCTCAGCCGGACCACCGCGTCCCGCGGAGATCCTTCCAAGGACCCCCATCCAGGTAGCGATCAGGATACAGGGCCTTCGAACGCGGGTCTTCCGCGGTGTCGAGCTGCAGCACCATCCACTTCGGATACGGCACGCCCGGATCCGACGCCACGTCCAGAAGCCGAACTTCTTCGTCCGCGAGCCGAAGGTCTGCGGCACAGATGTTATCTGCCAGTTGCTCAGCCTTGCGGGCAGCGACGATGACGCTGCTGACGGCCGGGCGTCCCAGCACCCACGCCAGCGCCACACGGGCCGGACTTGCGTCGTGCCGACCAGCGACTTCCTTCAGCGCTTCCACGACGCGGTAGCCCATCTCCCTGTCGAAGGGAACGAACGAACCTGCCTCCGCGAATCGTGTGCCGGCAGGAGCAGGGTTGGCGCGGCTGTATTTGCCCGAGAGGAAGCCCCCGGCCAGCGGGCTCCAGACCAGGATACCGATGTTGTGGTACTCAGCGAACGACTGGAACTCGTATTCGAGACCTCGGCCGACGAGGCTGTAGTGCATTTGCGCCGTTACGTATTTCTCCAACCCCAGGTGCTCCTGCAGCATGATTGCAGTGGCCGCTTGCCATGACATGTAGTTGGATAACCCGATATAACGGACCTTCCCCTGACGCACAACATCGTCTAGCGTCCGCACTGTCTCCTCGAGCGGCGTGTTGCTGTCCCATCCGTGCACCTGGTAAAGATCGATGTAATCGGTCTGTAGCCGTTGGAGACTGCCCTCCACTTCACGCATGATGTTCACTCGGGTCGCGCCGCTTCGATTGAGGTTGTCGCTCATGGGGAGCCGGACCTTGGTGGCCAGGACAATTTCCGCCCTCATGCCCCTCAAGGCATTACCCAGCAGGGTTTCGCTCTCCCCGAGGCTGTACACGTCCGCGGTGTCAATGAAGTTTATGCCCCTGTCCAGGGCCAGCTTCACCAACCGCGTTGTGTCCTCCTGACCGAGGTTGCCCATGTTCATCTTGCCGCCGAACTGCATCGTGCCAAGCGCCACTTCGCTCACGATGAGCCCGGTATTCCCCAGTTTCCTGTACTTCATCTCCCATACTCCTTGTGGTCGCTCCAAGGGGGCAGCAGACGGGCTGGTTGGGGTCGACTCTGGCCGGTCGGCGCGCTGTCATGTCGATCTAAAGCGACGCCGTCTGCCGAGATATCGTAGATCTGCCTCTTTGCTATGTCACATCTTCCAGCGAGCGGGGGTAACAAACGAACTGTGACTCGCCGCGGGCGAAATACGTTGTCTGCGGGCCAAGCGTAAAGTCAGATTTATCTCCTTCGGAGACACGATCATGAAAGCCCTAATTGCGAATCGCCACCGGGCCCTGCGCGCCGTAAGTGACATGCTGGCTCGGCCGGACTGGCGGCCGGGGCTTCTCATGGCCACCAGCGGAATCGTGGGCCTACTGGCCGCCCCGGTGGGGCGGGCGGATCCACCCGATTTTCACCGGGCTCCCCTTTCGGCCACCAGCCTCGAGAACCCGTACCGCGGTCAGCGCTCGGCGGTACAGGCGGGCGGCGTGCTCTACGCGGCACACTGCGCCGCGTGTCATGGACGCAGCGCGGAAGGCACCGGCAACATCCCGGCGCTGGCGCATGCGCGGGTGCAAAGCGTGCCGGACGGCGAGGTCTTCTGGTTCATTACCCGGGGGTCCAGGAGCGGTGCGATGCCCTCATGGGCTTCGCTACCCGAAGAGCAGCGCTGGCAGCTGGTCACCTATCTGAAGACGCTGGTCAACGTTCCCAGCTTTGCACCGGCGGCCGCTGCCGCATCCATGACACCGATCTCTGCGCCGCCCCCGCCGGCACCGTTCACTGATTTCCGCTTCGAGGTCCCCGGCGCGGTGCACAAGATCACCGTCGGCGATCTTCCCGCTCCGTATACAACGCGCTCCGCCGGCAACGCGCCGACCATCGTCGCCCGGCCGCCGGACGCGTGGCCGAAGGCTCCCGAAGGCTTCAAGGTTCAGCTCTACGCGAACGGTCTCGCGGCCCCACGGGTCATACATGTGGCACCGAACGGCGATGTATTCGTCGCGGAAAGCAGCGGCGGACGGATCCGCGCCTTCCGCGGACTGAACGCCGACGGCAAACCCGAGCGCTCCGAGGTCTTCGCGGTAAATCTCAAAGAGCCTTACGGCATCGCCTTCTATCCCGCTGGTCCGGATCCGAAATGGATCTACGTGGGGAATACGGACTCAGTCGTGCGCTTTGCGTACCGGAACGGTGACCTGAAGGCATCCAGTGCCGTTGAACACGTTGCCGACCTTCCACACGGGAGCGGGCACTGGACGCGGGACATCGTCTTTTCCGCTGATGGCAACAGTTTGTTCGTCGCGGTCGGCTCAGGATCGAACATCGACGACCCCGACACGACTCCCGCGGAAAAGTATCGCGCCGATATCCTGGCGTTCGACCCCGATGGCTCGCACATGCGTGTTTATGCCTCCGGAATCCGCAACCCATCGGGACTCGCTATTGAGCCGCGCAGCGGTCAACTGTGGTGTGTTGTCAACGAACGCGACGGTCTCGGCGACAATCTCGTGCCCGACTACATCACCTCGGTCCGCGAAGGCGGCTTTTACGGCTGGCCCTGGTGGTACATGGGGCCACACCAGGACCCCCGTCACGCCGGCAGGCATGCGGAACTACGAGAGCGTGTCATCACGCCCGACGTGTTGCTGCAGCCGCACAGCGCCCCGTTGCAGCTTGCGTTCTACCAAGGCGAGCAGTTCCCGGAGGAATACCGCGGGGACATCTTCGCCTCCGCGCATGGCTCCTGGAACAAGGCGGTGCGCACCGGCTACAAGATTGTCCGTGTGCCGCTGCACCACAGCGGGAAGGCGAGCGGCGACTACCAGGACTTCCTGACCGGCTTCGCACTTCCGAACGGTCAGGTGTGGGGCCGTCCGGTGGGCGTGACCACTGCGCCCGATGGCGCATTGCTGGTGACTGACGACGGGTCGAACTCGATCTGGCGGATCAGCTACGTTAGCGACTCCGATTGACTCCGAGCTACCAACCGCTCTTTTTCTAGTGCGCGGGCGATTGCTGCGGCGCGAGGCCTGCCCTGTCTGGCGCTGGAAAGCCCGGGCTTAGCTGCTGCGCATCACTGCCGTACAGTCCCGCCTGCCGGCCACGTTCCTGGACCAACGCAAGCACCGCGTCGATCGTCGGTGTCGCGACCTTGACGAGGCGGCCCAGTTCCTGGACGGCGGTGACGAGTGCATCAATCTCCAGGGATCGGCCTCGTTCGAGATCTTGCAGCATCGAAATTTTGTGACCGACGACGGAGCCGGCTGCGTTCAGTCGCCGCTCCATCATTTCGGTGGGAATCCGCACGCCGAGCGCCTGCGCGACCGCTTGGGCCTCGATCATCATCGAGGTGCACAACGCCCGTAGCCCTGGCTCGGAGGTGACGCGATCGAGGGTCGCGAGGGTCAGGGCGCTGATCGGGTTGAAGCAGACGTTGCCCCAGAGCTTGAGCCAGATGTTCCAGCGGATCGCATCCCGGATCGGCGCATCGAATCCGGCCGAAACCAGGGCATCTCGCAGGGCCACGATGCGGTCCGAGGTGGAGCCGTCCGGCTCGCCGATGGTGAAGCGCTTGAACAGGCGATGTTCGATGACCCCGGGTGCCACGACCTCGCAGGCGGGATCGACGACACACCCGATGGCGCGCTCGGGTCCAATCGCCTGCCATTGCGCGGCGCCGGGATCGACGCTTTCCAAATGACGGCCATCCAGCGGGCCGCGCTCCTTGTAGAAATACCACCAGGGAATGCCGTTCATCGCTGTGAGAACGGCGGTGTGCGGACCGAGGAGCGGAGCGAACGCGCCGGCGCTGGCGTGCGCCTGATGCGCCTTAAGCGCGCAGATCACGACGTCCTGCGGACCAAACGTCGCGGGGTCGTCGCTTGCCGGCAAGTCCACCGTGCGCGTCTGTCCGTCCGCGATTAGCTTGAGCCCGTGGATGCGAATGGCCGCCAGATGCGCCCCGCGAGCAATTGCAGACACTTCATGGCCCGCCAATGCGAGCTCCCCCGCCATGTAGCCGCCGATCGCCCCGGCGCCGAATACGCAGATCTTCATAGCTCGCTCCTCAGTTCTGTCATGCAGCGAGCCAAATATAGACTCTCCCTGTTTTAGTGAGTATCCGGATATTCTGCGAGACATCTTCCCGTTTTTAGAGATAATGCGCGCATGGACAAGTTCGCGGCGATGCGGGTTTTCGTCAAGATTGCGGATGCCGGAAATCTGTCGGCCGCAGGCCGACAGTTGGGTCTTTCCCTGACCTCCGTCAGCCGCCAGCTCATGGCACTCGAAGAGGTTCTCGGCACCACGCTGGTCGAGAGGACGACGCGCCATCTCTCGCTGACCGAGTCCGGTCGACTCTACTGCGAACGGGCCAAGCAGATTTTGGAGGAGGTCGCCGAGATGGAACGCGGCCTGACGATGCAGACGGGAGTCGCATCCGGCCGGTTGCAGGTGAGCGCTCCGTCGCTGCTCGGTCGGTTGCGCTTGGCGCCAATGCTGCCCGAGTTTCTGGTGCAGCAGCCCCGGGTCTCGGTCGATCTGATGCTGGTGGATCGAGCGGTACGTCTCGCCGAGGAAGGTATCGATGTTGCCCTGCGCATTGGACCGCTGGAAGACTCAGGCCTGATTGTCCGCAAGCTCGACGACATCCAGCTTGTTATCTGCGCCGCACCGGATTATCTGCGCCGGCGCGGCGCGCCGGCGACGCCGGACGACCTGGTCGAGCACGACTGCCTGGCCTTCGGCGATGTACCAGGCGTGGCGGAATGGAGTTTCCAGGACAGCGCTGTGCGAAGATCTGTGCGCATTCCAACCCGGCTTTGCGCCAATGACTTCGATACCTTGGTCAGTGCGGCTTTGGCAGGGGCCGGGCTCGTCCGAGTGCCATCCTGGCAGGTTGCGCATTGTCTCGCTGACGGACGGCTCAGGATTGTGCTCGAGGCCTACCAGCGGCCGCCCACGCCATTGAGCATGCTAACCCCGCGCACCCGCCTGCTTCTACCGAAGGTGCGCGCTTTCGTGGATTTTTTGCAGCAGCACTGGATGCGTCCGCGAGCGCCTCTCTGATCTTATGAGACGGCCGTAACCACGCGCCGGTCCAAAGCCAGATACGGCGAGCGGCTCTCGGTGGTCGCCCCCGCCGAGTCGTGCAGAATATCGTGTGCTGTGGTCCGACCAGGATCCTGATCGGCGCGCACGGAGGGAAGATGGTGAGCCCAAAGTCCGACAAGCCGCACTATAGAAGCGTCTGGGTCAGCGACGTGCATCTTGGCACGCGCGGCTGCAAGGCCGCTTACCTCGACGATTTTCTGGCCGCCATCGAGTGCGACAACCTGTACCTGGTCGGGGACATCATTGACGGCTGGGCGATGAGTCGCGGCACGATCTACTTCCCGCAAGAGCACGTCAACATCCTCCGCCGATTCCTGAACAAGGCGCGCAAGGGTAGCCGCGTCACCTACGTCATCGGCAATCATGACGAGTTCCTCCGCAAATACATCGAGGATCTTGCGGCGCTTGGCTTCGGCAACATCCGCATCGTGAACGAGTGCGTGCACAGGACCGCAGACAACAAGACGCTATGGATCACGCACGGCGATCTCTACGATGTCGTCATTCGTTATCACCGATGGCTCGCGTACCTGGGCGATCGGGGGTATGACTTCTTGCTGTGGCTCAATCGTCACTTCAACTGGCTGCGCGCCAAGTTCGGCGTACCGTACTGGTCGCTGTCCGCCTATGTGAAGAATCGCGTCAAGCAGGCACTCGAATTCATCAACTCGTTCGAGGAGACGCTGGCCCGGGAATGCGCCTCGCGAGGCTATAACGGAGTCGTGTGCGGCCACATTCACAAGGCGGTGATGAAGACGGTCGGCGGGGTGCTGTACTGCAATGACGGCGACTGGGTGGAGAGTTGCACGGCGTTGGTCGAGCATGACGATGGGCGCCTGGAGATCATCCAGTGGCACATCGTCTCCCACGACGGCGCCGCCAAGGCGGCTACTGCTGCCGCAGCCGTCGACGCCACCACCTAGCCACGGACGATGACTCGGCTGGGACATGCTTCGGCTCCCAAGCCGAGGTTTCGACAACAGCTGGGGCGTCGGACAGGGTTCTGGAGGCGGTGAGGGTCACCTAACTGGGTTGGCTATCTGGCTTCGGAAGCACCTGGAGCAATTGTCTCGATACCGCGCCGCAACTACGAATCAGAGTTTCTCGATCTTGCCGACCCGGATGCCCTTGACGAGCCAGTGCCCGTGCACCCGCGCGAGCTTCATGTCGGAGAAGGAGTGGGTACCGACCGCATTGCTGTCCACGTCCATCCACAGGCATTCGAAGTAGAGCGTCGCGCCATCGCCATCGACCTCCGCGTGCATGCGCATCGCAGGCGTATAGCCGATCCAGTGATGTTCGGGCCGGAACGGGCCACTGACGTCGGCCCAGTAGCTGCGCACCTGGGCCTTGCCGCTGTAAACCTTGTTATCGTGCGCGGTGTCGGTGAGCACCGCATCGTCGGCGTAGATGCTCATCATGAGATCGAGGCTTTTCTCGGGCAGCACGCTCCCGGCGGTATGGAATATGACCTCGACGTTGCGCACGGCCAGGATGTCGCCCGGCGGGCCCCGGTCCCCCTGTGATCCTGCGAGGGCCGGCATAGCGAGCACGAGACCAAGCACGGCGAGCAGTCTTTTCATGGCCTTCTCCGCTGGGCAGTGTCAGGAATTTTTTGTGAGACGATCCTGTTGATGTGTTGAGTGTAACGATGGTGGCTAGGACGCGGCTAGACGACCGTGTACACGTGCAGACTTTATAATCAATAGCTCATTAGATTCCAGGGACACGGCGAGACGCGGCAGGACAGCGGAAGCCGAGTTGCCGAATCCCTCGCCCCTCCGTATATTCCGTCCAGGGAGATGGCATTCCTCCCGCACAAGAACCGCCGCAGAGGCTGATGATGCCTACGTGAAGCACCCGATGAGGGCTCGCTCCGTAGGTTTTTTTATGCCTGTTGCGGTACGAATCAGAACGGGAAACGCCGGAGTGAGAGACCGATGAGCGCGCGCATCGGTTTCAATCTCCTCCAGGTGCTCGTCGTTCTGGCGTTCGCGCCGCTCGTATCGGGCGTTACCTCCCGGCTCAAGGAAATGGTGCAGTCCAAGCATGGACCGAGCATCTTCCAGCCCTACCGCGACCTCTGGAAGCTGTTCCACAAGGACGAGATCGTATCCCACGACAGCTCCTGGATCTTCCGCTTCACGCCTTACATCGTGTTCGTCGCGCCGATCTTCGTCGCGCTGCTGATCCCGGTGTTGACGAGCTACCCGCTTTTCTTTGCATTCATGGGTGACATGCTGGGCGGCGGCTTCGTACTCGCACTGGCCGGATTCTTCGCCACGCTCGCTGCAGTGGACAGCGCCAATCCCTACGGACCGATGGGTGCCAGCCGCACCCGCATGGTCGGCTTCCTCGCCGAGCCGGTTTTCATGATTGTGTTCTTTACGGTGTCCTTCGTCGCCGGCTCGACGATTCCCTACATCGTCCAGCAGAAGTGGGTGACCCCGCTAGCGAATTTCTTCGCGCCATCCCACGTGCTGCTGGTGCTGGCTTTCATCCTGCTGATCCTCGCTGAAGGCGGCCGCATCCCGGTCGACAACCCGAGCGGACATTTCGAGCTGGCGATGATCGACGAATCGAAGTCGCTGGAATATTCGGGCCGAGGTTTCGCCCTGATGAAATGGGGCGGGCAGATGAAGTTCTTCGTGCTGCTGTGCATCTTCCTTAACGTGTTGGTGACCCCATGGGGACTGGCGGCGCAACAGAGCTTGGGCGCAGTGCTGCTCGCCATACCGCTGGTGCTCTTGAAGATCCTCTGCTTCGTGCTGCTGCTGGTCATCATCGAGTCATCGCTGGCAAAGCTCCGCCTGTTCCGCATTGTTGAGTTCCTCGGCGCGGCGTTCATCACTTCGGTTGCCGCGATGATCGCCCAGGTTTTCGCGGCCTGACCGGAGCATGAGTACGACCATGCAGCCACTCCTCGAGAACCTGAACGCACTCGCCGCAGGGCTCTTCCTGCTCACCGCCTTCGGCATCGTCGCCATGCGGCAGGCGCGAGCCTGCCTGCATCTCTTTATCGCGCAGTCGCTGCTGCTCGCAGCATCCGCCGCGCTGCTCGCCCTGCGGTTCCACTCGGCGCATCTGTTCGGCGTCGCGCTGGTGAATTTCATCACCAAGCCGGTGATCGTCCCGTGGCTGCTGCGCAGGACCGCGCCGGCCGAAATCTACACGCGCCGCGAGATCGACCAGGTACTGAACATCCCGACGGCGCTCTCGATCGCGCTGGCGCTCGCGATCGGCGCCTACTTCCTGGGCATTCCGTTGATGCAGGCGCTTCCCGCCGAGTATCGCGGACCAAATGTTCCGATCGGCATCGCCGGGCTCTTTCTTGGCGCCTTTACCCTCACCGTTCGCCGCGAGGCGCTGCCGTTGCTGCTCGGGCTGCTGGCAATGGAGAACGGTGCGTTTCTCGCCGGTATCTCGGTCGCGCGCGATCTGCCCGTGCTGGTCGAGCTGGCCATCGCTACCGACGGCCTGATCATCGTGTTCATCGTGGGCGTCCTGGTGCGGGCGGTCAAACAACACGTCGGCACTACGGCGGTCGGGGGACTGGCCAGCCTGAAGGAAGCGGCGGCGCAAGCGGAAGGCGAACTGACCCCATGAACGTCGTCGTCATCCTCTTGCCGCCGTTGGTCGCCGCCGCTCTGGCGGGCATTCCCTCCGGGAGGCGTTGGTGGACGCCGGGCGTGACGCTGCTCTCGTGCCTCCTCGTCCTGGTCCTCGCCGCGCGGCTGGCATGGCGCATTGCGGCGGGCGGCTCGGTGTCCGCCGGCCTCGGGCCCGGCTGGTCGAACTGGGTTATGGTGGATGGCCTGAGCGCCCTGATCCTGCTGCTGATCGCGCTGGTCGCGAGCACGGCGGCTATCTTCTCCGTCGGCTACATGGCGCACGGCGAGCGGACGCCGCGAAGGCTGCGGCTGTATTACGCCAATTACAACCTGTTCGTCTTCTCGATGTTGGCCATTCCGCTACTCACGGAGCCGACACTGGTGTGGATCGTCGTCGAGCTGACGACGCTATGCTCAGCGCTCCTCGTCTCCTTCGAGAACACTCATGAGGCGCTCGAGGCCGCATGGAAGTATGTGGTCCTGTCGCTGATGGGTGCAGGCTTCGCGCTGTTCGGGTTCCTGTTGCTTTTCGCGGCCATGCACGCCAGCGGCGCCGGGGCATACACGTGGACGGGACTGATCGCCGCGGCACCGACCATGCCGCCGCTGGTCGCGCAGACCGCATTCCTCGTCATCCTGATAGGTCTCGGCACCAAGGTCGGCCTTGTGCCGATGCACACCTGGCTCCCCGATGCCCACAGCCAGGCGCCCTCGCCGGTGTGCGCGTTGCTCTCGGGCATCGAGACCACCACCATCCTCTATGTCATCCTGCGGCTGTTTCCCGTGATGCAGGGCGTACCGGGGGCTCACGCCGAAACGTGGGCGCTCGTCCTCGGGCTGATTTCCGTCGGCACGGCGGCCCTGCTGCTGCTGCAGGTGACTGACTACAAGCGGCTGTTTGCCTTCTCCACGGTCGAGCACATGGGAATCATCCTCACGGCGGTTGGACTCGGCACATCCGCTTCCTATGGAGCCATGCAGCAGATCGTCACTCATTCCGTGACCAAGTCGTTCTGCTTCTTTGCAGCCGGAGCGACGCTCCTTGGCGTCGGTACGCGCCAGATCGGCTCCGTGCGAGGGTTGATCCGCCGCGCGCCCGTCGCCGGCGCCGCCCTCCTTCTCGCGGGTCTCGCGATCACCGGCGCCCCGCCGCTTGCAGTCTTTCTGAGCGAGTTCACGATCCTGCGCGCGGGGCTGGTGCAGAGCCAGTACGTGGTGAGCGGCCTCCTCGCCCTGTTCATCGTCGTCGCCTTCTTCGGCGTCATGCTGCACGTGAACCGCATGGTCTTCGGCACAGCGGCAGGCGGCCAGGCGGAAGGGGATCCGCCGGACGAGACTGCCGCTACGCGATTCCGCCTGCCGTTCAGCTGCGCCCTCGCGCTGCTCATCGCCGCCATCCCCGTGATCGTGCTGGGTGTCTACATTCCCGCGCCGCTTCACGAGCTGCTGAAGCAGGCGGCGGCGGCGCTGAGCAGGTGAGATTGCCGTGAACTACACCGGGCTCCTTGACTGGATCGAGCGAACCTTTCCGGGTCGGGCGCGGTGCCGACTCGATGCTGCGCGGCGGGTGAGCGAGGTCGATTGTGACCGCGCCGTGCTCGCCGAGGTTTGCCGCCGTCTCTTCCACGAGTTGGATTTTGCCTTCGCGGGCCTGATCGTCGAGGAGGCTCCGGAGACCTGGGGCCTGCGTTATGTGTTCTCCGGCGGACCCGACGCGGGCTGGGTCCACGTGCGGGTGGAGGCGCCGATCGAGGAAAAGCTGTTTCCGAGCATCGTCATCGAATCGAAGATCCTGGCAGCGGACTGGCACGAGCGGGAGGCTGAAGATCTCTTCGGCGTGCGCTTCGAGGGGCACCCGCGCTTAGGCGACTTCGTGTTGCACGACGACGCCTGGCAGGAAGCCGTCGAACCGATGCGGCATCGCTTCGACGCACAGGCTGCGATGCGCGACCGCAAGCCGCGTGCCGACTGGCGGCCGCGGCGCGTCGTGCAGGAATCCGGGGCCTTCATGATGCCGATCGGCCCGAAGTTCTCCGGGGTAACCGAATCGGTCCATTTCCAGCTCGAGACCGTGGGCGAGGACGTGATCCGCTCGTGGACGCGGCTCTTCTATAAGTGGCGGGCGATCGAGAAGCTCGCCGAAGGCAAACTCGCCGACGAGGCGATGTTAATTGCGGAACGGTTCGCCGCGACGACCGCGTTCGCGCACGGCCTTGCCTTCTGCCAAGCCGTCGAGTCGATTGGCGGCACCGCTGTGCCTCGGCGCGCCGGCCTGCTGCGGGTGTTCCTGGCCGAACTGGAGCGAGTGCGGCATCACGCCGGCGCGATCCAGGAGATCTGCGAATCCACGGCACTCGCGGTTGCCAATAGTCAGGCGGCATTGCTGGAAGAGGACTTGCTGCGGGTCTCAGGCGAGCTCACCGGCCATCGCTACCTCTTCGGTTTACTCGCGCCGGGAGGGCTGCTCACCGACCTGCCGACGCAGGCCTGTGAGGGGGCGTTGCGACGCGCGAAGACTATTCTCGCGCGGCTCAATGAGCTCGAACGGCAACTGACCGTCTCCAGCAGCTTCCTCGACCGGATCGAGGAGGTCGGCGTCATCTGGCCGGGAACCGCCAAGGCCTACAGCCTGGTCGGTCCGGTCGCACGGGCTTCGGCACTGGGCCGCGACCTGCGTCGCATGCAACCCTACTCGGGTTACGAGTCATTCGAGTTCGACGTGCCGACCGAGCAGGAGGGCGACGGCTACGCGCGACTGCGGGTGCTGTTCGCGGAAGCGCGACAGTCGGTGCGTATCATGGAGCAGTCGGCCGCTTCCCTGGAGGAAGGAGAGGTGTACGGGCGCGCGGCGCTCGTCGCGGGTGCCGCGCTGGGTTGGACCGAGGCACCGCGCGGGGCGACCCTGCATTGGGTGCGCCTGGATGGGGTCGGACGCGTGCAGCGGTACCGTGTGGTCACTCCGTCCTTCACCAACTGGCACAGCTTCCACCTGGGCGCCGAGAAATTCGCCTTCCAGGACTTCCCCATCATTCTCTCGACCTTCGATCTGTCCGTCGCAGAGAGCGATCGATGAAGAACCGAGCGACGCGACCGGAGGCATCATGAGCGGGTGGGTCCTCAAGGGAATCAGCACCGGCATCAAGACAACCGCGTACCCGCGCCGCTCGGAGTCCGCCGCGGGAGTCACGCCCGGGCTGCCGGTCGGCGGAGAGTTCGGCGCCGAAGCCTCGCGCCTCGCGCAGCGATGTCCCGTGCACGCGCTCGAAGAGGCCGGGGGAGCCGTCACGGTCAACTACCGGCGCTGTGTTCACTGCTACCGCTGCGTTCGCGGCGCCGCGCGGCCCATTGCATGGAAGACCAACTATGAATGGGCGGGACTGTCCGGTGAAGTCCGCACGGGAGCTGCATTCGGCCAGGCCTTCAGTCACTCCATCCACATCCTGGTGGTCGACGCTGGGGATTGCGGCGCCTGCTTGAACGAGGTCAAGCAGCTCAATAACCCCTACTACAACATGCACCGACTGGGATTCTTCATCACCCCGACCCCGCGCCACGCCGATGTCCTCCTCATTGTGGGCGCGGTCACTGACCATATGCGTGTCGCGCTGCGCAAGACCTATGAGGCGATGCCGACACCGAAGCGGGTCGTCGCCGTCGGCGCCTGTGCGCTCTCCGGCGGTGTGTTCGCCGAGAGTTTCGTTTGCGCCCAGGGCGCAACGGATGTGCTGCCTGTCGATGTCGAGGTTCCGGGCAATCCTCCCCCGCCGCTTGCGATCCTTCACGGCCTGCTCGTTGCAGTGGGACGCAAATCCCCGGCCTCGCTGGTGTCGGCGCCTCGCTGACCTCCCCCGCCATGGCAAGTCTGACCCTCGTCGTGTCGTGCTTTGCCGCCTGTGGCACAGGCATCGCGCTAGCCCTCGTTACGCACCCGAAACACCAGGGAACGCTCCTCGCGTGGGCAGGCGGCATTGCCGCCATCGCAGCCGCGGCAGCCGGTGCCGTCACGCTCCTCTCCGGGGATACATTCAACCGAGCGCTGTGGCCGCTGCCGGGGCTCGCGACTCTCACGTTGCGGCTCGACCCCCTGTCGGCGGCCCTCGTGCTGGTGACGGGTCTGGTGCTGCTGCCGAGCTCGGTCTACGCGGCCGGAGAACTGCGCGGCGGGTCGATGCCAGGCCGTGAGCGGGCCTTCACGATCATGTCGCTCGCGCTTGCGGCGTCCATCGTCCTCATCCTGATCGCCGGGGACGCGCTCCTTTTCCTCCTCGCCTGGGAGGTCATGTCGATTCTGTGCTACCTGCTGATCGCCAGCAGTCGGGGCGAGCACGACGCGCAGGTGGGATCGGGATACCTGCTGCTCGCCATGGGCGAAGCCGGAACGCTCGCGGCTGCACTCGGGTTCCTCCTGCTCGCCGTGAATGCGCCCTCGGTCGAATTCGGTGCGCTGAAATCCGCCGCCGCATCCCTCGGTCCGGGCGCCCGCTGGGCGGTGTTTCTGCTGACCTTCTTCGGCTTCGGCGTCAAGGCGGGCCTGGTACCGGTGAACTCGTGGCTGCAAGGTGCCTATGCCGCCGCCCCGCGCGCCTTCGCTCCCGTACTCGCCGGTGCCACGCTGAATCTCGGCCTTTACGGAATCCTGCGGGTGAACGCCGATCTCCTGCCGGCGAGCGATGTCACGGTCGGCCTCGTCGCGCTCGTAATCGGAACCGCCTCGGCGCTGATCGGCATTCTCTATGCAACGACGGACAACGATCTGAAGGTGATGCTGGCGCACAGCTCGATCGAGAACGTCGGCATCATCGTCGCTGGCACAGGCGCCGGCATGGTCTTCATCGCGGCGGCGCATCCGGTCCTCGGGTCGATCGCCTTCGTCGCGGCGCTCTACCACCTGACGAACCACTCGCTCTACAAGACGCTGCTTTTCATCGGCGTCGGCTCGGTGGAGGCCAGGACTGGCACGCGCGACATGGACCGGCTCGGGGGCCTCCTCAAGCTGATGCCGCTTCTCGCCGCGGTCTTCCTGGTGGGCACACTGGCGATCGCCGGCCTGCCTCCGTTGAACGGGTTCGTCAGCGAATGGCTGACGCTTCAGACCTTGCTGCGAGCGGCGGAGCTCTCCTCCACGGGTGCCAAGATCGTCTTCGCGCTCTGCGGTGCGGCGCTCGCGCTGACGGCCGCACTGGCCGTGACCTGCTTCGTGAAGGTGTTCGCCATGACCTTCCTCGGGATGCGCCGGCTTGCTCCCGAGCGCCACGTGAGCGAGGCCGGCCGGCCGGCGCTCGCTGCCATGACGTTGCTCGCGCTGCTGTGCCTGGGCTTCGGGGTCCTCCCCACCTACGTGATCGCGCTGCTCGACCCGGTCTCGGTGCAGGTGAGCACCTCGAGTGCCTCCGGGGCGCTCGTGCCCCCGTTCTTTGCTTCCGCCACCGGGCACGGCGCGCTGCCCTCGGCGTTTGCAGCGGAGTTTCATGACCTCGGCGCGCAGGTCGGGCAGACCGTACTGCCGGGGCGCGGACTCGTGGTGCTGCATCGAGGGGGCGAGACCAATCCCGTCGTGTTCGCGATGTCGAGCTCCTACATGGCGATCGCGCTCATCGTCCTGCTGCTCCTGACCTGTGGGGTGGTGCGGCTATGGCTGACGCGCACGCGGCGGCTCGCACGCGGTGAACGCTGGGACGGCGGGCTGCGGCGCTTGCTGCCGGAGATGACCTACACGGCAACGGGATTTTCCAATCCCGTGAGGGTGATATTTGATGCGATCTTCCGTCCGACGACGGTGGAGGACACGCGCGAGACGGTGGCGGAGCACTTCCGCAACGCCATCCGACGGGAAAAGGAGCACGTCCATCTGGTCGACCGTCTGGTGTTTCGACCGGTCAGGACGACGACACTCCGATTCGCCCGCCTGCTCGCCGCCATGCATCACGGAAAGATCAATGCTTACGTGACCTACGCGTTTCTGGCCCTGCTGATCGTGCTCGTCCTGCTGCCGAGATCCTGACGCTTTAATCGCGCCGACGCCTCGGCGGGCGAGGAGGCTTCATGGACGCCGATGGATGGCTGCTTGCTGCCGCGTGCGCGCTTTGTGTCGGGGGAGCGCTCGCCGGATTGATCGTTCCGGACCGCCGTTGCCCGACGCTGCTTGCCTGCACCGGCGTCCCGGCAGCGGCGGCCGCGGCTGCGGCGAGCCTCAGGGTGCTCTGGTCGGGAAGGTCCTTCATCGGCACACTCTGGACGATTATCCCGCTCGGGCGCCTGTCGATTTCGCTCGATCGGCTCGCGGCGATCTTCCTGTTCACCGCTGCAATCGTCGTGATGGCGGTGGCGGTTTTTTCGGCTGCCTACCTGAAGCGCTACGCGGGACGTTACAGCCTGCGGGCGATGAACGCCTGGTTTCTGCTGCTGTTCGCCTCGATCGTGCTGATCCTGATCGCCGGGGATGCACTGCTGTTCCTGCTCGCCTGGGAGGCCATGTCACTTCTCACCTACCTGCTCGTTGCCTTCGAGCACCGCCGCGAGGAAAGCAGTCGCGCGGGGTTCCTGATGCTCGCGACGGGCGAGGCGGGGTTCATCGCGGTCGCCCTGGCGCTGCTCTACCTCGGCGTGAATGCGGGGTCTCTGCAGTTTGCGGCGCTGAAAGGGGCGGCCTCGAGTCTCGGGCCGGTAGCCCGCTGGCTGGTCTTTCTCCTGACGTTCTTCGGCTTCGGCGTCAAGGCGGGCCTGGTCCCGGTAAACACCTGGCTACCGCGCGCGCATCCGGCAGCGCCGGCGAACGTTTCAGCGGTGCTTTCCGCGGTGATCCTCAACCTCGGAATCTATGGCATCGTGCGCGTCAACGTCGATCTCCTGCCTGTAAGCACGCTCGCCGCCGGGCTCGTGGTGCTCGTCGTCGGCACAGTGTCTGCGCTGGTCGGAATTCTTTACGCCGCCGTCGAGAACGATCTGAAAGCGATGCTCGCGCACAGCTCCATCGAGAACATCGGGATCGTGACGGCCGGCCTCGGCGCGGGCCTGGTCTTCGTCGGCTACGGCCGTCAAGACCTCGGCGCTATCGCCTTCGTCGCCGCTTTCTACCACCTGGTCAATCACTCGGTGTACAAGGCGCTGCTCTTCATGGGAGCGGGGACAGTGGACGACCGCGCCGGCAGCCGTGATCTCAATCGTCTCGGCGGGCTGATTCACACGATGCCGCTCACCGCGGTCGCGGTGCTGATCGGCACGCTCGCGATCGCAGCGCTCCCTCCCTTCAACGGCTTCGTCAGCGAGTGGCTGACGCTTCAGACCCTGCTGAGGTCGGCGGAGCTCCCCTCGATACCGGTCAAGATCGTCTTCGCACTCTGCGGCGCCGGATTGGCGCTGACGGCAGCGCTGGCGGTGACCTGTTTCGTCAAGCTGTTCGCGATGGGCTTCCTGGGCGTGTCACGCTCGGCCGCTGCCGCGCGGGCTACCGAGGCGCACGCCTTGTCCGTGGCGCCGGTGCTGGTACTTGCCGGTCTGTGCCTGTTGTTGGGCGCATTGCCGACCTATGTGATTCCGGCGCTCAGTCAGGAGCTTCAGCCCCTGACGCGCGCCAGTGCGACCGAGGCGCTGGTTCCGCCGTTCTTCGCTGACGCGGTTGGCCATGAGGCGCTCCCGCCGGCGTTCGCGGCGGAGTTCCACGACCTGGGGGCGCAGACGGGGCAACGCGTGCTGCCCGGGCGCGGCCTGGTGGTGCTGCATCGCGGGGGTCAAGCCAACCCGGTGGTATTCGCGATGTCGACTTCCTACATGGCTATCGCGCTCATTGTCCTGCTGCTTCTGACGTGGGCGGTGCTGCGCCTGTGGCTGACGCGCGCTCGGCACCTGACGCACGGGGAACGCTGGGATGGTGGCGTGCGGCGCCTGCTGCCGGAGATGACCTACACGGCGACCGGTTTCTCTAATCCGGTGCGGGTGGTATTCGATGCGTTTTTCCGGCCCACGACCGTGGAAGACACGCGCGAAACCGTGGTCGAGCACTTTCGCAACGCCATTCGTCGCGAGCATCGGGTAATACACGTCATGGACCGATTTGCGGTCCAGCCGATGGCAAGAGCGGCCCTGGGATTGGCGCGCAAGCTGGCCTCCATGCATCACGGCCTCATTAACGCCTATGTCGCCTACGTGCTGCTGGCGGTGTTGCTCACCCTGGCAGTCGGACTCCTCTGACTATTCCCGACGGCAGCTCCGACCACCCCGCGCCACGGCTACGCGGTCGTGGCGATGGGCATGCGCGGAATGTCGGGCAACGGGCTCCGCTGGCGCCGTTGCTGCGACACCGGGGCGTGGCGCTGCCGCCACGCCACCGGATCCGCACGCCTATTTCGGGCCACCCTCGTCGTTATCATGATCGTGGGTTGGATCTAAGACGATTGATGCAAACGTACCGGCCATTTCGCTTTGTGCTCCATTGCCCGGGCCTACGGTGACGAACAGTTCGTTTTGTGCTCCGTTGTTTGAGGCTCCGCCACCGAAAGCAATCGCCCAGGTGTTGTTGAAGATAATCTTCCTCCCGTGCCGGTCCCTTATCGTACCCACAAACTCCCCGGTGTTAGGATTGAACCCGTTGATGGTGCCGTCGGTGGAGTTGTTTGAAACGAGCAGAGTATTGCTCAGCGGCCCAAAGGTGCTGGGAGCGAGGGCCATGCCCCAGGCCTGATTTAGCGGCAGTCCTTGGATCAGTGTCTTCACGAGGGTGCCATCCTCCTTGAAGACGTCGACGAAGCCGCCGGCGCCGACGTTCGGTATGGCATACGCGACGTAAACCAAGCCATTGATGTCCTGGATGCCAAAGACCGAGAAGTTCGAGGGGATCGTCGGATCACCAAACGACTTCACCAGCGTGAAGGTACCGTCGAACATATCGATCTGATTGTTGGTGTTGTCCGCCGCGTAGAGGAAGTTCCCCGAGGGGTTGCTGGTGATGGCCAAGCCTGTGTACATGGCTTTGTTGGCCGAGTTGTCCACCGCGATTGTCGCTTGGTTGGCGTTCACACCCGGCGCCCAGGCGCTGATCGTCCCATCTAGCGTCGCAAAAATGAAAGCCGCGGAGTTGCCTTCGATCTGGAAATCCGTCTTCGATCCGTTGAAAACGACTCCCGTCGGTGTGCCAGGGCCGTTCAGGCCTTTCGGCGAGGTCGGTCCGTTTCCGGCGGTAGGAATCAAAACCTTGAGTGACTCTGGTGTTCCGGTTGCATTGTAGAGAGTCGACCATCCCGAGAGGTTATCGCTGAGCCACCAAGGCGATGTGGCGCTTCGGGCTAATCCCCAGGCGTTGACCAGCAATGGATCGGTGTTCGGGGCATGCTCATCGACTTGATTCGAAACCAGATTGGTAAGGCGATATTGTGCTTCGGCCGGGGCCGAAACCATGAGAAGAACAAGGGCGAGGCCAACGCAAGCAGCGACTGCGGTCCTGCAAAGCTGCAGATTAAATTTCATAATGAACGGCATGGTGTAACTCCCTTCAGAGCAAGATTTTTGATTCGAACCAGAATTTTCACGATTCCCACCGGCTCATCAGGCCCAACACGCTCGTAGGTGCCTCACTGCGCCGAAAAGGTTCTCCACGAACAACATTCCTCTCGGCCAGACCTTGCACTGAGCGTTCCGACACCCGACGGGAACGCGGCCACGCAGGGGCCGGGGAATGCGCCACCGCATGGCAGAACGCCAGGCGGAGCACGCCCCGCCAATTTGTGCCAGCGCGCTCGGCGAAATACACTCATGCGGTACCGGGCTCGCTCGCGCTCAATTGCCGAACGCACATCTGCACGGCGGTACGACAGGCGCGTCAGTGACAGCGGTAGCGGAGAAACCTCGCGTGAAGTTCAGAATGAAGGTGGGGTGTTTGGCAATGGTGTGCGCCACATTGACGGCCTGCGACACGAAGGATTCCGCGCGGTTCAAGGCCGCTCTGGCGCTTCAAAGAAGGGTTGGGGAGATCGCCGGCCAGGCTAACGGCGCCGCCCCCGCTGCAGTCGATCCGGATACCAGATTGGATGGCGCGAGGGCCGGGCCAGGATTGAGACTGACCGTCATGTACACGCTCGTGAACGCGGAATCGAATGGCGTCGACAGTACGACATTCGAGGCGAAATTGACTCCGACGATAAAGGCAGGCAGCTGCGCAAACCCTGAGTTGCGGCCGCTGATCGACCAGGGCGTCGTTGTAGTTCTGGAGTACAGCGGGAAACAAGGCAACTCAATAGGAACGGTCAACATCAATCGCGGAACGTGCGGCGCACTAAGTGACCCACGCACAACTTAACCGCGAATGGCTGCTCCCGGCCGGGCGCGGCCGATAGCCTCGATAGGCCCGATAAGAAGCCACGCTAACTCGGCAGTTTCTTTGCAAATGTCTCAAAGTGGCCGCCCGCTGCCGGATCGGCCCTTGGCGCACTCACCCTCGTCAGTTTTCCACTCAACGAGTTAGCCGCGTCGCGCGGCTGCACCCGGGCACGCAGCTCCTGGATAGGCACTGATGCGGATTCAATCAGACCGAAACAGGACTACGCTTCGCTCGGAATAAAGGGTAAATCGAAAGTAAAGAGGAGGATTTATGAACCTCATTCGTTGGGAACCATTTGCGGGAATGGACCAGATGTTCAACCCGTTGCTCCCGAACCTGTTTGGGCGCTTTCCGCGCTATTTAGGGTCGGGCGATGCAAACCATGACTGGGCGCCCCCTGTTGATATAAGCGAGACCGGAGAAGAGTACCTGATCCGGGCGGCGCTGCCTGCCGTGAAGAAAGAAGACGTGAACGTCACGGTCGAGGACGGCATGCTGACGCTGGCCGGCGAACGGCAACAGACAGAGGAGCTGAAGGACGAGAAGTTCCACAAGGTCGAGAGCTTCTATGGCAACTTCTCGCGCAGTTTCGCGCTGCCGGAGTATGTGAATGAGAAGGGAATCACCGCCGATGCAAAGGACGGAGTGTTGACGGTGCACATCCCGAAGACCAAGGTCGAAGCGGCGAAGCCGACGACGATCAAAGTCCAGTAGATTAGTCTGCGATCCTGCCGCGGGCGGCGATGTTCGATCGTCGCCCGCGGTTATTCTTTGCGCTGATCCGCTCTCGACCCTTTTCCGCTGATCATGAGCGGCCGCTGACGGGCAGGCCAATCGCGCGCCAAAGCCAGCGGATCCGACGGCCGAGGCACGCGCAAATACCAACGAGGCGCCCGGCTGTGAGGCTGCAGGTTGGCGAATCGGCAGGCTATGCGAACGGCCGCTTTGCGGAAAACTGACGTTTCCTACCGACCGGCTCCTTTTGGCCGGTTTCCGCCGGCGCTCGAGCCAAAATCAGGGTGTTGGCGTCGTAGATGACTATCATTCACGACGTGAAGTATCCGCGCCACAGTCGAACCTTCCTGGGCTTGATCTTGGCAGCGCTGGTGGCACCGGCGGCCATTGCGCAGCCCGCCAATGGCGTCTCCCTAAGCCTGGATAGCTCAGAGGCCGAAGCGGTTCTCGCCATTCTCGATAAGCGCGCCTTCCACGAAGAGGTAACCGCCGCGGACTGGCAAAGGCTCCTCGCCGCAGCGCCCTATCGCAGGCTGAAACAGCACGAGGCCTCGATGCCTCAGCCGTTTTCGGACCAAGAGTTCATGAAGTTCGTAGCCACACTCGATGCGAGCCGGGAACAACTTCACCAGAGCCTGCAGGAATGGAAGTCCGTCGACCTCCGATCCGTAGCGCAGCGTCCACTGGCTTATCTGCCACCACAGGCGACCCTCCGTGCCGAGGTCTATCCGGTGATCAAGTCAGAGGGCAACAGCTTCGTATTCGAACCGTATTCAGCAGCACCGGCCATCTTCCTCTATGTCGATCCCAAGAAGAGGACTCGCGCGCAGCTGGAAAACACGTTTGCGCACGAAGCGCATCACCTCGGGCTTTTCAGCGTCCAGGACACTTACAGAAGGGGAATCAGCTCGTTGCCGGAGAATGCGCGCAAGGCGGCGTGGTGGATGGGCAATTTCCGTGAAGGTATGGCAGTCCTCGCCGCTGCCGGCTCGCCTAACGTCAATCCGTGGGCGGATTTCTCCGAATCTTACCGGCTTGACTGGGATCGCCAAGCCGAACACTTTGCCGCCGACCTCGATGAGCTGAATACGTTCTTTCTTGATACCGTTCACGGCGATCTTCTCAACGACGCCGCCTCGCACGAAGCTAGGGTCTTGGGGGGCTACGGCGTTGGCCCGTGGTACACGGCTGGGTACCGCATGGCCGTGACCATCGAGCGTGAGTTCGGGCGGCCTGCATTGGTCGCGACGTATGCCGACCCGCGCCAGTTCGTTGCACGCTACAACGAAGCTGCTGAAGCTGAAAACGCCAAGAACGGTGGCAACCTGCCTTTATTCAGCGCGGAGATTCTCAAGGCGGTGGGCAGCTTGAATCCGTGACAGCTCGGGGTGGCCTCGTGCGTCCTCCGGTAACCTCCGCTTGCGGAACAGTTCGCTCGGAATGGCGAGCGGCTGCTCCTGGCCGGACGTCTCGCTCTCGACCCAACTCAGTCTTTCAGGCCTCCCAAGCAACGGCGTAAAGCCTACTCATCATCACCCGGCGTCGGAGGTAGGCCTTCTTCCACTCGGCACCGCTCCCTGATCGCAGGTAGCCCCGCAAGCTGCGTCGCCGGATCGGTGATGGGTTTGTGCGCCCGAATGTACGCCGTCGTCTCCCCTTCGATGCACTTCGACGCCATGTATCTCGGATCTCGGTCCCGCACGGCTTTTGCATTAGCCCGCTCAACCTGCACATCCGGGTCATCAACTGGAATTAAGGCCCCTTGGATTGCATTCAAATCATGAAAGACTACGCGCACCTCGGTCGTTGTCGCGGTTATCCGGCGAAGGCCGCCGTCGTTCTGTTGAACTGCGTTGAACTGTGCCAGGAAGCTGGAGCTGACAGCGCGTTGCCCGCTCGGCCACCTCAGCAATGCCAGACCCTCGCACCATTGAAGCGGTTTCTCTTGGTAAGTCACACGATAACACCACAAGTCTGTTTGAACTTGACGTGAGATAGCACGAGTGCCAGGAATCGCGAGCGGGTTCCGTACGCTATCGGCCAGACCCCAGTTAACTTGCTGGAACTTCCAGCCACATGGTCCGGGCACGAGTTTGTCGATGACGATCAACCCACGATAGCCATCCGGGGCCGTTTGCAGCGGAATAGGAAGTTCCTCGGTGTATGGCCCCTGCCCCGCGCCTGTGAGGTGCGAACAGCGGCTGACGTCCGTCGTGTAAACCGCGGTGAATTGCGGACGCGCGATCTCCAACCCCGAGACAAATAGCGGAATCGCCTCGACTGGGTGAGATGAGACTTCAAGATTTGCAGGATTGTTCAACTTTGTGCAGGAGATCAATCCCACCCATGCGACCAGCGATAACAGGAGTAGGCTCTTGCGCATGTGCTAACCGGCGCTATACGCCGCTCCTAAGCCGCCCGATCGCCCTCGCGTAACTCGAGAGGTCTGATCTTGGGCCTACGCTTTCTTTGGGCCTGCCAAAGGTCGTAGGAAACTTGCATCCGCAGCCAAGACTCGGCCGAGCCCCCCAAGGCTGGAGCGAGCCGGATTGCGAGCTCCGCGCTCACCGCGGCGCGTCCATTGACCACGCGCGACAGCGCGACACGGGATACTTCGAGGCGCTTTGCGAACTCCGTAACCGAGAGCCCACCGCCTCGGCGGAGGACCGTGCCCTTGAGAACCTCGCCGGGATGCGGCGGATTGTGCATGCGAGCCATAGTTCATCTCTCAGTGATAGTCCTGGTAGTCGACGAGAACAGCGTCCGTGCCTTCGAACGTGAAAATCAACCGCCAGTTCTCATCGACCCACACCGCCCAGTGTCCCGCGAGTTCGCCCTTAAGAGGGTGTAACCGCCAGCCATATATTCAATCACTTAGGTTAATACTGAGGACGCAGAAGGACGCGGGAAGACAATCCGGGACAGGGTTCTGGAGGCTAGGGTCGGAATCGAACCGGCGTAGACGGCTTTGCAGGCCGCTGCATGACCACTCTGCCACCTAGCCAATGGGTGGAAAATTGAAGCTCGGCACCACGGGGTGAAAATCGCAACGCTCCCGCGGATGGACAGCACCTGCGGGGCTGCAGCTTCAACTTGCGTAGCCAACAAAGCGTAACAAATGGCACCCGGGGCGTCGATTGGCGAAACGTGTCCGCAGACGCCGCCCGCAGCCTGCTACAGGCTCGCTGTATGGCCCCCTCTTATTAAGAAGTATAGACTCGGCCCGTCTGCAGACATGCTCGAGGGGAATGCCATGGCTGATGTGACGCGGCGCGAGTTCCTCAAGATAACTGGCGCCACCCTGGCCGGGTCGAGCCTCGCGCTCCTCGGCTTCTCACCGACCGCTGCGATTGCTGAGGTGCGCGAATTCAAGTTGAGCCGCGCCACCGAAACGCGCAATACCTGCCCGTATTGCTCCGTGTCCTGCGGCGTACTCATGTACAGCCTGGGCGATAAGGCCAAGAACGCGCGCTCGAGTATCTTCCACATCGAGGGCGACCCCGATCACCCGGTCAACCGCGGCACGCTGTGCCCCAAGGGCGCCGCCCTCATTGACTTCATTCACAGCCCGAGCCGCCTGACGCATCCCGAGTACCGCGCCCCGGGCTCGGACAAGTGGCAGCAGATCTCCTGGGACGAGGCGCTCGATCGAGTCGCCAAGCTCATGAAGGCCGATCGCGATGCCAACTTCGTCGCCAAGAACGCCGACGGGCTGACCGTCAATCGCTGGGTGACAACCGGCATGCTGGCAGCGTCAGCGAGCAGCAACGAAGTCGGCTATGTCACCCATAAGGTCATCCGCTCACTCGGCATCCTAGCTTTCGACAATCAGGCCCGTGTGTGACACGGCCCGACGGTGGCAGGTCTTGCCCCGACGTTTGGCCGCGGAGCGATGACGAATCACTGGGTCGACATCCGGAATGCCGACATCGTTCTCATCATGGGTGGCAACGCCGCCGAGGCTCACCCTTGCGGCTTCAAGTGGGTCACTGAGGCCAAGGCACACAACAAGGCCAAGCTGATTGTCGTCGATCCGCGCTTCACGCGCTCGGCCTCGGTCGCCGACTTCTACGCGCCCATCCGCACCGGCACCGATATCGCCTTCCTCGGCGGGGTGATGAGCCACCTCCTCACGGAGGACAAGATCCAGCACGAGTACGTCCGGAATTACACCGATATGACGTTCATCGTGCGCGAGGACTTTGCGTTCAAGGACGGGCTGTACTCAGGCTACAACCCCGAGAAGCACAGCTACGACAAGTCGACCTGGAACTACGAATTCGGGACCGACGGCTTCGTCAAGACGGACCCGACGCTCGCCCACCCGCGCTGCGTGTACCAGCTGATGAAAAGCCACTACGCGCGCTATACCCCGGAGATGGTCGAGCGCGTCTGCGGTACGCCCAAGGACAAGTTCCTCAAGGTGTGCGAGCTGATCGGCTCGACGGCTGCCCCGAACCGTGCGATGACCATCATGTACGCCCTCGGCTGGACGCAGCACTCGGTCGGCTCGCAGATGATCCGCGCCGGCGCCATGATGCAGCTGCTCCTCGGCAACATCGGCGTGGCGGGCGGCGGCATGAACGCCCTGCGCGGGCATTCGAACATCCAAGGACTCACCGATCTCGGGCTGTTGACGAACCTGTTGCCGGGCTACCTCACCCTTCCCGGCGAGAAGGAACAGGAGTACGACAAGTACATCGCCGTGCGCGCGCAGAAGCCGCTGCGGCCGAACCAGCTCAGCTACTGGCAGAACTACAACAAGTTCTATGTGAGCCTCATGAAGGCCTGGTGGGGGGACGCCGCGACGCCCGAGAACAACTGGGGGTATGAGTACCTGCCGAAGCTCGACAAGGGCTACGACATGCTGCAGGCCTTCGAGCTGATGAGCCAGGGAAAGATGAACGGCTACATCTGCCAGGGCTTCAACCCGCTCGCCGCGGCGCCCAACAAGGCGAAGATGAACGCGAGCCTCGCCAAGCTCAAATTCCTGGTGGTCATGGATCCCCTCGCGACCGAGACCAGCGAGTTCTGGCGCAATTTCGGCGAGCACAACGACGTCGACCCAAGCAAGATCCAAACGGAGGTGTTCCGCCTGCCCACCGCGTGCTTTGCGGAAGAGGACGGCGCGCTGGTGAACTCGGCGCGCTGGCTGCAGTGGCACTGGAAGGGCGCCGAGCCCCCCGGGGAGGCGCGCAGCGACCTCGAAATCATGGGCGAGCTCTATACGCGCCTGCGCGCGCTCTACAAGACAGAGGGCGGAGCGTACCCCGATCCGATCGTGAACCTCTATTGGCCGTACGCCCGGCCGGCGAGCCCCACCTCCGAGGAGCTCGCCAAGGAGTACAGCGGGCGCGCGCTCAAGGACCTCGCCGATCCGAAGAATCCGGGTGCAGTCACGCGCAAGGCCGGCGAACAGCTGGCGGGATTCGGCGAGCTGCGCGACGACGGCAGCACGCTGTCCGGATGCTGGCTGTTCTGCGGCGCCTGGGGGCCTGCGGGCAACCTGATGGCGCGGCGGGACAACTCCGATCCCACCGGCATAGGCCAGACGCTCAATTGGGCCTTCGCCTGGCCGGCGAACCGACGTGTCATGTACAACCGCGCCTCCTGCGATCCGAGCGGCAAGCCTTTCAATCCAGGCCGCAAGCTCATCGCCTGGAACGGGACGGCCTGGGGCGGCGCCGACGTACCGGACTACAAGGCGGACGAGGATCCGGCGCTCGGAATGGGCCCGTTCATCATGATTCCGGAGGGCGTCGGGCGCTTCTTCGCCAAGGGCGCCATGGCCGAGGGGCCGTTCCCGGAGCACTACGAGCCCTTCGAGACACCCCTCGCGCAGAACCTGCTCAACCCCGGAAACAAGAACGTGCTGAACAACCCGGCGGCGCGGGTCTTCAAGGACGATCGCGCGGCCTTCGGCAAGGTCGAGCAGTTTCCGCACGTCGCCACGACCTACCGCCTCACCGAGCACTTCCACTACTGGACCAAGCACGCGCGCATGAACGCTATCCTGCAGCCTGAGCAGTTCGTCGAGATTGGCGAGGCACTCGGCAAGCAGCTTGGGATCGCCTCCGGCGATAAGGTGAAGGTGTCGTCCAACCGCGGCTTCATCAAGGCAGTAGCAGTGGTCACCAAGCGCCTGCGGGACCTGACCGTGGACGGCAAGCAGGTGCACACCGTCGGGATCCCGATCCACTGGGGCTTTACCGGACTCGCCAAGCCGGGCTATCTCGCCAATACGCTTACTCCGGCGGTCGGTGACGCCAATTCGCAGACGCCGGAGTTCAAGTCGTTCCTCGTCAAGGTGGAAAGACTGTGAGTCCGGTGGAGAGGCGCTGATATGCCGCTGCAATCACTCGATATCATCCGCCGCTCGGCGACCACCACTCCGGAACCCGAGGTGCGCGGCGCCTATACCGGCACGGTCGCCAAGCTGATCGACACCAGCAAGTGCATCGGCTGCAAGGCCTGCCAGGTCGCCTGCATGGAATGGAACGACCTGCGCGACGAGGTAGGCACGAACACCGGCAGTTACCAGAACCCGGCCGACCTGTCGGACAGCACCTGGACGCTGATGCGCTTCGCCGAGTACGAGAACCCGAAGGGCGACCTCGAGTGGCTGATCCGCAAGGACGGCTGCATGCACTGCGCCGATCCCGGCTGCCTCAAGGCCTGTCCGGCCCCCGGCGCGATCGTGCAGTACTCCAACGGTATCGTCGATTTCCAGGAAGAGAACTGCATCGGCTGCGGCTACTGTGTCACCGCCTGCCCGTTCGACATTCCGCGCGTCTCCAAGCGCGATCACAAGGCCTACAAGTGCACGCTGTGCTCCGACCGCGTGGCGGTCGGGCTCGAGCCGGCGTGCATCAAGGCGTGTCCTACCGGCGCGCTGGTGTTCGGGACTAAGCAGGACATGCAGGAGCATGCCGCCGAGCGCGTCGCGGACCTCAAGTCCCGCGGCTTCGAGCACGCGGGACTGTACGACCCGGCGGGTGTCGGCGGCACGCACGTCATGTACGTGCTGCATCACGCCGACCAGCCGGCGCTCTACTCCGGGCTCGCACCCGATCCGCACATCAGTCTCCTGGTGCGGGCCTGGAAGGGCCGCACCAAGCCGCTGGCGCTCATCGTCATGGGCGTGACGGCGCTCGCCGGTTTCTTCCACCTGGTGCGCGTCGGAAGGAATGAAGTCACACCCGCCGATGAGGCGGCTGCGGAGAAGCGCGCATGAGCGATAGCGACGGCCGCAACCTCGTCCGCTACAGCGCTGAAGTGCGCACCAACCACTGGCTGATTGCGCTCGGGTTTATCCTCGCAGCGCTCTCGGGGCTGGCGCTGTTTCATCCGGCGCTCTTCTGGTTCAGCAACCTCTTCGGCGGCGGCCCGTGGACGCGGATCCTGCATCCGTTCATCGGGCTGTTCGCGGCTCTCGTGTTCCTGCTGCTCGCGGCGGCGGTGTGGGACGACAACCGCATGCGCCCCGCGGACTGGCAGTGGCTCCGGCAATGGCGTGACGTGGTCAACAACCGCGAAGACCGGCTCCCCGAGGTCGGGCGCTACAACGGCGGGCAGAAGCTGCTGTTCCTCGTCATTGTCATCGGCATGCTTGGGCTGCTGTTCTCCGGCATAGTGATCTGGCGTGCCTATTTCTCCCTCTACTTCTCCGTCGAGGTGATTCGCCTCGCCTCGCTCGTGCACGCCGTGTGCGCTTTCCTGCTGATCTGTGCGATCCTGATCCACATCTACGCCGCGCTCTGGGTCAAGGGCTCGGTGCACGCCATGATCCGCGGCACCGTGACGCCGGGCTGGGCGTGGAAGCATCATCGCGGGTGGTTCCGCCAGATCACTCATGACGCGCATCCTCCAACCGGGCCAAATTGAGGCCTTCGCCCAGCAGGCGATACCGCGCATCCGACTGCCTCTGGCTCACGGCCCGTTCGCGGCCCGTGCGGACCGCCTGCGGCGGCTCGCCGCACCCGGCGCACCGGGCCAGGCCATCGCGGAGTATCTCCAGCTGATGGCGACCGTCGCCGAGCGGCAGGCGGCGGCGCTCGCGGCTTGCGTGCCGCACCTTCCGACGGCGGACGACATCGCGCGCGCACGCACCCACCACATGCCCGTGATTCACGCCAGCGGATGGCCGCGCCCCTCCGCCTGGCGCGAGCTCGCGGTCGAGCTCGCCGCCACGGCCGCCGCAACCCCGGGAGCTCCCGCGACGCTCCAGGAGATCCATGAGCGGCTGCGCGCCGCGGGGGCCCAGGAGCTCGAGGCGCAGGCCGATGCGTTGCTCGCCGCACGCAGCGGTGCGATCGATCTCGCCGCGGCGCCCTTTCTGATGGCGGCGCTGCAGGTGCAGTGGGTGGCCGTGGCGAGCCGTCTGGGCAAGGAAGCCATCGCCCCCCTCGAGTTACCGGGCGTGTGCCCCGTCTGTGGGACGCTCCCCGTAGCGAGCGTGGTGCGCGCCGACCGGGACTCTCAGGGCTACCGCTATCTCCACTGTCCGCTGTGTGCCACTGAATGGCACCTGGTGCGGGTCACCTGCAGCCAGTGTCAGGACACCGCCCACATCGCCTACCACTCGATCGAGGGGGCGACGGACGCCATCCGCGCCGAGTCTTGCGATGAGTGTCATACCTACCGCAAGATCCTCTACCAGGAGAAGGATCGGGACGTGGAGCCGGTGGCCGACGACCTGGCGAGCCTCGGCCTCGACCTGCTCATGGCCGAGGCCGGCTACCACCGCGGCAGCGGCAACCCGCTGCTGTGGCAGGCACACTGAGCGGCCTTCGTTGCGGGTCTTCTCCGAACTGTAGCTGTCAAGGTTTGACGCCAGAAACAAAAGGCAGCACCGCTCGCGCGGCGCTGTAGATCCCGTGTCCCCAGCCAACACTCGCAAACGCGCAGCGACCTCTCGTGCGGCCGCCATCCCGTCGGTGGACCGGCTGCTCAAGTCGCGCCCCTTCGCGCCGCTCCTCGAGCAGCACGGCCACACCCGCGTGACCGCCGCGCTGCGCGCGCGTCTTACGGAGCTGCGAACGGCTGCAGTCACGGGCAGGCTCGGGGCCGCCGCCCTCACCCCTGAGGCCGTGGCCGCCGCCGTTATCGAGCGCCTCAGCGCCGGCCAGCCGACCGCGCTCCAGCCGGTCTTCAATCTCACCGGAACGGTGCTGCACACCAACCTCGGACGCGCCCTGCTGCCCGAGGCGGCGGTGCGCGCAGTCGTCACGGCGCTCACCTCGTCCGTCGACCTCGAGCTCGATGTCGCCTCCGGCAAGCGCGGCGAGCGCGATGCGCGCGTCGAGCGCTTGCTGTGTGAGCTCACCGGCGCCGAGGCTGCCACGGTCGTCAACAACAACGCCGCGGCGGTGCTGCTCGTGCTGAGCGTGCTCGCGGCGCGGCGCGAGGTGCTGGTCTCGCGCGGCGAGCTGATCGAGATTGGCGGCTCGTTCCGTCTCCCCGACATCATGCGTCGCGCCGGGGCCAGGCTCACCGAGGTCGGAACCACCAACCGCACGCACCTTGCGGACTACTCGAACGCGCTCAGCCCGCGCAGCGCTCTGCTCCTCAAGGTTCACACCAGCAACTACGCCATCTCCGGATTCACCGCCAGCGTGCCGCTTGCGAGACTGGTCGCGCTCGGGCGCGCACACCAGGTCCCGGTGGCGATGGACCTCGGCAGCGGCTCGCTCATCGACCTCACGCGCTGGCGGCTGCCGGCCGAGCCCACCGTGCGCGAGGCGCTCGCGGCGGGCGCGGACCTCGTCACCTTCAGCGGCGACAAGCTCCTCGGCGGACCGCAGGCGGGCCTCATCGTGGGACGCGCCGATCTCATCCGCCGCCTGCGCAGCGATCCGCTGAAGCGCGCCCTGCGCGTGAGCAAACTGACCATCGCTGCGCTGGAAGCCGTGCTATCCCTCTACCGCGAGCCCGAGCTGCTCGCGCAGCGGCTGACGACGCTGCGGCTCCTCATCCGCCCCGAGGGCGAGATGCGCGCGCAGGCGGCGCGCCTTAAGCCAAGCGTCGAACGTGCCCTCGGCTCCGACTACGAGGTCCGCGCCGTGCCGCTCGCCAGCCAGATAGGCAGCGGCGCCCTGCCAGTCGAGCAGCTGTCGAGCCATGGACTCGCCATCCGCGCTGCCAGGGGTGGCCGGGGGAGCCTCACGCGTCTCGCGGCGGCGCTACGCGCCCTGCCGCGCCCGGTGCTCGGGCGGCTCGCGGACAAGACACTATGGCTCGATCTGCGGTGTCTGGAGAGCGCCGATGAGGCCGCCTTCGCCGCGCAGCTCGAGTCGCTCGCGCCGGGAGCGCTCGCGTGATCATCGGTACCGCCGGTCACATCGATCACGGCAAGACGACGCTGGTGCGCGCACTCACCGGCGTCGACACGGACCGCCTGAAGGAAGAGAAGGCGCGCGGCATCTCGATCGAGCTGGGATATGCCTACGCACCGCTCGAGGGCGGTGAGGTGCTGGGCTTCATCGACGTGCCGGGCCACGAGCGGCTCATCCACACCATGGTGGCGGGCGCCTGCGGCATCGACTTCGCGTTGCTCGTGGTCGCCGCCGACGACGGCGTCATGCCGCAGACGCGCGAGCACCTTGCGATTCTCACACTCCTCGGAGTGTCCCGGGGCGCGGTGGCGCTCACCAAGATCGACCGCGTCGATGAGGTGCGCCGGCGCGCAGCGCGCGATGAGATCGAGGCGGCCCTGAGCGCCACTCCCCTCGCCGGGGCACCGATCCTTGCCCTCCATGCCACCTGCGCCACCGACCCCGGCCTCGCCGCGCTCAAAGTGCATCTCGCGCAGGCAGCCGCACACGCTCCCGGGCGCGCCCGCGACGGGCTGTTCCGACTCGCCGTGGATCGAGTGTTCACGCTCGCGGGCCATGGCACCGTGGTCACGGGCACGGTGTTCTCAGGTCAGGTGCGCGCCGGCGATACGCTCGCAGTCATGCCGGACGGCCGCAGGGTACGCGTGCGCAGCATCCACGCGCAGAATCGGGCCGCGGAAACCGGCGGCGCCGGCGAGCGCTGCGCCCTCAATCTCGCCGGCATCGAGAAAAGCGCCATCGCACGCGGCGACTGGCTCGCCGATCCGCGCCTCCTGGCCCCGACTACGCGCATCGACGTGCGCCTCACGCTGCTGGCCGGCAGCGGCGCGCGGCTCGAGCCCTGGTCACCGTTGCACGTGCACCTCGGGACGGCACATCAGCTCGCCCATGCGGTGCCGCTCGAGCCGCCGCGCCTCGGCGCCGGCGAAAGCGGCTGGGTGCAGCTCGTCTTCGCGGCGCCGCTCTGTGCGCTCCCCGGAGACCGCCTCATCGTGCGCGACGCGCAGGGCCGCAGCACGGTCGGCGGCGGTGAAGTGCTCGATCCGGCGGCACCCGAGCGCCGCCGCCGCTCTGCGGCGCGCCAGCAGTCGCTGTCGGGCATCGAGCGCTTTCTGCGCGGCGAGGGCCTTGCGCCGCTCCTCGCCTGCGCGCGCTACGGCATGACGCTCGCCGAGCTCACGCGCCTGACGGGACGCGCTCCCGAGGCCATTACTCTGCCCCCGGCCGCGCTCGAGCTCGCCGCAGGGGATGAGCACTTCGTGCTCCTGCCCGAGCGCTGGCGGGCCCTGCGCGCCGGCGCACTCGCTGCGCTGCGCCGCTTTCACGAGGAGGTCCCCGACGAGCCGGGGCCTGACAGCGGACGGCTGCGGCGCATGAGCTTCCCGGACCTTCCGGGCGGCCTGTGGCGCGCGCTCATCGCGGAGCTGCAACGCGAGCGGCTTGTGTCCGTAAGCGGCGCCTGGCTGCACCTGCCGGAGCATTCGCTCGCGCTGTCGGAGGCGGACCTTACGCTCGCGCGCAAGCTGGAGCCGCTGATCACCGCCGGTCGCTACGACCCGCCGTGGGTGCGTGATCTCGCGACAGCGGTGCGCGAGAGCGAGGCGCGCGTGCGGGCCGTGCTGCGCAAGCAGGTCGCGCGCGGCGGCGCCTACCAGGTGGTGCACGATCTGTTCTACGCTCGCGAGCGGATCGCCGAGCTCGCGGGGATCGTCGACGGCTGTGCCCGCGCGAACGGCAGCGTGAGTGCCGCCGGCTTCCGCGATGCCGTGGGCCTCGGGCGCAAGCGCGCCGTACAGCTCCTCGAGTTCTTCGACCGTGTCGGCTACACCCGCCGCGTGCGCGATGCGCACGTGTTGCGGACGGACTGGAAGGCACCCGTACCCGGTGGTGCGCCTGGGCTTCAAACCCAGGAGGGGGCGTCAGACGCTTCCTGGTAGGTTCGACTCCTGCTGCCTTCCGCCACCTCCCCTGCGCAGCGTAGGCTAGAGCTCATGAGCGCCCCGGCTCCTGTACCCCGCCTGACCGCGCTCGCGCACGGTGGCGGCTGCGGCTGCAAGATCTCACCGGGCGTGCTCGCCGAGCTGCTGAAGGGCGCCGCGGACGCCGCGCCGCATGCGAATCTTCTGGTCGGCACCGAGACCGGCGACGACGCCGCGGTCTACCGCCTCAATGACACCCAGGCGCTGGTTGCGACCACCGACTTCTTCATGCCGATCGTCGATGACCCGTTCGACTTCGGACGCATCGCCGCGGCCAACGCGCTGTCGGATGTGTACGCGATGGGTGGCCGGCCGATTTTCGCCCTGGCACTGCTTGCCATGCCGGTGAATGTCCTGCCCGCGGAGACGATCCGCGCCATCCTGCGCGGTGGCGAGGCGGTGTGCGCCGCGGCCGGCATTCCGATCGCGGGCGGACACAGCATCGATTCGGTGGAGCCCATCTACGGGCTGGCGGCGCTCGGGCTCGTGCATCCAGCGCAGCTGAAGCGCAACAGCGGGGCACTGCCTGAGGATGTGCTGATCCTCGGCAAGCCCTTAGGGGTCGGCATCCTCTCCGCGGCCCTCAAAAGCCAAGCGCTCGATGCAGACGGCTACCGCGCGCTGATCGAGACGACCACGCGATTGAACACCGCCGGTCCCGAACTGGCCACGCTCCCCGGTGTCCACGCGATGACGGACGTCACCGGATTCGGGCTCCTCGGACACCTTCTCCCGATGTGCCGTGCGGCCCGGCTCGGTGCCCGGGTTCGCTTCAGCGCGCTGCCGCTGATCGAGGGTATCGAGACGCTGCAGTCGGCCGGCTACGTCACCGGCGCCTCGGGCCGCAACTGGGCGGCCTACGGGGATGAGGTTCGGCTGGGACCCGGGCTCACGCCCGCGCACCAGGCGCTGCTCTGCGATCCACAGACGTCCGGGGGGCTACTGGTCGCCTGCGCGCCCGGGGCCGCGCGTGAGGCACTCGAGGTTCTCAGGCGTCACGGGTTTGACCGGGCAACCGTGATCGGGACCATGACGCCCGGCGAGCCCCGCGTGACGGTCGAGAGGGGAGATGGAGCGGGCTAACGGGTTCGAACCGTCGACCTGTACCTTGGCAAGGTACCGCTCTACCAACTGAGCTAAGCCCGCATCCGAGTCAGAACGGCGGATTCTATGTACACCCCCCGGGAAGTCAAGGCGAGCGCGGGGGTGCTATCAATACATAGACTTACGTAACTCTCTTAACGTTTTAGATCAGGCCATGCCGCCCGCAGGTACAGGACCATCGACAACAGCGTCGCGGCGGCAGCGACTACGATAAATCTGACGCCGAGCCAGTAGGTTGAGAACCCGAGGAGCGGCTCGCGGTAGAGCATCAGCGACAGCCCGACGATCTGCAGGATCGTCTTGTACTTGCCGAGCTGCGATACGGCGACCTTGCGCCGTGCCCCGATCTCCGCCATCCACTCGCGCAGCGCCGAGATCGTGATCTCGCGGCCGATGATGACCGCGGCCGTGAGCACGATGAACCAGCGCGGGTCCCTGCTGACCAGCAGCACCAGCGCCACGGCGACGATCAGCTTGTCGGCGACCGGGTCGAGGAACGCGCCGAGGCGCGAGGTCTGTTGCAGGCGCCGGGCGAAATAGCCGTCCAGCGAATCGGTGATCCCGGCGGCCGCGAACAACAGGCCCGCCGCAGGATCCGACCACGGATACGGCATGTAGAAGAGGAGCACGATCAGCGGGATCGCCGCGATCCGCAGCCAGGTGAGCGTGTTGGGTACGTTCCAGACCATTGCCGAGTCTCGCCGGTCCTTATAGCTCAGGAGCCCGGGTGCAGGTGATCATAAAGACTTCGCGCGAGCGTCGCGCCGATTCCCGCCACCTGGGTGAGATCGGCGATCCCGGCGCGCATTACCCCCTGCAATCCCCCAAAGTGCCTGAGCAGCGCCCGGCGCTTGGCAGGCCCCAGGCCCGGCACTACCTCCAGCACCGATTCGTTGTAACGCCGCGCGCGCTTGCGCCGGTGGCCGGTGATGGCAAAGCGGTGCGCCTCGTCGCGGATTCTCTGGATGAAACGCAGCGCCGGCGAATGCGCCTCGAGCGACACCGGCGCCGGCGCGCCGTGGACGAACAGCCGCTCCTGGCCCGGCCGGCGCGCCGGGCCCTTGGCGACGCCGACCAGCGTCAGGTCCGGAAATCCGAGCGCCACCAGCACGGAGTACACCTCGTTGACCTGCCCCGCGCCGCCGTCGATCAGCAGCACATCCGGCGGCGGCACCTCGCCCGAGCGCACGTGCTTGTAACGGCGCTCGAGTGCCTGACGCAGCGCGCCGTAGTCATCGCCGGGCGTGATACCGCTGATGTTGAAGCGGCGATATTCCTTCTTCAGCGGCCCCTCGGACCCGAAGACCACGCAGGAGGCGACGGTGCCCTCTCCGGCCGTATGGCTGATGTCGAAGCATTCGAGGCGCGCCGGGGGCTCCGGGAGATCGAGCTCACGGGTGAGCTCGGTGAGCATCTCTTCCACGCCGGCGCGCTGCGCCAGGCGCATGCGCAGCGCCTGTACCGCGTTGTCACGCGTGAGCTCCACCCACTTGGCGGCCAGCCCGCGCACCGGGTGGCGCACTTCTACTGAGTGTCCGGCACGGCTCGTCAGCGCTTCGCCGAGCGCGGCGGCGTCGGCAAGGCGGCTGCCGAGCAGCACCTCCGGCGGCGGCTCGGTGCCGGCGTAGTACTGCATGATGAAGGAGGCCAGCGCCTCGTTCGCCTCCGCCAGCAGCGCGCGCGGGAAGTAACTGCTGGTGCCGAGGTTGCGCCCGCCGCGCACCAGCATGACGCTCACGCAGTACTCCCCGGCCTCCCCTTCGATCGCCAGCACGTCCGCGTCGCGCTCCGCCCCCGCGGTCACCACCTGCTGCGCCTGGATGCGCTTCAGGGCCGCGAGCTGGTCGCGCACCTGCGCGGCGCGCTCGAATTCGAGCCGCGCGCCGGCCGCCTCCATGCGCTGCTCGAGCTCCGCGTTGACCTCCTCGCTCCGTCCCTCGAGCACCTTGACGGCCGCGTGGATGTCCTGGGCGTAGGCCTCGCGTGTGATGAGCCCGACGCACGGCGCCGAGCAACGCCCGATCTGATGCTGCAGGCACGGCCGGCTGCGATTGGCGAAGAAGCTGTCGCTGCAGTTGCGGATGTGGAACAGCTTCTGCAGCTGATTGAGGGTGTCGCGCACCGCGCCGGCGTTGGGGAACGGACCGAAGTAGCGTCCGGGAGCCGCGCGTGCGCCGCGATAGAAGGAGAGGCGCGGATACGCGTGGCCGCTCTCGAAGTGAATATACGGAAAGCTCTTGTCGTCGCGCAGCACCACGTTGAAGCGCGGCCGGTGCTCCTTGATGAGGTTGTACTCGAGCAGCAGCGCCTCGGTCTCGGAGTTGGTGACCGTGACCTCGATGGCGGCGATCTGCGCGACCAGCGCCTGCACCTTGGGATTGACGTTGCCGGCGGCGAAATAGCTGCCGACGCGGTCCTTGAGGCTGCGCGCCTTGCCGACGTACAGCAGCTCGTGCTGCGCGCCGTACATGCGATATACGCCGGGACGGCGCGGGAGCGAGGCGCTGTATCCCTTGGGATCGAACACGCTCACGAGCGCTGCACCTTGGCCGTACCGGCACGCTCGCAGGCCCGTTCCACCACCGCGCGGAACATCGCCGCAGTGAGCCTGCGGGTCTGGGTGTTGTAGCGGCTGCAATGATACGAGTCGATGAGCCAGCGCGCCTCACTCAGCGGGTGCTCGCGAGCGTGTGCGAAGGGATAGCGCGCGCGCTTGAGCCCGTGCGCGAGCAGCAGCGCATCGTGCGCGATACGTCCCAGGGCCAGATACACCCGCACCGTCGGCAGCGCCGCGAGCTCCTCCCTGAGAAAGGCGTTGCAGCAGCGAACTTCAGCCGGCAGCGGCTTGTTGGCGGGGGGCACGCACTTGACCGCATTGGCGATGCGCGTGTCCAGCAGCTCAAGCGCATCGCTCGCCGAGCCTGACTGCGGGGCGCTCGCGAGCCCGAGCTCATACAGCGTCCGGTAGAGGAGAATCCCGGCGAAGTCGCCCGTGAAGGGGCGCCCGGTGCGGTTGGCGCCATGCATCCCGGGGGCGAGCCCCACGATCAGGAGCTTCGGCGTCGCCGCGCCGAACGAGGGCACCGGCCGCGCCCAGTAGTCGGCGTGGCGTGCGCGCGTCGCCGCCAGGTAGCGCGCCAGGCGCGGGCAGCGCTTGCAGTCCGGGTCGTAGGCGGCGCTCGGGCGCGCGTGGCTCTTAAGCTGGGTCATCCATGTGGCGGATGACCGCGCTCGCAAAGCCCGAGGTGCTCATGAGCTTCGCCCCGGGGATCAGCCGCTCGAGCTCGTCCGCGACGCTGCTCCTCGCCGCCAGCTCGCGCTTTGGCGCCTTGATCGCCTCCCGCAAGCGGGCGAGGTCGTAGGTGAGTTCCTTGTTGGCGATGGTTTCGGTCATACCCCTGATGATGAGGTCGGCGGCCTCGGGCCAGCCAAGATAGCGCAGCATCATCTCCGCGGAGAGAATCAACGAGCCCGGATTCACGCGGTCTTTGCCGGCAAAGCCCGGCGCCGTGCCATGCGTTGCCTCGAACACCGCGAGTCCCTCGCCGATGTTGCCCCCGGGGGCGATGCCGATACCGCCCACCTGAGCCGCCAGCGCGTCGGAGACGTAGTCGCCGTTGAGATTGAGCGTCGCGATGACGTCATACTCCTCCGGCCGCAGCAGCACCTGCTGCAGGAAGTTGTCCGCGATCACGTCCTTGACGACGATGTCGGTGCCGGTCAGCGGATTGGGGAACCTGAGCCACGGGCCCTCGCCGATCGGCTGGGCGCCGAATTCCTCGCGCGCCAGCTGGTAACCCCAGTTGCGGAACGCTCCCTCGGTGAACTTCATGATGTTGCCCTTGTGCACCAGCGTCACCGACACGCGATCGTTGTCGATCGCGTAGCGCAGCGCCTTGCGCACCAGGCGCTGGCTGCCCTCCTTGGAGACCGGCTTGATGCCGATACCGGAGCTCGAGGGGAAGCGAATCGTATGCACGTCAAGCTCGCGCTGCAGGAAGGCGATGAGCTTGTGCACCTCGGCCGATCCGGCCGGCCATTCGATGCCCGTATAGATGTCCTCGGTGTTCTCGCGAAACACCACCATGTCGGTGAGGCTCGCATCCCGCATCGGGCTCGAGACGCCCGGAAAGTAACGGATCGGCCGCACGCAGGCGTACAGGTCGAGCGTCTGGCGCATCGCCACGTTGAGCGACCGCAGTCCGCCGCCCACCGGGGTGCCGAGCGGCCCCTTGATGGACACGACGAACTCCCGCAGCGCCTCGAGTGTCTCCTCGGGCAGCCACTGGCCGTAGAGTGCATTGGCCTTCTCGCCCGAGTAGATCTCCATCCAGCAGATGCGCCTCGCTCCGCCATAAGTCTTCCTCACCGCCGCATCGACCACACGGCGCATCGCGGGGGTCACGTCGACGCCGATTCCATCGCCCTCGATGAAGGGAATGATGGGGTTCTCGGGAACGATGAGGGAGGCGTCGGGGTTGACGCCGATGCGGGTGCCGTCCTTTGGGACGACGAGGTGTGCGTACTGCATGCGCGGGCCGCTGCGGCTCAGGCGCGTTTGTCGGCGCGACGCCTCTGGCTGCGCTCGGCGATCAGCATGGCAAGCTCGAGCGCCTGCTCGTGGTTCAACCGTGGGTCGACGCTCGAGCGGTAGGCACGCTGCAGATCCTGGTCGGTGAGTCCGCGCGCGCCTCCGGTGCACTCCGTGACGTCGTCGCCGGTGAGCTCGATATGCACGCCGCCGAGGTAGGAACCGACCTCGGCGTGGATGCGGAACGCGAGCTCGACTTCCTTGAGGATGTTCTCGAAGCGGCGGGTCTTGAGGCCCCCGGTGGTCGTCTCGGTGTTGCCGTGCATGGGATCGCACACCCACAGCACGGTCTGCCCGGTCTGGCGCACGGCCTCGATCGCCTTCGGCAGCTGCGCGGCGACTTCCTTCGCGCCGAAGCGGTGGATCAGCGTCAGCCGGCCGGGCTGATTCTGCGGGTTGAGCGTCGTCACCAGCCCCTGCAGCCAGGCCGCGTCCATCGCGGCGCCCACCTTGACGGCGATGGGATTGGAGATACCACGGAAATATTCCACGTGCGCGCCGTCGAGCGCCGCCGTGCGCATGCCGATCCACGGCAGGTGGGTCGAGAGGTTGTACCAGCGGTTCTGGCGCGGAATGAAGCGGGTCTGCGCCTGCTCGTAGTGCAGATGCAGACCTTCGTGGCTCGCGTAGAACTCCACCAGCGTCGCCTCGTGCACCCGCCGCCCGCTGATGCCCTCAAAGAAGTCGAGCGCATCGCCGATCGAGCGCACGATGCGCTGGTAGGCGTCCTTGAGCGGCGCCTGATGGACGAAGCCGAGATCCCAGTACTCGGGGTGGTGCAGGTCCGCGAACCCGCCCTCGACGAGCGCGCGCACGAAGTTCAGCGTCAGGGCGGCGCGCTCGTAGCCGCGCAGCAGCAGCACCGGATCCGGGATACGCGCCTCGGCGGCGAATTCCGGCCGGTTGACGAGATCGCCGCGATAGCTCGGCAGCGTCACCCCATCGCGGGTCTCGCTGTCCGCCGAGCGCGGCTTGGCGTACTGACCGGCCATGCGGCCGACGCGGATGATCGGTTTCTTGAGCCCGTGCAGCAGCACCAGGCTCATCTGCAGGAGGATCTTGAGCTTCTTGGCGATGATGTCCGACTCGCACTCGGCGAAGGTCTCGGCACAATCGCCGCCCTGCAGCAGGAATGCCTCGCCCCGCTGGGCCGCGGCCAGCTTCTCCCTGAGTGCCTCGACCTCCCACGACACCACCACCGGCGGCAGCCGTGACAGCTCCGCGACCACGCGCTCGAGGGCCTTCGGGTCGCGGTACACCGGCTGCTGCTGCGCGGGCCGGGTCTGCCAGCTGGCGCTGTGCCAGGAGGTGGTTTCAGGAGAGCGCATATGAATCGATCGTAGCACGCGTCGGACGGGGTCCAGACGGGCGCTTCCTGGCGGCTGGCGTTGCGGCCCTATCGAAGGCAGAATGCGCCCCTTTTCCAGAGGGGCACTATGCACCGCGTGTTGGTCCTGGGCGCCGGAAAGATCGGCGCTCTGATATCCGGATTACTTGCAGAATCCGGGAGTTACAAAGTTCAGCTGGCCGACGTGGACGGAGCGGCCGCGGAGGCGGTCGTGCGGGGCCACGGCGGGCGGGAGCTTAGCGCCTTCGCCCTCGATGCGAGCCACGGGGACGTGCTCGAGCGGCACCTGAAAACCCACCCCGTCGATGCCGTCATCTCGGGCCTGCCCTACCACTGCAACCGGGGGGTGGCCGAGACCGCCCGCCGCGCCGGCATCCATTATTTCGATCTCACCGAGGACGTAGAGGTGACGCGCGCGGTGCGCGCCATCGCCGCCGGCGCGACGGAAGCGTTCGTGCCCCAGTGCGGCCTCGCTCCCGGCTTCATCAGCATCGCCGCCGCCGAGCTCATCACTCATTTCGATGAGTTGCGCACGGTGAAGCTGCGCGTCGGCGCGCTGCCGCAGCATCCCAACAACGTTCTCAAGTACTCCCTCACCTGGTCGACCGAGGGACTCATCAACGAGTACGGCAACCCCTGCCAGGCGGTGAGCGAGGGCCGCGTGGTCGAGGTGGCGCCGCTCGAGGGGCTGGAGGAGATCGAGATCGACGGCATGCGCTACGAGGCCTTCAACACCTCGGGCGGTCTCGGCTCGCTCGCCGACACCCACGGCGCGCATTGCGAGACGATGAACTACAAGACCATCCGCTACCCGGGTCACTGCGAGCAGATGCGCCTGCTCATGAATGACCTCAAACTCAATCACGACCGTGGCACGTTGAAGCGCATCCTCGAGAACGCGGTGCCGCAGACCCTGCAGGACGTGGTGATCGTCTATGCCGCCGTGACCGGCAAGCAGGACGGGCAGCTACGCGAGGAGAACTACGTCAACAAGATCTACCCACAGGTGATCGCCGGACGGCTGTGGTCGGCGATCCAGGTGGCGACCGCCGCCGGCATCACGGCCGTGATCGACCTGGTGCTGACCGCTCCCGGCCGCTACCACGGCTGCATCGCACAGGAGCAGTTCCGCCTCATGGACATCCTCGCCAACCGCTTCGGCCGCTACTACGCGCCCGGCGGCACCAAGCACGTCTCCGGTGAGGTGGTCGTGGCCGGCAAGGCCGGCCATCAGCGCCATCGCAAGGTCGCAGCCCGATGAGCACCGTGGACGTCAACGCACTGCTGGCGCGCCTCGGCCTCGCGGCCGTCAACCCCGGCACCTGGTCGGGGATACACGGCTGGTCGACGAGCACCGAAGCGCCGCTGCTCAATGTGAAGAACCCCGCCACCGGGCACCTCATCGCCCAGGTGCGCCCGACGACGGATGCCGACTACGAGGAGGTCCTCGCGAGCGCCCAACAGGCGGCGGCCGCCTGGCGTGAAGTCCCGGCGCCGAAGCGCGGCGAGGCGGCACGTCTGCTCGGCGAGGAGCTGCGCCGGCACAAGCAGGACCTCGGCATGCTGGTGTCGCTCGAGAACGGCAAGATCCTCGCCGAAGGTTTGGGCGAGGTGCAGGAGATGATCGACATCGCCGACTTCGCAGTCGGGCAGTCGCGCATGCTCTATGGCCTGTCGATGCACTCCGAGCGGCCGCGCCACCGCATGTCCGAGCAATGGCATCCGCTCGGCATCGTCGGCATCATTTCGGCCTTCAACTTCCCCGTGGCCGTGTGGTCCTGGAACGCGCTGCTCGGCACGATCTGCGGCAACGCCTGCGTGTGGAAACCGTCCCACAAGACGCCGCTCAGCGCACTCGCCGTGCAGCAGCTGTGCGTCCGCGTGATGCAGGCGGCCAACCTGCCGCCGATCTTCCAGCTGTTCATCGACGGCGGCTCGGGGCTGGCCACGCGCTTCGTCGAGGACCGGCGCGTCGCCCTCATCTCCTTCACGGGCTCGACCGAGGTCGGCCGCAAGGTCGGCGAGCGCGTCGCCGCGCGCCTCGGCAAGAGTCTGCTCGAGCTCGGCGGCAACAACGCCATCATCGTCGATGAGACCGCGAACCTCGACCTCGCCGTGCCCTCGATCGTGTTCGGGGCGGTCGGCACCGCGGGCCAGCGCTGCACCAGCACGCGCCGCGTGCTCGCCCACATTCGCATCGCCGCGGAGCTCGAGAAACGCCTCGTCCATGCCTACCGTCAGGTCAACATCGGCGACCCGCTCGATCCCGGCACCCTCATGGGTCCCTTGATCGACGCCAAGGCCGTGGAGAGCTACCAGTCGGCGCTCGCCGCGGCGCGCGCCGCGGGCGGCGAGGTGCTCACCGGCGGCAACGTGCTCAAGCGGCCCGGCAACTTCGTGGAGCCGGCGATCGTGCGCGCCCGCAATGAGTGGCCGATCGTGCAGACCGAGACCTTCGCGCCGCTCCTGTACCTGATTGCGGTGGGCTCGCTCGGTGAGGCCATGGCGGCGCAGAACGAGTCCGCTCACGGCCTGTCGTCGGCGATCTTCACCGACCGCCTGCAGAGTGCCGAGGCGTTCCTGTCGGCCGCCGGGAGCGACTGCGGTATCGCCAACGTCAATCTCGGTACTTCGGGCGCCGAGATCGGCGGCGCCTTCGGCGGCGAGAAGGACACCGGCGGTGGCCGCGAATCGGGGTCGGACGCCTGGAAGGCCTACATGCGCCGCCAGACCAACACCGTCAACTGGAGCCGCGAGCTGCCGCTCGCGCAGGGGATCGAGTTCAAGATCGAGTCCTGAGGCTGCTCAGCGGCCCGGCAGGCGCAGCGTGAAGCGTGCCCCGCCGAGCGGCGAGCCGTCGACCTCCAGCCGTCCCCCGTAGAGCTCCACGGTGTCACGCACCATGGCGAGTCCGAGCCCATGACCGGGCACGCTCTCGTCGGCACGTACTCCGCGCTGCAGCACGCGCGGGCGGTCAGCCTCCGGGATCCCGGGCCCGTCGTCCTCGATGGTGAGCACGAGCCGCACGCGCACGTTGGCGCCCTCCTCGCTCCGTGCCGTCAGCCGCACGTGGCTGCGACACCACTTGCAGGCGTTGTCGAGCAGATTCCCGAGCGTCTCGGTCAGATCGCCGCGATCGCCGCTGAAGCGGCTGCCGTCGGCGATCACAAGCTCGATCGCCAGGTCCTTGTTCGCGTATACCCGCAGCAGCGCCGCGCGCAGCTCGGCCGCCACCTGCGCGAGCTCCACCGGCGCCTGCCCGATGAGGGCGCCGCCTGAAGCCGCGGCGCGCTTCAACTGGTGCTCGATGATGCCGTTCATCTTGTCGATCTCCCCGCCGACGGTGCCGCCGGCTGCATCCTGCGGCAGGCTGGCGCGCATCACGGCGAGCGGCGTCTTGAGACTGTGTGCGAGGTTGCCGAGCGTGTCACGGTAGCGCGCGACGCGGCGGCGCTCGCCCAGCAGCAGCGCGTTGAGATTCACCGCGACGCCCGACAGCTCACGCGGGTAACCCCCGCCGACACTGGCGCTGCGCCCCTCCTCCACTTCGTGGATCTCGCGCTCCATGCGCCGTACCGGCGACAGCACCCAGCGCAGCAGCGCCGCGAGCGCGATCAGCAGCAGCGCCATCAGGCCGGCGAACCAGCCGCTCATCTCCTGGCGGAAGCGCGTCAGCTGCTCCTCGTAGGGAGTCAGGCTGACGGCGACCGAGAAGGTGAGTCCGCGCGGCTCCTCGGGGTCGTCCTGGAACTGGATGGCGCGGCTCTCGATCGCCACGCGGTTGCGGCCGAAGGATGTGTAGCGCACGGTGCGCTCGCCGGGACGCAGCAGCGGGCCGAAGTCGCTGCTCAGGCCCGCGGTGGACGGCGAGCGCCAGTCGTGATGCAGGGAGCGGATCTCGGCGTACAGCCCCGAGCGTGGCGTCGCCAGCCGTGGATCGAGCGCCTGCGGCGTCGGTGCGTAGCCGCCATTGTCCTGCGGCTCGGCGGCGGCGATCAGCGCGACCATCTGCGAGTCGAGCAGCTTCTCGAGCGAGCCCTCCGAGAGCGCGCGGAAGCCGGTATCGAGCACCCACATCATGACGCCGAAGAACAACGCCAGCGGCACCGCTACTGAGACGAGCAGCCGCCGGCTGAGCGAGTGCACGGCTGCGCCGCTAGGAGGCCGAGTCGCGCGGCAGGACGAAGCGGTAACCGCGCCCGCGCAGGGTCTCGATGGGATGCAGCTGCTCCTGCGGGTCGAGCTTGCGCCGCAAGCGCCCCACCAGCACCTCGATCACGTTGCTGTCGCGCTCAAAGTCCTGGTCGTAGAGCCGCTCGGTGAGCTCGGACTTGGAGATCACATCTCCCGCGCGCAGCATCAGGTGCTCGAGGATGCGGTACTCGAAGGTGGTGAGCTCGACGTTCACGCCGGCCACCGCAACGGTCTGCGCACGGGTATCGAGCACCACCGGACCACACTTGAGCAGCGGGCTGGCCCAGCCGCCGGCGCGGCGCAGCAGCGCCTGCACGCGCGCCAGCACCTCCTCGAAGTGAAACGGCTTCGCGACGTAGTCGTCGGCCCCCGCCTGCAGCCCCTCCACCTTGTCCTGCCAGTTGTCGCGTGCCGTGAGAATCAGGATCGGGTAGGTCTTGCGCGCGGCGCGCAGCCGCCGGATCACCTCGAGGCCGGCGAGTCCGGGAAGCCCCAGGTCGATGATCGCCACATCGAGCGGATACTCGCTCCCCGCGAACAGGCCCTCGTTGCCGTCGGCCGCCTCATCGACCGTAAAGCCGGCGGCGACCAGGCGGCTCCTGAGCATCTCGCGCAGCGCCGCCTCGTCCTCCACTACCAGTACACGCATCGGAGCTCTCGTCCCGGGTTGCTACAGCACGGCGCCGCTTTGCGCATCCACACGCACCGTCCACACGCGGCCGGCCTCGTTGAGGAGACGCAGCACGTACACGACACGACCGTTGCCCTTCTGCGCCTCGGCCTTCACGACCCGTGCGTGGAAGCGCTGCTCGGCCAGCTTCACCGCCTCGTCCATGGTCAGCGGCGCCGCGGCGAGCGCGAGGCGCGCCGCTGCCGGCGGCGGTGCGGCCGGCGGCTCAGCGCTCACGGCGTGCGCAGCTCCGAGGCCCACCGCGAGCAACACGACCGTGAGTCGCAACAATCGCAGCAGCTTGATCACTGGCACCAAGCCTAACGCATCCGCTCCTCGCGCCGCACGCTGCCCGCGTTCTGTCGCGGCTTCAGCTGGCGTTCAGCTTCGCCTCCCGCCACAGCTCATCCCACTCCGCGGCGCTCAAGTCCTCGAGCGTCCGGCCGCGCTCGAGAGCGAGCTGCTCCATGCGTGCAAAGCGGCGCTCGAACTTCGCGTTGGCGGCGCGCAGCGCCGCCTCGGCATCGAGCCCGAGGTGCCGGCTCAGGTTGACGACTGCAAACAGCAGATCCCCGAGCTCCTCCGCAACCGCCTCGCTCCCCGCGGCCGCATCGAGCTCGGCGAGCTCCTCGGTAACCTTGGCCCGCACACCCTGCGCATCCGGCCAGTCGAAGCCGACGCGCGCCGCGCGCCGGCCGAGCTTCGCCGCCCGCATGAGCGCCGGGAGCGAACGCGGCACACCCGCGAGCGCTCCGCGATCGTCTGCCCGCAGCTTCGCCGCCTGCTCGCGCTCGCGCGCCTTCTGTGCTTCCCACTCGCGCGGCAGCTCGTGCGCCTGCAGCTGCGCACCCGCAAACACATGCGGGTGCCGGCGGACGAGCTTGGCATGAACGGATTCGGCCACGTCCGCAAAGGCGAACCAGCCGCGCTCCTCGGCCATGCGCGCGTGGAATGCCACCTGAAAGAGGAGATCGCCCAGCTCATCGCGCAGCTGCCCCGGGTCGCCACGCTCGATGGCATCGGCCACCTCGTAAGCCTCCTCGATGGTGAAGGGAGCGATGGTGGCGAAAGTCTGCTCGAGATCCCACGGGCAGCCACGCTGCGGGTCGCGCAGCCTCGCCATCAGGTTGAGCAGCTCCCCGAGTGCCTGCTTCGGGTCACCCATGCGCGGAAGACGCTCTTTCTGAAGGAAGCGCGCCGACGCACAGCCGATAGAGCGTCAGCAGCATTCCGGCGGTAGCGCCCCAGATAGTGCGCCCCTCGAACGGAATGTCGCAGAAATCGACCTCCTCGCCACTGCGGGTGAGGCGGCGCCGCTGCCAGCGAAAGTTGCCCGCATCGAACAGGTAATCGAGTGGCAGCTCGAAGGTTCCCTGCACTTCCTTGCGGTCGGGGGTGAGGACGAAGCCTGGCTGCACAATTCCCACCACCGGCGTGATGCGAAAGCCGGTGATGACGATGTGATCCGGGAGATAACCCGCGACCGACACGCGCCGCTCCTCGAGTCCGATCTCCTCGCGCGCCTCGCGCAGCGCCGCCGCCGCCGGACCGGGATCGTCGGCCTCGATGTGTCCGCCCGGAAAGCTCACCTGCCCGGCGTGCGTGCGCAGTCCCGAGGCACGGTCGGTGAGCAGCACCGTCGGCCGCTCGCGCTCGATGATCGGCACGAGCACCGCCGCAGGCGTGGGGGCCTCCGGGAGCGAGCGGCGATAGATGCGGCTGTCCGCGGGCGAGAGGCCCGGGAGGATCCAATCCTGCGCCTCGTGGCGGGGCGCCGTGCCGGCGAGCTTCGCGCGGATGATCGCGACCCAGTCGCTCCCCGCCGCGGCGCTGCCCTCGCGCTCAGCCACCGCCGCTCGCGCCGCCCTTGATGCCGCCGCGGGTGAGCTCCGCCGGGTCGAGCAGTTTCGCAAGCTCCGCATCCGACAGCTGCGTCATTTCGCGCGCCACTTCGCGAATCGGCCGTCCCTGCGCGTAGGCTGCCTTGGCGATCGCCGCGCCCTTTTCGTAGCCGATCACCGGATTCAGGGCCGTGACCAGGATCGGGTTGCGGTCGAGGGCCTCGGCGATACGCGCTTCATTGACCTTGAAGCCGGCGATCGCGCGGTCGGCGAGCAGCCGCGTCACATTGCCGAGCAGCCAGATGCTCCCCAGCAGGTTGTGGGCAATGACCGGCAGCATCACGTTCAGCTGGAAATTGCCCGACTGCCCCGCGATGGTGATCGCTGCATCGTTGCCGATCACCTGCGCGGCCACCATGGTGGTCGCCTCGGGGATCACCGGGTTCACCTTGCCCGGCATGATGCTGCTGCCGGCCTGCAGCGCTGGGAGCGAGATCTCCCCTAAGCCCGCGAGCGGGCCGCTGTTCATGAGGCGCAGGTCATTGGCGATCTTCGTCAGGCTCACGGCGATCACCTTGAGCTGCCCGGAGAGCTCGACCGCCGTGTCCTGCGCCGACAGCGCCTCGAAGTAGTTAGCCGCCGGGACGAAGCCGACGCCAGTGAGCTTGGCGAGCTCCTCGCAGAAGCGCTTGCCAAAGTCCGGATGCGCGTTGATCCCGGTACCAACCGCGGTGCCTCCCTGGGCGAGTGCCAGCAGCCGCGGTCCGACCGACAGCAGGCGCGCCATGCCGTTCTCGATCTGGGTGCGCCAGCCCGACAGCTCCTGTCCGAGCGTGACCGGCATGGCGTCCATCAGGTGCGTACGCCCCGTGGTCACCGTGCCGGCCAGCTCGCGCTCGCGCGTCTGCAACACCTCTTTCAGGTGCGCGAGTGCCGGCAGCAGGTGGCCCTGCAAGGCGAGCGCGGCGCTCACGTGAATGGCCGTCGGGATCGAGTCATTGCTGCTCTGACCCATGTTGACCTGGTCGTTGGGATGCACGGGGCTCTGCAGCCGCCGGCTCGCGAGCACCGCGATGACCTCGTTCGCGTTCATGTTGGTGCTGGTGCCGGATCCCGTCTGGAACACGTCGATCGGGAAGTGAGCGTGGTGCTGCCCGGCGACGACCTCAGCCGCCGCGGCATCCACCGCTTCGGCCACTGCTGCGTCCAGCAGCCCCAGCTGGCGGTTGGCGCGGGCCGCCGCCTGCTTAACGAGCGCGAGCGCGACGATGAAGCCGCGTGGCATGGTGAGCCCGCTGACCGGGAAGTTCTCCACCGCGCGCTGCGTGTGGGCGCCCCACAGCGCATCCGCAGGCACCTTGAGCTCGCCCATGCTGTCGTGCTCGACCCGGAAGGAAGTCGTCATGAGTGCACTCCGCTCATCGTCCGCGGCTCGCGGGACGCCCGGCCGGACGGCCGTATGCGTTATCATGTAAATCCTAGCACTTCGAAGCACCCGGTAACGCATGGCCGGAAGTCCCAGCGACGCCCTCAGCGCTCTCGACGCCCTCTCCCCCGTAGACGGGCGCTACGCGAGCGCTGCCGCGCCGCTGCGCGCCTGGCTCACCGAGAGCGCGCTGATCCGCGAGCGTGTACGCATCGAAGCGCACTGGCTGCTGAAGCTCACCGCTGCGGTCCCGCAGCTTCCCGGGGCAAAGCTCAGCGCCGCGGTGCGCAAGCGCGCCGAGCAGCTCGCCGCCGCCCCGGATCAGGGGGCTGGCGCGGCCGTCAAGGCGATCGAGGCGCGCATCAACCATGACGTGAAGGCGGTCGAGTATTACGTCCGCGAGCAGCTTGCCGCCGCCGGCGCGGGCGCCGCGACCCTCGAGCTGGTGCACTTCGGCTGCACCTCCGAGGACATCAATAACCTGAGCTACGCGCGGCTGCTGCAGGGAGCGCGCCAGACCATGCTGGGGGTGCTGCAGGCTCGCACACACGAGCTGGTCGAGCTCGCGCACCGCTATGCCGACGCCGCCATGCTGGCGCGCACCCATGGTCAGGCTGCGAGCCCCACGACTCTCGGCAAGGAGCTCGCCAACTTCGCCGCGCGGCTGATGCGCGCCGAGTACCGCTGGACCGCGGTCGCCATCCTCGGCAAGTGGAACGGCGCGGTCGGCAACTTCAATGCCCACGCCGGGACGCTGCCGACGGTCGACTGGCCGGCGCTCGCGCGCAGCTTCGTTGAATCGCTCGGGCTCGAGTACAACCCCTACACGACGCAGATCGAGCCGCACGACTGGATCGCCGAATACTGCGACGCGCTCGCCGCCGCGAACGTGGTGCTGATCGATCTGTCGCGCGACCTATGGGGTTACATCTCTCTCGGCTATCTGCGCCAGCGCGCGGTCGCCGGCGAGGTCGGCTCCTCCACCATGCCCCACAAGGTGAATCCGATCGACTTCGAGAACGCCGAGGGGAATCTGGGAGTTGCCAACGCGCTGCTGCGGCATTTCGCCGACAAGCTGCCGGTGTCGCGCTGGCAGCGCGATCTCACCGATTCGACCGTGCTGCGCAACTTAGGGGTAGCGCTCGCGCACACGCTCATCGCCTGGAGCTCCCTTGGCCGCGGCCTCGCGCGCGTCGAGGCCGATGCCGCGCGCATGAGCACCGACCTCGCCGAGGCCTGGGAAGTGCTCGCCGAGGTGGTGCAGACGGCGCTGCGTGCGGCCGGCGTTGCCGACGGCTACGAGCGGCTGAAGGACTTCAGCCGCGGCCAGACAATCGATGCCGATCGCCTGCGGGAATTCATCGCGGCACTGCCGCTGGCGGCTGAGGACAAGGCGCGCCTCGCCTCGCTCCGGCCCGCCGACTACACCGGTCTCGCCGCCGCTCTGGCGCGCGGCATCTGAGCTGTCTCGGGCTGCAGCGCAGCCGCAGCCTGTCGCCGCGACACGACATAACACACGGGAAAAACTGCGAACTGCGCCGCGCTTTTGACTTACTGCGGCTTGGGCTGGCCCTCAAACCGTGACCTGTTCGGCAAAGAAAAGACGTCGGGCGTCACTAAGATCACGCGCAGCCTGCACATCGTGCAGGCCATGGGGTGGATGCCGCGCGTGGCAATTTCCGGGGAACTCGATCTCAAGAACGGCTGGGCACAGCTCGCCAACGCGCGCTATGCGTCTGAGTCCGTGGGTCCCGGCGGCGGCCAGAGCCCGCCGCGCCAGGGCGCCGAGACGCTCACCGTCCTGACTTCCCTTGCCGAGGTGCGCGCGGCGGTCAACGAGATCGCCGCCACCGCCCAACGACTCATCTCCATCTATACGCCGGATCTCGAGCCCGACCTCTACGACCAGACCCCGTTCCTCGAGGTCATCAAGCATTTCGTGCTGACGCGCAGCTTCTCCAAGGTGCGCGTGCTGCTCGCCGAGCCGAGCCGCGTGATGCGCGACAGCAACCGCTTCGTCGCCATGGGGCGGCGCCTGTCGAGCTGCATCGACATCCGCTACGTCGCCGCCCACTCCCCGCAGCGCGCCTCCGCCTACCTGATCGCCGACGACCGCGCCATCGTCTATCGGCTGCGCGCCGATTCCTGGGACGGGGTCGCCGACATCAACAACCAGCAGGCGGCGCGCGCCTACCTGCAGGAATTCGACCAGGTCTGGAACGCCAGCGCAGCCGAGCACGGCCTGCGCGCATCACGCCGCGGCTGACCCACGGCGGCCAGCGCGCGCGGCGCGCGCTACAATCCGCCGATGACCGCCGCTCTCACCCCGGCCTCACCTGCCATCGGCGCACGCGTCGTCGTCGCGCTCTCGGGTGGCGTGGATTCCGCGGTCGCGGCGCTCATCCTCAGGGAACAGGGGTTCGATGTTCACGGACTCTTCATGAGCAACTGGGAGGAGTCCGCGGACGATATCTGGTGCACCAGCGCCCAGGACTGGCAGGACGCGCGTGTGGTAGCCGAGCGGCTCGCCATCCCGCTGCACCGCGTGAGCTTCGCCGCCGAGTACCGCGCGCGGGTGTTCGAGTACTTCCTGCGCGAGCATCGCGCCGGCCGCACGCCCAATCCCGACGTACTGTGCAACCGCGAGATCAAGTTCGGCGCGGCGCTCGATTACGCGCGCCGCCTCGGCGCCGAGCGCTTCGCGACCGGCCACTACGCACGCCTGGTCACGGGCGTGCGTGGCATCGAGCTCCACAAGGCCCGCGATGCCGCCAAGGACCAGAGCTATTTCCTGCACGCCGTCGCCCCCGCGGAGCTCGCCACGACGCTCATGCCGCTCGGGGAGCTCACCAAGAGCGCCGTGCGTGAGCGCGCCCGCTGCGCCGGGCTGGCGGTATTCGACAAGCCCGACAGCACCGGCATCTGCTTCATCGGCGAGCGGCCGTTCCGCGAGTTCCTCGAGCGCTACCTGCCGCACGCCCCGGGTCCGGTCGAGTCGCCGGAGGGCGAGCGACTCGGCAGCCACTGCGGACTCGCCTTCTACACCCTGGGTCAGCGCGAGGGCCTGAAGCTTGGGGGCCGGCGGGGCGCCGCGCCGGCGCCCTGGTACGTCGCCGCCAAGGACCTGGGGCGTAACGCCCTCATCGTCGTCCAGGGGAAAGACCACCCGCTGCTCTCGAGCCTCGAGCTCACCACCGGGCGGTGGCACTGGCTGGGCTCCCCGCCCGAGGGGCCGCTGCGCTGCACGGTCAAGGTACGCTACCGCCAGGCCGATCAGCCGGCGCTGCTCGAGCCCCGGTCGGACGGGACCGCACATCTCAGCTTCGCGGAGCCGCAGCGGGCAGTCACCCCGGGGCAGTTCGCGGTGGCCTACGACGGCACTCGCTGCCTCGGGGGCGCCGTCATCGAAGCCGTCACGCCGGCGGTGCTGCGGGCAGCGGCCGCCTGAGGCGCTAGCGCCTATAATCCCGCAGCCAGCGGAGATACTCATGACGAACAGCTTCCGGGCACGCTCGACGCTCAAGGTCGGCGAGCGCAATTACGAGATCTGGAGCCTGAGCGCGCTGCCGCAGGACAAAGTGGCGCGGCTCCCCTACTCCCTGAAGATCCTCCTCGAGAACCTGCTGCGCTTCGAGGACGGCGTCAGCGTGACGCGCGCCGACATCGAGGCGCTGCTCGAATGGGATCCGGCGACAACGCCGGCGCACGAGATCGCCTTCACGCCCGCGCGCGTCATTCTGCAGGACTTCACCGGGGTGCCGTGCATCGTCGATCTTGCCGCGATGCGCGATGCCATCGTGCGCCTCGGCGGCGACCCGGAACGCGTCAATCCGCTCGCCCCGGCGGAGCTCGTCATCGATCACTCCGTGCAGGTCGATGAGTACGGCACACCGCAGGCGCTGGCCGCCAACACCGCCATCGAATTCGCACGCAACCGCGAGCGCTACGCGTTCCTGCGCTGGGGACAGACCGCGTTCCGTAATTTCTCGGTGGTGCCGCCCAACACCGGCATCGTCCATCAGGTGAATCTCGAGTATCTGGCCCGCGTGGTGTTTGACACGGAGGCCGCCGGCACACGGCGGGCCTACCCCGACACGCTCGTGGGGACCGACTCGCACACCACCATGATCAACGGGCTCGGGGTCCTCGGCTGGGGCGTCGGCGGCATCGAGGCCGAAGCCGCCATGCTGGGACAGCCGGTGACCATGCTCATTCCGCAGGTCGTCGGCTTCCGTCTCGAGGGCCGGCTGCAGCCCGGTGCCACGGCCACCGACCTAGTGCTCACCGTCACCGAGATGCTGCGCAAGAAGGGCGTGGTCGATAAATTCGTCGAGTTCTTCGGCGACGGGCTCGCGAATCTCCCGCTTGCCGATCGCGCCACCATCGCCAACATGGCGCCCGAGTACGGCAGCACCTGCGGCATCTTCCCCGTGGACGCCGAGACGATCCGCTACCTCGAGCTCTCCGGCCGGACGCGCGAGCGCATCGAGCTGGTGAACAGCTACACCCGCGCGCAGGGCATGTGGCGCAATCCGGGCGCGACCCCGGCCAAGTACACCGACGAGCTCGAGCTCGATCTCGGTAACGTGGAGCCGAGCCTCGCGGGACCGCGCCGGCCGCAGGACCGGGTGCCGCTGAAGTCCGCCAAGAAAGTCTACGAGACCAACGCCAGGAAGACCGCCGACGAGCGTGCGGCGAAGAACGGCGCGGGCGGCGTAGCCTCCGCGACCCTCAACGGCCAGACCCTCGAGCTCAAGGACGGCGCGGTGCTGATCGCCGCGATCACCAGCTGCACCAACACCTCCAACCCATCGGTGATGCTCGGAGCCGGTCTCCTCGCCCGCAAAGCGCGCGAGCGCGGGCTCACCGCCAAACCGTGGGTGAAGACCAGCCTCGCGCCCGGCTCACGCGTCGTGACCGACTACTTAAGGAAAGCGGGCGTGCTGGACGATCTCGCGGCGGTGGGATTCGATCTGGTGGGGTACGGATGTACCACGTGCATATCCGCGGGCACGCCCGTCTTGCTCGCAGACGGCACGAGCCGGCGCATCGAGAAGCTGCCCGAGGCCGGAGGCGTGCGCCTGTGGGGACCCACGGCGGACCGCGAGCTCGGCACCGCCATGCAGAGCGAGATGATGGTCCGCGGGGAGCGTGACTGTCTGTCCGTGGTCCTGCAGGACGGCCGCCGGCTCGTCTGTACTCCGGATCACGAGCTGCTGTGCGCGGATGGTCGCTGGGTGCGGGCCGACAGGATTCGCAAGGGGATCGACCGCCTCGTAATGGGCCTCGAGGCGCCGCTCGATGAGCCGGGGCACGATGAGGCGGGATACGAGCTCATTGCCGGCGATATGAGCTTCACTCTCGCAAACGAACAAGACCGTACCCGGACGCTCGCCTTCGCACGCCTGGTCGGACATGTCATCAGCGATGGCTCGATCAGCGTGGCCGGTCAGGGCCGCATGAACCTCGGCCAGGCGCTCGACCGCGAAGCGGCCTTAGAGGACATCGAGCTGCTTACGGGAAAACGCCCGGCCGCCAGCCGTTATGACGAGCGCAAGTGGTCGATAGCGCTTCCCCGCGAACTAACCGCCGCTATTACATCGCTCGCCGGGGTGCGCGTCGGACAGCGCATCCACCAGCCTCCCACGCTGCCCCGGTTCGTACTGGAGCCGGAGTGCCCGGTTGCCGTAGTGCGGGAGTTTCTCGGTGGCCTCTTTGGTGCCGACGGCCATGCCCCGATGCTGCAACGTCAGGGCTCCAACGAAGACAAGGCCATACTGAAGCCGCCCGCGTACTCCCAGAGCGCGAAGCCGGAACACGTAGCGCAGCTTCGCGAGGTCATGGAGCAGCTCATAGAGCTGCTGATCCGTTGCGGTGTGAAGGCTAGGGGAGCACAGCTCTACACCTACCCCACCCGCCACTCCGCTTCGAGCTACGCGGCCGCGCGCGATGGCGCCGAACGCATCGAGGTCAGGCTGGCCCTGGCTGATGGGTTGTCGTTCATCGAGCGGGTCGGCTTCCGGTACTGCGTGGACAAGTGGCTGCGCGCCAGCGCTGCAGCGGTCTACTGGCGCACGATCGACACCATCAACCGCCAGCGCCTGTGGATGGCCGACCGCCTCGAGTCGCTGCACCAGACGTACAGCTTCAGCTTCCAACAGACTCGCCGCATCGCCGCAGCGGAGCTGATGACGCTCGAGACCGCCGTGCACCCCCACTACTCTCTGCTTGAGGGGCACGATCGCTTCGATCGCCTCCCCCGGACCGAGGGACGCTTCAAGCCGCTGCATCGCGAGAGCTGTGACTTCCCCTCCCCCGTGGAGCTTCTCACTCAAATCGGTGCGCGCGAATGGTTCGCCCGACTGCAACCTCGGGAGACGGCAGATTACTCGAGACACTACTGCGTGGAGAAAGAAGCGCTGACGCTGCCCACCTTCTCGCTGCAGGTCGCCGACATCCGCGATGCCGGCACGCGGCCCGTGTTCGATCTGGCCGTCAACGAGCTTCACGCATTCGTCGCGGGCACGGTTTGTGCGCATAATTGCATCGGAAATAGCGGCCCCTTGAAGCCCGAGATCTCCGCCGCCGTCAAGGCGGGCGACCTCACCGCCTGCTCCGTGCTCTCGGGAAACCGCAACTTCGAAGGTCGCGTGCACCCCGAGGTGCGCATGAACTTCCTCGCCTCCCCGCCGCTCGTGGTCGCGTACGCGCTCGCCGGCTCGCTCGATGTGGATCTCACCACCGAGCCGCTCGGCACCAGCCGCGACGGCAAGCCGGTGCTGCTCGCCGACATCTGGCCGAGCGATGCCGAGGTGCAGGAGACGCTCAAGCGCTCGATCGACTCGCAGATGTTCCGCACGAGCTACGCCAGCGTGTTCAAGGGCGATGAGAACTGGACCAGCATCCAGGTGCCCGCCGGCAAGCGCTACAGCTGGGACGACAAGTCCACCTACGTGAAGAGCCCGCCCTACTTCGATCGTATGAGCATGACGCCAGCGCCGCTTGCCGACGTCCGTGGCGCGCGCGCGCTGGCGGTGCTCGGCGACTCGGTGACCACGGATCACATCTCCCCGGCCGGCAACATCTCGCGCACCAGCCCGGCGGCGCGCTACCTCGTCGAGCAGGGCGTGCAGCCCAAGGACTTCAACTCCTACGGCGCACGGCGCGGCAACCACGAAGTCATGATGCGCGGCACCTTCGCCAACATCCGGCTGCGCAACCTGCTGGTGCCCGGAACCGAGGGCGGAGTCACGGTGCACCTGCCCGACGGCGAACAGGCCTCGATCTATGACGCCGCGATGCGCTACCAGAAAGAAGGGACGCCGCTGGTGGTGCTCGCCGGGCGCGAGTACGGCACCGGCTCCTCGCGCGACTGGGCCGCCAAGGGCACGATGCTGCTCGGCGTGAAGGCGGTGATCGCCGAGAGCTTCGAGCGCATTCACCGCTCCAACCTCATCGGCATGGGAGTCGCGCCGCTGCAGTTCCTCTCCGGACAGAACGTCGCCTCCCTGGGGCTCACCGGGCGTGAGCTGTTCGCCATCACGGGCCTGAGCAGCGGCGATGCACGGGAGGTCACGGTGACCGCGACTCCCGCGGGCGGTGCGGCCAGGGAATTCAAGGTGCGGCTGCGCATCGATACGCCGAAGGAGCGCGAGTACTACCGACACGGCGGGATCCTGCAGTACGTCCTGCGGCAGCTCACCTCGGGCGCTTCGGGCGGCTAGCTGGTGCCATCGCCCTCGGGTCCGGGCGCGGCCGCCGCGCTCGCGCTCTTCGACCTCGACGGCACGATCACTCACCGCGACACCCTGCTGCCCTACGTGCTGGGGTTCCTGCGCAGCCATCCAGCGCGCGCCGCGAGTCTTGCGCGCCTCCTGCCGACGCTGGTGCGCTTCGGGCTGCGCAGGGCGGATCGCGGCGAGCTCAAGTCGGCACTCATCACGGCGACCCTCGGGGGCTTGACGCGCACCGAGCTCGACGGCTGGACCGCGCAGTTTGTGCCGCAGCTCGTGGCACACGGCCTCTGGCAGGACGCGCTCTCCTGCATCACCCGGCACCGCACGCGTGGCGATGCGCTGGTGCTCATGAGCGCGAGCGTCGATCTCTACGTGCCGGCGATCGCGCGTGCGCTCGGATTCCACGAGACGCTCTGCACGCCGATCCGCTGGAACGGCGAGCGCCTCGACGGCGCACTCGCAGGCGCGAATCTGCGCGGCGCGGAGAAGGCGCGCGCGCTCAAGCAGCTGCGCGACCGTCATCCCGGGGTCACGGTGACGGCTTATGGCAACGCCACCAGCGACCTCGGGCACCTTTGCCTCGCGGATCGCGGCGTGCTGGTGAACGGCAGCCCGCGCACGCGCCGCGCCGCGCAGCACCTCGGGCTCACCTGCGTGAGTTGGCGCTGACCCTGACGGTGCGCCGGCAGCTCAGGCGGTGCAACAAAACTCCTTCTGCCACGGTCTAGTTCCCAGATGATCATTGCACTCCTCGCGTTCCTCGGCGGTGCGCTCACCATTCCGAGCCCAGCGGCACCGTCGGCGAGCAGCGGCTGTACCAGCTGCTGCGCCAGAGTGGTCCCGTGGCCGAGCACACGTTCGCGATCGAGTTTCTCGATCCCGGTGTGCAGGCGTACTCCTTTACCTTCGGCTGAGGAGAACAGCCATGAACTCTGAGCCAACTGCCCCCATGTCTCGCCGCGCGCTGCTCGCCTGCGCCGTCTCGCTCGGCGGCCTCGCGGCCACCCGACTCGCCCGGGCGGCGCTGCTCTCCGGCCCCCAGGCCTCCGAGATGGTGACCATCGAGGCGTTCGGCCCCGACGGCAAGAGCAAGGGAACCATGAGCGTGGCACGAGTGGCGAAGAGCGACGCGGAGTGGCGCGCACAGCTCACGCCCCTCGCCTACGAGGTCACGCGCCACGAGGCTACCGAAGCGCCCTTCAGCGGCGCGCTCGACCAAAATCACGCCGACGGGCTGTACGCCTGCGTCTGCTGCGCTACGACTCTGTTCGACTCCCGAACCAAATTCGACTCCGGCACCGGGTGGCCGAGTTTCTACCAGGCCATCTCGCACCTCAACGTCGTCGAGACCTCCGACCGCAGCTTAGGGATGCAGCGTACCGCGGTGTCCTGCAAGCGCTGCGCGGCGCACCTCGGCCACGTGTTCGATGACGGTCCGAGGCCGACGGGCCTGCGCTACTGCATGAATTCTGTGGCCCTCACCTTCACGCCGCGCGCTTGAGCCGCGGCGCACCTTTGCGGAGAACGGCAGTGTCAGTAAGCAAATTCCTGTGCGGCGGCCTTGCTCCAGCGTTGCTGCTCGGCGTGCTGGCTTCGGTCGGCGCCTGCGTCGCGGCTGAAGCGCCGGTCGCGATCCCTCCGCCGGCGGTGGACAACCCCAGGGAACACGGCGCGCTGCAGACCGCGGTGCTCGCCGGTGGCTGTTTCTGGGGTGTGCAGGGCGTGTTCGAGCACGTGCGCGGCGTACACGAGGTGCTGGCCGGCTACGCGGGCGGCGCGGGCGCCACGGCGAGCTACGAGGAGGTCAGCAGCGGCTCCACCGGACACGCCGAGTCCGTCAGGATTGTCTTCGATCCCGCCGAGGTCAGCTACGGGAAGCTGCTGCAGATTTACTTCTCGGTTGCGCACAACCCCACGGAGCTCAACCGCCAGGGACCCGACAGCGGAACCCAATATCGTTCGTCCATCTTCTACGGTGACGACGGCCAGCGGCACATCGCCGAGGGTTACATCGCGCAACTCGACAAGGGCAAGGCGTTCCCGCAACCGATCGTGACGCGCCTGGACCCTCTGCGGGGCTTCTACCGGGCCGAGGACTATCACCAGGATTACTATTTGAGAAATCCTCACTCCCCGTACATTGTCATCAACGACCTGCCCAAGATTGCGAATCTGAAGGCGCTGTTCCCGGACTACTACCAGGAGTCGCCGGCGCGCGCGCCTTGAGGCGCTACATCGATGTCCGGATCTGCCACAGCTCCGGAAAGAACTTGAGTTCCAGCGCCTTGGCGAGATACGACACCCCACCGGTGCCGCCGGTGCCGGGCTTGTAGCCGATGATGCGCTCCACCGTCTTCAGGTGATGGCAGCGCCACAGCTGGAAGTTGTGATCGAGGTCCACGAGCCGCTCGGCGAGTTCGTACAGATCCCAGCCCTTGTCGGCGTTGTGGTACACGCCGAGCCAGGCTCCCGCCACCTGCTTGCTCGCCACGTAGGGCTCGCGGAAGTCACGCGACAGGTAGTCCTGCGGAATCTCGTAGCCACGGCGGCTCAGGAGCCGCAGCACCTCGTCGTATAGCGACGGCTCGGCGAGCGCGCGCTCGAGCAGCGCGTAGGCCTGCGGGTCGCGCTGGTGCACCGTGGTCATCTCGGCATTCTTGTTGCCGAACAGGAATTCCAGCATACGGTACTGCAGCGACTGGAAGCCGGAGGAGCGCCCGAGCGCGTTGCGAAACGCCGTGTACTCGAACGGCGTCATGGTCGACAGCACATCCCACACCGAGATCAGCTGGTTCTGCGAGCGCGAGATGCGCGCCAGCATCTTCAGCGCCGGATCCAGGTCATCGCGCCGCACGCAGCTCATGGCGGCAGTCAGCTCGTGCAGCATCAGCCGCATCCACAGCTCCGACACCTGGTGCACGATGACGAACAGCATCTCGTTGTGCTCGCCGGTGAGCGGGCGCTGTGCATCGAGCAGCTTGTCGAGTTGCAGGTACTGGCCGTAGGAGAGCGAGCTGCCGAGATCCCAGTGCACCGCCTCGTCGGCGAGCTCCACCCGCTCGGACTTGTCGTACTCTCGGGTTGTCATGTCGGCGATGGTACACTCGATCTGCGCGCCAGTCCTGACACCGCGCGCCAGCAAGCGCAACACCGTGAGCACACCCCTCCTCGAGGTCCGGGATCTCGTCAAGCAGTATGCCGCCACCACCGCGGTGGCCGGCGTCAGCTTCACCGTGCCCGAGGGCATCTGCTTCGGCCTGCTCGGCCCCAACGGCGCCGGCAAGACCACCACGATCGAGATCATGGAAGGGATTCTGCCGCCGACCTCCGGGGAGGTGCGCTATCGCGGCGCGCCGCTGGACGCTCGCTTCCGCGAGGAGGCAGGCATCCTGTTCCAGAAGACTGCTCTGCAGGATCATCTCACCGTGCGCCATTGCATCGCGCTGTTTCGCGGCCTGTATGCCCGCGGCCTGGCAGTCGATGAGGTGATCCGCGTCTGCGCGCTCGAAGCGCTCGTAGATCGCGATGCCCGCAAGCTCTCCGGGGGTCAACACCAGCGACTGCTGCTCGCCATCGCGCTGGTGAATGATCCGGCGGTGCTGTTCCTCGATGAGCCCACCACCGGGCTCGACCCGCAGGCGCGGCGCAACTTCTGGGAGCTGGTCGAATCGATCAAGGCACGCCGCAAAACCATCATTCTTACGACGCACTACATGGAGGAGGCGGAGCTGCTGTGTGATGAGATCGCCATCATGGACCGCGGCCGGATCATCGCTCAGGGAGCGCCGGGCGCGCTGCTGCGCGCGCACTTCGCCGAAGTGCTGCTCGAGCTTCCCCGCCAGGACTTTCCCGAGGCTGCGCGTGAGCTGCCCCTCAAGATATTCGACGGCGGCGAGAAGGTGGAGATCACGACTCATGACCTGGAGGCAACGCTGCGTGCGCTGCTGGCGGCGCACGTGCCACTCACCAACCTGCGGATCCGTCCGCCCAACCTCGAGGATCTGTTTCTCGAGCTCACCGGCAAGGAGCTGCGGCCGTGATCCGCCGCCTGTTGTCGGTGTTCCATGCACGCAACCTCGAGTTCCTGCGCGACCGCGGCACGCTGATTTTCACGCTGCTGCTGCCGATCATGCTGGTGATCGGCATGAGCTTCGTGTTCGGCGGCCCCGCGCGCCCGCTGTTTAAGGTCGGTATGCTGGGAGAGAGCGGCCCGGCCGGCGCCCATCCTTTCCTCGCAGACAGGCGCTACCTGCAGATCGTGCCGGAAGATGAGACCGGTGCGGCGTTGCGCAAGCTGACCCACCAGCAGATCGACCTGCTCATCGATTTCCGCGGCGCGACCCGCTACTGGGTCAACACCGACTCGCCCAAGGGCTACGTGGTTGAAAAGCTGCTGCTGGCGGCCGAACCCGGCGCGCATCGCGAGCCGGTCACGGGAGCGGCGATCCGCTACGTCGACTGGCTGTTCCCGGGCATCCTCGGCATGAACATGATGTTCAGCTGCCTGTTCGGCGTTGGCTACGTGGTGCTGCGCTACCGCAAGAGCGGCTTCTTGAAGCGGCTGCACGCGACCCCGCTCAGCGCCTTCGAGTTCCTCGCGGCTCAGGTGCTGTCACGCCTCACCCTGATCATGGTCGTGACTGCGATCCTGTACCTCGGTATCGGCGCCATCATCCACTTCCATTCAGCGGGGAGCGTGCTGCTGCTCGTGCCGCTGGCGGTGCTCGGCGCACTGTCGATGATCGCCCTCGGACTCACCATCGCCGCGCGCTTCTCGAGCGATGAGCTGGTCGGCGGGCTGCTGAACATCCTCACCTGGCCGATGATGCTGCTGTCGGGCATCTGGTACTCGCTGGAGGGCTCGCCGCACTGGGTGCAATGGGTGGCGCAAGTGTTTCCGCTCACGCAACTGCTGGATGCCGCGCGCGCGGTGATGCTGGACGGTGCCGGGCTGGCACAGATCGCCCCCAACCTGTTGTATCTTGCCGCCACCACGCTGGTGTTCCTGGCGTTCGGCGCCTGGTCGTTCCGCTGGCGCATCGACTGACCCGGACAGACCGGCCCCAAAGGAGCCACAGCAGTTGAGATTCTTCAGTGACAACACCGCGACCGCCTGCCCGGAGATCCTCGCGGCGATCCAGGCGGTGAATCACGGGCTGGCGCCCGCATACGGTGACGATGAATGGACGGGGCGCCTCGATGAGGTGCTGGGCGGTTACTTCGGCACGCCGGTGCGCGCCTTCGCGGTCACCACCGGCACCGCGGCCAACTCACTGGCGCTCGCGACCCTGAGCCCCCCGTATGGGGCGATCTTCGCGCACCACGAAGCGCATATCGCCGTCGACGAATGCGGCGCGCCGGGCTTCTTCTCCGGCGGCGCGCAACTCGCGCTGCTGCCCGGCGAGCACGGCAAGCTCGCCGCCGCGACCGTGGAGGCCGCGCTCGCCGCCCATCCACGCCACCTGCACAGCGTGCAGCCGGCGGCGCTGTCGCTCACCGAGGCGACCGAGCTCGGCACCAGCTACACCCCCGCGGAGGTTGCGCGGCTGAGCGAGCTCGCCCACGCCCAGGGGATCAGGGTGCACATGGACGGCGCGCGTTTCGCCAACGCGCTGGTTTTTCTCGGCTGCCATCCGGGCGATGTGACCTGGCGCGCCGGCGTCGACGTCATGTCCTTCGGTGCCACCAAGAACGGCGCGCTGACGGCCGAGGCCGTGGTGTTCTTCGACCGCACGCTGGTGCGCGACTTCGAGCTGCGCCGCAAGCGCGCCGGCCACCTGCTGTCGAAATCGCGCTACGTCGCCGCCCAGCTCATCGCCTACGTGGAATCGGGGCTGTGGAAGCGCAACGCCGAGCGCACCAACGCCCTCGCCCGCCGCATCGGCGCGGCCGCGGGTGCGACACTGCTGCACCCGGTGGAGGCCAACGAGGTGTTCCTCGGGCTCGGCGTCGAGCGCCGCCAGGCACTGCGCGCCGCCGGCTTCGAGTTCTACGACTGGGGAGCGGAGGCGCTCGGCGAGGCGCGCCTCGTGGTCTCCTGGGACCAGAGCGAGCAGGACGTGCACGCCTTGTGCGCGGCACTCGGCCGCCTGTAACTCACGGCTCGCGCAGGCTCGTGGTGACGGGCAGCCGTGCCGCCCGCAGCGCCGGCAGGAAGCCACCCACCATGCCGATGAACACGGCGATGATGAGTCCGCGCACCACCAGCTCGGGCGTCACCTTGAAGCTGAATACCACCTGGGTGAAGTTCTCGCCCAGCGTCGACACCGTCAGGTTGTTGAACAGCACATAGGCGGCCAGCGCGCCGAGCACAGCCCCGCTGAGCGCCAGCAGCAGCGCCTCGATCATCACCGACACCACCACCGCAGCTCCGCCGAAGCCGAGTGCGCGCAGTGTCGCGATCTCCTTGCCACGCGAGGCCACCGCGGCGTACATGCTGTTGAGCGCCGCGAACACCGCGCCCAGTCCCATGATGACGGTGACCACGCCCGCGAGCACCCCGATCGTCTGGCGAAACTGCTTGGTCTGGCCGCTGAAATAGTCGCGCTCCACCAGCACGTCCATCGACAGGCGCGGATCGGCAGCGATGGCGCTCTTCAGGCGGGCCAGCCCGTCGGGCCCATCGAGCGCTGCCAGCACCGAGCTCGTGCCGACGCGCCCGAAGGTAGAGCGCGCCACGTTGATGTCGGCCCACATCTCGCTGTCGTGGGAATCGCCGCTCGCGAACTCGCCGACCACGCGCCACTCCGAGCCGCGCATGCGCAGCGTCTGGCCGACGTCCGCACCCTGGAACTGGCGCAGCACACCCCTGCCGACGATCAGCTCGCGCAGTCCGGGGGTGAAATTGCGCCCCTGGACGATCTTCAGCTGCGGTCGCAGCGTAAAGGCCACCGGCTCCACGCCGCGCACGGTGATGTTGGCGCCGCTTTGCACGTCGTCGCGGCGCACCAGCTCGGCGATCACCATGAGCTCGGCACCGGCGAGCGGCTTGCCGTCGGCGCCGGCACGGATGCCGGGCTCCTGCTTGAGGATGTCGGTCGAGTCGCGGTCGAGGGCGGAGTTGAGCTCGGCCTCCGAGCCGCCGCGGAGAATGATGGCCTCGTCGGCTCGCCCGGTGGCCTTGAGCGTGCTCTCAAAGCCGGCGGCCATGGAGAGCAGCGCGGTGAACACCGCCACCACGCCCGCGAGCCCGATCACGATGACCAGCGAAGGTGCCCAGCGCTGCGGGATGCTGCGCACGCTGATGCCGGTGATGGCGGCGGTCTGTCTGAACATGTTGCGCTCTCCTCAGCGTCCGGCGAGCGCGTCGACGATCCTGAGGCGCATCGCGCGCAGCGCCGGCAGCAGCCCCACCGCCACGCTCATCAGCACGATCGCCACGATTCCGATGAGCCACACCCAGCCGTTGAGCGCCAGCAGGAACTGCCCGCCCGTGGCCTTCTCCACCATCGCCCCGGCGAGCGAGGCCAGCAGCATCCCCACGAGGCCGCCAAACAGCACCAGCGCGAAGGCTTCGGCGAGCACCAGGCCGAGTACGCTGCCGTCGGAGAAGCCGAGCGTCTTCAGCACCGCCAGCTCCGGGATGCGCTCGCGCACGCTCTGCGCCATGGTATTGCCGACCACCAGCAGCAGCGTGAAGAACACCGCGAACAGGATCCAGCGCACGATCAGGCCGATGTCGCCGATCTGCTTGACGAAACTGATGTTGAAGTCCTTCTCGGTCTGCGTCTTGGTCTCGTCCGGGGAGTTCTCGAACATGCTATCTACAGCGCGGCTGATAGCCTCCGCGCGGCTGCTGTCGCTGAGCTTGAGGATGAAGAAGTTGGTGCGCCCCTTGATGCCGAACTGGTTGGCCTCGTCGAAATAGTCCTGCTGCATGAAGGCGAGGTTGGTGCGTTTCTGCCAGTCCTGGTCCTTGCCGTCGAAAATGCCCACCAGGTCGAAAATCCACGCCTTGCTGCCGTTCTTCTGCGGCCAGATGTTGGAGGAAATGGGAACCTTCTGCCCGATCTTCCAGCCGTACTGCTCGGCGAGCTCGCGACCGGCGATCAGACCGGTGCGGGTGTGCTCGAAGGCCTGCCACTGCGCGTCCGGCATCACCCATTCGGGGTAGACGTCGTGATAGCGCTGCGGGTCGAGCGCGAACATGATGAGCTGCGTGTTGGTCTGCCAGACGCCACCGAACCACTGCTGGTAGGCGACGCGGGCTACACCCGGGATCGCCTCCAGCTTCGGCAGCATGCTCAGCGGCAGTGCGGTGGTGAAGGACACCCGCGCCTGCACGAACAGCCGCGTGGCGCCCACGAAGTCTGCGCCCGAGCTGAATATCGAGTTCACCGACTGCAGCAGCCCGAACAGCAGGAACGCCATGATCACCGACAGCAGCGTCAGGATCGTGCGGGTACGCCTGCGGAACAGGTTGGCGATAACGAAGCCGGCGCGGGTCACGCCGCGCTCTCAGGCCGCCTGCTCGAGCAGCTGCCCCTTCTCGAGGTGCAGCGTGCGGCGCGCGAACTCGGCCGCCTTGGGATCGTGGGTAACGATCACGATCGTCTTGCCGTGCTCGCGGTTCAGCACCTGCAGCAGCCCGAGGATCTCGTCCGCCGTCTTGCGGTCGAGGTCGCCGGTGGGCTCGTCGCACACCAGCAGCTGCGGGTCCGACACCAGCGCGCGCGCGATGGCGACGCGCTGCTCCTGGCCGCCGGAGAGCTCACGCGGCTTGAACTTGGCGCGGTCGGCGAGCCCGACGATCTCGAGCGCCACGGCGACGTTCTTGCGCCGCTGCGCCGCGTTCAGCCTGGTGAGCAGCAGCGGCAGCTCGACGTTGCCCTCCGCCGACAGCACCGGCATGAGATTGTAGAACTGGAACACGAAGCCGACGTTGTGGGCGCGCCAGCGGGCGAGCTGCCCGCTGCTCAGCTGGTCGATGCGCACGCCGCCGACGAGCACCTCGCCCGCGGTCGGCTTGTCGAGGCCGCCGATGAGATTGAGCAGCGTCGTCTTGCCGGAGCCGGATGGGCCCATGAGCGCGACGAAGTCGCCGCGCGGAATCCCCAGCGTCAGCCCGTGCAGCACTTCGATCTGCTGCTTGCCGCGCTCGTACACCTTGGTGACGTTGCGCACCTCGACCATGGACTCTGACATGGCATTCCTCTCGCTCATTGTTTGACCTCGCTCACCGGCGCATCGTCTTTCAGTCCCGCGGGAGTATCAATGATCACACTCTCGCCGGGGTTGACTCCCGCGAGCACCTGGCGTGACTCCCCGCTGCCCCCGCCCACGGTCACCGCGCGTCGCTGCGCGCGGCCGTCCTTGACCACGAACACCACGTCCTCGCCGCCGTCCTTGCGCACCGCCGCCGCCGGCACCAGCACGCCGCGCGGCCGCGACTCGTGGACCGCGCCCGCGGCGGCCTTCTCCTCGAACGACACCCGCACCCCCATGTCGGGCACGATGCGCGGGTCCTTGACATCGAAGCCGATGCGCACCTTGACCGTCGCCTTGGAGCGGTCGGCGGTGGGAATGATGGCGATGACGTGCGAGGCGATGCGCCAGTCCGGGTAGGCATTCAACACCGAGGCGACCGGCTGGCCCGGCTCGACCCGATTGATGTACGCCTCGTTGACGTCGACTTCGATCTCGAGCGAATCCATGTCGACCACGGTGCCGATGCCGGTGCGCGTGAAGCCGCCGCCCGCGGACAGCGGCGACACGATCTCCCCGACCTGGGCGGCCTTGGCGATCACCACCCCGGTGAAGGGTGCGTGCACCGTGCAGTAGTCGAGCTGCACCTGCGCGGCGCGCACATTGGCCGCCGCCACCTCGATCTGCCTGCGCTGCGACTCGAGCTGTGCGCTGCCGGTATCCACCAGGGTGCGGGCCTGCTCCACCGCCTGCTGGGAAACCAGATTGCGCGTGACCATATCCTCGTCCCGCTTGACGTCGCGCCGGCTCTGCGCGAGCTGTGCCGCGTCCTGCACGAGCAGCGCCTGCGCCGACTGCAACTGCGCCCGCGCCTGGGCCAGCGCCGCGCGCTGCGCGGTGTCGTCGAGGCGCGCGATCACCTGCCCCACCGTCACACGGTCGCCCTCGTCGAACAGCACCTGGGTCACGGTCCCGGTCATCTGCGCCGACACCGTCGCCTCGCGGCGTGCGGTCACATAGCCGGTCGCATCGAGCACCGAGGCGCCGCCGGCCCCCCCGGCGAGCGCTTGCGCCGTCGCGGTGTGCACCGGCAGCCCGCCGCGCGCCGCCAGCGCGAGCCACGCGCCCGCGCCGAGCAGTACAACCAGCACCACGGCGCCGCCGATGATCCACGGGCGATGGCGGGACGGAGCGCGCAGCGGCGTCTCCTCGCCACGGTCGATCCGCAGCTGGCCCAACAGCGCTCTCTTGTCCGGTTCCGCTGCCATCCCCCACGCCCCTGCGTATCAGGCGCGCAACGATATCATCAGCCAGCTTAGCGCGGCATGCCGCCGGCACATACAGTGTGTGCGGCCCCGGGCGCCTGTGGCGGCGGGCCTGTTGAGGGAACGCTACGGCAGCTTCAGCCCGCGACGATCCTGGCCATCAGGCGCCGCGCCTGCGCGAATTCGGGTGCAATCAGCAGCGCGTGCTCGAGGGCATCGCGCGCCGCCACCGGGTCGGTGTGCTCGAGCAGAGCGCGCGCGAGATAGAAGTACGCCTCCGCCGCACCCCACCCGGGCAGGCGCTCGATCCCGGCGCGCTCGGCGTCGAAAGCCGCGACCGCCTGCCGCAGCTTCGCGAGGGCGCGCTCCTTGTTGCCGCCGGTCGCGGGCGACAGCTGGTAGTCGTTCATCGCATCGACCAGCAGCACGCGCGGATCGTGCGGCGCCAGCTGCCGCGCGCGCTCGAGATCCTTGTGCAGCTGACGGCCCGCGAACGGCAGGAAGTCCGCGCCGCGCCCGAGCGGCGTGGCCTGGCAGGCGGACCGCAGCGCCAGCGCGTCGGCAAAATCCGCCTGTACGGCGAGCGCCTCGTCGGCCGCACGCACGCAGCGCTGGGCGAGATCCGCGGCCGAGCGGCCCGCCCCCGCCACGCCCTGCGCCGCGAGCTGGGCCAGCCGCCAGTCGAGCAGCGCCGCGTAATAGCCGTGCAGCCGGTCGTGGCTCTCGTCGGCGGCAACCACTCCGACCAGCTTGTTGAGCGCCGCTGCGTCCTCGGTGTAATAGCCGTACTGGATACGGCTCTCGATATCGCGCCACGAGGTATCCGCGCCCTGTGCGCCAACGCTCACTGCGCAGAGCGCCACCGCCACTGGCAGTAGAATATTCGGGCGCATGCAAAACCATAGCACAGCCGCCGCGACACTCGCTCCCTCACCCGAGGCGCTCATCGACATCGGTATCAACCTCGGCCACGACAGCTACGACGCCGATCGCGACGCAGTCATGAGGCGCGCCGCCGCCGCGGGCGTCGTGCAGATGCTGGTCACCGGCTCGAGCCTCGAGGGGAGCGGCAAGGCGGTCGGCCTCGCGCGCCAGCACCGCGGCCGGCTGTTTGCCACTGCGGGTGTTCACCCGCACCATGCGAGCGAGCTCACCGCGACGCGTACTACCGAGCTGACCGAGCTCGCCCGCGCCCCCGAAGTCGTGGCGGTCGGGGAATGCGGGCTCGATTACCACCGCAATCTCTCTCCGCGCGAGGCGCAGCGCCAGGCCTTTCATCGCCAGCTCGAGCTCGCCAGGGCAGTGGGCAAGCCCGTGTTCCTGCATCAGCGCGACTCGCATGCCGACTTTCTCGCCATCCTGCGCGAGCACGGCATCCGCCATGCCGGCGTCGCGCATTGCTTCACCGGCGGCGCCGCCGAGCTCTCCGCCTATCTCGAGCTCGGGCTCGCGATCGGCATCACCGGCTGGATCTGCGACCAACGGCGCGGGGCGCACCTTGTGCCCCTGATGCGCGAGATCCCCGCTGCGCGGCTGCTGCTCGAGACCGACGGCCCGTATCTGCTGCCGCGCGATCTGGAGCCGCGGCCGGCAACACGCCGCAACGAGCCAGCGTACCTGCCGCATATTGCGGCGGTGGTGGCGCGCGCCCGCGGCGAGCCGCCCGAGGCGCTGGCGCGCTCGAGCACGCGGGCGGCCCGAGCGCTGTTTCAGCTACCGCAGCCGCCCAAACAGGCCACAATGTGACCCGCGGACTTGCACCGCCAGCAAGAATTCGCTTTATTTAGTATCTGTAATAAGCTGATACATATACATAAATAAGAGAAGCATCATGGATCTCAAGCAGTTGAGCACTTTCGTCGGCAACACCTGGGACCAGTCCATCGTCGACCGTCTCACGGCCTACGTGCGCATTCCCAACAAGTCCCCGGACTTCGATCCGCAGTGGGAGAGCCACGGGCACATGGAGAAGGCGGTGCAGCTGATGGCGGAGTGGTGCCGGCAGCAGCCGCTCCCCGGCATGCGCGTCGAGGTGCGCCGCCTCCCCGGGCGCACGCCGCTGCTGCTCACCGACATACCCGGAGAGCTGCCGGGCTGCGTGCTGCTCTACGGTCATCTCGACAAGCAACCCGAGTTCACCGGCTGGCTCCCGGGCCTCGGTCCGTGGGAGCCGGTCATCCGCGACGGCAAGCTTTACGGCCGCGGCGCGGCCGACGACGGCTACGCGGTGTTCAGCTCGCTCACTGCGATCGCGGCGCTCAAGGAGCAGCGCGTCCGCCTGCCGCGCTGCCTGGTGCTGATCGAGGCGTGCGAGGAGAGCGGCAGCGACGATCTGCCGTTCCATCTCAGCGCGCTCGGTGACGCCATCGGCGAGCCGTCGCTGGTTGTGTGTCTAGATGCCGAGTGCGGCAACTACGACCAGGTGTGGTGCACGACCTCGCTCCGGGGCAATCTCGTCGGCACCCTCACGGTGCGGGTGCTCACCGAGGGCGTGCACTCCGGCATGGCCACCGGCATCGCGCCGACGCCGTTCCGGATCCTCGAGCAGTTGCTCGCGCGCCTCGAGAGCCCCGTGACCGGGGATCTGCTGCTCGATGAACTGCACGTGACGCTGCCTGCGGACCGCCGCGCGCAGGCGGTCGCAGCCGCGCAGGTGCTGGGGAGCGAGGTCGCCGGGAAGCTCCCGTGGGCGCCCGGCGTGCAGCCGGTCTCCAACGATCCGGCTGAGCTCATCATCAACAGCAGCTGGCGCGCGACGCTCGCGGTTACCGGGGCGGACGGCCTGCCGCCGGTCGGCTCCGCCGGCAACGTGCTGCTGCCGCAGATCGCGGTGAAGCTGTCGCTGCGCCTTCCCCCGACCTGCGACGCGGCGCGCGCCGCGCAGGCGGTGCGCGAGGCTCTGGAGCGCGACCCGCCCTATGGAGCCGAGGTGCGCTTCGAGGCGGGATCGGCCACTGCGGGCTGGAACGCGCCGGCGTTCGCACCGTGGCTGGAGGAGTCGATCGGCCGCGCGAGCCAGGCCGTCTACGGCCGCGCCGCCGTGCACATCGGTTGCGGCGGCACCATCCCGTTCATGGGCATGCTGGGCGAGCGCTTCCCGCGTACCCAGTTCTTCATCACCGGGGTGCTCGGCCCGCACGCCAACGCGCACGGGCCGAATGAGTTCCTGCACATCGAGTACGCGAAAAAGCTCACCGCCTGCGTGTCGCTGGTGCTCGCCGACCACGCGCGCACCGTCGCTTGACAGAGTTTCTGAGCGGCCTCAGCGCATGTCCGCCATGTAGCTCGGCTTGACCGCGTCCCGGATGCGCCGCCAGCCCTCGCTCAAGGGTGCCGTTGCCTCGGTCTGCGACTGGTACTCGACCGGCGGGAATTCGGCGCGCAGCGCGTCCACCATCAGCGTGAACTTCGGCAACCCCTTGGGGAACTTGCCGCGCCGCGTAAACACGATCCGGCCCTCCACCGGGATGTCCCCCGCCAGCGCCTTCACCGCCGCGATGCGGTCATAGAGGGCGCTCTGCGGATTAATGAAGGTGTAGCGCTGCGCGCCATCCATGACGGTCCACTCGGCCATCTGGTCGCCGCCGAAGATGTTGCCGCGCACATCGCGCAGATCGATGACCACCACGCCGCGCATGGTGAGCAGCAGGAAGTCCACGTGGAAGCCGCCACCCATGCCGTCCGGCACCAGCGCGTTCGTCAGATGATCAGCGGCACCCCCGGTCACCGCCGCCCGCAGCGCCTTGCGCGCGCGGTAATAGCGGTACCAGCGCCACGCCCAGTAGAGCGCAAGCACGACGGCCGCCGCGAGCACCAGCAGTGCCCAGGTGGTCGGCGGCACCCTGGCCAGCTCGTCCATCAACTCCCCTGACAGCCAAGAGCCGCACGCAGCGCGGCGAGACTGGCGTCAATTTCAGCACAGCGGACCGGCCGAGCAAACAGCCGCGCGAGGCTATCGGGCAGCGGCACGCTGCGCTCAATGAGCGGCTCGACGATCTCACGGAACTTGGCCGGATGTGCGGTCGCAGCGAGCACCCAGGGGCCGCGGACGCGCCGCTCCGGCGGCAGCCGCTCCCAGGCTTCGGCCGCGGTGGCGGTGTGCGGGCACCAGACCTGCCCATAGGTGCGATAGCCCGCGCGAATGCGCTCGCGGATCTGCGCATCGCTCACGCTCACAGCGCTCACCGCGGCGCGCAGCTGCGGCAGCTGCGGATAGAGCGCGCGCAGCCGTTCGAGGTTGCTCGGGTTGCCGACGTCCATCGCCGAGGCGAGCGTCGCGATGCTCGGGCGTGGCTGCCACTCGCCGCTCTCGAGGAAGTCGGGCACGGCGCGGTTGGCATTGTGCGCCAGCACCACGTCCCCGATCGGCAGCCCCAGCTGCCGCGCCCACAGGCACGCCAGCGAATTGCCGAGGTTGCCGCTCGGCACGATGAACGAGGCGCGGGCGCCGTGCTGGCGCCACACAGCGAGGCTGGCCGCCGCGTAGTACACGGCCTGCGGCAGCAGGCGCCCCAGGTTGATGCTGTTGGCCGAGGACAGCGCCCTGCCCTGGCGCAGGCCGGGGTCGAGGAATGCCTGCTTCACCAGGTGCTGGCAGTCGTCGAAGGTGCCGCGCACGGCGAGCGAGCGCACGTTATCCCCCCAGCAGGTGAGCTGGCGCTCCTGGGTCGGGGACACGAGTCCCCTGGGGAAGAGCACGGCCACCTCGATCCCCGGACGCCGGTGGAATGCGGCCGCCACCGCGCCCCCGGTATCGCCCGAGGTCGCAACGAGGATGGTGAGGGGTTGACTCTCCGCGGCGCGCAGCCGCGCGAAGCTGGCGGCGAGAAACCGCGCCCCGAAGTCCTTGAATGCCGCGGTCGGCCCGTGGAAGAGCTCGAGCACCGACAGCCTGCCGTCGGGGTAGAGCGGCACGAGCGGCGCGGGGAAGTCGAAGGCCTCGTGCGCGATTGCGCCGAGCTCGCCGGCTAGCCGATCGCCCGCGAGGAACGGCGACAGCAGCGGCTGCGCCACCTCGGGGAGTGAGCTCGCGCCCGCGAACGCCTCCAGCGGCAGCTGCGGCCATGCGTTGGGCACGTACAGGCCGCCGTCCGGCGCGAGCCCCTGGAGGAGCGCCGCACTGAACCCTAAGCGCACGGCCGGGTCGCGCGAGCTGCCGAAGGAGAAGGCGGCGGTCATCGTGAGCTCATGCCGTCACCTGCGCACCCTGGTTGCCGATCTCGACGATCCAGCCGTCGGTCGTGAGTCCCTGCGCCTCGAACTTGCGCCGCATCGTGCCGAGCACCGCCTCCGCGTCCCCGGTGAGCGCCCAGGCGAACATCGAAGGTCCCGCACCCGAGATCGAGCACCCCAGCGCCCCGGCCTGCATGGCGGCGCGGCGCACCGCGTGGAATCCCGGGATCAGTGCCTGGCGCTGCGGCTCGATGACCACGTCCTCGAAAGAGGCGCGGATCAGCTCGAGGTCGCTCGTGTAACAACCGGAGATGAAGCCGGCGAGATTGGCCGTCTGCCACACGAAGTCCGCCAGCTCGACGCTGCTCCTGAGGATAGCGCGCGCCCTGGAGGTCGCGAGGAACATGTGCGGGTGCACCACCACCGCGCGAATGCCGGCCGGCACCGGGATCTGCTTGACCCGCGGCTCGTCGATCCCGACCGTGAGCACCAGTCCGCCGTACAGCGAGGCCGCGATGTTGTCGACGTGCCGGGAGCCGCTCGCGACCGCCTCGCCCGCGACCGCGAACGTCAGCAGCTGCGGCAGGCTGCACGGCGTCGGCAGCAGCGCATTGGCCGCTACCACCGCGCCCACGGCCGAGGCCGCCGAGCCGCCGAGCCCGGCGCCGAGCGGGATGCCCTTGTCGATCTCCAGCACGAAGCCGAAGCCCGGGTGCAGCGCCTCCTCGAGGGCGAGGAGCGCCCGCCCGGCGGTGTTGTCGTGCGGCTCGTGCGGCAGCTCGCCCCCTGCGCCACGAACGGCGCGGATCTCGACACCCGGGGCAGCCCGGCGCTCCACGGTGACGCGATCGCCGAGCGCTGCCACCGAGAAGCCGAGGATGTCGAAGCCGATCGCGACGTTGCCAACCGAAGCGGGTGCGAACGCCGTGGCGCGCTCGCGCGGCGCGCTCACAGCCGCGCCCCGAGGTAGGCGGCGAGGCGCAACAGGTCCGCGAATACTCCGCCCGCGGTCACCTCCGGCCCCGCACCCGGCCCCTGCACGATCAGCGGGTTGTCGCAGTAGCGGCGGGTCGCGAAGCGCACCACGTTGTCGGTGAGCGCGATGTTGGCAAAGGCGTGGGCTTCGGGCAGCTCCATGAGCCCGACGCTGGCCTCGCCGGCGGCGGTGAGGCGGCCGACGTAGCGCAGCACCTTGCCGCGCGCGCGCGCCGCTTCGAGCCGCGCGCGCATCATCGGGTCGTACTGCGGCAGGCGCGTCATGAAGTCTTCGATCGAGCCGCCGCGCAGCTCGGCCGGTACCAGGCTCTCCACCTGCACGTCGCTCAGCTCGAGCTCGAGGCCCATCTCGCGTCCGAGAATGATCAGCTTGCGGGCCACGTCGGTCCCCGACAGGTCGTCGCGCGGATCGGGCTCGGTGTAGCCGCGCTGGCGCGCATCGCGCACGATCTCGGAGAAGCTCGCGTGTCCGTCGTAGACGTTGAAGAGGTAAGCCAGCGTGCCCGAGAAGATGCCCTCGACGCTGGTCACCTCGTCGCCCGTCTGGCGCAGGTCGCGCAGCGTGTGCACCACCGGGAGCCCCGCGCCCACGGTCGCCTCGTAGAGGTAGTGCGACGCGCCGCTGCGGCGCGCCTGCTGCAGCCGCCGGTAGAACTCGAGCGCGCCGCTGTTGGCCTGCTTGTTGGGCGTCACGATGTGAATCCCGGCCGCGAGCCACTCGGGGTAATGGGCAGCGATCTTCGGGCTCGCGGTGCAGTCCACCAGCACCGTGTGCGGCAGGTAGTCGACGCGCACGTGCTCGAGGAAGGCGGCGAGCTCGGGCGCGCCGCCCGCTTTGTCGAGCTGCCCGCGCCAGTCCTCGAGCGCCACGCTCGGCTCCCCGAGCAGCATGCGCCTGGAGCCCAGCACGCCGCGCAGCCGCAGATCGAGCCGCGCCTCGGCCCGCAGCCGCTCGCTCTGCGAGGCGAGCTGTGCGAGAAATGCCCGCCCGACGCTGCCCGGGCCGATCAGCCCGATCGACAGCGTGTGCGGCGACAGATACAACCCTGCGTGCACGGCGCGCAGCGCGCGCGTCGTGTTGCGCCCCTCGACGACCACCGAGATGTTGCGCTCCGATGCGCCCTGGGCGATGGCGCGCACGTTCACACCGGAGGTGCCGAGCGCGCCGAACACCTTGGCGGCGACCCCCGGAGTACCCGCCATGCCATCGCCGACCACCGCGAGAATCGCCAGATCCGGATCGATGTCGACGTTCTGGATCTGCCCCTCGGCGAGCTCGCGCGCGAACGCCTGGCGCAGCACCGCCACGGCGCGCTCCGCCTGCTCCTGCGGGATGGCGCAACAGATCGAGTGCTCCGAGCTCCCCTGCGAGATCAGGGTGACCGAGATGCGCTCCTCGCGCAGCGCGCCGAACAGCCGGCTCGCCGTGCCCGGCACGCCGATCATCCCCGTGCCTTCGAGATTGATGAGCGCCACGCGGTCGATACTGGTGATGCCCTTCACCGGCAGCGTCGAAGCCGGATGGGCACAGATGAGCGTGCCAACCTTCTCGGGTGCGAAGGTGTTGCGGATCCGCACCGGGATGCCGTCGGCGACTGCCGGCGCCATCGTCTGCGGGTGGATAACCTTGGCGCCGAAGTATGCGAGCTCCATCGCCTCGTTGTAGGACAGCGCATCGATCACGCGCGCATCCGGCACGCGGCGCGGGTCGGCGGACAGCACGCCGTCGACGTCGGTCCAGATGTGGATCTCGGCGGCGCCGAGCAGCTTGCCGAAGATCGACGCCGAGAAGTCGCTGCCGTTGCGCCCGATGGTGGTCTGCACGCCGCGCCGGTCGGAGGCAACAAAGCCGGTGATGACGAGCGTGCCGGTGAAGTCCGCGGGCACCAGCGCGGCGAGATTGACGCGCGACTCCTGCCACTGGATCGCGGGCCCGAGCGGGCCCCACTCGACGATCACCACGCGCCGCGCATCGATCCACAGCACCGGGCCGGCGCGCCGGGCGCGCTCTTCGAAGAAGCGCTGGAACAGGCGCGTCGACCACAGCTCGCCGTACCCGGCGATCAGATCGCTCACGTTGCGCGCCGCCGCCCGCGTCAGCTTCACCGCGTACAGCACCGCCTCGAGGTCGCGGGCGTCGCGGTCGAAGCCCTCGAGGTAGTCCCACGCCGCGGCCGGCTCGAGCAGCTCCGCGGCGATCGCGCCGTGCCGTGCCCGCAGCTCACCGATCTCGGCCTTGAAGCTGTCGTTCTGCCGCTCGGCTAGCGCGATCAGGCGCAGCAGCGCATCTGTGACACCGCGGCAGGCGGACAGCACCACCGCGAGGTGCTTCCCCGGGATCGACTCGAGGATGGTCGCGACGCGGCGGAAGCAGTCGGCATCCGCGACGCTCGACCCACCGAACTTGTGGACGACCCAGGGATCGGTCTTGCTCATCGACTTGTGATTCTTCGGGGAAACCTGATTGAGGCGGTGGGACTCTACTGATTGCGGCAGGGCGCAGCAACGGCTCACGGGGCGCAGCGCGCGCCACTCGCTTGCCAGCCGCGGCTGGCATAATTTGCAGCGCGCCTGCGCTGCTCACAGCCCTCACCGTGCCGCGGCTGCGAGCGCAGCGCTCGAGGGGCCGGAGAGGCCGCTTTTATTTGACAATAATATGCCTTGTATCAGTAGTTTGTGTTGCATACTTAAGGTCGATTGAAGTCGCCAGAGTCATGAACGAGCTCGAGCTGATCCGTCGTCAACTCGCCACCGAGCGGGCGCATGCGCTCGAGGTGATCCGCGCCTGCGTCGCTACGCTCGCCGCGAGCGCCGCGCGAGGCACAGCGGAGCACGCACGGCTCGCAGCCTTCCGACAGGCGGCGCGGGATTACCTCGGCCGCGCACTGAGCTCGTTTGCACGACGCGACCAACGCCTCGGTGAGCTCGCTCGCCGCCTGCCCGCCGGGGATTCCCGGCGGCGCGCCATCGAGGCGGCGCTCGTCCGGTCCAGCGCACGCCGTGACGCCCTCGCGAAGCTCGACACTGAGTCCTGGCGGGAGCTTGCCGATTGTCTGCGCGGCGCCGGGAGCGGCCGGCAGGAGACGCTCGATGCGCTGCTGGCCGCCAACGGGCCGGTGAGCGACTGGCGCGAGTTTGCCGGCATCGACGCAGACTCGGTTCTCGCCGAGCGCGTCGGCTTCGCGCGGCTGCAGGCGACGCTGCCGGCGGGCATGACGCTCGCGGCCCCGAGCGCCTAGGGGCGGCGGTGCCCGACTCCACGCGCGCCGGCAAGCAGGGCGACCGCCTGTACGCGGTGGTGCTGGCGGCCGGCGCCTCGACGCGCTTCGGCTCGCCCAAGCAGCTGGTGCGCATCGGCGGACGTCCACTGCTGCATACGATCGTGGCGCGTGCGGCGGAAGTCACCGGCAATGCCCTCATCGTGGTACTCGGCTCGGGAGCGGCACAGCTGGCACCGCTTCTCAAGCACACGCCCGGCTCAGTTGTCGTCAATCGTCACTGGCGCGAGGGACTTTCGAGCTCGATCCGCGCCGGCGTCGCGCACCTGCCGCCGACCTGCGCGGGCGTACTGCTGCTGCTGGCCGATCAGGCCGCAGTGACGAGCGATGATCTGAAGCGCCTCGCCGGCACCTGGCGCCGCCGCCCGCAATGCATCGCCGCGGCCCTCTACGCAGGAGCCAGCGGCGCGCCGGCGATCTTCCCGCGCTGCTGCTTCGGTGAGCTCGCGGCGCTGCGCGGCGATGCCGGCGCCCGCGCGATTCTGCGCCGCAGCGCCGACCGCGTTCTGCGTGTGCCCATGCCGGCGGCGGAGATCGATCTCGATACGCCGGAGGACCTGCTGGCCCTCGAGCCGCCGCCGCAGTCGCGCTAGTTGATTTGGCCAAAATCGCTGGAAGCGATTGTGGCAGACATTACTTCGGTTGCCGCCGGCGAAAGGCGCGGCTTTCGCCGGCTGCGTCAGGGCTTGCGCGCTGCTGCGCCCGCCGCCAGCAGCCGCTGCGCCTGAATGAGATGCGGACGGTCGATCATCTGACCGTCGAGGCTCGCGACACCCGCGCCGCCCGCGGCGGCGAAGGCCGCCACCACGCGCTGCGCATGCGCCCGCTCCGCCTCGGTGGGAGTGAAGGCAGCGTTGATCGCCGCCAGCTGATCGGGATGGATGGCGAGCTTGCCCGAGAAACCGTCGCGGCGCGCCTCCTCGAGCTCACGCGCGAGTCCCGCCGCGTCGCGGAACTCGGTGTGCACCCCATCAATCGCCTGCACGCCGAGCGCCGCCGCCGTCAGCAGACAGGCGGCGCGCGCGAGCGCAAAGGTGAAGGTGAGTGAGCCGCCCGCGTCGCGCTTGGCGCGCGCGCCCAGCGCTGCGCTCAGGTCCTCCGCTCCCCAGGTGAGCCCCGCCAGCCGTGCCGAGGTGGCGCGCGCCGCGCCGAGCACCGCCGGGTACTGCGGCAGCGCCAGCAGTCCCCGTGGCGTCTCGGTCGCGATCACGAGCAGTCCTGTGGCGCCGTGGCGCACGCCGCACTGCGCCTCGAGCGTCGCCAGGAGCCCCGCGACCTCCTCGATCTCCGCCGCCGCCGACACCTTCGGTACGACGATCCCGTCCGGCACGCGGCTGCGGCCGGCCGGCGCGCCAAACACGGCCGCGAGATCCTCCTGCCACAGCGGCCCACGCGGCGCGTTGGTCCGCACCCACAGCTGCGGGCCCGCGGCCCCGATGCGCGTGCGCAGCAGCTCCGCCACCCGCGTGCGCGCCGCCGGCAGCTGGCCCGGATCCACCGAGTCCTCGAGGTCGAGGATCAGCGCGTCCGCCGCGCTGCTGAGCGCCCTGGCCTGCTTGCGCTCGCTGTCGCCCGGCACGAACAGCCAGGAACGCACCGCGCAGGGCGGCCGCGCCTCACTCACGCCGCGGGCCTCTTCAGCATCAGCGCCGCCCGCCGGCAGACGGCCACTTCCTCGTTGCGCTGGTTGATGGCGCGGTGCTCGAACACCACGATGCCGGAATCGCTGCGCGACTGGCTGTCACGCTTCGACACCACCGTGGTGACGGCGCGCAGCGTGTCGCCGATCAGCACCGGCTTGGGAAAGCGCACCTCCTCGAAGCCGAGATTGCCGATGGTGGTCCCGAGGGTGGTGTCGTAGACCGAGAGTCCCACCAGCAGTCCGAGCGTGAACAGGCTGTTGACGATACGCTGTCCGAAGGGGGTTCCCTTTGAGTACTCGGCATCGAGGTGAATGGCCGCCGGGTTCATGGTGAGGGTGCTGAACAGCACGTTGTCGCTCTCGGTCACGGTGCGGCGCACCGCATGCTCGAAGCGCTGTCCCGGGTCGAACTGCTCGAAATAGAGTCCCGCCACGGCCACTCCTTACGACGTGCGGCGCTGTCTGCCGCCGCGCCGCTAGTGTTGCACACGCTCATAACCCCAGAAAGAGGCGCACCCAACCACTCGGTATTTAGCCGTGGTGCGGGCTGCGCTCTATAGTCCTTCGTTCCATGTACCGTTACGATGAGCTCGACCAGGCCCTCGTCGATCAGCGCGTCGCAGAGTTCCGCGATCAGACGCGCCGCCATCTTGCGGGCGAGCTCTCCGAGGACGAGTTCCGGCCGCTGCGGCTGCGCAACGGGCTGTACCTGCAGCGCCATGCGCCTATGCTGCGCATCGCCATCCCCTACGGCCTGCTGAGCTCCACGCAGCTGCGCAAGCTCGCGGCCATCAGCCGCCGCTACGACCGCGGCTACGGACACTTCACCACACGGCAGAATCTGCAACTCAACTGGCCGGCACTCGCCGCTGTGCCGGAGATCCTCGCCGAGCTCGCGACCGTGCAGATGCACGCCCTGCAGACGAGCGGCAACTGCATACGCAACGTCACCGCCGATCACATGGCGGGCGTCGCCCCCGACGAGATCGACGATCCCCGCCCGTACTGCGAGATCGTGCGGCAGTGGGCGGCGCTGCATCCGGAATTCAGCTACCTGCCCCGCAAGTTCAAGATCGCCATCACCGGCTCGCCCGAGGACCGTGCCGCCTCCGAAGTGCACGACATCGGACTGCACCTCAAGCGCGACGCCGCCGGCGGGCTGGGCTTCGCGGTGCTGGTTGGCGGCGGCCTGGGGCGTGCGCCGGTGATCGGCGTACTGCTGCGCGAGTTCCTGCCGCTCGCGGACCTGCTGAGCTTTCTCGAGGCGATCCTGCGCGTCTACAACCGCTACGGACGCCGCGACAACATCCACAAGGCGCGCATCAAGGTACTGGTGAAGTCACTGGGCGCGGTGCGCTTCCGCGAGGAGGTCGAGGCCGAATGGCAGGCCAACCGCGGAAGCGCGCCGGTTTTGAGCCTCGCGGAGCTCGAGCGCGTGCGCGCGTTCTTCAGGCCGCAGCCCTACGCGACTCTCGCCAACCAGGACGTCGCCACCGCAGGCGAGCCGCGGTTCCTCGCCTGGTACCGCTACAACACACGCGCGCACCGCGTGCCGGGCTACCGCGCGGTGTTCATATCGCTCAAGGCGCACGGCAGTAATCCGGGGGATGCGACCGCCGCGCAGATGGAGGCGATCGCGGCGCTCGCCGAGCGCTTCAGCTTCGGCCTGGTGCGCGCGACCCACAATCAGAACCTGCTGCTCGCCGACGTGCGCCAGGCCGACCTCGACATTGTGTGGCGCGAGCTCGACCGGCAGAGGTTAGCGACTCCCAACATCGGCACGCTCACCGACCTCATCGCCTGTCCGGGACTGGACTTCTGCTCGCTCGCCAACGCCGGGACCCTGGACGTGGCACAGGAGATTCAGCGGCGCTTCGACGATCTCGATTATCTCTACGATCTCGGCAACATCGAGCTGAAGATGTCGGGCTGCATGAACGCCTGCGGTCACCATCACGTCGGCCACATCGGCATCCTCGGCGTCGACAAGCATGGCGAGGAGTGGTACCAGATCAGCCTCGGAGGCTCGGCCAACGGCCGCACCGCGCTCGGCGAGGTGATCGGCCCGTCGGTGCCAAAGCACGAGGTCGCGCCCACTCTCGAGCGTATCGTCGAGGTGTATCGCGCCCGCCGCACCGCAGACGAGCCGTTCATCGCCACCGTGCGCCGCATCGGGCTCGAGCCCTTCCGCGCAGGCGCCTATGCGCTACATCCTGCGGCGGCATGAGATCGTCCCCGATGACTGGGCGCACCTCGGTGAGGAGGTCGTCGCGGGCGCTGCGCTCATCGTGCCGCTCGCCACACTGCGCGCGGAAGCCTCGCGCTGGCGGGCCTGGCCGGGACCGCTCGGTATCCGCCTGACGCCGGCCGACCGGGTGGAGGAGCTCGTCCCCGAGCTGCCACTCGCCAGGCTCGTCGCGGTGGAGTTCCCCAACGCGGGCGACGGCCGCGGCTACTCCCAGGGGCGGCTGTTGCGCACGCGCCTTAAGTTTGGCGGCGAGCTGCGCGCGCTCGGGGCCGGCGTGCGCCAGGACCAGGTGTTCCTGCTCGCACGCTGCGGCTTCGAGACACTCGAGCTCGCCGCCGGCGAGGATCTCCATGCCGCCCGCCGCGCCCTCAGCCGCTACAGCGTCGCCTACCAGCCGGGCGCGCCGGAAGTGACGCTCGCCCGGCAGCGCTTCCCCGCCCCCTGAAGGCTCGCGGCCGCGAGGTCAGCGCTGGGGAAGAGCGATGTCGGCGAACAGCTGCGCGGCCTCCTGCGCAGACTGTGTCCGGTGCGCCCGGTCGACCAGGCGCCGGTCGAGGTGCGGGGCGAGCAGCTGCGCAAACTCGTACATGTACTTGCGCAGCAGCGTGCCGCGCCGGAAGCCGAGCCAGGTGGTATGCGCGGCGAACAGGTGCGAGGCATCCACTGCCACCAGGTCGGGATCCGCCGGATCGAACGCCATGCGGGCAACCAGGCCGACGCCGAGCCCGAGCCGCACGTAGGTCTGAATGACGTCGGCATCCCGCGCGGTGATCGCGACATTGGGGACCAGGGCCACCCTGGCGAACGCCTCGTGGAGCGAGGACGGGCCGGCGAAACTGAAGGTGTAGGTGATGAGCGGGTAAGCGGCCAGCGCACGCAGCGTGAGCTTGCCACCGCTCGCCAGCGCGTGTCCCTTGGGGACGATCACGATGCGGTGCCAGCGGTAGCACGGCAGCAGCGTCAGCTCCGCAAACAGCGCCTCCGAGCCGGTCGCGATGGCGCAGTCGATGCGATCCGAGGCCGCCATCTCGGCGATCTGCTCGGACGTGCCCTGATGGAGGTTCAGGCGCACCTGCGGATAGCGGCCGCGGAACTCACGGATGACGTCCGGCAGCACGTAGCGGGCCTGGGTGTGGGTGGTGCCAATCGACAGGCTCCCCTTGCCCTCGTCGCGCAGCTCCGTCGACAGATCGCGGATGCTCTGCGCCTCCTGCAGGATGCGTAGCGCCCGCTCGATCACCTGCTGCCCGGCGGGCGTGATGCGCGTGAGATTGCGTCCCTCGCGCACGAACACCTGGAAGCCGAGCTCGTCCTCCAGCAGCTTGATCTGCTTGCTGACGCCCGGTTGTGAGGTATGCAGCTTGTGCGCCGCCGCCGTGATGTTGAGACCGCTCTGGGCGACGGCGGCCAGGTAACGCAACTGATGCAGCTTCATTCACGGCTAGGCTACCGCCCCGGGGCGGGCGTGTCACCGCCGTATAACCGCCGCGCAGTCCCTCAGAAGCAATGCTTCGTTCAGTCCCCGCGGGCGGCGCCCCTATAGTCGGGCCGCGATGGACTACCTGCCGATCTTCCTGCGCCTGCAAGGCGCCGCCACGCTGGTGGTCGGCGGCGGTGCGGTTGCCGCCCGCAAGGTCGAGTGGCTGCTCAAGGCCGGTGCGCGCGTGACCGTGGTGGCACCCGCGCTCGGCACGGAGCTCGGCAGTTGCGCCGCGATCGAGTACCGTGCCGCGCGCTTCCTGCCGGCACAGCTGGACGGCGCGGCGCTGGCGGTCGCGGCCAGCGACGACCCTTTAGTCAATGCCGCCGTCTCCGTAGCCGCGCGCGAGCGGGGAATCCCCGTCAACGTGGTCGACTCGGCGGAGCTGTCGAGCTTCATCTTCCCGGCCATCATCGACCGCTCACCCATCGTGGTCGCGGTGAGCTCGGCCGGCCACGCGCCGGTGCTGGCGCGGCGCGTCCGCGAGCTGATCGAGGCGCTGTTGCCGTCGCGACTGGGTGCGCTCGCGCACTTCCTCGGAGCGCGGCGCGCCGCCGTGCAGCGCGCGCTCAGCGCGGCGGCGCGCCGTGCCTTCTGGGAGCGCCTCCTCGGCGGCAGCGCCGCGGGCGCCGTGCTCGGCGGTAACGAGAGCGCCGCCGAACGTGCCTTCGCCGCCGAGCTGCGTGCGGCGCAGCGCAACGCCGCGGCCCCTAGTACGGGCGAGGTCTACCTGATCGGTGCCGGCCCGGGAGATCCGGACCTGCTGACGCTGCGCGCGCTGCAGCTGCTGCAGCAGGCCGACGTGATCCTCTACGACCGGCTGGTACCCGAGGCGATCCTCGAGCGCGCGCGGCGCGATGCCGAGCGCATCTTCGTCGGCAAGGAAAGCGGCGACCCGGAGCGCCAGGCGCACATCCATGAGCTGCTGGTGCGACTCGCTCGCGCCGGCAAGCGCGTGGCACGGCTGAAGGGCGGCGACCCGCTGGTGTTCGGCCGCGGGGGCGAGGAGATCGAGGCGCTCACCCGCCACGGCATCCCCTGGCGCATCGTTCCGGGTATCACGGCGGCACTGGGCGCGGCCGCCTGCGCCGGGATTCCTCTCACCCACCGGCACCACGCCCATAGCGTGACGCTGGTGAGCGGCCACGCCGCAGCGGATAATTCGCTCGATTGGCGCGCCCTCGCGCGCTCACAGCAGACGGTGGTCTTCTACATGGGAGTCGCGCAGCTGCCGCACATCGTCGCGCGGCTCCGGGCCGCCGGAGCCGCGGCGCATCGCCCGGCGGCGATAATCGAGCAGGCTACTCTGCCGGCGCAGCGCGTGCTGCGCGCGACCCTCAGCGGCATCGCAGCGCTGGCGCTGCGCGCGCAGGTCGCGGCGCCAGCACTGCTGATAGTCGGGGAGGTCACGGCGCTCGCCGCCAGCGGCGCCGGCGCCGCCCGCCTCGCCGGCAGCATGCGGGCGGTCGCCGGAGCGAACGCGTGAGCAGCCTGGCCGGGTTCGTCGGCGCGATCGGCAACACGCCGCTGATCCGCCTGCGCCGCATGAGCGAAGAGACCGGCTGCGAGATCCTCGGCAAGGCCGAGTTCATGAACCCGGGTGGCTCGGTCAAGGACCGAGCCGCGGCGGCGATCATCGCCGACGCCGAGCGGCGCGGCACGCTCCGGCCCGGTGGCATCGTGGTGGAAGGCACCGCCGGCAACACCGGCATCGGCCTGGCGCACGTGTGCAATGCGCGCGGCTACCGCTGCGTGATCGTCATGCCGGACAATCAGTCGCCGGAGAAGTACCGCCTGCTCGAGATGCTGGGCGCGCAGGTGCACAAGGTCCCGGCGGTGCCCTACAGCAATCCGAACCAGTACCAGAAGGTCGCGCAGCGCCTGGCCGCAGCGCTCGCAGGCGCGATCTGGTCGAATCAGTTCGACAACACCGCCAACCGCGCGACCCACCTGGCCACGACGGGTCCGGAGATCTGGGCGCAGACCGGCGGGCAGATCGACGCGTTCGTCGCGGCCACCGGCACCGGCGGCACGCTCGCCGGCGTAGCCGAGTTCCTCAAGTCGCGCAAGCGCGCCGTGCGCTGTGTGCTGGCGGACCCGCCGGGCAGCAGCCTGTACGAGTACTTCCGCAGCGGCACGCTCAAGGCCACCGGCAGCGGCTCGATCACCGAAGGCATCGGCATCGCGCGCGTGACCGCCAACCTCAAGGACGCCCCGATCGACTCCGCAGTGCACGTGCCCGATACCGACACGGTGAGCTGCGTCTACCGGCTGCTCACCGAGGAGGGACTGTTCCTCGGCAGCACCAGCGGCATCAACGTCGCCGCGACACTCAAGGTCGCGCGCGAGCTGGGCCCGGGACATACAATAGTCACCGTGCTGTGCGATGGCGGAGCCAAGTACCAGTCGCGGCTCTTCAACCGCGTCTGGCTCGAGGAGAAGGGGCTGGGCGGCTGCGCCCCGAACCCGCCCGCAGGGCCACCGATCGACCTGAGGCAGACACTGGTCGCCTGAACGCATGAGCCTCTCCCCCGAGCTTCCCTGGCTGGTCGGGGTGGGCTTCATCGCGCAGATGATCGACGGCTGTGTCGGCACGGGCTACGGCATCTTCTCGAGCGCCACCCTCGCCACCCTGGGGGTGCCGCCCGCGGTCACCAGCGCCACGGTGCATGCGGCCGAGGTGGTCACCGCGGGAGTGTCCGGCGCCTCGCACGCCTGGTTTCGCAACATCGACCGGCGCATTCTCCTTTCGCTGGTGATCCCGGGAGTGATCGGTGCGGTACTGGGAGCGAGCCTGCTCGCGCACGTACCGACCCAGCGTGTGCGCCCATTCGTATGGGCCTACCTGCTCGCCACCTCGCTGCTGGTGCTGGCGCGCACTTTTCTCAGGCGCACGCCGCTTCAGGCCGGCCCGCAGAGCCCGGTGCTCGGGGCGGTCGCGGGCTTTCTCGATGCCGTCGGCGGCGGCGGCTGGGGAACGATCGTCTCCTCCACCATGATCGCGCGCGGCGTCGTGCCCCGCTTTGCCATCGGCACTTCCAATGCGGCGATCTTCTTCGTCGCTGCCGCCATCAGCCTGACACTCTGGTTCCAGCTCGGCACGATGCGCTACGACATGGTGGTCGCGCTGCTCATCGGCGGCGCGGCCGCCGCACCGCTCGCCGCCTGGGTGACGCGTCGCGTCCCACAACGCCTGGCCGCCGTGGCCGTCGGTCTAGTGGTGTTTGCCCTCGGCCTCGCCGGCCTCTACTCGACGCTGCGCTGACACGCGCCGCAAGCCAAGGCTGGCTGACGGCCGGTGGATCATGAGAGAGTTCCGCCGTGAACCTCGTCCTGAGCTCGGCCGAGCTCGACGCGTTGCGTCTGAGCCTCGAGGTGGCCACCCGCAGCGTCGCATTCAGCCTGCCGCTCGCGGTGCTGGCCGCCTGGATCCTCACGCGCGCGCGCTTTCCGGGACGTGCACTGTTCGATGCCTTCGTGCATCTGCCGCTGGTGCTGCCGCCGGTGGCGGTGGGCTATGTGCTATTGCTGCTGTTCGGCACCCGCGGCCCGATCGGTGGCTGGCTGCGCGCGCGCTTCGGCATCCAGCTGCCCTTCACGACCGCGGGAGCGGCGCTGGCGACCGCCGTCATGACCTTTCCTCTGATGGTGCGTGCCATCCGCCTGTCGCTCGAGAACGTCGATCGGGGACTGGAAGCGGCCGCGCGCACGCTCGGGGCCGGCGCGCTGGATCGATTCCTCACAATCACCCTGCCGCTGATGCTGCCGGGGATCCTCGCCGGCGCCGTCACCGCCTTCGCCGCCGGCCTCGGTGAGTTCGGCGCCGTCATCACCTTTGCCGCCAACATCCCCGGCGTGACCCGTACGCTGCCGCTCGCGCTCTACACCGCCATGCAGTCGCCCGACGGCGAGCAGCTGGCGCTGCGGCTTGCCATCCTGTCGTTCCTCCTCGGACTCGGCGGCCTGCTGGGAGCTGAGCTGCTGGTGCGGCGCGTGCGCCGTCGCCTCGGCCGGTAAGCGGCGCGCGGAGCGAGACGCATGCTGCGCGTATCACTCGTCAAGCGCCGCCGCGAGTTCACTCTCAGTGCCACATTCAACGCGCCGACGCCCGGGGTGATCGCGTTCTTCGGCCGCTCCGGCAGCGGCAAGACCACTCTCGTCGACATGCTCGCAGGACTCTTAGCCCCCGACGAGGGCGAGGTGCAGCTCGCCGGCACCATGCTCACCGACACACGCGCGCATATCTCCGTGGCGCCCGAGCGGCGGCGGATCGGCTACGTTTTCCAGGACGCGCGGCTCTTTCCGCACCTCACGGTCGAGGGCAATCTTCGCTATGGAGCCAGGCGCGCCGCACACGCGCCGCAGTACATCCGCTTCGATGAAGTGACGGGGCTCCTCGGACTCGGCGCCCTGCTGCACCGCCGCCCGCACGAGCTCTCCGGCGGCGAGCGTCAGCGCGTGGCGCTCGGTCGTGCACTGCTGTCGCAACCGCAGCTGCTGCTGCTCGATGAGCCGCTGGCCTCGCTCGATGCGGCACGCCGCGAGGAAGTGCTGCCGTATCTCGAGGCGCTGCGCGACTGGCTGTCGGTGCCCATGGTGTACGTGAGTCACCAGTTCGAGGAGGTACTGCGGCTCGCGACCTACATCGTGCTGCTCGAGGCCGGAGCGGTGCTGGCGGCGGGGCCGGTCGAAGAGGTCAGCCTGTCGCCACAGCTGCGCCGCGTGGTGGCGCCCGATATGGTCGGCTCGGTGCTCACCGGGATCGTCACCGCCGTCGATGGCGCCGGTACGGCGCAGCTCGCCCTCGGCTCCGGGAAGCTCCAGGTGAGCCTCGGGGACGCGCCCGTAGGCGCGCGCCTGCGCGTACAGCTGCTGGCACGCGACATCATCCTCGCGACCCAGCCCATCCAGGGACTCTCGGTACGCAATGCGCTCCTCGGAACGGTTACCGAGATCAGCCCGGATGAGCCCGCGGCGGTGCTGGTCAAGGTCGACGTCGGTGGCCCGATCGTGCTCGCCCGCATCACCGAGAGCGCCCGGGCGGCACTCAGGCTGCGCCCCGGGGATGCCGTGTGGGCGCTGGTCAAGGCGGTGTCGACGCGCGGGCACGCGTTTCGCCTCTTCGGCACGCCGCCGCGGCGCGGCTGAGACTCAGGCGTCCGGAATCGCCTTCTCGCTCACCATCGTCAGCACGTCGTAGTTGGCCACCGCCTCACCGTCCTGATTCGTGATGGCCGTGTCCCAGCGCACCTCGCCATAGCCGGCCCCGGCACGGAGCGACTTCTCCTTGCAGGTGAGCCGTACGCGGATGCGGTCACCGGGCTTCACCGGCTTCACGAAGCGCAGGCCATCGATCCCGTAGTTGGCCAGCACCGGCCCGTAGGGTGGATCGACGAACAGCCCCGCGGCCGCCGAGATCAGGAAGTAGCCGTGTGCAACCCGCCCGCCAAACAGCGGATTGCGCGCCGCCTGCTGCTCGTCCATGTGCGCGTAGAAGGTATCGCCCGAGAGCGCCGCGAAGCGCTCGATGTCCTCCACCGTGACCGTGCGCTCGGCGGAGCGGAACGTATCGCCGATGGCGAGGGAGCCGAAGGGCTTGCGGAACGGATGCACGCGCGGATCGAGCTCGCGCGCGCCCCGCGCCCAGCGGCCGCTCGCCGCGGTGATAACATCCGGCGTGCCCTGCACGGCGGTGCGCTGCAGGTAGTGCAGCACGCCGCGAATGCCCCCCAGCTCTTCGCCCCCGCCCGCCCGCCCCGGACCGCCGTGCACCAGGTGCGGGAGCGGTGAGCCGTGACCGGTGGATTCCCTGGCGCAGTGACGATTCACGACCACGATGCGGCCGTGGTACGGCGCCAGCCCCAGTGTGAGCTCAGCCGCGATCGTGTCGTCCGCGGTGAACACCGAGGCGGCAAGGCTGCCGCCGCCGCGGCGCGCGAGCGCGATCGCCTCGTCCGTGTCGCCATAGGCGAGCAGCGTGCACACCGGCCCGAAGGCCTCCACGGTGTGGACGGCGCGCGCTCGGGCGGCGTCGCGGCAATGAAGGAGCGTCGGCGCCATGAAAGCGCCGCGCTCGGCATCCGCGCCGAGCGGCTCGAGCTTACCGCCCCCGCAGACGAGCTCGGTCTCCTGCCGGAGCCTCGCGAGCTGTTCCGACACCTCGCGGCGCTGGCTCAGCGAGGCGACCGGTCCCATGCGCACCTGCTCGAGGCGCGGATCGCCGACGACGATCTTGCCGAGCGCCGCGCGCAGCGCCTCGAGCACGTCCGCGGCGCACGCCGCGGGCACGATCGCCTTACGGATCGCGGTGCACTTCTGCCCGGCCTTCACCGTCATCTCGCGCACCACTTCGCGCACGAACAGCTCGAGCTCGGGCGACCCCGGATGCGCATCGGGCCCGAGGATCGATGAGTTGAGCGAATCGGTCTCGGCGGTGAAGCGCACCGAGTGCTCAGCGACCCTGGGGTGCTGGCGCAGCTTGAGCGCGGTCGCCGCGGAGCCGGTGAACGACACCACGTCCTGACAGGTGAGATGCTCGAACAGGTCCCCCACCCCGCCGCAGATGAGCTGCACCGCGCCTGCCGGCAGGATCCCGGACTCGAGGATGCGCCGGAACACGCGCTCGGTGAGGTAGGCGGTCTGGGTGGCGGGCTTGACGATCGCCGGAACGCCGGCGAGGAGTGAGGGCGCGAGCTTCTCGAGCATGCCCCACACCGGGAAGTTGAAGGCGTTGATATGCACCGCGGCGCCCTCGAGCGGCACGCACAGGTGCTGGCCGACGAAGCTGCCGGTCTTCGACAGCGCCTCGAGGCCGCCGTCGAGATACACGCGGCTGTTCGGCAGCTCCCGCGTCCCCTTGCTCGCGAACACGAACAGCGTGCTGATGCCGCCGTCGATGTCGATCCCGGAGTCGGCGCGCGTGGCCCCGGTGGCGAACGACATCGGGTAGAACTCCTCCTTGTGCTCGGTCAGATCCCTGGCGAGTGCCTTGAGGAGCGCCGCGCGCTCGTGGAAGGTGAGCCGCCGCAGCGCAGGTCCACCGACCTCGCGCCCCCAGGTGAGCATCGCGCCGGGGTCGAGCCCCGCGGCGCTCGCGTGCGCGATCACCGCACCCGTGGTGGCATCGCGCAGCGCACTGCCACCCTCGCTCCCGGACTGCCACCTGCCTGCCGCATAGCTCTGAAGCTCCATGGCCTCACCCCTTCAGCGTCGTCACCTGTCCGTCGATGCGGTACGAGCGCCCGCGGAACAGCGCCACCCGCTCGCCGCGCTGATTGCACACGGTGATCTCGTAAATCCCGTTGCGCCGCGTGCGCCACAACTCCCGGGCGTCCGCCGTCAGCTCGTCGCCCTCGCGTGCGCCGCTGAGAAAGTCGATCGCCCCGGCCGCCGCCACGGTGCTTTCGTTGTAGGAGTTGCAGGCGAAAGCGAAGGCGCTGTCGGCGAGCGCAAACACGATGCCGCCGTGACACAGGCGATGGCCGTTGACCATGTCGGCGCGTACCTTCATCACCACCCGCGCCGAGCCCGGAGCCACGGCGGTGAGCCGCATGCCGAGCGCCTGCGACGCGCGGTCGCGCTCGTACAGGGCCTGGGCCGCCTGCTCCGCCACGCGCTGCCGCTGCACCGCCGGACTCTGCGTCATGTCAGCGCCCCGAAAAGCGCGGCGTGCGCTTCTCGCCGAACGCCGCGACGCCTTCGGCGTAATCCGCGGTGCGGCCGAGCTCCGCCTGATAGTCGCGCTCGACGTCGAGCTGCGCGAGGAGCGTGCGTCCCCAGCTCTCGTAGATCGCCTGCTTGGTGCGGGCGAGTCCGCGCGTCGGCGCGCTGGCGAATCCCTGTGCGAGACCATCCACTACTGTTTCGAGCTCGGCGTCCTCGACGCAGCGCCAGATGAGCCCCCAGGCCGCGGCCTGCTCGGCCGGGAGCTTGTCGCCGAGGAGCGCGAGCCCCAGGGCGCGCGCGGTGCCGACCAGGCGCGGCAGGAACCAGCTGCCGCCCGAGTCGGGCACCAGGCCGAGCCGGGCGAACGCCTGCACGAAGCTGGCTGAGCGCGCGGCAACGACCAGGTCGCAGGCGAGCGCGAGATTGGCGCCCGCGCCTGCCGCAACACCGTTCACGGCGGCGATCACCGGCATCGGCAGCGCGCGCAAGCTCAGCACCAGAGGCTTGTAGTGCCTCTCAATCGACTCGCCCAGATCAGCCGCCGCGCCGCCCGGCGCCACGGCCCGGTCATTGAGATCCTGCCCCGCGCAGAAGCCGCGGCCCGCACCGGTGATGACCAGCACCCGTGCCGTGGCGGCCCGCAGCTGCGCGAGCGCAGCGCGCACCTCCTCGTGCATGGCCGTGTTGAAGCTGTTGAGGCGCTCGGGACGATTGAGGGTGAGGCGTGCGATGCCGTCCTCGAGTCGGAAGATGATGTTCTGGTAGCTCACGTGCGTTTCTCCGCCGGTCGCGCGCCTACTTCTCGTCGTAGTCGAGCTCGAGCACTGGCGTCGTGACGCGTGACTGGCACGCGAGCACGTACCCCTGCTCGAGCTCCCAGTCCTCGAGCGCATAGTTCTGCGCCATCGCCACCGTGCCGCGCACCACCTTGGTGCGGCACGTCGAGCAGACGCCCGCGCGGCACGAGAACGGCAGCTCGATGCCGGCGCGCGCCGCCGCCTCGAGCACCGTCTCGTCGTTCATCTTCATCGTGAAGGAGCGACGCCGCCCGTCCATGAGAATGCTCACTTCGGCCGCATCTGCGGCGGCTGCTGTCGCCGGCCCCGGCACGGGGCTCGCGAGCGCCTGCGGCGGCGCCGTGCCGGTCGGCCCCGCGCCTGCGATATCCACCGTGAAATGCTCGGCGTGCACGCGTGCCGCCTCGACGCCGAGCGCGCGCAGCGTGGCCCCGACCTGCTCGATCATGTCGCCGGGCCCGCAGACGAAGTACTCGACTACCTCCGCCGGACGGAACAGCGCAGCCGCGAATTCCCGCACCCGCGCGGCGTCGACGCGGCCGTTGTAGAGCGCTACCTCCTGGGGCTCCCGGCTCATCACGAAATGCAGCGCCAGGCGCTCGAGGTAGCGGTCCTTGAGGGCGAGCAGCTCCTCCAGACACATGCTGCGCGCGCTGCCGGTGTTGCCGTAGAAGAGAATGACGCTTCTTCCCGGCTGCGCGAGGAGACTCCGCGTTACCGACAATAGCGGCGTGATGCCGCAGCCGGCGGCGAACGCCACGTAACTCCCGGGGCGCGCCAGCGCGGCGCGCGGACTCAGGCTGCCGTTGGGCGGCAGCACCTCGAGGCTGTCCCCGGGGCGCAGCTGCTCCGCCAGGAAGCGCGACATCTTGCCGTGACTATGGATCCGCGGCACGATGCGCAGCGGCCGCTCGCCGGGTGCATTGACCAGCGAGTAGGTGCGGCGCACCTCCTCGCCCTCGAGCTGCGCACGCACCACGACGTGCTGTCCGGGGCTGCCGCGGTACTCCGCCTCGAGCTCCGCCGGCACGTCGAAGGCAACCTCGACGGCGTCTTCCGCGTCGGGGCTGACGGCGGCAACCCGCAGTGAGTGGAACCGCAGCATGTCAGATGCACTTGAACTGATCGAAGGGCTCGCCGCAGGCGCTGCAGCGGTAGTGCGCCTTGCAGGGGGTCGAGCCGAATTCGCTGATCTTCTCGGTGGCAAGGCTCAGGCAGCGCGGACAGCCGACCGCCGGCGCCCCGGCCAACCCCAGCGCTGCAACGGCCGTCGGCGGCGCAATGCCGAAGGCCTCGAGCTTCGCCCGGCCCTCGGGCGTCACCCAGTCACTCGTCCAGGGAGGCGCCAGCACCTCTTCCAGCAGCGCATCGCGGTAGCCGGCGGCGGCGAGCGCCGCACCCGTGGCGGTGCGGATCGCCGCCGTTGCCGGGCAGCCAGAGTAAGTGGGAGTGAGCCCGACGTGCAGCCGCCCGTCGGCTGCCACGCGCACGTAGCGCACGATGCCTAAGTCGACGATGCTCACCACCGGGATCTCCGGATCCGGCACGCTCCGCAGCAGCTCCCACACGCGCTCTACGGCGGCAGCGGGCGCGGGCGCGCAAAATCCCGCGCCGTGCTGCGCAGCACTCACCACTGCACCCCCGGGTACGTGCGCTGCAGGTGCTGCATCTCCCCGAGCAGGTGTCCGAGGTGCTCGGTGTGCACGCCGCGCTTGCCGTGCCAGCGGTACGGCTGCAGCTTTGGCGCCGTGAGCGTCGCCGCGCGCAGGTCGGCGGTCACGCGCGCTTGCCAGCGGCCAGCGGCCGCGGTGAGCGGCGGCGCGATGCCGGCGGCCGCGAGGCGCTCGTCGACCTCGTCGGCTGCGAACAGCTCCGTGGTGAAACGCCACAACGAGTCAAGCGCGCGCTGCGCCTTGCGTCGGCTCTCCTCGGTGCCGTCGCCGAGGCGTATCAGCCAGCCGCTGCTGAAGCGGTAGTGATAGCGGGTCTCCTTGAGCGCCTTGGCGGCGATGGCGGCGAGCCGGCTGTCGGCCGAGCCCGCGAGATCCGCGTAGATCTCGAGCTGCCAGGCATCGATCAGCCACTGGCGCACGATGGTGTCGGCAAAGTCTCCGTTGGGCTGCTCGGCCAGAGTGAGGTTCAAAAACTCCGGCGCATCGCGCAGGAAGGCGAGCGCATCCTCGTCGCGCCCGAGGCCTTCGATCTCCCCGGCATAGGACAGCAGCAGACGCGCCTGGCCGATCAGGTCGAGCGCCAGGTTGGCGAGTCCCAGATCCTCTTCCAGCGCCGGCGCGTAGCCGATCCACTCCCCGAGCCGCTGCCCGAGCACCAGGCTCGTGTCGGCGAGCCGCAGCACGTAGCGGCACAGCGCCTCCTCGAGCGGGCGGTTACGCCCCGCGGCGGCGGCAGCCGTGCTCACAGATTCTTCACCTCGTCGGGAATCGCATAGAAGGTCGGATGGCGATACACCTTGTCACGTGCCGGCTCGAACAGCGCGTCGGCGTCCGCCGGATCGGAGGCGATGATCTGCGCCGAGCGCACTACCCAGATGCTCACACCCTCCTGGCGGCGGGTGTACACATCACGCGCGTGCTCGATCGCCATGCGCGCATCCGCCGCGTGCAGGCTCCCCACGTGCTTGTGCTCGAGCCCGGAGCGCGAGCGGATGAATACCTCGAACAGCGGCCAGTCGCCCGCCGCCTCAGGGATCGGATCGCTCATGCCTGCCTCGCTGCGTGTGTCGCGTGTTTGGCCGCATACGCCGAGGCTGCCGCGCGCACCCAGGCGCCGGCGGCGTAGGCAGCGCGCCGCGCCTCAAGCCGCTCACGGTTGCATGGGCCGTTGCCCTTCAACACCTCGTGGAACTCGTTCCAGTCGATCGGCCCGATGGAGTAATGCTGGCTCGCCTCGTCCCAGCGCAGTGCGGGATCGGGGATCGTGAGCCGGAGGAACTGCGCCTGCGGCACGGTGATGTCGATGAACTTCTGTCGCAGCTCGTCGTTGCTGAAGCGCTTGATCTTCCAGCGCATCGACTGCGCGGTATGCTTCGAATCCGCGTCCGACGGGCCGAACATCATGATCGACGGCCACCACCAGCGGTTCAAGGCGTCCTGCGCCATCGAGCGCTGCGCGGCGCTGCCGTGCGCGAGCGTCAGCATGATCTCGAAGCCCTGGCGCTGGTGGAAGCTCTCCTCCTTGCAGATGCGCACCATGGCGCGCGCGTACGGCCCGTAGGAACAGCGGCAGATCGGAATCTGATTCATGATCGCCGCGCCGTCCACCAGCCAGCCGATGGCGCCGACGTCCGCCCAGGTGAGCGTCGGGTAGTTGAAGATGCTCGAGTACTTGGCCGCCCCCGACAGCAGCTGCGCGAACATCTCGGCGCGCGAGATGCCGAGGGTCTCGGCGGCGCTGTACAGGTACATGCCGTGGCCACCCTCGTCCTGCACCTTGGCGATCAGCACCGCCTTGCGCTTGAGGCTCGGAGCGCGCGTGATCCAGTTGCCCTCGGGCAGCATGCCGACGATCTCCGAATGCGCGTGCTGCGAGATCTGCCGGATCAGCGTCTGCCGGTAAGCCTCCGGCATCCAGTCCTTGGGCTCAATCTTCTCCTCGGCGTCGACACGCGCCTGAAAGCGCGCCGCCGGGCCCGCGCCCTCCGCGGCCGCGGTCGGCACTGGCTCCCGGCCGTGAGTATCGAGCGCCTGGGTATACATGCGGATTCCCGGGGACGTCAGGTCCCGCCTCGTGGCCAAACTGACACAAGGCTAGCACAACGATCCCGGGGGAATGCTCCGCGGGGCGGACGGCGCCCGAGCGCTGCCGTCCGCCCCGGGAAGGGTCGCTCAGTCGCTCAGCATCACCGCCATGACGTTGACCGACATGACGCCGGTCGATTCGTCGTACGGTCCCTCGCCATAGACCGCGAGCAGCGCGGTGCTGCCGTTCAGGTCACCGTTCAGCGCCGTGATGAAGTCGCTGAAGCTGTTGTACAGCTGGAACTGCCAGCTCGTGCGATGTGCGATCGCATAAGCCATGAACGACGCCGACGACGTGTTGGGCACGAAGCTGAGGCCCGCGCTCACCGTTGACGGGTCGAACTGCGACGGCCCGATGCGGATCACGTGCTCGAACGCTCCCTGCAGCGTCGCCTGCGTCATCATGACGTTGGTGGCGCTCAGCGGCGCGGCGAACGGCGCGGTGATACCCGGCGCCATCCAGCCGAGCAGCAGCCGCGCGTCGGTCGAGGTGAAATTCACCAGCGACAGCGCCGCGAAGTCCGGCGGCGCCATGCCGAAGGGTGTGACGAAGCCGGTGAACGCGACCGGGAAGCCGGCATTGAGCGTCGGAAGCGTGAGCGCCGCAGGCACGTTGACGCTATAGGCACTCGCCGTCGCATCGTTCGCGCTGCTGGTGCCGGTGCCGGCGAAGTCGAACAGCGCGGGAGCGCGGCCGTCGAGCGACTCGAGATTCAGCGTGACCACACCACTCGCCATGGAGGTGAACTGTCCCCACAGCGGCGTGATCATGAGGCGCGCGCTTCCCGCGGTCGCATCCAGCGTACGCCCGCTCGTATCCATCCCGAATTTGCCGAAGGCCTGCAGATGCTGGCCGACGGAAATGTCCTGCGGACCGAAACTGCCGGACTGTCCGTCTTCGGTGACCGTCGTGGCGGCGCCCACGGTGACCGTGAGTGGGCCACCGAAATGCCCGAAGCCGCCACCACCACCGCCGCTCATGTCATTGGCGCCCATGTCCTGCGCCATGACCTCGCCCCCCTGCAGGTCAGCGCCCGCGCGCGGCTGGAGGAAACTGTTGCTGAGCGTGATGGTGTTGCCGCTGCGGGAGATGACCGTGCCCTCGGCGCTGTCGAGGCCGGCGCCCGGGACGCTCGAGCCGGCGAACACCTGCGCGGCGGTAAAGGTATGGGTGGTGGTGTCAAAGGTGCCGTAGGCGACGGTGAGCGTGCCCGTCGGCAGCATGGCGAGCGCCGCGAGGCCGGCGGTGCCGGTGTACGCGGTGCCGTTCAGTGTGAAGCTGGTGGTCGCGGTCGTGTACACCACGACCTGACCCATGTTGCCGGCGGCGGTAAAGAACGGCCACACCGTGACGCTGTAGGAGGTCTGCGAGGACGTATTGGTGACGCTCGCCAGCGGTCCGCGGACGCGGATCTGCTTGCTGGTGTCCGGCGTCAGGCTCGCCACCAGCATCGGCGTCACCGTCACCGTGACGGCGCTCGCCAGCGTCGTCGAAGTGATGGTGGCGGGCGCGACCGTGTCGGAGGCTGCGAGATTGAAGTCCAGGGCCAGGTTGGAGATGGTCCCGTTGTTGACCACCAGGGGCGACCCTGACGGCAGTTGCAGCGCAAGGGTCACCTGGCTGTTCGGCGACACCAGCGGGCTCATGGTCGCACCGTTGATGATGTTGGCAGCCGGCACGGTCAGCCCGCTGGCGCCGTTGTCGACCACGATGCTGGCGCCCGTATAGTCGAGAGTCATCGACACGCCGGTGTAGCTGCCGGACGGCACCTGCTGTGCGCTAATCACTTCCGACAGGTTGACGAGCTGCGCGAAGTCGACCGTGGTGGTCGCCGGCAGCGTCTGCACGACCGTGCCGTCGGCGCGCGTCAGCTGCAGCGACACGACGTTCACCATGTAGCTGAGGAAGTCGCCCGGCTGGTCGGTGAGCGTGACCATTGCCATGCCGTTGCTGGAGGTCGGCGGCGGCACGGTGCTCGAGCTGCCCATCGAGCCGCCGCCGCCACCACCACAGGCGCTGAGCAGCAGCGCGCAACTGAAGCCGGCGATGGCGAGCAGTTGCAGTGCGAGATTGCGCAGCATGTCCGATCCGCGCAGGCCGAACTTGCGAATATTCATGAGCAGCTCCCGTTGGTCTTCATCACAGCCGCTCCCCGCCGCCCCCCGGGGCGTGGGATCCCGCTACGTTTATTAGCGCTGCGACACGCCGCGCACAACCTGTCGCCTGCTCCCGACACGCCGCGGCATTACATAACTCAGTACAGTTTTTAACCAACGGAACTTTCAGGTCAGCGGCCCGCGGCGGTCGATCACCCGGCGCGCCTTGCCGGCGGAGCGCTCGATCGATCCCGGATCGCCGACCTGCACTTCGGCGGAGATGCCGATGATCGCCTTGATGCCGAGGCGCAGCTCCCGCGCGAGCCGCGTGCGTGTCTGCGCGCTCGGGGCTTCGAGGCACTCCACGTGCACGGCGAGCTGGTCGAGATGCGCCGCACGCGTCAGCTCGAGCTGGTAGTGCGGCGCCAGACCTGCAAGCTTCAGCACCAGCTCTTCGATCTGGCTCGGATACACGTTGACTCCGCGAATGATGAGCATGTCGTCCGTGCGCGCGCTGATGCGCGTCATGCGGCGCATGCCGCGGGCGCTCGGCGGCAGCAGTGCGGTCAGATCGCGCGTGCGGTAGCGAATCACGGGCAGCGCTTCCTTGGTGAGCGAGGTGAACACGAGCTCGCCGCGCGTGCCGTCGGGCAGCACCGCGCCGCTCACCGGGTCGATGATCTCGGGATAGAAGTGGTCCTCCCAGATCACCGGCCCATCCTTGGTCTCGAGGCACTCGCTCGCCACGCCCGGGCCCATCACCTCCGAGAGCCCGTAGATGTCGAGCGCATCGATCCCGGCGCGCGTCTCGAGCTCACGGCGCAGCCCCTCCGTCCACGGCTCGGCACCGAACATCCCGGTGCGCAGCGAGCTCGCGGCAGGATCGAGTCCCTGGCGGTGGAACTCCTCCACCAGCGCCAGCATGTAGGACGGCGTCACCATGATGATGTCGGGCCTCAGGTCGCAGATCAGCTGCACCTGTCTCTGCGACTGGCCACCGGACATCGGCACCACGGTGCAGCCGAGGAGCTCCGCACCGTAGTGCGCGCCCAGGCCCCCGGTGAACAGCCCGTAGCCGTAGGCAATGTGCACGATATCGCCCGGCCGGCCGCCCGCGGCACGGATCGAGCGCGCGACCAGGTGCGCCCAGGTGTCGATGTCGCCGCGGGTGTAGCCCACCACGGTGGGCTTGCCGGTGGTGCCGCTCGAGGCATGCAGCCGCACCACCTGCGAGCGCGGCACCGCGAACATGCCGAACGGGTAGTGCTCGCGCAGGTCGTCCTTGACCGTGAACGGGAAGCGCGCGAGATCCGCGAGCGTCCTCAGGTCCGCGGGATGCACGCCGGCGGCTGCGCACTTGTGGCGGTACGGAGCTACGTGCTGGTAGGCATGATGCACCGACCATTTGAGACGCGTGAGCTGCAGCGCGCGCAGCTCGTCCTCGCCGGCGTGCTCGATCGGCTCAGGATCCGCTGCTGGATACTGCCTGCTCACGGCAATGCAAATAAATGTGACGGGAGTTAGGGCTTCGGTCTGGGGGTAATACGGACGCCTATACGGACTTAGCGGGGAATGACTCCTTATTTTAATACCGCCGGCTTTGTGGGCTTGGCCGGATAGAACCCGCTACCAGCGAGTTCGGACTCGTCCACCTGCTGCCCGCTCTCCTCGATCACGGTCCCGCGCACCCGTTTGATCGCCTCCCGTGTGGCCTTGCGCGGTGAGACAGCATCCTCGTTTATGTCGTCATCGAAGTGCAGGAACGAGTAGACGGTTACGGTTCCCATTTAGCCCTCCCCTTACCACCGCCCACGATACGCCGAGAGGCGGGGTCCTCGCTCTTGCTCACTCTTGCCCGCTAATGGCGGGACACTAGAAAGCCACTAGACGTCGCTATGCTTGACTCCCTTGGCTCATCAGGTGTTTTAGCAGCGCCGTCGTCTGCATCCGCGGAGCTTCGAGCTGCACGCTGACGAATTAAGAAAGCCGCGGAGGTGGTGGCGATTGCGAGGCCGAGGCTACGCGACGACTAGGCTTGCTCGCGGGCGAAGCTGAGCTTGTGGCAGGAAGGGCACGTAACGAACTTCGGGAGTACGAGTTCGAACCATGAGTGGCCACAATCGCAACGTACCTTGTACATGCGCTGGACGGTGACAGTTCCACACTCCTCTTCGTGGACCTCTATCCCGCCGTCGCTCTCGATTTCTGGTGGCGCGACGTGCGCGGCTAGTCGTCGGCTGAGTTGCCGGAGGTCGCTAGGTAAGGTGATGCGATCTCTCACGATAAAACCGCTCATTATTGTTTTTGTTGGCTATTACACTAATACCCGCTTAGCGAGGATGTCAAATTCCATGTGTTGCGCTGAGGACATCAGTCAGCAATTGATGCCGCACCGCAGTAGGCAGCGTTCACGATTCCTTCATCCGATAGTCACATCGCCCGCGCAGGGGTGACCGGAAGGGCGCAGACAGCCCGCAGGGGTCGAAATGAAAACGGCGTTGGTTGGTATTGCTGCGGCACCGGCACTTGCGCTCGTTGTCCCCAGTTGCGTTTGGGCGTCGACCGTCATCTATTCGAGCTTTGGAGCCGGCCAGACGTTTTTGAGCACCGGCTACCCTGTCGCGGGATCGGACTCCGGATATCCCGACGAGTCCGGAGTTTCATGGGACGCGGCGTTTACCGCCTCGGGCAACTATTCGGTGTCGCAAATTGATCTGGGCAGTGCAGGTGGGGCCTAACCGTTATCAGACCATGGCACATGCTGCGCCAGCTCGTGGCGGGGCTGCTAAACACCGCAATAACGCCCGCTCACGGCAGCGGATCATCCCACTATGCGGGCCAGTCGGTGAGCCGGCTGACGAAGGTCTGCATGAAGCGGTTCGCCTGGTGCCCGTCCATCACCCGGTGATCGAGTGTCAGCGTGACGTAGCAGCGCGGCTGCACCGCGATCTTCTGCTCATCGCCCGCCTCCACTACCACCGCCCGCTTCTCGAGCTTGCCGACGCCGAGGATGGCCGACTGCGGCTGATTGATGATGATGGGCGCGGCCAGGAGACTGCCGCTCACCCCGTGGTTCGAGATCGTGAAAGTACCGCCACGCACGTCCGCCGGTGTGAGCTTGCCGCCGCGCGCGCGGCTCACCAGCTCCTCGAGCCCGCGCGCCACCTCGAAGAGATCGCGGGCTCCCGCATCGCGCAGCACCGGCACCAGCAGTCCGCTGCCCTCGACGGCGGTGGCGATGCCGATATGAATGTCGTCGTAGATCTCGAGCGCGGTATCGGTCCAGCGGCTGTTGGCTTCCGGCACGGCCTGGATCGCCGCGACCGCCGCCTGCACAAAGTACGCGGTGAGCGTCAGCGGCACGCCGCGGCGCTCGAACTCCTCGCGTCGCCCGGTGCGGTCCTTCAACACCGCCGTCAGGTCCGCCTCGAACACCGTCGTCACGTGCGGGGCGGTGTGCAGCAGGCTCTGCACCATGTGCTCGGCGATGCGTCGGCGGATCGCGCTGTGCGGCACGCGGTGGCTGCGACTGCCGGCGGCAAGCTCCGGCTCGGGCGCAGCCGCCGGCAACGCGCCGGCCGATGCCTGCACCACGTCCTCGACCGTGATGCGCCCCGCGGGCCCCGTTCCCCGCACCTTGTCCGCCGTGAGATTGTGCTCGGCAAGCAGCCGGCGCACCGCCGGGCTCAGCTGCTGCGTCGTGGCGCTCCCGGCCGCTGGCGGTGTGGCGGCGCTGCGCACCGCGGCCGTCTCCGGCGCCCCGGTGCCGGCCGCGGCAACGACCGCCGGCCGCGCGCCCGTGGCGGCGGGCCGGGCCCCCTCGGCGGAGGCGATGCGTCCCAGCAACTCCCCCGGGGTGATCTCCTCCTGCTCGTGCTTCAGGATCTCGACCAGCACTCCCGAGCCGGGCGCCGCCACCTCGACCGTCACCTTGTCGGTCTCGATCTCGATCAGCGGCTCGTTCTCCGCGACGCTCTCGCCGACGCGCTTCAGCCACCGCAGCAGCTGCGAACGCGTGCCCTCGGTCTGCTCGGCCGGGGAGCGGATGTCGAGTTGCCCGCTCATCGGCTCACAGGCTCGCGAGCCTTTGAATCGCGCGCGTAATGCGCGCCACGTCGGGCACCGCCGCCTCGAGCAGCACCGGGCTGTGCGGGCTCGGGATGTCCGGCATCGCGAGCCGCTCGACCGGCGCCTCGAGGCTGTAGAAGGCGGCGCTCGCGAGCGTCGCCGCGACCTCGGCGCCGAAGCCCGCCGTCAGGTTGTCCTCGTGCACGATGAGGCAGCGATGGGTCTTCTCCACGGATGCAAGCACGGCCTCCCGGTCCCAGGGCGACAGAGTACGCAGATCGAGTACCTCGGCGTCAACGTGCGACTGTGCGGCGGCAAGCTCACAGCGCTCGACCATGGCGCCCCAGGTCACGACGGTGAGCTCGCTCCCCGCGCGCACCCGGCGCGCCCGGCCGAAGGGCACGATGAACTCATCCCCGGGATAGGGACGCCGTGCCCACGCGCCATCCAGCATCGCGCGATGCTCGAAGAAGATGACCGGATCGTTGCCACGGAGCGCTGCGCGCAGCAGGCCAACCGCGTCCTCGGCGTTGGCAGGGACTGCGACCCGCCAGCCGACGCCGTGAACCCATGCGACCTCGTTGGTCTGGCTGTGCCACGGGTCGCCGCACTTGAAGAATCCTCCGGGCATACGCACCACGACCGGCGCGGCAAAGCGGTTGCGCGTGCGCCAGCGCAGCGTGCCGAGGTCGTCGAGCTGCTCGGCCGCGGGCTCGGCGTACTTGCGAAACTGGATCTCCGCGACCGGCAGCAGGCCCGCGAGCGCCATGCCGACCGCGCGCCCGATGATGCCTTCCTCTGAGAGGCTGGTATCGAACACCCGACCGACACCGTACTTCTCCTGCAGGCCGAGCGTCGCGCCGTGCACGCCGCCTTTCGGCCCGACGTCCTCGCCGAATACCAGCATGCGCGGATTGAGCGCCAGCTCGGCATCGAGCGTGCGGCGGATGGCGGTCAGCATGTTGATGCGCGTCGGCTCGGGTGTCGCGATGGCGCTGGTGGCCGCAAACACGTAGCCGTCCGGGGCGAGTCCACCCTGTTGCTGCAGCTCGCGCTGACCGGCGGCGCTGTGCGAGAAGACGTAATGCGTCAGCTGCTGCGCATCGGGCAGCGGGCGCGCGAGGGCGCCGGCCACGGCCGTCTCGACCTCGAGCCGCGCGCGCGCGGCGATCTCCAGCCACTCGCCGTCGCCCAGCAGAGCGGGAACCAGGAACTCCCGCAGCCGGGTGAGCGGATCGCGGGCGCGCTCCGCACGCAGCGTGTCGGCGGATTTGTAGGCCTGCGTATCCTGTCCGGAGTGTCCCGACAGGCGCGGCACGGTCAGCCGCAGAAGGAGCGGTGAGCGCGCGGCGCGTACCTGCGCCACCGCGCGCTGCGTCAGCTCGTGGGCGGCGCGCGGATCCGAGCCGTCGCCGTCGAGAATCGTAAGACCGGTGAAGGAGCGCAGATTGGCCGCGATGTTGCCGCCCGGGGTCTGCAGGGTGGAGGGCACCGAGATCCCGAAGGCATTGTCCTCGATGTAGAACAGCATCGGCAGCCGGAGCGTCGTGGCGATGTTGAGCGCGGACCAGAAGCCATTGGTCGCGGTCGAGGCGTCACCGCCCAGCACCACGGCGATGCTGCGCGCGTAGGCGGCATCGCCGAGCGTCTCGTGTCGATAGCGGATCGCCTGCGCCCAGCCCGCAGCCGGCGTGTACTGCGTTCCGACCCCGCCGCAGGCCGGCAGCACCGTCGGCGCGCCGCGCCCGGGGCGGTTGAACACCACGCCGATGTCGCGGCCGCCGCTGAAGGCGCCGCTGCGCGCCAGGGGTCCGGCGGCCGCATCCTCGAGGCTCACCCCGAGGGTGAGCATCAGCGGCCGCGAGCGGTAGTAGACCCCGATGCCGTCGTGGGCATCGGTCAGGTTCAAGCCGAGGAGCACCTGCGCGCACTCGTGGCCGCGCGCGGAAAACTGGTACAGCACCTTGCGCTCGGGCACCAGGCGCGTCTCCTCGATGTCATCGAGCGCACGCGACAGCTGCACCAGGTGGGCGACGCGGCGCCAGTCGGGCTGGCCGGCACCCGCGGGGTTGCCGTCGGCAAGGCTGGCCATCTCGCTGGCAGGTGCTGCCATGGTCCTCGGGGCGCCGTGAGTAGAGCGACGCGCAGCTTATGCCCTGAAGGGGGTAATTATCTTGCTGAAATTGCGCTCAGTGAGCTGCTTTTGGCAATATTCTTGCCATGAAACGCACCCTGGATCGACTCGACCGGCGGATCCTCGAACAGCTGCAGAACGACGCGCGCATCTCCAACCAGGAGCTGGCCAAGCGCGTCGGCCTGTCGCCCGCACCCTGCTGGCGGCGGCTGCGCCGCCTCGAGGACGCGGGCCTCATAGCCGGCTACGTGACGCTGCTGAAGGCCGCCGCCATCGGCCTGCCGATCCTCGCCTACGCGGTGGTGTCGCTCGAGAACCATCATCCGGAATCGGTGCGGCAGTTCGACCAGCTGGTGAAGGAGCGCCCCGAGGTGCTCGAGTGCCACTCGATGAGCGGCCCGAACGACTATCTGCTGCGCATCGTCGCCGCCAGCATGGAGGACTACGAGCACTTCCTGTCGACACAGCTGTTGCAGCTGGCCGCCGTGCGCTCGGTCAACACCAGCTTCGTGCTGCGCACCAAGAAGTTCACGACCCGGCTCCCGGTGCTGTGACGCGCGGCCGCCGCCGCCGGACCTAGTGCGTTGCCGCGTCCTCGCGCTCGCACTCGCAGCGCGTGTTGTCGGGACCGCCGAACCAGAAGGCCGATGACTGCAGGCGCACGTCGGCCGCCTGCCACGCGGCGGTGAATGCGCGCATCTGCGCGTCGGCTGCCCGGAGCTGCCGTTGCGCGTGCAGCGCCGCAGCGAGCCCCCTGAGCGCCCAGCCGTTCCCGGGGTTGCGCCTGAGGTCCTCGCGATAGACACGCTCGGCGTCCGCCGCACGACCGGCGAGCAGCAGCTCGGCGCCCAGCAGGTCGCGCGCCGGGAAGAACCAGTCCGGCGGCTCATCCCGCGCGAGCCGATCCTCGGCCGCCACCGCCTGCTCGAGCGCCGCCACGGCCTCCGTCACCCGATACTCGGAAGCCGCGATGCGCGCCGTCACGATGGCTGCTGCCACGCCGATCACAGCGTTGAGCGCGTTGGCCCGGGCGCGCGCCGTCGGCGCCACGCTCGCGCCGAGCCGCTCGAGCTCAGCGAGCGCCGCGCGGGCCTCCTCAGTCCGGCCGCGCGCTGCCAGCGCCACGCCTCGCCCATAGAGATAACCCGCCGTCAGCCCGGCGGCCTCGGTCGCCGGGCGCTCGAGCGCAATCAGCTCGTCCCACAGCCCGAAGCGCACCAGCACGGCGTACTGCGGCGTGAGCTCCCAGCCCGAACCGCCCGCGGCCTGGAGGCGCTCTGCGGGCAGCGCCGCGACCAGCTGCTGCACGTCGGTCAGCGCCGCCGCCTTGCGCCCCTGCATCGCGGCCGCATACGCCGCTGTGGCCGCTTCGGCCGCCGCATCGGGCGCCGCGCGCACCGCGCTGGCGAGCGCCGGCGCGAGCGGCAGCAGGATCGTCCCCAGGATAACTGCGCCCGCCGCGAAACTAATGCACTGCGGCCTTGGCACTGCTCCAGCCCTGGCCGGAGGCCATGAGCCGCTCCAGGAGCGGTGCCGGTCGCCAGCGCGCTCCGTGCGTCGGCGCGAGCCGCCGCATGGTCTCGATGACGCGTGCGAAGCCGGTCTGCTCGGCCCAGAACATCGGCCCTCCCCGCCAGGCGGGGAAGCCGTAGCCGTTCACGTAGACGACGTCGATATCGCTCGCGCGCAGCGCGATCCCTTCGGCGACGATCTTCGCCCCCTCGTTCACCAGCGGGTGCAGCAGCCGGTCGAGGATCTCCTCATCCCCGATCGTGCGGCGTGTGATGCCGAGATCGCGCGACACGCCCTCGATCAGCGCGAGCACCTCGGGGTCCGGGACACGTGTGCGTCCCTCGTAGCGGTAGAAGCCCTTGCCGGTCTTCTGTCCGAGCCGGCCTGCAGCCACCAGCCGCTCGAGGATCGGCGAGAAGCGCTCGTCCGCGGGGAGCTTGCGTCCCTTGCGGATCAGGAACCCGACGTCGTTCCCGGCCAGGTCGCGCACCGCGAGCGGTCCCATCGCAAATCCGAACCCCTCGATGACCCGATCGAGCTGCTCCGGAGTCGCCCCCTCCTCCAGCAGGAATTCCGACTCCGCGCCGTAATACATGAGCATGCGGTTGCCGATGAAGCCGTCGCAGTTCCCGGCGAGCACCGTAACCTTGCCGAGCGTACGTCCGAGCGCCATGACGGTGGCGAGGGTGCGCGGCGAGCTGCGCCGCCCGCGCACGTTCTCCAGCAGCTTCATGACGTTCGCCGGGCTGAAGAAGTGCGTGCCCACCACCTGCTCCGGGCGTGAGGTGCTGGCAGCGATCGCATCGATGTCGAGCGTCGAGGTGTTGGTCGCGAGGATCGCCTGCGGCGCTGCGACTTTGTCCAGACGCGCGAACACCTCCTGCTTCACCTTGAGGTCCTCAAACACCGCCTCGATGATGATGTCGGCCTCGGCGAGCTCGCCGTAGTCGCTCACCCCGCGGATGAGCGCGCGCGCGCGCTCGGCACGCTCTTGCGTGAGACTGCCGCGCGTCACCGAGGCGGCATAGTTCCTGGCGATCACACCGAGGCCGCGCTCGAGCGCCGCCGCGGACAGCTCGAGCAGCCGTACCGGGATGCCGGCGTTCGCGAAGTTCATCGCGATCCCGCCGCCCATCGTGCCCGCGCCGATGACCGCCGCGCTGCGGATGGGGAGCGGCTGTACCTCGGGTCCGACGCCTGGAATGCGGCGCGCCTCGCGCTCGGCGAAGAATACGTGGGTGAGCGCCTGGCGCTGCGGGCTGTCGCGGCACTCGATGAAATACTCGCGCTCGAGGCGGAAGGCCTCGGCCTTTGGCCGCGTGCAGGCGGCCTCGACGGCGTCGATGATCCTCCACGGGGCGAGCTGGCCGCGTGCGCGGGTCGCGAGCTTGTTGCGGAACACCGCGAACACGTCCGCAGCCGTTCCCTGAATGCGCTCGCTGACCTCACTCGCCAACCGCAGCGGCCGCCGCTCCGTCGCAGCCCGGCGGCCGAGGCGCACCGCGGCTGCGAGCGTATCGTCGGCGAGCTCATCGATGAGGCCGAGCTCGAGCGCGCGCGCGGCCGGAATCTGCGCCCCCGAGGTGATCGCCTCCAGCGCCGCCTCGGGCCCCGCGAGACGCGTGAAGCGCTGTGTGCCGCCCGCGCCCGGTATCAGCCCGAGCTTCACTTCCGGGAGCCCCACCTTCGCGGCAGCTGCGGCCACGCGCCAGTGACAGGTCAGCGCCAGCTCGAAGCCCCCGCCGAGAGCGGTGCCCTCGAGCGAGGCGACCAGCGGTTTTGCGGCGGCCTCCATGCGTGCCTGCACGTCGAGGATCATCGGTGCCTTGAGCGCAAGGCCTGAGCCGATCTCGTTGATGTCGGCGCCGGCGGGGAAGCTGCCGTTGGCCCCGCACACCACCACGGCGATGATCGCGGGGTCGGCGTACGCCCGCTCGAGCCCCTGCATCAGTCCTTCGCGCACCGCGAGACTCAGCGCGTTGACGGGTGGATTGACGATCTCGAGGATCGCGACGCCGTCGGTTACGGAGTAATTGACTGCGGACACCCGGGCATTGTACGGGCTTGACTTACACTTGGCCCATGGAAAGGGCGGACGCGGTCGTGATCGGCGCCGGCGTGGTCGGGCTCGCCGTTGCCCGCGCGCTCGCCGCGCGCGGCCGCGAAGTCCTGATCCTCGAGGCCGCGGAGCGCTTCGGCAGCGGCGCGAGCGCGCGCAACAGCGAGGTCGTGCATGCCGGCATCTACTATCCACGCGGCTCGCTCAAGGCGCGGCTGTGTGTCGCCGGGCGCGAGCTCCTGTATGCCTTGTGCCGCGAGCACGGCATCGCCCATCGCCGCTGCGGCAAGCTGATCGTCGCGACCGACCCGGGCCGCAGTGCGGACCTCGAGCGGCTGCGTAGCGGCGCGCTCGCCAACGGCGTCGCTGTCACCGCCTTGAGCCGTGCGCAGGCGCGCGCGCTCGAGCCGCAGCTCGAGTGTGCCGCGGCGCTGCATTCACCCGACAGCGGCATCGTCGATGCTCATGCCCTGATGCTGGCGCTCCTCGGCGAGGCGGAGAGCGGCGGCGCGACGCTGGTCTGCCGCAGCGAGGTCACCGGACTCGACCTGCACGACGGTGCCTTTCGCATCGCAGTCAACGGCGCGCCGCCCGCGCTCGAGGCGCGCACCCTGGTGAACAGCGCCGGACTCGATGCGCCGCAGGTCGCGCGGCTGCTGCGCGGGCGCGCCGCGCACGGCATCCCGGATGCCCACCCCTGCAAGGGAAGCTATTTCAGCCTGTCGGCACCGGCGCCCTTCACGCGCCTCATCTATCCACTGCCGGAGCGCGATGCGCTCGGCGTGCACCTGACTCTCGATCTCGCCGGCCGCGCCCGCTTCGGTCCCGACGTGCAGTGGGTGACGGAGCGCGACTACCGCGTCGATCCGGCGCGCGCCGCCGGGTTCTATGCTGCGATCCGCCCCTGGTGGCCGGCACTCGCCGACGGCGCGCTGCTGCCGGCCTACGCCGGCATCCGCCCGCGGATCTACGGCCCCGGCCAGCCGGTGCCGGACTTCCGCATCGAGGGGGAAGCGGCGCACGGCGTGCGCTCGCTCATTCACCTGTTCGGAATCGAGTCGCCGGGCCTCACGGCCTCGCTCGCGATCGCCGCGCACGTCGCGACGCTGCTGGAATGAGACACGGGACCGCGCGCCGCGCGGTCCCGCGCCTGAAGCGGCGGATCCGGCGTCAGCCGGCGGGAGTGGCCTCCACCTGAATGGCGAGCTTCACCGCCATGTTGAAGCCGTACTTATCGCCAAAGTTGATGCCGAAGTCGGCGCGGCTGAAGGTGGCCGAGGCATCGGCTCCGCAGCGCTCCTTGGGCCCTAACGGCGTCACCTTACAGGTGAGACGGTTGATGGTGAGCGTGAGCGGCCTGGTCACGCCGTGCAGCGTGAGCTCACCGTGCACCTCCGTGGGGGTGCCGTTCTTGAAGTTGCTGAAGGTGCCCTTGTAGACGGCGGTCGGGTACTTCTGCACGTCGAGCATCTCGGCGGACTTCACGTGCTCGTTGAGCTTGGCATGCCCGAAGTCGATTGAGCTGGTGTCGACCGTGATGTCCACGGTGCCGGTGCCGGCGTCCTTGTCGAGCACGATCGTGCCGGAGGAGGAGTCGAACTTGCCGCGCCAGGTCGACAGGCCGCCGAAGTGATCGGCCTCGAAGCTCGGGTAGGTATGGGCCGGATCGACCTGGTAAGTAACCGGTGCGGCGAGGGCGGCGCCCGCGGTGAGACCGAGCACGGCGAGCGGCAGCGCAATCTTCATCTGAAGACCTCCGTTGGTTCTGGAGGGCGTTAGCCTACGCCCTGACCGGGACGGTCAGCCACCCTCCTTTATAGGTATAGGCAGGCTCGCGCGGCCGCCCCCGTGTCAGGTCACCGGTCGCGCCTTGAGCCCGAGCGCCCTGGCGACGACCTCGTGGGTGATCTCGCCCGCGTGCACGTTCAGGCCCGCGGCGAGCCCCGGGTCGCGCTTGAAGGCCGCCTGCCAGCCGAGGTCGGCGAGCGCGCGCACGTACGGGAGCGTCGCGTTGGTCAGCGCGAGCGTCGAGGTGCGCGGCACGGCGCCCGGCATGTTGGCGACGCAGTAGTGGATTACGCCGTCGACCACGAAGGTGGGGTCGGCGTGGGTCGTCGGTCGGCTGGTCTCGAAACATCCCCCCTGGTCGATGGAGATGTCGACCAGCACCGCGCCCTGCTTCATGGTCTTGATCATCGCGCGCGTGACCAGCTTCGGTGCCGCCCCGCCCGCCACCAGCACCGCGCCGATCACCAGGTCCGCATCCTTCACCAGCCGCTCGATGGTCTCGGTGGTCGAGTACGCGGTCTGGATGGTCGCGCCGAACTGCGTCGACAGCTCCCGCAGGCGGTCCACCGAGCGGTCCACCACCGTGACATCGGCGCGCAGTCCCACGGCCATCTCCGCCGCGTGCGTTCCCGAGACGCCGCCGCCGAGGATCACCACGCGCGCCGGCGGCACGCCCGGCACTCCGCCGAGCAGCACGCCGAAGCCGCCGTGCGCCTTCTGCAGGCTCGCCGCCCCCACCTGGATCGACATGCGTCCGGCGACCTCGCTCATCGGCGTCAGCAGCGGCAGCGTGCCGTTGCGCCCGGTGACCGTTTCGTAGGCGATCGCCGTGGCGCCGGATTTCATCAGTCCCCGGGCCTGCTCGGGGTCGGCCGCGAGGTGCAGATAGGTGAACAGCACCTGCCCCGGGCGCAGCATGGCGCACTCGGCGGGCTGCGGCTCCTTCACCTTGATCACCATGTCGGCGCGCTGGAAAACCTCAGCCGCGTTGGCCGCGATGCCGGCGCCCGCGGAGCGGAACTGGGCGTCGTCGACCCCGATGCCGTTGCCGGCGCCGCTCTCGATGAGCAGCTCGTGCCCGGCGGCGGTCAGCTCACGCACTCCCGCCGGCACCATGCCGACCCGATACTCGTGAACCTTGATCTCGCGTGGAACCCCGATCCGCATTGGACGCTCCTGAAAACTCTTCCGGCAGTGCGCGCGCTAAGCGCGCGCGCGTGCGTAGGCGGTCAGCCCCTGGGCGAACTCGCGCAGCGCGCCGATATCGCTGCCTTCGGCACGCCGGCACCAGTCGCGCAGCTGCATGAGCGCGTGGTTCGCCGATGCGGCTTCCCACAGCTGCTGCAGGCCGTCGCGGTATTCGATTACCCGCCGCAGCACCTCGTAGCGCTCGAGGAGCTCGCGCAGGCGGCGCCGTGCCTCCTCTGCCAGCAACGCCGGATGGCGGATCAGCAGCTGCGGCGCGCTCGCCGGCACGCTGCCGTGCGGCTCGCGGCGCATGAGTTCGCGGCACACCGGCAGTACCACGCCGCGCGCGTAGGCGCGCAGCACGTGCATGCGGTTGACGAACAGCGCCTGCACCGTGTCAGCGTCGAGCTCATGACGGCGTCGCTCGAGCTGCGGACGCGGTGCCACCCAGCGCACGCGCGCCAAACCCAAGGCACGGAACAGCCGGATCCACAGCCAGCCGACGTCCACCTCCCAGCGCTGCACCGAGAAGCGCGCCGAGCGCGGGAACGCGTGATGATTGTTGTGCAGCTCCTCGCCGCCGAGCAGCAACCCCCACGGACCCAGGTTGGTTGCGGTGGAGGGCATCTCGAAGCTGCGATAGCCGACGGCGTGACCGAGCCCGTTGATCACGCCACCGGCGAAGAACGGCTGGGCGGCGAGGTGTACCGCGATCATGATGATGCCGGGCACGCCGAACAGCACCAGGTGCGCGACGATGAACAGCACGAGGCCGGCGTACGGGTGGCGGCTGTAGACGTGCCGCTCCAGCCAGTCGTCCGGAGTGCCGCGGCCGTAGTTGCGCAGCGTCTCCGGGTCGCGGCCGGCGGCGCGATACAGCTCGAAGCCCTCGAACAGCACGCGGCTCAGGCCGAACACCAGCGGACTGTGGGGATCACCTTCCCTGTCGGCGTAGGCGTGGTGCTTGCGGTGCACCGCCACCCACTCGCGCGTCACCGCGCCGGAGCTGAACCACAGCCAGAAGCGGAACACCTGTCGCAGCAGCGGATGCAGGATCAGCCCGCCGTGCGACTGGTCGCGGTGCAGGTAGAGCGTGACCCCGAGAAACATCGTCTGGATGGTGACGAAAGTCACCGCCACATAGCCCCACAGGGGCAACTCGATGAGACCGTACGGGGAGAGACTCATGGGCGCCGCTAGCTTACGGCAATTGGGCGAGCCGCGCCCCTGTCAGGCCTCCAGCACGATCTTGCCGATGTGCGTGTCGGCCTCCATCAGCTTGTGCGCTGAAGCGGCATCGCCGAGGGCGAAGCGCGCGTGGATCAGCGGCTTCAGGCGCTTGGTTGCGAACAGCGGCCACACCTCGCGGCGCAGCGCCGCCGCCAGCCGCCCCTTGTTCTCCACCGACTGCGGCCGCAGCGTCGAGCCCGTGAGCTGCAGGCGCTTCACCATCAGGGAGCGCAGGTCGAGCTCCGCCTTGGCGCCGCCCATGTGGGCAATCACCGCGATGCGCCCCTCCACCGCCGCCGCGGCCACGTTGCGCGGCACGTAGTCTCCGCCAACCATGTCGAGGATCACATCCGCGCCGTGTCCGTCGGTCGCCCGCAGCGTCGCCTCGACGAAGTCTCCCTCGTGGTAGTTGATGGCATGATCCGCCCCGAGCTCGCGGCAGGCCGCGCATTTCGCAGCGCTGCCCGCGGTGACGATCACCTGCGCGTCGAACGCCTTGCCGAGCAGGATCGCGGTGGTACCGATGCCGCTGCCGCCGCCGTGCACCAGCAGCGTCTCGCCGGCGCGCAGCCGCGAGCGCTCGAACACATTCAGCCACACCGTGAAGAAGGTCTCGGGAATCGCCGCCGCCTCCTGCAGCGTCAGCTGCGCAGGCGCCGGCAGACACTGCACCGCCGGTGCGGCTGCATACTGCGCGTAGCCACCGCCGGCGAGCAGCGCGCACACCCGCTCGCCGACCGCCGGCTCGTGCACGCCCTCGCCGCTCGCGACCACGACCCCTGCGACCTCGAGACCGGGAATGTCACTCGCCCCCGCAGGCGGCGGATACGCGCCCTTGCGTTGCAGGACGTCGGGCCGGTTGACACCGGCTGCCGCCACTTTGATGAGCACCTCGCCGGCACGCGGCTGCGGCACCGGCCGCTCGACCGGCCGCAGCACCTGCGGCGGGCCGGGCTCGCGGATCTCGATCGCGGTCATGGTCGGCGGAATCACGCGCGGATGGTGCGGTCGCGGCGGTTCACGCGTCAACCGCCGCTGCGCTGCGTGCGCAGCGCCTCGCCTCAAGCCTGGGGACGCTCCTCCCCCTGCCCCGAGCCGCCCATGCGTGCGCCGCAGCGCTCAAAGAACCGCTGCCGCAGTCGCTCCCGCTCCTCAGGAGTCATGCGGTCCCAGCGCTCGCCCCACATGTGGCGCCGCCAGTGGCCGTGCGCCCGGCGATGTCCGCGCAGGCCGCCGAACAGGATGCGACTCAGCACCAGCAGCGCAAATGCCTGCCAGTAGCCGATCTCGGGCCCGTGGAACAGCGGCGGCACCAGGTAGTTCCACAGCAGCATCACCGCCCAGCTGAACACGGCGATGAAGGCCACGACCGCGACCGCGATCGCCACTGCCTTTGCAATCCACCTAACCGGACTTCTCACGACTCTCTCCTCATATCCAAAACTGTTACTCCGCCAGCCACTCCTCGTAGACCGCCTGCAGCCGCTCGCGCAGCGCGCGCACCGCGTAGCGCTTGCGTGACAGCAGCGTATTGATGCTGACACCCGAGCGTTCCGCGAGCTCGCGAAAGCTCACCCCGTCGAGCTCCTGGGCGATAAACACCTCGCGCTGCTCGCGCGGCAGCTCCGCGAGCGCCGCCTCGATCTCCTCGATGAGGAATGCGCGCATCGCCTCGGTCTCCGGCGTGCCGTCCGCGGCGGGCAGCAGCTCATCGAACGCCTCCTGCTCGTCGGCCGTACCGCCGTGACCGGTAAGCAGCTGCGGACGCTTGCGGCGGAAGCGGTCGATGATGCGGTTGCGCGCCACGCGCACGAGCCATGCCCCGACCTGCTCCACCGGCTGTGCCAGGCGCGCGGCGGCGACCAGCTCGGTGAGCGCATCCTGCAGGATGTCCTCGGCATCGGCGGCATCATCGATGCGCCGGCGAATGAAGGCGAGCAGCCGGCCGCGCTCGCGCAGCGCCACCGCGGCGAGCTGCCGATCCTGACTCATGGGGTCACTGACCGCGGCGTCCATCTGCTGCAGTTAAGACGCACGAGGGGAGCGGCATATTGTGCGCGGGCAGGGCGGGCCCGAACCGTCTTATGACTGCAGCGCCAGGGTTCCGGAGCGGCCGGGCACCTCACCCGCGACGATGTTGCAGCGCGGCAGACTGGCCCGATCGAGTTGCGAGGCGTAGCTGGCGAGATCGATCAGTCGTATACCGCGCGACTTCCACGCCCGCAGCAGCCGTTCGAAGCCTCCCGCATAGGCTCCGCCCTCGAGCTCGGCATGCAGGGTGAACACATGATCGCGCTGCGGGGCGTTCGCGGTGAGGGTGAGCAGGTGGTCGACCGGGTCGGTGCCGGGAAGATCGCTGCGGCCGATGATCTCATCGAGCGTCGGCAGCGTCGTCGGCAGCTGCGGCACGGCGACAGCCCGGCCGTCAACCGTCGGCAGGAAGGGCCCCGAGCCGCGCGTGTCGGAGGCGTAGCGGAAGCCGAGCTCCTCCTCGAGCGCCGGCACATGACGGTTCATCTGCCACCCGGCTGCGCCGTGCACCTGCGGCTGGCGGCCGAACACTTGCGCGAACTCCCGGCAGGCGAGCCCGAGCTCGCGCCGCGTCCACGGCTCGCTCGCCCGTGCGACGCCGTCCTGCCAGCGGATGTGATCCCAGGTGTGCACGCCCACTTCGAAGCCGCGCCGGGCGACGTCCTGCATGATGCCGCTACACCGTCGGCCGATGTGCGGGCCCGGCAGCAATACGCCGTAGAGCAGCGTCTTCAGCCCGTAGTGCTCGAGCACCGAGGTGCGCCTTACCTTGCCGAGGAAGCCGCGGCGGAATACCCGCTTGATCGCCCGGCCGGTGTGATCGGGCCCCAGGCTGAAGAGAAAGGTGGCGCGCGCATCGACCCGCTCGAGGAGCTGCGCGAGCCTCGGCACACCCTCACGTGTGCCGCGCAAGGTATCGACGTCGATCTTGAGGGCGATCACGGCCATGACGGCGCAGCTTCAGCCGAGCGGCACCGGCTGCTGCGCGAGCGCCGGCGCGCGCCGCGCGGCATCGATCGGTCCGTGCGCGTTGGCGACGCTCACGAGCCGCAGCACGCCGCCGCCGCCGCAGGCGGCGTACAGTTCGCCGTCGGCCCCGAACAGCCACGCGCCGGCGCGCGGCGCCGGCCGGTCGCTCAATCGCGTGCGCCGGATTTCCCAGCGCTCGCCGCCGACGTCCGCGAACGCCCCGGGGAACGGCGGCGCGACCGCGCGCACCAGGTCGTGGATCTCGCGCGCCGCGCGCGTCCAGTCGATGCGCCCGTCCTCGGGGCTACGCCTGCCGAAATACTGTCCCGGCACGATGCGCTGCGGCCGGCGCGGCGCGCTGCCGGCGAGAAGTGCGGGGAGCGAGCGCGCCAGAATGCTCTCGGCGGCCACCGTGACCTTGGCGAACACCTCGCGGGCATCGTCGTCGTCGAGAATCGGCACGCTCATCTGATCGACGATGTCGCCGGCGTCCGCCTGCTCCACCATGTAATGCAGCGTCGCTCCGGTCTCGCGCTCACCCTTGAGGATCGCCCAGTTCACCGGCGCCCGGCCGCGGAACTTCGGCAGCAGCGAGCCGTGCATGTTGAGGGCGCCGCGCCGCGCGCTGCCGAGCAGCGCCGCGGACAGCAGCGAGCGGTAATAGAAAGAGAAGAGGAAGTCCGGCTTGAGCGAGCGGACGCGGCTCTTGAGCTCGGCGGTCGCGGCATTCGCGGGTGCGATCGCCTCGAGCCCGTAGTCGGCGGCGGTCTCGGCCACGCTCGCGTACCAGCGGTTCTCGCGCGGGTCATCGGGCACCGTGACCACCAGCGGCACCTGCACCCCGCCCGACAGCAGTGTCTTCAGGCAGCGCACTCCGACATCGTGGTACGCAAAGACTACGGCCGTCAGGCCGCTCACTCCTGCGCCCCCTGCACGCGCACCTCCCGCGGCGGCAGCGGTGCGGGCGCCGTGCCCCCCGGCGGCGGCCCCGCGAGCAGCTCGGGCGCCCCCGCCTCGTCCCCGCCGAGCACCGCCGCGATCGTATAGCGCGGCCGCTGGCGCACCTGCTCGTAGATTCGTCCGACGTACTCACCCACCACGCCCAAGCCGATGAGCGCCACGCCGATCAGGAAGAAGGCAATGCCGAACAGCGTGAACACGCCCTCGGCCTCCGGACCCATGATCAGGCGGCGCACCGCGAGGTAAACGACGAACGCGATCGACAGCAGCGCGATGAGGATGCCGGTCATGGAAAAGAACTGCAGCGGCGCCACCGAGAAGCCGGTCATCAGATCGAAGTTGAGGCGAACGAGCCGCAGGATTGAATACTTCGACTCGCCGACGGTGCGCTCGGCGTGCGCCACCTCGATCTCCACCGGATGGCGGGCGAACACATAGGCGAGCGCCGGCACGTAGGTGCTCACCTCGGTGCAGCGGTTGACTGCATCGACCACGCTGCGGTGATAGCCGCGCAGCATGCAGCCCTGATCGGTGATGCGGATCGAGGTGGTGCCCTCGCGCAGCCGGTTCATGAGGCGCGAGGCGGCCTTGCGCCACAGCGCGTCCTGGCGGCGCACGCGGATCGTACCGACGTAGTCGGCGCCCGCATCCATCGCAGCCACCAGCTTAGGTATCTCTTCCGGCGGGTTCTGCAGGTCCGCATCGAGCGTGATCACGTAGTCGCCGCGCGTGTAGGTGAAGGCGGCGAGGATGGCGCGGTGCTGGCCGGCGTTGCGCGCCAGCACCACCACCCGGGTAACGTCCGGGCGGCGCTGGTACTGCGCGCGCAGCTCCGCCACCGAGGCGTCCGTGCTGCCGTCGTCGACGAATACCACCTCGTAGGGGCGCTTAAGCGCATCGAGCGCCGGGTACAGCCGCTCGAACAGCTGCGGCAGGCCCTCCTGCTCGTTATAGATCGGAATGACGACCGAGATCGAGGCGCTCATTTGCGCGCCCCGCGCACGATGTCGTTCACGGCACTTACCACCCGCTCGACGTCGGCGAGCTCCATCGCCGGAAACAGCGGCAGCGTCACGGTCTCGCGGCCGATGCGCTCGGCGTTGGGGAACTGTCCCTCACGGTAGCCGAGCGCGCGGTAGGCGCTGAACAGGTGAATCGCCGGATAGTGCACGCCGACGCCGATGCCGCGCGCCTTCATCGCCTCGATGAAGGCGAGGCGCGTCAGCGACAGGGTCGGGAGCGGCAGCAGCGGCGTGAACACGTGCCAGCTGTGTCCCGCATCGCCGCGCTCCGGCAGGCGCAGCGGCGGCTCTTCGCGCCACAGCTCGAAGTAGCGCGCCACCAGCGCGCGCCGCTTGGCATTGAACTCCTCCAGGTGCCGCAGCTGTCCGAGGCCTACGGCCGCCGCCACATCCGACAGGTTGTACTTGCCGCCGGCGAGCAGCGTATCGAACGAGTCCGGCCCGGTCTTCATCTGGCCGTGCCAGCGGTGCAGCTCGATGCTGCGCAGCTCCGCGGCCGAGCCGCCGGAGATCGCGCCGCCCTCGATGGTGGTGATGTTCTTGTTCGGATGGAAGCTGAAGCACACCAGGTCGCCGAAGCTGCCGATGCGCTTGCCGTAGTATGCCGAGCCGATCGCATGCGCGGCGTCCTCGATCACCCGCAGCCCGCGCCGTGCCGCAATCGCGTACAGGCGCTCCATGTCCACCGGCATGCCGGCGAAGTGCACCGGCAGGATGGCACGGGTGCGCGGCGTGATCGCCGCCTCCACCTGATCGAGATCGATGTTGCGCGAGTCGAGGCCCACATCGACGAACACCGGGCGCGCGCCGACCCGCACGATGACGTTGGCGGTCGCGACGAAGCTCAGCGCCGGGGTGATGACCTCGTGCCCCTCGCCGATGCCGCAGGCGAGCAGCGCCATCTCCAGGCCGCCGGTTGCCGAGGTCTGGCTGCGTACCGGCCGCCCACCGAGGTAGTCCGACAGCGCGGCCTCGAAGGCCGCCACCTTCGGTCCGCTCGCGAGCCAGCCGGAGCGCAGCACCTCAGCCACCGAGGCGATGGTCTCCTCGTCGATGCTCGGCCGGGTGAAGGGCAGGAATCTTTCCACGATTTTGGGTGAATCGTTCATGAGCGCGACACCAGCACGACTCCCAGGACGATGACGGCAATGCCCACCACGCGCTGGGCATTTGGCGCCTCGCCGAGCAGCCACCAGGCGAGGCCGATATTGATGACGTAGCCCATCGACAGCAGCGGATAGGCCTGGCTCACCGGCACGCGCGACAGGCCGACGATCCACACCACCAGGCTCAGCGCGTAGGCACACACCGCTCCCCACAGCGAAGGCACCACCAACAGCTCGAGTCCGCGCTTCCACACACCGGCATCGCCGGCGAGCAGCGGACCGGTCACCTGCGTCGCGGACTTGAGCCCCAGCTGCGCGAGTGCATTCAGCAGCACCCCGGTCGACAACACGGCGAAGTCGGTCACTTTCACAAACGGCTCACGGCGACAGTGTAGTTATCCGCGGCGATCACCCGTCCGGGAAATCCTTTGCGCCGCCAGGAATCCCAGATCCCGGGGTCGAAGAATGCCACGGCGTCGCCCCCGGCGCTCCAGCGGGCCGTAAATGCCGCCACGCTCAGGTCCCCGCGCCCCGGCTCAGCCGCCAGGCCGAACGCCATCTCCCCCTGATAGTCGACCAGCGTCAGCGTCCGGCCCAGGTAGGGCGAGATCGTCTCACGGTACTGCCCGACGCTGTAGAGGCCCGTGCCCGGCTGCACCGCGGGCCGCACCGCCGCCACCAGGTCGCGCGCCGAGCGCGCCGGCGGAATGAGCGCGTATTCGTACAGCAGGCACTGCCAGGTGAGGATGGCGGCCGCGGCGGTGCAAACCGCCACGGCACCCGCTTTCAAGGCTACGGCGCGCAGCGTCGCGAGCGCCGCCGCGAGTGCGATCAGGCTGGCGGCAATCGCCCACTCGAGCGCCACGTGGGGCACGAAGCTGTTGCGCACCGCACTGTAGACGAGAAGTCCCGCCGCGACCAACACGGCGAGCGGCGCGGCAATGCGCGCCGCCCGGGCGGCCATGCGGCCCGGCTGCGCGACGGCGGCGCCGGCGAGCGCCGCGAGCGGCGGGAACATCGGCAGGATGTAGGGCGCGAGCTTCGAGCCGGAGGCCGAGAAAAATACCAGCGTTACCGCGGCAAAGATCAGCAGGAAACGGCGTGGCCTGAAAGCGGGCGCGGCGGCGACGTCGGCATTCTCTACCTCGTCACCGCGCTCGCGCCACGCGGCCCGCAGGGCGCGCGGCAGCGCGGCGATCCACGGCAGCACGCCAAGCAGCAGCAGCGGCAGGAAATACCACCACGGCTCGACGCGCTGGTGCACCGTCGTCAGAAAGCGGGCGAAGTGCTCGTGCACGAAGAAGAAGCTGGCGAAGCCCGGGTTGCGGACCGAGACGACGATGAACCACGGTGCGGCAAGCGCCAGGAACAGCGCGACCCCCGGCAACGGGTGCAGGCGACGCCAGGGACGCGCGTCGCGCTCGATGAGCGTGTAGATAATGAGTGCGCCCCCGGTGAGCACCCCCACGACGATGCCCTTGGAGAGCACCGCGAGCGCAGCCAGACCCCAGGCGGTGAGCATCCAGCGCCGCTCGCTCCCTGAAGTCTCGGGCGCCGTCTGCGCGCGCGTGAAGGCAAAAACGCAAGCCGTGAGCCAGAACGTGAAGCCCGCATCGAGCAGGTTGAGGTGGCTGACGACGAGGAAATAGGGACTCACGGCGAGCGCGAGCAGCCCGGTGAGCGCCGCCTCGGTCCCGTAGAGCGCGCGCGTCCAGCCGAAGGTCAGTGCGAGACACAGGAACCCAAGGCTCGCCGACCACAGCCGCGAGCTCCACTCGCTCACTCCCGCGAACGAGTAGACCGCCGCGGTCGCCCAGTATTGCAACGGCGGCTTCTCGAAGTACTGCAGCCCGTCGAAGCGCGGCGTGACCCAGTCGCCGCTGACGTGCATCTCGCGCGGGATCTCGGCGTACCGCCCCTCGTCGGGGTCGAGCAGCGGGCGCAGCGGCACGGTGGCGAACCACGCCAGTGCCAGCACCACCCACGCCAGCCACCCCAGGCCGCGCGCGCCGCGCGGGTGCTCCGCCTCGCTGGCCATGTCCGCGGTACGCGCCGCGCGCCTAGATGCCGGCGGCGAGCGCTGCCGCGCGTGAGCCGAAGCCTTCCTGCTTCACGTAGTAGTCGATGGTGCGCCGCATAGCGGTATCCATGTCGGTCGTCGGCTGCCAGCCGAGATCGCGCTTCGCGGCCTCGATGTTCGGCACGCGCACCTGGATGTCCTGGTAGTACTTGCCGTAGTACTCGCCGGCCGACACGTCCACGATCTCGGTGGCGCGCGCACTGTCGCGCAGCACCGGAAACTCCTGCGCGATGCGGATGGTGCGCTGGGCGAGATCGCGGATCGAGATGCAGTTGTCGGGATTACCGATGTTGAAGATGCGCTGGCTGGCACGCCGGTTCTGGTTCTCGAGGATGACCAGCAGGCACTCGATCGCGTCGTCGATGTAGGTGAAGGAGCGCTTCTGGCTGCCGCCGTCCACCAGCTTGATGGGACGCCGGTAGAGCACGTTGGACAGAAACTGGGTGAACACCCGCGAGCTGCCCTCCTTCGGCTCCTCGGGGTTGTCGAGATTCGGGCCGATGAAGTTGAACGGCCGGAACAGCGTGTAGTCGAGATTGTCGCGCACCCCGTAGGCGTAGATGACCCGGTCGAGCATCTGCTTGGAGGCAGCGTAGATCCAGCGCTGCTTGTTGATCGGGCCGTAGACCAGCGGGCTCGACTCCTCGTCGAGCACCGAGTCCGGCGACATGCCGTAGATCTCGGACGTCGAGGGGAAGATCAGCCGCTTGCCGTACTTGACGCACTGGCGCACGACCGTGAGGTTGGCCTCGAAGTCGAGCTCGAACACCTTGAGCGGATGCGTCACGTACTGGGCGGGATTGGCGATCGCCACCAGCGGCACGATCGCGTCGCACTTCTTGACGTGGTACTCGACCCACTCCTTGTTGATGGTGATATCGCCTTCCAGGAAGTGGAAGCGGTCGCTCGTCGGCAGGTCCTTGAGCTTGTTCTGCGCCAGGTCCATGCCGTAGACCTCCCAGTCGCGCGTGCGCAGGATCGCGTTGGTGAGGGCGCTGCCGATGAAGCCGTTCGCGCCGAGAATCATGATCTTCAGTGCCATAACCGTCCTCGCCCCAAAGCGTCAGCCCGCAGGCAACAAAGCGAAATATTTTACCAGTTTTTCAGGCATTTGGACGCTTACGAGCCGCGCTACGCAAGCAGCGCCTGCAGCGCCCGGGCGTAGCCGGCCTCGACGGCGGCACGATCACGATGGCGGCCACCGCTCACCACTTTCACGCCGGCGCGCCACACGCAGTCGATGAGCCCCTTGCCCGCGGCGAAGATCCAGCTGTCGAGGAGCTCATCGCCCTGGCGCCCGATGAGCCCGGGATCGGTGGCCCGGAGCGTGACGACATCGAGAGCCGCACCGCTCGCAAGCCCCACCGGGCCGCCCGCGCCCGCCGGACGCAGCGCCTGCGCGCCGCCGGCGAGCGCCGCATCGAACAGCCGCCGTCCCGTGGAGGCCCCCGGTGCCCCGGCTAGCACGTTGCGCGCCCGCTGCGCGAGGCGTTGGGAATACTCGAGCGTGCACATTTCCTCGGCCGCGTCCACGCGGATGTTGGAGTCGCTGCCGAGGCCGAAGCGGCCGCCGCCGGCAAGGAACTCGCCGGCGGGAAAAATGCCGTCGCCGAGATTCGCCTCCGTCACCGGGCACAGCCCGACGACGGCGCCGCGGGCCGCCACCCCGGCGAGCTCGGCGGCGGTGGCATGCGTTGCGTGCACCAGGCACCAGCGCTCATCGACGGGTGCGTTATCGAGCAGCCATTCGACCGGGCGCCGGCCGCACCAGGCGCGGCATTCCTCGACCTCCCGCAGCTGCTCGGCGATGTGCAGATGGATGACGCCGCCGTGTGCGAGGCCCACCACCGCGGTGAGCTCCTGCGGAGTGACCGCCCGCAGGCTGTGAGCGGCGACTCCCACACTGCCGAACGCCACCGAGCGCACCGCCCTGCGGCTGGCCTCCACGAGTCGCGCGAAGCTCTCCGGGTTGTTGATGAAGCGCCGCTGGCGCTCCGTGGGTGCGACGCCACCGAAGCCCGCGTGTGCGTACAGCGTCGGCAGCAGCGTCAGTCCGATGCCGGTGCTGGCGGCGGCCGCCACCACCCGTCCGGCGAGCTCGCCGGGGTCGGCGAACGGCGTGCCGTCGCGATCGTGATGCAGATAGTGGAACTCACCGGCATGGGTAAACCCCGCCTCGAGCATCTCGATGAAGGCGAGTGCACTCAGGGCCTCGAGCTGCTCCGGATCGAGCCGCTCGACGAAGCGGTACATGAGCTCGCGCCAGGTCCAGAAGCTGTCGGCGTCGCGCCCGCGACGCTCGGTGAGCCCGGCCAGGCCGCGCTGGAATGCATGGCTGTGCAGGTTGCCAAGCCCCGGAATGGCGATGCCGTGGCGCTCCTCGCCGGTGGCGGGCGCGACCCCGGTCTGTACGTGCTCGATGCGCCCGTCGGTCGCCGTCAGGCGCACGTCCCGGGCCCACCCCTGCGGCAGCAGCGCCGACTCAAACCACAGGCTCGTCATGGCGTACATTATATTGATGAGTCCCGCGGACACGACATCATGGCTGCAGATCACGCGCGGCGCGGCGCCGCTCGTGGTGTCGATGCCGCACACCGGCACCGAGATCCCCGCCGATATCGAGCCGCGCCTGCAATCGCTGTGGCTGGCGCGCAAGGACACCGACTGGTGGATCGAGCGGCTGTATGACTTCGCGCCCGGGCTCGGCGCCACCGTGATCCGCACCCGCGTGTCACGCACGGTCATCGATCCCAACCGCGACCCCGCGGGTGTGTCGCTGTACCCGGGACAGGCCACCACCGAGCTGTGCCCGACCACCACCTTCGACGGCGAGCCGCTGTATCGCGCCGACGGAGCGCCCGGGGCGGAGGAGATCGCGGCCCGCCGCGCCGCCTGGTTTGAGCCCTATCACCGCGCGCTGCGCGGCGAGATCGCGCGGCTGCACCAGCAGCACCGGCAAGTGGTGCTGTACGACTGTCACTCGATCCGCTCGCAGGTCCCGCGGCTGTTCGCCGGCGTGCTCCCCAATTTCAATCTCGGCACCCACTCGGGTGCCAGCTGCGCGCCGCAGCTGACGGCGCGACTGGAGGCAGTGTGCGCTGCCACGGCCTTCTCGCGCGTGACCAACGGACGCTTCAAGGGCGGCTACACGACGCGCCACTACGGCCGTCCGGCGGACGGCGTGCATGCCGTGCAGATGGAGCTCGCCTGCCGCGGCTACCTGCGCGAGCCCGGCGGCAGCGTTGAGCCTGCCGACTGGCCGTGCGAGTACGACGATGCGGTCGCGGCGCCGCTGCGCGCCGTGCTGCAGCGGCTGCTGCGTGCGTGTGTCGAGTTCGCCGCCGCGCCCTGAAGTCTCAGAACCTGAAACCGAAGCGGATCGGCAGGAACTCGGTCGGCTGCGCAGTCTCGATGCGCTCGTAGCGCGCCTCGACGAACCACGATTGCACCCCGCCGAGAGGGAAGTCCACTCCGGCGCCGACGTTCCAGGCGAAGCGGGTCGCGTCGTAGGCCTGGACACCGCTGGTGGTCGAGCCGCCGAGCCCCGGACCGCACACGCCAAGGAAGGAGTTGCAGGCCGTCGGCCCGCTCTGCGTCAGCTCGATGTGCCGGTAGGCGAGTCCGAGACCGCCCATGAAGTAAAGGTGCGAGTACGCGTTGAGCGGCTGCTCGAACACTCCGTCGACCTGGGCGTCGAACGCCTCACCGTAACCGCCGTTGATGCTGGTTGCGGTGGCGGCCTGGCCCACCGAGATGAGCTCGCTCGCCGCGCCGAAGCGGCTGTAGTTGAAATCGGTACGCAGGTAGAACGGCAGCCCCGGAGCCTGCCGCACGTTGAAGCCACCGCCGAGCGTCCAGCCGGTGTTGAAATAGTCGGACGTCGTGTTGAGCGGAAAGCTCGGACCGCCGTCGACGAACCACTGCACCGGCAGCGGCTGCACCTGGTAGACCTGGGCGGAGGCCGGCGCGGCGATGCCGGCCAGTATGAGAGGCGCGAGAAGTCGCAAAGAGGTTTTCATGGTCGAATGATCCTGTCCTTCGGCTGAATGTGGGCTGAATCCATCCCTCGCGCGCCGCGGCGCGCGCACTGACACATTGGACAGCCGCCGCGGCTACGGGTTGCGGGTGCGGCGCAGCCGGCGCTGCAGCGCGTGCGCAAGCTCGCGCACCTCGCCGATCCCGAGTGCGGCGGCACACAGGAAGAACGCAGCCGCGGCGCAGGCGATGACAAGCGTCAGGCTCGCGAGCTTCGGCCAGAAGGGCTGCACCGCCCAGTCGGCGAGCAGCAGGTGCCCGCCGCCCCAGGCGATCGCGAGCAGCGCGAGCGAGGCGAGCGCCACGCGCGCCAGCAGCGCAGCCATGGCACGCGACTCCAGCCTGCCGAGGTGCGAACGCATGAGCAGATAGAGAATGAGGAAATTGCTGGTGGCGACGCAGGCGGTGGAGAAGGCGAGGCCCCGATGGCCCCAGCCGAGCCGCACGGTGAAGATCCAGTTGAGAGCCAGGTTGAGCGCCACCGCGATGAAACTCACCACCATCGGGGTCTTGCGCCGGTCGATCGCATAGAAGGCGCTCACCAGCACCTTGAGGGCCGCATAGCCGCACAGACCGATGGCGTAGAAGCGCAGCGCGCCAGCCGACTCCGCCGTCTCGTGGGCGCCGAAGCGCCCGTGCTGGTAGAGCACCGAGATGATCGGCTCGGCGAGCACCATCAGGCCGATGCTCGCCGGGATAGTCATGAGGAATGCCAGCCGCATGCCGCGCGCGAGCTCGCTGCGAAACGCGGCGCGGTTGCCGCTGGCGGCCATGCGCGCGAGCAGCGGCAGCGCCACCGTGCCGAGGGCCACGCCGAAGATGCCGAGCGGCAGCTGCATCAGCCGGAAGGCCACGGTGAGCCAGAACGTCGGCCCGTCGCCGAGCTGCGAGGCGAATACCGAGTTGACGAGCACGTTGACCTGGGTGGTGCTGGCGGCGATCACCGAGGGCCCCATGAGTCGCAGGATCGAGCTCACGCCGGGATCGCGCCACTGCCAGTCGGGATGAAAGCGGTAGCCGAGCCGCGCGAGCACCGGCAGCTGCACGGTGAGCTGCAGCGCGCCGCCGATCAGCGTGCCGACGGCGAGCCCGAGGATGGCGCGCGTGCCGAAGTGCGGATCGAGCCAGTACCCAAGCGCCGCCCCGGCGACGATCGAGCCCAGGTTGAAGAAGCTCGAGGCCATCGCCGGCACGCCGAACACGTTGCGCGCGTTGAGCATGCCCATGACCAGCGCCGCGAGCGACACCAGCAGGATGAACGGGTACATGATGCGCGTCAGGGTGATGGTGAGCGCCGCCTTCTCACCCTCGAAGCCCGGCGCCAGCATCGCCACCAGCCACGGCGCGAACACGATGCCGAGCACGGTAATGGCGCTCAGGGTGGTCGCGGTCAGCGTCGCCACCTTGTTGGCGAGCCGCCAGGCCGCCGCTTCGCCTTCGGTAGCCACCGTCTTGCTGAAGGTGGTGACGAAGGCCGTCGACAACGCGCCTTCGGCGAACAGATCACGCAGCAGGTTGGGGATGCGGAACGCGATGGTGAACGCATCCATGATGCGTCCGCCGCCGAACAAGGCCGCGAAGATCTGCTCGCGGGCGAGTCCGAGGATCCGGCTGCAAAGCACCGCGAGCCCGACGACGCCCGCGGCCCTGGTATTGAGTTTTTCGGCGCCAGCGTCCGCGCCGTCGGCGCTCATCGCGCGCTTATCGCCGGGTGGCATGCGCCTGTCACGGTACCACCCGGCGGGTTGTCGCGCGAGCTAGTGTCCGCCGCCCCCGGCGCGCCAGGTGGCCGTTATCCCTACGGTGAGCGGCCGGAACGTGTAGGCGTTCTGCTGCTGCGACGGCGATCCGGCCGGATTGTAGGGATCGAGCTGCCCGAGCGCGAAGTTGGTCACGGTGTGCGAGTTCAGCACATTGTCGATGAACGGCGCGATCTGCCACTCACCGATGTTGATGCCGGCGCGCAGCGACACGAAATTGGTCGCCGGTAGCGTGTAGCTGCCCGGAATGTATTGCGACGAGGCGGGGTCCTGCACCGCAGCCAGCCAGGGATTGCGACTCTCATAGGTGTAGTCGACACGGATGAAGGCGTCGTGCTGGCCGATGGCGAAGCGGTACTCCGGTCCCACCGACACCGTCCACGGTGGGTTGGTGCCCGGGGCGTAGTCGGTGGCCGCCTGTCCCGAGATGGCATCGCCGTTGAGCGCGAGCGGCGCCGCACCGGCAGCCGGCGGCGCCGAGTTGGCGGTGTAGCGCGCATCCGTATAGCCGACCGCGAGATCGACGAACAGCGAGCCGAGGGCGAGCTCGGCCTGCAGGTCGAAGCCCTTGGCGGCCGCGGTGCCGAGGTTGTCGGTGAACTGCAGGCCGCAGCTACCGGCGACATAGACGCTCTGCTGGATGTTGTTCCACCTGATGTAATAGACACTGGTGGCGATGCGGAACACTCCGCCGAAGGCGTTCTTCGAGCCGAGCTCGTAGTTCTGCGTCGTATCAGGCCGATAGATGAGCGGCGCGCCGTCAGGGAAGCCCTGCGCGGCGAGATCGGTGCTGCAGTAGCTCGGCAGCTCGGGGTTGCCGCCGCCGACACGATAGCCCTTGGCGTAGGTTGCGTAGTACATGTTGTTGGGATCGGCCTGGAGCGACAGGCTGACCTTGGGTGTGTTGGGATTGGAGCTGGTCGAGGCCGAGCGCCCCACGCCCGGGATTTGCTCGGAAACGCCGTTGACCACTACCGGCGTCGGTCCGTAGTTCTCCAGGCCGTCGGCGTAGTTCCTGATGTCGAAGGTGCTGTGTGACACGCGCTCGCCGAGCGTCAGGTGCAACCGCTCCGTCAGCGCGTAATTGAGCTCGCCGTAGAGCGCGATCTGCTTGTCGAAGGTGGTATTGCTGTTGTAGTAGATGTCGCAGGCGGGGATCGCCGTATAGGTGCCGATACCGTTGCACGAATAAGGCGAAAGGCCGGCGAATGGCGGCTCGTACAACGTAAACAGTTGGCTCGCCGGGATCCCGTACAGGTAGTTGAAGAAGTTATTGATCTGCGGATCCTTGAGCTCCTCGATGCTGCCCTCCTTGGCGAGCTGCCAGAATGCCCCGACCGTCCAGTGCAGCCTCTCGTCGGGGTCGGCGGACTGCCAGCGCAGCTCCTGCACGTAGCTATCCTGGGTGTTGGTCATGACGTTGGGCGTCGAATAGTTGCCGAAGCCGGCGGGCAGATGCAGCCCGTTGGCATCGAGCAGCGGGTACCAGGAGCACGGCGGAGTAGCCGGCGGCGGCACACCGCAGCCGAGTCCGCCGGTCAGCGGGTTACTGGGCCAGCCGAGGCTCTGGTAGAAGGCCAGGTCGTACACCGTGCCCTGGTAGCCGGTGAGTTCCTTGCGGTGGTAGTACGAGCTGTTGGAGATGATCGAACTCTTGGCGAGGTCCCACTGCAGCTTGAGCGCCGGCAGCACGTACTGATCCGGGTCGGGGATGCGCTCCGGAGTCGCGGTGTTGAAGACCCCCTGGCTCGGGTTCGAATACGCGGGCCAGTAGGTCGGCTGATCGTGCTCCTGGCGGTTCTGATAGAGGACGCTCGGCGTCACTGTAAAGCCGCTCGCCGGCTGCCATACGCCGGCGAGGCGCAGCACCAGTGTGTGCGAGTAGTTGACATTGTGCGCAATGGTCGCATCGGTGGTCGGATCGACCCGGTCGATCCAGCCGCCGTCGTAGCGGTACCAGGCGCTGGCGCGCCAGCCGAACACGCCGTCGACCACCGGTCCGCCGTGTGCGACGCCGAACTCGTAGCTCGGCTGGCCGTCTTCCGTATAGGACGCCTCGGTGCGCACGTAGGTGCTGTCCGAGGTCAGGCTCGGCTGCGTCAGCAGGTAGCGCACCGTGCCGCCCTCCGACCCGGAGCCAAACAGCGTGCCCTGCGGTCCGCGCAGCACCTCGACGCGCTCGAGATCAAAGGTCTTCGGCAGCGTGTCGTCGGGATTGAAGCCGACGCTGCGCATCTGGATCGGGGTGTCGTCGATGTAGATGCCGGTGGTGCCGGCGCCGGCCGAGGAGGAGATGCCGCGGATCGAGATGGCGTTGGTGCCGGAATTGTCGATGGTCACGCCGGGCACGAAGCGCACGATGTCCTGCATATCCTTGATGCCGCGGTCGTCCATGTCCGACTGGCTGAGCGCCGAGACGCTGATCGGCACCTTGCTGAGCGACTCCTCGCGGCGCGTCGCCGTTACGACCACTTCCTGCAGCGGCCGCTCGGCGGTCTCGCCGCCGGCCGGCGCCGTGGTCGGTGCGGAGGCGCCGCTGGCAGAAGCCGCGTCATCGGCACGCAGCGTGTGCAGCGGCAGCGCCGCGCACAGCAGCGCGATCACCAGCGAGCCGGGTCTCGCCGTGGTGCGGGTTGCGTTCAGCATGTTCGTATCCCCTGTTCTCGCCACTTTTTAACGTTATGAGTGCAGCAGCACCGCGGCATCCGCGGCCCAGCTGACGAATACTTCGTCGCTCCAGTCGATCGCCATTTCCGACGTGCGGCGCTCGTTCTGGGCAAACGCCGTGATGATCTTGCCGCTCGCCGTCTTGATGCGGTAGGTGGAGCGGTTGCCGAGATAGCCGAGCTCCCACACGGTGCCGCGCAGCTGATTGACGCGCGCACCGGCCGCGGGCTGCTTGCCGAGCCGGATCTTCTCCGGGCGCAGCGCCACCCATACCCGCTGGCCGGGCGCGTACGACCCGCGCTCATCGACCAGCAGCTCGCAGCCGGTCTCGGCGCAATGCACGGTGATGAGTCCCGGCTGACAGGCGCTGACCGTACCCTCGAAGAGATTGGTGGTGCCGACGAAGTCCGCGACGAAGCGGCTCGCGGGAAACTCGTAGATCTCCGACGGCGTACCCACCTGCATCACCCGGCCATGATCCATGACCGCAATGCGGGTCGCGAGCGCCATGGCCTCATCCTGATCGTGCGTCACCACGATGAAGGTGATCCCCACCTTGTATTGCAGGTCCATGAGCTCGAACTGGGTCTGCTCGCGCAGCTTCTTGTCGAGTGCCGACAGCGGCTCATCGAGCAGCAGCACCTGCGGACGGCGGATAAGCGCGCGCGCCAACGCCACGCGCTGCCGCTGGCCGCCCGACAACTGGTGGGGCTTGCGCCCGGCCACGCGGGCGAGCTGCACCATCTCGAGCGCCTCCTGGATACGGCTGCGGCGCGTGGCCGCATCCATCTTCATGCGACTGATGCCGTAGCCGACGTTGCGCTCCACCGTCATGTGCGGGAACAGCGCGTATGACTGGAACATCATGTTCACCGGCCGCTCGTAGGGCGGCACACCGCTCATCGGCGTACCGTCGATGAGGATCCGGCCGCTCGAGGGCTCGGCGAACCCGGCGAGCATGCGCAGCAGCGTGGTCTTGCCGCAGCCGGAGGCGCCGACCAGCGCGAACATCTCGCCGCGGAAGATCCCGAGGTTGACGTTGTCGACGGCGGTGAAGGCGCCGTAGCTCTTGCTCACCCCGTCGATGACGATCTGCGGCGTAGCGTTCGGGTCGAGCCACGGCCGGTCGGCGAGCTGCTTGTGCTGCGTGGCGATCATGGCTTGCTTCCTAGAATTCCCCCGGCGGCATCGCCCGCCGGCGCTCGGGCGCGAAGAACGGCCGCTCGACCACGCGCGCGCGCACCACGCGCCGCTCCCACACCAGCTCGCGATTGAGATAGATCTCCGCCCACACCGAGCTGCCGACGGCGAAGTGTGGAGCGTCGATCATGCCGAGCGCCAGGTTGCGCTTGGTGGTCGGCGACCAGGTCGCAGACGTCACGCTGCCCGCCGGGCGGCGCAGGCTCCGGTCCGAGTACAGCAGCGCATTGTAGGCCGGCTTGTTGCCCTCGACATCGAGACCGACCAGGCAGCGCTTCAGGCCGCGCTGCTGCTGCGTCAGCAGCGAGCGGCGTCCGGTGAAATGGCCCTTGCCGAAGTCGACGAGCCAGGCGAGCCCGAGCTCGAGCGGCGAGCGCTCGGTACCGATGAAGAGTGTCCGCTCGCCGGGTACGAAGTCGACGTTCGGCAGCAGGAACCCTGCCTCGATGCGCGCGATGTTGAGGGCGCGCGAGCCTACGGCACGAATGCCGCGGGTGCGACCCGCCTCCATGAGCGCATCCCATACGCGCTCGGCGTTGCGCGGCTCCATCCACAGCTCGTAGCCGAGGTCGCCGGTGAATCCGGTACGCGACACTAAGAGCTGCGCGTCGCCGGCACCCGGCAGCACGAAAGTCCCAAGCTCGAAGGGCTTCAATCGCTCGACGCCCGTGACTCCCGCCTTGCGCAGCACCGCGTACGAAGTCGGGCCCTGCAGCGCGAGCGCCGCCACCTCCTCGGTCACTTCCCGGAGCTCGACGTCGAAGCCGATGGCGGAGTCGAGCAGCCAGTCGAGCTGGCGCTCGGCGGTGCACAGGCGGTATTCGCCTTCGCTCAGGCAGAACACCGTGCCGTCGTCGATCAGGTGGCCGGCGTCGTTGCACCACACGCCGTAGGCTACCTTCCCCGGGCGCAGCTTAGCCAGGTCACGCGTCATCAGCCGGTTGAGGAAGCGCAGCGCATCTGCGCCGGCGATGCGGTACTTCACCATCGGCGTCAGGTCGTAGACCGAGGCCGCATTGCGGATGGCGAAATACTCCTGCTCGACGCTCGTGAACACATCGACCGTCGTGTAGCCGGCCCACGGGATGTAGCTGTCGGCCTGACTCAAGGCGCGCGAGCGCTCGTGGAACGGCGTCGGCAGCAGCGGGCGGCGGTAGTGTGGCTCGGTCTCGGTGAGCATCTCAGGCCGCCTCCTTCACCACCTGCCGGGCGGCGTTGCGCCCGGCGATCCCCATGACGCCGCCGCCGGGATGGCAGCCCGCGCCGCACAGAAACAGACCCGCGAGCGGCGCGCGGTACTGCGCCACCCCCGGAACCGGCCGCAGCATGAAGAACTGGTCGAGCGCCAGCTCGGCGTGATGCCAGTGGCCGCCGGTGATGCGGAACTCGCGCTCGATATCCGGGGGCGCCAGAAGCTCGGCGTGCCGCACGCGCTCGCGCAGCCCCGGCGCGAGACGCTCGAGCGTATCGATGAGCAGGCTCGTGAACTGCGCGCGTCGCTCCGGCCAGCCCCCCGCGAGAGCATAGGGAGCGTACTGCGCGATGACCGAGAGCACGTGGCTGCCGCGCGGCGCGAGCTCCACATCCGCGGCCGTCGGCACCGTGATCTCGAGCATCGGGGCCGTGGAGAACTCCCCGTACTTGGAGTCGTTGTAGGCGCGCTCGATGTGCTCCGCGGACGGCGCCCACAGCAACCGTCCCGCGAGCGCAGCGGGTGCGAGAGCGGTGAACTGCGGCGCGCCATCGAGCGCCAGGTGCAGCTTCGCCGCCAGCCCGCGGGCGCGCAGATGCACGATGCGCCGCACGAAACCGGCATCGAGATGCTCGCTGCCGAGCAGGCGCAGGAAGGTGGTCTTGGGATCCGCGCTCGACACGATCGTTTGCGCAGCAATCTCCTCGCCCGACTCAAGCACCACCCCCACGGCACGGTCCGCGCGCACTATGATGCGCGCGACGTCCGCGCGGGTGCGGATCTCGGCGCCCGCAGCCGCGGCCGCCCGCGCCAACGCCTGCGACAGCGCGCCGAGCCCGCCGCGGGGCTGCGCGAGCCCGCCGCCCTCGCCCGCCGCGGCGGCCATCCGATAGAGGAGCGTGAACACCGTGCCCGGCGAGCGCGGACCATAGTTGGTACCGAGCACCGCGTCGAAGGCGAGCGCACCCTTGAGCAAAGGGGACTCGAAGTGCTCATCCAGCAGATCGTGTACGCACATGCCGCCGATGCGCAGCAGGTCGCGCATGTCGCGCCGGCCCAGGGAGCGCAGCCGCCATCCCAGCCCGAGAAGCGTGCGGCGGTCCCCCCAGGCGGAAGTCGCAAGACGCGGCGGCGTGGTGCCGAGCACGGGACTCAAGGCCGCGGCGAGCCGCCCGAGCCGCTCGCGGTAGCCCGCATAGGCAGCGGCATCGGCAGGCGAGCAACCGCTGAGCGCACCGGCGGCGGCAGCAGCCAGCGACAGATGAGCGCCGTCGGCGGCGAGTGCCACCGTGGGCATGTTCTCGGCGGCGAGCTGCAAGCCGTGCGCGGCGAGCCCGAGCTCGCTCATCAGCCTTGCGGGCATCAGGTGCAGCAGATGCGCACACGCCGAGACGCGGAAGCCGGGAGCGAACTCGCGCGTCACCGCCGCCCCGCCCACCTGGTCGGCGGCCTCGAGCACCAGCACCGCGCGCCCGGCGCGCGCCAGGTAGGCTGCGCAGGTGAGCCCGTTGTGACCGCCGCCGATCACGATGCAGTCGTAGCGCCGCGCGGCAGAGGCGCTCATGAGTCCTTGCCGAGGTCGCCGAGGATGGTGCGCGCGGCATTCGCACCCGGCGCTCCCATGACGCCACCGCCCGGGTGCGTGCTGGCGCCGCACAGGTACAGGCCCTTCACCGGCGAGCGGTACTGGGCGTAGCCGGGGAGCGGCCGATTGAACAGCAGCTGATCGAAGGTGAGCTCTCCCTGGAAGATGTTGCCCTCGGTGAGCCCGACCTCGTTCTCGATGTCCTGCGGCGTACGGATCTCGGCATGCAGGATCAGGCTGCGGAAGTTCGGGCTGTGGCGCGCGATCGCCTCGATCACCGTGTCGCCGAAAGCCGCGCGTTTTTCTGCGGTCCAGGGGCCGTCGGCAAGCCGGTACGGGCAGTACTGCACGAACACCGACATGTAGTGTTTGCCGTCCGGGGCCATGGTGGGATCGATCTGTGACGGGATCAGCATGTCGACGTAGGGAGCGCGCGACCAGCGGCCTTCCTTCCAGTCGTCGTAGCCGCGCTCCAGCATGTCGATGGTGTCGGTTACGTGCATGTCGCCGCGCGTGCAGGGCGAGCCGGCCGGGATCGCGGGGAACTGCGGCAGTCCGTCGAGCGCGATATTGAGCTTGCCGGAGGAGCCGCGGATCTTGAAGCGGCGCACGGCATCGAGGAACTCCCCGGGCAGATGCTGCGGCTCAATGCTCTCGAGGAAGGTGCGCTTCACGTCGAGATTCGACACCACGAGCGGCGCCTCGAGCTCCTCGCCCCCCGCGAGCACCACTCCGGTGGTGCGCCCGCTCTTCACTACGATGCGCTCGACCGGCGCTTCGGCGCGCACCGTGCCGCCGCTCGCCTCGAGCGACTGCGCGAGCGCGCGGGTGATCGCGCCCATGCCACCGCGCGCGAAGCCCCAGGCCCCCACCGCCCCGTCGATGCTGCCCATGTAATGATGCAGCAGCACGTAGGCGCTGCCCGGCGAGCGCGGCCCGAGCGCCGTGCCGATGATCGAGCTGCCGGCAAGATGCGCCTTGACGATCTCGCTCTCGAAGTACTCATCGAGCATGTCTGCGCAGCTCATGGTGAAGAAGCGCAGCATGTCGTACAGGCGCTCCTCGCCGATCCGATAGAAGTGCCGCCCGAGCCACAGGAGCTCGCGGATGTCGCGCGGCCGGAAGGAGGTCGGATCGGGGGGCGTACGCAGCAGCAACGGCTTGATGAAGCGGCAGTGACGCAGCATGTCGCGCGCGAAGCGATCATAGCCTTCGGCGTCGCGGCGCGAGTGCCGGGCGATCTCGCGCCGCAGCGCGTCGTGATTGTCGTACAGGGCGAGATGCTCACCCGTGCGCATCAGGGTGCAGCCGCCCTCGTAGGGGATGATCTGCAGCCCGAAGCGCGGCAGCTCGAGGCCGCGGATGATCTCGGTGCGCAGCAGGCTGCACACATAGGAGCAGTTGGAGTAGGTGAAGCCGTCGTACAGGCGGCGGCTCACCGCCGCACCGCCGATGTACGCGTTGCGCTCGAGCACCAGCACGTCGAGCCCGGCGCGCGCCAGATAGCAGGCCGCGACCAGCCCGTTGTGCCCGGCCCCCACCACGATGGCGTCGTGCCGGCCGCGGGCGCCGCGGCTCACGAGCTAGCCCCCCGGCGCATCATCAGGCCGGGACGCGGCGCGTCGTGCCGAGCGCGTTCAGCGTGCGGTCGATCGCGATTTCGAACGCGGTCAGCGTGTCCTTGAGGCATGAGTCGTCGTGTGCGGCGGACACGAACCACGGCTCGCGCGAGTCGGGCTCGCACAGGATGCACTCGTCGTGCAGCACCTTCGCGGTGGCGTCGTAGAAGGTGTAGTCGCTCCCCTTCCAGTCGCGATAGGTGCGCGGCGGGTCGTGCGCGAAGTACAGGCCGCTCATCGACGGGTGGCCGACGAAGCTGTGGGCGATGCCGCGTGCCTTGAGAATCGAGCTCATGCCGTTACGCAGCCGCGTGCCGTAGGCGACGAGACGCTCGAGCGCATCCGTCTCATCGAGGATCTCGAGCGTCTTGGCGGCCGCGGCCAGCGACACCGGGTGCGCCGTATAGGTGCCGCCGTGCGCCACACCGCGCCCGAGCTTGCGCATGATGTCCTCGCGCCCGGCCAGCACCGAGATGGGATAGCCGTTGGCGACCGCCTTGGCGAAGGTGCACAGATCGGCGCGCACGCCGTACAGCTCCTGCACTCCGCCGCGCGCCACGCGAAAGCCGGTCTTCACCTCGTCGATGATCATCACGACGCCGTAGCGGTCGCACAGCTCGCGCGCGGCGCGCACGTAAGCAGGCTCGGCGGCGATCCCTAAGCAGTTGCCCATGATCGGCTCGACCAGCAGGCAGGCGATACGCGAGCCGTGGCGCTTCAACACGTCCTCGAGCTGGTTCGCATCGTTCGCCTGCACGAAGTGCGCGAACTGGCGCGTGGAGAGCGGTACGCCCTCGCTGTAGGGATGCACCTCGGGGTCGCCCACCTGCTTCCACTTGTCCATGGGCGTGTACCACATGGCCGCATCGAACAGCCCGTGGTAGCTCCCCTCGAGGATCACGTAGTCGTCCTTGCGGGTGAAGGCGCGCGCCAGGCGCAGCGCCGCCATCACCGCCTCGGTGCCGGAATTGGAGAAGCGCACCAGCTCGGCGGCCGGCGCCATCTTCGCGATGCGCTGCGCCACCTCGTACTCCGCCTCGGTGGAGAGCGCGAACACTCCGCCGACCTTCATGCCTTCGCGCGCCGCGGCGTCGACGCGCGGATCGGCGTAGCCGAGGATCGAGGGACCGTAGCCCATGCGGTAGTCGACGTACACGTTGCCGTCGAGGTCCGTGATGCGGGCGCCGCGACCTTCCTTCACGTAGATGGTGCGATCCTCGCCCCAGTAGCGGAAGTTGGAGGCCACACCGAGCGGCAGCCGGGTGAGCGCGCGCTGAAAGTGCTCGTGATTCCTGGTCATGGTTCTGGCCATGGTGGTAACCCGCTGAAATGTAGAGTGATTCGGTCAGGTCAGGCGTCCCCGGACCCCAGGAACTATATGATCATATAGTTTTTTGCGGTAGAATTAAACAGTCGTATAGATCCCTTGCCGGAGCACCCCTATGAGCTCAGCCGCCGCCCGCTTAGGTGATGCCACCCCCACGGCCGCGCCGCGCTCGATGCCGGCCTGGGTGTACAACCACCCCGAGATGACCCGCCTCGAGCTCGAGCGGATCCTGAAGCCGAGCTGGCAGATCGCCTGCCACATCAGCCAGATCCCGCGTGCCGGAGACTACGTCACCTTCGAGCTGGCGAGCGACAGCGTGATCGTGCTGCGCGATGCGAGCGGCGCGATCCGCGCGCTGCGCAACACCTGCCGCCATCGCGGCACGCGCCTGCTCGAGGGAGCCGGGCGCTGTCACGGGCGCATCACCTGCCCGTACCACGGCTGGACCTACCGCTACGACGGCTCGCTCCTCGCCACCCCCGCGCGCGACAGCTTCCCCGATCTCGACCTGCGCGAGCACGGGCTCGGTGCGGTGCCCGTCGAGATCACGCTCGGCTTCGTGTGGGTGTGCCTCGGGACTGATGTCCCGCCGCCGCCTTCGCAGTCCTTTGCGCCGCTCATGGAAGAGCTCGCGCCTTACCGGTTCGAAGAGCTCGTGCCGGTACAGCCGCTGTTCCAGGAGGAATGGAACGTCGACTGGAAGATCGCAATCGACAACTACCTCGAGTCCTACCACGTGCCGATCGGACACCCGGGCCTCAACCGCATGTTCACGCCCGACTACGAGGATCAGCGCGGAGTGCCCGGCATCGGGCGCGGCATCAGCTGGATGCGCGACGCGCCCTCGCCGCGCTGGAGCGAGCGTATCTACCAGAAGTACGTCGGCGAGGTGACCGCACCGCACCTGCCGGAGGCAGAGCGCCGCAGCTGGCGGTTCTACAGCTACCTGCCCAACCACGGCATCGACGTCTTTCCCGAGCAGATCGATTTCTTCCAGGTGCTGCCGCGCGGGCCCGGCAAGGCGCTGATCCGCAGCGCCTCCTTCGGACTGCCCGATGAGCGGCGCGAGATGCGCCTCATCCGCTGGCTGGGCAACCGCATCAACATGCAGGTCAACAACGAGGACCGGCAGCTGTGCGAGCGGCTGCAGCGGGGCATCGCCGACAGCCACTATCGGCCGGGGCCCCTGTCGCAGATCGAGACCTGGATGCTCGAGTTTCACAATCTGCTGCGCGCGCGCATTCCTGAGGTGCGCCTGGCCAACGCGCCGGCGCGCTTCGCTTAAGCAGGCGCAGGCGCCAGCGCATGTCGGCACCGGCTGCAATCGCCGCCCGCTCCGCTCCGGAGGACAGTCCGCGCCCCGGGCGCGTGCGTGCGCGGCAGCGCCTGATCGAGGCGTGTATCTCGGCGCTGCATATCTACGGGCCTTCGCGCACTACCGTGAGCCGCGTGGTGGCGCTCGCCGACCTGTCCCCCGGCATCGTGCGGTTCTATTTCAACTCCAAGGCGGCGATGCTGGTGGCGGCGCTGGAATACCTCGCCGCCGAGTTCGAGGAGCGGGTGCTGCAGCCGGTGGCGGCGCTCAAGCACTCCCCGGTGGTGGCGCTCGGCCTGCTGGTCGAGCTGTACCTCGACGCCGAGATCGCCAGCCCGCGCAAGGTGTCGGTGTGGTACTCGTTCTGGGGTGAGGCCAGCTCGCGCCAGGAGTATCTGGACATCTGCGGCCAGAAAGACGAGGACTTCGCCGCGCTGGTGCGCGAGCTGACGGCGACGCTGATCGAGCAGACCGGGGCCGCGCACCTCGACGCCGACGGCGTGGCCTTGGGACTCATCGGCGTGCTCGAGGTGCTGTGGCAGGGCATCGCCTTCCAGAGCGAGGAGAACCTCGACCGGCGTGCCTGCGTGGCGCGCGCCCTCGCCTACCTCCGCTCGGTATTCCCGGGACAGTTTCCGGGGCCGGTGCGGGAGCGAGCGCGCCGCCCGGGACGCACCCCCCGCTAGAGGCAGCAGCGTCGGCCGCGCCACCGTTCTATCGGGCGGCGGCTTTATCCCGCACAATAGTCGGCAGCGTGACCGACGAAGCGCGCAAATCATGAGAACAACGAGAAGCGCGGGGCGCTGGCTGATCATCCTGCCGCCGCTCATCTTCCTGCTGCTGTTCTTCCTGATTCCATTCGCGTTCGCGTTCAAGATCAGTTTCGCGGAGACCGCGGCGCGCGTGCCGCCGTTCACCGACGTGCTGACGTGGACGCGCGCCCACCAGCTGCAGTTGAGCGCCACGTTCGCGAACTACCGCTACCTGTTCACCGATGAGCTGTACGGAGCGGCGTACCTGTTTTCGCTGCGCACCGCGTTCTTCTCGACGCTCGTCTGCCTCGCGCTCGGCTATCCGATGGCGTACGCGATCGCGCGCGCCCCACGCAGCACGCAGAGCCTGCTGCTGCTCATCATCATGCTGCCGTTCTGGACCTCGTTCCTGCTGCGCGTGTACGCCCTCGAGGGCATCATCCGCGACAACGGCCTGCTCAATACCGTGCTGCTGAACCTGGGGCTGATCACCCACCCGCTGCGCATCATGCGCACGAATCTCGCGGTGTACCTCGGCATCGTCTACTCCTACCTGCCGTTCATGGTGCTGCCGCTGTTCGCCACCCTCGAGAAGCTCGACGCGACGCTGCTCGAGGCTGCCGCTGACCTCGGCAGCCCCCCGTGGCGCGCATTCCTCGACGTGACGCTGCCGTTGTCGGTGCCGGGGGTCATCGCCGGCTCGATGCTGGTGTTCATCCCGGCGGTGGGCGAGTTCGTCATACCATCGCTCCTCGGCGGACCCAACAACCTGATGATCGGCCGCGTGCTGTGGGACGAGTTCTTCGGCAACCACGACTGGCCGGTGGCTGCCGCCGTGGCGATCGCGTTCCTGCTGCTGCTGGTCGGGCCGATCGCGATCTACCAGTACTACAACGTGCGCCAGCTCGAGGCCTGAAGCAGCCATGGAACGACGCTCGTCGCTGTTCCTCCTCTCGGTGCTGTGCTTCGGCATCGCCATCCTCTACATCCCGATCCTGGTACTGATCGGCTACTCCTTCAACGCCTCGCCGCTGGTGAACGTCTGGGGCGGCTTCTCCACCGCCTGGTACGGCGCGCTGTGGCACAACCGCCAGCTGCTCGAGGCCGCCTGGCTGTCGCTCGAGGTGGCGGTGAGCGCCTCCAGCGGCGCGGTGATCCTCGGCACCCTGGCGGCGGTTGCGCTGGTGCGCTTCCGGCGCTTCCGCGGGCGGCTGCTGCTCACCGGCATGGTGAATGCGCCGCTGGTGATGCCGGAGATCATCACCGGCATCACGCAGCTGCTGCTGTTCGTGTCGATGATGCAGCTGCTCTCCTGGCCGCACCGCGGCTTCACCACCATCGTCATCTCGCACGTGACCTTCTGCACCGCCTACGTGACCATCACCGTGCAGGCGCGCCTGGCGAGCGCCGACCGCTCGCTGGAAGAAGCGGCCATGGACCTTGGCGCAGGTCCCACGCGCGCCTTCCTCGAGATCACGCTGCCGATCATCGCCCCGGCGATCGTCTCCAGCTGGCTGCTGTGCTTCACGCTGTCGCTCGATGACCTGGTGATCTCGAGCTTCGTCTCCGGCCCCGGCGCCAGCACCCTGCCGATGGTCATCTACTCCAAGGTGAAGCTCGGGGTGAGCCCGGACATCAACGCGCTGGCGAGCCTGATCGTGTGCCTGGTGGGCGTGCTGATACTCACCGCCGGCGCCCTGATGCGACGCGCCGAGCGGCGCCGCACGCTGGAGATGCAGCTGGCGGCGCAATGAGCAGCGCGCAGGCGCGCTCTACAGCGCGGTCTTGATCCGCGTCCAGGTGCGGGTACGCAGCCGCTCGAGCGGCGGCGTGGCTTCGCGCGCGTGGTAGAGGCGCGCCTCGATGGCCGCCGTCGGGTAGATGGTCGGATCGTTGCGGATCTGCGGGTCGACGTACGGGTCGGCCGCACGGTTATCGTTGCCGTAGTGAATCTCGTTGGTGATCGCGGCAATCACGCGCGGCTCGAGCATGAAGTTGAGAAATTTGAGCGCATTGTGCGGGTGCGGCGCATCCGCGGGGATCAGCAGCGCGTCGAAGGTGCCGTTGGCGCCCTCCTTCGGCACCGTGAACGCCAGATGCACGTCCACCCCGGCCGCCCGGGCCCGCGCCCGCGAGGTGGAGTAGTCCGCCGACCACGACATGGAGATGCAGAACTCGCCGTTGATGAGCCCGTTCATGTATTCAGAGGAGTCGAAGGCCTTGATGTAGGGCCGCACCGTGAGCAGCAGCTGCGCGGCCTTCTGGTAATCCTCGGGACGGGTCGTGTTGGGATCGAGGTGCAGGTAGTTGAGCGCCAGCTGCAGCACGTCCTCGGAGGAATCGAGGAACGACACGCCGCAGTCGGCGAAGCGGGCGATAACCTCGGGCTTGAAGATCAGGTCGAGGCTGTCCACCGGGGCGTCCGGCATGCGCGCCCTGATGAGGTCGACGTTGTAGGCGAAGCCGTTGACCGCGTGCAGATAGGGCATCGCGTAGCGATTGCCGGGGTCGGCCGCGGCCTCGACGCTGAGCGCGTGCGGGTCGAGGTTGCCCCAGTTCGGCAGCTGGGCGCGGTCGAGCGGCTGGTAAATCCCGGCCTTGATCTGGCGCGCAAAGAAATCGGTCGCGGTGCTCACCACGTCGTAGCCCGAGTCCCCCGCCATCATCTTGGCCTCGAGGGTCTCATCGGAATCGTAAGTGTCGTACTCGACCTTGATCCCGGTGGTGCGCTCGAACTCGGCGACCGTGTCCTTGCCGATGTAGTCCGCCCAGTTGTAGACGTGCAGCACCGGCTCCTCGCGCCCGCCGTGCGCATGCTGCCCGCAGCCGCCGAGCAGCAGCGCGCCGAGCAACGCGCCCCAGGCCGCGCGCGCCCTCGCCGGCACTACAATCTCACCATCACGTGCCGCACCACGGTGTAGTCCTCGAGCGCGTACACCGACAGGTCCTTGCCGTAGCCGGAGCGCTTGAAGCCGCCGTGCGGCATCTCGCTCACGGTGGCGAAGTGGGTGTTGATCCAGGTGGCGCCGTACTGCAGCTTCGCCGCCACCTGCATCGCGCGCGACACGTCCCTAGTCCATACCGAGGAGGCGAGCCCGTACTCGGAGTCGTTGGCCCAGCGCACCGCCTGGCTTGCGTCGCTGAAGCGCGTCACCGACAGCACCGGCCCGAACACCTCGCGCTGCACGATCTCATCGGTCTGCAGTGCGCCGGCGATCACGGTCGGCTCGTAGAAGAAGCCGGCACCGCTGCGCTTGCTGCCGCCGGTGGTCACCGTGACATGCGGCGCCGCTGCCGCCCGCGCCACCATGCCGGCGACGCGCTCGCGCTGCTTCTCCGAGATCAGCGGGCCCATCTCGACGCCCGCTTCCTGCTGCGATCCCACGCGGATGGTGCGCACGGCGCTGGTGAGGTCGGCGACCAGGCGCTCGTAGATGCGCTCGCCGGCGTACAGACGGCAGGCCGCCGTGCAGTCCTGGCCGGCATTGTAGAAGGCGAAGGTGCGCACCCCGGCCACCACCGCCTCGAGGTCCGCATCGTCGAACACGATGACCGGCGCCTTACCGCCGAGCTCGAGGTGGGTGCGCTTGAGATTCGTGGCCGCGGCGGCCAGCACCTTCTGTCCGGTGCCCACGTCCCCGGTGAGCGACACCATGCGCACCCGCGGGTGGCCCGTGAGCGCCGTGCCGACCGGCTCGCCGCGCCCGCAGACGATATTGACCACCCCTGGCGGCAGCACCTCGGCGAGCAGCTGCGCGAGCTTCAGCGCCGTGAGCGGCGTCTGCTCGGAGGGCTTGAGCACCAGAGTATTGCCAGCGGCGATCGCCGGCGCGAGCTTCCACGCCGCCATCATCAGCGGGTAGTTCCACGGCGCGATCGAGCCGACCACCCCGACCGGATCGCGGCGGATCATGCTGGTATGGCCCGGCAGGTACTCCCCGGCCGCGAGCCCCTGCGGTATGCGGCAGGCGCCGGCGAAGTAGCGGAACACGTCGGCGATCGCCGGCATCTCGTCGTTGAGCATCGCCGCGAGCGGCTTGCCGGTGTTGCGCGATTCGAGGCTGGCATAATCCGCCGCCTCGCGCTCGATACCGTCCGCGATCCTGAGCAGCGCCGCGGCCCGATCCCTGGGCGCGGTCGCGGCCCAGCCGTCGAAGGCGGCTTCCGCGGCCGCCACCGCCGCCCCGACCTGCTCGACGCTCGCGCCGGCCACCACGGCGAGGTGTGCACCGCTCGCCGCATCCAGCACCGTCTCGGGTGCACCTTCGCCGCCTGTGAGCCGCCCGCCGATCAGCATCTGAGTCTGCATAGCTCCGCTCCTTTTACGCCGCCGCGCGCTTGTCGCCCCGCGCCGCCGCGCTATATTATTATAGCCATAATATTACCATAGCCGCGCTGCGCTCGAGGCCGCCATGAACTCCGACGTCATCATCACCTGCGCCGTCACCGGCGACGACACCAAGGTCACCAAGAGCCCGCACTGCCCCATCACCCCCGAGCAGATCGCCGCCTCCGCGGTCGAGGCGGCGCGCGCCGGAGCCGCCATCGTGCACATTCACGTGCGCGACCCGCAAAGCGGTGCTTTCAGCATGGCGACCCGGCACTACCGCGAGGTGGTGCAGCGCATCCGCGACAGCAAGGTCGAGGTCATCGTGAATCTCACCTGCGGCATGGGCGGCTACATCTGCGTCGGTGACCACGGGCTCAAGGATACGCCGGCCGAAGGCTCCGACTTCGTCAGCCAGGAAGAGCGCATGCGCCACGTGATCGAGCTGTGCGAAGAAGGCCGCTACCGGCCGGACATCGCCACGCTCGACTGCGGCTCGCTCAACTTCGGCGACGGCAACCGCGCCTACGTCTCCACCCCCAACTACCTGCGCAAGGGTGCGGCCATTCTGCGCGAGCTGCGCGTGAAACCCGAGCTCGAGGTGTTCGACACCGGCAATCTCTGGTTCGTGAAGCAGCTGATCAAGGAGGAGCTGATCGGGGCGCCCGCGCTCATCCAGCTGTGCACCGGCATCCCCTACGGCGTGCCCGCCGATACCGGGCACCTGCTGGCGATGGTCAACTCGCTCCCCGCCGGGAGCATCTGGACCTCCTTCGCCGTGAGCCGCATGCAGATGCCGTGGGTGGCGCAGTCGGTGCTGCTCGGCGGCAATGTACGCGTCGGTCTCGAGGACAACCTCTACCTGAGTCGCGGCGTGTACGCGAGCAACGCCCAACTGGTCGAGAAGGCGCGCATCATCATCGAGGCGATGGGCGCACGGGTGGTGACGGCGGCCGAGGCACGCGAGCGCCTCCAGATCCACTGACTACCGCTGCACGGGGCGCATCTTGGCAGGGGTCGGCATCTACGAGACCGCGGTCGCACCTGAGTGGATCGATTACAACGGTCACCTGCGCGATGCCTACTACGGGCTGATCGTGAGCTACGCGTGCGATGCGCTCATGGACCGGGTGGGGCTCGATGCCGCCTATCGGGCGCGCAGCCGCTGCACTCTTTATACACTCGAGATGCACCTGCACTACCTGCACGAGGTCAGGGGGAACGACCGGGTCGCGGTCGCGGTGACCATCCTCGGAAGCGATCGCAAGCGGCTGCACGCCGGCTTCGAGGTGCGCGCCGTAGGACAGCCCGAAGCTGCCGCCACCGCCGAGCTGATGCTGCTGCACGTTTGCCAGGGCGAGCGCCTCACCTCCGAGCCTTTTCCGCCGCCGGTCGCGGCCGCCATCGCCGAGCTGGCGGCAAGCGCCCCCGCCGCCGCCTTCGGTCCCACCTCGCGGGCCCTCAGCCTGCGCGCCGGGCCGCGCCCGCCTGCGGGCGGCGGCGCATGAATCGGCACGGCGTGCAGCGGCTGCTCGCGCCGCGCAGCATCGCCCTCTTCGGCGGCGACTGGGCGGACGCCGTGGCAGCCGCCAGCCGCAAGATCGGCTACGACGGCGAGCTGTGGCGGGTTCATCCCACGCGCCCCTCGAGCCCCGGGGAGCACTACTTCCGCTCGGTCGAGGAGCTCCCCGCGGCGCCCGATGCCGCGTTCCTCGCCGCGCCCAATCGTGAGGTGCCGGCGATCGCCGCGGCGCTCACCGCCCGCGGCGCCGGCGGCTTCGTGTGCTTCGCGGCCGGCTTCTCCGAGACCGGCACCGCGGAGGGACGGCGGCTCACGGAGGAGCTGCTCGCGGCCGCCCCCGAGCTGCCTTTCTTCGGACCCAACTGCTACGGCTTCATCAACTTCTTCGACGGCGTGGCGCTCTGGCCCGACCAGCTGGTGGGCGCACGCCGCGAGCGCGGTGTGGCGCTCATCTGCCAGAGCGGCACCATCTCGCTGAATCTTCTCTTCAACGGCCGCTCGCTGCCGCTCGGCTGCATCCTCACGGTCGGCAACCAGACGCGGCTCGCGGCCGAGGACCTGATCGAGCTGCTCACCGCCGACGAGCGCGTGACCGCCTTCGGTCTCTACCTCGAGGGTGTCAAGGACGTCGCGCGCTTCGCGCGCGCGGTCGCCGCGGCGCGCGCGGCCGGCAAACCCGTCGCGCTGGTCAAGGCCGGACGCACCGCCGCCGCCGCGCGCACAGCCCACACACATACCGGCGCGCTCGCCGGAGCGGATGCCGCGTTCGATGCCTTCTGCCGCCAGGCGGGGGTCGCGCGCTGCGACACGCTCGGCGCGCTGTGCGAAACGCTCAAGGTGTTCCATTGCGGCGGACCGCTGACGGGCCGGCGGGTGCTGGTGATGGGCGCATCGGGCGGCGACATGGCGATGACGGCCGACAATTCCCGCCATCTCGGGCTCGAGTTCCCGCCGTTCCCGGCCGCGAGCGTCGCCAGTCTGCGCGAGATCCTCTCGGAGCGCGTGGCGGTCGCGAACCCGTTCGATTTCCATACCTACATCTGGTTCGACCGGCTGCGCATGCGCCGCATGTTCTCCGTGGCGCAGCGCGCCGGTTTCGATGCGGTCGGCTTCATGATCGACTGCCCGCCCGAAGGCCAGGCGGATGCGAGTGCCTACCTGCACGGCATCGAGGAGTTCATCGCCGCCAGCGCAGGCAGCCCGGCGCGCGCCGCCGTGATCTCGTCGCTCCCGGAATCGCTCCCCGCGGCGATGCGCGAGCGCTGCCTGGCGGCGGGAGTAGTGCCGCTGCAGGGGCAGCGCGAGGCGCTCGAGGCGCTCGACCTCGCGGGCGGCGTCGGCGAGGCGTGGCAACACGGTGCAGCTGTGGAGCTGCGCCGGCCGCGCGAGCCGCAAGAGCGCACGCGCGCGCTCAGCGAGCACGACGCCAAGGCGGCGCTCGCCGCTTTCGGCGTGCGGGTGCCGCGCTCGGCGGTGGTGCGAGCGCGCGATGCCGCCGGTGCCGCGGAGGCGCTCGGCTTCCCGGTCGTCATCAAGGCCGGGGGCGAGGCACTCGAGCACAAGTCCGAGGTCGGCGGCGTGGTGCTCAACGTGCACAGCGCCGCCGAGGCCGCGCAGGCGGCACTACGCCTGGCGAGGCTGTCCGATACACTGCTGGTCGAGGAGATGGTCGGCGACGGCGTGGCCGAAGTCCTCGTCGGCGTGAGCGTCGATCCGCAGTTCGGGCAGCTGCTGGTGCTCGGCGCCGGCGGCGTGCTGACCGAGCTGCTGCGTGACAGCGTGACGCTGCTGCCGCCGTTCGATGCGGCGGCCGTTGAGGCGGGGCTAAAGCGGCTGCGCATGGCGCCCTTGCTGCGCGGCTTCCGCGGCCGGCCGGCGGGCGACGTGCCGGCGCTGGTCCAGACTGCACTCGCCTGCGCGCGCTACGCGCAGGCCAATGTCGAGACACTGGCGGAGCTCGACATCAATCCCGTCATCGTGCGCCCTGAAGGCTCGGGCGCGGTGGCGGTGGATGCCCTGATCCGCCTGGCGGAGTAACTCAAGAATGTCAGACCTCAGCAACAGCTCCTCCGGCGGCGTCTTCACCAAGGTCAACGGCGCGGTGCTGGAGGTGACCCTCGATCGCCCCAAGGCGAACGCCATCGATCTCGCGGCCAGCCGGCGCCTGAACAAGGTGTTCGAGCAATTCCGCGACGACCCGGCGCTGCGCATCGGCATCCTCACCGGCGCGGGCGAGCGCTTCTTCAGCGCCGGGTGGGATCTGAAGGGTGCCGCGGCCGGCGAGGAGTCCGATACCGACTGGGGGGCCGGGGGCTTCGGCGGCCTCAACTACCCGCGCAATCTCGACAAGCCGCTGATCGCGGCGGTCAACGGCATCGCCTGCGGGGGCGGAATGGAGCTGGTCCTCGGCACCGACATCATCGTGATGGAGGAGCACGCGAAGTTCGCGCTGCCCGAGATCAACGTCGGTGTGCTCGCCGATGCCGGCACCATCAAGCTGCGCCGCCGCATCCCCTACCACGTCGCGGTGGAGTTCCTCATGACCGGCCGCTGGATGGACGCCGCGGAAGCCAAGCACTGGGGCCTCGCCAATCATGTGGTGCCGAAGGGCACAGCACTCGCCAGGGCGCGTGAGCTCGCGCAGCAGCTCGCCGACGGACCGCCGCTGCTGTTCCCGGCGATCAAGCAGCTGCTGCGCCACACCGAGATGACACCCGAGCACCAGGCGTTCGAGCTGCACGATGTGCTCAATGCCGTGCAGAAGGTGATCCGCTCCGAGGACCTGAAGGAAGGCACGCGCGCCTTCGCGGAGAAGCGCAAGCCGCAGTGGCAGGGCCGCTAGCTAGGCGCCGAGCGGCCGCAGCAGCGCGCGCGAGATGATGTGCCGCTGCACCTCGCTGGTGCCGTCCCAGATGCGCTCGATGCGCGCATCGCGCCAGATGCGCTCCAGCGGCAGCTCGCTCATCAGCCCCATGCCGCCGTGGATCTGCAGCGCCTCGTCCGCCACCATCGAGAGCATCTCGCTCGCCTTGAGCTTGGCGATCGCCATGTCCATGTCGGTGGCGCGGTTCTCCCCGAGCTTCCACGCCGCCTCGAGCGTGAGCAGCTCGGCGGCGCGCAGCTCGACCGCCATGTCGGCGAGCTTGAAGGCGACCCCCTGGAACTTGCCGATCTGCTGGCCGAACTGACGTCGCTCCGCGGCCCAGCTCACGGCGAGCGCCAGCGCACGCTCGGCACGACCTAAGCAGTTGGCCGCGACCTGCAGGCGCGTCGCGCCGAGCCAGGTGTTGGCGACCTCGAATCCCCGGTGCAGTTCGCCGAGCACCGCCGAGCGCGGCACGCGGCAGTCGGTGAACTCGAGAATGCTGTTGTTGTAGCCGCGGTGGGAGACGTTCTGGTAGCCGCGCCGCACCGTGAAGCCGGGCGTTCCCATGTCGACCAGAAACGCGGTGATCAGTTTCCTGACGCCGTGCGGCCCCGGCTCTTCGCCGCTGGCCGCGAACAGGATCACGAAGTCGGAAGCGTCCGCGTGGCTGATGAAGTGCTTGGTGCCGTTGATGATGAAGTCGCCCGCCTGCGCCGTCGCGGTGGTCTTCATGCCGCGCAGGTCCGAGCCCGCGGCGGGCTCGGTCATCGCCAGGCATTCAGTGCGCTCGCCGCGCACCGCCGGCAACAGGTAGCGCTCGCGCTGCGCACCCGCGCAGGCCAGCAGGATGTTCGACGGGCGCGCTACGCAGCCGTACTGCAGCGCGTAGTTGGTGTAGCCGAGCTCCTTCTCGTACAGCACCCAGCTGACCCCCTCGAGCCCCGCACCCCCGACCTCGACCGGCATGTTGGCGGCGAACAGGCCGGCGGCCTGCGCCTTCGCCCGGAGCTCGCGGTGCAGCTCTGCGCGCAGCTCGCCGCTGCGCTCGACCTCGGCCTCGTGCGGCACGAGCTGCTCGCGCACGAAGCGGCGCGTCGAGTCGACGATCAGCTGTTGCTCTTCGGTGAGACTGAAGTTCACGGTTCTCCCCCTGCGCCGATGCGCTGCTCGCCGGCGTGCCGGCGAGCCAAGCGGCGCCGGCGCGGCACTACACCGGCCACGCCGCCGCGCGCCCAGGCATGCAGCAGCTCGAGCTGCAGCCGCAGCTGTGCGAGCTGGCGCGCCGCCGGCCAGTCGCCCGGGCTCGCGACGACGCTCGCCGTGAGCCCGTTGATGAAGGTGACCAGCGAGCGCAGTACCTGGTCGCGGGTGAGCGGCGACCACTGCCGCCAGTCGCTCCAGCCGCGCGCCAGGCAACGCTCGAACAGCTTCACATACTCGCGATGCATCCAGGCGTTGATGCGTTTCAGGCGCTTGTCCGCCGACACCTGACCCCAGAATGCCGCCCAGAATGCACACTCAGTGAAGCGCGTCGCATCCACCGGCAGCGCCTCGGTGAGCAGCGACAGCAGCTCCCGATCGCCCGCGCCGGCGGCCGCCGTGAGCCGCTCCTCGATGCGCCGCAGGATGAGCCGCAGCGAGGCGATGACGATCTCCTGCTTGGTGTCGAAGTAATGCGCCACCATGCCGGTGGTGTAGCCGGCCTCGCGCGCGATGCGCACGATGGTCGCCTGGTCGAAACCGTACTCGGCCACCACCCGGCACGCCACCAGGGCGATCTCGTCGCGGCGCTGCTCGTGATCGACGATCTTGGGCACGCGGTACTCCGGTGGCAGCGCCTCAGCGCGCCACGCGCCCGCCGAGCCGGCCCGCCTCGGGCGGCAGGGGGAGCCGCGCCTGCGCGGCCTGCAGCGCGGCGAGACGCGCGCGCACCTCGCTGTCCATGGGCGCGGCCTTGCCCGCAGCGCTCGTCACGTGCAGGTACAGCTGCTCGGCGGTCGCCACCTGCACATCGTCGCGGCGCCGGTGCAGCGCATGGAACAGCCGCACACGCTTGTCGTCGACCTCGAGCACGCGGCTGGTGACGTACAGCGGCTCGAGCGCGCGGGCCTCCGCCTGATGCATGACGTGCGTCTCGACCGTATACAGCGCGCGCCCCGAGCGCCGGTAGGCATCGTCGATGCCCGCATAACGCAGCAACGCATCGGTGGCATCGCCAAACACCTGCAGGTAGCGCGAGTCGGTCATGTGCCCGTTGTAGTCGACCCACTCCGGCCGCACCTCGGTCTCCATGAGGCGCAGCGGCGCCGGCGGTGCGCCGCCCGTGGCCACCGCCTCGACGCCTTGGCGCACGCGCGCGGCGCTCGCCTCGTACAGCCGCTCCTCGAGCGCGCGCAGCGTCGCGCCCGCGCCGATGTTGAACTGGCGCAGCACCTGCTGGATCGCCACCAGATAGTCGTCGCGCAGCCGCTCGAGCTCGCGGATCGAGCGCCCGCCAGCCTGTTGCTGCGTTCCCTCCACCATCCGGTCGATCAGCTGCTCGGTCAGCTCGGGCGCCTCGAGCCTGGTCCAGGGCCACTTAAGGCACGGCCCGAACTGCCGCAGCATGTGACGCATGCCGGGTTCGCCGCCGGCGAGGTGGTAGATGAGATTGGTGCCCATGCCGGCCCAGCGCAGCCCGGGACCGTACACGATCGAGTCGTCGAGCTCGCCGGTGCTGGCCACGCCGTCATTCACCAGGTGCAGGATCTCGCGCCACAGCGCCTCCTGCAGCCGGTCGGTGAGATGCCCCGGCACCTCACGCCGCACCGTGAGCGGGTGCATGCCGATGTAGCTGAAGAAGCGGCTCGCCGCCTCCAGCGTCGCGGGCGTGGTCAGCTGCCCTCCCACCAGCTCAACGAGCGGCAGCAGGTACACCGGGTTGAAGGGATGCGCCACCAGCAAGCGCTCGGGAAACTCCATGTCGCGCTGCAGATCCGTCGGCATGAGGCCCGAGGTGCTGGATGCGATCAGCACGTCGCGCGGCGCATGGCGACTCACCAGGCCGAGGGTGCGCTGCTTGAGCTCGAGCTGTTCGGGGATGTTCTCCTGGATGAAGTCCGCCTGGCGGGCCATCGCCGTGAGGTCGGTCGTGAAGCTGAGCGTGCCCTTCGGAGGGAGCGGTGCGAACGTCAGCCGTGACAGCGCCCCCTCCGCATTGGCGACCGCACCGCGGATCCAGGCCTCCATTTCCGGCTTCACGTCCGCCGCCACGACGTCGATGCCGAAGTGCAGCGCGCGCGCCGCCCAGCCGCCGCCGATGACGCCCGTACCCAGTAGCCCCAGCGTTTTGACCTGTCGCATGATCCTCAACACCATCCCGAATGCAAGTGCCGGCCGGCGTCGCCACCGTGGCGGCGGGCTCTTTTTAATGTCGTCATAATAATATAATAGCGCGGTCCGTGACGCACCGTCCGCCGGCCGCGCCGTCGGTCCCCGGCAGTGCGCGGCGGCGCTTGAGCGCCGCAGCCCGCCGCGGGCACAATGTGCGCGCTCAGCTCTATCGACAGCTTACGGCCAGGAGGTCCCATGGGACTGCTCGACGGATTGATCGGCGGCGTCGTCGGCGCCGAGATGGCCAGCGTGGTGAACTCACTGATCCAGCAGCACGGCGGCGTACAGGGCATCGTCGCCCACCTCGAGCAGCAGGGACTCGGCGGTGTCGCGCGCTCCTGGGTCTCGAGCGGCGCCAATCAGGCGATCACGCCGGCGCAAATCAACCAGCTGTTCTCCAGCGGCATCCTCGGCGAGCTGGCGGCTAAGAGCGGCATGAGCCCACAGGAGCTCGCGCAGAAGCTGTCGCAAGCACTGCCGGCCGCGATCGACAAGCTCACGCCGGGCGGCAAGGCTCCGCCCGCTTGAGACTGCGCTCGGCGCGCCGCGCTGCGCGCGGCGCACGATTGCTTACTCTTATGTCACATATGTGACGCGCACGGCGCGCGTGCGCGTGCGTGCGTTCCCGCGCGTGCCTTGCATCGGCGCGCGTGTGCGCGCAATGTTGCGCGTGCCCTCGAGGCGGCAGAACAAACCGAACCGATCACCAGGGGATTCGCAATGTCATTCAGCAAGTACCTGCTGGCAGCGGTCTGCGCGCTGAGCGTGGCCGGCGCAGCGCACGCGGCGCCCTATCCGCGCGCGGGGCTCGCCCCGGACACGGTGGATCTCGGCAGAACGGACGCGGTCGCCGCAGATCAGCAGATCAGCGTCACCGTATCGCTCAGGCTCAGCAACTCCGAGCAGCTCGAGCCGTTGCTTCAGTCCATCTACGCGCAGGGCTCGCCGCAATTCCACCGTTTTCTCAGCACCCAGGAATTTCAGCAGCGCTTCGCGCCGAGCGCAGCCACGATCGCCGCCGTGACGCAGCACCTGCAGGCGGCCGGCCTCACCGTCACCCGCTCGGCGACGGCGCACCTCAAGGCCAGCGGCAGTCCCGCGGCGATCGAGCGGGCGTTCGGCGTGCAGCTGCACAGCTATCAGGTGCCCGCCATTGCAGACGCGCCCGGCTATGGCTACCACGCGCCGCTCAGTGAGCCGCAGCTGCCCGCGACCGTCGCCGGCTCGGTGCGCGGCATCTACGGGCTCGACAGCCGGCCGCGATTCTTCCCGCACTCCCACCGGGCAACTCACCCGCCACTGCACAAGGGCGGGGGCCAGCCGAACACGCCTGATCCGCCGGGCCTGTGGACGGTGACCGACTACGCGATCTGGTACGACGTCAACCCGCTGTATCAGCGCGGCATCGATGGCCGGGGCCGCACCATCGGCATCATCAGCCTGGCCGCCTTCACCCCGAGCGATGCCATCGCCTATTGGAACTCGCTCGGACTCAAATTCGATCCCAACCGCATCAACGTCGTGAACGTCGACGGTGGCCCGGGCCCGGTGTGCGACGACTGCGGCTCGGGCGAGACGACGCTCGATGTCGAGCAGTCCGGCGGTATCGCCCCCGGCGCCGACATGCAGGTGTACCTCGCGCCCAACACCAACCAGGCGTTCATCGACGTCTTCGCTCAGGCGATCGATGACAACCTTGCCGACACGGTCTCGACCAGCTGGGGTGAGTGGGAGCTGTTCGACTCGAACAACCCCTTCGGCAATGGGCCGATCGGCAACCCGGTGACCGGCACGATGACGAGCACCCTGACCGCGCTCGATGACCTGCTGCTGCAGGCGGCGCTGCAGGGCCAGAGCTTCTTCGCCGCCGCGGGAGACAACGGCGCCTACGATGAGCAGAACGAGCTGCCACCGAACTACACCCAGGTGTTGTCGGTGGATGATCCCGCGACCCAGCGCTTTATCACCGCGGCCGGCGGCACGACGCTGCCGGGCGTCCAGACCTTTACCGACCCACCTGGATTCAGCGTCGACATCGCCACCGAGCAGGCGTGGACCTGGGACTACCTGATTCCACTCTGCGATGCTCTCGGACTCGATCCGCTGGGAGCCCTGTGCGGCATCTACCCGGTCGGCACCGGCGGCGGCATCAGCGTATACGTCCCGCAGCCGTTCTATCAGCAGGGCATCCCGGGCATGCTGCGGACGCAGCCGCACCAGAATCTCATCGACGAATCCCAGACCCCGCCGGCGCTCATTGCCGCGCTGCCCGCCGGCTTCGACGGGCGCAACCTCCCCGACCTGTCCGTCAACGCCGATCCCGACACTGGCTATACGATCTGGTACACCTCGAGCTCGAGCGGTTTCAGCGTGCTGACCTACATAGGCGGCACCAGCTTTTCCTCACCGCAGCTGAACGGTACGACGGCACTCCTGGCGCAGGGCGTGCACCACCGGATCGGTCTCCTGAATGTACCGCTCTACCAGCTGCTAAGGCAGGGCAATGCCTACAACGAGCCGAATGCCCCGCTGCGCGACATCCGCGAAGGTGACAACTGGTACTTCTACGCCCACAAAGGCTACGACCAGACCACCGGGGTTGGGGTGCCTGACGTTGCGAACCTGCTCGAAGCGCTGCGGAACCTGGGTTACTGACCTTGTAACTGCGCTAAACGAGGGACGGCTTCAGTCCGCGCAGAAGCGCCGTATGCGCGCGCACGCCTCATCGATGCTCGCCTCATCGGTGGCGAAGCAGATGCGCACGCAAGCGGCGGTCGATGCTCCGAATGCCGCGCCATCCAATACCGAGACCTTCTGCGCGGCATAGAGCGCGCGCACGAACCCGGCCCCCGAGAGTCCCGTGCCGCTCACGTCGATCAGCATGAACATGCCCGCCTCGGGCTCGATGAGGCGCAGCTGCGGGATGCCGCGCAGTCCGGCCGCGAAGCGTTGCCGGCACGTGTGGCAGTACTCGCGGGTGCGCTGCTCCGCCTCGGCCGCGACGGCGAGCGCGGTGATCGCCGCCTCCTGCACGAAGCCCGGCAGACCGAACAGCATGCACATGGCGAGCAGCTCCACTTTCTTCGCGAGCTCGAGGGGACCCACCAGCCAGCCGGCACGCCAGCCGGTCATGGCATGCGATTTCGACAGACTGCCGAGCGTGACCACCCGCTCCGGCAGCCGTGCCGCCAGTCCCGGCACCCGCCCGCCCGGGGCGAGACCGGCGTAGACCTCGTCCACCACCAGCCACAGATCATGACGGCGGGCCAGCTCGCCGATCACGGCGAGCTCCGCTTCGCTCATGACGAAGCCGCTCGGATTGTTGGGACTCGCCCACAGGATCATGCGTGTACGGGGAGTGATCAGCGCCGGCAGCGCCTCGAGGTCCGGCCGCAAGCCGGGTCCCGCGCGGGCGCGCACCAGCCGCGCGCCCGACACCTCGATCGTCGCCGGGTAGGTCGGGTACATGGGCTCGAAGGTCAGCACCTCGTCCCCGGGTCCCGCGAGACACAGCGACGCGGCGAACAGCGCGTTCTGCGCGCCGGCCAGATACACGACATTGGCCGCCTGCACCGCCTGGGCGGTGCGGGCTTCGTGGGAGCGGGCGATCGCCTGCCGCAATGCCGGCCGTCCGGCGGCCTGCACGTAGTGAGTGTCACCGCGCCGCAATTGCTCGATGGCGCGCTCGAGCACCGGCGCGGGCGTGTCAATATCGGGGTCGCCGACGCTCAGCACGATCACGTCCTCGCCCCGCGCCCGCGCGTCGGCCGCCTCGTAGTGCGTCAGCCAGGCATCGGCGCCGGTGCCGCCGATGCGGCCAGTAAGCGAGGAGAACTTCACGCAGCTAACTGTGCGTGGGCAGTGCTAACATTTCAAGCGCATGAGCGCCGCTCCCTGGACCGTTGGACGCTACGTCGCCGAGACACTGCTCGCCAACGGCATCGACACCGCCTTCGGGATCCCCGGCGTTCACAACATCGAGCTGTACCGCGGCGTCGGAGCTGCGCGGCTGCGGCATGTGCTCGCCCGTCACGAGCAGAACGCGGCCTTCGCCGCCGACGGCTTCGCCCGCGCCAGCGGCCGCCCCGCGGCCGCGCTGGTCATCTCCGGTCCCGGCCTCAGCAACGCACTCACCGCGATCGCGCAGGCCTACTCGGATTCGGTGCCGCTGCTCGTCATCGCCAGCACGCCGGTGCGCGCCTCCCTCGGCCGCCACTGGGGCGTGCTGCATGAGCTCGCCGATCAGCGCGCGCTCGCCGCCGGCGCCGCGGGCCTCGCGCTGCACGCGGACACCCCCGCGGCGGTGCGCGCGCAACTCGAGGCCGCGTTCGCGTACCTCAGGGGCGGTCGTGCGCGCCCCGTGTACCTCGGCATCCCGCTCGATCTGCTCGCCGAGCCGACCGCGCTGCGCCCGGAGCGCTTCGCACCGGCGGCTCCCGCCCCCGAGGCACCCGCGGCGGTGATCGCTGCGGCCCGAGCGCTGCTCAGCGGGGCGCTGCGCCCGCTGATCGTCGCCGGTGGCGGCGCCCGACACGCGGGCGCGGCGCTCACGACGCTGGCTGAGGCGCTGGACGCGTTTCTCGTCACTACGGTTGCGGGCAAGGGCGTGCTCCCGGAAGGGCATCCGGCGAACCTCGGCGCGAGCCTGCCCTATCGCGCCACGCAGGAGCTGATCGCAGCCGCGGACGTGGTGCTCGCGGTGGGCACCGAGCTCGCCGAGACCGATATCTATACGACGACGCGTCTCGCCATTCCGGGGAAGCTGATCCGCATCGACATCGATCCGGGGGTGCTCGCGGGTCAGTACCGTGCGGAGCTCGCGATTCACGCAGACTCGCGCGCCGCGCTCGAGGCGCTGGCACGCGGCATCACGCCGCGCCGCCTGTGGCGCAGCGCGCAGGGTGGTGCCGCGGCCTGTCGCGAGAGTGTCGAGGCACAGATCCGCGCGCAGACGCCCGCATGTCTCAGCGTCGTGCGTGCCATGCGCGAGGCCATCCCGGCGGACGGTGTCGTGTTCAGCGACATGACGCAGGCCGCCTATGCCGGCAACTACGCATTCCCGACCGATCGGCCCGGCAGCTGGTTTCATCCCTGCGGCTACGGCACGCTGGGCTTCGCGCTGCCTGCAGCCATCGGCGCACGGATCGCCCAGCCTCAGCGGCCGGTGGTCGCGCTGGCCGGCGACTTCGGCGTGCAGTTCACGCTGCAGGAGCTCATGACCGCGGTGGAGCAGCGTCTGACGCTGCCGATCGTCGTGTGGAACAACGAGGCTCTGGGGCAGATCCGCGACGACATGCGCGCCGCCGGCATCGAGCCACTCGGCGTCGAGGGCCGCAATCCCGACTTCCCTGCCCTGGCCGCGGCCTGTGGCGCCGAGGCCCAGCGGGTCCGTGGACCTGCAGCGCTCACCGAGGGCCTGGGCGCCGCGCTGCATGCTCCGGGTCCGACATTGCTGGAGGCGCGCGCTGCGGATTTCTGAATGATGCTGCACGGCGGCCGTCACTTCAGGCCCTTCCAGTCGCGCAGGATCTCGCGCGCTGCGTTGTGGCCCGGGATGCCGGACACGCCTCCTCCCGGATGGCTCGAGGCGCCGCACTGGTAGAGCCCGCGAATCGGGGTGCGATAGTCGGCCCAGTGCGGCACGGGGCGCTGCCAGAAGAGCTGATCGGCGCTCAGCTCGCCGTGGAAGATGTGTCCCTGCGGCAGCCCGACGATGCGCTCGAGGTCGGGCGGCACCAGCAGCTCGAGATCGATGATCTGCTTCGAGAACCCGGGCGCCATTTCGTCGAGGACGGCGAGCGCCGCGCGCGTGAGATTCGGCTTCTCCTGCTCCCAGTCCCCGCCCTTGAGCGTATAGGGCGCATGACCGCCGAAGACGTTGATCACGTGCTTGCCGGGCGGCGCCAGCGAGTCATCGACGATGGTCGGCACCACGGGAGTGAGGAACGGCTGGCGTGAGAACCCGCCGTACTTGGCGTCGTCGTAGGCGCGCTCGAGGTAATCGATTCCCGGGGCGACGTGGACGTAGGTCGGATAGTCGAAGCCCGCCTTGCGTGGATCGAAGGCGCGGTAGTGCGGCGGGTTGTCGGCGGCGATATTCATCTTGAATGCCGTGGAGAAGGTCCTGAAGGCATCGATCTCCGCGAGCAGCTCCGGCGGCAGGTGCTCGGCCTTCACCAGTTGACGGAACAGCGTCTTGGCGTTGGCGTTCGAGGCGACGACCCGCGCGCGGAACTCCCGCCCGTCGACGGTGCGGATGCCGCGCGCCCGGCCGTCGGTCACCAGCACCTCGGCCACCGGGGCGCCGGTCAGGATCTCCATGCCGTGCTGCCTGCCGGAGGCGGCGATCGCCTGGGTGATGGCGCCCATGCCGCCGCGGATGAAGCCCCAGCCCCCGGCCCCGGCGTGCTCGCCGATGAGGTGATGCAGGATCACGTAGGCAGTGCCCGGCGAGCGCGGCCCGGCGAAGGTCCCTATGCACGCGTAGTAGCCGAGCACCGACTTGATCACGTCGCTCTCGAACCACACCGACAGGTAGTCGTAGGCACTCTGCGTCAGCAGGTCGATGAGCCGGTACATGCGCTCGCCGATCGTGCGCTGGCGCCACAGCAGCGCCGCCGATTCGCGGAAATTGCGCCAGCGCCGCCGCGTGGGATCCACGGGTGTCTCGAGCAGCAGGCCGCGCACCAGTCGTGCGGCCTCATCGAGGTGCCGGGCGAACTCCGGGTAAACCTGCGCATCGCGCTTGGAGAAACGCGCAAACTCGGCCTGGGTACGCGCGGCATCGTCGCTGTAGATAATGTACTCGTCCCCGCCCAGCGGGCAGAACAGGTCGTTGGCCGGCAGCACCTTCAGGCCGTGAGCCGCGAGCTCGAGATCGCGCATCACCCGCGGATGCAGCAGGCTCATGACGTAGGAGAAGCGCGAGGCGCGAAAGCCGGGCGCGAACTGCTCGGTCACTGCCGCGCCGCCGACGATCTCGCGCCGCTCGACGACCAGGGTCCTCAGTCCCGCCTTCGAGAGATAGGCACCACAGACCAGTCCGTTGTGCCCGGACCCGATCACGATCACGTCGTAGTCAGCTGCGGCCATGTCCCCTGCCCTGGTAACGCCCGGCCGATTCTACCTGCGCCACAGCCAACCGAAGCAGCCGTGCGGCTGTGTGAGTGTCGGCCGTAATACCCGCGTGTAGACTGCGGGCGGTGAAGCCCGCAGTAGTCGCCTTGTCCGCCCTGCTCTGGAGCAGCGCGCCAGCCGCGCAGGACACCGGCGCCGCACAGTGGCCCAGGGCAGCTCCTGCCGACAGTGGCCTCGCCCCGGAGACGCTGGCAGCACTCGCCAGCGATGTTCGCGCCGGCAAGTTCGCCAGGATCGGCAGCGTACTGGTCGCGAGACACGGCCGGCTGGTCTACGAGGAATACTTTGACGGCGCAGCCGGGACACTGCGCGACACGCGCTCGGCAACCAAGAGCGTCACCGACATTCTGATCGGCATTGCGATCGACGAGCACCGGCTCAAGGGCGTCGACGCACGGGTGCTGAATCTCCTGCCTGAGCGCCGACGGCGGATGCAGAATCCCGATCCGCGCAAGGCGCAGATCACGATCGAAGACCTGCTGACCATGAGCTCGCCGCTCGAATGCGACGACTGGAACGACGCGTCGCGCGGCAACGAGGAGCGCATGTATCTGGTCGAGGACTGGACGCAGTTCGTGCTCGATCTGCCGATTCGCGGTCGCATGTACGTGGGCGAACAGCCCCCGCTCCCGCCCCTGGGGCGAAACTTCAGCTACTGCACCGGCGGCGCGTTCGTGCTCGGCGAAGTTCTGTCACGCGTGACGGGCGAGCGTGCCGACCGCTACGCGCAGGCGAAGCTGTTTGCCCCATTGGGGATCCGCGACGTCGCCTGGGTCTATTCGCCGCTCGGCATGCCTCAGACCGGCGGGGGACTGCGTCTGACGGCGCCGGACCTGCTGAAGATCGCCCAGCTTTACCTCAACAGGGGTCGTTGGAACGATCGACAGATCGTGAGCGCCACGTGGGTCCAGGCCTCGACGACGCCGCACGCACGGATCGACGAATCGACGGACTACGGGTATCTGTGGTGGCTGAAATCATTCGGACCGGCCGGGCGGCAGTTCCCTGCCTACTTCATGTCCGGCAACGGCGGTAACAAGGTTGCCGTGATCCCGGAGCTGGACATGGCAGTGGTGATTACGAGCAGCAACTACAATACCCACGGCATGCACGAACAGACCGAGAGGATCCTCAACGACTACATACTGGCTGCAGTGCGCAGATAGGCCGCGCTGCCCGGGAACCTCTCCGGCATCCCGTCACGCGCTGCGCGCGCCGGGTCTCCCCGTCGCCTTCGATCGCACCGTTGCCTCGGCAAGATAGTCGCCGTCCTCCCCGGGAGCGCCGCGCGCGCGCCGCTCGGCGACGAAGGTCTCAAGCTGTGGGTCGGTCGCACCGGCACGGCGCGCCGCCGCGAGTGCCAGCTCGCGTGAGATACGCCTGGCTTCCTCGATCGCCTCGGCGGGATCCGCGTAGTCGCGGTTGCCGGCCGGATCGTGCACGCGAAAGACCTTGAACATCGGCTGGTTCACCAGGATCTCGGAACTCCCGGATACCACCCCGACCGCGGCTCCGATCGCGTTGCACACCGCGGCGTGCTCGGGCACCTCGAGCCGCGCGCCAAGACGGCGTGCAACCTCCGGGAAGTAAGCGCCCGCGGGCGCCCCGATCGCGACCAGCGGCGTGCCGAGACGCACCGACGCGTCGACGAGCCGCGAGAACGACCGCCCACTGACGAGGTCTTCGATCAGACGCCCGAGCGGACCCCAGCGCCCGTGCACCGTCTCGATGCCCGGGTCGTGCGCGAGCGCACATTCGATCAGTACCCGCGCGGCCTCGCGCACCACGTGGTTGTAGACGCGCTCGCAGATGGCCTCCGGCGTCTCGACGCCGCGGCGGGCAGCCGCATTGCGCTCCTCGATGGCGAGCACCGCCGCCCCGAGCCGCGCTGCCTCGACGCTCCAGCCCTGCTGCCGGCCGAGTACATGCAGCGCATCGCTCGGTGTGAACCCCGCGACGGTTGCGAGTCCCCGGTCGACCAGGCGCCGCGCAGCTTCCGCCCCTTGGGCAGTGCGGGTCACATCCGCGAGCGAGCGCGGCTCCGCTGCGAGCGCCGCCCACACACGCTGCTCGAGCCGATCGAGCATCACGCCCGGGTCCCCGGGTGAATTGCGGAAGGCGAAGCGCGCAGCGAACTGCGCTACCCGGTCAGCGGCGGCGAGCGTGCGCAGTTGCGCCAGCACCTGCGGAAAGCGCACCGCGAGCAGACTGAGCGGCATCACCTTGCGCGGCCCTACGGCGAGGCGCAGTTCGCGATCGAGGTGTACCTCGCTGTCGCCGCCCAAGCCGCAGGTGCGCACGTCGATCGCCTCGACCATGGTGCGCCAGCCGCCGACCACCGCGCCTTCGCTGCGCACCACCGGTGCTCCGCCGGCAACGATCGCGACGTCGGTGGTCGTGCCGCCCATATCGGCAACCGCAAAGTCCTTCAGGCCGCTCAGGAACCCCGCGCCAACCACACTGGCCGCGGGGCCCGACAGCACCGTCTCGACCGGGTACTCGAGAGCCACCTCGGCCGCAATCAGCGTGCCGTCGCCTTTGACGATCATCACCGGTGCCGTGATCTGCTCGCGCTCCAGCACCCCCGCCAGCGCATCGAGCAGGTGGCGGATCTGCGGCGTCAGGCGCGCATTCAGTGCCGCCGTGAGCGCGCGCTTGGGCGCATCGAGCTGCGAGCTCAGCTCGAAGCTGCAGGTGACCGGTTTCGCACATAGGGAACGGATGCGCTCGCGCACGCGCCGCTCGTGCGCAGGGTTGCGCACCGAGAACATCGCCGCCACCGCGAAGGCCTCGACCTGCGGTGCCATCTCGCGCACGGCAGCGTCGATCGCCGCTTCATCGAGCGGTGCCGATTCCTCCCCGGTCGCCTCGTGACCGCCCCGCACCCGCACGATCAGTCCGCCGCCGGCGCGCTTCAGGCCGCTGCGCTCGACCATGCGCTCATCGAAGCCGACGAGAATGCTGCAGATGGGGCTGAAGCGGTTCTCAACCACCGCATTGGTCGCGAGTGTCGTCGATACCGACACCAGCGCGATCTGCTCGCGTGTAGTTCCCGGCGGAAGCTCTGTCAGCACGGTGCGCAGCGCCCCGTGCAGCCCGATCGACAGGTCCCAGTGCGTGGTCAGCGCCTTGGCGCTCGCCAGCACGCGCTGGCTGCCATCGAGAACCACGGCGTCGGTGAAGGTACCGCCCGTGTCGAGGCCGACCGACAGGTGCTGGGGCGCTTCTATACCCACTCGGTGATCTTGTTCCCGGCCTTGTCGGTGAATGCACCGACGATGATCATGATGAAGTCAATGAGCCACAGGACACCGAAGAGTCCCGCGGTGAACAGCATCAGGAAGCCGGTGCCGATCTTGCCGACATAGAAGCGATGTGCGCCGGTCCAGCCGAGGAAGAAGCACAGCAGGAACGCCGGCAGGATTCTGCGGTCCGAGACCCCTGACGCAGCGGGCTGCGGCGCGCCGCACTGTGGGCACACCCTGGCCAGCTCGTGTATTTCCTTACCGCATGCTCTGCAATGGACCATGAATTACCCTCCGCCTGCACTCGCCCCATTGCTCAGTTTACTGTTGATTTGCCATCCGCGGGTTGCGCCGCGCAGCTGCCCGAGGACGGCGGACACGGCGTGGTATCCTCAGGTTGCACCGTAAGCCTGCCCCGGAATCCCCGTGCTCCCACCCGACTTCAGAATGGCCACCACCCTGGCGCTGGGCGCTGTCCTGTTCCTGGCCGCGGTCCTGAGTGGAATTGTCCGGGCCAACGCGCTTCGCACGACCCTGGGAAGATTGGCCCGAACGGCAATCGCCGTGGGCGGACTCGTCCTGATGGCTGTGGCCTTGGCGTCCTACCTGGCCCGAGGCCCGCAGCGGGCTGCCCCACCTGCCCCGCGCGCCAGCCTATCGGCGCAGGATCTGGTGAGGGCCGCGAGCACTGCGCTCGAGGCCTGTTCCGCACCGAACGTACCCACATTGCCGAACGGCGCCCGGGCGTCGCTTGCGGAGATGGAAGCGACCCACACGGCATTTGAGGCGTACGACGCCGCCACGCGCGCATACACCCAGTGCGTTGATTCGACGGTCGCCCGCATTGCCCGGAAGTCTGCAGCTGCCGCCTCGGGATCGGACCTCGAGGCGCTCACGACCTTCGGTGCCAGAGCCCACAATGTAGCGATAGACAAGGAGAAGGCGAGCGTCGATCTATTCAACGCCCAGCTACAGGACTACAAGGCCAGGCACGGCAAGTAACCGAAGTGCTCGCACGCGGGGTTGGCGGCGCCGGGCGGCGGCGCTCTACTTCTGCGGGCCGACGAACTCCTCCAGCACCGCCTGGCGGAGGTTGCCTCCGCAATCCAGCAGCCCAGAGTGGCGGCAGCCGTTTGAATGCGCCTCTCTGGTTGGCAGCCGTCTGGATCGATCACCATGAGGCGCGGGTGTTTCATTTCAACGCGACGGATGTAGACGATTATATTCATGAAGGAGAGTTTGGAGATGAACGCCGGTAAATCACACCTCGACGCGGGCTTCATGGACAAACAGCGCGGATACTTGATCAGGCTACGCGACGCTCTCGGGTCTGCTGCCCAGTCGGATCAGGCTGATGAAGTCAGCATCAAAGCCGATAGCGCTGCCGGCCCGCGGGAATTCGAAGACGATGCGCAGAAACTGGCAGCGTTGGAGCTGGACGGGAATCTTGTCGTTCGGGATTTTGAGCGCCTCGAACGGGTCAATCGTGCCTTGGAGAAAATCGCCGACGGAACCTATGGCTTGTCGGACGTCAGTGGTCAGCGCATTCCCCAAGAGCGCCTTGAAGCCGTTCCTGAAGCCATTTGCACGTTGGCTGAGGAAAAGAGCAACGAGAAAAGGCGACGGACCTAAGGAGTTCTCCGCTTCACGCAAACGACTGTCCGAGCCGCGCTGGAAGCGGCCGACGCGGGGCGTCCTAAAGGTAGGGTGATAGCAGCCACACCAGGCTGTTGCGGGTGCGGCTCGCCCACGACTGACCGCGCGCGAGCTCCAAAGTATAGGGCGCGGACTTTTCACGGGCGGCGCTCACGTACTCGACCAGCGGGCGGCACGTGTCGGCGCAGTAGATCTCGAGCGCAATCTCAAAGTTCAGTCGCAGACTGCGGGGGTCGAGATTTGCCGATCCGATCTGCGCGTAGGCACCGTCCACCACCAGCAGCTTCGTGTGAGAGAACGGACTTGGTTGCAGGAATATCCGCACACCCCTCTCGAGCAAGGGGGTGAGCCAGCGCCTTGAAGCCCAGTCGACGTAGCGCAGGTTGCTGCGCTCGGGGATCACCAGGCAGACGTCGACCCCGCGCAGCGCCGCCGCCTGCAGCGCCGAGGTGAGCTCCGGTTGCGGTATGAAGTACGGCGTCATGATGAGTATCTGGTGCCGCGCGACCGACAGAGCCCCTACGATGACATACAGCAGCTTGTCGTTGTCCTCGTCCGGCCCGTCGGTGATGACGCGGCACACGGCGCTGCCGGCCCCCGCGGCAGGTGGCACGGCGGCGAGCTCCTCGCGCGCGGCAAACTGCCAGTCAACGGCGTAGGCCCGCGCCAGTTGCGCGATGATGGGACCACGCACCTGAAAATGCAGATCGGCCATGCGCCGGTGCGCCGCATGCCCGACCTCACGACCGCCGATGTTCATGCCGCCGAGAAACGCCACCTGGCCGTCAGCGATCAGCAGCTTGCGGTGATTGCGCAGGTTAACCGCGAGTCGCGGAGTGGGCAGCAACCGCGGTGGGAGGAAGCGCTCGGCGCGCACTGCGGCACCACGCAGCACCGACACCGCATGCGGCCAGCTATACCACTCACCCACGCCATCGACCAGCACGCGCACCTGCACCCCACGGGCGGCGGCGTGGGCGAGTGCGTCGATGAACTGGCGACCTACCGGATCGGTTTCGAATATGTACGTGGCGAGCCACACCGATTCGCGCGCGGCGGCGATGGCGCTCAACATGCGGGGAAAGGCGTTCTCGCCGTTCTCCAGTGGCTCGATCGCATTGCCTCCGATGCGAGACCACTGTGTTACGGCATCGCCTATGCGGGTCAGCTGTGCGACAAACTCGTCCGAATCAGGGGAGCGGAAGTCGTCGCGAATGGTTGGCAGGCCGCCGCGCAATTGTTTGGCGCGTGCACGGACGCGATTAATGCCGAACAGGGCATATAGCAGCGGTCCAGCCAGCGGAAACAGCCAGCACACCATGATCCAGCCAACGGCACTGTGCGGGTCCGGCTTGGTCAGCAATGCATGGCCCGCAGCGACTGAAGCACAGGCAGCGTGAACCAGCAGCAGTAATATGCCGGCTGCCGCCGGCTGGGGCAGGACCATGGTGCAATCATACGGGGGCGGCGCTCCCCGCGGCATGCGATAGGCGGTCGCTGTCCTTGGTCACGCCCTCCCCGGACCCAGTGCACAGCGACCAGCGGATTTCGAATCAGCCCCTGAATCTCCCGGGACGATGTCTCACATCAGCAAGCCGCGTTTTCACTCCGCAGATATCCGCGCGGCGGGGCGTTTTTTCACCGCGAAAAACAGTTGCCGATGTTTGCCTGCCCGCACGATGCGCGCCGATCGAAGGGCGACCAGTATGTACAGGGCATTGAGCGCCGCGAGCGTGCTGGGGATGTGCCGCGTGCGTCGTGCTGCGGTCATGACATCCTTTGCCGTCACCCCCCGCGTTCCGCCCATACGCTGCTGTACGTAGGCCACGGCGTCTGTGTCGATCACATTAAAGTAGCCGGAGCCGCGCCGCGCCTTTGAGAGCGCAAAAGAAAGCACGAAGAAATAGCGCTGGGCCTCGAACACATGGTAGGTCTGACGGACCGCCTTCACGCGGCCGCGGTATTTGAGTCCGCGCTGCAGCGTTCGGATATTCATGGGCACCCCCTCGTTGTTGTCAGCGGCTCATTTGCCGACTTGAGCGGACTCTACTCGGGTCTCAAGGGTGTGGGGTGCTTGCGATTCGGGTGAAACGCCCCAAGATCGCGCCGATGCTCCATAAACACGCTCCGGTCAGATAGGGCTTACCGATCAAATAGTTGGCAGGACCGGGGGCGGGCGAACCTCCGAGCAGCGAGGGACCCTGGGGCAGCCGATGCTCGATTCCGCGTCGGAGTGTAGATTGGTAACCGCGTCGGTAGAGATGATGTTATGCCTACACAGTGTCGTCATTTAGACTTTGTTCGAACCAGCCTTGTACGTAGTCGCGGTTGCGAGGAGTGTCTGAAGCTGGGCGATACCTGGGTCCATCTGCGCCTCTGCAGGACCTGCGGACACGTCGGTTGCTGCGACGATTCGAAGAATCGGCACGCCACCAAGCATTTCCACGGAACACAGCATCCCATTATCACGTCAATCGAACCCGGCGAGCATTGGAGCTGGTGCTACATCGATGAGCTGGTGATGGAGCTGCCTTCGTGACCCGACTCGATCGTTAGGAAGGACTGTGGCCAAGACTCTTCTGGAACAGCGTCGGGGACAGATGTTCCCGAAGCTCACCGCGCCGCAACGCGCGCGCCTGGAACCCCAGGGCACCCGCCTGCAGACGCAAGCGGGCGAGATTCTTCTGGAACTGGGGGAGATACCACGTGGTGTATTCGTCGTGGCGGCAGGAAGTGTCGAGGCGCTCGCTCCGCCGTCGGCCACCCAGGCCGATTCGACCTACGAGTTGCTCTACCTTCTGACCCCGGGGGATTTTACCGGCGAGATGAGCACCTTGCGCGGCACTCGCGCGTTAGCCCGCATTCGCGTGCGCGAGGCCGGCGCAGTTCTGCTGATCGATGCGGAGCAGCTGCGACGCATCGTACAGAATGATGCCGAGCTCAGTGAGCTCTTTATGCGCGCCTTCATCCTGCGGCGCATGGGCGTGATCGAGTCCGGCCGCAGCGAGGTGTTGCTCCTGGGTTCAGACCACTCCGCCGACACTCTGCGGTTGCGCGAGTTCCTGACGCGAAACACCCGTCCCTATGTGAATATCGACATCGAGCATGACGCCGACGCTAAGGCGTTGCTCGAACGCTTCCACGTCCGCAGCGACGACATCCCGGTGGTGGTCTGCCGAGGCGGCGAGTTGCTGAAGAATCCGAGCAATGCCGATGTCGCCCAATGCCTCGGCATGAACGCCGCGGGCGCCGATGATCGCGTCCACGACCTGCTGATCATCGGCGCAGGTCCTGCGGGTCTTGCCGCGGCGGTCTATGCGGCCTCCGAAGGCTTGGACGTGCGCATCGTGGACAGCTTCGCTCCCGGCGGCCAGGCCGGGACGAGCTCCCGGATTGAGAACTACCTGGGATTTCCGACCGGCATTTCGGGAGCAGCGCTTGCAGGTCGGGCGTTATCTCAGGCACAGAAGTTCGGCGCACAGCTGAGTGTCGCCTGGCAGGCGGCCAGGCTCCGGTGTGACCACTGGCCGTACTCGGTCGACATGGCCGACGGCCGATCGGTACGCAGCAGAGCCATCCTCATTGCCAGCGGTGCGCAATACCGGATGCCCGATATCGCGAACCTCTCCCGCTTTCTTGGCCGTGGCATCTACTATGCCGCCACTCATCTGGAGGCCACCCTGTGTGCGGCCGAAGACGTTGTGGTCGTCGGCGGTGGCAATTCCGCCGGCCAGGCGGCGGTTTTCCTCGCCGGCTCTTGTCGTCACGTGCACATGCTGGTCCGCTCCGACGGACTGGCCGAGAGCATGTCGCAATATCTCATTCGCCGCATCCAGGAGACGCCGAACATCACTCTGCATACGCGTACGCAGCTCACGGCACTCGAGGGCTCGGATCGACTGGAGCGCGTGTCATGGATGCACCGTAACGGTGAGCCTGCGACGCCTGACCTCAGGCACGTATTCCTGATGACCGGGGCGCAACCGCACACCCGCTGGCTGCAGGGCTGCGTGGCGCTGGATGATCATGGCTTCGTGAAAACCGGACCCGACCTTGGCAAGGAACAGTTGGTGAACGCACATTGGAGCCTGCCGCGTCCGCCGTACCTGCTGGAGGCGAGCGTACCAGGCGTATTTGCCGCCGGCGACGTGCGGTCCGGGAGCGTCAAGCGTATTGCTTCGGCGGTGGGCGAGGGCTCGATCTGCGTTCAGTTCGTGCATCGGGCGCTGCGCGAATTCGCCGAGGCCGGGAATCAGCCTACGATCGTCGCAGCTTAAAGGTCACGCGGCATGACCGAGAAACCCCAGGCCGAACAGTCTCTCGATTCGCGCCTCGACGAGGCGCTCGAAATGACCTTTCCGGCAAGCGATCCGGTCGCAGTTCATTCGCCGGACCCCCGCTCCACTCGTCCGCCGCGCACAGAAGAGAGCAGCTTGGGCGATCCAGTTAGCGATACGTAGACCCCTTCCTGCTGCGTGCCGGCGTTTGCCGGATGTGAACATACTCACGCGATGCATGGCGCTTTGGTCGCCGGAGAGAGTTCAGGGCGCTGGACCTAATGCCTGCTCGGCCAGCGCCTGCAGTTGCGGCGTCGTAATGGCAGAGAGGTCAGCCCCGATCTCACGCACGATACGCTGATACGTCTCACGGTGGTGGGTGCGCAGGTACTCCGTCAGGTGCTGGGCCGCGTTGCTCTTTCCCGTTGCGTGGCCGACCACGACAATTCTGCCGCCGGCAGCGAGAGCAGCGCCGATTCGCCTGTAGAAGTCAGAGTCCTCCGGGGCCCGCTGTCCCTGCTGCCGTGATTCCTCCTTGTGCGTAAGGTGATGCAGGAAATGATGCGGGTCGTACGGCCTGATTTCCCGCTGCGAGGCGTCGCCAGCCGCCGTCTCGATGCGGTAGATCCTCGCACCATGATGATCCACGACCACCACGAGAGCGGGCGGTGCTGGCTCCGGATGAGCCGCCGCCTGGGACGGCACATCAGGCGACCACCCAGTGCGCTGCAGAAAATGACGCAAGTCGACCACCTCGGAGCTGGTGAGATCCTTGGTGTGCGGCTTATGCATCAGGTAATGTTCTCCGCCAACGTCGAAGCTGAACTTGTTGCCGCCCTTCGCCTGCACAGTCCCTATTTTCTCGATCAGCGCGACCACATCCATCCATTCGAGGTTGTGCGCCGGCGGATGCCGGAATAGGGATTCGAGCGTCCTGAGGTGTGCACCGTGTAGTGCCGTGCGCCCCTGCGAGGAGGCCTTTTGTTCGCTCTCAGTTTCATTACTTTTCATAGAAGCCTCCGTCTGTAACTCTGACAACTTAAGCAGACCTGCGCGACCACAGAGTCGGGTCCCATCTCCAGTTGCGAACTTCAGGGAGATCCACACCGAACTTGCGGATATATTGTCTGTGCTCGATCAGTTTGTCGGTGAGCTGCTGCTTCAGGTAGATACCCTCATCACCGGTTTGCGGCACGCGATCGATCGTGTCCATTATCAGGTGGAAGCGATCCAAGTCATTCAGCACCGTCATGTCGAACGGTGTTGTGATGGTGCCCTCTTCCTTGTAACCGCGAACGTGAATGTTGTCGTGGTTGGTGCGCCGGTAGGTCAGGCGGTGGATCAACCACGGATAGGCATGGAAGGCGAAGATAACTGGCTTGTCCCGGGTGAAGAGCTCGTCGAAGTCCGTGTCGCTCAATCCATGGGGGTGTTCGGTCTGCGGCTGCAATTTCATGAGATCGACGACGTTGACCACTCGGATTTTGAGCTCAGGCAGACGTGCGCGCAGGATGGAAACCGCGGCCAGGGTCTCGAGCGTCGGCACGTCGCCACAGCACGCCATGACGACATCGGGCGCTGCGCTCTGGTCATTGCTAGCCCACCGCCAGATGCCGATGCCCTCAGTGCAGTGCTCGACGGCCGCGTCCATCGTCAGCCACTGCGGCGCGGGGTGCTTTCCGGCGATCACCACGTTGACGTAGTGGCGGCTGCGCAGGCAGTGATCCATCACCGACAAGAGACAATTCGCATCCGGCGGCAGGTAGACCCGCACGATCTCTGCCTTCTTGTTCACAACTTGGTCGACGAAACCCGGGTCCTGATGCGTGAAGCCGTTGTGGTCCTGCCGCCAGACATGCGAGGACAGCAGATAGTTCAGCGAGGAGATCTTCCGCCGCCACGGCAGACTCGCGGTGACCTTCAGCCATTTGGCGTGCTGGTTGAACATTGAATCGACGATGTGAATGAATGCCTCGTAGCAGTTGAACAGGCCATGCCGCCCGGTCAACAAGTAGCCTTCGAGCCAGCCCTCGCATTGGTGCTCGCTGAGCATTTCCAGTACGCGCCCGGTCGGCGCCAGATATTCATCATTTTCAACCGTCGCCGCGTTCCACTGGCGCTTGGTCACCTCGAAGACAGCTTCCAGCCCATTCGATAGCGTCTCGTCGGGACCAAAGAGACGGAAAATTCGCCGCTCGCTGTTTAGTTTCACCACATCGCGCAGGAAACGCCCGAGAACGTGTGTATCACCGATGCCGGGAGCACTGGGCGTGGGCACGTCGACCGCGTACTCGCGAAAGTCTGGCATGCGCAGATCGCGGAGCAGAATGCCCCCGTTGGCGTGTGGATTAGCTCCCATGCGGCGCTCGCCCTCGGGCGCAAGCTCCGCCAGTTCAGGCTGCAGTCGTCCATGACCGTCGAAGAGCTCCTCAGGGCGGTAGCTTCTCAGCCATTCCTCCAGGAGCTTGAGATGCCCGGGATGGGTGGCCGGATCCGACAGCGGCACCTGGTGCGAGCGGAAAGTGCCCTCGATCTGCACTCCATCGATCATCTTGGGCCCCGTCCAGCCCTTAGGTGAGTTCAATACGATCATGGGCCAGCGCGGACGCTCGAGTTTTCCGAGCACACGCGCATCATGCTGAATCTTCCTGATCTGCTCCACGACTGTATCGAGCGTCGCCGCCATGGCCTGATGCATTGGCTCAGGCTCGTGACCTTCAACGAAATAGGGTGTCCATCCGTAGCCGCGTAGCAGCTGCTCCAGCTCCTCTCGAGTGATGCGCGCGAGCACTGTGGGGTTCGAAATCTTGTAGCCATTGAGATGCAGAATCGGTAGCACAGCGCCATCCGCGGCGGCATTCAGAAACTTATTCGAATGCCACGCTGTGGCCAGCGGCCCAGTTTCCGCTTCGCCGTCGCCAACCACGCACGCGACCAGCAGCTCGGGATTGTCGAGAACCGCGCCAAACGAGTGGCTGAGCGAATAGCCGAGCTCGCCGCCCTCGTGAATCGAGCCCGGGCACTCGGGCGATGCGTGGCTGGGAATTCCCCCGGGGAACGAGAACTGAACGAAGAGCTTGCGCAGCCCAGCCTCGTCCTGGGAGATGTCGGGATAGATTTGGCTGTAAGTGCCTTCGAGATAGGTATTGCCCACGACCGCCGGGCCGCCGTGACCGGGGCCGGAGACGTAGATCATGTTGAGATCGTACTTCTTGATGATCCGGTTCAGGTGCACGTAGATGAAGTTCTGCCCGGGCGTGGTGCCCCAGTGTCCGAGCAGCAAGTGCTTCACATCCGCGAGCGTGAGCGGCCGCCTGAGCAGTGGGTTGTCGGAGAGATAGATCTGCCCGACCGAGAGATAGTTGGCCGCGCGCCAGTAGGCGTCCATCTTCCGAAGCAGATCTGGCGGCAAGGTGGTGGCGGGCATGGCTCATTTCTCCTTGTCAAGCCTGCGCAATCGTGTCGAAGCTACTTTACCTTCCGGCTCCAAGGAAGAGGACGCTCGCTGGCAGCGTTTCAGACAGGCATTCCCGAGACGTTTGTGAAGCACTCGGCGCGCATGCCTGCCCTCGGCCACATCCGCAACCCGCCTTGAAACGCGCACGTTACACGGGCGCACTAGTATCCTGTCATCCCTCCGGCAGGAGAACACGAGAAGCAGCGAGGTCGTCCGGTAGGCGGCGTCGCCCAACTGGTGAGCCCTCGACATGATCGGACGATACTTACCCTAAGATTAAAGAGAGCAAGGAGTCCCCATGCAAACGACTTGGAAACCTCACGAGAAACATGGGCAGCTTACGGCACAGAGCGACTTACCGGACACGGTCTATGCCTTTCCGAAACAACGCAAGGAGCCTCTGACCGATGCACAGCACGTGCGCAATGCTGTCGCACGGCTCGATCAAGTCATCGACGTCTCTGATGCCGATCGTGCACTGGCCTTCGCGAACATCAGCAAGGCTGCCGAGTACTATAACGTCGACCTTTCTGAGACGTCGTGGCACGAAATTGGCGTTCATCCGCAGCAGAACCGGAACGAGGCCGCCGCCAAAAGCGCTGTGACACGCAAGCGCAAGCATGAGGAACGCCGCTAGACATCCATCGTGCTGCACATCGCGGCCCAGCTGACCATGGCGTTCATTCACCGTTATGCGCACGACGATCGGGCATTCCAATAGCCGCACCGCAACACAGGATGACTTCACCATGGCCGACCCGGCACGCGACGAGATCATCCAGCTGGCCGCATCGATTCGCGCGCTGGAACGACAGTTTGAGGTGGCGCTCGCCAAGCGACGCATCGAACTGAACTATGAGGTCCGCGACGGTATCGCTCATTTCGAGAAGGTCGTGATCGCGAAGCACCGCCTTCTGAAAGCGCGGTTGCTGGCCTACATCTTCGGCGCGCGCCCGGCCATGATCCTGACCGCGCCGGTGATCTATGCGCTTAGCATTCCGGTGCTACTGCTTGACCTATTCGTCGCCGTGTACCAGCTAGTGTGCTTCCCAGTCTACGGAATTCCGCGTGTGCGACGCAGCGACTACCTGGCATTCGACCGCGAGCGGCTTGCCTATCTCAACGCCATCGAGAAGCTCAATTGCGCGTATTGCGCCTATGCGAACGGGGTATTCGCGTACGTTCGGGAGGTCGCGTCCCGCACTGAGCAATACTGGTGCCCGATAAAGCACGCGCGACGTGTGCTCGGCGTCCACGCGCGCTATGGAAGCTTCGTCGACTACGGTGACGGCGACGCCTACCGGCATGAGCTGGAGCGTCTTCGGGCCGAGGCGCGATCCGTAGAGCCGACCTGACTCAGGCGTCTGCGAGACCGCGGGCAGTACGCACTGGACCACATCGCCGAGGCGGCAGCGGCACGACGCGCAGCTGCTGAGCGGTCTTGCCTCCTGGTGTGACCATTTCTTCGCGCGGCGTTACTATTCGCCGGGGTGACCTCAGAAGGGAGGAGACAAGATGGCCGAGCCTAAGCACCTGACCATCAATGGCGAGACACGCTCCGTCGATGCTCCGGACGACATGCCGCTGCTATGGGTGCTGCGGGACCTGCTGGGACTGACCGGCACAAAATTCGGCTGCGGCATAGCGCAATGCGGTGCCTGCACCGTGCATCTGGATGGCAGGCCCGTGCGCTCCTGCATGCTGCCGGTGAGCGCCGTCGGCACCAGGGCGATCACGACCATCGAAGGCGTCGGTAAGACGGCCGTCGGCGCCAAGGTGCAAAAGGCCTGGCTAGATCTGGAAGTAATCCAGTGCGGTTACTGCCAGTCCGGCCAGATCATGTCGGCCGCGGCACTGCTCGCCGGCACGCCGCAGCCGGACGATTCGGATATCGACGCCGCCATGGCGGGCAACATCTGCCGCTGCGGCACCTATGTACGCATCCGGGCCGCGATCAAGCGGGCCGCCGGCAACACGCAGGCTTAGGCGGGACCATGGACATGTTAAAGAGCGAGCTGTCTCGTCGCAGCCTGCTGCAGGGCGGTCTAGCGGGCGGCGTCCTGCTCGCCTTCCACATCCCGACCTTGGCGGCGAGTGGCGCACCGGCGTCGGCGGATACCAAGGGCAAGTTCGCGCCCAACGCCTTCATCCGCATCGATCCGGCCGGCAAAGTCACGCTGGTGATGCCCCAGGTGGAAATGGGACAGGGGATTTACACGGCGGTCGCCATGATTCTGGCGGAGGAGCTGGACGCCGACTTCGCGCGCGTGGCGCTCGAGCATGCGCCGCCGAACGACAAGCTTTACGGCAATCCCGTTTTCGGCATTCAGGTCACCGGCAATTCAAATTCCATCCGCGCGTTCTGGAAACCGCTGCGCGAGGCCGGGGCGGCGGCGCGCGCCATGCTGGTGCTGGCGGCGGCGCAGCATTGGCGGGTCGATCCGGGCAGCTGCAGCGCGAGCAACGGTGAGGTGCTGCACGCGGCCAGCGGCCGCCGCATCGGCTACGGGGCGCTCATCGGGGCGGCGAGCAAGCTCGCGACACCCAAGAATCCGCCCTTGAAGGATCCTAAGGACTTCAAGCTCATCGGCCAGTCACTCAAGCGGCTCGACACGCCACACAAGGTGGACGGCGGCGTCGTCTACGGCATCGACGTAATGCTGCCGGGCATGAAATTCGCCACCGTTGCCGCAAGTCCTGTGTTCGGCGGCAAGGTCGGCCGTGTGGACGACAGTGCCGTGAACAAGATTCCGGGCGTGCACAAGGTGATCGTGCTCGATGACATGGTCGCGGTGGTGGGCGAGCACATGTGGGCGGCCAAGCGCGGCCTGGAGGTCCTCAAGATTGAATGGAACGAAGGTCCCAACGCCGCCGTGTCTTCGCCGCAGATCTGGGAGGACCTGCGCAGCGCGAGCGCGCAGAGTGGGGCCGTCGCCAAGAGCACCGGGGACGTGGACAGGGCCTTGAGTCAGGGCGAGAAGCTGGAGGCGGCCTATGAGTTGCCATTCCTCGCCCACGCCACCATGGAACCGATGAACTGCACCGTGCAGCTGCGTCCCGATGCCTGCGAGCTGTGGCTCGGCACGCAGATCATGACGCGCGTGCAGGGCACCGTGGCGAAGCTGACCGGATTGCCCCCTGAGAAGGTGACGGTGAACAACCACCTGATCGGCGGCGGCTTCGGTCGGCGGCTGGAGCCAGATATGGCGCTGAGCGCGGTGCGCGTCGCGCAGCACCTGGACGGGGAGCCGGTGAAGGTGGTGTGGACACGCGAGGAAGACATCCAGCACGACGTCTATCGCCCGATGTATCGCGACACCATCACCGCGAGCCTGAAGGACGGCAAGGTCACCGCCTGGAAATACAAAGTCACGGGTTCGGCCGTGATCGCGCGCTGGTTACCGCCAGCGTTTCAGAAGGGTATCGACATCGATGCGGTCGACTGTGCGGTCGACATGCCCTACGACATTCCTGATTTCCATGTCGAGTACGTGCGCGCGGAACCGCCGGCCGTGCCCACGGGCTTCTGGCGCGGCGTGGGCCCGAACAACAATGTCTTTGCCATCGAGAGCTTCATGGATGAGCTGGCCAAGAAAGCCGGCAAGGATCCGATCGCGTTCCGGCGCCCGATGCTGAGCAAGAGCCCTCGCCTGCTGGCAGCACTGGATCTGGTGGCGGAGAAATCCGGTTGGGGGCAGCCGCTGCCCGAGCGCGCCGGACGCGGGGTCTGCGTGCAGCCGGCCTTCGGCAGCTTCATCGCGACGGTAGTGGAAGCCGAAGTGGACGCGCGCGGCCAGGTGAGGCTGCGGCGGGTGACGAGCGCGGTCGATACCGGCATCGCCGTCAACCCAGACAGCATCGAAGCACAGTTACAGGGGGGTCTCATTTTCGGGCTTACCGCCGCCCTCTATGGAGAGGTCACGGTCAAGAACGGGCGCGTGCAGCAGTCGAACTTCAACGACTACCGCATGCTGCGCATCGATCAGATTCCGCCGATCGAGGTGCACGTCATCAAGAGCGGCGAGGCGCCCGGCGGCATCGGCGAGACCGGGGTTACCGCCGGACCACCGGCCCTGCGCAACGCCATCTACGCGGCCACCGGCGTTGCGCTGCGCCGGCTGCCGATCGACCGTGAGAGCCTCGCGAGCGGGAGGAGCACATGAACGCGGCACGTAAGGCAGGTGGGGCGGCGCGCCGCGGCTTGGTGGCGCTGATCGCGATCGTCGTCGTCGCACTGGCGCTGCTCCTGTGGTTGCATGGACCGAACGCCCTGGAGTTCGCCGGTGGACGGCCGGTGGAACTCCCCGACTACCACGACGCAAACCCGACCGGCGTGGCGCCGGCCTTGCAGGGTGCAGACCTCGTGACACGCGGGGAATATCTGGCGCGCGCCGCGGACTGCATGGTCTGCCATACCGCGGGCGGCAGTACGCCCTACGCCGGAGGCCTCGCCTTCAACCTGCCTTTTGGCACGCTCTATTCGACCAATATCACTCCGGACAAGGAGACCGGTATCGGCGGCTACGGCGATGCGCAGTTTCTTGCCGCGCTGCATCGCGGGCTGCGCCGCGACGGCGCACGGCTGTATCCGGCGATGCCCTACACCTCATATACCTACATGAGCGACGCCGACGCGCTCGCGATCAAGGCGTATCTTTTCAGCCTGGCGCCGGTACACGCGCCGCCCAAGGCCGACTCGCTCTCATTTCCCTTCAATCAGCGCTGGCTGCTCGGCATCTGGGCGGCGGTGTTTAACCCGGACCGACGCTTTCAGCCCAACACGGCGCGCAGTCCCGAGTGGAACCGAGGTGCCTACCTAAGTGAGGCGCTCGCTCATTGCGGGGAGTGCCACACGCCGCGCAACTTCGCCTTGGCGCTGAACAATCGCCAAAAATTTGCCGGCGCGGTGACTGCCGGCTGGCGCGCTTACAACATTACTCCCGACCCAATCACCGGAGTGGGCGACTGGCACGATGCCGTCCTCGCTTACCTTTCGCGGGGCCACGCCGACAGCCACGGGACGGCCTCCGGGCCGATGGGCGACGCCGTGGACCACGGCCTGAGCCGGCTGGCGCCGGAGGACGTGCGTGCAGTCGTCACGTACCTCGCGAGCGTGCCGGCGGTGAAATCGTCCGACTTACCGGCCGTTCTCACCACGCCCGCGGACGCCTCGCACCGGGTCGGAGCCGCGGGCCTGGATGGCAACGGCAAGCAGGTGTTTGAAGGCGCCTGTGTCAGCTGTCACGACTGGAGTGGCGTGAGTGCGCTCACGTCCTTCGCGACCCTGACCGGCGCGCGCGCCGTGAATGATCCCAGCGCCAGAAACATCGCCCAGGTGGTGATCAGCGGCACGAGCCGCGAGACGGTCGATGGCTCCGTCTCGATGCCCGCCTTCGGCAACACCTACTCCGACGAGGAGATTGCTGCTGTGGCCAACTACGTCTCCGCGCGTTTCGGCAGCAAAGCTTCCTCGCTTAATGCGCATGATGTCGCCGGCTTCCGCCGCGAGGTCGCACAGTAACGTCGCTACGCCACAGCGGCAGGTTGCACGTGCGCTGTCAGGCTGACGCGCGTCGCCGGCGGATCACTAGTCCGAGGATCTGTCCGCGAAGACGCTGATTTCAATGGCTTCTGCCCGCCTCCCCACTTTCAGACATGCAGATTCAATGCACTAGCCAGAGATGGCTGTGCTCATTCAAATCAATGACCGCTGCGAAACGCGTGCTCGACCGTCGCAAATAGCGATTTCGCGGCGTCTCGCTGTGCCTTGAGCGCTCGAGCGGTGTCCTCACTCTGAGACCCGACCGCCTTGAGGAAGGCTAAGTTAGCATGCGCCATATCGCCTGCTGCCTGGTAGCACGCGCCGGCGTGTTGATACTCCCCTTTCTCGAGGAGCTTGTCTGCAAGGGTTCTGGCCTCTTGCGGGCTTGCCGCCTCGCAGGCGCGTGATGCTTCAGCGGCAGGATCGGCGAGGGCGACGTGCGCGGCGGCGACGCCAACAAGGCCGCAGACACGGATTCCGCTGAAAAGCCGAAACAGCAAAGTACCCTTGCTCCTTTATGGGGGTTCAGTGGATGGTCTGCGAAGCGCCGCTGGGCGGCTTGCGCACCGAGCGCGAGAGATAGGCGAGGCCTAATATCAACCAGGGCGCGAACAGCATTACTGGCCACAGCGGCCTGAAACCGGCATGCGCGAGCATCTTCGTCTCCCGTTCTCTTCAGTGGTCACAAGTTATCGACTGCCGCGGCAGAGTACGAGCGGCGCCGAGTGGATGCTGCATCTCTATGGAGGAAACGATCGGAGACCGAGAGAGGTACGCTCTCCTAATGCTTTTGAGACAGGATCGCGGCTGGCCGGGGGAGGAGCAGCCCGCGGCCAGGCTCAGTGAGCCGGGGCCGCCGCCCCGCCGCCCTTCCCGGCTTTGACCAGCAGCAGGAGCGGCAGCAGCCCGAGGAATACGAGGCCCAGAATCTTGAAGTCGTCCAGGTACGACAGGAGCGTCGCCTGCTAACGGCCTGCGAGTAGATCGCGGCGAGTGTCGTGGGCGCATCCGGTGCGCTGCCGAGCGCGTTGCCGAGCTGGTGGGCGAAGCCCGGGTAGGCGGTGTTGAGCGGCTGCAGCTGCTCGACAATCCGGCTCTGATGAAACTGCTCGCGACGCGTCAGCAGCGTCAACATGAGCGAAATGCCGATGCTGCCGCCTAGGTTGTGCGCGAGGTTGATCAAGGCGGAGGCGTTGTTGGTCTTCTGCGGGGGGACACCGCGGAAGGCGGGCGTGTTGATCGGTACGAACAGAAACGCCAGCGACGCCGACTGCAGCATGCGCAGCAACACCAGGTGCTTGAAGGAGACACCAAGGTAGAAATCCGTCATCCACAACAGACTCACGCCCCCGATGAGCAGCCCGACCGCGACCAGCAGCCGCGTGTCCACCCTGGCGTGGAAGACGAAGCCCACCTGGTACATGGTGGCAAGCTCCGACCGTTCAATTAATCCGATACGGGAACGCATGATGGCAAAGCGCGCTCATGCCACAACTGTCGAGGTGAACTCGAGCCACGTGGCCTACATGTCTCACCCGAAGGAAACGGCCAAGCTCATTGAGGACGCTGCCACCAAGTCGCCTGCCAATCGGTAGGCAATGGGCCTTGACGTCGCAAGTGAACTCAAGGGTGTGGGGTGATCGCGATAAGGGTGATTTCGCCTTCATTCGGCCCGTAGCACCAGAAGAGGCGGTATGCACCGGAAGTTTGGTTTTGTGCGTAGGCCTCAAACACTTTGGCATTCGGATCGTAGGGATTCGGAATCGAGTCGTACTCGTGTGTCTGAAGACTCGGGTGACGTGGATTCTGCAGGAGCAGCTTGACGCACTTCTCGACCTGCTTGAAGAGGCCTTCGGCCTTGGAGGCTTTTGCCTTCTTATTCGTTTGGCGATTTTGCAGGGAGGCGAGCGCTGCGGCTTGCAGCTCCAGGAACTTTGCTTCCGCTTCGGGCGTCCAGCGAGGCGCGAACGCCACTACTCCTCCTTGAGTTGCTCAGCGAGCGCGGCGGCAGCGGCGAGGTCGGGCGCCTTTTTGGCGAACTCGCCCCGGGCGGCTTCCTTGAGGCCCCGGCGCACGGAGGCGAGCGCCGCAGCGTTGTCGAAGAGCCAGGCTTCACGCGCCGGAATCACGCGGGCGAGCTTGACGAGCACTTCGCCCTCCCCATGCTGTTCAACCAACACGGTCTGATTGGCGAAGGAGTCGCCCAAGGTCAAGCGCCCCTTAGAGTCGACATTCTTCGTGAGTGTGGCGTATTTCATGACACCGATTCTGGCCTACTTTCCCACTATTATCAAGTGGGAAAATGGGAGTCATGTCTAGTTCCTTGGCTTTACAAATCAATACCTTAACGGCTCGCAAACCGCTGAGCCTTGAAGAGTCGTAGTCCCGCTGCCGGCGTCGCCGACGGATTACTAGTCCGTCAATCTCTGCGCGAGGCTGCTGATGGAGATAGCGCATCTCGTGCTGGGATTGGGCGCGGTGCAATTTCAGTGCAGCGGGGCATTAGTTTCGACTTCGAGACCTTTAGCACGCTTGATATGGGAGCAGAGGCACTGACGGTACTCTAAGGCCACTGCACGGCAACTCCAGAGCGGTCCTCGCACAAGTGCACTCGTCTGTACAAGACGTCCTGTGCTGGTACCCTTCAGCCTCTGATTCTGGATCGTCCGCACCCGTCCCATGGCCGAGGACTGTCGAATCTGGGTTTCGTGCGGACCGATCAACCGCAGAGCTGTGTGGCGCTAGGTGATCATGGCTTCGTGAAACCGGGCCCGACCTAGGCAAGGAGCAGTTGGCGGAGGCACTGGAGCCCGCGATCGCGGCCGCTTGGAGGAAACTCATAGAATGAGCGAGCAAGCCAGGTCGAAACAGGCGGTCGATGCGCGTCTCGACGAGGCGCTCGAGTTGACCTTCCCGGCGAGCGACCCGATCGCAGTTCAGCCGCCGGAGCCCCCGCCCTCGCGTTCTCTTGAGTCCCACGAAGAGACTCCTCCACCCGCAATCCCAAACGAGGGCCGAACAATGGCCCCGGGTGGAAAGGCCGCGAACTCTGGTTCCAACCGCCGCGGCTACGCTCGCCATCCCCTGGCCGTGCGGATCATGCACTGGGTCAATGTGCTCGTAGTGACTGTGCTGCTGATGAGCGGCTTGCAAATCTTCAACGCTCATGGCGCTCTCTACTGGGGTCAATCCTCCTATTCCGGCCAGCCCCCGGTCCTGCAGATCACCGCGGAGCAGTCGAGCGATGGCCATCCGATTGGCGTGACGCGCGTGCTGGGTCATGAGTTCCGGACGACCGGGGTCCTCGGGATCTCGAGCGAAGACGGCAGCCCCACAGCCCGCGCATTTCCTGCCTGGGCGACCATCCCCGGCCCCCAGTGGCTCGCCATGGCGAGACGCTGGCACTTCTTCTTCGCCTGGTTGTTCTTCGTGAACGGCGCGCTCTACGTGGTCTATTCCATCGTGACTCGCCACCTGAGCGGCGATCTTCTGCCGACCCGGAAGGACTGGCGCTCGATCGGTCGATCGATTCTGGATCATTTGCTATTCCGACACCCCTCGGGCGAGGCGGCACGCCGTTACAACGTGCTGCAGAAGCTGACCTATCTGCTGGTGATGTTCGGCCTCCTGCCGCTCATCATGCTGATGGGCTTGGGTATGTCGCCGCGGCTCGACTCGCTGTGGCCCGGCTGGATCGGCATCTTCGGCGGACGCCAGGCGATGCGCACGCTTCACTTTGTCATCGCGTGGGCTATCGTGCTCTTTGTCCTGGTGCACGTGTTCGAGGTCATCATCAGCGGCTTCTGGAACAACCTTCGCTCCATGATCACGGGGCGTTACGAAGTGCGGACAAGCCATGAGAATCCGAAATAGCCCGTCGAGGCGAAGGTTCCTGGGGGGCGCCCTCGGTGTCGCCTGCACAGCGCTGTTGAGTGGCTGTGATGCGCTATCGAAGACGCAGTGGTTTCCAAAGATCCTGGACGCGGGCGAGCACTTGAACCGCGCCGCTCAAGGCCTGATCACCTCTCGCAAATCCATGGCACAGGAGTTCACCGAAGGCGACCTGTCCCCAGAGTTTCGCAGCAACGGCACCGATTACCCCGACGACCCCGCGTATCGCGCGCACGCAGAGACCGAGTTCGCCAACTGGGCACTGCGCGTGGACGGACTCGTGAATCGACCGAGCGATTTCTCACTCGCACAGCTGCGTGCCATGCGCAGCCGTACACAGATCACGCGTCACGATTGCGTCGAGGGCTGGAGTGCCATAGGAAAGTGGACCGGTGTGCCACTCAGCGAGGTTCTCGCCGTGGTGCAACCACATCCGCAGGCCCGATACGTGGTGTTCTACTGCGCAGACGTTATGGACGATGGCGCTCGTTATTACGAAAGCGTCGACCTGGACGATGCTTACCACCCGCAAACCATCCTTGCTTATGGGCTTAACGGCAAACTCCTGCCCATAGCAAATGGAGCGCCATTGCGAGTGCGCATTGAGCGGCAGCTCGGCTACAAGATGGCCAAATACATCATGCGTATCGAACTCGTCGATACCTTCCGCACGATTGCCGACGGCGGTGGTGGGTACTGGGAAGATCGCGGTTACGAATGGTACGCGGGCATATAAGGTGAGCGTCCGGAGCCGAACGGGTGATCGGTGGAATCGAACCCGCGATCAACGGAATTCCAATCCGGGGGTCGCACTGCACGGAATTGCACGGAGCCATCGCCCGACCAAATGCACAAAAACCGCGAAACTCCGTTGGTCATTCCGTGCAAATTCGGTGCAGTGACTAACTCCACGCGACGCTCCTGCACACCGAGGCCGGCTATTAATCAGTTGACTGCTCTTGGACCCGAACCAGACGGTGGGCAGTGTCGGCTTTGTGGCTGCCTGATATGGGTCAGGGCGATCTTCCAAAGGCGATGCGGTTGTGAGTACTAGAATCACCCACTCACCGGCCTGGATAGTAGAGCGTTACGTAATATTGCTTTGTTTCCTGAGCCGTCCCCTGGAAGCCGGTATCAAAATTGAAGGACCATCGCATAGCAACGTTGTTGCGTATGTTGAGCACGTGGCCGTAGTCGCACTGTGATGGATCAGCGATGCTGTTTGGGCAAGCCCAATAAAAAGATGGCTGAAAGTTCCTGAATGGCCCTGTGTGACCGCTGACACCGAATGCAAGATCCCCGGGAGCTAAGCCGACGTGTGCGTACAGTGTTTCCAAATCGGACAGCTCAGGTAAGACCCAATTGTTTGTGCCCGCATAGTTATTGTCACCGAGACCTTTGAGCCAAGCATCTATGGCCTGGAAGTGCACGGCCCCGCCAATGGCGATCCCGGGCATCGTAATCTTGTCATGGATAGGCTTGCGTGGGATCGTTACGCTTCCCGATGCACCGAACGCCTGAGTCGCAGCTAGGTTGGCGTCGAGGAGCCAAGAGATCCCGGAGACCGCATCGTATACGGCCGCGTTAGCGGCTGGGCCGCTGGAATACTTTGAAATTGCGGTCGCTCCGCTTTGAATCAAGCTGCCTGGAAGCAACCCACGATGCATAGCCAGTACATGGAGCAGGTTGAAGTTTGTAGTGTTTGAGCCATGTTGGCCTGTCAGAAACGAAAAAGTCTGTTGCCCTGTTTGCCCGCCTTTGGTCGCCGACCAATAAAGTGCCGGATGCAGGTTCAGGAACCCCGCGATGGAGTTTTGAAAGCGAGGCGCGACGCTGCTCGGGTAGCGCAACCCCAACCCCCGGTAAAAGAGAATGCCGAAAGCGCTTCCCTGGCAGTTAGGCCCAAAGGAATTTCCGTCAAAGCCGCGATGAACTGTACATGTTGGGTCATGAGCAGGGTCCGTGACCATTACCGGCAGCTGCCAGGCGTTGTGGCAAAGATAGCCCCTGCCTTGGCACGGGATCGTATTCATCGCCTGCACGAAGCGAAGCGCCGCGGAGTAGTCCATGATCCCACTTGGGGCGACGCTTGTGATGCGGGCGCCCTTAAGGATAGCCTGGCCCTCTGGGCTCGCCGCAAAATTTGCATCTGCAAGCCAGGTGACGTTCTGATTGGTGTCATAGACAGTGCCGTTGGCCTGAAGTATCAGGCCTTCCGCCATCGCCGCCGCACTGGCGACGCTTCCTATAGCGATCGGTAAGAAGAATCGAATTCGGAACCGCGGATTCATGCTTTTCAAGACCACTTCCGGCGGACGCAGCCCTTTCAGTGTACGCCGCACTTGGAATGGCAGCTAAGCGGCAACCGATCGAGTGCCGCCAGCGGCAGGTCTTGGGCCGGGAGCTGCCTCCCACCTGCATGCGACGGACATTGGTTCGCTCTTGCCAAAGGTGACCCCTCGGGAGTTGAATCAGCGGCTACGGCTACGTCGGGAGGTACCGACCGATGAGCGCCTTACGTATTGTGCTGGCAGCTCTGTGCGTCAGCTGTCTCAACGCGTGTTCGAGTGCCGACGATGAGCTATCGCGCTTCATCGCGGACACCAAACACGAGGTCGGCGGCCGCGTTGAGCCGCTCCCCGAGGTGGTGCCCTACGAAACCTTCGTCTACGCCGACTCGGACCGGCGCTCGCCGTTTGTGCCAGGCAGCGGCGGCACGCGCCGGGATTCCAATCGTGCGCGTGAATTCCTTGAGCAGTTTCCGCTCGATACGCTAAAGATGGTCGGTACGCTGAAGCTAGACGGCCAGGTGTACGGGCTGGTGCAGGCCAAGGATGGACTCGTGCATCGGGTGAGGGTTGGCGACCATATGGGGCAGGCCAGCGGCAAGATTGCCGAAATCACGCCGTCGAAAATCAGCCTCGTTGAAACCGTGCCGGACCCTGCCAGTGGTGGGTACATTGAGCGCCCGGCGGCTCTCGCCTTGAGCGAGTAAGCACCACCGGCATGCGTTGGGACCCGGAGCCCACTGCCGGCTTCTAAGTTATTGATAATCAAGCGGCAAGAGAAAGGCGAACGATAGTAGACGTAAGCGAAATCAGGCCCCCGCTACCATTTTTCCACGGCCCGCCGCCGCTTCGATCAAGACGTTACGATCAGCGCCACTCGCGCGATGAAGCCTGCGGGAGCGTTTTCGTCAAAAAGTGTGTTGCTCCCATCCAAGCTTTCAGCGTGGCGAAGGGTGCTCGGCGGTTTGCCGACGTAGTTTCGATGCCTCGGGCGTGCGATCCAGGCCCTCTGCATCGCATCGAGAACGTTCTCATGCTTCCAAACGCCTGATGCGCGGGTAGTCGGATGGCGTGCACCGCATCTTGATCCGGCATTTCGGGCGCGTGGATGGCCATCGTCATTCTCCGTTCCACATTGCTGGAGCGCCAGATCACCTTAGCGCTCCGTAGGGGTAAGAACGGATGACAATGAATTTGGACTGGCCTATAAGGAAAAATCGATCGAAGCCCAAACGTGGGTTGTGTAAAGGAAGTCTACGCGCGGGTTAAAAGGAAGGACTATGAGAGCACTCCTTTGCCTCGCCACAACGCTTCTGACGTTTGCGGTGTGCCGTGCCGCTGTTGGTGCCGATGTAGTGCCCGCAGCGCAGGCTGCGGAAAAATTCGCCAGTACGACCTGCGTCGCTTGCCACGGGGTAGGAGGCCGCAGCACTTCGTCTCCATTTCCCCGTCTCGCGGCGCAGCCGGCCCCGTATCTCGAAGCGCAACTCAAGGCTTTTCGGGATCAAGCACGCGCGGACCCAGACGCGCAGGCTTACATGTGGGGTTTGGCCTCCCGGCTCGACGATACGATGATCAGCGCGCTGGCAGCGTACTACGCCGCGCAACGTCCAGCGCGAGGGCAACCTGGGGACGCCAAGCTGGTGGCCGAAGGTAAGGTCATCTTCGAGAAGGGAGTGCCCGAGCAAGGTATTCCGTCCTGTAACGTCTGCCACGGCGACAATGCCAAAGGCAAAGCCATTTTCCCGCGACTTGCAGGGCAGCATGCTCCCTATCTCCTGAAGCAAATACTGCTGATCCAAAATGCGTCGCGGGTGGCGCCCGTGATGCACGGTCTCATTAAGAACTTGACGCGGGATGAGATGTTGGCGGTCACAACGTATCTTGCGTCGATCGGCTAACTCTGACTCGCATTGCATTGAGAGGGTGGGTCTTCGAACGCTGCCTTGGATTACGTAAACATAGCTATGCCGCCGGAAACCAGCGCGTAGAACAAGCCACTGGCTCAGGCGCTGCTGATCGGCGTTAGGATTCGGATTGCGGATTATGCGCCCGTACCGGAAGCCAACGCACAGAAGCGAACGCGGCCGAGACTGGGCATCGGGCGCTCGCCGTCGCCTCCTCCGCCGTTCAGCATGGTTTCCGTCATCACCGCGGACACGCCAGTTGATGCAAACTCCGTCCACTCGACGGCTATCTTGCCGCAGCTCACTCGAATGATATGAGCCGGAAGCTCGCGGTCCTGCAGGCCGAGAGCTGGGGCTAACGTCTCTATGACGACATTCGGCGCAGGGCAGATACCGAGCTCCGTCCTGACCAACGCTCCACTTGCACTGACATTCTCCACGAAACCTAGGCACCGGCAACCACTGTCATGCGACTGCATACATCTCAATCGCACCGGTATATTGGTCGAAAGCCGATGGCCCCAGCGATATTCCATTGACTTCTCCACTTCTCAACCTGAGTCCGATGCTGTTTATGCTGCGTCCGACCCGGCCACGTAGCCATCCGTATTAGTTCGTACGCACGCAATTCGTGTCGAGCCGTTCCCGAATGCGGCCCGCCGCTGCGACCCTCCGGAAACTATGCGCGGTTGCGTTGCAGGCCGTCTCATGTCCAGAACTGCCGGGACTGCAGTCGATGAGGGGTATGAGGGTCGATGCGACCCGGCGCAATCGATGATCTCCAACTGCCAAATCAAGCTGCTAGCGACAGTCGGAAATTCACGCCCCCCCGCTACAACCGAGCTGGCTCGCAGCGACGCCGGCATTCGACCCGTTGCCGTCGCTCACAATCGGCCGCTTTGCGGCGGGCCAATCTGAAACTCAGCCAGCCGTGTCCCCAGCATGAACCGTTGTGCGCCCACTGTCCCCGCACCGGTGCACCGGTGCACTTATCCGCGACCTACGATGGCGACTCCTCAGCGGCAATTTCAATCGCGTCGGGTGTCGCTCGGCGTCCGGTCATCTGTTCAATGCTAATCCGGTAGAAGATCGGCGGGCGCCGTTCCCGGCGCTCAGTGGGGACACAAGCCGGTTCCCACCACATGGTGCGGCTCTGCAAGACTTCGAGAGCGTGAGAGCGCACGCGTTGATGCTCTGGCGTATCCGGCAACTCCTCATAGCGACCAAACACAACGATGCTTACCCATCGGTCATGATACGTTCGTTCATCAGTTTCCAAGCAGACAAGCGGATTAGAGCGCATCCATTCAATCTTTTGTCCGAGCGTGGTGATTCCGTAAAGATGTCGTCCGTCATACGAGAAATGCACAGGAACGATGTAGGGTCGATCGCCGCGGACGCACGCCAATCTGCCGAAGTCCATCTCCTTGAGTGCAGCGCGGCATTCGTCCTCATTCATTTCATGCAACAGCATTCCGGATCCCCCATCAAGCCAACGCTGTTCGCCTCGTCGTCGTGATCACCGATTATCTCCGCAAGTGCACGGCATGCATCCGTTACGGTAAAAATCCCGACAAGCTTGCCGTGTTTCGTAACTATGGCGGACCCGATGCGGTTCTGCGCCATCACACGCGCCACTTTGGTCTCCGCCATCTGCACCATGTAAGTTATTGATTTATATGGGGCGTGACGGAGTCGAACCGTCGACCAGCGGATTAAAAGTCCGATGCTCTACCGACTGAGCTAACGCCCCACGGACGAGAAACGCGCATCGGGGTGCGGTTGGAAGCGCCCGGTCCGCGCGGGGGCGGCATGATACTACAGCGGCTGGTAGCGGGTCGGATCGGCGATCCCGGCGGCGGCAAACCCGGCGCGGCGCAGCCGGCAGGCGTCGCAGCGCCCGCAGGCGCGCCCGTCCGCGTCCGCCTGATAGCAGGAGACGGTGGCGGCGTAGTCGACGCCGAGGCGCGTACCTTCGCGGATGATCTCGGCCTTGGTGAGCGCAATCAGCGGCGCCTCGACGCGGCACGGGCGCCCTTCGACTGCCGCCCTGGTGGCAAGCGCCGCGAGCTGCGCGAAGGCGGCGATGAACTCCGGCCGGCAGTCCGGATAGCCGCTCGCGTCGAGCACGTTGACGCCTATAAAGATGTGCTGCGCGCCGAGCACCTCGGCCCAGCCGAGTGCCAGTGACAGCATCAGCGTGTTGCGCGCCGGTACGTAGGTCACGGGTATGCCGCTCGTCGGCTGCTCCGGGACCGCGATCGAGGGATCGGTGAGCGCCGAGCCGCCGATACCCGCCAGATCCACGTGCATGATGCGGTGCTCGCGTGCTCCGCCGGCGCGCGCGACGCGACGCGCCGCCTCGAGTTCCGCGGCGTGGCGCTGCCCGTAGTCGACCGAGAGCGCGTGGCAGGCGAAGCCACGCTCGCGTGCGATCGCGAGCGCGGTTGCCGAGTCCAGGCCGCCGGAGAGCAGCACGACCGCGTGCGGCACCTCGCTCTGGAGTCCCTGGTGGCGAGCGCTCACCCTACCTTCCCGGCACGTTGCCCCAGAGGTACTTGTGCAGCTGGATCTGGAAGCGTACCGGCAGACGATCCGCCAGGATCCAGTCGGCCAGGTCGTGAGCCGGCAGCTGCTCGTGGCTCGGGGAGAACAGCACCGTGCAGCCCGCGGGCAGCGCGAGCTCGCGCAGCCTCGCCCGGCTCCACTCGTAGTCGCCACGATCGCAGATGACGAACTTAACCAGGTCCTGGGCCCTCAAGGCCGCGAGCTCCGAGTAGCGATTGCGGCGCTCCTCGCCCGAGCCGGGCGTTTTCACATCCACCACCCGCACGACGCGCGCATCCACACCGTCCAGCGACATGGCGCCGCTGGTCTCGAGCGACACGCGCAGGCCCGCATCGCACAGCAGCGTGAGCAGCGTCAGGCACGCCTTCTGCGCGAGCGGCTCGCCGCCGGTGACGCACACGTAGGGGGTGGAGAATTCCCGTACCCGCGCCACGATCCGCTCCGCCTCCCACCACTCCCCGCCGTAGAAGGCGTACTCGGTGTCGCAGTAGCGACAGCGCAGCGGGCAACCGGTGAGGCGGACGAACACCGTGGGGAAGCCCACGGTGTCGGCCTCACCCTGGAGTGAATGGAAGATCTCGGTGACCTTGAGGCGCGTGGAGCTCATGTAGCTGTGTGCCCGTCCCCGGGCGCGCCGTCACGCTCACTGCGCCGGGATGCGCCGCAGCTTGTCGCTCGCGAGCTTCGCCGTATCGCTTCCCGGGTACTTCTGCGTCACCGCGGTGAGCGTGGTGCGCGCCGCGGCCCACTGCTTCTGCTCGAACTGCGTGTAGCCGAGCTTCAGCAGCGCATCCGGCGCCTTGCGCGCGTCGGGCCACTTCTTCAACAGCGCGCGGAACGCCTCGGCCGCGGAGTCGTAGTCGTGGTTCACGTAATAGGTCTCGCCCAGCCAGTACTGCGCGTTCTCCGCCAGCGAGCTCTGCGGATAGTTGCTGAGAAAATCCTTGAAGCCCGTGATCGCGGTGGAATAGCTGCCGGCCCTGAGCGCATCGAACGACTGGTTGTAGACCGCCTGCTCGACCGAGGACGGCGCAGCGTCGGCGGCCGCCGGCGGCGTGGCAGCGGCCGTGCCGCTGCTGCCCGCGCTCGCTCCGCCACCGCTGGCCCCCGCGGCGGTCGAAAGTGCCTTGATACGCTGGTCGAGATCGGCGTACAGATCGTGCTGTTGCTTGTGCAGCGCCGCGTTGTCGTGCTGCAGCTGATCGACGAGGCCGCGCAGCTCCCGCAGCTCCGCCTGCTCCGCCTCCTGGTGCTGCGCCAGCTCGACCAGGCTCTGGTTGGCGATGATGCGCTCGATCTTGGCCAGGCGGCCGTCGAGATCGGCGAGCTTGATCTGTACCGGATCCTCCTCCGGCGTCGTGGCGCAGCCGCCGAGCGCGGCGGCGCCGGCCGCGGTGAGCACCAGCAGGGAAGTCACTCGGCGCATGGACGACCCCACACTGCGTCAGGGCTTGGGCGGTACGGCGGGCTGCCCCGCGGGCGTCAGGTACACGATCTCGACGCGCCGGTTCTTGGCCCAAGCCGCCTCGTCGTGTCCCGGGTCGGCGGGCCGCTCCTCGCCGTAGCTCACGGTGGTGATCTGCCCCTCCGCGACACCCTGCAGCAGAAGTGCACGGCGCACCGACTGCGCACGCCGGTCGCCGAGGCCGATGTTGTACTCGCGCGAGCCGCGCTCGTCGGTGTTGCCTTCGAGCCGCACGCGCTGCTGTGGATTGGCGGCGAGATACTTGGCATGCGCGGCCACCACGTCCACGCCCTGACCCTGGATCACCGCGCTGTCGAAGTCGAAGTACACGATGCGCGTCGCCAGCAGCCCGGTGAGCGGACCCGCCGTCTCCTCCTGGCTGCCGGCGGCTCCGGCGCCAGCCGCGTTGGCTCCCTCGCTCTCGGCACCGGTGTTGGTGCCCGGCGTTGTCGTGCCTGGCGTGGGCTTGACCGGCTTGCTGCCGCAGCCGGCCAGTGCCAGGGTCAGGGCCACCAGCACCAGCGCCAGGATCCGATTGAAGTGACGTTGCTCTGTCATTCCGCTTCTCCGCATTAGTGTCTCATGTTCCGAACGGCCCCCACGCCGGGTCGCCTACCGCGCCCTGCTGCGCCTTGAGGCGCAGGCCCGTGAGTCCGTCCACCGATATCGTCGCCAGCGCCCCGCGACCGCTCTCGCGCTGCGAGTAGATGATGCTCGCACCATTGGGGGCAAAGCTCGGCGATTCGTCGAGCCGCCCGTGAGACAGCACACGCACCGCGCCGCTGGAGAGATCCTGCACCGCGATACGGTAACTGCCGCTATCGATCGTCACCATCGCCAGCAGCGTGCCGTCGGCCGATACCCGCGGCCGCGCATTGTAATTGCCCTCGAAGGTGACACGCCGCGGGCGCCCGCCGCCGCTCGAGCTGATCTGGTAGATCTGCGGCGAGCCGGCCCGGTCGGAGGTGAAATAGAGGGAACGCCCGTCGGGCGCCCACTCCGGCTCGGTGTCGATGGCTGGATCGTCGGTGATGCGTGTCAGGCCCTGGGTGGCGAGATCGAGAACGTAGATGTCCGGGTTGCCGTTGCTGCCGCCGAGGGTAAGAGCGAGCTTCCTGCCGTCCGGCGACCAGGCGGGCGCGCCGTTGACGCCCGCGCGCGCCGACACCAGCCGTCGCTCACCGGTGCGCACCAGCTGCACGTACACCCCGGAGAGCTTGCTCTCGAAGGAGACATAGGCGAGCCACTGGCCGTCCGGGGACCAGGCCGGCGACATGATCGGGAAGCGCGATTCGAGAATGAGGTGCGCGTTCTCGCCGTCGGCGTCGGCCACGATCAGCTGGTAATGCTGTGCGGGCGGGTTGCCGTCGACGGCGACGTAGGCGATGCGGGTCGCGAATGCGCCCCGCACGCCGAGGATCTTCTGGTACACGGCATCGCTCACGCGGTGGGCGGCGTTGCGCAGCGCACTCGCCGGGCCCGCAAAGCGCTGTGTCGCGAGGCGTGCACCGGTGAGTGCGTTCACCAGATCGAAGTCCACCGCGAGCGTGCCGTTGTCCAGCGCCGAGACGCGGCCGACGACCACGTAGTCGCTCCCGGCGGCCTTCCAGTCACCCGTGGCGAGCGCTTCCGCGCGCGTCGGCATCCGCGGCATGCGCTCGCGCGGCAGCGTCTTGAAGCGACCGCTGCCCTCGAGATCATGCTGCACGACCCCCGCCACATCCAGGCCGCCGTCGGCCGGGGCCGCGGGAGCGAACGGCACGATCGCGATCGGTATCGGATCGCGCACCCCGGAGGTGATCTCGATCTGCAGTGAGGCATGCCCGGTACGGGCTGCGCCGGCAACCAGCGCCAGCGTCAGCAGCGCCTGCAGCAGGCGCATGGTGCGGACTCCCCGGAAGCTGAGCTGTGAGTGCATCGCCTTTCAATCCGGCTTGAATCGGATCTTCAGGGTACGATCGAACAGCGCCGGGTCGGGGGGCGGTGGCAGCGGCGAGGCGCGGTAGACCGCCGCCTCGATCGAATCGCGCACTGCCTGGTCACCGTTGCACTCGCCAATACTCACCTGCGTCACCTCGCCTCCCGGCACCTGCGTCACGTTGAGTACACAGTCTATCCCGACGCGCGCCGTCGGCGGGCGCAACCAGGCGTGCGTGATCTTCGCCGCGATCATCGACTCCCAGCTCGCCAGGGCCGCGCCGTTGCGCGCCACATCCGCATGCGCCTCGGCCGCGAGGCTGCGCTTCAGATCCTCCTCGCGCTCGCGCCTATCCTGCTCCTCCGCCGCGCGCTTTGCCGCGGCCGCCTTTTCGGTCGCTGCCGCCGCCTTGGCCGCCGCGGCCTTCTCGGCCGCGGCTTTTTCCGCTGCAGCCTTCTCTGCCGCCGCCTTGGCCGCAGCGGCGCGTTCCTCGGCCGCCTGCTGCTCCTGCGCCTGCTTGTGCTCCTCCTGCTCGCGCTGCGCCCGCTGCTCGGGCGTCGGCGGCGGCGGTCCGACGTCCTCGGGCGGCGCGGCCTGCGGCGCCACCGCCGGCTCGGGCGCTTTCGGCTCCGCGCCCGCGAGCGTGCGCGCATCGACCACGGTGGCCTCGATGGCCGGAGTCGGGCGGGGACGGCGCTGCTCGCGGAACATCAACCAGCCGTACACGAACGCCGCTACCAGCGCACCGTGCAGCAGCACCGACAGCGCAATCGAAATCCAATGATCACTCGCACGCTGCACCATTGCCGCACGGGTCGGTCAGCCGCTGCGCCGCGCGGGCGTCGGCAACGGCTCGGTGACCAGGCCCACCTGCTTCGCGCCCGCCTGCTGCAGGATGACCATCGCCTCGATGACGCGCCCGTAGGCAATGGCCGCGTCGGCCTTGACGAGCACCGCGCGCGCCGGGTTGCTGCGCAGCGCCGCGGTGGCGCGCGCCGCCACCGTCTGAGTATCGAGTGCGGCGCGCGGGTCGCCGCCCACGTTCAGGTACAGGCGCCCCTGGCGGTCGATCGACAACACCAGTGGTTTGAGCTGTTGTGCCTCCAGAGGTTCCGCGCCAGCGCGCGGCAGCGAGACCTTCACGCCTTGGGTGAGCAGCGGTGCGGTGATCATGAAGATAATGAGCAGCACCAGCATCACGTCGATGTAGGGGACCACGTTGATCTCGCCCATCAGGCGCCGGCCGCGCGAGGTCTGTGCCATGGTCAGCGCTCCAGCCTGGATTCCGCGGCGGGTTTGCCGGGGGCGGTACCAGCGCCGCTACTGGGCAGGTGCGCGCGCGCCGCGTGCCGCTGCAGGATGGTCGAGAACTCCTCGATGAAGGCGTCGAAGCGGATCTCGATGCGCGTCACCTGGTCGGCGAAGCGGTTGTAGGCGACCACGGCTGGGATGGCCGCAAACAGGCCGAACGCCGTCGCCACCAGCGCTTCGGAGATGCCCGGCGCCACCTGCGCGAGCGTCGCCTGCTGGATGTTACCGAGCCCGGAGAAGGCGCTCATGATGCCCCATACGGTACCGAACAGGCCGACGTACGGACTGGTGCTGCCGACCGTCGCGAGCGTCGCGAGGCTCTGCTCGAGGCGATCGACCTCCTTCAGCTGCGCCACCCGCATCGCGCGCCGCGAGCCCTCGAGCATCTGCTCCTCGGTGGCCGCGGCCTGGCGCAGCCGCGCGAACTCGCGAAAGCCGAATTCGAATATGCCCGCCATCCCGGTCGCGCCGCCGTGCGACTCGATCGCGCGGTACAGCTGCGCGAGGTCATCGCCCGACCAGAAACGGCTCTCGAAGCGGTCGGCCTCGCGGCGCGCTCGGCCGATGATGCGCCGCTTACGGAAGATGATCGCCCAGGAGCCGAGCGAGGCGAGCAGCAGGATGCCGATCACGATCTGTACCGGCACGCTCGCCTGCATGATCAGCCGCAGGAACGACATGGGGTCATTCATGCACCGGGACCTCCGCTTCGGGCACTCGCAGCAGGAACGGCGGCAGGCGCCGCGGGCGCATGGTACGTGCATCGAGACACGCGACGCGTACGCTCGCCTCCACCAGCAGTTCGCGCGCCGGTGGCGGCGCGCGCCGATAGATGCATTGCGAGAAGCGCAGCGACGCCGGCCCCTGCGGCTGCGGCTCGCAGCTCACCTCGAGCTCGTCGTCGAGCCGCGCCGGGGCGCGATACTCGATCTCCAGACTCACCACCGTGAAGAGCAGCGCCTGCTCGCTCACCAGGCGCTGCTGCGAGAACCCGAGATGGCGCAGCCATTCGGTGCGCGCACGCTCGAGAAAGCGCAGATAGTTGGCGTAATAGACGATGCCACCGCCGTCGGTGTCCTCCCAGTAGACGCGCGCCGGCCAGAAAAAACCGCTCACCGGGGATCCTCGAACAGCGGCATCGTGCTCGCGGCACGCTCCGGGGGCTTCAAGCCAAAGTGCAGGTACGAGGCGCGCGTCACCATGCGGCCGCGGGCGGTGCGCACCAGGAACCCCTGCTGGATGAGAAACGGCTCGGTCACGTCCTCGAGCGTGCCGCGCTCCTCACCAAGCGCCGCCGCCAGGCTGTCGATGCCGACCGGTCCACCGTCGAAGCGCTCGATGATCGCGGTGAGGAGCTTGCGGTCGAGGGTGTCGAAGCCCTGGGTATCGACCTCGAGCAGATCGAGGGCCGCATCGGCGAGCCGCTCATCGATCCGCCCGTCGGCACGCACCTGCGCATAGTCGCGCACCCGGCGCAGCAGGCGATTGGTGATGCGCGGCGTGCCGCGCGAGCGCTGCGCGATGCGTCGCGCCCCGCCCTCATCGATCTCGACCTCGAGGATCGCGGCCGAGCGCTTCACGATGCGCTCGAGATCCTCGACGCCATAGAACTCGAGTCGCTGCACGATACCGAAGCGGTCGCGCAACGGCGAGGTGAGGAGCCCGGCGCGCGTCGTGGCACCGACCAGGGTGAAGGGCGGCAGGCTCAACTTGATCGAGCGCGCCGCCGGGCCCTCGCCGATCATGAGGTCGAGCTGATAGTCCTCCATCGCCGGATACAGCACCTCCTCGACCACCGGCGAGAGGCGGTGAATCTCGTCGACGAACAGCACATCGCGCGGCTGCAGATTGGTGAGGATCGCCGCCAGGTCCCCGGGCCGTTCCAGTACCGGGCCGGAGGTCTGCCGCAGGTTCACCTCCAGCTCCGCGGCGATGATGTGTGCCAGCGTCGTCTTGCCGAGGCCCGGGGGACCAAAGATCAGCACGTGATCGAGCGCCTCACCGCGCTGGCGGGCGGCGCGGATGAAGATCTCGAGCTGCGTTTTGACCGGCGTCTGACCGACGTATTCCTCGAGCCGGCGCGGGCGGATGGCCCGCTCGACCGCCTCCTCGTCCGCGCCCACGGCACCGCTGATGACTCGCTCGGCTGTCACTGCTGTCGGTCTACTCCCGCGCCGCACCCTGCAGCGCGCGTCGGATCAGCTCCTCGGTCGTATGCGCTCCCGGCTCCACCGCCCTGAGCAGCCGTGTGGCCTCAGCCGGGCGATAGCCGAGCGCCACCAGCGCGCCGTAGGCCTCGCCCTCGGGGCTGTCGGCCGGCGGCGTCGCGGCGGCGCCCGCGGGCGGCGGCGGCGACGACAATCGGTCGCGCATCTCGACGATGAGCCGCTCGGCGGTCTTGCGTCCGATGCCCGGCACGCGCGTCAGCGCCGCCACGTCCTCACTCTGCACACAGCGGGCGAAGGCTGCAACGCTCATCCCCGAGAGCAGTGCCAGCGCGATCTTCGGCCCCACGCCCGACACCCGGATGAGACTGCGGAACAGCCGCCGCTCCTCCTCGGTGGCAAACGCGTACAGCACGTGCGCGTCCTCGCGCACCACCAGGTGCGTCAGCAGGCTGACCTCCGCGCCGATCGGCGGCAGGTGAAAGAAGGTCGACATGGGCGCCTCCAGCTCGTAGCCGAGCCCGCCGACGTCGACCGTGAGTTGCGGGGGGGTCTTGGAGGCGATCCTGCCGCGCACCGCCCCGATCATCGCAGCGCCTGCCGCTGACTGCGGGCCGTGCGCTGCTGCGCTGCCAGCGCGCCCAAGCGCCGGGTATGCGCGTGGCAGACGGCGACCGCCAGTGCGTCAGCCGCATCCGCCGTCAGGGGTCCTGCGACGCCGAGCAGCACCCGCACCATGTGCGCCACCTGGAATTTCTCCGCGGCACCCGTGCCTACGAGCGCCAGCTTAATGGCGCGCGGGGCGTATTCGAACACCGGCATGCCGCGCGGCACCGCGCACAGCGCCGCGCCGCGCGCCTGTCCGAGCTTCAGGGCGCTGTCGACATTGCGGCTGACGAACACCCGCTCGACCGCAATCTCGCCCGGACGGTGCTCGCCAACGAGCGCCGCCAGGCCTTCGAAGATCATCCGCAGACGCGCCGCGCTGCTCAAGGCGCTCACATCGAGGCAGCCCTGCGCGATAAGCAGGAGCTCGGCGCCGCGGCACTCGAGCACGCCGAATCCGGTGCGGCGTGAGCCGGGGTCGAGACCCAGGATGCGGACGGTCGTCGGCCCCGTGGGGAGCGTCGAGGCGGCAGCCGCCGGATCAAACGCTCGCCACGACCTCGTCCGATATCTCGACATTGGAACAAGCCTAGCTGAAAACAAAGGCTTACGCATTCCAAAACTGTGAGCCGCAGCTCGCTCGGGCCCTGCCGCCAGGCCGTCTCACCGCCGCTCGAGCACCTCGTCCGCTATCTCGACGTTCGAGTAGACGTCGCGCACTTCCTCCAGCCCATCGAGCGTCTCGAGCAATTGCACCATGAGCGCTGCGGACTCGCCCGAGAGCGCGTGCGCGGACGCTGCCCGCTGCGTCACTTCCGCGGTCGCGGGCGCGAAACCGCGATGAGTGAGCACCGCGCGCACGGTATCGAGCTCGAGCGGATCGGCCAACACCTCCATGGAGCGATCGTCCTTCGCGACCACGTCCTCCGCGCCGGCCTCGAGCGCTACCCGCATCAGCTGCTCCTCGTCGGTTCCCGGCGGGTAGGTCATGAGCCCGACGGTGTTGAAGAGATAGCTCACCGAGCCGTCCGCGCCGAGGTTGCCGCCGTGCTCGAGGAAGGCGCTGCGCACCCTGGCGCCCACTCGTCCGCGGTCATCGGTCAGGCACTCGACCAGGATCGCGGCGCCCCCCGGCCCGTAGCCCTCGTAGCGCACCAGCTGCTGTCCCGCGCCCGGCGCGCGCGGCCGCTCGCGCTCGCGGCGCGCCCCCAGGACACGGTTGCGACGCTTGATGCTCGACCAATTGCTGTGACCTGCCATGAACCTCGCCTAAGGTGCTCACGCCGTGCGCCGCGGGACAACCGCGACGGCATCAGGGAAACACTGCGGTATCATAGACTTAAACCTGAAGCCCATGGAAACGAATCAAGTCTGCCCACCGGCTCTGCGCGACGCCATCATTGGCGCCCGCGCAGCGCTCGAGCGGGCGAGCGTGCGCTCGCCCGCGGACCTCGGCTTCGCCACCGAGGCGGCCGAGATCATGGGCGGTCTCACCGAGAGCACCGAGCTCGCGAGTGCGCTGCTCGCGCGGCCGGTGATCTCCCGCGGCCTCACCCCGGAGCAAACCGCCGGCATCGTCGGTCAGGGGGCGACCGACATCGCGATGGCGCTGCAGCGGCTCGGCACGCTCGGCCTGCCGCGCGACTGGTCACCAGCCCGGGGACTCGATGCGCGCCAGGCGGAGACGCTGCGCAAGATGCTGCTCGCGGTAGTGAGCGACCCGCGGCTGGTGCTGGCGCGGCTCGCCGAGGAGCTGGTGGGCTTGCGGCACGCGCGCGAGCTCAGCGCCGCCGAGCGCGAGCGTCGTGCGGTCGAGGCGCGCGTCATCTACGCGCCGCTCGCCAACCGCCTCGGAGTCTGGCAGCTGAAGTGGGAGCTCGAGGATCTCGCGTTCCGCTACCTCGAGCCCGAGGAGTACCGGCGCATCGCCGCCGCGCTCAATGAGCGTCGTGCCGACCGCGAGCGCTACATCGCGGCGCTGTGCACCGAGATCGCGAGCGCGCTGCGCGCCGCCGGCATCGCCGCCGAGGTCTACGGCCGGCCGAAGCACATGTACAGCATCTACCGCAAGATGCAGCGCAAGCAGCTCGCCTTCGAGCAGCTGTTCGACGTGCGCGCAGTGCGGGTGGTGGTGGCCACGCTTCCCGAATGCTACGCGGCGCTCGGCATAGTGCACGGCGAGTGGCCGTACATTCCCGGCGAGTTCGACGACTACATCGCCACGCCCAAGGGCAACGGCTACCGCTCCATTCATACCGCGGTGATCGGGCCGCAGGCGAAGAGCCTCGAGGTGCAGATCCGCACGCGCCAGATGCACGAGCACGCCGAGCTCGGCGTGGCGGCGCACTGGACCTATAAGGAGGGCGGACCGCGCGATGCGCACTACCAGCGCAAGATCGAGTGGGTGCGGCGGCTGCTCGAGCCGCAGGACGCCTCGGGCGAGACCGCCGAGCGCGACTTCGTCGAGGGGATGCGCGCGGAGCTGTTCGAGGACCGCGTCTACGTGCTCACCCCCAAGGGCGAGGTCATCGACCTGCCGCGCGGCGCGACCCCGCTCGACTTCGCCTACCACGTGCACACCTCGCTCGGCCACCGCTGCCGCGGCGCCAAGATCAACGGACGCATCGTGCCGCTGACGCGCGCGCTCGCCAACGGCGAGATCGTCGAGATCATCACCGCCAGGCACGAGGCGCCGAGCCGCGACTGGCTCGCGCCCGAGCAGGGATACCTCGCCTCGCCGCGCAGCCGCAGCAAGGTGCGCGCCTGGTTCCGCAAGCAGGATGTCGGCGACAACCGCAGTGCCGGCCGCGCGCTCGCCGAGCGCGAGCTGTCACGCATCGGCGGGGTGCGCGCCGAGCAGCTCGCGGCGCTCACCGCGCAGCTCAACGCCCGCGACCTCGAGCATTTCTATCAGCTGCTCGGCGAGGGTGAGATCACCGTCACGCAGCTCATGCAGGCCGCGGGCCGGCTGATCGCACCGCCCGCCGAGCGAGCGATCGTGCGTCCGGCGCGGCCCGCGCCCCGGCGACGCGCCGCGCCCATCGAGATCGAGGGCGTCGGCGACCTGCCGACTACGCTGGCGCGCTGTTGCGCGCCGCTGCGCCCGCAGCCCATCACCGGCTACGTGACGCTCGGCCGCGGGGTCACCGTGCATCGCAGCGACTGCGCCAGCTTGATGCGCATGAGTGCCTTGAAGCCCGATCGTGTATTGAAAGTGGAGTGGGCCGCATCCGACACCGGCACGCTCGAGGTCGAGATCTCGGTCAGTGCCTACGACCGCCGCGGGCTGCTGCGAGATCTCACCGACGTCGTGGCCGCCGAGCACCTGAGCATTGATGCGGTCAGCTCGCGCACCGACCACGACGCCGGCACGGCGCATTTCGCGCTGCGCATCCCGGTGTCCGACCTCGAGCAGCTGGCACGGCTGCTGCGCCGCCTGGCGGCGGTGCCGAACGTCATCGAAGCGCGGCGCCGCATGTAGGGCGCCGCATCCCGCGCCACCCTTCAGCGGTTGATGGAATCGATGGCGCGCTTGTCGGCGTTGAGCGCCGCTTCGTGCACCGCCTCGGCGAGCGTCGGGTGCGCGTGGATGGTGCGCTGCAGATCTTCGCTGCTGGCCGAGTACTCCATGGCAAGCACCGCTTCGGCGATCAGCTCGCCCGCCATCGGGCCGATGATGTGCACACCGAGGATCTCGTCATCGTCGCGTGCCGCGACGATCTTGGCGAAGCCTGCGGCCTGCTCCATGGCGCGCGCGCGACCGCTGGCGAGAAACGGGAACATGCCGGTCTTGTAGGCGCGGCCGCTCGACTTGACCTGCTCCTCGGTGAGCCCGACCCAGGCGATCTCCGGCGCGGTATAGATGACCGCCGGAATCACCTTGTAGTTCACCTCGCCGTAGCGACCGGCGATGAGGTCCGCGACCATCACCCCCTCCTCCTTGCCTTTGTGGGCCAGCATGGGGCCGCGCACGCAGTCGCCGACGGCCCACACCCCCTCGACGCCCGTGCGGCAGGAGTGATCGACCTTCACGAAGCCGCGCTCATCGAGCTCGACGCCGCTGTCGGCGGCGAGGAGCTCGCGCGTGTATGGCTTGCGCCCGATGGCGACCACCAGCCGATCCACCGTGATGCGCTGCTCGCCCTTGGCGTCGCTGTAGGCGACCTCGACCGCACCGCCCGCGACCGTGGCGCCGGTGACCTTGGCACCGAGGCGGATGTCGAGGCCCTGCTTCTTCAGATGCCGTAGCGCCTCCTTGGCGAGCTGCTGATCGGCGAAGGCGAGAAAATCCGGCAGCGCCTCGAGCACGGTCACTTCCGCACCGAGCCGCCGCCACACGCTCCCGAGCTCGAGCCCGATGACACCCGCACCGATGACACCGAGGCGCTTCGGCACCGCATCGAATTCGAGCGCACCCCAGGAGTCAACCACCTGCGGCGCCTGGAATGGCGCCGAGCGCAGCTCGATGGGAGTGGAGCCGGAGGCGAGCACCACGTGCTTCGCGGCCAGCTCGCGTCGCGTACCGTCGTGGGCGGTGAACTGCACGCGCCGTCCGGCGAGGAGCTTGCCGTGTCCCTGAAGCGGCGTGACACCGGCTGATTTAAACAGCGCCAGTATCCCGCCGGTCATCGCCTTGACGACCCCGGCCTTGCGCTTTTGCATCTGTGCCAAGTCGAGCGTCACGCCCCCAACCCCGATGCCGTGGATGGCGAACTCCTCGCGCGCGCGATGGTAGAGCTCGGTCGACTCGAGCAGCGCCTTGGAGGGAATGCATCCGGCATTCAGGCACGTGCCGCCGAAGGTGGCGCTGCCGTCGCGGTTCTTCCACTCGTCGATACACGCCACCCGCAGCTGGTTCTGCGCGGCGCGGATCGCCGCCGGGTAGCCGGCCGGTCCGCCGCCGATCACGATCACATCAAATGAGTCCGTCCCGGCGGGGGTCTGCTGTTCGCTGTTCGGCATGGAAGTGTTTGTAATACTTCAGGTTAGCGGTCTTGCAAGCGAGGCAACTTAACACAAACGCGCCGCTAGCGGAGCGGCTCCCGTGCCCCCCTTGTCCCGGTACGGTCATCAAAGAGAAATATCAGTGTCATAGGGTGACGGACTTTGCCGCACCGCGAAAAGAGCTAACCCATGGGCAGCGCCGCAGAAAGCCTGATGCCGCCGACCGCCGCCGTGCGTCCCACACTCGATCGCAAGTCAGGGCCGGGCACGCGGCTGCTGTTCCTCGTGCTGGTGGTGATCGGGGTGGGCTACGCCGGATTCAGCCTGGTGAGCGACATCACCGGGACGAAGTCGCATGCGGTGACCATCCTGCCGTACTTCCTCCTCGGGGTGGCGCTGCTCATCGCCCTCGGCTTCGAGTTCGTCAACGGCTTTCACGACACGGCCAATGCGGTCGCCACTGTCATCTATACCCATGCACTCCCGCCGCACATCGCGGTGGTGTACTCGGGGACGCTCAACTTCATCGGCGTGCTGCTCTCGAGCGGCGCCGTGGCCTTCGGCGTCATCTCGCTGCTGCCGGTGGAGCTCATTCTGCAGGTCGGCTCGAGCGCCGGCTTCGCCATGGTGTTCGCGCTGCTGATCGCCGCCATCATCTGGAATCTCGGCACCTGGTGGCTCGGACTCCCGGCCTCCTCCTCGCATACGATGATCGGCTCGATCATCGGTGTCGGCGTCGCCAACGCGCTCATGCACGGGCGCGACGGCACGAGCGGCGTCGACTGGGCGCAGGCCACCAAGATCGGCTACTCGCTGCTCTTGTCGCCGCTGGTCGGCTTCGTGTGCGCGGCGCTGCTGCTGCTCGTACTCAAGGCGCTGGTGAAGAACCGCGATCTCTACCAGGAGCCGCGGGGCAACGCCTCGCCCCCGTGGTGGATCCGCGGCATCCTGATTCTCACCTGCGGCGGGGTGTCGCTGGCACACGGCTCGAACGACGGGCAGAAGGGCATGGGCCTCATCATGCTGATCCTCATCGGCACCGTGCCGATGGCCTACGCGCTCAATCGCGCCATGCCGACGAGCCAGGTCGCGCCGTTCGTCGCCATGGCGAGCACCACGGAGCAGTCGCTGCGCGCCGCCGCCCCGGCTCCCGCGCCGGCCGATCCGCGCAGCACGCTCTCGACCTACGTGCGCACCCATCAGTGGAATGCGGACGTGGTGCCGGCGCTGGCCGCGATCACCGGCAGCATCGGCGAGCAGGTCAAGCTGAGCGGCAGTTTCGCGCAGATGTCGGGCGAGACAGTCGCCAACGTGCGCAACGACATGTATCTCACCTCGGAGGCGGTGCGCCTGTTCGCCAAGGACCCGCACGCCGCCGGCCTCAGCGCCGAGACGCGCAACGACCTCGACGTCTTCAAGAAGCAGATCGACGGCGCGACCAAGTTCATTCCGCTGTGGGTCAAGGTCGTGGTCGCCATCGCGCTCGGCCTCGGCACCATGGTCGGATGGAAGCGCATCGTGGTGACGATCGGCGAGAAGATCGGCAAGACCCATCTCACCTACGCGCAGGGCGCCTGCGCCGAGCTCGTCGCCATGGCCACGATCGGCGCCGCCGACATGTTCGGGCTCCCGGTGTCGACTACGCACGTGCTGTCCTCGGGAGTCGCGGGCACGATGGCCGCCAACCGCTCAGGCCTGCAGCTGACGACGCTGCGCAACCTGCTGATGGCCTGGGTGCTGACGCTGCCGGCGGCGATTCTGCTCTCGGGCGTACTGTACTGGGTGTTCCGGCAGATCTTCTGAGCGCGCCGTAACGCCTGCCGCTCAGATTCCGAGCAGCATCCGTCCCGGGTCCTCGAGCGCTTCCTTCACCGCGACCAGGAACTGCACCGCCTCGCGCCCATCGATGATGCGGTGGTCGTAGGTCACCGCGAGATACATCATCGGCCGCACGGCTATCTGGCCGTCCACGACCATGGGGCGCTCCTGCACCTTGTGCATGCCGAGGATGGCGCTCTGCGGCGCGTTGACGATCGGCGTCGACATCAGCGAGCCGAACACTCCGCCGTTAGTGATGGTGAAGGTGCCGCCGGTCAGGTCGCCGATCGTGATCGTGCCGTCGCGCGCCTTGCGGGCGTACTCGGCCACCTCCCTCTCGATCTGCGCGAAGCTCCTGGCGTCGGCATCACGCACGATCGGCACCACCAGCCCGCGGTCGGTGGAGACCGCGACGCCGATGTCGTAGTACTCGTGATAGATGATGTCGTTGCCGTCGACCGAGGCGTTCACCACCGGGAATTTCTTCAGCGCCTCGATGCAGGCCTTCACGAAGAACGACATGAAGCCGAGCTTCACGCCGTGCTGCTTCTCGAAGCGCTCCTTGTAACGCGCCCGCAGTGCCTGCACCTCGGTCAGGTCCACCTCGTTGAACGAGGTGAGCAGCGCCTGCGTCGACTGCGCCTCGAGCAGACGCTGCGCGATGCGCGCCCGCAGCCGAGTCATCGGCACGCGCTGCTCGCTGCGCGCGGACGACGGCTGCGCCGGGGCGGGCGCGGGTGACCGCGCCGCCGGGGCACGGGCAGGCGCCGCGGCGGGGGTTGAAGGCGAGGCGGGGGCTGGCGTTGCCGTGGCGGGCGCCGGTGCCGGCGCGGCAGCTGCCGGCGCGGGCGAGGGCTTCTTGTCGAGGAAGCCGACGACATCGGACTTGGTAAGCCGCCCATCGCGCCCCGAGGCCGGAATGGCCGCAGGGTTGAGGCGGTTCTCCTCGACGAGCCGTCGCACCGAGGGGCTGAGCTTGCCAGCCTCGCGCGCGCCGTCGCCCTCTGCGGCCGGCGGCGGCGCGGGCTTGCCGGCGGCGGCCGCGGCTTGGGCCGCTGCCTGTGCGGCCGCGGCCAGCGCGGGCGAGATCTTCACGGGCATGGTCCGCGTCGCATCGCCCTCGTCGATGACCGCCAGCACCTGACCGCTCGTCACCACCGTGCCGCTCTTCACGCGGATCTCACGCACCACGCCGTCGGCGGGAGCCGGCACCTCCAGCACCACCTTGTCGGTCTCGAGGTCGGCGAGATTCTCGTCGCGGCGGATGGCATCTCCCGGCTGCTTGTGCCACGCGACCAGGGTCGCATCGGCGATCGACTCGGGCAGCTGCGGGACGCGTATTTCGGTGCTCATGAGCGCTTTCTCATCGATGCCGCCGGCGGCGGTGCGGACTGACCGGCCGCAGCAGGCGACGCTTCGGGCGCCGAGGCCGGCGCCGCTGCGCCCGCGCCCGGCACGACGGCGGTGAGGCGCGTGGTCTCGCGCGCCGACTCTTCCGTGGTCTTCGAATGCAGCGCCGCGCTGACCAGCTCCTGCTGCTCGAGCTCGTGAATCCGCGCGACGCCGGTCGCGGGCGCCGCCGCCGGCGCGCGGCCGGCATACAGTACCGGGCGGTGTCCCGTTACCAGCTCCTGCAGGCGGTGGCGGATCTGGTACCAGGCGCCCTGGTTCTGCGGCTCCTCCTGGCACCACACGACCTCGCGGACCTTGGGGAAGCGGATAAACATCGACTGGTATTCATCGCTTGGGAACGGGTAGAGCTGCTCGATGCGCACCAGCGCCACATCGCGCAGGCCTTCCTTGCGGCGCGCCTTGAGCAGATCGAAGTACACCTTGCCGCTGCAGAACACGAGGCGGTGCACATCGGACGGCTGCAGCTCATCGATCTCGCCGATGACGCGCGCGAAGCTGCCGCGGGTGAGGGCCTCGAGCGGCGACACCGACAGCTCGTGCCGCAAGAGGCTCTTGGGCGACATGACGATGAGTGGCTTGCGGAACGGCTGGCGCATCTGCCGCCTGAGCATGTGGAACATCTGCGCCGGCGTCGAGGGCACGCACACCTGCATGTTGTTCTCGGCACACAGCTGCAGGAAGCGCTCGAGGCGCGCTGAGGAGTGCTCGGGGCCTGCTCCCTCGAAGCCATGCGGCAGCAGCAGCACGAGTCCGCAGAAGCGCTCCCACTTGGCTTCGCCCGAGCTGATGAACTGGTCGATGATCACCTGCGCGCCGTTGGCAAAATCGCCGTACTGCGCCTCCCACACCGTGAGGCAGCCCGGCTGCGTGGTCGCATAGCCGTACTCGAAGCCGAGCACGGCCTCCTCCGACAGCACCGAGTCGATCACCTGCACGCGCGGCTGTCCGGCGGCGATGTGCTGCAGCGGAATCCACGTGGCATCGGTGTTCTGATCGTGCAGCACGGCGTGACGATGGAAGAAGGTGCCCCGCCCGCTGTCCTGACCGCTAAGCCGTACGGCAAAGCCCTCGGCAACCAGCGCCGCGTAGGCGAGCGTCTCGGCGCAGCCCCAGTCGAGCGGCAGCTCCCCGGCGAGCATCCTGCGGCGGTTGGTGATCAGCTGTGCCACGCGCGACTGCAGACTGAAGCCCTCCGGCACGCTGGTGATGCGCTCTCCGAGTGAGCGCAATCGCGCGAGCTCGAGCCCCGTCGTGACCCGCTCGGTCCAGTCCACCTGCGCGTAGCCGCTCCAGTCGACCGTATATTTGTTGCCGATCATGCCGAGCGAGGCGCGTGCCTGCGGCCGCCCGGCATCGAGTCCGTCGCGATACTGCTCCAGCAATCCTTCCGCTTCCTGCGCCGACAGCACGCCTGCGGCGGTGAGCTGATCGGCGTACAGGCGGCGTGCGCTCGGGTGCTGGCGGATCACGCGATACATCCCCGGCTGCGTAGCGGCCGGCTCGTCGGCCTCGTTGTGTCCGTGGCGGCGATAGCACACCAGGTCGATGACCACGTCCTTGCGGAAGCGCATGCGGTACTTGAGCGCCAGCCGGCCAACGAACACCGCCGCTTCCGGATCGTCCGCGTTGACGTGGAAGATCGGCACCTCGAGCATCTTGGCGACGTCCGAGCAGTAGCGGGTCGAGCGCGCGTCGCTCGGCTCCGAGGTGGTGAAGCCGACCTGGTTATTGATGATCAGGTGGAACGTACCGCCGGTCGAGAAGCCGCGCGCCTGGCTGAGCTGCAGCGTCTCCATCACCACGCCCTGCCCGGCGAAGGCGGCATCCCCGTGGATCAGCAGCGGCAGCACGTGCCCGCCGCGCTCATCCCCGCAGCGCTCCTGGCGGGCGCGTACCGAGCCCTCCACCACCGGGTTCACCACCTCGAGGTGCGAGGGGTTGAAGGCGAGCACGGTGTGAATGTTGCCGGCCGCGGTGCGCAGGTCCGCCGAGAAGCCCTTGTGGTACTTCACGTCGCCCGAGCCCTTGACCTTGAGCGGGTCGTATACCCCCTCGAATTCCGTGAACAGCTCCGCCGGCGACTTGCCGAGCAGGTTGACCAGCACGTTGAGCCGGCCGCGGTGCGCCATGCCGATGACGACTTCCTCGACGCCGGCCGCACCCGCCCCCTGGATCACATCATCGAGCAGCGGGATGAGCGCATCGCCCCCCTCGAGCGAGAAGCGCTTCTGGCCCACGTACTTGGTGTGCAGGTAGCGCTCGAGACCCTCGGCGGCGGTGAGCTGCCAGAGGATGTTGCGGCGTTCCTCGGCGCTGAAGCGGAAGGTGAGGCGCCCGTCCTGGAACTCATTCTGCAGCCACAGCCGCTCCACCGTGTCCGACACGTGGGCGAACTCGGCGCCGATGGTGCCCGCGTAAATGGCGCGCAGCTGCGCGAGGATGTCGCGCAGCTTCTCGCGTTTCGGCACCGCCTCAGTGCGGCTGCCGGTGAAGAATTCCTGGTCGAGATCGGCGGCGGTCAGCCCGTAGTGCTGGGGGTCGAGAGCCGCGATCTGCGCGTGTGGCATCAGACCCAGCGGGTCGATGTTGGCGATGAGGTGCGCGCGGTTGATCCAGATCTGGATCAGGCGTGACACCGCCGCCTGGCGCGCGTCCGCCCCGGCCCCCGCCGCGGGCGCCGTGCCACCCCGCCCCTGCCGGGCACGCTCGACGATGCCGGCCACCACCGGTGCATGCGCCCGTTCGGGTCCGCCGCCGGGGGGCAGCTGCGCGAAATAGCTCCGCCAGCGCTCGTCTACGCTCGCCGGATCGCGCAGAAACTGCTCGTAGAGGGCGTCGAGAAAGTCGGCGTTACCGCCGTAGAGGGGTGTCGGTTCGAGCATGCGGGGGAGTCAAAAAGGGCGCCCGCTTAGTTTAACGGAAAGGCCGCCGGCCGGGGAAAAGCGCCCGGCCGCCCCCTGAAGCCACGGCCTACAACAGCCGATCGAGCAGCCGGAACTCGTAGACGAGCAGCGCCCCGTACCCGGCCAGAAGCGCATATAAAAGGAATCCCGCCGAGAGACGACCGAAGGCGCGCATGCCGGCGAGCAGTGTGAGCAGGATCACACCGCCGGCGGTCAGCCCGACCTTCACCAGCGTAAACGCCACCGCCGAGCCGCCCACCAGCGGTCGCATCAGCGGGTTGACCTCGTAGGCGCCGAGGCGCATCAACTCAAGGGTGAGCCCCGCATCGGCGCTCGAGAACACCAGGATCAGGATCGCCGTCGCCAGCCATTGCGGGTGGTGCCAGTCGACCGCGGCGAGCGCCTGCTCACTGGCTCGGCGCGGACGGCGGCGGCGCGCGTGGAAGCTGCCGAGCGCCAGTGCCCGCAACACCTGGCGGCGGCGCTCGCCGTGCCGCCGCTCGTGCGCTGCCGGGCGCAGCTGGGGTGCAGTCGGATCGTTGAGACAGTCGGACACGGTCGTTGTTCTTGTCGGCTGAGGCCGCGGCTGACCTGGCGTCATTCTAGCCGCACGCAGGCCGGTGCGGCGCGCTGAAAGTTGCGCCGCCAGCTTATGACACCTCGCGCACCGCCCTCAGTATCATGGCAGGCGATGTCGAGCCCGAGCACCGTCCCTGCCCATGGTGCGAGCGCCCCCGACGGGCTGCCCGTGCCGCGCCGCTACTGGGCGATCGCAGCCATCCTGCTCTCGATCTGCATGTCGGTGCTCGACAGCACCATCACGAACATCGCCCTGCCCACCATCGCGCGCGATTTTCACGCCAGCCCCGCGGCCTCGATCTGGGTGGTCAACGCCTATCAGCTGGCGATCCTGGCCGTGCTGCTGCCGCTCGCGGCCTTTGGCGAGGTCATCGGCTACCGGCGCATCTCCCAGGCCGGGCTGTGGGTGTTCACCCTCGCTTCGCTCGCCTGCGCACTCGCGCCCTCGCTGCTCACGCTGAGCATCGCCCGCGGGATTCAGGGCCTCGGCGCGGCGGGCATCGTCAGCGTCAACGCTGCGCTGGTGCGCTTCACCTACCCGCACCGCTACCTGGGACGCGCGATCGGCATCAACGCCTTCGTGGTGGCGACGTCCGCGGCTTTAGGTCCCACGATCGCATCGGCGGTGCTGGCGGTGGCGCAGTGGCGCTGGCTGTTCGGCATCAACGTGCCGCTCGGGATCCTCACCATTGCCATCGCCCGCTACTCGCTCCCGGTCGTCGAGCGCAGCCACCGGCCGCTCAACCCGGCGGGCGCGGTGCTGTACGCCGGCACCTTCGCCCTGCTCATCTCCGGGCTGCAGTCGCTCGCGCATCACTCCGCGACCTGGTTCGCGCTGGCGCAGCTCGCCGGCGGGGCCGTGCTCACCTGGGTGCTGGTGCACCACGAGTTGCGGCGTGCAGCGCCCTTCATACCGTTCGATCTGCTGCGCGTGCGCCTGTTCACGCTGTCGCTCGCCGCCTCGCTATGCGCCTTCATCGCGCAGATGAGCGCGCTCGTCGCCCTGCCCTTCGAGATCCAACGCCTCGGTCACAGTGCGGTCGAGACCGGCCTCTACATGACTCCCTGGCCGCTGGCGCTCGCCATCACCGCCCCGCTCGCGGGCCGCCTCGCCGACCGCTACTCGGCGGGGCTGCTCGGGGGCTTGGGACTCCTCATCATGTCTGCGGGGCTGGCGCTCCTCGCCTTGCTGCCCGCCGGCGGCACCGCCACCGGATTCATCTGGCGGATGGCGGTGTGCGGCGCCGGCTTCGGGCTGTTCCAGGCTCCCAACAATCACGCCATCCTCTCGTCGGCGCCGCGGGCGCGCAGCGGCGCAGCCGGGGGTATGCTGAGCACCTCGCGGCTCGCCGGGCAGACACTCGGAGCCGCGGGTGTGGCAATCCTGTTCCGCGCCTATCCCGCGACCGGCTCGAATCTCGCGCTGTGCGTGGCCGCGGTCCTGGCGCTGCTTGCGGCCCTCGTCAGCATGATCCGACTGACGGGGCCGGACGGAGTGAGCACGTGAGCGATTCGAAACCCGCGGCGAGCGCTGCCGCCCCGGCAGCCATCAAGCCGCCCTTCACCCTTGCCAGCGCCATCGCCAAGGCGCGCGGCGCCGAAGACGCCTGGAACAGCCGCGATCCCGAGCGCGTGGCGCTCGCCTACTCCGAGGATTCGCGCTGGCGCAATCGCGCCGAGTTCTTCACCGGGCGGGCCGCAATCCGCGAGTTCCTGCACCGCAAATGGGCGCGCGAACTCGATTACCGGCTGATCAAGGAGATCTGGGCGTTCGGTGAGAACCGCATCGCGGTGCGCTTCGCCTACGAGTGGCGCGACGACTCGGGGCACTGGTTTCGCTCCTATGGGAACGAGAACTGGGAATTCGATGAGGCCGGGCTGATGCGCCGCCGCCATGCCTCGATCAACGACCTGCCGATCGCTGAGAGCGAGCGCAAATATCACTGGCCGGCGCCCGGCGCGAGGCCCAAAGATCACCCAGGCCTCAGCGACCTCGGCCTGTAGTCCACCCGGAGCATCCATGAAAGTCTTTCTCCTCGCCTGCACCGCCCTCCTCCTAGGCTGCACGCTCGCCCCACCGCCAGCCGACAACCCGACGGCCTCGCCGCGCGCCGAGCAGCGCGGCGAGGCGCGGGCGCTCGAGCAGGCCGAGGCCGACTGCGCCGCCCAGGGCAAGCACGCCGTAGCCGAACGCTCGGAAGGCGAGACGCTCTATCACTGCGTCGACTAGCGGCGCGCGCGGCGGACAGCAATCCCTGCGTAGTGCACGCAGGCTGGCCTGCGCGGCCGTCGCGCTCGGCCTCCTCACGAGCAGCGCGGCCGCACGCGCCGAAGACGGTCACGACCTGTGGCTGCGATACCCCGCGGTAAGCGGTGAGCGGTTGCCCGAGTACCGGGCCGCGGCGACCGAGCTGATAGCGGGTGCGGCCGCCTCGCCGACGCTCCAGGCCGCCCGAGCTGAGCTCGCCCGCGGGCTGCGCGGCATGCTGGGCGCGGAACCACTGACCGCCGCACGCGTCACGCAGGATGGCGCGATCCTCGTCGGAACCCCGCAGTCGCTCCCGGCACTCGCCGCGCTCGGCCTGGCGCTCGAGCGTGCCGGCCCCGAGGGGTACGTAATCCGCGCACTGCGGATCGAGGGTCATCGCGCCATCGTGGTCGCCGCCAACACCGACCGCGGCGTGTTATACGGCGTGTTTGCTCTCCTGCAGCTCATGCAAACCCACCGGGCGCTCGAGGCGCTCGATGTGACCTCAGCGCCGCGCGTGCAGCTGCGCGTCCTCGATCACTGGGACAACCCGGATGGCAGCGTCGAGCGCGGCTATGCCGGCGGCTCGCTCTGGGACTGGCACAAGCTCCCCGGCTATACCGATCCGCGCTACACCGACTACGCCCGTGCCTGCGCTTCGCTCGGCATCAACGGCAGCGTGCTCAACAACGTTAATGCCAGCCCGCTTATGCTGACGCCCCTCTACCTGAGCAAGGTTGCCGCGCTCGCCGGCGTGCTGCGGCCCTACGGGGTACGGGTGTACCTGTCGGTACCCTTCAGCGCACCGGTGACGCTCGGCGGCCTGGCCAGCGCCGACCCGCTCAACGCCGAGGTGCGCGCCTGGTGGCGTGCAAAGGCCGATGAGGTGTACGCGCGGATTGCGGACTTCGGCGGGTTCCTGGTGAAGGCGAACTCCGAAGGACAACCCGGGCCGCAGGACTACGGCCGCTCGCACGCCGACGGCGCCAACCTCCTCGCCGACGCGCTCGCACCCCATGGCGGCATCGTGATGTGGCGCGCCTTCGTCTATGCGTCACGCCCCGATGAGGATCGCGCCAGGCAGGCGTACGACGAGTTCCAGCCGCTCGACGGCAGCTTCCACGCCAACGTGCTGCTGCAGGTGAAGAACGGCCCGCTCGACTTTCAGCCACGCGAGCCGTTTCACCCGTTGTTCGGGGCCATGCCGCACACGCCGCTCATGCTGGAGGTGCAGATCACCAAGGAGTACCTCGGCTTCGCCACGCACCTCGCATACCTCGGGTCGCTGTTCGCGGAGACCCTCGAGTCCGACACCTATGCCCGCGGGCCGGGCTCGACCGTGGCGCGGGTCGTCGACGGCTCGCTGTTCGGCGCACGTATCAGCGGCATGGCCGGGGTGGCCAACATCGGCACGGCGCGCAACTGGAGCGGCTCGCAGTTCGATCAGGCCAACTGGTATGCGTTCGGCCGCCTGGCGTGGGATCCGCGCGCCGATCCGCGCGGCATCGCCGCGGACTGGGTGCGCATGACCTTCTCGAACGATCCGGCGGTCGTGAATCCGGTCGTCGACATGATGATGGGATCGCGCGAAGCGGTGGTGAACTACATGACGCCGCTCGGCCTCGCCCACATCATGGCGAGCGGCCATCACTACGGGCCCGGCCCCTGGGTGGGGAGCGGGTCACTCGCCGCGTCTACCTCGGTGTACTTCCACCGGGCGGACGCCGCGGGCATCGGCTTCGATCGCACGGCAAGCGGCAGCAACGCGGTCTCCCAGTACGCCGCCCCCGTGGCGGCTACCTTCGCCGACCTCGCGCGTACCCCGGAGCGGCTGCTGCTCTGGTTCCATCACCTGTCCTGGGACTATCGCCTGTCCTCGGGACATAGCGTGTGGGAGGAGCTGGTGTCGCGGTATGACCAGGGTGTAGCGGCCGTAGGAGCGATGCGCACGGCGTGGGCGGCGCTCGCCGGGCGGATCGACCCCGAGCGCCACGCCGAGGTGAGTGCGTTCCTCGCGATCCAGGAGCGCGAAGCGCGCTGGTGGCGCGACGCCTGCATCGCCTACTTCCAGAGTCTCTCGGGGCGTGCGCTGCCCGCCGGAGCGGCACCCCCGGCGCGCCCGCTGAGCTACTACGAGTCGCTGTGCTTCCCCTGGGCGCCCGGCGACCCGGCCGCGGCGCCCCACAAATGCAGCCCGACGACCCCGCGCGAGCTGCCCGCGCCCGGGCAATGACGGCAGCGCTACCGATCCGGGTAGTTGACGGCAGGATGCCGGATCGCCGAAATACCCGTGCCACCCGGACACGAGGATGACGATGGGAAGCACGGTGCTGATCGATCTGGTCGGCGGCGTCGCCTTGCTGCTGTGGGGCCTGCACATGGTCCATAGCGGGATCGTGCGCGCCTTCGGCTCCGACCTGCGCCGCCTGCTCGGCAACGCGCTGCGCAATCGCGTCCGGGCGTTTGTTGCCGGCATGCTGGCGACTGCGCTCCTCCAGAGCAGCACCGCCACCGGCCTCATGACCGCCTCGTTCGTCGCCGGCGGCACGGTCGCTCTGGTCCCGGCGCTCGCGATCATGCTGGGCGCAAATGTCGGTACGACGCTCATCGTGCAGGTGCTGTCCTTCAACGTCTCCGCACTGGCCCCGGTGCTGCTGGTCGTCGGCGTGACGGCGTTCAAACGCGGCACGCAGACGCGCACCCGCGATCTCGGCCGCGTGGCGATCGGCGTCGGCCTGATGCTGTTGTCGCTGCACATCCTGCTCGACACGCTGGCGCCGGCCGAGAACGCCCCGGCGGTGCGCTTCCTGCTGAGCTCCGCCACCACCGAGCCGCTCCTATGTCTGCTGCTGGCGGCGGCGCTCACCTGGGTGGCGCATTCCAGCGTGACCGTGGTCGTGCTGGTCATGTCGCTCGCGGCATCCAACTTCATCACGCCGGTGGCCGCACTGGCCCTCATCCTGGGTGCCAACGTCGGCAGCGCCATCAACCCGCTGCTCGAAGGCAGCCGCGGCGACAACCCTGCGAGCCGTCGCCTGCCGCTCGGCAACATGCTCAACCGACTGATTGGCTGCGCGCTGACACTACCGTTCCTGCAGCCGATTGCGGACCAGCTTGCGCGGCTCGAACCCAACCCGGCGCGCCTGGCCGCGGACTTCCACACCGCCTTCAACGTCGCCATGGCGCTCCTCTTCATCCTGCCGCTGAACGCGGTTGCAGCATTCCTGACGCGACTGCTGCCCGAGCGGGTCAAGGCCAAAGATCCCTCGACCCCCTTGTACCTGGACGAGTCGGCGCTGGCGACGCCTTCGGTGGCGCTCGCGTGCGCGGCCCGCGAGACGATGCACATCGGCGACATCGTGGAGACGATGCTGCGCCAGACCATGACGGCGCTGATGACGGACGACCGCCAGCTGGTGGCGGAGATCTCCCGCATGGACGATGCCGTCGACAAGCTCGATGAGGCCGTGAAGCTCTATCTCACCAAGCTCACGCGCGAGAGTCTCGGCGAGCGCGACGGCCGCCGCGCGATGGAAATCATCTCCTTCTCCATAAACCTGGAGCATGTCGGCGACATCATCGATAAGAACCTGATGGAAGCCGCGGCCAAGAAAATCAAGCGCAAGATCGTGTTCTCGAAGGAAGGCGCGGCCGAGCTTCAGGACTTCCATCAGGCGGTCTGCGACAACCTCAAGCTCGCCTTCAGCGTCTTCATGTCGGGTGATCTCGTCATCGCACGTCAGCTCGTCACCGAGAAGGCGACGCTGCGCGCGACTGAGTTTGCGGCGGCGGAGAATCACCTGGCGCGCCTGCGCGAGGGTCGAGCCGAGAGCATCGAATCCAGCTCACTGCATCTTGACATCCTGCGCGACCTGAAGCGCATCCACTCGCACATCTGCTCGGTCGCTTACCCAGTTCTCGAGCATGCCGGCGAGCTGCAGCCGAGTCGCCTGCGAGAAACCGACACCGGTTCACAATAATGCGCACCGGCAGTATCCGAATTTCTGCTCGACTCCCGCCGGCGTCCTGTGAATCTCGACGCTGTGACTCAGCAGGTGAAATTCGGCGGCGGTCGCCGGCGCAATGTCGGTCGATGCTCTGAAGGGCAGCGATTGGCCCTTCGATGAACGCAGCCAACCGTTATGCGCAAGCTACCCGCCGCTATCCGCCGCTACCTGACGCTATAACCGCGACCCTCCAGGCACGCAGTTTGGGCGCGATTGTAATCGGTCAGATCACGACGCACCGTCCCGCCCCCAGCCGAAGTCGGATCGTATCCGAGCTGCGAGACCGCCCAGCGATGGCACTCGTTCCTGTCCGTGCTCTGCTGAGCCTGGCTCTGGCCGCTCTTCGGATAGACCATCAGGTCGGACGTCGCCTGTCCCCCGGCCTGATTTGGCGCGCCGTCGGGCGGCGCCACCGTCCGATATTCGCCCACCGCGGGATCCCACAGGAAGTAGGTATTGCCCGCGTAGTAGTAAGGAGTGCCGGCGTACCAATAGGTCGAGTAATAGTATGGGAGGGTCGCGAAATACAGCCCCACACCGAGGGCACCCCATCCCCAGCCCCACGGATAGTCACCGCCATACCAACCGCGGTAACCGTAATAGCCGCGGTAGCCCCCATAGTAGCCACCCCGATATCCACCGTAATAGCCACCACGGTATCCACCGCCATAGCCGCCGCCGCGAGCGACAGCGATGCCGCCATGCTGCGCGAACACTGGAGCGGTAAAAGCCAGCGCGGCAACGCTGCAAACAGCAAGTGCGAAAGAACGGACCTTCGTAAGGTTCTGCATGGCATCACCGGTTGCACAGGCGCCTTACTGTCATTGTATTACGTCACTCGCATTCGCGCTGCAACCAAGGAGTTCTACTCCTTGGTCTTCACGTAACGCTTGAGCGAAGGATCGAGGCGCACTGCAGTCGCAATATCGCTGCGGGCATTCTGCGAGTCGTCAAGTCCTGCGAAGGCTACGCCACGGAAGTAGTAGGCCCGAGCCAGCTTTGGGTCTAGCAGGATCGCCTGGCCCTCGTCTTCTACTGCATTCCGGAACTCACCCTGCATCAGGAACACAGACCCTCGTTCGCTCCACAGCGCAGCAGTTTTCGGCTGCAAAGCAATAGCCTGTGAATAATCCGCCAGTGCGCCGCTGAGGTTGCCTTGAGTCTGGTAGATTCTCGCGCGCCTGTGCAGCGCCGGGACGAGCTTGGGGTTTATGCCCAAGGCGGTGTCGAAGTCCTGTAAGGCCGCATTGCCGTCATTTTGCGCTGCGTAGAAGACCCCACGGTTGTAGTGGAGCTCGGCGTTATTGGGAGCGAGTTTGACCGCTTCGGTGTAATCGTCGAGCGCATGCTGCTTATCGCCCTGGGCAGAATACGCGGCGGCACGATTCGCAAACAGAAAAAAGCGCGCGTTGCCCTCGAAGATCTTGTGATCGAGCGACTCCGTGCATGCCTGGATGACCCTGGGCAGCGCCGTGTTGCCACTGCGATTAATGCACGCCTCGATCACGATATGCTTTTCATAATTGAGCTGATGCTCACAGATCTCCGCCTGGATATAGTCAATGGTTTTTGGATCTGATCCTTGAGGTGATTGCTGCACGCAGTTGGTGAATTCGTCCGGTGGCAGCGCTGGCAGTGTTCCGTCGACACGCGGCGCGGTGACTGTAACTTGCGGTGTGCTCGTTGAGGGTGTCGTCGGTGCCTCGCCGGCGCCCGATGGTGTTGCGATGGGGACTTGAGCTCCGGCCGCCATTCCGGCGAGGAGCAAAATGGACAGTTGCCACGAGAGTAAACGCCGCATGGCCGACCCGGCAGCCGATTCACTTGCAAAGATTCTACGCTTAACTCGTGTGGACACGACGTGACGGGTCAGCGCGCCGCTTGCTCACTTCAATTGGCGCAGGAACTCACCGATCTGCCGGCTGAATGCACGCGTGTCGATGGGCTTGGTGATGTAGCCGGCGCAGCCTGCGGCAAGCGCCTTCTCCTCGTCACCTCGCATTGCCGAGGCGGTCAGCGCCACGACGGGAACGTGCCTGAAGCGGTCTTCGGACTTCAGCCGCCGCGTCAGGCTGAGGCCATCCATGCCAGGCAGAGCGATATCCATCAGGATCAGGTCGGGAATCCTCTGCTGGAGAATCGCCTGCGCCTGCTCCGCATCCTGAGCCGTGTCTACCGCAAATCCATCGCTCAGGAGCACGTCAGAGGCCAGCTTCAGGTTCGTGGGGTTGTCGTCGACGATCAGGATTAGCACTGTCATAAGGTCCCTCTCACACTACCACCCGTTCCGCTGCGGGCAGCGGTAACAGAACAGTGAACGTGCTGCCCCGACCTCTCTCGCTCTCGACCGCGATGCTGCCGCCTTGCACTTCGACCAGCTTCTTGGTGAGCGCCAGCCCGAGGCCGGTTCCCTCGAAGCGGCGCGTGGAGCCGGAGTCGAGCTGCTGGAACTCGACGAAAAGTCTGTCCAGATCCTCTGATCGGATGCCGATGCCGCTATCCCGCACGCTCACCCGGAGCGCCCCGTTGTGCAGCCCGGCGCTCACGGCGACCTCCCCGCCCTCGTCGCTGAACTTGACGGCGTTAGAGAGCAGGTTGTACAGGACCTGGATGAACTTCTGCCGGTCCAGCATCACCTGATCCAGGACGCCGGCAGTCTCGCGCCGGATCCCAATACGCTTGCCCACCGCGAGCGGGGCGGTGCCGCTGCACACCTCCTCGATCGCCTGCCGGACCGAGAAGCGCTCCGCGTTCACCTCCATCCTGCCAGCCTCCACCTTCGACAGATCGAGCACGTCGTTGATGAGCCGCAGCAGGTGCCGGCCGCTGTTGAGCACGTCCGTCAGGTATTCCTTCTGCTTGGCACTGAGCGCGCCGGCCTTCTCGTCGACCAGCAACTCGGAGAAGCCGATGATGGCGTTGAGCGGCGTGCGCAGCTCGTGCGACATGTTGGCGAGGAACACACTCTTCAGGCGATTCGCCTCCTGCAGACCCTGCTCGTAGCGCTTGCGCGCGGTAGCGTCGCGGATCGCGCTCGAGACGAACAGGCCCTCCTCAGTCTCGAGCGGACTCAAGCTGATCTCCACCGGAAACTCGCTGCCATCACGACGCAGACCGAAGAGCTCGAGCCCTGCGCCCATGGAGCGCGCGCGCGGTTGGGAAAAGAACCCGCCGCGATGCCCTGCGTGCTTACCGCGGTAGCGCTCCGGCACCAGCACCTCGACCGGGCGACCGAGCAGCTCCGCGCGCTGGTAGCCGAACAGCCGCTCGGTCTGCGAATTGATGAGCGCGATGTTACCGTCGCGCCCGACGATCACCATCGCGTCCGGAGCCGACTCGAGCAGGGCGCGGAATTTCTGCTCCGCCTTCTGCCGCTCTGAGATGTCGCGCACCGCGCTCATCACCATGGTGCCTTCGTCGGTCACCAGCGGGCTCAAGCTGATTTCGACCGGGAACTCCTCGCCGTTGCTGCGCAGCCCGTACAGTTCCAGGCCGGCGCCCATGGTGCGCGTGCGCGGTTGTGCGAAGAACCGCCCCCGATGGGTATTGTGTGCAGCCCGAAAGCGCTCTGGCAGCAGCAGCTCCACTGGCTTGCCGAGCAGCTGCGTGCGCAGGTAGCCAAAGATGGTCTCGGCCTGGGAATTCACCAACACGATGCGGCCGGTCACGTTCACCATGATGATCGCGTCCGGGGTCGACTCGAGAAGGTTACGAAACTGCGCCTCGAGGAGCTTGGCGTCACGCAGCACCTTGAGCAGAGTTACGTCCTTGACGGTCGAAAGCGCCAGCGGTACGCCATCGGCCCCCCGGATCAACTTGCGCGACACGTTGACATGTACCAGCGACCCATCCTTGCGACGCCGTACAGTCTCGAAGACCGGCAGACCTTGGGCTGCGGCCTCAGACTCCAGGCGCTGATCCTCCTCCTGATGTTCCGGCGCCACTATGAGCTCGGTCAGCCGCTGTCCCAGTGCCTCGGAGCGCGTGTAGCCGAACAGCGCCTCGGCAGCGGCATTCCACAGCACCACCTCGCCCTGCGGGGAAACGGCGACCACTGCGTCCGGTGTATCCCACAACAACCGTTGCGCGAGCTCGCTCTCGAGCGCGGTGAAGTCAGGCGGAAGCTCCATGGCTGCTACTCTCCGCTTGTCGTCCCGTGGACCCGAGCTGCGCTACTACGCAGCGCTCCGCAGGTAGGTCGCCATGTCCTCGAAGGACAGGGGATGGCTGATCAGAAAGCCCTGCATCTCGTCACAGCGCAGCAGACGCAGAATCTTCGCCTGCTCCTCGGACTCGACTCCCTCGGCGACCGTCTTGAGCCGCAGCGTGTGCGCCAGCGAAATCACCGTCGAGACGAGTGTCATGGCGCTCGGGTCGTCGAGCATCGCCACCACGAATGACCGGTCTATCTTGATACTCTCCACCGGAAGTCTCGCGAGGTAGGCGAGCGAGGAGTAGCCGGTGCCGAAATCGTCCAGCGCGATGCCGACGCCGAGGGCACGGATGCGGGACAGCTTCTCGATGTTGTCCGCGATATCCTTCATCAGCAGGCTCTCGGTCACCTCGATGTCGATTCCGCCGTTCGGCCCGGCGTGCGTGAGGGCGTCGGCGACCGTGCGCACGAAGTCCTCGCGACGCAGCTGCACGCTGGACACGTTGACGGCGACGCGCGGCGCTGGGAGACCGCTGCTCATCCAGCGCTCCCGGTCGACGCAGGCCTGCTGCAGCGCCCACAAGCCCGCCTCTACGATCAGACCGGTCTCCTCCATCAGCGGAATGAAGGAGCCGGGCAAAACGATGCCGCGCTGGGGGTGCTGCCAGCGCATCAAGGCTTCCACCCCGGCAAGACGACGGGCATCGAGGTCGACTTTCGGCTGGTAGTACAGCACGAACTCCTCGTTCTCGAGCGCACGACGCAGGTTGCTCTCGAGCGTGCGCCGCTCCTGCAGAGCCTGGCCGAGCTGCGGCGTGTAGAAGGCATAGTCTGCCTGGGTGAGCTTGGCGTTCTTCACGGCCGCCTCGGCGCTGCGCAGCAGCGCGCCGGCATCCCTGCCGTCATTGGGGAACAGCGCAATGCCTGCGCGCACCCTCAGCGACGGGCTGCGTCCGGCCTCTCCCGCCGGTGTCGTGGCCCACTGCGCCAGCCAGCTCTCCACCGTGCGCGTCACGTCCATGATGTCCTGGGGCCGCGGGATCACCAGCGCGAACTCGTCCGCCCCGCAGCGGGCGACATAGCCGGCATCGCCCGCGCTGCGCACCGCCTGCTCGGCGAACTCACGCAGCGCCTCGTCGCCGCCCGGCCGTCCGAGTGTATCGTTCAGCCACTCGAGTTGCTCGAGATCGATCACGACGAGCGCGAACAGGGCTTGCGGATCGACCAGACCGCGAATGTGCTGCGCCAGGCGCTCCTGCAGGAACGTGCGATTGGCAAGCCCCGTGAGCGAGTCGTAATAGGCGAGGTAGTTGAGGCGCTCGGCCTTGTCGATGTGATCGAGGGCGAAAGAGATGTCACCGCCGAGCTCCTCGAGCAGATGCATTTCGGCGCGATCGAAGACCTCGGCCTCGGCGGACATCAAGAGCAGACAACCGACACCTTCCCCGGCGACGATCAGCGGTAGCGCGGCCAGCGCCCGACAGCCGTGCTGCTCGAGCGCGCGCGACAGCGCATCCGTCAACCGAGCAGCTGCCAGATCGTTGCACACCACCGGCTGTCTGGTACGGAGGGCTGTGTCAACGAAGGGATGCGCCCCGATGTCGAGCCTGCCGCTGTGCGCAGCCTCGTCGCCCGGTGGCAGCTCCCCGGCGGCGGCGGCCTGCGCGATGGGCGCCAGCCGCTCAGTGAGGCCGCACCATGCCGCCTTGAATCCGCCCTGCTCTACCGCGATGCGACACGATTCCCGCAGCAACTGCTCGCGGTCGGCCACGCGGACGAGGAGGGAATTGATGCCACTCAGCGTCGCGTACACGCGATTAAGCCTGAGGACGTCGCTGTAGAGGGCGCCGTTCTCGTAAACGCGCCCCACCAGTGCGCCGAGTATCGTCAGCAGGTGCTCATCGTGTGCGCTGAACGCGTCCGCCCCCACCTTGTCCACAAGGCACAGCCAGCCGTAGGTGCGCGTCAGCGAAGAGATAGGCACGGCGAGCGCCGAGTGCGCGTCCGGGAAGCCGGCCGGCAGGCCGGTATCAAGTATCGTGCCGTGCAGATTCTCGCGACGAAGCACACGACGCTGGCTGAAGACCTCGCCCAGCAGGCCGTCGGTGAGCGACAGTGGCGCTGCGCCGTCCGCACCGAACTCGAGCCCGCTGTGGCACTGAATCACCGCTCGCCCCGCCGCCTTCGGCTCGACCGCCAGCACGGCATAGCTCGCGCCCAGCAGGTTACGCGCGCCGCTGCACACCTGTCGCAGCAACTGATGGGGATCGCGCTCAGAAGACAACTGCACGTTGAGGCTTGTGAGGGCCGACAGACGCGCATTGGCGCCGCCCAGCTCTTCGGCCTTCTGCGAGAGCTTGTCGGTCAGCAGGCGCAGGTGCTCCACATCGAAACGCTCGCCCACGCCGGCCGGTTGCCGCTGCGGGCCGGCGCCCGACAGCGCCTGCTCGACCGCTGCCAGAAACTCCCCTCGCGAGGACGGTTTGACCAGCACCCGCTGCACGCCGCACTGCTCCGCGAGCTCCCGTGCCTCGTGCTCGTGGTAGTTGGCGGTGTAGAAGATAACCGCCACGGCGCCGACGCCCGGCTCGGTGCGTAACCGGCGGATGAACTCATAACCATCCATGGTCGGCATCAGAATGTCGGAGATAATCAGATTCGGCTTCTCACGGCGCGCCGCCGCAAGACCATCGGAACCGTCCGCTGCTTCGACCGTCAGATGCCCTTCTGAGCTCAGCCACGCGACCAGCAGCTTGCGGTTCGTCGCGTTGTCATCGACCAGCAGTATCTTGGTCATGCGTCCTTGACCGGCTGTTCGTCACATCCTGGAACCGGGAGGCCTCCGCACCCCCGCACGCCGCGTCAGCCCATTGTAAGACATTGGGCTTGCGGCCCGGCAGTACCACAAGTGAAGTTCTGCCAAGGGGCCTAGGGCCGCTGGCCGGTGGCCGGGTCGCCGCCGACGCGCTGAAAGTCCATGAACATGCGCACCAGCTGCGCGATCGAGTTGGCGCCCATCTTCCCCATGACGCGCGAGCGGTGCAGCTCCACGGTGCGCTTGCTGAGGTGCATCTCTTCGGCCATCACCTTGCTTGCCAGGCCGCGCACGATGAGCTGCAGGACTTCGCGCTCGCGGGGAGTGAGCGAGGCGATTCGATCGCGGATCGCGTCCTGTTGCTCGAGCATCTGGCGATTACGGCGGTCGAGCTCGAGCGCCTGGCGAACGTTTGCGATCAAGTCCGAGTTGCTGAACGGCTTCTGCAGGTAGTTGAAGGCGCCACGGCGGACGGCCGCTACCGCGCTCGCGACGTCCGCGTGGCCGGTCATGAAGATCACCGGGATGACGGCCCCCCGGCGATTGAGCTCGTCCTGCAGCTCGAGCCCGCTCATACCGGGCATGAATATGTCAAGTACCAGGCAACCCGGCTGCCGCGGGTCGTAGTGCTCGAGAAATTTATTGGCGGAGGAGAAGGCCCGCGAGGGAACGCCGATCGACTGCGACAGCGCCCGCACCAGGGAGCGCAACGCTTCATCGTCCTCGACCACGTAGACGATGGGTTCTCGCGCGCTCATCAGGCCGCACCTCCTCCGTTCCTTGGCGTCGGCCCTCTTAGTGTAGGGCGCCGGGGCACGCATCGCACCCGGTGACAACCCCGGCAAGGGGAAGGCAAAACCCCGGGACGGAAACGGCGGGTTGTCAGAGCCCCGCCAAGCTGAAGCTGCTACCAGCGCGCTTGCGAACGTACGTCCGCCGGCGCACGCGGTCGCGGGCTGAGCCTCGCGGATCTGTGACAAGCCGCACGGGCCGATTGCGGCCGTTACCTACCAGCTCGCGGTCAACCCGGGCGCAATGCGCGCGCCGGAGATGCCACGCTTCCCCCGCAGATCGCGCGGCGCGATTGGGACCCAGGACGGCTTATGACACGGCGAAGGACGCTCTCACTGCTCTACTCAGGGACACACTCCGTGCGATGGGCGCGGGCCGCAAGGGATGCCGCGGCCCGCGGGGAGCCCTCGGAGGGGTGCTGCAGGAAGTGGCGGGCCGTGGCACTGGTTCCGGCCTGCTCGGCAAAGGAAGCTAAAGGGACCTACTCGCGCTGAGGGTCAGGTAAGAACCCCGTCCGACGCAGCGCCTTGGGGGGTGCTGCGTCGGATGCGCGCTCTGTCAGTAAAGGGTTCACTCATGGACACCGAAATCGACAAAGCACGAGCGCGGCGACACGCCGAGCAGGCGCTGCGCGCCCACGAGGCCGGACTGCGCCGGGCGCAGCAGATGGGCAAGCTCGCCCATGTCATCACCGGGTCCGTGGGCGAGCTCCTTGCGTGGTCGGAGACGCTTCCGGCGATGATTGGCCGCGACGCGGCGGCGGTTCCGGCCACGACCCGCGCCTGGCTCGAGCTGCTCCATCCCGACGACCGCGAACGCTTCCGCTGTGCCGCGATCGAGGCCGCGAGGGACGGTACCCGCACCGAGGTGGAGTATCGGCTGCAGGATGCGCGCGGCGAGTGGATCCACATCCGCGAGATCATGGAGCCTCTCGATGGCGAGCCCGAAGCTGGCGCCAGCCGCCGCTGGCTCAGCACCTTGCAGGATGTCAGCGCCGCCAAGGAGGCCACGCAGGCTCTGCAGGCGAGCGAGGAACACTACCGCGCGACTTTCGAGCAGGCCGCGGTCGGCATCGCCCACACCTCGCTCGAGGGCGGGCTGCGCCTCGCCAACCGGACCTTCTGCCTCATGGTCGACTACCCGCGCAGCGAGCTGCTGCGGCTTCACATCCGCGACCTCACCCACCCCGAGGACATCGAGTCGAGCATCGCCGGCCGCGCACGCACCATCGCGAGCGGCGCACCGCCCTACCACCGGGAGCTGCGGCTGCGGCGCAGGGACGGCTCTTACCTGTGGGCGGATGTGACCACCTCGCTGGTACGTGCCGCCGACGACCGCCCGCTGCACTTCGTGACGGTGCTGATCGACATCTCCGAGCGCAAGCGCGCCGAACAGGAAGTGGACCGCTTCCGTGCGGCGATGGACGCGTCCGCCGACGCCATCTTTCTCGCCGATCCCCGCACCATGCGCCTGCTCTATGTCAACGAGACCGCATGCCGCAGGCTGGGCCACACCCGGCAGCAGCTGTTGCAGATGCCAATCAACGAGCTGCTCGGCAAAACGCACGAGCAGCTCGCCCGCGAGCACGACGAGGTCATCGCCGCCGGCAATCACGGCACGCGCAGCGAGACCCGCTACCGGCGCGGTGATGGCGGCTGGGGGTGGACAGAGCTGCATCGCAAGGCGCTGTTGACGCCGGAAGGTGCGGTGATCGTCACGGTGGCCCGCGACATCACCGAGCGCAGGGCGCAGCAGGAGAAGATCGAGCGTCTGAGCCGAGTGCACGCGATGCTGAGCGGCATCAACGCGGCCATCGTTCGCATCCGCGACCGCGACCAGCTGTTTCGCGAGTGTTGCTGCATTGCCCACGAGGCGGGTGGCTTCGACATCGTCTGGATCGGGCTCGTCGATCACAAGAACAGGGTCGCCGAGCCGGTCGCCTGGCACGGGGATGGAGACGGCGTCCGGCGTCTGGGCGAGATGCGCTTTCCGCTGCACAACGACGGGGCGGCCAGCCTCCTGGCCGAGATGATGCACAGCCGCCGACCGGCGATCACCAATGAGGCGCCCAACGATCCGCGCGTCCAGGCCCACGGGTTCATGGCCGATCGCAACATCAACTCTGCCGCGGTCCTGCCGCTGACGATCGGCGGCAGGATCACGGGCGTCATGGCCATGTACTCCCCGCTCGCCGGGCACTTCGATGAGGCCGAGGTCAAGCTCCTATCCGAGCTTGCCGCCGACATCTCCTTCGCGCTCGAGCACCTGGAGAAAAGCGAGCGCGCCGCCTACCTGGCGCTGTATGACGAGCTCACCGGGCTTGCCAACCGGCGCCTGTTCGCCGAGCGGCTCGGGCAGCTCGCGCACGCGGCCGGCCAGGCTCAGGGGAAGCTGGTGCTGGCGCTTCTGGATCTCGAGCGGCTGCGCTCCGTGAACAAGTCGCTCGGCTGGCGCGGGGGCGATGCGCTGCTGCGTCAGGTGGCAGACCGGCTGACGAAGGCAGCCGGCACCGCCGTGGCCGGGCGTATCGCTTCGAACCATTTTGCGGTGGTGCTGCCGACGGTGCGGGACCGCGCCGAAGCGGAGCGCCTGATCGCCGACCTCACCCGCGCCTGTTTTGCTGCGCCCTACGTCGTCGACGGCACCGAGCTCAAGCTGGGAGCCAAGGCCGGGGTGGCGATGTTTCCCAACGATGGGGTTGATGCCGAAACGCTGCTGGTCAACGCCGAGACTGCGCTGCGCAAGGCGAAGGTCACGGGCGAGCGGAGCTTCTTCTACACGCCCGACCAATGCGAGCGTACCGGCGCGTGGCTGCCCCTCGAATCCAAGCTGGGACGCGCGCTAGAGCGCAACGAGTTCGTGCTGCACTACCAGCCGAAGGTGGACGCCGTGACCCGTAGCGTCGTCGGTCTCGAGGCACTCCTGCGCTGGCAGAGTCCCGAGTTAGGTCTGGTGCCGCCCGCGAAATTCATCTCTCTCCTCGAAGAGACCGGCATGATCCTCGATGTAGGCGCCTGGGCGCTGCAGCGCGCAGCGCTCGATCATCGCCGCTGGGTCGAACAGGGCTTCCGTGGACTGCGGGTCGCCGTGAACGTGTCGGCGATCCAGCTGCGCCAGCGGGATTTCGTGCAGGCGGTGGAGCAGGCGATCCGTGAGGGTGTCGATCCGACCGGCATCGATCTCGAGATCACCGAGAGCCTCATCATGCAGGACGTCGAGGAAAACGTCCGCAAGCTGAACCAGGTGCGTGCCCTCGGCGTGCAGCTCGCAATCGACGACTTCGGCACCGGCTACTCCTCGCTCGGCTATCTCGCACGGCTCCCGGTGCAGACCCTGAAGATCGACCGCTCCTTCGTGAGCGCGATGCTGACCGATCCGCCGGCGATGACGCTGGTCCAGACCATCATCTCGCTCAGCCACACACTCGGTCCGAAGGTGATCGCCGAAGGTGTCGAGCAGGAGGAACAGGCACGGTACCTGCGTCTGCTGCGCTGTGATCAGATACAGGGCTACCTCGTCAGCAAGCCGCTACCCTTCGATGAGATGACGCAGTTCCTGCGCCGCGGCGAGACAGGCAGCCCGGCAAAGCCCGCCGCGGCCGCCGTGCAGCCCTTAAGCAGAGCGGCGCTGCGGTGATTGGCTGTCGGCCAGAATCAAGCTCGCGTTGCCATCGCCCTGCAGTCGCGCGGGCGGCACCGGCGCGCGCACCCGCGCACGCAGCTCGGAGCTGCCCCCGGGACATGCGGGCGCGCTGCGTTGCTTTCGGCCTGGTGCCTTACCAGAGAGCGTGAGGCTGCGGCGAAGCCATGAGTGTACTCACCTGGGTCGCGGTGCCGATAATTGTCGGCTGGCTGGCGACGCTGATCATGCATCCGGACCTCCACAAGGTCTCGTGGTGCGACTTCGCTATCGCGGTGGCGGGTGCCGGTCTCGCCACCGCGCTGCTCGACCGCTGTTTCGGAGTACCCGTGACCGGTCCGTACGGAATCTCATCGTTGGGCGCATTGGGCTGCGGCTGCGGCGCAACCGCTCTGCTCGCCGCGGCTAACGTCGCCCGTTACGGCAGGCTGCGCTCGGCGCGACCGCGACCCAGGACCTGCTGGCGGCAATCGCTGCACGGTTGGCAGCAGGGAAGCACAGACCAGTGACCTTCTGGCGGACTCATTCGGGGGGAGCGGACAGGCGGCCGACGCTGCCGTTACATCTGGAACCAGCAAGAAAGGACTGCTTGACAATGAACGACTACTTTGACTGGGCCTACAGCACCTATTACTTAAGCACCCCCGCACAACCGGGGCCTTCCCCGCATGGAGTCGGCCGACAAGCGAGCGAGCAAACGACGCGAGTCGAGAGGTTCATATCCGACTCGCGGCGAGCAAAGCAAGCACGCGGGCTCGGGGTGATCGATCTGAGGCTGGCTCCGCTGGCGGCGAATTAGAAGCGGGCACATCGCCAGCAAGATCGAGCGGAGTATCAGAGGGCGGTGGCAGCTGCGGCCGAGGCGAACGCACGCACGTTGCGGGTCGGCGCGTTCGGCGACGCGTTGCCGAATCTTCTGCCGAAAGGATCTCGACGATGAAGACAATACGCAGGGGCCTGTCCCTCGGCACAGTTTGTGGTGCTGTTCGCCTTCCTTGATCTCAGGAGCTTAGCGGAGCGACTGCTGCTTCGTCGGACGCCGCGACTGGGGTGAGGCCTGAGAGCGAAGCGCGACGCTTGCACTCAGGCGGAATGGCTGCTCGGGCGGAATCTCAACGGGTCAATGATTACCGCTGAGGAAGGCGTCGATAGCGACGGTCAAGCTCGAGTTTAAGTCTGCTTCGTTGTTGCCTCCCGGTCTGCGCGTTCGCCTGTTGCTTCCTGTGCCACTGGGAGCGTGAACGTGAACCGGGCGCCTTTGCCCTTTTCGGCCTCTGCGAAGATTCTGCCGCCGTGACGCTCAACTATCCGCTGAGTGATCGACAGGCCAACTCCGTTGCCTTCGACCTGTTCCGTGTCCGGCAAGCGCTGGAAGAGACCAAAGAGTCTTTCCGCGTGCTTCATGTCGAAGCCGATGCCATTGTCTCGCACGCTATAAGCACATTGCCCGGATTCCTGCCAGCCGCTGATTTCGATGAGTGCGGGCCCGTTCGGAAGTCTGAATTTTATAGCGTTCGAGAGGAGATTCGTGAACACCTGCTTGAGAAGCGCGGGATCGGCCGTCGCATTTGGCATGGGCCCGACGCGGATAACCGCCTCACGTCCGTCTTCAGTCGCACGCAAGTCGGCAACCACAGACTGCACGAGCGTCAATACATCCACATGCTCAAGGGTCAATGAGTCGCGCCCAAGCCGCGAAAAACGCAGTAGATCATCGGTGAGCTGAAAGAGCCGTCGGCCGCCGCCGTGTATATCGCGCAGATACTCTTTTTGCTTTGAGTTCAGGACGCCCGGCCCTTCGCTCAGCAAAAGCTCGGCGAATCCCAATATCACGTTGAGCGGCTGGCGCAGATCGTGAGACACAGTTGAACTGAACGCCTCGAGCTCGCGATTGGCGCTGCGCAGTTCGCGGTTCATCGCCTCGAGCTCGGTGGTGCGATCGGCCAGTCGTTGCAGCAGCGCGGCGTTTTCCAAGCGCAGGCGTCGCACCGTAAGCGCTCGCGACAACACTGGCAGCATCGCGGTCAGACGGAAGGGCTTCAGGATGTAATCCAGCGCGCCGTTCTTCATCGCCTCGACGGCGGTGTCAATCGTCCCGTGACCGGTCATCACAATGCCGACCAGATCAGGCTCGATGGCCTGAGCGGCGCGCAGCAGTGCGACGCCGTCCATATCAGGCATCATGAGATCAGTGACCAGGATATCGAAGCGCTGAGACCGCAGCGCACTCAGCGCCTCCTGCGCCGAATGAGTCCCGGTTACGGCGTAGCCTTCCTCCTGCAGCGTCCGGACGAGCGCAGTCACCTGAGCAACCTCGTCATCGGCGATTAACAGCCGTCCTGATTCTGGGTCGCTCATGGCGCCGCCCTCTTTCCCAACTACTTCCTGAACGCGCGCTGCTCATCCTCGAATTCCCTTTGGCGTGGAGTATAACGCCGCGGGCGCGGCATCGAGCGGGACGCTCGAGCGTGGCCGGGGCTACTGTGCCTACCAGGTGATCTGGAACTCGATCGCCGGGCGTCGAGGCAGGCGGCTGGCACGCAAGTGCGCAGCTTGAGACGTTGTTGCCGTGACACTCGTGGTGCTGCTCCAGGAGCTGACGCTAACGAGTAACGGGAGCCCGATCGCGCCGAATCCGGAGAAAGCGCGGTACGCGTATACGTACCCGCATTGGGCCATGTTGCACACGATCGCGGCCGACGAGCACTCGAGTGCTTGGTTATCAAAGTGTGACCTGTGCACTAGGCATTTCCGCCTACCACCGGATCTGTGGCGCAGGTCCTACACCAATTAACCTCGTGTCATAGATTACTTACAGGGCCGGCTGCGCATCTCGAGTGGATCGAGTCCAGTCTGGACCATGGAGATCCGTCGATGCGTAGCGTCACACAGTCCCTTGCTCGCAGCACTGAATGCGCGGCTGCGGAGACGCGCGCCACTGATCTGGCGCAGGTCCTCGAACAGACCGGCGAAGCCGTCATCATCAAGGACCTGAACGCAGTCGTCACCTATTGGAACCGCGAGGCAGCTTCCTTGTACGGTTTTTCCGCGCAGGAAGCGATTGGCAAGCCGTTGCGGAGTCTTCACGCCGCCGATCTCTCCGAGGCCGACTACGCCCGCGTGCTCGAACGTGTGCGTTCGGGACGTCCCAGCGCAAGCTTCGCGGAGCGGCGGAAGAAAAACGGCGAAATCCTCCGCGTAGCACTCAAAACGGGGCCGCTGCTGGACGCTCACGGCCAGTTGATCGGTGAAATTACCGTCGCGCGCGACATCACCACGCTGCACCGTACAGAAGAGGCGCTGCATGCTGCCCAGGCGACCCTTCAGGGCAAGCTGACCGCCATCCGGGATGCCAACCGCAGACTGACCCGCGAGATTGCGGCCCGGCGCAAGGCCGACAGCGCCATGCGCCGCAATAACCAGGCCCTGGCGGCGACGGTCCGGCAACTCGAGTCAATCCACCGCGACGGTGCGGACTTGTCGCACATGGCCGAACTGCTGCAGGCCTGCACGCAGCGCGGTGAGGCTTATGCGATCGTGCGAGAAACCGGCGCACAGCTGTTTCCGGACTCCTACGGCTCTCTGTTCATACACCGCGAGTCGCGTGACGTGCTCGAGCACGTGACCTCCTGGGGCAGCGGGCCGGCGCCGGAGAAGAACCTGGTGCCAGAGGAATGCTGGGCGCTGCGGCTCGGGAACCCCCATTTCGCCCCGCGGAAAGGCACGGTTCGATGCCGGCATGCGCACGACGATACTGAAAGCTACGTCTGCATGCCCATCCATGGTCAGGGCCAGATCCTCGGCCTGTTTCACATCGCGATCGACGTCAGCCCACGCACCCGACGTCCGGCACTGGACGAGGAACAACGACTGCGCGCGATGACCGACCGCGTCGGCCCGGCGCTCGCCAATCTCAAACTGCGCGATACGCTTCGAGAGATGGCCCTGCGCGACGGACTCACGGGTTTGTACAACAGGCGCTACCTTGAAGACGTGTTCACCCGCGAGTTGCATCGGGCCGAGCGCAGCGGCAAGCCGGTCGCCGTCGTCATGATCGACATCGACCACTTCAAGCGCTTCAACGACCAGCACGGGCACGACGCGGGTGACTTCGTGCTCAGCGCCGTGGCACGTGCAGTCTCGAACAATATTCGTCCCTCGGACATCGCCTGCCGCTATGGCGGTGAGGAGCTCGCCGTCGTACTGCCGGAGACCACTCTGGACTGCGCACGCGAGCGCGCCGAACAAATACGGCGTGCGATCAGGGAGACGAATCTCACCCATGCGGGTCAAACACTGCCGGGCCCGACGGCCTCATTCGGCGTCGCAGTGTACCCGGCAAGCGGCGCGAAGCCGGCGGATCTGCTCAAGGCAGCGGACCAGGCGCTCTACCGGGCGAAGCAGGCGGGTCGGGACCGGGTCTGCGTGGCCGAGGGATCGACGCCGGCTGATACCTGATTAGTACCGGGTCTCGTCGCTCGGTTGCCGCATAACGATACAACGCCGCTAACGACTCAGCGAATTCCCCCAACGGCACTTGCGGACCGGGGTGCAGGGGACGGCAGCGCATCACCGAATCACGCGTCTGCCAGGGGGCGTGGGAATGAAACGCACCGCACAGTTCCTCAGCACCCCGCGAGAACTGCGTCACGACCGCGCATGCGGCGCTGGCCGGCGTGACGATTTAGCCTCAAATTTGGCGCGCCGCGGACTTATTCCGCACTTCAGATACCCGAAGCGACGCGTTCTACCGATATCTGATGTGGCCCACAGAACTCACTTCACCTGCGATCCGCGCCGCAGCTAATCCACGCTGGGTTGACTGGCTCTACGGCGGGCTGGTCATCTACGTCATCGTGACCGCAGCCTGGATGCTCGCCGGCCTCGGTGGACCGACGCTCACCTACTACGTAGCGATGGTGTCGTCCCTACCCGCGTTCCTCGTGACTTTCGTCATTGCCGCGGCGGCCGCACGCCATAGCGCCGCAGGCCCGCTGCGCAACGCCTGGATCTCGCTGGCGATCGCGCTGGCGCTGTATTTCGTCGGCATGAACATTGCCGTCGTTTCCTGGCTGCTGGGTCATGACCCGTTCCCCGGACCCGCAGACATCTTTTTCGGTGCCTTCTATCCGGCCATGGCGGCCGCAGCGCTGCTCTTGATCCGCGCCGCCGCCGTACGCGTGCCCTGGATCCAGTTGTCGCTGGATGCGACCACGTTCGTGGTGGGCTTTGGCGCTTTCTTCTGGTTCCTGGTGATTCACCCGGCAGCACTGCATGCCGACGTCAACTTCCTCAAGGAAGGCCTCAGCCAGGGATATATTGTGCTCGATTGCATCATCCTGCTGATGCTCGGCGTGCTGCTGATCACCGGGGCCGGCAATGTCCGCGGACCGGGCATTCACGCCCTGCTCCTCACCGGCTTTGCCACGATGTTTCTCGCCGACATCGTCTGGTCGCTCGCCAGGATGCGCGGCTATTACCTGCCGGGCGGATTTCACCTGGTGCTGTACCTTTGCTGCTCCGTACCTCTGTCAGCCGCCGGGCGCGAGCAGCTGCGCGCGTCGCGGACACCCACACGCGCCATGTCGACCACTTCGGATGCCCTGGCGCGAGCTCTACCGTATGCGGGGATGTTCGCCGCGTTCCTGGTGCTGGTGTACTTCGCTCGCGGCGACATCGGCAGGCCGGCCACGGTGATGACCATGATCGTGTTCGCCCTGACGCTGCTGCTGCTGCTGCGCCAGGTGGTGATTCTGCGCAGCGACGCACAGGCCCGCGAGCGGCGTGCGGCACGTATGGTCGAGGAACGTTATGCCTCGCTCATCGCCAACGCCTCGGATGTCATCATGATCGTCGGCGCCGATGGCGTGGTGCGCTTCGCTTCACCCGCCTGTGAACGGACCCTGGGGCTGAAGCCCGAGGAGATCATCGGCAGGAGCCTGCCGGAGCTGTGGGGTGGCGAAGACGCGGAGAGATTGCGAGCCTTCCTGGCCGAGGTCGCCGCGACGCCCGCGGGAACCGCCGGCCCGATCGAGCTGCGAATTGAGCACGGCCCGAGGCGCCACGTGATCGAGAGCGTCGGCAGCAACCTGACCAAAGACCCAGCGGTAAAGGGGCTGGCGCTCAATTTCCGCGACATCAGCGAGCGCAAGGCGCTCGAGGAGCAGCTGCAGCAGCTTGCGTTCCACGACCCGCTCACGCTGCTGGCGAACCGCAACCTCTTCCGCGATCGTGTGCAGCACGCGCTCGCGCTGGCCCGGCGGGACTGGAATCAACTTGCGGTCATGTTCCTCGACCTCGATAACTTCAAGAACATCAACGATTCGCTTGGTCACGACGCCGGCGATCGGCTGCTGCAGGCTGTCGCACAGCGCGTCCTCAAGACCACGCGCTTCCCGGATACCGTTGCGCGGCTCGGCGGCGATGAATTCGCGGTACTGCTGGAAAAAGTTGCGGACAGCACCGAGGTGGAGCGTCTGGCCGAGGCGCTGATCGAAACGCTGGTTATGCCGTTCATGCTCGACGGCAAGGAGATGCGGGTCGGAGCGAGCATCGGCGTCGCCTTCTCCGCCGCCGAAAGCAGCGCCGAGGCGCTGTTGAGCAATGCGGACATTGCCATGTACCACGCCAAGGCGGGGGGCAAGAACCGCCATGCCACCTTCCAGCCGCAGATGCAGGCCATGCTGCAGGAGCGCATGCGGTTCGAGGCCGACATCGGCCGCGCACTCGAGCAAGAGGAGTTCTTCCTCGAGTATCAGCCGATCATCGACCTCGACACCCGCAGCCTGCTCGGTGTGGAGGCGCTGGTGCGCTGGCGCCATCCGCAGGCCGGGGTGCTGTTGCCGGCGCGCTTCATCCAGGTGATCGAGGAGTGCGGCCATATCGGCAAGCTCGGGCGCTGGGTGCTGAGGCAGGCCTGCCGTGACGTTTGCGCCTGGCGCAGCTCGATTGCCGGCGGCAGCGGGCTGCGCCTGGCGGTGAACATCTCCGGACACCACCTCCAGCACGGCCAGCTGGTGGACGACGTCCTGCAGGCGCTGCAGGAATCCGGGCTTGAGGCGGAGAATCTCGTCATCGAGCTCACCGAGAGCACCATCATGGACAACACCGATGTCAATCTCGAGCGACTGAATCAACTCAAGGCGCTCGGCGTGCGCCTCGCGATCGACGATTTCGGCACCGGCTACTCCTCGCTGTCCTACCTGCACCGCTTCCCGATCGACATCCTGAAGATCGACCGTTCCTTCATCAGCCGGCTGACCAGTGCCGACAACGGGCCCGAGCTGGCGCGCGCGGTGATCACGCTCGGCGAGACTCTCGGCCTGGAAACCGTCGCGGAGGGCATTGAGCTCGAGCCGCAGGTCGCGGCGCTGCTAACGCTCGGGTGCGTTGCCGGGCAGGGGTTTCTCTTCGCCCGGGCCGGCTCGCTCGGGCAGCTCTCGGACAGCGCCTTCGCCGCGCGCCGCCGCTCCCTGTGGACGGCGCAGGCGGCCCAGGAGCAGCTGTCGGCAACCGGCCGCTTCAAGTCGCTGAGGAGCCGGCCTCGCCCTTGAGACAGTTTGGCCCCGGAGACTACGAGACCCGGATCATGGATCCGCTGCGCTGCGGAGCGGCTCTGCCTACACCTCTAATGGACGAAGACCAACACTGGCTGCGACGCGATCCCGTTCGCGACCACCTGCAGAAGGCTCAAGCCCGGTTCCTGTCCGCCCGGCACGTCGAAATGAGTCGAGACTAGGGCCGGCGATGCCACCGCCATGCTGCTGTGATCATGCGTGCGGCTGTAGAAGACGTGCGATGTCTGCAGGTTCGTGATCCGCACCAAGGGGAAGTTCGTCGCCGCCTGCACGTCATCACCGTAGGAGGCCCCCTGGGTGACGCCATTGAAGCCGATTCCGGAGATCTGATAGGACCCGCCGCGGGCCACGACCGGGGGTGCATCGAGGACCACCGGCGCGATGCTGCGCTCAAACGCCTGATCCTCCGGCGTGATCGTTGGATTGTAGAGCTCGATGTCGCCCGAGAAATCCGTGAACAGGATCTGGCCGGTCGGCAGCACCAGCATGTTGCCGTAGTAGGATCCATCGTACGGCGCGTTCGGAGGCCCGGGCACTTGGTTGAGATGCCTGCCGTCCCATTCGAAGAACAATGACGGTGGGCTGCCATACTCCGGACTCGCCATCATCAGCACTTTGTCGTTGGGCTCCCACGAGGCCGGACCGTCGGCGATGTTGATGTCAGTCACACCGTTGACCTCGGGAAACATCGGCCCGGGGCGCCACTGGCCGGTACGCCAGTTGTAGATCGCCGTGTTACCCGACTCGTTCGCACAGGTATTCGAGCCCGTGTAAAACACCGTACCGTCCGCGCGCAGCACCGCGGGTCCGAGCTCGAACGTTGGCGTCGGCGGGGCCGCGTTGAGCTCACCGCACGTGAGACCCGAATCCCACAGCTGCACGATGGTGCTGCCGGCACTGTGCCACTTGCCTGTGGCGGGGTTGTAGAGCTCCGAGTTTGTGCCGTTCGGAATGTAGGGGAAGCCTCCCAGCGGCACGTACGCATCGACCGTGAGCACTTCTCCGTTGGGCAGGAGATTCCAGCCCTCCTCGTCGTTCGGGTCGTACTTACCGGCTCCCGTCGGCGCCCAAGTCAAGGTCTTCGGGTCGAGCAACGCGGACTGAAAGGTGCAGCAATCGGCCTGCATGTAGGTACCGTTGGCGAGCACGACGCTCTGCGCATCGCCGATCGTCTGTCCGTACACAGGGGGAGGACCAGGAAGGACCTCAATGACGCTGAAAAACGGCGGTGGGGCTACGGAGGTCCACGCGTCCGCTTGCGGGTCGTAGATGGCCCCTTGCGCAGTCCAGATGGGGGTGAAGAAGACGCCGTCAACGACATTGTATTCACCGCCCATGATGATCACGCGCCCGTCGGGCAGAACCGCGGACGAATGATAAAGCGGGGCGTAACCGTCCGGGAGCGAAGCGATCTGCGTCCACGTACCGTTGGCGTAGCTGCCCGTTTTGTCGGGCGTCAAACGCCACCAATCCTGGCAACCGGCGTCCTGCACGATGACCGTGCCGTCGGTCAGCAGCAGCGGGTTGCCGGCGCCCGGGTACCCCTCATTGCAGCTGTTGGAGGTGAATGGGGGTTGGTTGTTGAGAGGCTGCCACGGCGAGGCGCTCGATGTAGTCGATCCAGTCGATGCCGTCAATGCGTTCGCCGAAATGGCAGCAGGCGCCGCAGCGTCGGCACCGCGCGGCCCGCGCGGCGGGATGGGTTTAAGCCGGGGGAAGGTCTGTGCGTCGGCGATTGCGAAGCAGGCTAGCGCGGCGAACGAACAGATCAACTTCATCCATGTTCCGGTTCTCATGGAAGTCTCCCCTTTTATTAGTTAATGGACGGCGATCGAGACCGACTCAATCCAAATCTTGCTATTGAAGCCCTATATACCGCATCCGTGACGGCGCGGTGAAGCGATCGGTGTAGTCGCGGTCTCTCGGGCGCAGCTCGCTGGGTAACTCTGGGAAGCAGGCTAGATCGCACCGGCCAAAAGCTGCGCGCATTCAAGGACCTAGGCTGCACCCGGACAGGCTGCATCCAATCTCTGCCCCGGCTACCGCGTGTACTACGCACGCGCGGACCAAGGCACCTTCGAGGGACGGGAATCCGAGCTTCGACACCATCGTCAAGGCGACACGCGTGCTCGGCGTGCGACTCGTCCCGCAACTAACCACATCGTCATAGCAGCCTCCGCTCTTTGAAGACGTATAACAATTTCATTTTAAAATAACTTCACGAATCAATTCAGTGCCGAGAACTTTTCTGTATTCATTCCGGAACGCTCTGGCCTTGTTCTGAACCTCGGTGCTACCGATCACTTTCTTGGCCACGTCTTCTAGCTCGACGCCTTTATCCAAAGCCGCCATGCCGTTTTTAAAAGTGATCATGAGAATTACATTGGGTTGATCCGGTGATTTTGGAGTGGCCCTGAAGACCTTGTAATCGATGATTAGCCCAGCTCTCTTCATGGCTTCCATGGTCGGCTTCCATGTCGAATTTAGCCAATCGATGTACTCTTCAAAATGCCCGTACTCCACTTGTATGTAGTCCGCCTCAGTGACCGGGCCGTCAGTATACTGGCGCACATCCTGGGCACGTGCATTAGGCGCAAGTGAGGAAGCTGCGAGACACATGGATAAAATAATGGTCTTAATCATTTTCTCTTCTCCTGTTGTGATAAATCCGAGTGTGTGTTGAATCAATGGCATTGTCCGAGTTCGACGGGACGATAATCATCAGCAATCCTGCCGTCGGCAAAAACACCGTCATGCGTGCGGCTTACTCGGGCCGCCGATCGAAGAAGATGAATCGGCGAGCCGGCGAAACTCGAGATTTGGTAATGCGGCGAGCCATCACTTCGGCGACCGGCGCCAAACCGAATAAGCAACCGTGCCACTGCCCGAAGCGCTTGCGGGCACCGCGTAGGTCAAGAGGCTGTCCTGATAGGCATAGTCTCGCAGCTGCGTCTGGCCCTCCCAATTCGGGAAGGACGCAGCTTCGATCTTGAAGATCAGTTGGTGTTTCGCCGGATCGACCGTGACTGTGCCGAAGTGTGTGCTCGAGCCCAGAGCAGCTTCGCGATATTCCTCAGTTGTACCTCGGGCCTTGTCGCCGCTCGCGAAACTTGGTCGGCCGACCCGGAAGATCTGCAAGTTGTAGCGACCCGTGGCGTCTATGATGAGCAGGCCTTTGGGATGCTCACCGTAGGTCGTGGTCCGGGTTCCATCAGCCTTAATCTCGTAGGCCGACTCCATCACCCAGGTACCCTGCAGCGAGTTGAGTTCCTGTTGCTGAGCTGTTGCTGTCGCCGAGGCGATCAGGGTTGCCGTCACGGCTAAGACTGCAAGCCAGGGTTTCATCTGCGCGTCCTCCAACGGTTTCCGTGTAACCCATGTTGTCAGTTACAGTAGCAACCCTGCACTTTGCTCTGAAACCTGTCAAGTAGGTTACATGATATTGGTTGGTGCACCGGCTGAGCGTCCTCAGGATAGGGACGGCTTCCGATTTCGCGGCGGCTGCAACGCCATCGATTTGCCCGCCACTCTTCAAGCCAGGCTGAGTCCGTCGCCTCGTGAACTGCTGAACACACCGGACGATCTGGCTCGCTGGCTGGTCTCGGCTGGGATGGCCTGCACCAAACCGAGGACAACCACCAAGGACCTTGCGACGGCACGCGTGCTACGCGAGGCGATCTACCTATTGGCGGGGAAACCGAGCAGGGCTAAAGCGGAAGCGCCGCGCAGGACATTGAACCGAATCGCCGCCGACACCGCCGCGACGCCCCAGCTTCAGACCAACGGAACCATGCGCCAGGAAGGGGATGCGGGCGCCCTGTTGGTCATGCTGGCGCGCGAAGCAGTGCAACTCTTCGGCAGCGATGCAGCCAAGCTGATCCGGCAGTGCGAATCGCCCAGTTGCACGCTCTACTTCGTCGACAATTCGCGTAGAGGCGATCGGCGCTGGTGCTCCATGTCAGGGTGCGGCAACAAGGCTAAGGTCCGCGAATTCCGCCGGCGCAAACGAGAGACACAGCCTCACTCGTAGTGTCGCGCCGACCTATGCGAATGAAGCCCGATTTCCTATTGCCATGCGGCGGGCGGGCACGTACCCGTCGGGGTTCTCCGTACCGGTTACTGTACCCGTCTTGGGTTTCGTACCCGTCGTTTTTGGCCGTTACGGCGTGAGCGCTCCTCAGCAGCAGAAATCTCGCCAAATGCCTATTTTTATAGTACTTCGTGCGACTATGTGAGTGCGGGTGAACCCCCTGAGAAGAGGGTCTGGCGCCCCTAAGCGCCGCCAACCGCGGTCATTGAAACAGTCTGAGCCGGTTCGCGATTGCGACATATGCGAGCGCCAGGACAAAGAATATTGCCAGCCCCGCAAGAATGGCTTTGTGAGAACCTATCTTCGGTGCTAGATACGCAACCGCAATCATGTAAGGCACCCAGGTCACGAGGGTGCCGGCGAGCACCCACTTCGCGTGCTCACTGACCGCGATGTTTCCCGCGGTTTCGCCGATAAAGAAATATGCGACGAGCGTGAAAACGGGAATTAGCGTGGCCAATCCGGATAGGGTCCGCTGACCACTCTCTTCCAGCACCACGATGACCGCGGTAAACAAGCCCCCGGTGATGAAATAGATGAGCAGGCTAGACAGCTTCATAAAGCCTGTTCATGTTCGTGGCTCTCACGCTCCGGCTCACGCTGGTCTCGACCTGTCTGCCCATCGCGACGACCTAGGGTACATCCGCCCGCCTGACAAACTACAGCGCCTCACCGATAGGCCGCTTGGCCACGGTATTTGGCACTCGCGACCCGATCATTCCGATCTTCACGACGTCATTCACCAGCCGGCACGAAACCATGTCATAGCGAAAATCGCCAGAATCAGCCGCCAGGACAATGGCATGAGGCCGGAACATCGACGAACGTAAGCGACGTGCTCGTAAGCACGTCCGCGGCAAACACCTGCGAGAGCGTTGACCGGATGACAGCAATTTCGAGCAGGCCTACGATAGCTATCGGCGAACACGGCCGTGTCGGTCGTGTTATGGACGGGTGGCGCCAGATGTCTTGCGCGGACTCTGTGTCGGCTCCAGGAATCGCTTTCCCAATACTGCCGGGACCGAATTCGTCCGGGTGGGCTGCTTGGAAGATGCGCGCATCCCGGCTTGTGTTGGTAATTGCCTCAGCGGTTTCTCAGTTGGTCCACCCGGCTGCCGGTGCGGTAATCGGTGGGTATGCTGCAGTGGTCCGGCTGGCGGCGCCAAGCGTCGTCACCGTTCTAGTTGAAGAACAGGGGAAAAGCGCCGGGCAACGTGCCGTAGAGCGGGCGACCGCCGACACTCAATACAACGACATGCGCGTGCTCATGCGCCGCATGCTCTCCGGGCCAGGCGGCAGTAGCAACCCAGTGTCCGGCGAGACCGGCGCTGCGCTGGGGTCAGGGTTCATCATCCGTGCAGACGGCCTCATCGTAACCAATCGCCATGTCGTTGAGGGCGCTCGGAGGGTGCGCGTAAAGCTGGCAGACGGACGAGTAATCCCCGCTCAGGTACTTGGCACCGATGCGACCACCGATATTGCGCTGCTCAGAGTTAGCGCGGGCCCACTACCCGCGCTTCGCCTGGATTCGTCGGACAAGATCTCAGTCGGCGATCCGGTCATCGCTATAGGAAATCCCTTCGGCCTCGGTCAATCGGTGACCGCCGGCATTCTCTCGGCGCGAGCGCGCACGCTGGAGCAGGACCCGTATATTGATTTTCTGCAGACCGATGCGGCCATCAATTTTGGAAACTCGGGCGGTCCCCTGCTATCACCAGATGGAGCGGTCGTTGGCGTCACTACGGCGATACTATCGCCCAGCGGGGGTTCGGTCGGTCTCGGCTTCGCAATTCCAGCGGAAACAGTCGCGTCAGTTGTCGCCGAGCTCGAGGCACACGGGCGGGTGAGCCGAGGCTATCTGGGCATCGCAGTGCAAGCGATGACCCCCGCTCTGGCGCAGGCCCTTATCGGGCGCGACTCCGTTGTCGGGGCGCTGATCACGGCCGTGGAACCCCAAGGACCCTCGGCCGACAGACTGCAGGCCGGCGACGTCCTGCTGAGCATCGGCGCCACGCCTGTCACGTTCGACGGTCTGGGAAAAGTCGCGGTGCGACTGAGGCCCGGGACCACGCTGGAAGCCTCCGTGGTGCGATCCGGTGTTAAGCAATCAATCGCATTGACGGTCGGTCAACTCCCTGATCCACCCGCCGATCCGGTGCATGGCGGTGGTCGAGACACTTGGGTGCCGAATCTCGAGCTCGGCGTGGCCAATGCGACGACCGAGATTCGCACGGCGCTCAAGGCGCAAGGCGAACTGAGCGGCCTGATCGTAACGCAGCTGCGCCCGAATGGCGCGGGAGCGCTGGCTGGCTTGAAGATTGGCGATCTCATCACTCACGCTGGATCCAAACGCTTGAAGGACGTCGCGGATCTTGCGGGAGTCGACAAGCCATCGAGCAAGGATCCCTTGCTTCTTCGGGTCGTCCGCGATGGTTCTCCCGGGTTCATCGCCATAACCGGCAGAGAAGAACAATGATCTATTCTGACCGTCCCAACGAAGCGCCGCAGCCAAATCGATCTACCTGAACCCCGCGAAATTTCACGAGCTGTGATCCAGCCCCACTAATTGGCCGTCGTCTCGTTGCAGCGGCCAGAGAGCTGTACTGCGGCTGTGCGGCCTTGTTGACAAGAGAGAATGCGATCCGCACCTCGTCTGTCTGCGGTGGCTGATACTGGCTCACCTGCGCGCCGTGATGCGCGGTGTAGCCGTGCACGAATACAACGCGACGGATCTCAAGGGGCACGCCTCGGGCGCGATCGGTGTGGATCAGCTATCGATGGCAGCTCGATTAGACCGTCGGGGGCGCGCCTCGCGCGAGTTCAGGCCGCGACATACTCATGCTGCAGGCCGCCAGGCTGGTAGCTGGTATGGCGTGCACAGGTGCCGCTCGTGAGCGGCATGCTCATCGGTGCTCATCTGACGCTGTAGTTGCGTGCCTCGAGACAAGCGGCCTCGGCGCGCAGAAACCCCCGCCGATCGGATGCCGCGGGCTTCCCGGCCTGTGCCGGCGTTGCATTCGCTCCGGTTTGGCTCGCTGCCCAGCGACTGCACTCGTCCTTGTCCTGCTTCTGCTGCGCCTCCGACTGGCCTGCTTTCGGATAGGCGAACAGCTCGGGTGACACCAAGGGAGCACCCTGCCCCGTCGATGAGCCGTACGGTGGCACCTGGGTCAGACTTGCCGGAGGCTCGACGGTCTCATATGCGCCGACACCGTTGTCCCAGAGGTAGTAGTTGCCGTCGGCATAGTAGTACGGCACGTCACCCCACCAGTACGTGTCGTAGTACCAGGGGAGAAACGGTACATAGAAACCCAGCCCCCATCCCCATCCACCGTAACCGCCGCGCCAGCCGTAGCCGCCGCGCCAGCCGTAGCCGCCGCGCCAGCCGTAGCCGCCCCGGCCACCATAATAGCCACCGTGGCCGCCGAAATGACTGCCGCCAAAGCCATGACCGCCGCCAAAGCCATGACCACCGCCGCCCCCATGGCCGCCACCACCACCTGGACCCGCGCTCGCGACGCTGAACGCCGCGAGCATCACGATGGCCGCAATTGCCGCAAATCGCCCTAAGGCTCGTTTGTTCATGATGGCAACCTCCGCGCGGGGACGCCTCTGCCAGCTGCCTGGTTATTTTGACAGACAATCTGCGGGCGGGTTCACCAAAATCAGGATGGGAACGCCATGCCGGCTCGCGTCGATTGCGCTGCTCCGCAACTCCGCGTGTCGTTTTGCGTTAGGCTGCTTAAGTCTGTGACCTCATGTAACAGTGTGCGCTGCACGATATGCGTGTGCCGCAGCCGGAGCGTCGGCGTTGCCCGCCGCCATTGTTGGAACGCCGCGTGCCGCGACGACACAGGAAACCACCACCCAAAAGAATTGATCCAATGGGTATCGAGGCTCGGTGCGACTCGGAAAGACGCCATGAACTCAAAACGGCAACGGTCTGTGGCAGCGGCAGCTGCGGTGCTCCTGGCAGTGCTCGCCGGTAGGACGTCAGCGGCGGAGTTCCCTGCACAGTGCCACATGCGGCTCACCGTCGAGCTGACGCCAGACGTGCCCAATGCAGACGACGCGGGATTTCTGAGTTCCCTGCTCAGCAATCACCCTGAGTACCGCCTGGATTTGCTACGGCTCGACGATCCTTCGCTCATTGAACTCGAGCTGGCGGGTCCCGGTCCGGAGTATCTCTGCCAGAGCGTGATTGAAACGATGCGAAAGGACGCGCGCGTTCTCTCCATCCGTGTCCACGCTGCCTGATCGCCGGTGTCTCGGCCATGATCGAACCCTTCCTGAATAGGTAGTGGCGCTCGCTGCGGGTGCCGCTTCACCCGGAGAAGCCGTCGATCGCCAAGTCCGCAGTTGGCCCGAAGCCGAAGTAAAGGTGAGCTGAAAGCGGTCAGTCACGATGAGGCAAGCGGACAGTTAAGTTCCTTGATCGGGGGGGTACTCCGGACTGGCACGGCGGGGACGGAATTTGGCGCGTCGCTGATTATTATATTGCCGACGGACCACCATTCGGTGGTTACTGGCAACTGTCGCCTGGGAAGCCGTGCAAGTAACTCGAGCCCCGTTGCCACGCAAATCCGAACCGAAGCGCCATTCTTCCCCTTCACCGCGCGCAAGCCGTGACGCCGCGGTGACTGGCACTTGCTTAACGTCCGCTTCCGAGAACCCTGATGACAGAGCGCGACCGACTGCTCTTGGACCGCAGGCTTTCCAGAGCACGGTGGGCGCGCGTGATACCGCTTGATTAGGAGGGTCTGGCGCCCCCGGCCGGAGTTGAATGATCGACTATAAGGCATTGATTGCAAAACGTTTATAGAGCACCCCGATTCAGCGCGTACCCGCCGTCGTACCCGCCTGACACACCGGAACGCGAGCACTTGCTTTCCAGTCTTCTTGACCTATCATGATGGATCAAGATATCTCATGATGAGGTCCCAGGCGATGCGCGCGCTTCGTAAGTATTCCTCCCAGGCCGAGCCGGAGGTCCTGGATGCCCTGCAGGCTATCGCGGACCGCGAGGGTCGGCAGCTCCAGGCCGTCATCGGGGATGCGATGCGGGACTACCTCGCGCGCAAGCAACAGCCACCGCGTCGCAATGTGCTCGAGGCTTTCCAGAAAAGCCTCAAAGAGCGCGATGAGCTGTACCGCAAGCTCGCTAAATGACCGAGTACCTCACGACCGCCGATGCCCTCTTCTTTCACCAGCAGCTGATCGAGCGTTACGGCGGAGCGCCCGGCGTTCGCGACGTCGGGGCGCTCGAATCGGCGCTGCACCGCCCGCAGACCGGCTACTACGACACGCTCATCCATGAGGCGGCGGCGCTCCTTGAAAGCCTCGTTCAGAATCACCCGTTCGTCGACGGCAACAAGCGGGTCGCGTTTACCGTAGTCGATGTCTTCCTGCGTATCAACGGCGTCACCATCACCGCGTCCTCCGCGGCGATCTACAACCGCATGATCAAGCTGCTCGAAGCAGGCACCTTCGACATGGAGCACCTCGTGCCGTGGCTGCAGGAGGTGGTGGAGCTCGTCAAACACGCACGGTAGATCTGTCGGCGCAGAACCGCGAATCACCAAGGTGGCCCGCCGTCAACCAGGGTTGACATCAAGATAACTATAGTTCACACTGATCCATGGTCGAATTGGCCAAGTCCGCCACGTTCGAGGCTTGGTTCAACTCACTTCGTGACCGCCAAGCGCAGGCACGTATCAATGCGCGCATCCGCCGGCTTTCTCTCGGCAATCCAGGCGATGTGCAACCTGTGGGCGCCGGTGTAAGCGAGCTGCGAATCGACTACGGCCCCGGGTACCGGGTTTACTACATGCAGCGTGGCGCCATTGTCGCTGTCCTACTCTGCGGAGGTGACAAGCGCACGCAGGACGCGGACATCAAGCGAGCGATTGAGATCGCGAGGGTCTGGAAGGGGTGATGTATGGCAGCTAAGCGGCGGAGAAAAGAGACGTTTTCTCGGTGGGACGCCGCGGACTATCTGAAGTCCGAGGGCGATATGGTCGCCTATCTCCAAGCATGCCTGGAAGAAGCTCCTGATGATCCTGCGCTCCTTGCTGCTGCAATCGGAGACATCGCCCGCGCACGCGGCATGGTCCAGCTCGCTAAGGACACGGGGCTAACCCGCGAAGGTCTGTACAAAGCGCTCTCCAAGGACGGGAACCCGAGTCTCGGTACGGTTCTCAAGGTGCTCAAGGCACTGGGCCTGAAACTAACACCGCAGGTTGTCTGAACGTCCCCCCGCTCGCACCAGATCGGGGTGCCCACCGGTGGCTCAGTTCGGCCAGAAGCGGCCGGTTAAACCTGCCCCGTGAATCTCCGGATAGCGGCCAGTCGATCCCTTTGGTCCACGCACGCATCTGCAGCGTCAGTGCATTATTGAGCGGCAATTCCAAACTCCTCTCGCACCGTGGCCAAACATAGCTCCTTGGCCGCCTCAACCGCCGCGCGAAGCTTCTCGCCATGGTTAGCGAGCAGTTCATCAAGCGTGGGGGACGCGGACGTCTTGACTGGCTTGTGAGCACACTTTGCCTGACGGATCACGGAGCCTGTCCGGCCATCGATTAGACGTGCTTTCCCGTAGTACCAGACGTCGTAGTGCTTGAAGTCGAGGAAATAGAAAGTTCGCCAGGCTTCCGTATAGAACTCGAAAATGAGGTCGACCTGGTTTTGCTTGCGATAGACATCAAGCTGCTTGTCGTCCGAGAGAGTCACGGCCTCCGGACTGAGCGATTGCAGCTTGTAAGTGCTGACAAGGCCGCTCAGCAACACCGTACTAAGAGAGATTGCGGGGTCGTCGATTTGATCGCCCGCGGAGAGCTGTCTTCCAGCATCCTCCATTTCATGACCTGGTCGCATGTCATGTAGAGGCCCCAGCGCCGCGAAGGCTCCGGCGGCGGCACCGCCAGATGTCACATAGACAAAACCAGGGTCCGGGCGCCGAACGAGTGTTATTGATCTTCCGTCAATGCTTGGGGTCAGCGGTCTCGCCGCAACGGACCCCGACACAGCGCTGGAAAGCACCGCGCTAATCAGAAATACGCCAGGGAATCTACCGCACATCAGCAAGGGTTCGAGGCGGGACTCGTCTGCCCGCGATTACGTCTTCGATCACAGCCTTTAGTCGGCGGGAGATTTCGTCTGTTGGATTCATCTGTAACGAACTCGTGATCGTTTGCAGCGCATCTTGGTTCCTTCCTGCGATCAGGAATGCAAGCGCCAGGTTCGCACGGAGTCCTGGATCGTCCGGCGCCAGCCCGATCGCCTGTCGCGTGGCATCAATTGCTTCGTTACCCCGCCCCAACGCAAGGCAAGACTCGGCATATTCACGTGCCACATCGGCATTCCCGCGCTGCAAGTTGTAGGCAGCCTGAAAGGCCGCATTGGCCGCCGCATTTTGCCCGAGCGCTTGATAGGCCTTTCCTTCAATCCAGAAAGCGGCCCAGTTTCGGGGGTTGTACTCGGTAACCGCATGCATGTAAGCGACACCGTCAGTCAGCTCTTCACGGGCGCTCTGAGTAATTTCTGGAGTCTGGTCGAACATGCGCATATGCGGAGAAATGAGCGCCACCGCTCTCTTGTAAGCGGCATCGTGTTGCGCATCGCTTGTGATCTTCGGCGGTTCGACCGCCAACGCGCAGGCGAGGTGCAGTGCACATAGAAATGAGGCCGCAGGCCGGAGCATCGAAATCGGATCGTCAGCTGGCGCCAAGGTGCGTTACGAGTCTAGCAGTAACCGGGGACGTTTCGGCCACGAGCAGACGCTGACGACGTCCGTCCGGTAGGGCTGGCCCTGGGTCGAGGGGCGCAAGTCGGCCACAAGCGGAAGTTCACTTGATCGAAATGACTTCTCCGAAGCTGCCGTTCAGCTCGTGCGCTGACGCTCAGGCCATTGCGGAAGTGCTGGTGCCAGCCCACCTATCGGGGACCAATCTGGTCTACCGGTGGGAGCCTTGGCGAGCACGCCAAACCCCTCACTCAGCGGGTCGGCGCATGGGAGGCACATCTGGCGGCTCATGCCGCGACGCTTCGAGTTGACGCATCCGATGCTTGAGCGCAGCTAGTTCCCGCTCGACGGAAGCTATCCGGTCGAAGGTGTAGTCGAAGCCCGAGTAATTCAGCGCTTCCTCCCATATCGCCACTTTTTTCATCAGACGACGAAACACCCCGGGTCCGCCGCTCACGTCAGTTGTCATGGTCATTGCTCAGTGAATTTCTTCCGGTAACCCGTCAGGCGCGCTGCGGCAGGAGCACCAGGTCGGCCGCTTCCTCAGCATCTTTGAGGAGCGTCTTGCGCGGCGTGCCTAGCTGCGCACGCATGGTCAGCCCACGCGCCAAATCCGTGACTTGGGTTGCGCGCGCGGCTACGGGAAAGTCAGATGGGATTTCTCCCGCGCTGATCCCGTCCCGGAAACGTCGCTCCACCAACGCCACGCCGCCCGCGACGGCGTTCTGCAAGAACCGCTGAACCTCAGCGTCGTCTACAAGCGGCGCGACACACATCATGAGGCAGCCCCGGGCGGACCCTTTGCCGGTCGCACTTTCGACGGCGAATTTCAGAAAGCCCGTGATCGAGTCGCGAAGAGTTTGTGGCGAGAGAAGTGCCTTCGCGGCTGCTGCGCCCTTGCGTTCTGCGTACGCCTTAAGGGCGCGCAAGAATATCGCCCGCTTGTCTCCAAAGACGGCATACAGGCTCGGCCGACCCACGCCCATCCCTTCGACGAGATCGTCAATGGTCACGCCGTCGTAGCCTTTCGACCAGAACACCTGAGTCGCCTTTTCCAGCGCCCCTGCCTCGTCGAAGCTGCGCGGCCGGCCCCGCGGCCTAGCGGTATTCTGAATCATTTGGTTCAAAACTCGTTGACAAGGGTACTGCCCGAATATATAACTGAATAGTTCTAAATTAGCAAGACGATTCTGGCCTCACGAGGTCTCACAACAAAGACTTTCATCCTTCACCACGGAGCTGCCCATGGAACATTCGATTGCTCTCGTCACCGGCGCCACTTCCGGGCTCGGTCAGGCGGCCGCCCGACTTCTTGCCGAAGAGGGCTGGCGCGAGATCATCGTCACCGGGCGCAGCCTGGCCGGGGCCCAGCAAGCGGCCGCTCAACTCGCGGCTGAGCACAAAACAGTGATCTTCACGCCGCTGGCGCTCGATCTGGACAAGCCGTCGAGTGTTCAGTCGGCCGTTGCCGAGCTCGTCAAGCGCGGCCAGCCGATCGATTTTCTGCTACTCAATGCAGGGTTGGTTCCCTTTAAGAAGCGCGCAATCACCGCGACGGGCGTCGAGTCTTCTCAGGCCCCGCTTATCGGACATCATCAACTGACGGTTGGGTTGCTCAATGCCAACTTGCTGAGCCCCAACGCGCGGATCGTTATCGCAGGTGCAGAACCTGCCCGCGGTGGCGTACCCATGTTCAAATACACCGACCTGCCAGCCTTCGCGGCCAAACGGTTCCAGGGTAATCGAACCGTCGCTGTTGAAGCCCTGATACGCAACGGGCCGAACGTGAAGTACGTGCCCAATAATGCGTATGCCGACGCGAAGCTCGTCGTCGCTTGGTGGACCGCGGCGCTGGCCCGCCGGCTGCCCTCCGGCATGGCCGTGTACGCCGTGTCGCCCGGTGGCTCGACCGGCACCAACGTGGTGCGAAGCGCTGGCTGGGCGTTGAGGCATATCTTTATCCCAATTGTGAACCTCATTCCCGGCATGAATCAGACGCCGGAGACCGCGGCCCGCCGGTATATCCAGGCATCAAAGTTCGGAACCGACCTCTCAGGGCAATTCTTCGCCTCAGCTAAAGGGAAATTCTCAGGCCCAATTGAGGTGCAGCGCCAGCCACACCTTCACGATCGCGCCAACCAGGAAGCCGCGTGGCAGGCCGTCGTCAAGGTCTCTGGCGTCGATTTATCGCCCGTCAAACCCGCGGCGCCGTCGGGTCAGTAACCCTAACCTCGCGAGGAGATACAAATGGATCGGTACCAAGGCAAGAAGGCAGTAATTATCGGCGGCACGAGCGGCATGGGGCTCGCGACGGCGAAGATGCTCCTCGATGGAGGAGCGCGCGTACTGGTGACGGGTCTCTCGAAGGCCGGCCTGGAATCGGCGCAGAAAGAGATTGGCAAGCAAGCTATTGTGGTCTCAAGCGACGCGCGGTCGTTGAAGGACATCGACGCCCTCGCCTCTCAAGTGAAGGCCGAGTTCGACACCTTCGATCTTCTCTCCATCAGCGCCGGGTTCAGCATTCCGACGCCTCTCGGGAGCGTGACCGAGGCCATCTACGACGAGATGTTCAACCTGAACGCCAAGGGACCATTTTTCGCGGTACAGAAGCTCGCGCCGCTAATAAAGCAGGGAGGCGCTGTCGTCCTCACGACCTCCGTCGCCAACGTCAAGGGACTGCCAGGCCAAGCCACATACGGAGCCGCCAAGGCCGCGCTGCGATCACTCGCTCGGACGCTCGCCGTCGAGTTGCTTCCTCGCGAAATTCGCGTCAACGCGGTGACGCCCGGTCCCATCGACACGCCGATCCTCGGCAAAGTGTTTCCCGATAAAGACGTGGTCGCTCAGGTTAAGGAGAAGACGAGCGGCATGATCCCGATGAAGCGCTTCGGGAAGTCAGAGGAAATCGCGAAGGCGGTCCTCTTCCTTGCGTTCGACGCGACTTTCACGACCGGCATGGAACTTCCGGTCGATGGCGGTTGGTCGCAACTATGAAGGCACTACCTGTGGATCGGCAGCAACGTCTACCTAAAGTCGAACGGTCGGCTACTAGCGGAGTGGTAAATGACTGATTTTCGTGCGAGAAAACGCTTCGGCGCCGACTATCACCAGTAATCCTCGGGTAAGGCACCCGAAAGCAGACGCTCGCGAGAGACAGCTGCGGGTCTATTTCGTTGAAAAACTCGCCGATAGTCTGGCGGTTTTTAGCCTTGTTGAGGCCGCCGGCAACATCCGGCGTGGCGGATTTCGGCGCTGGACCTTTGGCTCTCGGTCAGCCCCTTAAGTTGCTGCAAATACGGGATCAGGTGGCGGTGGATGCCATGACTTCGCCATGCGCCTGAGGTTTTGAGCGATAGCTGCGAGCAAGAACTCATCGCGGGCGCCGTTCATTCCGCGCAGCCTCAAGCGAGTCAGGTTCAGGATGCGTTTGAGGTGAGCGAACAGCATCTCAACCTTCTTTCGATCTTTGCGCGACTGCCGGTAAAGACGAGTCTTGGCGACGTCGCGAGCCACATCGCGCGCCGATTCATAGATGCTGCGGGCGATCTTGCGGATCGACGTACTCGGACAGCAACGCGATTTTAGCGGACAGGCCGTGCAATCGGATTGGCGAGACCGATAGATTATGGTGTCGGCCTTGGTGACGTGGGTACGCGCAGTGGCGAACGGGCGCCACTCGCTACGCAGCGCGTGGCCCTGTGGACAGCAGTACTCGTCGCGCTGTTCGTCCCAGTGGAAGGCGCTACTGGACAATGAGTCGTCCGTGCGTTGCGTCTTGTCCCACACCGGGATGTGCGGCTCGATCTGCTTCTCGTTCACCAACCAGCCCAGCATCGCCGCGGATCCGTAGGCGGTATCGCCGATTAAGCGCTGGGGCTTGAGATCAAAGCGCTCTTCAACCCGCTCGATCATGGTCTTCGTGGCGTCGGTCTCTTCGGTCCGATGCGCCGCGGTCGCCTCGACATCGACGATCACACCGGCGTGAACATCGATCAGGTAGTTGGTCGAGTACGCATAGAACGCCGGGCCTCCGGGAGCTGCGGTCCAGCGCGCGGCCGGATCGGTGAGTGAGATGTTCATCGGTGCCACGCCCACCTGGCCGTCTTGCTCCAGCGCTTGGAGATACTCGTGGACCGCACGTGTGCCAAGTTCCGGCTTACTCCAGTCGATGCTCTCTGTGCTCGGAACACCGCGTTGGCGGTTGGCATCGGCCTTCACAACGCTCGCGTCGACCGCAAAGCCTTCACCACGCACCAGGCCTTCGGCCATGCAGCGACGCCCCCGTTCAGCTCACAATCCCGGACGGATTCCAGTTCGCGAAGTCCGGCCATCAGGACACCATGCAAGTGTCCGCCTGGACCAAAGGCACGGGGTCCACCGGTACGCTTCTGCAGGTGAGCATCGTAGACATGGGCTCCCAATTGGCGGCGGTGCCCACCGCGGCAGAACTGGCGGAGGGCACGGAAAAGTATCTTCAGCAGTTCCTCGGTGGGGTGGAGCGGCGTCGAACCGACTACGCGTTGTCCCCGATTCGTCACCTGACGCTGGCCGGTCAACCAGCTTCCAGCGCCATGTGGACCGGGAAGTTCGAGGGGATGCCCGCAGTGGGCGTGATGTACTGTGTCATCGTTCAGAGGCGCTATATCGTCAGCTTCCATACCCAGGGCGCCGGCGACGGTCCCACGGCGGCAATGCGCCAAGCGATGAAGGCTTTCGAGGCCGCGAGGGCTACGCCGCTCTAAAGCGGCCTCGCCCAACGACCGAGTGTGCAACATCCCTGCGGGTATCACCTCGCTCGATGTTGCAGACGGTTGCAGCTCACAACATGCGCAACGCGGCCAATTCGGTAGATATTCGGGTTCACAGCGACCTTCCGCTGAGAAAAACTCTCGAGCATCGTCGCAAACTCGGCTCATGCTGCGGATGGCCCTCAACAGGCGTACTCCCAGAGAGTGGGGCGCGTTCGCGCGCGAACGCCCAGGAGGCCGCCATGAGATTTCTGCGTATCCGCCAGGTGATGCTGCTTACGGGCCTCTCTCGAATGACAATTTACCGACTAGAGCTCGCCGGTAATTTCCCTAAGCGCCGCCAACTGAGCGAAAACTCAGTCGCATGGCTCGAGTCGGATATCACGGCTTGGGCCGAATCCCGACCAATCGCGCATCTTAGTGGCACGCCGCACATAGCAGCGGCCCCAAGACTGGGCCGGGACGCACAGCGCCGTACACCGTGATCCGGGGGTACGCTCGCGGGTCCACCCCTCGCGCACCCTCCTTGGTCCGATTTGAGGCCAAGATGGGAGCGAGCGTCGTTATGCGACAGAATTGGGGTAATAGAAGGCGACACTTCGGTCGCCTAAATGTAGTTAGACCGCACGTACAAGGAAGCGAAGTTTGAAAGCCAACGTCGCTGCACGCCGAAGCCCCCGGGGTCGAAGACTCTTCGTTGGAGCTTGGCGGTGCCGCGCGCGAATGCACTCGGCTCTTTTTTGCTCCTACCTGGCCGCGCGCGCGGAGCGGTGCGTCGCCATGCTTGGGGTGCGGTCTAACCATCGTTGGAGGCGGCCGTGATGCGTGGGTGGTTAGGCGCCGCGGGACCCAGTCGAGATTGCGGGCCCGCGGCGCCTGTGACACGTGGTCGGCCGGCGCCTCAACTTCACTCTAAGGACTTCGCCGTTTAGTCAACGTTTTCTGTGATTTCTGATTCTTCGCGCTGCTCGCGCGAGCGATGAAGGACAGACTGCGTGACTCTAATCGGCCATGAGTGCCTGGCACTCGGGCCCGCGTGTAAGCCGCACGCTCGCGCCTCGATCGTTAGGCAGCGATTACCGCTCGGAAGTTGATCTGGTTCCGCGAGCGTCGGTCTGACCTGTTGTGCTCGGTGGGCAGTGCTTTAAAGAGCCTCCTGGTTTCGGTGTGAGGTTTCTTCGGACGGTGCGCTACGCGGCGGCTGCTCCTTTGGCAAGCAGGGCCCATGCGACGCGGGCGTTTTTGGCGGCGATGGCGACGCAGGCTCTGTGATAGCCGCGGCGCTGCTGCAGAGCGAGCGCCCAGCGCGAGAGCGGATCGGTCTCGCGATAAGCGCGCTGCAGCACCGAGCGCGCGCCCATGACGAGCAGCGTGCGCAGGTACGGATCGCCTCGCTTGGTGATGTGACCGAGACGCGTCTTACCGCCGGTGGAGTATTGGCGCGGCACGAGCCCCAGCCAGGCGGAGAACTGGCGGCCGTTCCTGAAGTCATGTCCGTTGCCGACCGTCGCCACCAGTGCCGAGGCGGTGATGGGACCGATACCGGGGCGCGTATGGGCACGGCGTGCGAGTTCGTTGTGTTGAACGCTGCTGCGGATCTCGCGCTCGTACTCGAGCACCTTACTGCGCAATCGCTCGGCATGCTCGAGCAGATCGCGAACACAGCTCGCCACGCGCGCTGGCAGATGCTCGAGCAAATCTCGTACTTCGCGGCGCAGCCGCTCGGTTCCGAGAGGCACGACGTACCCGAACTCGGCAATCAAGCCGCGTACGCGGTTAAGCGTTGCGGTGCGCTCCTCGACGAAGCCCTGACGGACGCGGTGCAGGCTAAGGTCGCACTGTTGCTGCACGGATTTAATGGGTACGAAGCGCATGTTCGGCCGACCGACCGCCTCGCAGATTGCCTCCGCATCGTTGCCATCGTTCTTGCCGCTCTTGCGGTAGGGCGTCACGAACTTCGGCGCCATCAGCTTCGCCGTATGACCAGCCTCGGAGAAACGGCGCGCCCATTCATGGGCGCCCGAGCATGCCTCCATGCCGATCAGGCATGGAGGCAGTCGCGCCACGAGCTCGGCGAGCTTGGCTCGCGAGATCGTCCGGCGCACCGTCACCACTCCCTGGGCGTCGACGCCATGCACGGAGAAGGTGTTTTTTGCCAAGTCGATTCCAAGCGTAGAAACTGCAGTCATGGGACTTCCCCTTTCTGAAGGATCGGTTTCGCAACTCAATCCTGACACCTCGGTGTCTCATCGGGACGGGGAAGTCCCTTACATTCGTTAGAAGACGCCACGCGGAGAGAGATTTTGCAGGCACGTTACAGAATGAAATTAGGGAGCGAACAAAGCTTGGGGAGGTCCCTTCGTTCGAAGCTCCAGGCATGCATGCGCGCGCAGGGTTTCTTCGGTGGCGTCTTCTAACCATCGCTGGAGCGGTCCGTGATGCGCTGGTGGTTGGGCGCGCCGGGGCCCAGTCGAAATTGCGGGCCCGGCGCGCCTGTGACACGTGGTCGGCCGGCCGCTCAGCTTCACCGTTAGCCGCCAGCCGAGGGCTCGTCGCGAGGTTTGACGTATATGCACGTCGTGCATATACTCGGGCATGGGAGTGGAGTTCGACCCGAACAAAGAGGCGGATAACATCGCCAAGCACGGCGTTTCGCTCACAGAGGGCGACGGCGTTCTTGGGGACCCGCTCTGCCTCACCGTCGAAGATGTTTCGAGTGAAGGTGAACAGCGCTGGGTGAGTATCGGCACGAACGTCTTTGGCATTTTGTATGTAGTGGTCTGGACTAAACGCGGCCTCAACGAGCGGATAATTTCAGTTCGCAAGCCCGAACCGAGAGAGCGTAAGGATTATGAAGCGAAGCGTTGACTTTTCTCGCGGACGCCGCGGCGCGGTAACCACCAATCGTGGCAAGACGCGCATCACGATCTATCTGGATGACGCGATCATTAACTACTTCCGTGGTCTCTCCGAGCGCACTGGAAAGGGGTACCAGACCCTAATCAACGACGCGCTCGCTGGACACATGGCGGAAGCAGACAAGCCACTTACGGCCTCTCAGATGCGCCGTATTCTGCGAGAAGAGCTCGGTGGGCGAGCTGGCGGCTAACAATCGTTGGAGGGGTCCGTGATGCGTGGGTGGTTGGGCGCGGCGGGACCCAGTCGATATTGCGGGCCCGCCGCGCCTGTGACACGTGGGTGCCCGGCCCCTCAACTTCACTCTAAGGACTTCGCCGTTTAGTCAACGTTTTCTGTGATTTCTGATTCTTCGCGCTGCTCGCGCGAGCGATGAAGGACAGACTGCGTGACTCTAATCGGCCATGAGTGCCTGGCACTCGGGCCCGCGTGTAAGCCGCACGCTCGCGCCTCGATCGTTAGGCAGCGATTACCGCTCGGAAGTTGATCTGGTTCCGCGAGCGTCGGTCTGACCTGTTGTGCTCGGTGGGCAGTGCTTTAAAGAGTCTCCTGGTTTCGGTGTGAGGTTTCTTCGGACGGTGCGCTACGCGGCGGCTGCTCCTTTGGCAAGCAGGGCCCATGCGACGCGGGCGTTTTTGGCGGCGATGGCGACGCAGGCTCTGTGATAGCCGCGGCGCTGCTGCAGAGCGAGCGCCCAGCGCGAGAGCGGATCGGTCTCGCGATAAGCGCGCTGCAGCACCGAGCGCGCGCCCATGACGAGCAGCGTGCGCAGGTACGGATCGCCTCGCTTGGTGATGTGACCGAGACGCGTCTTACCGCCGGTGGAGTATTGGCGCGGCACGAGCCCCAGCCAGGCGGAGAACTGGCGGCCGTTCTTGAAGTCATGTCCGTTGCCGACCGTCGCCACCAGTGCCGAGGCGGTGATGGGACCGATACCGGGGCGCGTATGGGCACGGCGTGCGAGTTCGTTGTGTTGAACGCTGCTGCGGATCTCGCGCTCGTACTCGAGCACCTTACTGCGCAATCGCTCGGCATGCTCGAGCAGATCGCGAACACAGCTCGCCACGCGCGCTGGCAGATGCTCGAGCAAATCTCGTACTTCGCGGCGCAGCCGCTCGGTTCCGAGAGGCACGACGTACCCGAACTCGGCAATCAAGCCGCGTACGCGGTTAAGCGTTGCGGTGCGCTCCTCGACGAAGCCCTGACGGACGCGGTGCAGGCTAAGGTCGCACTGTTGCTGCACGGATTTAATGGGTACGAAGCGCATGTTCGGCCGACCGACCGCCTCGCAGATTGCCTCCGCATCGTTGCCATCGTTCTTGCCGCTCTTGCGGTAGGGCGTCACGAACTTCGGCGCCATCAGCTTCGCCGTATGACCAGCCTCGGAGAAACGGCGCGCCCATTCATGGGCGCCCGAGCATGCCTCCATGCCGATCAGGCATGGAGGCAGTCGCGCCACGAGCTCGGCGAGCTTGGCTCGCGAGATCGTCCGGCGCACCGTCACCACTCCCTGGGCGTCGACGCCATGCACGGAGAAGGTGTTTTTTGCCAAGTCGATTCCAAGCGTAGAAACTGCAGTCATGGGACTTCCCCTTTCTGAAGGATCGGTTTCGCAACTCAATCCTGACACCTCGGTGTCTCATCGGGACGGGGAAGTCCCTTACATTCGTTATGCGGCGTGCTGCCTCGACTTCGTTTGGCGCATAAGGGGGTGGTCATGGTAGCGGTCGCTGTATATTTGGCTTCGTTCTACGTTTTCGTGTCCATATTCTCAGACGGCGTCGCGTCAGACGCTCGGTGGAGGATTCTTGTCGTTGCGCTAATCGCCGCGGCGATCCTGATCGGCATCAGCAACACTATTAAGCCCGTATTGCTCGGATTGGCGATCGCGAGTTTTGCCACCGCCGTTGTGTCACTTGCTGGCTTAGTGTTTTTGATCAAGGTTACGAGATTGCAGGCTTTGAAGATCACAGGCTCATATATCGGTTTTGTGATCGCTTACTGGGTCGTCGGCGCTATGTTATTTCGGGCTCTCGGTGTGCAGGCCGCATAACAATCGTTGGAGGGGTCCGTGATGCGCTGGTGGTTGGACGCGGCTGGACCCGGTCGATATTGCGGGCCAGCCGCGCCTGTGACACGTGGTCGGCCGGCCCCTCAACTTCACCTCTAAGGACTTCACCGTTTAGTCAACGTCTTTTTTGATTTCTGGTTCTTCGCGCTGCTTGCGCGAGCGATGAAGGACAGACTGCGTGACTCTAATCGGCCATGAGTGCCTGGCACTCGGGCCCGCGTGTAAGCCGCGCGCTCGCGCCTCGATCGTTAGGCAGCGATTTACCGCTCGGAAGTTGATCTGGTTCCGCGAGCGCCGGTCTGACCTGTTGTGTCCCACTCGACCATTCCATCGTTCTCGACCCCCATTACGGCGGTGGGCAAGGCTTACGACTACGTACGGCGGGGGACCAGCCGTGGTCACGGCAACATTTTTGGTGGCTTTCGTTTTGTGCCTGAAGGCGGCGAAGCCATCAACATTGAGACCCAAATCTTCCTTCCGGATGAGGGGATCCCTGCGGATTTCAACGGGCGCACGTTTCGCGTTATTTATCTTAAGGACAGCTACAGAGTCCTGCTGAACGAAGCCGTCGATATCACTATCCTGTCTGGTAAGCACACGGGGTTTCATGACTCACTTGATGCCCGACCTTTTGGAAGTTGGTTGGGACTACCAATTGGCGCTGCTCTTATTGCACTCGGGTATTTGCTTTTTTATTACGGGAAAGACGACGCGGAATCCGCGGCATCGGATAAGGATGACAATCCGTCGATTTGATTGGATCTCGTTAAGCTCCGAACCTTCTGACTGACCGCATTCGGCATACAGAATAATCAGACCAGTGTCTGAAGGTGGCCCGGGAGCGGACTTCGGTAATGCTCAAGGGCCGCTACATGCCACACTATCCGCGAGGCATCGTGAATTTCGACTCCAAACGTGTTGGCGCTCTCGCCCTTGTGCTGGGCACATTGGGTGTCCTACTCAGCACGAATGTCGGTTGTTCAGCGTCCGGGAACAGATTCCCAAGAGACGCCGAGCTACTAAGGACCTTCTCCGATCATCGGCAGGCCTTTGATCGACTTCGGCAAATGGTCGCCGAGGACGCGAAGCGGCAAGGGCCGATTTTCACCGAAAAGTCGCTGCGCGACGATCTGCCATCCTCTCGTAGACAAGAATATCGAACGCTTCTCGCAAGTATCCACCCCGGACTGGTTGTAACATTCGACTACGATGCGATCGTTAGATTTATCTTCGCAGCAACTGGGACGTCTGCCATAGGGTCTGGCTCGCTCAAGGGAATTGAGTTTGTGCCCTCGGGTGCGCGGTCCGGGGCAACCATCGCGAAAAGCTTGGACGACGTAGAGAAGCTCGACGAAGGGATCTATCTGCGCCCAATCGAGGCTGGATGGTATCTGCTTTTTCAGAAGACTCTCTAAACTAGAGCTCTCTAATTGCGCATATCCGGATGGTTTTATAGTCGATATGCAATGGGTGAAGCAGAAGTTACAGGGCTAAGCGTGACGCCGAAACGGTGTTACATCGGCGCCCTGCCGCAGGCCGTCGAGATAATCGGCCCATGCCTGCATCATCCTCCGACGCTCCTCGAGCCGCTGAGCCCGGTTGTACGCCGCTCGCACCTCGTTGCGCTCCTGGTGCGCGAGCTGCAGCTCGATGACATCGGGCGGATAGCCCGTCTCGTTGAGCAGCGTTGACGCCATCGCGCGGAATCCATGCCAGCTCATCTGATCGCCTGTGTACCCCATGCGGCGCAGGGCGGCAGTGACGGCGTTATCACTTAAAGGTCGGTCTAAGCTTCGTGGCGACGGGAAAACATAGCGCCCTCTCCCCGTCAGCGGCCGGACGTCGCGCAGTATCGCCACCGCCTGCTCGGCCAGAGGCACGAGGTGCTGTTGGCGCATCTTCATGCGGTGTGCCGCAATCCGCCACTCAGCAGCTTCCAGATCGATCTCGGCCCATTCCGCGGCGCGCAGCTCGCCGGGGCGCACGAAGACCAGCGGGGCGAGCTTCAACGCGGCTTCGACGACTGGGTGGCCGCGGTATCCGTGAAGTGCCCGGAGCAGCTGCGCCACCTCGCGCGGATCGGTGACCGCCGCCCGATTGGTCACGGTCACCGGAGCCAGGGCACCACGAAGATCGGCCGTCGGGTCGCGTTCGGCGCGCCCGGTCGCGATCGCGTAGCGGACCACCTGACCGACGCGCTGCTTGGCTCGGTGCGCGGTCTCATGCTTGCCGCGGCGCTCGAGCCTGCGGAATACGCCGAGGAGCTCGGGCGCGGTCAACGCCGCGATCGGGCGCGCCCCTATGTAAGGAAACAGCAGGTCCTCGAACGTCCAGACGGCCTTGGTCATGGTCTTCGGAGCGAAGGGCTGCTTCTCGAGCCATTCCCGGGCAATCGACTCGAACGTATTGGAGCGACTGTCGCGCTCGGCGCGCCGCTCGGCGGCGGGATCGCGGCCCGACTCGAGCGCACTGCGGAGGCTCCCGCGCTTGGCACGTGCGGCCTTCAACGATGTCGCGGGATACGTGCCGAGGCTCACCATCGACTCGCGGCCTCCAAACGTGTACCGAAGCCGCCATTGCTTCGCGCCCGAGGGCGCCACCAGGAGATAGAGGCCCCCGCCGTCCCTGAGTTTGTGGGGGCGGCTCTTCGGTTTAGCGCTGCGCAGGCGCGCCTCGGTCAGAAAATCGGTAGCGGCCACGTCGTACCCGTCGGGGTTCTCCGTACCCGTTATTGTACCCGTCTTGGTTTTCGTACCCGTCGTTTTTGGCTGTTACGGCGTGAGCGCTCCTGAGCAGCAAAAATCTCACAAAATGCCTATTTTTGTAGTACTTCGTGAGACTCCGAGAGCGCGGGTGATACACCCTGAGAAGAGGGTCTGGCGCCCCCGGCCGGAGTTGAACCGACGACCTACCGCTTAGGAGGCGGTCGCTCTATCCACTGAGCTACGGGGGCGCGGACCTTCGCCTCAGTGTACCGGCCCCGCCGGATGTGGGCACGCACCGCCCCCCACCCGCACCGACAGGCGTAGTATCGGGGCCGACGCCGCACCGCCGGCGCCGTGGGAACCCTCGCCAGAAGGAGACGCCCATGACCACCTCAATGACCCTCGGCAAACACCAGGCCCTGCACGTCGAGATCCGCCGCGTCAGCGTGCGGCAACCGCGCGAGTGGCTGCGCAAGGGTTGGCAGGACGTCAAGCAGATCGGCAAACCCGGTCTCGCCCACGGCGCGCTCATCGCGGTCCTCGGCGCCGTGCTCCTCATGCTCGGCAGCTCGCATCTCTACCTGATGGCCGCGGCGGTCACCGGCTATCTGCTGGTCGGGCCGGTGATGACGGTTGGACTGTGCGAGCTGGCGCGGCGCCGCGCGGCGCGCGAGTCGCTGGGATTCGATCAATCGCTGCAGGCACTCACACGTAATCCCGAGGGCCTGCTGCACTTCGCCGGCGCGCTCGCCTTAGCTGCGCTCGTATGGTTCGTGTTCTCCGCTGTCGTGCTCGAGACCGCGCTCAACGCCTCGGTCCCGAGCCTCGCGGTCGCGCTCTGGGGCGGCGCCGCCCGGATGAGCGCCGGACAGATACTCGGTTACATTGGCTGCGGCGCGGTCCTCGCGGCCTTCGTCTTCTCGGTGTCGGTCGTCGCCGTGCCGCTGATGATCGACCGGCACGCCACCGCGACCGAGGCGATCCGTGCCAGCGTGCGCGCGACGCTGGCCAACCTGCCGGCCATGCTGGTGTGGGGCTTCCTCATCGTGGCAGTGACCGCGATCGGCTTCGTCACCCTGCTCGTCGGCATGGTGGTCGTGGCGCCGCTGCTCGGCTACGCGACCTGGCACGCGTACCGGGATCTCGTCGTCTAGGGATCGCTGGAGTATCGGAGCTTCGGCGGCACGCGGTATTCCGTACGGCGTCATCTGTGACGGGACGACCGGCTGTTGTGCCTCGCTTGACAACGGCATGCGCCGGAGAGAGGCTCAAATCGACGCCGCGGACGCATCGCGCTCGCGGTTAGTGCAGCCACACGGCCACCCGCAGAGGCCAGAACAACGATCGGGTGCCGCCACCCTGGGGAGAGCGTGTGACCGAGTCGCGCTACAAGGCGTTCATCAGTTACAGCCATCGCGACGAGCTGTGGGCGACCTGGCTGCACAAGTCACTCGAATCCTACCGCCCCCCTCGACAACTCGTCGGCACAAAGACCAGCCGCGGCGAAGTGCCACCGCGCGTCGCACCCGTATTCCGCGACCGCGACGAGCTCGCCTCGGCTACCGACCTCGGCGAGGCCGTTACGAGCGCGCTGCGCGAGTCCGCGTGCCAGATCGTGATCTGCTCGCCGAACGCCGCACGCTCGAAGTGGGTTAACGAAGAGATCCTCGCGTTCAAGCGCCTCGGTCGCGAAGACCGGATTTTCTGCCTGATCGTCGCGGGCGAGCCGAACGCTACGGACATGCCCGGACGCGAGGACGAGGAGTGCTTCCCGCCGGCGCTGAGATTCCACCTCGCTGCCGACGGTACCCTCGGCGATTCCCGCACCGAGCCGGTCGCCGCGGATGCCCGGCCGGGCAAGGATGGGCGCTTCGCCGCCAAACTGAAGCTGATCGCGGGGCTCCTCGGGGTTGGCTTCGATGTGCTGCGCAGACGTGAGCAGCAGCGTCGCAACCGCCGACTGACAATCATCGCCGCTTCCGCCACCGCCGGCATGCTGTTGACCAGTGCACTGGCGGTCTATGCGCTCGTGCAGCGCAGCGAGGCCCAGACGCAGACGGTGCGCGCGGAGGCGGAAGCAGAGACGGCGAAGCAGACAACAAAGTTCCTCGTCGACCTGTTCAGGATCTCTGATCCGAGCGAGGCGCGGGGCAACGCGGTGACGGCACGGGAAATGCTCGATAAGGGTGCGGCGCGCGTCGACCAGGAGCTCGCACGGCAGCCTGCAATCCGGGCGACCCTGACGGACACGGTGGGCACCGTGTACATGGGACTCGGGCTTTATAAGGAAGCCCGACCGTTGCTGGATCGAGCCCTCGAGGAGCGGCGCCAGCTTCCCGGCACCGGTCCCGGCGTGCTGTCCGACTCGCTGAGTCACCTGGGGGAGCTGGCGTACTGGCAGGCGGACTTCGCTGTCGCCGAGAAGAGCTACCGCGAGGCCATCGCCGACGAATCGCGGTTGCCGGCGACGCCGCAGAACCGCGCGGCGCTCGCGAAGTCTCTGCATGGCCTCGGCGAGGTGCTGCATAGCGAGGGGGACTATGCCGACGCCGAGCAGAGCTTCCGCCAGGCACTGGCTATTCAGCGCCAGGTGCTCGGACCCGCGCATGCGGACATTGCCAGAACGCTGCAGGACCTTGCGCTGGTCATGGACGACGCGGGCCATCTCAAAGAGGCCATCCCGGTGATGCGTAACGCCCTGGACATGCAGCGCGCGCTCGCGGGCTCACAGCCGGACCCGGGGCTGGCGCTCGCGATCCACAATCTCGGCGCACTGCTCGCCGAGGACGGCGATTACGATGCCGCCGAGAAGCTTTACATCGAGACGCTCGCCATGAGACATCGGCTGTACGGTGACAGGCATCCGTTGATCGCGGGGACGCTCGGCAACCTGGCGCTCGTGCGTCAAGCCAAGGGCGACCTGGCCGGGGCGGAGGCGACATTCCGCGAAGCGCTCGCGATACAACAGCAGACGCTCGGCGAAGTGCACCCGGACGTCGCCATCACGCTCAACAATCTCGCCTTCGTAGAGTACGCGCGCGGCGACCAGTCGGCCGCGCTCGCGAATGAGCGCGAGGCCCTAGGCATCCTGCGGCAGCTCTTTCCCGGGGATCACCCCGAGGTCGCGCGCTACGAGAACCGGCTCGGCTTCTGGCTCACACAGGCGGGCCGATACGCCGAAGCGGACCAGGCCCTCGAGGAGTCTCTGGGAATGCGGCGCCGGCTGCTCGGCAACAAGCACCCTGATGTCGGCGGCAGTCTCGACCACCTGGCGATCCTGCAGCTCGCCCGTGGGCAGAACGCGGACGCCCTCGCCTCGGCGCGCAGTGCGGTCGAAATCCTCAGCGCCGCGCTGTCAGCGACGAATTGGCGGACCGCCGTCGGCGAATGCGCCGAGGGAGCCGCGCTCACCGGCCTCGCGCAGTATCCTGAAGCCGAAACGCTGCTGCAGCGCGGCAGCGACATCCTCAGCAAGGATCCGGACGCACCGCCGGCATATCGCGCCCTCGCGCAACGCTATCTCGCACAATTGCATGAGCGAAAAGGCCGCACTCACCGTAGCAGCGCGAGGCTCGCAACCGCAGTTGGGACGGTGCAGCCGTCGACGCAAACGCGCCAGTAGACATAATCTGGCTGGCATCCAACCGACCGCCGCGTGCGTCGCAACACAACTGACACATAACTTGCACGCCGACGGTACTAAATACCCTCTCGCTATTCCCTTGAGACGGGAGTAGCGTCACAAAAAATTCGCAGGCGAGCAGGTGCTCGCCTGCACTAAAAGCCTCGCGGGGATACCAACATGAAGAAGAGCACTGCCCTCGGGCAAGTCATGCTGCTCGGCGCAGCCCTCACGCTGCTGTGCGGACTGCAGGTCGCCCACGCGAGCACCTACACCGTCAACACGACCTGCGACGACGCCCTGGCATCCTGCGGCACAGGCGCCCAGACATTGCGCGACGGCGTCGCCTTTGGCAACGCGACCGCGGCGGCCGCGGGGACCGCGACCGTCACTATCAATTTCAACATCCCGGCCACTGACCCGGGTTGTCTTTCGGGGGTTTGCGACATCTCGCTTGCCACTGTGTTGCCAAGCACTGCCACCGCGCTCACGCTGACAATCGACGCCTCGACCTCAACGCAGAGCATCATTATCAGCGGCAGCAGCCAGAGCCAGCCCGGACTCATCCAAAATAACGGACCGCTGAGCCTCAATGCGCTGACCATCGCCAATTTCTCCTGCAATTCGAACGAGCAACCGTGCACTTACAGCGCTGTCTCAAGCTACTACGCTCCCTTGATCGTCACCAACAGCACCTTCATCAACATTTCGTTTCTAAACGGCGTCGGCGCCGCGATCATTCAATACAACTCCACGCTGACCATCACCAATAGTACCTTCGTCAACAATTCGGCAGGCGGTGGTGGCGGCGCGATTTACTGCGACGCCTGCACGCTGGCCGTCACCAACGTTACGTTTTCAGCCAATACATCAGGAACCCTCGGCCACGGCGGCGCTATCTACAACGGCGGTGCTGCCACGATGTACAACACGATCCTGGCGGGCGGTGGCACCAACCTAAACTGCAATGTCCCCGGGAACGAGAGCGGCAATGCGATAACCGACGGCGGCGGCAACCTGAGTGACGACAGCTCGTGCGCTTTTAGCCGGGAGACGAGCTCTAATATGGTCTTAGACACCGGGTCGGGAGAGTTTCCAGGTCTGAATCTCGGCGCGCCGGGCAACAACGGCGGCCCGACGCAGACGGTTGCTTTGCTGTCCGGGAGCGTGGCGAGCACCTACGGCGTCGTCGGCAACTGTCCGGCGACGGACCAACGCGGCGTATCGCGCCCTCTGAACGACGGCGGCGGGACCTGTTCCAGCGGCGCGTATCAGTATGGAACAGTGCAAAACGGGACCGGAACGGCGGCCGGCTGCACCTTCCCATCGACGTGCAACATCACAGGTGGCGATACTCAGACGATCGGGGCGGGGACTGCCGCTGCGGCTGCGGCACTGGCGGCCCTGACGGGCAGCGCTGCCACGATTACTGAGAATATCTGCACGGTCGCCACGGATCCGCGCCAGATTTGTCCGCCTGGAATACCCTCCAGTCCGTATTACAACTCGCCGACGCTGCCGGTGGCGGCCGTATGTCCGAGTCTGCCCTCAGGCGGGGCCGGTACGTCGGTGATTCCGGACTACCTGTGCGGCGATTACGGTGCGAACGGCGCGGGATCGGGCACCGGCTTCGCAGTGATCCAGGGAATCGCGGACGGCGTCAATGCAATCCCGGGACTCCTCAATCAAAACGACGCCGACCCGGATGCATTCTTCGGCTCCACTCCGACCGGGGCAGAGTGCTCGCCCACCGGTGTATTCGTGGACAACATCAGCATCGGTTGGGGACCCTGGAGCCTGTCCTCGGTCGAAGGCACAATCCCCGAAGGCAATCGATTGATCGAGCTGTCCGATGGCTGCGGGGGGCAGAAAAACAATAGTGGCGGCATGTCGCTGCTGCTGATCGGCGCGACGCTGAACATCGCCAATGCGAACCAGGAATTGGGGAGGTTGCCGAAGACGTTGGCCAATTTCGCTGAATTCAAGTACGTCAATCTGGGCGTGGAAGTGGCCTTCGACCCGATCGACGCACCGCAAAAAGTGCGTCTGCTGGAGATCATTGCGCAGGGCGCGCTGTTCCTGGAGGCCGGGAAGAATGGCTGCGCGGAAGACACGCTCTATGAGGCCGACCGCTATGTGATCAACAACGCGACTCACTTCGGTGGTGTGCCGGGCCGCGACCCGAATTCTTACGGTCGGACCCGCTCGCGTGTTCTGAATCTCTTCTATACGCTCTATACGCGGCTCGACGGCAACGTGAACCCCATCAACGGCAGTCCCTTGTACATCAACTCGCCGCTGCTGGCTCCCAGTCTCACGGGGCCACCAGCCTCCTGCTCAAGCGCATATCTAGGCAAGGACGGATATTGAGGAGACACAACGGATCGCTGGAAATAATGGTGGAGCGGAAGGGGATCGAACCCTCGACCTTCGCATTGCGAACGCGACGCTCTCCCAGCTGAGCTACCGCCCCACGCAAGGCGCGCGATTCTAGCATCGCGCCCCGGCCGGTCCAATTTAGACTCCGGGCAGCCCTGCCCTGCGGTCGACGGGCGTACTCCGGGCGGTACCGGTGGCGCCGGATGCAGCTATCATGACGCCGTCGGTCGTCGGGACAGGAGAGACCGGATGCTGGCGATGGGCGGGCGGGCCCCAGAATTCACCTTGCCGGATCAGAGCGGCCAGAACGTGTCGCTCAGCACCCTGCTGAGCCGTGGCCCGCTGATCCTCTATTTCTATCCGGCCGATTTCACCCCCGGCTGCACCCGCGAGGCCTGCGCGCTGCGCGATCTGCACGGCGAGATCCAGCAGGCGGGCCTGGCAATCGCCGGCGTCAGCCCGCAATCACCTGACAGCCACCAGAAGTTCAGGGAAAAGTACCAGCTGCCCTTCACGCTGCTCTCGGACGTCGACAAGTTCGTCATCCGCATGTACGACGTGCGCGGTCCGCTCGGCTTCGGTGTGCGCCGTGCCACCTACCTCATCGACCAGGCCCGCTACATACGCGGGGCGGTGCTCGCCGACTTTCGCATCAGCGAGCACGCGGACTTCGTGCGCAAAGCGGCGGCGCTGAGCGCCGGCACGATCCGCACCCAGCGCCTGACACCCTGAGCCGCGCACCTCAATACTTGAGGCGCAGCACGTGCGGGCGGCCGAAGCTCGGCACACTGACTATATATAAGAGATCCGCCTCGCCCGCGGACTGGGGCAGCTCTGCGGGCCCTGAGAGCTGCCGCAGAAATTGCTGCAGAGCCACACTGCTGCAGATCACCAGAACGGATGCGCCCTCGTGGCTGCGCAGCAGGGACGCCGCGGTCGCCGGCGCCTCGGGCGCGTTGAACTCGGTGGGCGTGAGATGCAGCAGCTCCGCAAGCGGCGCCGCCGTCTGCTGCGCGCGCCGCTCGCGGCTCACGTACAGCGCATCGAGCCGCCCGAGCCCGCCGCCGCCCCCGAACAGCTGCGCCAGCCGCTGCGCGCGTCCGTCACCTTCGGCTGAGATCGGCGGATCCTCGATCGTTCCTGGCTCCTTCTCGCCCGTGGAAGCCAGTACCACCACCGTGGTCGTCGCCCCGCGGTAGATCGTGTAGGCGATGCCCGCCGCGACCAGCACCGCGAGCAGCGTCAGCCATAGGGGTGCCAGAAACGGCCGTCGATGGCGGGTGATACCCGGCGCTGCCATGGGGAGCATCATAGTGTGGCGCGCGGGTGTTTTGCCTGCGGTATCTGTAATCTCTGCGCATCGGCCAGACAGCCGTCGCGTAGTGAGGATCGATGGCCTTCGGCGGGCAAACCACTGTCATCCAGCGCATCCTCGAGCGGCGCGCCGAGCGGCCGGCGGACGCTCACGAGGGAACCACCGCGACCGTCGCGGTGATGCTGCGCGTACTGCCGGCGCCGAAGGCGCTGCTCGTCGTCCAGGATCCGGGGTTGCGCGCACAGCTGTCGCGGCGTATCGCCCCCGACGTCTTCGAGATCGAGGCGGTCGCCGACGACGCCGAGGCACTGCGGTGCTTTGCGACCGAGTATCGCCCGGTTGTGCTCACCGACAGTCTGGAACTGATCCGCCAGCTGCGCTCGCGCAAGTCGGCGCGCACCCCATTCGTGTTGTACATCGCGGAGCTCGATGAGGGAGCGGAACGCGAGGCGGGCCTCGCCGCCGGCGCCGACGAGTGCGTCGGGCGACGCGCGCCCGCTCGCGAGGTCGACGCGCGGATTGCCGCGGCGCGGCGCATCGCCGAACTGGAAGCGGTGCTGCGCATCACGCTCGAGGAGAACCGCAAGCTGTCGGCCACGGATGACCTGACACGGGTCGCCAGCCGGCGCTTCTTCGGCAAGCATTTTCCGCGCGAGGTCGAGCGCGCGGCGCGCTATCAGCGCACCCTGTCCCTGATTCTGTGTGACATCGACTTCTTCAAGAACATCAACGACACGCTTGGACACGGCTGCGGCGACGACATTTTGCGGCAGTTCGGCGCCCGGCTGCAGGAAGTGCTGCGCCGCGGCGTCGACTGGGTGGCGCGCATCGGCGGCGAGGAGTTTGCCGTGGTGCTGCCCGAGACCGCCTACGAGCCGGCGCTGGAAGTGGCGCGCAAGCTCCGCGCCGCGGTCGCCTCGAACCCGTTTTCCCACGAGGGCAAGGACGTCGGCGTCACCGCGAGCTTCGGCCTCTGCGGCCTCGACTCCGTGCCCGCAGGCGAGCGCGAACTCGCCGGTCGGGTCCTGAAGATCGCCGACGCCGCGCTCTACCGCAGCAAGCAGGCGGGCCGCAATCGCGTCAGCGCGACGCGCTACAACGGGCCGAGTGGCTGAGGACGTGCCCGCGCCGCGCTGGCGAAAACTCGCGCAGCACGACGCAAGCTCTTGGCTCGGCACGGCGTTTCGCGCGCCGCGGGTGCTCTGTCCACATAGTTATGCACAAATTCTGTGGATAAGTGTGCAGGCTGGAAACGCCGCGGCGATTGTGTGAGACTGACCGTCCTTCGCCTTTCGCAGGCCACCCCATGAAGAAGAGCGGCAGCGAACCTGCAAAGCTCCCCGCGGAGCCCCTGGAGCGAGCCCGACTGCAGGCCGAAGTGGCCAAGCAGCGGGTGCGCATCGCCAAGGACGAGCTGAAACGTGCGCGCAAGCGCTTGAAGGAAGCCAAGCGCGAAGCCAAGCGGGCGCGCAAGCAGTCCGCCGCAGCGCGCAAGACCTGGAAGCGCGCGCGCCGTGCGCAGAAAGACGCGGGCTCGCGGTCTGGCCGCAAGCAAGCCAGTGCCACCGCCGCACCTGCGGCACGCAGCAAGGTGGCGACGGCTCGCAAGCCGAAGTCTGCACGCCGGGCCGCGCCTCGCGCGCGGCCACGCCATGTCGCATCGAGACGCCCCGCGCCGCGGGCGGTGCCAGCGAAGGTTCGTGCCCGTCGCACCCGGCGTCCGAGGCACACGCCGACCGCGGCCCGCACACCCGTGATGCAGGCGCGTCCAGCTCCGGCAGTGGTGACGCGAACGCGCCCGCGGCCGGTGCGGCGAACTCCCGCAGCCGCGGCGCCAGCGGCAACCGCAGCCGTGCCCGAGAAGCCGGCCGGACTTCCCGAGGCGACTGCCGAGGGCAGCACACCGGCGACCGAGCAAGCAGCCTGAGCGCGATGCAAGAGGGAATGCCGTCCAGCTCGCGCATGGTCGCGAGCTACCTGACCGACGTCGAGCAGCTCATCGAGTCGCAGCGCTGGGATGCGGCGTTGTGCGAGGCCTACGATCTGCCGCGCATCGCCGTGGCGCTCACCGACCCGACGCTTCACAGCTCCGGCGAGCAGCAGAAGAGCTGGTGCGAGCAGTGGATCCGGCCGACGGACGCGCACGCCGGGAGCGAAACACTCGATTACGAGCGCCTGCGCCGCACCGTCTGCGAGCACATCGAGAACGAAGACGCGGCGGAGCCGAAATCGGTGCCGGCGCGGGCGTTGCGCCGCCTGCGTCTGCGGCGCCATGTGCGCTTGGCGCCGCGCGGCTTCTGCCCGGAGTGCGGCCCGACTCCCGATCCTGCGGAGAGCGAGACCGCCCAGATCTGCACCGCGCTCGTCGAAGCCGCGCGCCGCTGGTACGCGCGCAGCGCCTGCCACGACACCATCGTGCAGTCGAATCTCGCGCGCCTCGCGGTCCTGCGCTGAAGCTCAGCTCGCCTTGATTCATTGCGCGGCCGTAGCGCGCCGGTGCCCTGCGCGTGCCTTCCGTCTCTCGCCGGGGCGCGCCTGAATAACCGTTCAACGAATTTGCCGCTGGTGGAATATGCGTTGCGTGGACGCGTCAATTGTATGCTGCACGCTGTTTTTTAAGGACATTTACTCGATGCGTAATACTCTTGCGTCCCGGAAGACCTTGGCGGAAGATAAGTGACGTCTGGAGGGGAAAAAGCGATTGAGTGAGCGTTCAATGACGCACTCAAACGGGTCTCAGCGCGCGGTCAACGGGGAGCGCGGCGCTCGCCCACCACTTCGCGTGGGCGTCATCCTCGCGCATCATTTCACTCTCTCGGCCTTCGCCGTCTTCATCGACCACCTGCGTCTCGCCGCCGATGAGGGCGATCGCAGCCGTCCGCTGCACGTGCAGTGGTCAATCATGGCCAGCCGGCCGGAATCCGTTCCCGCAAGCTGCGGGGTGTCGCTCGAGCCCACCAGCGGCTTCCTGCCAGGAGATTCTCTCGACTATGTGGTCGTCATCGGCGGCATCCTGCACGCCGGCCCACAGGTGGACGAGGCGACGATGCGCTATCTGCGCGAGGTCGGCTCGACCAACGTGCCGCTGATCGGCATCTGCACGGGAAGCTTCGTGCTGTGCCGCGCGGGCCTGATGAAGGGCCGGCGCTCGTGCGTCAGCTGGTATCACTACCAGGACTTCCTCGAAGCCTTTCCGACGCACGACGTGATCGCCGACCGGCTGTTCCTGGTCGACGGCCTGCGCATCACCTGTGCGGGTGGTGCGGGCACCGCCGCGCTCGCCACCTTCCTCATCGAGCAGCACCTCGGGCGCGCGCTCGCGCAGAAGGCGAGCCAGGTGCTGCTGTTCGACCGGCCACGCTCCGGGAGCGAGGCGCAGCCGCATCCGCCGATGTCGGAAGTGGTCAGCGAGCCGCGCGTGCGCCGCGCGCTGCTGCTCATGGAGCAGAATCTCGCGCGGCCGATCGCCATTGCCGCGGTGGCTGCCGAGCTCGGCTTGTCGGCGCGACAGCTCGAACGGCTGTGCCGCCAGCACGTCGGCATGGGCCCCGCCTCGCTCTACCGTCAGCTGCGCATGCGCTATGCGAACTGGCTGATCGAGAACACCGATCGCTCGGTGACCGACATCGCCAACGAAGCCGGGTTCGCCGACTGCGCGCACTTTTCGCGCCAGTTCAAGGATGCCTACGGATTATCGCCTTCCACGCGGCGCCTGCAGCCACAGCGCAGCGTGAACGGAGATGCCGCGCGCGCGCGGGTTTTCGAGTAGCAGCACGCCCCAGGCGCCCGCGATATCCGGGCGTGTGCATAACAGCGGCGTGACGCGTCCATTCAATCGCCGGCCCGGCACCTAAGCTCTAATCGCCGGAACCTGCGAAGTTCGATAGGGGAGTCGACCATGCCCATGAAGCACTCAGCGGCCCGCTCTCAGCTCACGCCCTCGAAGCTGCGCCCTGCCCCGGCACGCGCGCGGCGCTCGCAGGTCTCGTACGCGGTCGCCGCCATTCTCGGCGGCAGCTCCTTCGCGGTGTACGCGCAGACGCAGCCGGCCACGAGTACCGGGGCCGCGGCCACCGAGCCGGCCACCGAGGCGCTCGCCGAGATCACGGTCACCGCCCAGCGGCGCAGCGAGAACATCCAGGACGTGCCGATCGCGATGCAGGCGCTCACCTCGGCAACGCTGCAGCAGCTCAACATCTCGACCTTCGATGACTATTTGCGCTATCTGCCGAACGTCACCTCGGCGAGCAACGGTCCCGGGCAGAACGAAGTCTTCATGCGCGGCCTGTCCGCCGGGTCGCAGGCGACTCAGGGTGGCGGCTCGACCGCCGCCTGGCCGAACGTCGCCATCTACCTCGACAACCAGTCCGGCCAGCTTCCGGGCCGCAACCTCGACATCTACGCCGCCGACCTCAACCGCATCGAGGTGCTAGAAGGCCCGCAGGGAACCTTGTTCGGCGCCGGCGCCGAAGCGGGTGCCATCCGCTACATCACCAACGAGCCGAAGCTCGATGCCACCGAGGCAAACGTCAAGGCCGGCTATGGCACCACCGCTCACGGCGATCCCAACACCGACGTGACCGGGGTACTCAACCTGCCGCTGATCACCGACACCCTCGCGGTGCGCGCCGTGGTCTACGACGACCGCCGCGGCGGCTACATCGACAACGTGCCGGCGACCTTCACGCGCAAAGACACCGACATCGGCATCCACTACGCAGGCTTCCCGGCGGTGGGTGGCGTGTGCCCGGACGGCCAGCCCAACAACGGCTTCTGCGTGCCGCCCGGGAGCCCCTCGCTCAACAACGCGGGGCAGATCGGCAACGGCATCAACCCGGTCACCTACGAGGGCATACGCGTCGAGGCCCTCTACAAGTTCAACGACAGCTGGGACCTGCTCATCAGCCAGTCCTACCAGGACATGGAGTCGCAAGGGGTGTTCTACCAGCAGCCGAACGCCTCCGACGGCGCGGCGCTCGCGCCGCTTGAGGTCACGCTGTTCAATCCCGCGCATGACAGCGACCACTTCGAGAGCACCGCCTGGACGCTGAACGGCAAAATCGGCGATCTCAAGGTCGTCTACACCGGCGGCTATCTGGTACGCAACGTCGACCAGGTGGGCGACTACACCAACTACGCGCGCGGAGTGTTCGCCGACTACTACCAGTGCTACGGTGCCGGGGCGGGCACGGTGCCGACCTGCTTCTCACCCAGCGCAACCTGGGAGGAGACCGAGCGCAACGAGCACCAGCAGCATGAGCTGCGCCTGAGCACTCCGGACGACTGGCGGCTGCGCGCGATTGCCGGCGTCTACTGGGAGGACAACAAGCTCTACGATCAGACGCGATGGAACTATAAGACCATCCCGCCGTGCACCTCGAATGCCACCCCCGGCACGGCCGGCAACGGCAACACCGGTTGCCTCACGAACGTCGGCACCTTCCCGGGCACCACCGTGGTGAACGCCGGCGAACAGAGCGACAACACATCCTTCTACCAGGACCAGGTGCGCGAGACTAAACAGCTCGCGGAATTCGTCTCCCTCGACTTCGACCTGATCCCGAAGGTGCTGACGCTCACCGCCGGCACGCGCCACTTCCGCTTCGACAACTCCATGGCCGGGAGCGTGCTGTCGAGCTTCGGCTGCTACGAGGCGGGTATTCCGCCCGGCGGCTGCATGAGCGGCTCGAGCTTCAACCTGAACACCGAGAATCTCTCCGACAGCGAGTCGGGCTTCAAGAGCCGCGGCAATCTCACCTGGCACATCACCCGGGACGCCATGCTGTATTACACCTACTCGCAGGGCTTCCGGCCGGGCGGCTTCAACCAGAACGGCGGCTTCTTCAGCTACGCCCCGGGACCGCTGCAGAACGTCGGCGGTGTGCCGACCAATGTGGCGCAGTACGCCGTGCCGCGCTCCTACCAGTCCGACAAGCTCACCAACAGCGAGATCGGCTGGAAGACCGAGTGGCTCGATCACCGGCTGCAGTGGAATGGCGCGTTGTATCGCGAGACCTGGGACAACGTGCAGGTCGCCTTCTTTGATCCCGGTGTGACCGGCAACATCTTTTTCGACACCAACGGCCAGGACTTCCTCATCAAGGGGGCCGAGACTTCGCTGGTCGCCCGCCTGCTGCCGGGTCTCACGCTCCAGGGGGCGGCCTCCTGGAACAACAGCGAGCAGACCAACTCCCCGGCGCTCATCGATACCAATCCGGCCAGCGTCAACTACGGCCAGGCGATCACGCAGACCTGCGCGGGCGCCGTGTGCACGCCGATCACCAACCCCTACGGCCCGATCGGCGCGCCGAGCGCCAACTCGCCGCCGCTGCAGTTCAGCGCACGCATCCGCTATGACTGGACTCTCAACGGCTACACGCCCTTCATTCAGTTCGGCGCCACGCACAGCGGCCATTCGTTCACGCAGGCGGGAGCCAATCCGACCTTCGGGCCGGGGGCGACGGTCAGCAATTCGCGCGGACGTTTCGAAAACCCCGCGTACACGGTCTACGACGCCTCCTGCGGGATCGCCAAGGACAACTGGTACGTGAACCTGTACGCCGAGAACCTCACCGACTCGAACGCCAGCGTGTTCGTCAGCACCGACCAGTTCATCGTCGAGCAGACGCCGCTGCGCCCACGGGTCATCGGCGTCGCGCTGGGCTACACGTTCTAACGAGCGGCGCTTCAGAGCGTAGCCAGGGTCGCGACGGCCGGCGCATCATGCGCGCCATGCCTGCCGCCGACGTGAACGAGCCCCCGGTCGAGCTGCAGGTGGGGCGCATCCGCGCGCTGCTGCGCGAGCGGCATTACGCGGACGGCCTGCTGATTGCCGAGGCGCTGCGCAACCGCGTGCCCGAGAACCGCGACGTCCTGTACCTGCGCGCAATCGCGCAGCGCTACCTCGGGGACATCGCCGCCGCGCTCGCCACGCTCGCCGAGCTCGAGCAGCTCCATCCTCGTTTCAGCGGCCTCTACCAGGAGCGCGGCTTTTGCCACGTCGCGCTGCGCCAGGCACCCGAGGCTATCGCCGCCTTCCTCGAGGGCCTGCACATCAACTCCGCGCTCCCCGGGAGCTGGAGCATGCTCGAGGGGCTGTATCGCCTGACCGGTCAGACCACGTGCGCGGCGGAAGCCGCCGCGCACGTGGCAAGCCTGAAGGCGCTGCCGGCGGAGGTGCGCGCGGCGACGGCGCTGTTCGCCGACGGCGAGACCGGGGCGGCGGAGGAGATGATCCGCGCCTTCCTGCTGCGGCACGGCCACCACGTGGAGGCGATGCGCCTGCTGGCGCGCATCGGTATAGAGCGCGACGTGCTCGACGATGCGCAGTTGCTGCTCGAGGGGGTGCTCGAGCTCACCCCCGACTATCACGCGGCCCGCTACGACTACGCGCGGGTGCTCAGCGAGCGCCACCTGTACGCAGACGCGCAGCGCGAGCTCGCCAAGCTCCTCGCGGTCGATCCAGCCAATCGCAACTATCGCACCCTCGAGGCCCTCGCCTGCGTGGGGCTCGGGCAGCATGAGCGAGCCATCGAGCTTTACCAGGGGCTCCTCGAGGGCGCCGCGCAGCCGGCAGAGCTGCATCTGTCGATCGCGCACTCGCTGAAGACGCTCGGCCGCCAGCGCGCCGCGATCGACGCGTATCGCACCGCGGCCGCCGTGCAGCCCGCCTTCGGCGATGGCTGGTGGAGCCTCGCCAACCTCAAGACGTACCGCTTCGAGGAGCACGAGATCGCAACGATGCGCGCCACCGAGAGCGCCGCAACCACGTCCGCGGTCGATCGCTATCACCTGTGCTTTGCCCTCGGCAAGGCGCTCGAGGATCGCGGACAATACGCCGACTCCTTCGGCTACTACGAGCGCGGCAACGCACTGAAGCGCGCCTCGGGCCGCTACCGCCCGGAGACTCACGAGCTCAACACGCGACTGCAGATCGAGGTGTGCACGCGCGCGCTCATCGACCGTCACCGCGATGCGGGCACCCGCCCCGCCGATCCGATCTTCATCGTGGGACTGCCGCGCTCGGGCTCGACGCTGATCGAGCAGATTCTCGCCTCACACTCATCCGTCGAGGGAACCCAGGAGCTCGCCGACGTCCCGCGCATCGTCGCCGGCCTCAGGGGGCGCGACCCCGACCCCGAGCAGCCGCTCTACCCGGCGGTGCTCTCCCGGATGAGTGATGCGGAATTCCGCACTCTCGGTGAGAAGTACCTGCGCGATACGCGCGTCTACCGCAGCGGCAAGCCGCGCTTCATCGACAAGATGCCGAACAACTTCCGGCACCTCGGCCTGATCCACCTGATGCTGCCGAACGCGAAGATCATCGACGCGCGCCGCGAGCCGCTGGCCTGCTGCTTCGGCAACTTCAAGCAGCTGTTCGCCAAGGGCCAGGAATTCGCCTACGGCCTCACTGACATCGCACGCTACTACCGCACCTACCTCGAGCTCATGCGGCACTGGAATCAGCTGCTGCCGGGACGCATCCTCTGTGTGCAGCACGAGCAGCTGGTGGACGATCTCGAGGGCCAGGTACGCCGTCTGCTGGACTTCTGTGCGCTCGACTTCGAGCCCGCCTGCCTCGAGTTCTACAGGACCGAGCGCAGCGTGCGCACCGCAAGCTCCGAGCAGGTGCGCCAGCCGATCTACCGCGAAGGGCTCGACCAGTGGCGCAATTTCGAGCCCTGGCTCGGCTCGCTGCGTGCCGCGCTCGGCGATGCGCTCACGCGCTACCGCGAATGAAACCGAAAGTGGTCATCGACATGTCGGTCTCGCTCGACGGCTTCATCGCGGGGCCCGGCGACGATGATCCGCAGCTGCCCCTCGGCGGGCGCGGTGCCGAGCATCTTTTCGACTGGTATTTCAGCGGCGACGCGCCCTATAGGAACAGCATGTTCCGGCCGGCTGGCGCGAATAAGCAGGTAGTCGCCGAGATGTTCGAGCGCGCTGGTGCGATGCTCACCGGCCGCCGAACCTACGAGATCGCGCACGGCTGGAACGGCACCCACCCGGTGAACTCAATACCCATCGTTATTCTCACCCACCGGCCACCTGACAATCCGCCGCAGGGAAAGTCGCCGCTCGTCTTCGTAACCGATGGGATCGAGTCTGCGGTCGCGAGAGCGCGCGAGCTCGCGGGTGACAGGGACGTCGGTATCGGCGGAGCCAGTGTGGCTCAGCAGGCGCTGCGCGCGCGTCTGGTCGATGAGCTGTACCTGCACATTGCGCCGATTCTGCTCGGCGCCGGCATACGGCTGTTCGAGCATCTCGGCGATCATGCCATTCAGCTGCGCAGAATCAGCTCCGTGGAAGCCCCGCATGCGACCCACGTGCGCTTTCAGCTGTTGACGCCGCGCACCTAGCGCTGCGCGGCCTCCCATGCCGGCGCGATGTAATAAGGCAGCGCGGCGCGCGGCTCTGCCCTGCCCCGAATCTGGTCGGCGAGCTTCTCCGCCAGCATGATGGTCGGGGCGTTGAGGTTGCCGGTCGTGATAGACGGCATGATCGAGGAGTCCACCACGCGCAGTCGCTCGGTACCGATCACCCGCCCCTGAGTGTCCACCACCGCGAGCGGGTCCGACGCCGGCCCCATGCGGCAGGTGCCGCACGGGTGATACGCGCTCTCGACCTTGCCGCGGATGAACGCATCGATCTCCTCATCGCTGTGCACCGCCTCACCCGGCTGCATCTCGCGGCCGCGGTAACGATCGAAGGCCGGCTGCGCGAAGATCTCTCGCGTCAGGCGCACGCAGGCGCGCATTTCCGCCCAGTCCTGCGGCTGCGACATGTAGTTGAAGAAAATGCGCGGCCGCTCGCCGGGATCCGCGGACTTGAGGCGCACCCAGCCCTTGCTGCGCGAGCGCATCGGCCCGACATGCGCCTGGAAGCCATGTTCGTGCGCGAGCGAGGAGCCGTCGTAGCTCGCCGCCATGGGGAGGAAATGGAACTGGATGTCCGGGTAACGCACACCGGCGCGGCTGCGGATGAAGCCGCCGGTCTCGAAGTGGTTCGTGGCCCCGAGGCCGTCGTGCGTGAGCAGCCAGCGCATGCCGATACAGGCCTTGCGCCACGGGCTGAGCTCCGAATAGAGCGTGATGGGCTCGCGGCAGGCCACCTGGAAGTAGAACTCCAGGTGATCCTGCAGGTTCTCGCCCACTCCCGGGAGCTCGTGCACGAGGCCGATGCCGTGCTGCGCGAGCTCCGCCTGCGACCCTACTCCCGAGAGCTTCAGCAGCTGCGGCGAGTTCACCGGGCCGGCGGCTACGATCACCTCGCGTCGCACGCGCACCTCGTGCAACGCTCCGCCCTGCCGGTAGCACAGGCCGACCGCGCGGCGCCCCTCGAAGAGAACCCGTGTCGCGAGCGCGTGCGTGCGCACGCCGAGGTTGCGCCGCTTCAGAGACGGCCGGAGATAAGCGTCGGCGGCGCTGCAGCGCCGGCCGTCGCCGACGGTCATCTCGAAGTAACCGAAACCCTCCTGCTGATAGCCGTTGACGTCCGGCGTGAAGGGATAGCCGGCCTGGCGGCCCGCCTCGAGCCAGGCCGCGTGCAGCGGATTTGTCAGCAGACCGCGGCGCGTCGCGAGCGGACCGTCCGCGCCGCGGTACTCATCGCCGCCGCCGGCATGGCTCTCCGCCCGGCGGAAGTACGGCAGCACGTCGGCGTAGCCCCAGCCGGCCGCGCCCTCGCTCTCCCAACGCTCGAAATCGAGCGGGTTGCCGCGCACGTACACCATGCCGTTGATCGAGGAGGAGCCGCCGAGCACCTTGCCGCGCGGCGTGTGCAGGTGGCGGCCGTTCAACTGCGGCTCGCTCTCGGTGTAATAGCCCCAGTCGAACCGCGGGTTGTTCATGGGGATCGACAGCGCGCTCGGCATCTGGATCCAGACCGAGCGATCCGAGCCGCCGTACTCGATGAGCAGCACCTGATCGCGGCCGTCCTCGCTCAGGCGATCCGCGAGCACGCAGCCCGCGGAGCCCGCGCCGACGATCACGTAGTCGACGGTTTCCGGCGCCATGCGCGCTGCCGTCAGTAAGGTGAGTCGATGTCGCTCATCGCGACGTAGACGCTCTTCAGCTGCGTGTAGTGCTCGATCGCCGCGCGACCGTTCTCGCGTCCCAGGCCCGACATCTTCACGCCGCCGAAGGGCAGCTCGACCGGGGTGACATTGTAGTGATTGATCCAGCAGGTGCCGGCCTGCAGCTGCCCGATCACGCGGTGGGCGCGAGTGAGATCGTTGGTGAACACTCCGGCTGACAGCCCGAAGTCGGTGGCGTTGGCGCGCCCGATCACCTCCTCCTCGTCGTCGAACTCGAGTACCGACATCACCGGGCCAAAGATCTCGCGCCGCACGATGTCCATGTCGTCGTGACAGTGGTCGAACACGGTGGGCGCGACGAACGCGCCGCGCGCCAGTGCCCCGCTCGTCACTCGCCCCCCTCCGGTCACGAGGCGCGCGCCCTGGGCGCGGCCGCGGGCGATGAAGCCGAGCACTTTCTCCATGTGCTCCGCGGAGATCAGCGCCCCCACCTGGGTGCGTGGATCGAGCGGATCGCCGACGATGAGCGCCGCGGTGCGCGCCCGCAGCCGCTCGATGAATGCCGCGCGGATACTGCGGTGGACGAACACGCGCGTGCCGTTCGAGCACACCTCGCCCGCGGAGTAGAAATTGCCGAGCATCGCGCCGGCCACCGCGTTGTCGAGTTTCGCGTCCTCGAACACGATCAGCGGCGACTTGCCGCCGAGCTCGAGCGTCACGTGCTTGAGCGTCGCGGCGGCATCGGCCATCACCGCCTTACCCGTACCCACCTCCCCGGTAAGCGAGATCTTGCGGATGCCGCGATGCCGGGTGAGAAGGCGTCCGGTCTCGGCGTGCCCCTGCACGACCTGGAACAGCCCTTCCGGCAGACCCGCGGACGCGAACACCTCGGCGAGCTTGAGCGCGGTGAGGGGCGTGAGCTCCGAGGGCTTGAAGATCATGGCGTTGCCGCAGGCGAGCGCCGGCGCACTCTTCCAGCAGGCGATCTGCAGCGGGTAGTTCCACGCGCCGATGCCGGCCACCACTCCGAGCGGCTCACGGCGCGTGTAGCCGAAGGCCGCACGTCCGAGATCGAGATGCTCGCCCGCGATCCCGGCGGCGAGCCCGGCGTAGTACTCGAGGCAGTCCGCGCCCGAGAGCACATCGACGCTGCGCGTCTCCTGGATCGGCTTACCGGTGTTGCGCGTCTCGAGCTCGGCAAGCTCGGCGTTGCGCTCGCGCAGCAGCTGCGCCGCGCGCTGCAGTATCCGGCCACGCTCGGTTCCGGTGAGCGCGGCCCATTGGCGCTGCGCGCGCAGCGCCTTGTCGACCGCCGCATCGACCTGCGCGGCACCGTCGGCCGTGAGCTCCGCGAGCAGCTCGCCGGTTGCAGGATTCACCACGCGGAAACTGGCCGACACGCTGAAGGTGTCCGCTGCGGCCGCGGCGGCGAGCGGCGCGGCTCGGCCGCCCGGTGTCTGCTGCGCGAGGTCCCGCAGACGCCCCTCGACAAATGCGGTCAGGAGCGCCCGCGCACTGCCGCTGTCGGCCTCCTGCCACTGGGAGAGCGCCGCCCGCAGCCACACGCCGTCGATCATCGCGGCGATCATCGCCGCGAGGCTGCGTGCCTCCTCGACGGGTATCATGCGGCACAGATCGCTGCGCAGATTCGACAGCATGCGACGCTGGTACGCCGTCTGAACGCGCTTCAGCCCCTCGACGTGCAGCACCTGTCCCCAGAAGGCGAGCCATGCAGTGCCGGTGCGCCGGTCGAATTCCTCCGGCGCGAGATTGGTATCGATGACGGCCTGGACGCGTCCGCGGGGCGTGCCGGCGAGCGCCAGCGCCGGGCGCATGCGCGCGTTGAGCGTGCGCGCCAGGGTGCGAAAGGCGGCTTCGAGCAGGCCGTCCTTGTCACCGAAGTAATGCGCCACGAGGCCGGGCGAGACGTCCGCGCGGCGCGCGATCTGTGCGAGGGTGGTGCCGACATAACCCACAGCGGCGAGACTGTCGATGGTCACCTCGATGAGCTGGGCGCGCCGGGCCTCTTCCAGCTCGTCCCGCGGCACCAACATTGACGGCCTGTTCAACGTGCAACTCTCTGTCACTCACGGTCAAGCCCTGACCGGCGTCGCCCGGGAGGGTCCTCTGACAGGATACTGCTTTCCCGATCAGTGACTTGCCCAGCTCACTCCACTTGACACGTCAATCATTAAACGGTTATTCAAGCCAAGGTGGAAATGATGAAGTCGGCAGCCCCTTGGGTCAAGTGCGCCGCCGCGCTCGCCCTGATCCTGGCGAGCAGCCGAACGCCGACCCGTATCAGATGAGGACATGAGGCGTGGTTGAGAACAAAGCTACCGGCCGGACCGACAGCGGCATGGAGCATTTCGGCTACAAAGAATCGCTCGCTCGCAGCATCGGCTCGTTCGGCAGCTTTGCTGCCGGCGTCAGCTATATCTCGATACTCACCGGTACCTTCCAGCTGTTCTACTTCGGCTTCGGCACTGCCGGGCCGGCGTATCTGTGGTCCTGGCCGATGGTGCTCGTCGGTCAGCTGGCGGTCGCGCTGTGCTTCATGGAGCTGGCCGCCAAATACCCCATCGCCGGATCGGTTTATAACTGGTCCAAGCTCCTCGGCAGCCGGATCGTCGGTTGGTCCTCGGGGTGGCTGATGCTCACGGCGTCGATTGTCACCCTGTCCGCCGTGGTGCTGGCGCTGCAACTCAACCTGCCGCGGTTGTGGAGCGGCTTTCAGATCATCGGCGACGGCAATGGCCCCTACGACTTCGCCACCAATGCGGTGATCCTCGGCACGGTCCTGATCGTGTTCACCACCGTCGTCAATGCGCTCGGCGTGCGCTTGATGGCGACGATCAACAGCGCCGGCGTATTTGTCGAGCTGATTGCCGCCTGCCTGATAGCCATCTTCCTGGCGTTCAACCTCAAGCGAGGTCCCGAAGTCTTCTTCTCCACCAACGGTTACGGCGCTGGCAAGAGCGGGGGCTTTATGGGCGCCTTTCTGGTGGCATCGCTCGCCTCCGGATATGTCATGTACGGCTTCGACACCGCCAGTTCACTGGGTGAGGAGACGCTCGAGCCGCGGCGCACCGCTCCGCGGGCGATTCTGCGGGCCATCCTCGCCTCGTTCGTCATCGGCGGTGCAATCCTGGTGTTCGCGGTCATGGCGGCACCCAATCTGCGCGATGCGGCGATCGGCAGCAGCAGCGGCGGCTTGCAATACATCGTCGAGCAGGTCATGTGGGGTCCGCTCGGCAAGATCTTCCTGGTGTGCATCGTGGTCGCGGTGACGGTGTGCTCGCTGGCCGTACATACCGCGGCCATCCGCCTGACCTTCGCAATGGCGCGCGACAACGCACTGCCGTTCGGGGAGAAGCTTGCGCGGGTGAATTCGCAGACGCAGACGCCCATTGTTCCTGCCATCGTGATCGGCGTGATTGCCGAGCTGATCCTGGTCCTCAACATCGGACAGCCGAAGATCTTCACGGTGCTGACCTCGATTGCGGTCATCATGATCTACCTGGCGTACCTGATGGTGACGGGCCCACTGCTGAAGAAGCGCCTGCAAGGGCAATGGCCCCCGGCGGATCTTGCGGCAGGTGGCTACTTCACCATGGGCAGGTGGGGAATGTTGGTCAACATCGTCGCGGTGCTGTGGGGCACGGGCATGGCGATCAACCTGGCCTGGCCGCGCGAAGCCGTCTACGGCGCGCCCTGGTACAACACCTGGGGTGCATTCGTCTACATCGCGGTGATTCTCGGCGCAGGTCTGTGGTGGTACGCCGTCAAGGGCTGCCGGCACATCGGCACGCTCGCCTCGCACACGCTGACCCGCCCGACGCCCTGAGCCCCCCGCACCGGCGCCATGTCGCGCCCATTCAAGTCGATAGGCGCGCGGATACTCGTGCGCGCGCGGCCCCCGGCGCATGATCGCGCAGCTCGCGGACCCCACCCCAGCATCGACCCATGCAACCCTTCTCCGCCTTAGCGCTCCTTCGCCAGGGCCTCATGGGGCAGCGCGGCTGGACACCACAGTGGCGCAGCCCCGAGCCCAAGCCGGCGTACGACGCAGTCATCGTGGGCGGCGGCGGTCACGGCCTCGGCAGCGCCTACTACCTCGCCCGCGAGCACGGCATGCGCAACATCGCGGTGGTGGAAAAAGGCTGGATCGGCGGCGGCAACACCGGCCGCAACACCACCATCATCCGCTCCAACTACCTGTTCGCCGAGAGCGCTGCGCTCTACGACCACGCGCTCAAGCTGTGGGAGGGCCTGTCGCAGGAGCTGAACTACAACATGATGTTCTCGCAGCGCGGCGTCATGATGCTGGCGCACACGGTGCACGACATGCAGGTGGCACAGCGCCACGTGCATGCCAACCGCGCTGCCGGCGTCGACAACGAGTGGCTGACGCCCGCGCAGGCACGCGCCTTCTGCCCGCTGCTGAACATAGGCGACATCCGCTACCCGGTGCTGGGCGCGGCGCTGCAGCGCCGTGGCGGCACGGCGCGCCACGACGCCGTCGCCTGGGGCTACGCGCGCGGCGCCGATGCGCTCGGCGTCGACATCCTCGAGAACTGCGAGGTCACCGGCATCCGCCTCGATCCCTACGGCGCCGTGGACGCGGTCGATACCACGCGCGGCCGCATCCGCACGCCGCGCGTCGGCGTGGTCGCCGCCGGCCATACCAGCGTCATCATGAAGATGGCGGGCATCGCGCTGCCGCTCGAGAGCTACCCGCTGCAGGCACTGGTGTCGGAGCCCGTGAAGCGGGTGTTCCCGTGCGTCGTCATGTCCAACACCATTCATGCCTACATCAGCCAGTCCGACAAGGGCGAGCTCGTGATCGGCGCCGGTACCGACGCCTACACCTCGTACACCCAGCGCGGAGCGTTGCACATCCCGAGTCACGCACTGGAAGCAATCTGCGAGCTGTTCCCCATGTTCCGGCGCCTCAAGATGCTGCGTAACTGGGGCGGCATCGTCGACGTGACTCCCGACCGCTCGCCGATCATCGCCCGGACGCCGGTGCCGGGCCTGTACGTCAACTGCGGCTGGGGCACGGGCGGATTCAAGGCCACACCGGGCTCGGCGCACGTGTTTGCCTGGACGATCGCGCACGACGAGCCGCATCCGATCAACGCGCCGTTCACGCTCGAGCGCTTCCGCGACGGCAACCTGATCGATGAGGCCGCGGCCGCCGCGGTGGCGCACTGATGCTGCTCATCGAGTGTCCCTACTGCGGCGAGCGCCCCGAGCCCGAGTTCGCCTACGGTGGCCAGGCGCACATCGCGCGCCCGCCGCAGCCGGCGCAGACGAGCCTCGAGGAGTGGACCGCATTCCTTTATCTGCGTAACAACACGCGCGGCGTGCATGCCGAGCGCTGGCGCCACAGCCGCGGCTGCGGGCGTTTCTTCAACGCGCTGCGCGACACGACCAGCGACCAGTTCCTGGCCACCTACAAGGTGGGTGAGCAGCCGCCGACAGCTGCGGGAGGCCGGCCGTGACCGGCGCGCGCTCATGAGCGAGGCGCTGCGCACCCCGTTCGGCGGGCGCATTGACCGTTCGCGCCCCGTCAACTTCAGCTTCGACGGCCGCGCCTATCGCGGCTTCACCGGCGACACGCTTGCTGCCGCGCTGCTTGCCAACGGCGTGCACCTCCTCGGGCGCTCTTTCAAATACCACCGCCCCCGGGGGCTGCTCGCCGCCGGGGCCGAGGAGCCGAGCGCGCTCGTCACCGTGCGCCGCGACGCCGGGCGCACCACCCCGAATCTGCGCGCCACGCAGGTCGAGCTCTACGAGGGACTCGAAGCGCACAGCCAGAACCGTTTCCCCGGCCTCGCTTTCGACTTCGGCGCGGTCAACGACCTGCTGTCGCCCTTCATCCCGGCCGGCTTCTACTACAAGACCTTCATGTGGCCCAGGGGCGCGTGGCAATCGCTCTACGAGCCGCGCATCCGCGCCGCCGCCGGCTTAGGCAGCGCGCCGCAGCAAGCGGACCCGGACCGCTACAGCGGCCGCTTCGCGCACTGCGACGTGCTGGTGGTGGGTGCGGGTCCCGCCGGGCTCGCCGCCGCTCGCGCCGCCGCTGCGCACGGTGCGCGCGTGATCCTCTGCGATGAGCAGAGCGAGCCCGGAGGCTCACTGCTCGCCGACAGCGCCGACGATCCGGCGACACTCGAGGGCCGGCCCGCCTCGGTGTGGCTGCGCGACACCGTGCAGTCGCTCGCGCGCAATCCGCGCGTCACGCTGCTCACACGCACGACCGCCTTCGGATACTTCCCGCACAATATGCTCGGCCTGAGTGAGCGCCTGACGGACCACCTGCCGCAGCCGCAGCCCGAGGCGCCGCGCGAGCGGCAATGGCAGGTGCGCGCCCGCGAGGTGGTGCTCGCGACCGGCGCCATCGAGCGGCCGCTGGTATTCCCGGGCAACGATCGCCCGGGAATCATGCTCGCCGGGGCAGCGCGCACCTGGCTCAACCGTTACGGCGTGCTCGCGGGCAGCCGCGCGGTGGTGGTGACGGCGGACGATAGCGCGTACCGCGCCGCGCTCGAGCTCCAGCGCGCCGGAGTCGTCATCGCCTGCATCGCCGACGTGCGCCCCGCGCACCAGGGTCCGTGGGTGCGGCGCGCGCTCGAGGCGGGAGTAACCGTGCTCGGCGCCGTCACGGTGCTCGGCACCGGCGGACGCCGGCGCGTCAACGCCATCGAGCTCGCGCGCCTCGAGGACGGCCGCGTGGCGGATGCCGAGACGCAGCCCTGCGACCTCGTGCTGATGTCCGGCGGCTTCACGCCGAGCGTGCACCTGCACTCGCAGTCGCGCGGCAAGCTCGTGTGGGAGGAGGCGCTGCAGACGTTCCTTCCCGGGAGCTCCCCCGAGCGCGCGCGCAGCGCCGGAGCCTGCCGCGGTGTGTTGACGCTCGAGGCAGCGTTCGCTGACGGGCGGGAAAGCGGTGCGGCGGCGGCGGGCGATGCGCTCGCACCCGGCCGCACGGGTGTGCACGCCGGGGCACCGGCCGCGCCCGGCGCGGCACCGCCGCCGGGAGCGGGCGCCGCCGCACCGGCCGGCTTCGTCGGCGCCCTGCCGCAGCCGCGACGCGCGCGACCCAAGGCGTTCGTCGACTGGCAGAACGACGTGACGACGCGCGACCTCGCACTCGCCAACCGCGAGGGATTCCGCTCGATCGAGCACGTCAAGCGCTACACCACGACCGGCATGGCCACCGACCAGGGAAAGACTTCGAACCTGAACGCCCTCGGCATCGTCTCGCGCAACCTCGGCAAGACCATCCCCGAGGTGGGGCTCACGACCTTCCGCATGCCCTACACGCCGGTGACCTTCGGCAGCTTCGCCGGCGTCGCGCGCGGTGCACTGTTCGATCCGGTGCGCACGACGCCGATGCACGGCTGGGCCGCCTCGCGGGGAGCGATATTCGAGGACGTCGCGCTGTGGAAGCGCGCCCGGTACTTTCCACAGGCGGGCGAGGACCTGCACGCCGCCGTGGCACGCGAGTGCCGCGCGGTGCGCACGGGCTGCGGCATCTTCGATGCCTCGACGCTCGGCAAGATCGAGGTGGTGGGGAGCGATGCCGCCACCTTTATGAACCGCATGTACGTCAACTCCTGGGACCGCCTCGCCCCGGGACGCTCGCGCTACGGCGTGATGCTGCGCGACGACGGCTTCGTGTACGACGACGGCGTGGTGGCGCGTATGGCGGCGGACCGCTTCCACGTCACCACCACGACCGGCGGCGCACCCCGCGTGCTGGCGCTCATGGAGGACTACCTGCAGACCGAGTGGTCGGACCTCAACGTGTGGCTCACCTCGACCACCGAGCAGTGGGCGGTGATTGCCGTGCAGGGGCAGACCGCGCGCGCCGTCCTCGCCGGCCTCGTCGACATCGACATTTCTGCGCCGGCGATGCCGCACATGAGCGTCGCGGAGGGGCGCATCCTGGGTGTGCCGATGCGCCTCTTCCGCGTGAGCTTCACCGGCGAGCTCGGCTTCGAGGTCAACGTGCCCGCGGACTTCGGGCCCGCGGTCTGGGAAGCGATCTGGGACTGCGGCCGCGTCCACGGCATGACGCCCTACGGCACCGAGAGCATGCATGTGATGCGCGCGGAGAAGGGCTACATCATCGTCGGCCAGGACACCGACGGCACGGTGACGCCGGACGATGCGGGCCTCGCGTGGGCGATCGGCAAGGGCAAGGCCGACTTCGTCGGTATGCGCTCGCTCATGCGTCCCGCCATGAGCGCACCGGACCGGCGCCAGCTCGTGGGCCTTGCCACCACCGATCCGCAAATCGTCCTCGAGGAAGGCGCGCAGGTGCTGGAGAGGCCCGGCGCACGGCCGCCGACGCGTCCGCTCGGCCATGTGACCTCGTCCTACCACAGTGCGGTCCTCGGCCGATCCATCGCATTAGGGCTCGTGTCCGGCGGGCGCGCCCGTCTCGGGCAGAAGCTCTGTGTGCCGATGCCCTCCGGCGACCTCGAGGTACAGGTCACCTCCGCCGTGTTCTACGACGGCGAGGGCAAGCGCCTCCATGCCTGACCTCCTCAATTCCCGCCGCGCCCCGCTCATGCCCACGAGCCCTGAGGTGCGTCCGCTGCCCGCGGCGGCGCGCCATATCCTGCGCGGCGGGCCGAAGGTGCGGCTCGCCGCCGAGAGCGCCCTGAAGCTGTCCCTCCCCTCGAGCGCCTGCCGCGCCGCCGCGCAGAGTGAGCGGGCAGCGCTGTGGCTGGGCCCGGATGAGTGGCTGCTGATCAGCGCCGAGCACTCGGGGGAGGAGACGGCGGCCGCGCTCGCCGCCGCGCTCGCCGACCTGCCGCACTCGCTCGTCGAGGTGAGCCACCGCCAGGTCGCGCTCGAGCTCGCCGGAGCGCGCGCGCCAGCGCTGCTCGCCGCCGGCTGCCCGCTCGATGTGGACGTAAGCGCCTTTCCGGTCGGGATGTGCACGCGCACCCTGCTCGGCAAGGCCGAGATCGTGCTGTGGCGCACGGCCCCCGAGGTGTTTCGCATCGAGGTGTGGCGCTCCTTCGCTGCCTACCTGAGCGCCTTCCTCGAGGAGGCAGCGCGCGGTATCGATTAGGCAAGGCACGGTCGCAATTGGAGTGCCGGCGGGTACGCTGCTGGCTACACTGCGCCGCAGTGAGCGCGCCGGAGTAGATGCCCGTGAAAACGCACGTTCGGGTCCTGGTCGTCGGTGGCGGCGTGGTGGGCGTCAGCACGCTCTATCACCTCGCGAAGAAGGGCTGGACGGACATCGCGCTCATCGAGCGCTCCGAGCTCACCGCCGGCTCCACCTGGCACGCCGCCGGGCTCCTGCCGCTCTTCAATATGAGCTACACGGTCGGCCAGCTGCACAAGTACTCGGTCGACCTCTACAAGAAGCTCCCCGCAGAGACCGGCCAGGACGTGAGCTTTCACGTCAGCGGGAATCTGCGCCTCGCGACCAATCGTGAGCGCATGGACGAGTACTACAAGTACTGCGGCACGGCCAACACGATCGGCGTGCCGTTTGAGGTCATCACTCCGGCGCGGGTAAAGGAGCTGTGGCCGCTCGTCGACCTGGGCGGCAGCGCCGAGACGCCGGCCATCATCGGCGCTCTCTACCATCCGCATGACGGCCACATCGCGCCGGCCGATCTCACCATGGCACTGCGCAAGGGCGCCCGGGCCAAGGGCGCGGAGATCTATGAGCACACCGAGGCGAGCGCCTTCGAGCGCACTGCGGCCGGTGAGTGGCAGGTCCGCACCAATCAGGGCGACATCCTCGCCGAGCATCTGGTGCTCGCCACCGGCAACTATGCGCGCCAGACGGGCAGGCTCCTCGGCCTCAACGTCCCGGCCATTCCGGTCGAGCACCAGTACATCGTTTATGACGAGTCCCCGGAGCTCAAGGCCTACCGCCAGGGCGGCGGGCGCGAGCTCGCGGTACTGCGCGAGTCCGACCAGTCGTATTACCTGCGCGAGGAGCGCTTGGGCTGGATCCTCGGCCCGTACGAGAGGGGCGCGCCGGCGCGCTTTGCCGACGGCGTCCCCGACTGGTTCGGTCGCAGTCTCTTCCCCGGGGATCTCGATCGGCTCATGCCGCACGTCGAAGCCGCCGCCCGCCGTGTGCCGGCGCTCGAGAACTGCGGCATCAAGGACATCGTCAACGGTCCGATCTCCTATACGCCCGACGGCAGCCCGCTCATCGGTCCGGCGTGGGGACTGCCCAACGTGTGGCTCAACGAAGGTCACAGCTTCGGCATCACCGCCGCCGGCGGCTCCGGCTGGCAGCTCGCGGAGTGGATCGTCGAAGGCGAGCCCGGTATCGACATGCTGGCCGTCGATCCGCGGCGCTTCGGTGCCTACACCTCCCGGCGCTACGTCATAAAGAAGAACGAGGAAACCTACCGCAACGTCTTCACCATCCACTTCCCCGACGAGGAGCGCCCCGAGGGGCGCCCAGCCAAGACGAGCCCGGTGTACGACAAGCTCAACGCGCGCGGCGCGGTGTGGGGGCAGCGCTACGGCTGGGAGCGCGCCAACTGGTTCGCGCCGCCGGGAGTCGAGCGCCGCGACCGCTGGAGCTTCCGCCGCAGCAACTACTTCGAGCACGTCGGCAACGAGGCGCGCCTGATGCGCGAGCGCGTCGGCGTCATCGACCTCACACCCTTCACCAAGCACGAGGTGACGGGGCCGGGCGCGGAAGCCTGGCTCGACGGCCTGGTCGCCAACAAGGTGCCGCGCCGCATCGGGCGCATGGCGCTGTCGCACGCGCTCACGCGCCGCGGCGGCATCCGCTCCGAGTTCACTATCACCAAAATCGCCGAGCAGCAGTTCTATGTAGTGAGCGCCGGCGCCGCTGAGCGCTACGACAGCGACTACCTCCTGAAGGCGGCACCTGAGGACGGCTCGGTCGGACTGCGCAACATCACCAACACGCGCGGCACTTTCGTGCTCGCGGGACCGAAGTCGCGCGAGCTGCTCTCTCAGCTCACCGACACGCCGCTCGACAACGCCTCATTCCCGTGGCTCACGGCGCAGGTGATCGAGGCGGGACTCGCAGTGGATGTGTACGCGCTGCGCGTCAACTTCGTCGGCGCGCTGGGCTGGGAGCTGCACTTCCCGGTCGAATACGCCCATTCGCTGTTCGATGCGCTGTTCGAGGCCGGCAAGGCTTTGGGGCTCGGCACGGTCGGCATGCGCGCCATGGAATCGCTGCGCATGGAGAAGTCCTACCGCATGTGGGGGAGCGACCTGACGCCCGACTACACGCCCTTCGAGGCGAGCCTCGATCGCTTCGTGCGCATGAATAAGGGCCCGTTCATCGGCCGCGAGGCGCTCGAGAAGCAGCTCGAGGCCGGGGTTCCGAACCGCTTCATCACGCTCGAGATCCACGGCGTCACCGATGCGGATCCACTCGGCAACGAGCCGCTGTTCGATGCCGGGGGACGCATGGTCGGCCGGGCCACGTCCGGCTACTACGGGCATTGTCTGAAGAAGAGTCTCGCGATCGGCTACGTCCGCAGCGAGCACGCCGAGCCGGGTACGCGGCTTGCCATCGAGATCCTCGGCGAGCGCAAACAGGCGACGGTGCTGCGCGAGTCGCCCTACGACCCCGACAATCTCGATCTGCGCGCCTGAGAGTTTCCGGGCTGCGGGCCTCAAAAGCCGGGGTGATCCGGCTGCACACCCGCGCGGCATCGCCTGTCGCATTCAGGCAAGAAAGGAGTAAAATCCGTCATGTGCCACTGCCCCGCAGCAAGTACGCCTTTCTGACCCTGCCGCGGTACTCGATGATCGCGCTGTCGAACGCCGTCGAGCCGCTGCGCATGGCGAACATTCTCACCGGGCAGCCGGTGTACGAATGGTCGATCGTGAGCCTCGACGGCCAGCCGACCCCGGCGAGCAACGGCCTGCAGCTTTCCCCGACGATCGCCCTCGAGCAGGCGGCTAGCTTCGATATCCTGTTTGTCTGCGGCGGAGTCGACGTGCAGGACGCGGTGTCCGCCAGGATGCTCGCAGCGCTGAAGCGCCTTGCCGAGCGGCGCGTGCCGCTCGGGGGCCTGTGCACCGGCGGCTACGCGCTCGCCAAGGCGGGGCTCCTCGACAAGTACCACGCCACCATCCACTGGGAGAACCTCTCCGCATTGCGCGAGGAATTCCCGCGCATCCAGCTGTCGGATCAGCTCTTTACCATCGACCGCGACCGCTTCACCTGCTCCGGCGGCGTGGCGCCGCTCGATCTGATGCTGCACCTGGTGGAGGAGAAGCTCGGCGCGCGTATCTCGCAGCTGATCTCCGAGCAGTTCATCGTCGACCGCATCAGGAGCGACCGCGACCGCCAGTACGTGCCGCTGCGGGCCCAGCTCGGCGTGAGCCACGAGAGCCTGATCAAGGTCGCCCAGCTCATGGAGGACAACATCGAGCGGCCGCTGTCGCTCGATGAGATCGCCGCCGCGACCAGCCTGTCGCGCCGCCAGATCGAGCGGCTCTTCAAGCGGCATCTGAACTGCGTGCCCAAGCGCTACTACCTGCAGATGCGCCTGCGGCGCGCCCGCGAGCTCCTGCTCCAGACCTCGATGCCCATCATCGACATCACCACCGCCTGCGGCTTCCAGTCGCCGCCGCACTTCTCGCGCTGCTACCGCGCGCAGTTCGGCTGCCCGCCGAGCGCCGAGCGCATGAGCCGCCAGGGCAAGGCCGCCGTCGGCTCGCGGGGCGAGATCGCGCCGTTGTGACGGCCGTTTCGGCTGAGTTTTGCCTTAACGCGCCAGCTGTCGCATGCGGGCATGTCCTGGTCGCGTAGCAGCACCTGTCTGTAAACAGCCGCCCTTACCATCCCCCGCACAGCCGCGCGCCGCTAACCCGTAGTCGCGCATGGAGATTTCGCACATGGCCGATGCACCCGAAGGCGAATTCAACCTACGTGATCTCAACGAGCAGGAGCTCATCGAGCAGGTTCACGATGACCTCTACAACGGGCTCAAGGCCGAGGTCGAAGAGGCCACGCACCTGTTCCTCGAGCGCGGCTGGAGCGCCGAGAGGACCCTGAACGACGCGCTCGTCGAGGGCATGCGCATCGTCGGCATCGATTTCCGCGACGGGATCCTGTTCGTACCCGAAGTGCTGCTCGCCGCCAACTCCATGAAGGGCGGGATGGAGATCCTGCGACCGCTGCTCGCCGAGACCGGCGTGCCGCCCATCGGCAAGATCGTGATCGGCACGGTGAAGGGCGACATCCACGACATCGGCAAGAATCTCGTGTCGATGATGCTCGAAGGCGCGGGCTTCGAGGTCATCGACCTCGGCATCAATAATCCGGTGGAGAAGTACCTGGCTGCGCTCGAACAGCACAAGCCGGACATCCTCGGCATGTCAGCGCTCCTCACCACCACCATGCCCTACATGAAAGTCGTCATCGACAAGATGAAGGAGACCGGCATCCGCAACGATTACATCGTGCTGGTGGGCGGTGCGCCGCTGAATGAGGAATTCGGCAAGGCGGTGGGCGCCGATGCCTACTGCCGCGACGCCGCGGTCGCGGTCGAGACCGCGAAGAGCCTGGTGGCCGCGCGCCGCGCCTCCGGCGCGGCTGCGAGCGCGGCCTGAAGGCCCACGGCCTGAAAGCATGGACACTGCTCGCGGCACGCTGCTCATCGCCTGCGGGGCCCTCGGCCGCGAGATCGCAGCTCTGCGCCGCGCCAACGGCTGGCAGTCGCTCGACGTCCGCTGCCTGCCGGCGCAGCTGCACAATCGCCCGGAGCGCATCGCGCCGGCCGTGCGCGCCGAGATCCGCGCGAACCGCGCTCACTACGCGCAGATATTCGTGGTGTACGCCGACTGCGGCACGCGTGGCGCGCTGGATGCGGTGCTGCGGGAAGAAGGCGTCGAGCGGCTGCCCGGTGCGCACTGCTACGAGTTCCTCGCCACACCGCGTGTGTTTGCGCAGCTCAGCGACGCCGAGCCCGGAACGTTTTACCTGACCGACTTCCTGCTGCGGCACTTCGAGCGGCTCGTCGTCGTCTCCCTCGGCCTCGACCGGCACCCGGAGCTCGCCGCGGAATACTTCCGCCACTACAAGAAGCTCGTGTATCTCGCGCAGCTCGAGACCCCCGGCGCGATCGAGCGCGCGCGAGAAATCGCCACGCGCTTCGGCTTCGACTTCGAGTATCGCTTCACCGGCTACGGAGAGCTCGGCACTCGCCTTCAGGCGCTGGTCGCGGCCCAGGGTGCCGCGGCATGGCCAGCCTGAGCATCATCTCCTGGCGCGATATTCCCGCGCAGGTCGTCGTCAAGCGCGGCCGCGAGACCGCCAAAGTGCAGCTGTCGCCGCGCTTCCAGGAAGCCGTCGACCGCGCCGCCATGCGCGCCGGCAAGGGAAGCTCGGACGCCTATCTCGCCGACTGGAAGCGCAGCGAGGCGCGCCCGTGCGGCGAGGATCTCAAGGCGGAAGCGGCCGCGGAGGCGGCGCGCATCGAGGCGCGCTTCACCGATGCCGACCTCGAGGCGCTGATCCGGGCGAAGGGACTGGCGGCGGGCTCCTAGATGTACGCGGTGCGACAGTGGTCGGTGCGGCACGCACGGGGGCTCAACGCTTTCTACCGTTGGTTTGAGTCCGCGCTGGTCGCGCTCCATCCCCTGTTTCGTCGCATCGGCTATCAGCGCCTCGAGCGCCCGGTGGCGCGCATCGAGAAGTCCGTCAAGGGACTGCTGTTCGACTGCCGCATGTGCGGGCAGTGCATCCTCTCCTCGACCGGCATGTCGTGCCCGATGAACTGTCCGAAGAATCTGCGCAACGGTCCGTGCGGCGGCGTGCGCGCCAACGGCCACTGCGAAGTGCGCCCGGAGATGCCGTGCGTGTGGGTGCAGGCGTTCGCCGGCGGCCAGCGCATTCCCGGCGGGATCGAGGCGCTGCGCACCGTGCAGGCAGCCGTCGACCGGCGCCTGCAGGGCAAGTCCTCGTGGCTGCGCGTGGTGCGCGAGCGCATGGGGGAGCCGTCGTGAGATTCGAGGACGAGCCGGTTCCCGGCTACCCGCTGCCGATCCTGCCCGGGCACACTTCCCCGGGGAGGCTCGAGCGCGTGCTGCGCGCCGGGCAGTTCGCGGTGACGACCGAGCTCGATCCGCCCGACTCCGCCGACCCCGAGGAGGTTTACCAGCGCGCGCGGGTGTTCGATGGCTATGTCGATGCCATCAACGCCACCGACGGCTCGGGCGCCAACTGCCACATGTCGAGCCTTGCCGTGTGCGCACTCCTCACCAAGGTGGGCTACGCCCCGGTGATGCAGATCTCCTGCCGCGACAAGAACCGCATCGCCATCCAGGGTGACATCCTCGGAGGTGCGGCCATGGGTGTGTGCAACCTGCTGTGCCTCACCGGGGATGGCGTGCAGGCCGGCGATCATCCGCAGGCGCTGCCGGTGTTCGACCTCGATTGCATGTCGCTGCTCGAGACCGCGCGCACGCTGCGCGATGAGGCTCGGTTTCTCTCCGGCCGCAAAATTACCTCCGCCCCGCGCGTGCTGCTCGGCGCGGCCGAGAATCCCTTCACCCACCCGGTCGAGTGGCGCGCTGCACGGCTGGCGAAGAAGGTGGCTGCCGGCGCGCAGTTCATCCAGACGCAGTGGTGCTACGACATGCCGCTGCTGCGTAACTTCATGCGGCACGTGGAAGAGCTGGGCCTGCTCGACAAGGTCTTCATCCTGGTCGGTGTCGGCCCGCTGCGCTCCGCCAAGTCGGCCGAGTGGATCCGCACCCACGTGCCGGGCGTGCACATCCCGGACGCAGTCGTGAAGCGCATGGCGGGCGCGGCCGACCCGGCCGCGGAAGGCCGCCGGCTGTGCATCGATCTCATCCAGGAGATCCGCACCCTCAAGGGCGTGCACGGTGTGCACGTCATGGCCTTCCGCCAGGAACACACCGTCGCCGAAATCATCGAGCGCTCCGGAGTACTCAACGGCCGCGTGCCGTGGTACCCGGGGCGCGACCCGCAAACCACCACCAGCAGGATGGCATCGTGACCGATACAGTGATCAGCTCCGCAACCCGCGAGGTCGTCATCGGCTTTGAGCGCCCGTTCGTCATGATCGGCGAGCGCATCAACCCGACCGGCCGCAAGATCCTTGCCGCCGAGATGACCGCCGGCAACTTCAGCCGCGTCGAGTCCGATACCCGTGCGCAGATCGCCGCCGGCGCGCACATGCTGGACGTGAACGCCGGCATCCCGCTCGCCGACGAGCCGGCCATCCTCGCCAAGACCATCCAGCTGGTGCAGTCGATCACCGACGTGCCGCTGTCGATCGACTCCTCCATCGTCGCAGCGCTCGAGGCGGGGCTCGCCGTCTACAAGGGCAAGCCGCTCGTCAACTCGGTGACCGGCGAGGAAGAGCGGCTCGAGTCTGTGCTGCCGCTGGTGAAGAAGTACGGCGCCGCGGTGGTCGCGATCTCCAACGACGAGACCGGCATCTCCGAGGACCCGGACGTGCGTTTCGAGGTGGCGAAGAAGATCGTGCACCGCGCCCGGGACTATGGCATCCCGGTCAGTGACATCGTGGTCGACCCGCTGGTCATGCCGATCGGCGCCATCAACCAGGCGGGCGTGCAGGTGATGCGCCTGCTCGGGCGGCTGAAGAACGAGCTCAAGGTGAACACGACCTGCGGCGCCTCCAACATCAGCTTCGGTCTGCCGGCGCGGGAAGGCATCAGCGCGGTGTTCCTGTCGATGGCCATCGGTGCAGGCATGACCTCCGCAATCATGAACCCGATGCACGAGGAGATCGTGAAGGCCTGCATGGGGGCGGATGTCATGATGGGCCATGACCCCGACTGTGCGCGCTGGATCCGTCGCTTCCGCGAGGCCCCGCCGCTGCAGGCCGGCGGCGGAGTCGCGGCGCCCGCCGAAGGCGCGGCGCGCGGCCGGCGCGAGGGCGGACATCGGAGGCGCGCCCAGAGTCAGGCATGAGCGGCAAGGACCCTCTGGTTGTCTTCACCCCCTCCGGCAAGCGCGGGCGCTTCCCGGTCGGGACGCAGCTGCTGCAGGCGGCGCGCAGCTTAGGGGTCGACGTCGACTCGGTGTGCGGCGGGCGCGCGATCTGCGGGCGCTGCCAGGTGCTGGTCATGGAGGGCGATTTTCCCAAGCACGGCGTGAGCTCCGACGCCGCGCATCTCTCGGCGGTCAGCGAGGCCGAGCAGGCCTTCGCGCGGCGGCGTCCGCTGCCCGCGGGTCATCGCCTCTCCTGCTCGGCGCGGATCCAGGGCGATCTCGTCATCGACGTGCCGCCCGGGAGCCAGGTGCACCGGCAGGTGGTGCGCAAGGCGGCCGAGGCGCGCGCCATTACGCTCGATCCGGTCGTGCACCTGCACTACGTCGAGGTGCGCCAGCCCGACATGCACGATCCGGCGGGGGACCTGCAGCGGCTGCTCGAGGCACTGCACCGGGAGTGGGACTTCGGCCCGCTGCGCTGTGACCTCGCGGTGCTGCAGAGCCTGCAGGCGGCACTGCGCAAGGGCGAGTGGCGCGTGACCGTCGCGGTGCACGCCGGCTCGCAGCTGATCGGCGTGTGGCCGGGCTTCCACGACAAGGTCTTCGGGCTTGCCGTGGACGTCGGTTCCACCACCATCGCCGCCCACCTCTGCAACCTCGAGACCGGCGAAGTGGCGGCGTCCAGCGGCGCCATGAACCCGCAGATCCGCTTCGGCGAGGACCTCATGAGCCGGGTGTCCTACGCGATGATGAATCCGGGCGGCGCGCAGCAGATGACCGAGGCGGTGCGCGGCGCGCTCAACGCACTCGCCGCGGACGTGGCCCGCGAGGCGCAGGTCGCGGTGACCGACATCCTCGAGCTCACCGTGGTCGGCAACCCGATCATGCATCACCTGCTGCTCGGCATCGATCCGGTCGAGCTCGGCGGCGCGCCGTTCGCGCTCGCCACCGATTCGGCGCTCAGTCTCAACGCTCGCGAGCTCGGGCTCACGCTCCACCCCGGGGCGCGCGTCTATACCCTGCCGTGCATCGCCGGGCATGTCGGCGCGGATGCCGCCGGCATGATCCTCGCCGAGCGCCCGGATCTCTCGCCGCGGCTCACTCTGCTGGTCGACGTCGGCACCAACGCCGAGATCGTGCTCGGCAACAAGGAGCGCCTGCTCGCCTGCTCGAGCCCTACGGGCCCGGCCTTCGAGGGCGCGCAGATCAGCTGCGGTCAGCGCGCCGCTCCGGGGGCCATCGAGCGCGTGCGCATCGATCCGCAGACTCTCGAAGCGCGCTTCAGGGTGATCGGTTCCGAGCTCTGGTCCGACAGTCCCGGCTTCGCGGAATCCATCGCCCACAGCGGCGTCACGGGGGTGTGTGGCTCGGGGATCATCGAGGTGATCGCCGAGATGTACCTCGCGGGCATCATCAGCCACGACGGCGTCATCGACGGCGCGCTCGCCGCGCGCAGCGCGCGCATCGTCCCCACCGGGCGCACCTTCGCCTACACGCTGCACGCGGGTGCACCGCTCCTGCAGATCACCCAGAACGACGTGCGCGCGATCCAGCTGGCCAAGGCTGCCCTGCGCGCCGGTGTGCAACTGCTCATGGACCGCTTAGAGGTGGATCATGTCGACCGCATCCGCCTCGCCGGCGCCTTCGGCAGCCACATCGACGTGAAATACGCGATGATCCTCGGGATGATTCCCGACTGCGAGCTCTCGCAGGTGTCCTCGGCGGGCAATGCGGCCGGCACCGGCGCGCGCATCGCGCTCCTCGACAAGACCTCGCGCAAGACCATCGAGGATCTGGTGCATCGCGTGGAGAAGATCGAGACGGCGATCGAGCCGAAGTTCCAGGAGCACTTCGTGCAGGCGATGGGCATCCCGCACTCGACGGAAACCTACCCGCAGCTGCGCAAAGCCGTGCCGCTGCCGGAGGCGAAGGCGCCGGCGCCGCGCGCCGGCTCGCGCGGACGGCGCCGGTCCGGCGGTTAGCAATCCTCATGCAGCCGCCGCGGCTGCCGCCCGGCGCAAGTGTGCGTTGGTTCTCAAAGCTCCGCAGCAGCTGCCGTTTCGCGACATAGTTCGCGCCCGCGCGTACACCGCGCGCTAGAGTTATCCGCTACATCTTCCAGGGCGGCGCCACTTTCGGGGCCGCGGTATCTGGAGTCAGAATTATGTGGAGTTTGCACCGCAGGGCCCGGGTGACTGTCGCCTTGATGGCCCTCGCCAGCCTTGCCGCTCTGGCCTCGATCGATGCGCGGGCCGAAGAAAGGCATGAGCATCGGCCCGAGGCGCAGCGGCCAGCTGCACGGCGGGAGGCCGTGGCGCGACAGAGCCGCCGTACTTACGCGACCCGCGCGCAGGGTACCGCTGTCGCTGCGCACCCGGCCGTAAGCGCTCACCGCCAGATGGTCAGTCACGGTATTGCCCGCGGCCCTGCCGGCCCGGTCCCGGGCGCTCGTTATGGCAACGGGTTTACCACGTTCCAGCGCACCGTTCGGCCAGGTGTCGTGAGCCGCACGTTCGTCAGTGGCGGCCATGTCCTGTATACGCACGTCTACCAGCAACATGTCTGGCACCAGTTCGGGCGAGCGTTCGCGTACGAGACGTTCGTGCCCGCGGTGCACTACCCCGCGGCCTACTACGGCTGGGCGCTCGCCGCCTGGCCGCACCCGGTAGGCTATGCCTGGGGTTGGCAGGTTCAGCCGTGGTACCCGGTGTACGGCGCCCTGTTTACGCCGTATCCGGTCTATGCGAGCCCGGATCTGTGGATGACCGACTACGTCATCGCCCAGAGCATGCAGGCGGCCTATCAGGCGCAGACCGCCGCGCCCGCTCCACAGCCCTCAGCTGCGGGACCTCCGGCACCCTACGCTCCGGGATGGAGCCCTGCGGCGCCCGCTCCGCAACCGAGTGACGTACCACCCGCTCAGGATTCGAGCGTCGAGACGCCCGCCGCGCAGCCGAGCGACGCACAGCCCTCGCCACCGCCGAGCGACGCACAGCCGGTACCTCAGCCGAGCACTGCGCCGACCGCTCCGACAGCGGCGCCGCCAGCCATCACGCCGCAAGTCAAGGCGCAGCTCAACGCCCAGATCAAAGTCCAGCTGCGCGAACAACAGGCCGCGGTCGCGACGCCGGCGACGCTGACGACCCAGAGCACACCACCCGCGCTCAGGCCCAATCACGTGTTCTTCGAGGTCGTGCAGCCGCTCGACGTCCCGTCGGGGATCGCCAACCACCTCTGCTCGTTGAACGCCAATGACTACATCAAGCGTACCGGCGACATGAGCCAGGACGACTGGAAGATTCCGGTGGTGGTCGAGCTCAGCGGACCCGCCGATTGCCCCAAGGGCCTGCACACCCGTATTGGCCTCAACGATCTGAACGCCATGGAGAACGAGCAGGAGGCCCGGGTCGTGGAGGCGATGCAGGCAGCCTCCAAGAGCATGGGGCCGAATGGACCGCAGAGCACCGCGGGGCACCTGATCGCCGACGGCAGCGCCGGCCCGGCTCCGATGGCGCTCGATGCCATTCGACAGGCCGAGTGAGCCGGCGCGCGCTGCTGCCGCGCAGGCGAGTCCTCAGCATCGATCATGATCGGCGAGCTCTTAGACCACTATCGCGTTCTGGAGCTCGTCGGTCGCGGTGCGATGGGCGTCGTTTACAAAGGGCTCGACGTCAATCTCGACCGGCAGGTCGCGATCAAGGTGATGAGCGCCGAGGCCCGCAACGACCCTGACTTCGTCGAGCGCTTCCGTCAGGAAGCGCGCCTGCAAGGCGCCCTCAATCACCCGAACGTCGCGATGCTCTTCGACTACTTCATCCACGACGGCACTCCCGTCGCGGTGATGGAGTTCATCGACGGCGAGAGCCTCGAGCAGATGATCCGGCGGCGCGGGGCGATCCCGGCGCGCGAGTGCATACCGCTGTTCAAGCAGGCACTGCGCGGGGTGGCGGCTGCCCATCGCGCCGGCATCATCCATCGCGATCTCAAGCCGAGCAATCTGATGGTCACCCGAGACGACGTTGTCAAGGTGATGGATTTCGGCATTGCCAAGCGGCAGGGTGCGCCCGGCGCCACCAAGGTCAGCAGCACCAGCATCGGCAGCCCGCTCTATATGGCGCCCGAGCAGATCCTCGGTCGCGCTGTCGATTGCCGTACCGACGTGTACGCCCTCGGGCTGACGCTCTATGAGCTGGTCAGCGGGCACCGGCCGTTCAATCCCCGCGGCAAGGCCGAGTACATGGTCTTGAGCGCCCACGTGAACGATCTGCCGGAGCCGCCCACGGTCTACCGTTACGGTATTCCGCCGCCGGTCGTCGACGCCGTGATGCGCGCGCTCGCCAAGGACCCTGATGCGCGCTTACAGAGCGCGGATGAGTTCATGAGCGCGCTGCCGGATGTGCCCGCAGCCTTCGTGACCGAGCAGCGGGCTGATTCGAGCGGCAGCGTTGCGCTCGCACCCCGAGTGGGCCCGACCGGGACGGTGGCGCTCGCACCGCGCATGGGTCCGACCGGGACCGTGGCGCTCGCAAAGGAAGCTGGTCCGACTGCCACGGTGGCGCTCGAGCACTCACCGCCGGTGAGTGAGGCTTCGGTCGCCGCTCGCGAGCCTGCCGGCACCACCGTGTTCGAGTACGCGCCGACCCGGCGCCTCGATCCGCGCGAGACGATAGTGCTCGAGTACTCATCGGCAGCGACTACCGTACCAGCGGCGACAGTGAAGATTGCGCCTCTCGAGCCACCGGTCGCCGCACCGCACGACGTCGACTTCACGCCTTCTGCGGCGGCTCCTCCGGAGGCGCCTCAACCACCGTCCGGTCTCATGCAATTCCTGCGCTCTCATCGCCTCGCTCTCGCGGTGACGCTCGTCGCGATACTCGTGCTCGGGGCGCAGCTCCGTCACACGGAGCGGCTGCAAGCGATGTTGGCAGTCGCGTCCCCCGCGCCGGCGCCGCCCTCGACGCAGGCACCGGTCTCCACCGAACCTGCAGCGCCGCCGCCCGCGGTTGCGAGTTCGGCCGCACCGGATACCGCCACGACCGTACCGCCAGTCGCGGTGAGGCCGCCCGCCGCGACCACGACTGCGCCTGCCACGGCGGCTGCGCCCGCCCGGCGGGACCTGGCGGGCACCTGGCGCGGGGCATATGTCGATGGCTCGGGCAAGCAGCTGCTGCGCGTGGTCAGTCTGAGCATCAGTCGCGTGCACGACGACGGCGGCATCGAAGGCACGTTGCAGTACGAAGCGGCATCGGGTTACGGCGAGTGTAAGCTCCACCCGCGGGGCAGCAGCTATTCGGCCGGCGCGCAGCGGCTGCAGCTGAGCCCCGAGGGCTGCAGCCCGCACTATCCCAAGGAGCTTGGCGTGCCGCTCGATTTCGACGGTGTGAATCCACAGGCCAACACCCTCAGGAACGGCCGCATCGAAGCGCCCACCGGCGCAGTGATCAGGGTCAGGCTGCAGCGAGTGAGCGGGGTCTAGAGACTACCCGGTTACCTGTGAACGTCGCGCGTGAGGCGCACCACCCCGGTTGAATCTCGCGTGACGTGAATGTCCATGCGCTGGCCGCGGAACCTGACGTTACGCAACGTCAGGGAGTTCCAGCTCGCGGGCAGCACCGGCGCATAGGCCTCGACGAGCCCCTGCTCGCGGATGCGCAGTCCGGTAAATCCATAGAGCAGGCTCTGCACGTAGCCGCCGGACCCGGTGAGGAAGTAGCCGACGTTATTGTCGGCCGTCTCGGTGCGCACGTTGAACGGCGGCTTCAATGTGCCCCCGGTGAAGTTGCCCGCGAACCAGGCGGCCGCGTCGGACGCGTTGGCCACCTCGGCGGCCGCGGTGACGCGCGCCACCATGTTCATGCTCCCGCTGCTCACGCGCGCCATCGGCGACGGGCGGACCGCGTAGTCGTAGTCGCCGCGGCGCAACTGCGGCTGCATCTCGAGATCGAGCGAGGGCAGGAAGAGGAGCGACAACGGACCGCCGCCGAAGTCGCCGCCGCCGTGGAGAGGGACGCTCGGATCGAAAGCCAGATGATGAGTACCATCCGGCGCCATCGGTATGTAGAGCTGCTTCGCCACGCGTTCCCACAATGGATCCGGCCGCTCCCCGATCACCGTGGCGGCTGCCGTCGCGATGCGCAGCGCTTTAGCAGCCGACACGTTCGTGAAGGTGTCGTTCACGATGTCGTTGTACGACTCTGCCACCGAGGTCAGGTGCGCGATGTCGTAGCGATGCGCCGGCGCGTTCCAGGTGGCGCGGCTCGCCCAGAAGCGCGCCACCTCGCGAATCACCGGCCAGCCGTGCGCACGCAGCCAGTCGCGGTCGTGCGTCGCCTGGTAGTACTGCCACTGGGCGATCGCAACGTCGGCGTTGACATGAATCTCGGTATCCGCCAGCACCACCGCCGAGTGCGGTGTCTGGTCCGAGCCGTTCTCCGGGTCCGACTCCCAGGGGAACATGGCCCCGGCGAAGCCATGCTCGTGCGCGCGCTTCTGGGCAGCAGCCAGCGTGTGGTCGCGAAAGGTGACCAGCGACCGGGCGCGCTGCGGGTGCAGCAGCAGCAGCGCCGGCATCATCCACGTGTCGGTGTCCCAGAATACGTGTGCGCTGTAGGCCGGTGTGAGCGCGTCGGGTCCCGGCGACAGCACCGTGTCGGCGGCGGTGCTCGCGAGCAGATAGTAGAGCTCGGAGTGCGCCACCTGCTGGGCGCGCGCATCGCCGTCGATGAGGATGTCCGACTGCCAGAGCGAATCCCACGCCGCGCGCTGGTCGGCGAGCAGCTGCTCGAAGCCGCGGCTGCGCGCCTCGCGCGCCAGGGTGAGGTCGGCGGCGGCGGCGCCGCCCCAACCCGCTCGCGACAGCGCTACGTATTTGGTGAAGGCGTAGCTGTGACCGCGCTGCACCTTGATGTCGACCTCGAGCGCCAGGCGATAACGAGTCTTATGGAGTGTGACGCTCTCGGCCGGCGTCCCATCGGGAAGTGCCACCGCGACAGCCATCGCCATCGTGAGTCCCTGCGCCGCCTGGCCGTCGAGCCACAGCGACAGGGTGGCCGGGTCGCCGTCCGCCGCGTGAACCGCGGTGTAACCGGGATACCAGACCGCCTCACGGTCCGGCGTGGCGGGGGCGCGTGGCTCGAGCGTGAGATCGTTCGCCGCGACTGCTTCCTCCTGCTCCTGGCCGGTCATCTCGCCGAGCGGGAAGCGCGGTGCATGCTCCGCCCACAGGATGAGCGGGAACGACAGGTGCACCGCGCCGTCGTAATCCGGCGTGATCGTCATGCGCGTGGCCGCCAGATGCGGCGCCGCCTCGCTCACCAGCGTCACCACCTCGACCGCCGTCGCGCGCCCGCGATCGAGATAGCGATAGCTCGTCGTCAGCGTGGCGCCGTGCAGGTCGAGTGTCTGGTTGTAGCCGCTGAAGCGCCGCGCGTTGAGCGGCACACGGTTGAGCCATGCCCAGCCCTGCCCGGGCGGGCCCGCGCTGAAGTCGATCTGCGTCCACGCGGGCACCACCGCCGGTCGTGACATGTCGCCGGCCGTGTAGTCCATGAACGCGGCCAGGTAGGTGCGCGTCGCCTCCGTACCGCGCGGCGCCGTGAGGGTCGCGACGTAGCCGTTGCCGAGGTAGCCCGGGAAATACCCGGCCAGGTCTTCGGGTCCCGCCCGCAGCAGGAAGCTCGCATCGTCCGCCGCGCTCGCGCTCGCCGTGGCCAGCAACAGCAGCGCCCATATCATCATCCTGGCTATACGCCTCATGACGGGGTTCTCCATGACTTCAAGGTGGCCGCACGGCAAGATAAACCGTGCTCCAGAGCTGCGCGGCGTTGGACTCGTCCGCGTCCGCCGCCGCGCTGCCGAAGGGTGCGACGTGGTAATGGCGATCGCTGAAGGACCACGACCAGAGCTCGGAGTTGTTCATCGAGCGGGTCGACTCGATCGCCGCCCACAGCACGCGCTGCGCCGCGAGCAGGTGCGCGCGCACTTCGGCCGGCAGGTCGCTGCGTGCGAGCTGGCGCGCGAGGCCGGCGGCGAACAGGGCCTGCTGCCACGACCACACGACCGTGCCGTGATAGGCATTACGATTGAGGCGGGCCTTGAGTGTCGGCGCGCAGTAGGCGGGGTTGGCGACCAGCAGCCCGACTTCGGTCATGAGGCCCGCGGGAAACGGCCGCAGCAGTGTGCTGACCACACGGTCGACGCTCGCCGCATCCGGCTCGCCAAAGAGCAACGCAAACCCCTCGTCCGAGTTCATGACCGGGACCGGCTCCCCTGAAGTCGTGAGCGCGATCGCATGAAAGCGCAGCTCCGCGTCGCCGAGCGCCGCGATCGCCGGGAGCGAGGCCACTTTCTCATCCAGCGCGTAGCTCCAGAGGGCGCCGGCGGCCTTCTTGTTCGGAATCGTCACGTCGAAGAGCGGCGGCGCCCGCGTACGCCATACCTCGGCCATCGCCGCCGCGCGCTCGAGAAGCGCGCGGTCATGGGCACCCACGTAACGTGCGAGCAGCCCGCTGGCGCTGAGCTCGGCGGCGGCGGCGAGCGCCGCCGGCACCAGCACCGCATTCACGTCGTACGGGTAGTGCCCGCCGCCGAGTCCGCTGTCACTGTCGCGCCACTCGCCCACCGTGAATCCGGGCTTGAGCCCGACCAACCTCGTGCCATCCGGCGCGGCGGCGAACGCCGCGGCGCTCTCGAGTACCAGACGCAGATTGGAAAGCAGCGCCGCACCGCGCGTGCCGCGACGCCGCTGCGGACCGCCGACCGGGGCGGCGAGAAATGCCGCTGCGCGCTCGCGGCCGCGCGCATCGTGCAGCAGCCAGGCGCTCGCTACCGGTGCCAGCAGATAATCGCTGTCGATCATCTTGTAGTCGTAGACCGGGGAGGCTGAGCGCGTGCCGTCCGCCTTGAGATGATCGAGCACCGCCTGCTCGCCGATGTCCTCCTCGTGCGCCACTTCGCCGTGCGCCGACAGCCGCGCGAGCACCGACGACAACCCGGCCTCGATCGCGATCGGACTGAGCGCCGGCATCAGCAGGCGCACCGACATCAGCGTGTCCCGCCCGAAGTAGGTGTCGAAGCGCCACGAGCCGGCGAGCAGCTTCTCGCGGTAGGCGAGGAAGGTGAGGGTATTGCGTGCCGCGGGGTCGGCCGCGGCCGCTTCGCTCAGCAGCTCGCTCCCCGAGAGCGGCGTGAGCGGCGCCTCACCGCTCAAGGCCGTAATACGCAGGCCGATGGTGCCATCGGCAGCGGCGCCGATGGTCCCGTCCCGGAGCTCGCCGTGAGTAACCTCGACGCGCAGCAGGTAGCCCACCGCGCCGTCGAGGCGCTCGCGCGCCCAGGTGAGCGCGCGCCCCGCGACCGTCGGGGCGACGCTGATTCCCGGCGGCAGCGCGCCGAGTGACTGGTAGTCGCGCAGCACGCGGACGCTCGACAGCACCGCCTGGCGCGGCATGAGCTCATCGACGGCGGCGCTCGCCTGCGCCTCGATGCCGTAGAGCGGACGGCCTTTGGCATCGGTCTCGCGGACGGTGCGCGGCGTGCCGGCGAGCGTCCAGTGCGCGAGCGCGGAGTGATGCCTGAACCACAAACCCACGCCGCTGTTGCCGGCGGGGAAGGCGATCAGGATCCGCGGATCGTCGCCTGAGCGCAGCAACAGGTGCGCGGCAACGCTGCCTTGGCGCACGAACTGGTTGAGGTTGAGACCGTCCTCGACCTGAAAGTCCAGTCGCGCCGCCGGAGGCTCGGCAGCCGCGGCGGGCGCAGATCCCAGCAGCCCCGCGGCGATCGCGCTGGCGCAAGCCCCCTGCAACACGGCCATTGGGTTCACGGGCCCGGAATATACCTGAGCACCCGCCCCTTGCGGCAGCCGCCCGTTACGCGGTAAGGATGGCAGCACGCATGCGGCACCGGACTCTCTCCCGTCGTGACTTCGCGCAGCTCGCCGCCGCGGCCGCCGCCGCGGGCTGGGGGCGGGTACTGCATGCGCAGGCGCGTGCGCCGCTCGCGCCGCCGCTCGCCGAGCTCTCCTATCGCGACGTCACAGTCGACAGCGCCCTGCATCGGGCGCAGCTCGAGAACACCCACGAGGTGCTGATGCACCTGAGCGAGGACAGCCTCCTCAAGCCCTTCCGGCAGATGGTGGGTGAGAGCGCACCGGGTGAGGATCTCGGCGGCTGGTACAACTACGATCCCAACTACGACTGGCACCGGGACGATGCGGGCTTTGCGCCCGGCGCCACCTTCGGTCAGTGGGTATCCGCCCTCGCCCGCTACCATGCGATCACGGGCTCGCAAGCCGCGCGCGACAAAGTACTGCGCCTCAATCGGCTGTATGCGGCGACCATTGGCGCCGGCTTCTACGACAAGAATCGCTTTCCGGCGTACTGCTACGACAAGCTGCTGCTCGGGCTGCTCGACTCCTGGCAGCTCGCCGGCGACCGCGAGGCGCCGGCCATCCTCGAGCGCACCACGCACGCAGCGCTGCCGCACCTGCCGCCCAGGGCGATCGACCGCGAGCTGCCGTGGCGGCCCGGCAAAGACCAGTCGTATCGCTGGGACGAGTCCTACACCAACCCCGAGAACCTGTTCCTCGCGTATCGGCGCGGCGCCGGACGCCGCTACCGTGACCTCGCGGTGCGCTTCCTCGACGATGCGACCTGGTTCGACCCGCTCGCGCGCGGCGAGAACGTGCTCGCCGGCAAGCATGCCTACAGCTACGTCAACTCGCTGTCATCGGCGATGCAGGCGTATCTCACGCTCGGCAGCGGCAAGCATCTGCACGCCGCCGTGAATGCCTTTGCCATGCTGAGCGCGCAGAGCTTCCCCACCGGCGGCTGGGGAGCGGACGAGAAGCTCACGGGTGCGGACGGCCCGGAGCTGTACGCGAGCCTCAACACCACCCACAACAGCTTCGAGACCCCCTGCGGCGCCTACGCGCACTTCAAGCTGACGCGCTACCTGCTGCGCGTGACGCGCGACTCGCGCTACGGCGACAGCATGGAGCGCGTCATGTTCAACACCGTGCTGGGAGCGCGCCCGCTGCAGCCCGACGGGCGCGCCTTCTACTACGCCGACTACAACTTTGCGGGCAGCAAGGTGTACTCCAGCCATCGCTTCCCCTGCTGCTCCGGGACGCTGCCGCAGGTCGCGGCCGACTACGGCATCAACGCGTACCTGAAGGATCCCGCGGGCCTGTACGTCAATCTCTACCTGCCTTCGGGCGTGCGCTGGATGCAGTCGGGCACGCCCGTCTCGCTCGTACAGAGCGGCGACTACCCGTTTGCCGATGCGATCGGCATGCGCGTCGCGGTATCGCGGCCGCTCGACTTCACGCTCCACTTGCGCATTCCGCAGTGGGCCAATGGTGCGCGTATCGAGGTGAACGGCAGCCGCTGGCAGGGCACACTCGAGCCCGGGAGCTTCGCCGCCGTGACGCGGCGCTGGACCGACGGCGATCGCCTCGACCTCGAGCTGCCGCGCATGCTGCGCCTCGAGCCGCTCGATCGCACGCACCCCGATACCGTGGCGCTGCTCGCAGGTCCCCTGGTACTGTTCCCGGTGAGGAGCGGCGGCGAGCTCTCACGGCCGCGGCGCGCCGAGCTCCTCAAAGCGCGACAGGTCGCGCCGCGCCGCTGGCAGATGACCGTCGGCGACACCGCGGTGAGTCTGCTGCCGTACGTCGAGATCGATGCGCAGCAATACGCGACCGTCGTGACGCTCGCGGCCTGAGCGCCGCTCACTGCCACTCGATGCTGACGCGCTCGCGGATCGACTGCTCAGGGATCGCGATCGAAGCGGTCCCCTGTTGCGCGTTCCAGCTGAAGCGCCCGCCGTCCCGGCCGTTGACGGTAATTGACGCCGGCCTGCCCGCACCGTGCACCCGCAGCTCGTAGGAGCGCGCCGGCAATTGTCCCGGGAACGACCCGGTCGTCGGCTCGAGAACCAGGCGATGCACGCCGTCGCTCCCGACGGCATGAGTGATGACCGTCAGCGCGTGCTCCTGCGGCGCGTCGTAATTGAGTGAGCTGCCGTCATCCTCGTAGAGCTCGAAGCGGCCGGTCCCAGATCCGTAGACATTGAGGATCAGTGGATCCAGCGGCTTGTCATCTGAGTACCCGCTCACGCCCTGCTCCGGGACGATGGCGCCGGCGCGCACGAATACCGGCGTCTCATCCACCGCGTAGCGCGCCGTGAAGGCGCTGCCACCCTGATGGCGCTCACCCGTGAAGAAGCCGAGCCACTCCCCCGGCGGCAGCCAGACCGTGCGCTCGCCGCTTGGGTTCAGCACCGGCGCGACCAGCAGCGAGTCGCCGAAAAAGTACTCGTGAGGCTGGCGGTAGGCTTCCTCGAGCTGCGGGTACTCGAGATAAAGCGGCCGCAGGATGCCCACGGATTCCCGGTGCGCCACCCAGGCGTAGCTGTAGATGTAGGGGATGAGCTGCGTGCGCAGGGTGAAGTATTTGCGCATCAGCTCGATGCCGCGGCTGCCGTAGATCCAGGGCATGCGCACATTACCCTCGCGCGGATTCTCGTGGGCGCTGTGCATGCGCAGGATCGAGCTGAAGGCGCCGAACTCGATCCAGCGCGCATACAGGTCGAAATCGATCCGCTTGCCGTGGAAGCCGCCGATGTCGTGGCTGATGTAGGGCACGAGCACGTTGCCGCCGCGCGCTGAGAACGCCACCTCATAGGCGAGCACCGGCCACTCGGAGTACGTGTCGCCGGTAAAGAACCCGGGGTAGCGCTCGCTCCCCCAGTCGCCGTAGCGCCCGAGGATGAAGGCGCGCTTGCCGGTGTGCTGCTGGCTGAAGTCGTAGTAGACCTTGTTGGTCCAGAGCTGCTTGTTGAGCCCCGGCATGTCGACCGAGCCGCTGCCGCCGTCCACCCACCAGAGGTCGACCCCCTGGCTCATGAGCGGGCCGTGCAGCTCACGCATGAAGACCTCGGCCTGCTTCTGCTCCGACAGGTCGAAGTAGATGCGCGGCGGTGGCGCGACGTCGCGGATCACGACCGGCCCGAGGACGACGCCGTCGCTCGCATCGCCGCGCCCGCTCTCGGGGTCGGGCTCGACCCGCAGCGCGAGTGAGTTGCGGCCGCCGGCCTTCAGGTAAGGAGTGACGTCGGCATAGGTAACGCGCTGCGGCCAGTGGATCTTGCTGACACTCGCCTCTGTGCCGTTGACCCAAAGCCGGTAGGTCTTACGCACCTCGCCGATCACGAGGTAGAGCGTCCCCGGGAGCTTCGCCGGCAGCTCGACCGAGGTGCGGTACCAGCCGACACCGCGATAGTCCCTGAAGCCCTGCTCCTCCCAGGCAAGACCCACGCGGATCGGCTGCCAGTGTCCGCCGCCGGCGGCGCTGGCGAACCAGCGCTCCCCGAGCCCCGCATCGTGCGCATCGGTCGCGAAGCTCCAGCCGCGCATCAGATCCCTCTCGAACGACGGCCGCGCGGGGGGCGCGCGGCCGAGTGCCTCGAGCACCGCGCGCGCATGGCTGTCCTCGAACGACAGGATGCTCTCGTTGGTGTGGATGTACCCCGGATGATCGTTGAGGCTCAGCTTGATGCCACGCTGGTGCAGCCAGCGCATGAGCCCCTGCGGCTGCGGGAACAGCGGGCTCCAGTCGTAGCCGCCGTCCCAGCCGTAGTTGTGCCAGGCGAAGTCCAGCACCAGGGTGTCGAGCGGGATGTGATTGCCGCGCAGCCGCGTGAGCTCGCGCAGCAGGTACTGCTGGTCGTAGCGGCGGAAATCCGCACGCTGCGACTCGGCGCTCCCCGGGAAGTACTCGAAGTTGAAATCCGTGACCATGGTGCCGAGCGCGAAGCGCGGGATCATCGGGATCGCCCCGCACAGCTGTGCATACTCGGCGAGCACCCGCCGGTAGTCGCGATCGTAGGCGAACAGGTACCAGTCCCGGCCGGCAGGACCCGCGCGCGGCTCGATCCACGAGCGCTGCGCGTTCCACAACGGCGTCGCACTGTCGTCGATGAAGGCGTAGCCGCTCCTGCTGAGGAGCCCCGGCTGCGCCCTGGGCAGGATGAGATCGATCCCGGGAATCGAGTCGTCGACGGGACTGTCGAGATCCATCCCGTCGCGCGGCAGGTTGGGGGCGCTGATGTTGTCGAGCGAATAGTTGAGCCCGCCGAGGTTGTGCGCGTCGACATCGCCGGGGTGCCACTGGTGCTCGCTGCCGGCGCGATCCTTCCAGCTCACCTCGAGGTTGGCGGCGGTGAAGGCGCCAGAACCCAGGTGGTAGCGCACGGTCACGGCGCTGCTCGAGGCGATCAGCCAGTCGCTCCGCTCGTGCGACTCGACCGGCACCGCCGGCCAGTCGCGCTTCAGCACCACCGCGCTCGGCGCGTCGGCAAATGAACCGGAGGGCGAGTACTCGAGGCGCACGAGTGTCGGAGTGAGGAACTCGAAGCGTGCCTTACCCGCCACCACCATGGTGGTGCTGCCCGAGGCAGCCGCGCAGCCGAGGCCCGAAGCGAGCGCGAGCAGCAGCCAGCTCCTCGCCACACCCGCAAAGCGCTGCGCTCGCATCCGCGTCTCCCCGCGAGCGCCGCGCGCCGCGCCTCAGCGGGCGGCGCTAGTCGCCGCTGCCGAGTCCGGGACGAGCACGTCCGCCTTCAGGCGTGTGCCGCCGATCAGCGGCATATGCGCCGCGCATTGGGCGCTGTAGTCAAGGTTGCGAGTCGCAAAGAGCCCCAGCACCTTCTGGTCGAGCTGCGCGATCAGCTCGCAGTCCAGCGCCGCATCGAGCGGATCGCGACCAGCCAGGAGATCCACCGCCTGCCAGCGCGTCGGCACGGCGTGCGCCACTGTCCCGGCGGGCGCAGGCTCCAGCACATGCATGCGGATCCGCACGCCGCCGAGAGGACAGCCGCTCACCTGCAAGTCGCCGGGGCGCGCGCCCAGCGTGAGCAGCAGCTTCTTCATCTTGTCCATGAAACCGTCGCAGGTGTACTTCGTCGTAAGGCCGGTGTACTGGAAGATGAGTTCCTTCTGGGTCCACACCCCGTATTCGGTCGGCGTATCCGCCATTGCGGAAGAGCCGACGAAGAGGGCCGCGGCCAGCGCGACCGTCCAGCCTTTGCCGAGCGTGATACGCATAAACACCTCCGCTCCACCTGCCGGCAGTTAGACTGTCACGCTTGTCGAGTGTTCCGGGTACGGTACCCGACGGACACCGGCAGTCAAGCAGGGGGCTACCCGCGCCGGCGGGCCTCTTGTGGGGCACTGTGTGCGATGATCTCACCGCGTTCCTTGCTGAGCCTCCTCATTGCGTTCCCCCTGGGGCTCGGTGCGTGGTGTGCGTCAGCCGAGGACGCCCTCCCCGCACGACTCGCATCCCACGACACCGCCATCAGGGTCTCGGCCGGCGAGCATGCCCCGCGGCTCACCGCGCTCGGGCTGGGGGGCGGTGAGACCTGGCACAACCGTGCGGAGGAGACACCCCCGGATCTGCTGGATGACGAGGGCAGGCGGCAAGGGCTCAGGTGGCGGCTTGATCGCGGTGCCAGCCACGGCGACTCAAGGCGCCTCGAGCTCGTTTACCTGAGCGAGTCGCCTAGGCTGCGGCTGCGTTGGGTGTGGCGTGCGCGTGCGGCGCACGGTCCGATCGAGCACACGGTTTTCGTCGAGAACCTTTCCGGACAGACGCTCTGGCTGCCGCTCATCCCGAGCATGCGCTTCGACTGGGTAATCGATCCGGCGGCCCCGCTCGAGCGCTTCTGGGTGGAGAAGGGAGCGGATACCCCTTCCGCCGCGGGCACGCACCTCGATGCGCTGCGCGAGGGCGACGTCTGGGAAGGAACCTCGAGCACTTACGCGCGCCCGGTGAAGAACCGCCCACGGGAAATGATCCCCTATGTCCTGATCGATGACACGACAGCGGCCCGGCGCGGCTGGTACCTCGGCATCGAGTTCAGCGGGCGCACACGCATTACGCTCACGCGTTCCGGCGCCGCGCTGCGCGGTGAGGCGGGCCTCGATCCTGCAGCGGGTCTCTATCGCACGCGGCTGCCGCCGGGCGGTGTCTTTGCAACGCCGACCGTCTTCATCGGCTCCTTCAGTGGTGGGCCCGACGGCGCCGGCAATCGCCTGCGCCGCTGGGTGCGTGAGGTGCTCGGCCATGCGCCGACGCTTCACGACCCGTCCTATCCGCTCATGGTGAGCAACAGCTGGGGCAGCGGCATGGCGGTGGACGAGCCGCTCGCACGGCGCATGATCGAGGATGCAGCATCGCTCGGGCTTGAGATGTTCCATCTTGATGCCGGCTGGTTTCGCGGTGTCGGCGACTGGCGCGCGGATCCGGTGAAGTTCCCGCACGGCATCGCTGCGCTCGCGGACTTTGCGCGCGCCCACGGCGTGCGTTTCGGGCTGTGGGTCAGCTGGGCGCAGGCCGGCGTGTCACGCGAGCCCGGTGCACTCAATGTCTACGATCCCGCGACGCGCGACTGGCTGATTGCAGACCCGCCCGCAGGCTGGAAGGCGCCAGAGCCTTTCAAGGGCATCACTATCGATCTCGGCGTGCCGGCGGCTGCCGCCTGGGCGGCGAGTGAGCTCGAGCGGATCATCGGCGAGTACCACCTCGACATGCTCGAGCACGACGGCTATCTCGTAGCCCAGGGCAGTTCCCGGAACGATCATCCCGCCGCGCCGCCCGAGCCGGGAACGCTCAAGGTCTCAGAGGACTCCGGATACCTCTGGGTCGAGGGCTCGAACTCGACCGATGTCAGCGACCACGCCACGCGGGCGTACTACCGGATCTACGAGCAACTGCGGTCGCGCCATCCAAAGCTCTTGTTGGAGTTGTGCAACGACGGCGGGCGCATGCTGGACTTCGGCAGCGCGGCTCACGGCGACTACTTCTCGGTCACCGACACCTACGATCCGCTCGCCAACCGCCGCGCCTTTTTCGATGCGAGCCATCTGCTGCCGCCGGCGATGCTGGAGAGCTACGTGGCCGATTGGCCCGCGCCGCGCGTGGAGAACTTCCGCTACCTGCTGCGCAGCGGCATGCTCGGCTGGTTCTCGCTGATGCTGGATACGAGCCGCTGGACTCCCGAGCAGCGCGCTGAGGCGCGCGTGCAGTTCGCGCTCTACCGCTCGAAGTTGCGTCCGCTGATCCGCACGGCGGACCTCTATCACGTGTCGGAGCGACCCGACGGGGTGCACTGGGATGGGCTGGAATACTATGCTCCCGCGCTCCACCGCGGCGTGCTCTACGCCTTCCGCGGCGCCTCTCCCGATGAGCCGGTGCATCGGTTTCGACTCGCCGGGCTGAGCGCCCGCGCCCGCTACGCGCTCACCTACCAGGACCGCGGTCCGGCTTCACGCACAGTGGCGCGCGGCGCCGCGCTGATGCAGCAGGGTGTCGAGGTCGCACTCGCCGCGCCGCTGTCCTCAGAGCTGGTGTTCATCGGTGAGCTGGGCTCGGGCCCCAGTGTCCCGCGACCCGCTGCCCCGACACCCGTCGCGCGCTAGCGCTCTCGTCAGCACGCGTGGCACAAGAGCGACGCGCCCTGAATACGTGCCGTCTGCAGGCGCTGCGAATCGTTGTAGATTTGCGACAGACTCTTGTCATTGCTTATCGTTCGCATTAGAGTCTGTCCAGGGTGCCGGATCCCGTGGTGCAGTGCGTCAACGATGGTCGGATTGATGACGCCAGCAGCCTGCGGACAGCACTCTCTTAAGAATTACCAACGAACGAGGTCTGATCGCCGCAAGGAGCCTGCTTCACCTTATCCGCCTGCTTCCTAGTCGGCTGTTTTGAATTTGCCTGCTTCAATTATCGGAGGGGACCGTACATGAGAGGGAAGAACAAACAGGCACTCCGCCGGAGTGCTCAGTTGCCTGATGCATCGTTACCAGTAGTCGCACGGCCAGGACGGCGCTTCGGCGTCACGGTAGCCAGTGCGGTAGCCGGAATTCTCTACGCGTCGGTCGCCGGGCTCGCCTATGCGGCGCCCGCGGACCAGGCCGCGGCCACTAGCTCGACTGAAGCTCCGGCCGGCGGTGAATCACTGCAGGAAGTTGTGGTCACCGCCTCAGCTCAGGCCGTGAAGAAACTGGACGCCAGCTACAACATCGTGTCGGCGTCCCAGCAGGACATTGAGATGGCGAATCCTGCGAGTGCGTCCGATATTTACAAGCTCTCGCCCGGCATTTGGCCGGAAAACTCCGGCGGACAAACGGGCGTCAACATCGACGTAGCCGGCTTTCCCGACGGCGGCGGCGATTCGCCGTTTTTCACGACCATGATCCAGGGCTCCCCCCTTTACGGGGCCCCCTACCTGTCCTTCCTGGATAACAGCTCCCTGATACGCTTCGACGACACGGTCGAGCGCGTCGAGATCGTCCAGGGCGGAACCAGCGCGATCTACGGCCCCGGCCAGCCGGGTGCCACGGCAAACTTCATCCTGAGAACCGGTCAGGACAAGGAGGCCGGGTCGGTGGGCGTCACCTACGGCGACGAAGGATTGTATCGGACGGATCTGTTCGAGAGCGGCAAGCTCGCGGAAGGGTGGTACGGAAGCATCGGCGGCTTTTACCGCACCTCGGAAGGCGTGCGCGATCCGCAGTATCTGTCCGACATCGGCGGTCAGCTGACCGCCACGTTGAAACATACCCTGGACAACGGCTCGGTCATGTTCTGGGCGCGCACGATGCACGACCATAACGCGTGGGTCGCCGACTTCCCGTACACCGTCAGCAACGGCTCGGTGAGTACCTATCCCGGGTTCAACCAGCTCCACTCCACTTACGACAGCAAGCAGCTGGAGAACTTCCAGATACCGAATCCAGCCTGCAACTGCTTCGAGAACGATGACATCAGCGACGGCCGCGGCGGTGACATGAGTTACGTCGGCTCGGAGCTGAAGGAGTCGTTCAGCGACGGCTGGTCGATCAGCAATAACTTCATCTTCGATGGCGGATACGCAAACACGCACGCGCTGATCAACAACGGCAACCCCACGACGTTGGGAGCCTTCATCGCGGGAGACGGCGTCCTCACCGGCACACCCGTGACCCCGGGCGACGTCACCGCCACCTACCAGAACGGTACCGCCGCGAGCCTCAATCAAAGCGTGGTCACGCAGCAGGTCTGGCTGGTGGAGAAGAAGATCACCAGCATCGAGGATGAATTCCGCGTCAACAAGGATTTCGGCAACGGCAACACCTTGACGGGCGGCCTCTACGTAACCCACTACACGATGAACGACAACTGGTCGTTGAGCTCCAACGTGCTGATCACCAATCAGCCGAACGCCCAGGCCATCATCCTGACCGGGAACGTGGCGGGTACTCCATACCAGGTGAGCAGCCCCCAGGGCATCATCGACGCCAACGGCGGCTACTACATCCTGCAGAATGGCGACGCCACCAATATCGCCGCCTATCTTTCCGATGCATGGAAGATCGATCGTTGGTTGCTCGATCTCTCAGCTCGCCTCGAGCACATCAACCTGAGCCAGGAGACCAGCAACACCTCGCCGGTAAACCTGGGGGGAGGGGCACCCGGAACGGGAACCAATCTCTGGGACAACTCGGTCAACCTGCCGAACGGCACCTTTTCGTCGGGCAGTGAGAACAACACCATGCCGACCTTCTCCGGCGGCGCCAATTACGAGTTCAACGACAACATGAGCGCCTACGTGCGCATCAACAATGGCGTCGAATTGGAGAACTTCGACGATGTCCGCTGCAACAACGGTGGTTGCCCGAGCAAGTCGCCCATCGTGACGCTGCAGAACTACGAGTTCGGCTTCAAGATCCAGAATCGCTGGACGTACATCGACGCATCGATCTACGACAAGGAGTTCAGCGGCTTGGCGTTTACGCCCGTCAACATCGATAACGTGCCGATCGGCCCGCCTACCGTCTATGGATCGACCGCGAAGGGCGGCCGGCTCGTCGGCAGCGTGAATCCGTTCGCGACCAGCGACAACCAGCCGCTCAGCACCTTCAAGATCACGGTGAACGGCATCTACGAGGACGCCCACTACAAGGACTTCCAGGGCTGCGCCATCTACACCAATATCGAGAATCAGACGGTTTGCGGCGTCATCAACGGCAACCAGCTGGCGCGCCTGCCGAAATATCAGCTGCGCCTGACACCGAGCGACACGCAGCTCTTCAGCTGGGGCACGTTGACCGAGCAGGTGACCTACGAGGACATCGGCAAGCGCTACCAGGACGACTCGGAGCTGACGCCCTTGCCGAGTTATTACGACCTGGCCGCTGGCATCGATGCCCATGTCGGAGAGCAGTGGGAATTCCGCTTGCTCGGCTCGAACCTCACCAACCAGCTTGGGTTGACCGAGGGTAATGCCCGGTTCGGCGGCAACACGGTGCAGAACAACGTGGGCTTCGGCCGCTCGATCGTCGGGCGCGAAATCAACATCACAGCCAAGTACTTCTGGTAAGAGCGACGAAACCTTCTCCCCTCACGGCAACGTGAGGGGAGATTTTTTTGTGCGTGCTGTTCGCGGGTAAATCAGGATCCAGCGCTGCCCGTGTCTGGCACGGCGTCGAAGGCCGCCGTGAGGCGCGGCTGGTCGCTGTGAAAGGGCAGCGTGCCATGCCAGAAATAGGACGGGAACAGCACCAGTAACCCTGCCTCCGGGCGCACCGACAGTTCGGCGGGCAGCGTGGGCGTCGTAATCATGCCCGGAGCGCCGAAGCTGAGGATTCCCTCTCCCGTGTGCCCGGTGCGCATGGAATCCGGCAGCTGCACGTAGAACGCCGAGGAAATCCATCCCCGGGGGTGCACGTGGCTCGTGTGGTAGCCGTCGCTGTGCAGACGTACCGACCAGGCGCCGTTGAACCGCGCCGGCCCCCGATTGCGACGCCGCAGGGCATCCTCTCCCTGGCCGATATGCTCGCGGTAGCGCGCGATCGGTGCGGCAAAGGCGTGAAAGAGTGCCTGAATGACCGGGTCGGGGCTACGCGAAAGGTCCTGGGTGGTCTCGGTACCAAGACGCAACGACTGGTAGAGAAGCCGATGTCCGTGCGGATTGTGCAGGGCGGTCAGGCGTGAGGCGAGCTCTGTCAGGAAGCTGCCGAGATCAGGCCACCCGGCAGGCGCGTCGATAGGCATCGACAGAACCATCCGGTCGTAATCGCAGAACGATTCGTAGCGGGGATCGTTCAACAGCCGCAGCGCCGTGGTCTGCATGGCAATGAGGTACTGATGGTCCGGCGTAGCTGCCAGGAGCGTCGCGCACTCAGTCAGGGCACGCCGCGCATCCCCCACTCCGAGAGAGGCGGCGCACAGCAGCCTGCGGGCCGTGTGATCGTCGGGCAGCGCTCGCAGCGCGCGTTCTGCCAGTGTCAGTGCAATGGCAGGCTCAAACTCGAGCGCAGCCAATCCCGCGCGAATGAGCATGCTGGGGTGGGAGTCAGGCCGTGCGGCACGCTCGGCGAGGCACGCGAAGGCGCCGCGCACGTCTCCCGCTCCCTGCAGCAAGGCGGCCTTGGCACCCCGCAGAGCATCGTCATGCGGGAATTTCTCGAGCGCCTCGGTCAGCGTGCGGGTGGACTCGGCAATATCTCCGGTGCGCCTCCAGACGAGCTGCGCCAGCCGGTCATGGGTCTCGGCACGGCGCGGCTCCCGTCTGATGCATTCGCGCAAAGCGATCTCGGCCTCGTCGAATCGCTCGAGACTCAGGAGGCTGCGCGCGTGGGTGTAGTACATTGCTGCCGTCGGCCGTCCGCGCGAGAGGCTCTGACGCGCAATGCGCTCGGCTTCCTCGGGCTGTCCGGCGGCATTCAGCGCCATGGCCAGGGTATGGGTTGCGACGGGGCTGCCCGGAGCCTCGGCCACCAGACGCCGATAGGTAGCCACCGCCTCACTTTGGCGGCCCAACGCGGCCAAGGTCCCCACGTGCAGCGCCGCCAGATCGGCGTCGGCGCTGCCGGCGTTGCACCAGGGAGCCGCCACCTCGAGCGCCAGGGCCGGCTGGCCCGTGTCCAGGTAATGACGCGTCAGCAGCAGCGCAGCTCTCGGGTACGGCGGGGTGCTCCGGATCGCCTGCCGCAGCAGCGGTACGGCCTCGACACCGCGACCCGAGAGGAATAACAACTCAGCGAGTGTGGTGAGTGCGGGCGCCGATCCCGGGTCGATCTCGAGCGCGCGCCGCAGCAGGGACTCGGCTTGCGCGCTGTCGCCCAAGGCCTGCTTGGTGCCGGCCAGTAGCCGCAGCCCTTCCACGTAATCGGGATTTGCGGCTACCAGTGATTCCAGTTGCGCATGCGCCGCGCCGTACTGACCGGACTGCAGCAGGCCGCTGATGCGGCGCATGGAGTCAGCCAGCGCAACCGCCATGGAAACTACGGCAGCTCGCGAATGCGGATGTTGCGGATCGCGAGCGCCCCGGGGTGATCGCCCTGCAGGCCGATCAGGCCGCGCTTCGCCAGGCCGTAATGCGGGTACTTGGCGAACTTGCTCGCCGCCACGCGCTGCTTCCAGTCCGCGCTCCCGAAGTCGTACTCGACGACCTTGACGCCGTTCAGCCAGTGCTCGACGTGATTGCCCTTCACCACGAGCCGCGTCTTATTCCATTGATCGAACGGCTTGGCCACTCCGGGCGGCACGCCGTAGAGCGCGTAGTCGGAGCCAGCGGCGGTGAGCGGGCTCTTGCCGTCCTCGGTGTTGGCATCGTCGAGCAGCTGATACTCCGGCGCGCTCCAGTAGACGTGGTCGTACTCGCGCGTGCCGCGGTAGAAGACGCCGCTGTTGCCCTCCCTGCCGATCTTCCATTCGAGCTCGAGCTCGAAGTTGCCGTAGGTCTTATTCGTGACCAGATCATCGACCGGGCCGTCCTTGGAGAGGACGCCGCCCGTCACCTGCCAGCCCGCAGGCAGCCCCGGGTCCTTCCAGCCTCGCCACGCGGGAGCGCCGTGGTCCTGAAGCAGTGCGTGCCAGGTGTCGGGCGTCGCAGCCGGTCCCGCAACGCCCGTGCTCGTCGCAACGAAGAGCGCGAGCAGCGCCGTGCAAGCCTGTGTCTTGGTCATGGATCAGCCCTCAGATAAGATTCAGTTTCTTCAAAAGCTCCGGCGGCGCGCCCTCGAAGCTCGTGAGCGGCACGTTGCCGATGTAGCCCAGGTCGTTGCGGCCCGCCGGACTCGAGTAAAAAGCCGCGGCCGTGAGGTCACGATAACGCGCAAAGAAGCGCGCCGGGTCGCTACGTGCAGGCGCCGCGCGTGCCGCATTGCAGATCTCGTCGCAGATGGCGCTCTGCCCCGCCGTGTCGAGATCCGCGAATCCCTTGGCGGAACGCCGCGTCGCTTCCGCATCCAGCCAGCCGAAGCCGTCCAGTACGATAGGCCGGTCCTGCTGCTGGGTCGGGTATGGCGCGCTCACCCACTCGTCGATGAAGTCCACGACCCCGGCCGCGGACGCGCTCGGGGAATGCTCATCCGCCGGGATGATGAGATCCGCGAGCACGGCCGCGAGGCGGCGCTGCGCCGCGGTCAGGGTGAGCGGCCAGTACTCCCCGCGCTTGTGAGCCGTCACCAGATCGGGATCCGCCCCGTAACCCTTGCCATTTCCCGGGCCCTGGGCCGCGACCGCGGCGGCGGCGGAGGTCGCCTGTCCAAGGCCCCGCTGCCAGGCCGGCCAGGCCGCGCTCACCGCCAGCATCCACTTGACCGTCGTGCGCCGATCCATCACAGCTCCTTGCGCCGCATGCGCGCGAGGATGTGGTCCGCCGCCCGCCAGGCGATCGCCATGATCGTGAGCGTCGGGTTCTTGTCAGCGTTGGAGGCGAACACCGCGCCGTCGGTGATATAGAGGTTCGGCACGTCCCAGGTCTGGCACCACTCGTTGGTCACCGAGCTGCCGGCATCGGCCCCCATGATCGCGCCGCCGACCTCATGGATGATGGAGCCGCCCGCTGCGATGGCCTTGGCGCCATCGGTCTCCACCTTCTGCGCCCTGCCGCCCATCGCCTCGATGATGTCGGCGAAGGTACGCTGCATGTGCGCCGCCTGGCGGGTCTCGTGCGCCGACCATTGCCAGTGGAAGCGCAGCACCGGGATCCCGAAGCGGTCCTTGACGCCGCCCGGGTCGATCTCGCAGCGGGAGTTCTCGTTGGGGATCATCTCTCCGCGCCCGTCGAAGTACACGAAGGACCCGTAATAGCGCCGCACGTCCTGTTTGAACTTCACGCCGTAGCTGCCGCCCGTGAGCCACTCGAGCCCGGCGGCCGTCGAGTCGCCCGGCATGTGCTTACCGCCGCCGTACTCGATGTGGTAGCCGCGCGCGAAGCCGAGCTTGCCGGCGTGCTGCTGCTGGTAGAGCCACCAGGGCACGTACAGCTGGTGCCCGTCGGCGGCGTCCTCATTCAAGGGCGGCAGGCTCTCAAGCAGCGGCACCTGCCCGACCACGCTGCTGCCGACGGTGTCCATGAGATATCGCCCGAGCTTGCCGCTCGAGTTGGCGAGGCCGTCGGGAAAGCGCGCACTCTTCGAGTTGAACAGGATGCGCACCGACTCGCAGGCGCTCGCCGCCAGAATCACCACCCGCGCGCTCGCATGCTCGTGCCTGCCGGTCGTGCGATCGACGAAGCTCACGCCATTGGCGCCGCCGTCGGGCCCGAGTGTGACCTCGTACACCATCGCGTCCGTGTTGATGTCGAGCTTGCCGCTCGCAAGCGCCGGCGGCAGGTGCACGGTCGTCGACTGGTAGTTTGCGCGTACCGAGCAGCCGCGCCCGCAGGGCGTCGCCCACAGGCACGTCCCGCGGCTGCGCATCGACTCGGCGACCAGCGCCTGGGCGGTCGGGTTGCCGGGATGCAGCCGTGCCGGGTTTTGACGGTGATCGAGCGGCCTGGTGAGCACCGCGCGGTGGCCGGGTATCAACGGGATGCCGAGGCGCCTGGCGTGCTGCCTCACGAGGTAGTCGCTGACGATGGGCTTGGGCGGCGGCAGCAGGCAGCCGGGCGAGGAACCGGGGGTGTTCTCCATCCCCTCATTGGTTCCGTACACGCCGATGAGCAGCTCCACCTTGTCGTAATACGGGGCGAGGTCCTGGTAGCCGATCGGCCAGTCGAAGCCGAGTCCGTCGCGGCTCCTGGGCTTGAAGTCGTAGGGGCCGTTGCGCAGCGAGATGCGTCCCCAGTGATTGGTGCGCCCGCCGAGCATGCGCGCCCGCCACCACTCGAAGCGGCCCGCGTCCTCCTCACTCGCGCGCACGTACGGCTCGCCCGGCACCTGCCAGCCGCCGTCGATGGTCGCATCGTAGAAACCGAAGGGCTTCTGCGGCGTGCCGACTCCGCCTAAAGGCGCCTGGTCCGGCGTCTGGAACATCGGCGTCTCGCGCGCCGGATCGTAGCGACGGCCGGCTTCCAGCATCAGCACCCGGGCGCCGTCCATGCACAGCGTGTAGGCGGACTGGCCGCCGGCGGCGCCGGATCCGACCACGATCGCATCGTACTGACGCCGCTGGGATTGTGGGGTTACGAACGGCATGGCACCTCGGTCTCTCGCTCAGGAACGATACGCTTCGCGGCCGATTCCCTGCGCGGCAATCCCCTGGCTCGCGAGCACCTCGTGCTGCAGGGCGTACATCGCCGCCGCGGCCGCGTCGATCGCGCGCGTGAAGGCGATGGAGGCGGCGAGGATCGGCTTCAGGCGTTCCTTGTCCTGGATGCGCGCCGGCGGGTACTCGTGCTCCACCACGAGGTAAGTCTTGTCGGGCTCGATGCTGAGGAGCTCGCGCGCGGCGAGCTGATGGTCGAGCCAGTCCACCGAACGGTTCTGCAGATAGGCGAGCGGGTCGTGACGCGCGGTGCCCGGCAGCTCGTGCTCGGCGAACACCGTCTGCTTCTTCCAGGCGTTGGCCTGCTCCGCCGGATCGGTGCTCGGCGCCTCGCCGTGCCAGTCGCCGCGCTGCATCGTCTGACCACCGTAGCCCCAGGCGGCTACGCCGCGCGAGTCGATGACCTGGCCTTTGACGTGAAAGCCGCCGATCAGGAAACCGTAGCCGCTGTCCTTCAGATACTGGAACACGGAGCGCGAGTCCTGGCCCATGAGGATCGCATGCGACGGATCGTAGTGGATGCGGAACTGATCGCCGACTCCGTGCCGCTCGCAGATGCGATGCAGGACGATCCACGGCCCCGGAGCATAGGCAATGTTGTTGTGCCAGAGGTCGCCGATGTTCCAGCCGGGCATCGGGCACTGCTCGACCCGAAAGGTGAGTCGGCGCGCCCTGGCTTCCTTGAGCAGCGGCACGAACACTTCCTCGAACATGACGAGATTCCCGTCCATCGACAGGCGCGGATTGCGGCCGACGAAGCCGGTGACGGCATCGGCGCCGAGCAGCGCCGCCGCGTCGAACACCCTGAGCATCAGCGCGTGCTTGCGGGCTCTCACGGCCTCATCGGCCGCCAGCATGTTGTCGAAGTAGCCGAGATCGGAAAGTCCCACGCCGGTCGAGCGCATGGCGCGCTCAACGCGCGCGGCGCGCGCCGCGTCGAACGGCCGGCGCAGGTCCAGCGTGTTGGCCACCGGGTCGAGCATGGCGGCGGCCGGCACATCGCTCTCGGTGGGATGGAGCGCTGCGGACAGCTCGATGTTCGGGCAACCGAGCTCGCGCGCGAACTCGAGCCACTCCTCGATCGCCACATCCGCATCGGCGTCGCGCCGGGCGCGCGGGGTCAGCTCCTGCAGCGCTGCGGTGAGGATGCTGAGGCGCATGGTGCGCGGCCGGAACTCAGCGGGCGGCATAACTCACCCTCTCGTTGCGGAAGGCGACCGCAAACAGCACGAATACCACCGCGGCGAACTCCGCCGGATACAGCCAGATGGAACGCCAGTCGTGCGCGCCCGCGACGCCGTGCGCATCGACCGTCATGCCGGCAGCCGAGAAGCCGATCAGCATGCCGACGCCATAGGTGGCGAGCGTGATCAGCCCCTGCGCCGCCGCCTTGTGCTGCACGCCCGCCTTGGAGTCGGTGTAGATCTGGCCGGAGACGAAGAAGAAGTCGTAGCAGACACCGTGCAGCGCAATGCCGAGGATGAGAAGCCAGGCGAGCTCATGCGCGTTGCCGAAGGCGAACAGCACGTAGCGCACCGCCCACGCCAGCATGCCGATCAGCAGCGTCAGCTTCATGCCGCAGGCGCGCAGAAAGAACGGGATCGCCAGCATGAACAGCACCTCGGACATCTGCCCGATGGTCTGCTTGCCGGTGGCGTTGGCGATGTGGATCTCGGTGAGGAACTGGTTGGCGTTCTGGTAGTAGAACGCGAGCGGAATGCAGATCAGCACCGAGGCGATGAAGAACACCGCGAAGTTGCGCTCCTTGAGCAGCACCAGGGCGTCGAAGCCGAGCAGCCGTCCGAGCGTCGGCCGGCCAGAGGCCGCCGGCTGCGGCGGGGTCGCGGGCAGGGTGAAGCTGTAGAGGCCGAGCGCGAAGGAGGCGATCGAGCACATCAGGAAGGTGTCGCGCAGCAGCCCTCGGCCGATCCCTGCAGCCGAATCCCACGCGAACAGGTAGCTGATGACCAGGCCGGCGACGATCCAGCCGACGGTGCCCCACACCCGCACACCGGAGAAGTGCCGCGCCGGCTCGTGCATCTGCCGGAACGAGATGGCGTTCACCAGCGCCAGCGTCGGCATGTACAGCAGCATGTAGCCGAGCAGCAGCGGATAGAAGCCGCCGAAGTCGCGGCTGCTGTAGAGCGCGTACATGAGGATCCCGCCGGCTATGTGGAACACGCCGAGCAGCCGCTCGGCGTTGAAATAGCGGTCCGCGATCAGGCCGACGATGAACGGGGCGATGATCGCGCCCCATGACTGGGTCGAGTAGGCGAGCGCGGTGTGCGCACCGCTCGCGTGCAGATTGGCCGCCAGGTAGCTGCCCATGGTGACGAACCAGCTGCCCCAGATGAAGAACTCCAGGAACATCATCACGCACAGACGCGTTCGGGTCAGCGGCGTCACGCGACTAGCGTACCATGCAGCACCTGTGACCACGTGCAGCCGCAGACGCTTCCTCGTTGACACCGCACAGGCGGGTGTCGCCGCACTCCTCGCGCCCGGGCTGCCGGCAGTCGTGAATGCAATGCCTGCCGCCGGTCCCGCCGGAATCCAGCTGTATGCCGTCAAGGACTCCCTCGAGGCCGATCCGGCGGCGACGCTCAGGCGGCTCAGGGAGATCGGTTTCGCCGAGGTGGAGACCGCGGGGTTTGCGGGACTCACGGCGCGCGAGTTCCGGGCGCTGCTCGATGACAGCGGACTCGTAGCCCCCAGCGCCCACCTCGACCTGAGCGACACGAGCGCGGCGTTCGCTCAGGCCCACGCGCTCGGCGCTCAGTACGCCGCGAGCGGCAGCCTGCGTGCGCTCATCCCCGGCACGCACTCAGGCGGTATGACTCTGGACGAAGCGCATGCTACTGCCGAGCTCGCCAATCGCATCGCGGAAGCTGCACGGCGCGCCGGCCTGCAATACGTCTACCACAATCACAACTTCGAGTTCGCTGCGGTTGGCGACAGCATCGGCTACGACGTGCTGCTCGCCGAGACCGACCCGGCACTGGTGCAATTCGAGATCGATTGCGGCTGGATGGTGCTGGGCGGGCGCAATCCGCGCGACTACTTCGAGCGCTTCCCGCACCGCTTTCCGATGATCCACGTCAAGGATTTTCTCCCCGCCGCGCACCGTGACGGCGCGGCGGGCGCGACCGCAGACTATCCGGGCGCGGAGCTGGGGCACGGCATGATCGACTACCGCCCGATCTTTGCGGCTGCGGAGCACGCCGGGCTCAGGCACTACTTCGCGGAGCAGGAGGGACCGTTCACGCGCATGAGCCAGCTCGAGGCCGCGCGCCAGGCGTTCGCCTACCTGCGCCGGCTCCGCTGAGCGCGCCCTACAGGCTCATCCACCTCGAGCCTGCCTGCGAGCTCGCGACTGCCTGCTCGATGAACCGCAGGCCCCGCAGCCCCTCCTCGACGCCGGGGTAATCGCGCAGCGGCGGCTGCCCGGCGGCAAGCCGGCGCACGTCGGCGATGAAGCCGCGATAAATGTTCGCAAAGGCCTCAAGGTACCCCTCCGGGTGGCCAGGCGGGGTGCGCGTCACGGCCCTTGCCGCCTCACTCATGTATCCCTGTCCCGTGCGCAGCAGCTCCCACGGCCCCGCGGCGGGCTTGTAGATGAGAGTGTTGGGCTCCTGCTGCTGCCACTCGAGGCCGGCACGCGATCCATAGACGCGGATCGCGAGGCGGTTCTCTTCCCCGCAGGCGATCTGCGAGCAGCTGAGCGTGCCCTTCGCGCCGCCGGTGAGTCGAATGAGCATGTTGGCGTCGTCATCGAGCTGCCGGCCGGGCACGAAGCTGGTGAGGTCCGCACACACGGACTCGATCCGCTCACCGGTCACGAACTCGAGCAGATTCGCGGCGTGACTGCCGATGTCGCCGACGCTGCCGCCGGGACCGGCGCGCCTGGGATCGGTGCGCCACGCCGCCTGCTTGTGGCCGCCCTGCTCGAGCGGCTCCATCAGCCAGTCCTGCGTGTATTCGATCAGCACCTTGCGAATCTCGCCCAGCTTGCCCGCGCGCACCATCGCGCGCGCCTGCCGCACGGCCGGATAGCCCGTGTAGGTGTGGGTGAGTGCAAACAGCAACTGGCCCGAGGCGAGCAGACGCGCGAGCTGCTCACCCTCGGCGACGCTGAGCGCGAGGGGCTTGTCGCAGACCACGTGAATGCCGGCCGTCAGGAAGGCGCGCGCCACGCTGCAATGCAGATCGTTCGGAGTCGCGATGATGACGAAGTCGATACCGTTGGCGGCGGCCGCCTCGGCGCGGGCCATCTCCTCGTAGGAGGTATAGCTACGCTCGAGGAACCAGGCGGCGGCACTTTCGCGCGCAACCTGCGGGTCGGAGGACAGCGCCCCGGCAACCACCTGTGCCTGCCCGTCGAGCTCGGCGGCGATGCGATGCACGGCGCCGATGAATGCGCCACGCCCGCCGCCCACCATGCCGGCCCGCAGGCGACGCTGAGACGGGTCGGGCGTGGGAGTCGGGCGCATCGCAGTCAATGCTAGCGCATTTCCCTGCGCGCAGAGCTTCAGACGTTGGAGTCGGGGAAGGACGCCTTGCGCCGATTGATGTACTCGAGCAGCGCCTCGTCCACCGCCGGATCGAGCGGCGGTGGCTCGTACTCGGCCAGCTGCTTCTTCCACAGTGCGTTGGCCCGCTGGACCATGTCCTTGGCGCCCTCCGCCTCCCACTGCTCGACGCTGTTGTTGTCGGCGAGCGGCGAGCGGTAGAACGCCGTCTGGAAGTTGGCCTGCGTGTGGGCGCAGCCGAGGAAATGCTTGCCCGGCCCCACTTCGCGAATCGCATCGAGCGCCTGACCGTTCTCGCTGAGGTCGATGCCCGCGAGCAGCGTATGCATCATGCCGGCCTGATCGGTGTCCATGACGAACTTCTCGTAGCCCATGGACAGCCCCCCCTCGAGCCAGCCGGCCGTGTGCAGCACGAAGTTCACGCCGCCAAGGCAGGTCGGGATCAGGGTGTTGGCGGATTCGTAGGCGGCCTGCGCGTCCGGGATCTTGGCAGCGCACAGCGAGCCGCCGGAGCGGAACGGCACCTCGAGGCGCCGCGCCAGCGCCGCCATCACGTACAGCACCAGCGCCGGCTCCGGGGTGCCGAAGGTCGGCGCGCCCGACTGCATCGACAGCGACGAGGCAAAGCTGCCGAGGATCACCGGCGCGCCCGGATTCACCAGTTGCGCGAGCGCCATGCCGGCCAGCGCCTCGGCGAGCGTCTGCGCCGCGGTGCCCGCCACCGTCACCGGCGACATGGCGCCGGCGAGAATGAACGGCGTGACGACCGTCGCCTGGTTGGCGCGCGCGTAGGTCTTGAGCGCCCCGAGCATGGTCGCATCCCAGGTGAGGGGCGAGTTGGCGTTGATGAGGCTCGTCACGCAGGTGCGCGGCTTGCCGGTGGCCGGATCGGTGAACTCGGAGCCGAACAGGATGCGCGTCATCTCGATGGTGTCCTCGGCGCGCTCCGGATGGGTGACCGAGCCCATGTACGGCTTGTCGCTGTACTTCATGTGGCTGTACACCATGTCGAAGTGCCGCTTGTTGACCGGCAGGTCGACGGGCTCGCAGATGGTGCCGCCGGAGTGGTGCAGCGAGTTGGCGAGGTAGGCTAGCTTGACGAAGTTGCGGAAGTCCTCGATGCGCGCGTAGCGCCGCCCCTCGTCGAGGTTGCGTACAAACGGCGAGCCGTAGGCGGGCGCGAAAACCGTGCGCTTGCCGCCGATCACTACATTGCGCGCGGGGTTGCGCGCGTACTGCGTGAATTCCTTCGGTGCCGTGCGGCGGACGATCGTGCGGCACATGCCGCGCGGGAAACGCACCCGCTCGCCCTGCACGTCGGCGCCCGCGTCTTTCCACAGCTTGAGCGACTCCGGATCGTCGCGGAAGTCGATGCCGATCTCCTCGAGGATGGTGTCGGCGTTGTGCTCGAGAAGCTCCAGTCCCTCCGTAGACAGCACCTCGTAGTACGGGATGTTGCGCGTGATGTAGGGAACGAACGCATGGCTGCGCGCCGTGCGTGCCGCGATCTTGGCGTCGCGGCCGCTCGGGCGGCGCGCGCGCGCCGGCTGGCTCGTCTCGGGCTGCTGATCCATAGGCTTATCCTGACCGAATCTGCGAGTCGCGTGGGGCCCTGCCCCATTATCGTCACGCCGCGGCGCGGGCACTGGCCGGTTTGCGGCATCGGCTTCTCCGGCAGCGCCACCGCAGGTGGCCGGCCGCGGCCTCACCCCTCAGTGGTCCGCGACCAACGGCAGTCCGATGAAGCTCGAGGCACCGCCGATGTGGAACACCCTCTGGGTCGCCTTGCGGTAGTCCTCGGGACGGGCGAGGAATATGTTGTCCACGAAAGTCTGCGGGTTGCGATCGTAGAGCGGGAACCAGCTCGACTGCACCTGCACCATGATGCGGTGGCCCGGCAGGAACACGTGATTCACCTGCGGCAGCGCGAAGCGGTACAGCTGCACCTGGCCGGACGGAATGGCGCTCGGGTTGCTCAAGCTCTCGCGATAGCGCCCGCGGAAGATGTCCATGGCTACGCCAAGCTGGTAGCCGCCCATCGGCGGATCGGACGGCACCTCGTCCGGGTACACGTCGATCAGCTTCACCACCCAGTCGCTGTCGGTGCCGGTAGTGGAGGCATAGAGGTTGACCAGCGGCGCTCCGCCGATGTGAACGGGCGCCGTAAGCACCTCGGTGGTGTAGCTCAGCACGTCGGGGCGATCGGCCACCGCGCGTTGATCGCGCAGCAGCCAGGTCCGCCAGGCATCGCGGTCGGGGAAGCGCACGGGGCGCGGGATGTAGGGTACCGGCTTGGCGGGATCCGAGACGTACTCATCGAAGGGCAGGCCGCTCTTGACGGGCGGCGCGGTGAAACTCAATCCCGAGTGCGGCTGCAGATACAACGGCTCCGACCTCGAGGCGCAGCCGGACTCGCACGCCAGCGGCCACGCGGGCAGGCGTCGCCACACGTTGGTTCCGGTCTCGAACACCAGCGCCGGCGGCGTTTCGGCATGCGGCGCTCCCTCCTTGAGGTACTGCGCCATGAACGGCTCGATCACCTCGCGCCGCGCCCAGCGCGCCGTGTCGCCATCGAACTTCAGCGGCCCGAGCGTCGTGCCGTCGACGTTGATGCCGCTGTGGCGCCACGGCCCGAGCAGCAGGAATACGGGCTTGCCGTTGCCCCGGGTCGCCGCGTAGGCGTGCACGCCGCCATACATGTCCTCCTGGTCCCAGAGACTCGTCACGAACAGGGTAGGCACGTTGAGGCCCTGCGCGCCGAGAATCCGATCCAGCGCCTGGCCGCGCCAGAACTCATCGTACGCCGGGTGCTGGCTCAGCTTGACGAAGAACGGCAGCGCATCGATGCCGAAGTGGTGCGCGAACGCCCCTGCGGAGCCGAGCGACAGGAACAGCTGATAGTCGTCGTATACGCCGCGCGGAATCTGCTCGCCCTTGTCGCGCCGCGTCGTCTGACCGTAGATGTAGTCGAAGTTGGTCTGGCGGAAGGCGCCGTTGTGGAACCAGTCGTCCCCCTTCCAGCCGTCAACCATGGGGCACTCCGGCACCGCGGCCTTGAGCGCCGGATGGGGATTCACCAATGCCATGAGCACAGTGAACCCCTCGTAGGAGGAGCCGATCATGCCCACCCTGCCGTTCGACTCAGGAGTGTTCTTCACCAGCCAGTCGATGGTGTCCCAGGCATCGGTCGAGTGATCCACCGCGGTGCCATTCAGCGGGCCGCGCAGCTCGCGCGTCATGACGTAGTCGCCTTCCGAGCCGTACTTGCCGCGCACGTCCTGGAAGACGCGGATGTAGCCGCGCGACACGAACACCTCGTCCGCTTCGGAAAGAGTCGCGAGCATGTGCGGGCTCGGGCTGGCCGAGGCGCGCGCGGAAGCATCGTAGGGCGTACGCGTGAGCACGATCGGCGCGCCGTGCGCACCCTTCGGCACGACGATCACGGTGTGCAGCTTCACGCCGTCGCGCATCGGGATCATGACCTCGCGCTTCACGTAGTCGAAGCTGGCACTCGGCGGCGCGAACGCCTTGGGGATCTCGGGCTGCATGGGAGGGAGCGGTGCAGCCGCGGCGAGCGCCGTCGCAGCGCCCATGAGGCCGCTCACGGCGAGCAGCGAGACCGAAGCCGACGCACGCATCAGTGCCCTCCTCTCACAGCGTCACCGCGCCGCGCCCGAGCTCGATGACGTCCCCGCTCACCAGCACCCGCCGCTCCTCATCGACGCGCAGTCGCAGTGCCGACGGCCGGCCGGTGTACTCGCCCTGCGAGATGTCGAATTCGCACGGCAGCGTACGCCCGGTGGCGAGGCACCAGCCGCCGAGATTCGCCGCCGCCGAGCCGGTCGCCGGGTCCTCGAGCGCGCAGCGGCCCTGCGGGAAGAAGAAGCGCGCCAGCAGTCCCGCGCCCGCCGCGGCGAACACGTACACCTGGCTCTGCCCGGCGGCGCCGTGCAGCTGTGCCAACAGGTCGGCACGCACATTGACCCGCCGCACGGCCGCCTCGCTCGAGAGCGGCACGATCAGCTGCTCTGCGCCCGCATTCACCCACAGCGGACGCTCCCCAAGGTCGCGCTCCTCGAGCCCCAGCATGGCCGCGAGCGTGAGGCGCGGCTCGGTCACCTCGCGCCACGTCGGCGCCTTCGCCTGCAGCGTCCAGCGCTCGCCGCTGGCCTGCACCTGGATGACTCCCGCCGGCAGCTCGAGCGTCAACCGATCGCCCCCCAGGCCGAGCGCGCGGCACACGTGGGCGGTCCCCAGGGTCGGGTGACCCGCGAACGGCATCTCGTAGCGCGGGGTGAAGATGCGCGCCGCCGCGCTGGCGCGATCCGAGGGCAGGATGAAGCTGGTCTCGGACAGGTTGAACTGCAGCGCCAGCGCCTGCATTCTTTCGGCATCGAGCGCCTGCGCCCGCTCGAACACGCATAGCGGGTTGCCGCTCAGAGTCGCGCGTCCCTGGGTGAACACGTTGACGATCCGATAGGAGAAACTGGCCATGTGCAGCGCGATTGTATCTCCGCGGGCGACGCGATGAGCACCGAATTGCTGTTCCGCGACGATGCCTATCTCCGGGGCGCGACGGCGCGGGTGCGCGCGGTCGATGCGCGCGGCATCGAGCTCGACCGCACGGTGTTCTATCCGCTGGGCGGCGGCCAGGCCGGCGACACCGGCACGCTGATGCGCGCGAACGGCGTGTCGCTCGCGATCGCCGACACGCGCAAGGGCGACGCAGCCGATCGCGTCCTGCACATCCCGGCCCCGGGCGCATCGCTCCCCGAGCCCGGCGAGCCGGTGACGCTCGAGCTCGACTGGGTGCGGCGCCATCGGCTGATGCGCCTGCACACCGCGCTCCATCTGTTGTCGTGCGTGGTCGTCGCTCCGGTCACCGGCGGCAACATCGTGCCGGAGAAGGCGCGCCTGGACTTCGACATCGAGCTCGCGGCGCTGGACGCGCAACGCATCGAGACCGAGACCAACCGACTGATCGCCTCTGCTGTCGCCACCGAGACCGCCTGGATCACCGACGCCGAGCTCGACGCGCAGCCGGAGCTCGTCAAGACCATGAGTGTGCAGCCGCCCCGCGGCATGGGCCGGGTACGGCTGCTGCGGATCCCGGGTATCGACCTGCAGCCGTGCGGCGGCACGCACGTCGCCAACATCGGTGAGATCGGCGCCATCCGCGTGCTGCGCATCCGCAGCGAGGGCCGGCACAACCGGCGCGTAGAGATCGCGCTCGCCGACGGCGCGTGAGACTCACCGATAGCGGCTGAGCTCGATGCCGTTGCCCACCGGGAGCAGCACCGAGCTCATGTCGCTCGCGCAGTGCACGGCGTGGCGGTACGCCTGCGCATGCGGTCGCGCGCTCGCCGGCTCGAGCATGTTGTCGGCCACGACCAGCGCGCCGGGCGCGAGCTTCGGGTGCAGGAGGCCCCACACCTGCACGTACATGTCCTTCCACAGGTCGATGAGCACCAGGTCGAAGGGTCCCGGCAACGCGGCGAGAGTCTCGAGCGCATCGCCGACACGAAACTCGACGAAGCCGTCGAGCCCGGCGCGCGCGAGCTGCGCGGTGGCGTAGTCGGTCTTGGCGGAGCGCAGCTCGAGCGAGATCACCTTGCCGCCGACGGCGCGCGCCGCCTCGGCCAGCCACACGGTCGAGTAGCCGAAGGAGCTGCCCACCTCGAGAATACGGCGCGCCTGTGCTTCCTTCGCCAGCAGGTTGAGCAAGGCGCCGGTGGCGCGCCCCACGGGCAGCAGCAGCTCATCGATCCGCCGCTCGGCCTCGTGCGGACTGAGCGTGTCCCACAGCTGTTCCTCGCGCACGGCGCGAGCCTCGTACTCCTCAATCACGGCCCATACGGCCGCATCCATCGACGGCAGACTCATGAGGCACTCCTGAAGTTTGCGCCGGAGAAATACTCCTGCAGCGAGGCGACCCCGAGCCTTTTCGCCTCGAACAGGCTCTCGAGGTGCTCGCGCGAGTTGACGAGGCCGCGCGCCCGCAGCACCCCCTGCTCGTCGAGCAGCGCCGCGAACGGCAGGCGGCTCACCTGGTAGGCGAGTCCGAGGGCGGCTGACACCACGTAGGGGATGCCTTCCAACCCCTGCGCGCGCACGAACTCGCGCTGCTCGGCGAGCTCGCCATCGCTCGCCAGGATCACATCCAGCCAGGAGCGCTCGTCCCGGCGGCTGGATCTGACGGCCGGCAGGAGCGTCTTGCACACCGGGCAGGTCGGCGAGACGAACAGCAGCAGCGTGCTGCGGCCGTCGTCGCGGGCGCTGCCCACCCTAAGCGACGGGCCGTCCAGGACGGCGACTTCAAGCACCGGGGCGGCCTCGCCGACGGTGAGGCCGCGATTGAGCATCAGCGCTCCGGCGGGCGCGATCCGCTCATGCAGCACCCCGAGCTGGCGGGTGAGCGCCAGCACCACGGCCGCGAGCGCGAGCACCAGCACCCACAGCACCACGTTCGACACGGCGAGCGCGGTCACCGTGGACCCCGCAGCACGGCCGTGCGCGGCGCCAGGCGGCCGAGAAGTCGGTCCAGACAGCCATATAAGAGTGTCGCGACGGTGAGCCCCGCCCCTACGGTGAGCGCATCCGTCGGCAGCAGTGGCCGCAACTGCCAGGGCACGAGCGTGGCTGCGAGCGCCAGCGCCAGAACAAGGTTGCGGGTGACCATCCACGGCGCGATCAGGCGGGTGGCATCGCCGGTACCGCAACCGCAGTCCAGATCGCGTCGCCCGCGGGCGAGATTCACGGCGATCGCCGCCGCGTACCCGAGGAGCAGCGCCACCCCGACCGCAGCCGCAAACGCGCGCGCCGGCGTCGCCAGCAGCCCCGCCGCCACGGCGAGCTCGAGCACCGGCACCAACGGTGCCAGACGCTCAGTGCCCGCGGGAAGCACCCGGTAGGCGCGCAGCACCTCGGCGAAGTGCGTCAGGCCGCGGAGCTTGTGCAGCGCGGCGCTTGCAAACAGCAGCGCGACGCAGGCGACGATCAGTACGCCAATGGCCGGATCGAGCATGGCCCCATCATAAACCGTGGGCCGGGCAGTGGTCGCGCGCAGCCGGCATCTAGCGCAGATCCTCCTCCCAGAATTCCTGCGCGCGTCGCACCCCGCCGGCACCGCGCGCCTCCTCCAGCTGACGCAACTCGACGCGGCGGATCTTGCCGGAGATGGTCTTCGGGAGCGCAGCGAACTCGAGGCGCCGGATGCGCTTGTAGGGCGAGACGCGTGCCCGCACATGCTCGAGTATGGAGCGCGCCGTGTCGGCATTCGCCTCCTGGCCGGCGGTGAGCACGACGAACGCCTTCGGCACCGCAAGGCGCAGCGCATCGGGGCTCGGCACGACCGCCGCTTCGGCAACCGCCGGATGCTCGATGAGCACGCTCTCGAGCTCGAAGGGGCTGATGCGATAGTCGGAAGCCTTGAACACATCGTCCATGCGGCCGACGTAGGTGAGGTAGCCGTCGGCATCGCGCGCGGCGACATCGCCCGTGTGGTAGTAACCGTCGCCCATGGCGCTCGCCGTGCGCTCCGCATCGTCGAGATAGGCCTGCATGAGCCCGAGCGGAGGCGACTTGAGGTCGATGCAGATCTCGCCCTCCTCGGCGAGCTGCCCCTGCGGATCGATGAGCACCACCGGATAGCCCGGTAACGGCCGGCCCATCGAGCCGGGCTTGACCGGCTGCCCGGGCGGATTGCCCACCTGCGCGGTGGTCTCGGTCTGGCCGAAGCCGTCACGGATGGTGAGACCCCAGGCCTCGCGCACCCGCTCGATCACCTCGGGGTTGAGTGGCTCGCCGGCGCTCACCACTTCGCGCAGCGACGCGCCGGCCGCGCGCAGGTCGTGCTGGATCAGCATGCGCCATACCGTGGGCGGCGCGCAGAAAGTGGTCACGCGGCAGCGTGCGAGCTGTGCGAGGAGCGCGCGCGCATCGAAGCGCTCGTAATGATAGGCGAGCACCGTCGCCTGCGCGTTCCACGGTGCGAACACGCTCGACCACGCGTGCTTCGCCCAGCCGGGCGAGCTCAAGTTCAGGTGCACATCCCCCGGTCGCAGCCCCAGCCAGTACATGGTCGAGAGATGACCGACCGGATAGCTCGCCTGGGTGTGGGCGACGAGCTTCGGCCGGGCCGTGGTACCGGAGGTGAAATAAAGCAGCAGCAGATCGTCGGCGTGGGTCGCCGCCGCGGTGAACACGGCCTCGCTCGCCTGCGAGCGCTCAAAGGCAATCCAGCCGGGCACCGCGGCGCCCACCGCGATCCGCAGCGGCGCCCCCGGCAGCGTCGCGAAGCGCTCGGCGAGGCCGCTCAGCGTCACGATCACCTTCACCTGGCCGCGCTCCAGCCGGTCGCGCAGATCCTCGCGCTCGAGCAGCGTCGTGGCCGGAATCATGACCGCGCCGAGGCGGATGACGGCGAGCATCGTCTCCCACAGCGGCACGCAGTTCGGCAGCATGATGAGGACGCGATCGCCGCGCTGCACCCCGAGCGCGGCGAGGAACGCGGCGACCTGTGCGGAGCGGCGCGCGAGCTGCGCGAAGCTGAACGTCTGATCGCCGCCCGTATCGTCGACTACCCGCAGCGCCGCGGCGTCGTTCCCCGCGGCGACCACGTCGAAGTAGTCGCGCGCCCAGTTGAACTCGCTCAAGCGCGGCCAGCGGAACTCCCGCAGGGCCCGGCCCAGGTCCTCGCGGCAGTGCAGTAGCTGGTCGCGAGCTTCGAGAAATGCGCGGCTGGTGCTCATGGCTGAAGCCCCCGACGGGCAGCTTAGCATCGCGTCGGGGTAACATGGCTGCCCCATGAATACCGCCCGCCTCGAGGCCTTCACCGACGGCGTGGTCGCCATCATCATCACCATCATGGTGCTGGAGATCCGCGTACCCCGCGGCGGCGACCTCGCGGCGCTGCAGGCGGACGTTCCGGTGCTGCTCGCCTACGTGCTGAGCTACGTGAACGTCGGCATCTTCTGGAACAACCATCACCACATGCTCAACGTCACAGAAAGAGTGAACGGCCGGGTGCTGTGGGCGAACCTGGTGCTGCTCTTCTGGCTGTCGCTGGTGCCGTTCGTCATCCGCTGGATCGACGAGGCGGGATTTGCGCCCGCGCCGGTCGCGGCCTACGGTGTGGTGCTGGCGTGCGCCGCCGTCAGCTACACCGTGCTGCAGGCGCAGATCATCGCGCTCAACGGCCGCCAGTCGCGGCTCGCGGTGGCGCTCGGCAATGACACCAAGGGCAAGCTCTCGATCGCGCTCTACGTGGTGGCCGTCGTGCTGGCGTTCCTGCGGCCGTGGGTGGCGATCGTGCTGTACGTTACGGTGGCGCTGATCTGGCTGGTGCCGGACACGCGCATCGAATCGCTGGTCAAAAGGATGGGGACACCCGAATGAGCGGCATACGTCATGTGACTGCGGTGAGCCTCTCCAATCCCTATGTCGTCACCCTGGATGACCACGCGGGGCACCACTGGCAGGCCGATGAGCCGCGCGCTGCGGGCGGGGCCGACGCGGGCCCCTCGCCTCATCAGCTGCTGCTCTCGAGCCTCGGCGCCTGCACGGCCATCACGCTGCGCATGTACGCGGCCCGCAAGAGCTGGCCGCTCACCGGTGTCGAGGTGGATCTCGAGTTCAATCCCGCAGGCGAGCCACCCCGGGGCGGCAACGACATCCGGCGCCGCATCACGCTGCGGGGCGAGTTGAGCAGCGAGCAGCGGGCACGGCTGCTCGAGATCGCCAACCGCTGCCCGATCCACCAGGTGCTCACCGGCGAGGTGCGCATCGAGAGCACACTCAAGTGAGCGCGCCGCACAGCCAGCCGCCTGCCTCGCCCGAACGACTCGAGGCACGCACCGCCGAGATCGGCGGCGGCCTCACGATCCGCCGCGCGCTCCCCAACCGTCACCGCCGCACGGTCGGCGCCTGGTGCTTCCTCGACCACGCCGGGCCGATGGAGTTCGCAGCGGGCGGCGGCATGCACGTGGGACCCCATCCCCACATCGGACTGCAGACCTTCACCTGGATGATCGAGGGCGAGGTCGTCCACCGTGACAGTCTCGGCAACGAGCAGCTGATCACTCCCGGCCAGGTCAACCTCATGACGGCAGGCGCCGGCATCGCGCACGCCGAGGATTCCGCTCCGGGGCCCGCCGGTCGGCTGCACGCGGCGCAGCTGTGGATCGCCTTGCCCGAGGAGGAGCGCCGCCGCGCCCCGGCGTTCCGCAATTACCCCCGCCTGCCGCTCATCGAGCGCGGCGGCTTCAGCGTGCGGGTGCTGGCCGGAAGCGCCTTCGGTGAGACCTCGCCGGCTGAGGTGCACTCGCCGCTCGTCGGGCTGGACCTGTTCGCCGCGGGCCGCGCGGCACTGCGCCTGCCACTCGTTCCCTCGTACGAGCACGCGGTGCTCATCCTCGACGGCGCGGCGCGGGTCGCCGGCGAGCCGCTCGCGCCCGGCACACTGCTCTACTTCACCACCGGACGCGAGGAGCTCGAGATCGAGTGTGCGGCGGCGGCGCGGATCCTCGTAATCGGCGGCGTGCCCTTCGGCGAGCAGATTCTCGTCTGGTGGAACTTCGTCGCGCGCACGCCGGAAGAGATGGAGGCGGCGACGCGCGACTGGAACGCCGGGCGCTTCGCCCCCGTAGTGGGCAGTCCCGCGCCGCCTCTGATCGCGCCGAGCGTCGCGGGCTTGCGGCTCCGCTCTACGCCGCCGGATGGCGCTACCTGAAGATCTCCACCACCTCGAAGCTCGCAGGCCCTGCACCCTGAGGAAGCACGCGCGCCGTACCGTCACCTAAGGCGAGCGCATCAAGCGGTGCGAGCTCGGCTTCGAGCGGGCCGCTGCGCACTTTGAGCTCGGTGAGCGCGATGAGCAGGGTCGTCGCCCCGCGGAGCTCGAGCACCGCGGACTCGCCCGTGGTACGGCGCGTCAAGGTCGCGCTGCAGCGGCCGCGCCGTGTCATGACATTGAGATCGGTAACGGTGGCGCCGAGCGGCTCGGCAAACACCGGCACCTCCCCCGGGAAGGCGACGGCCGAGCCGTCGTTCGACAGGGTGACGGCGGCCTGCCCGTCGATCCGCAGCGACAGACGCCCGCTGAGCACCGCCATGCGCCGGTCGATCCCCGGAAAGAGCGAGAAAGGTCCGGCGACGCCGATCTCCGCGATGCTGACGCGCCAGTCGAAATCCCCGAGCGGACTCCCGGGTGGGGAGACGGCGACCTCGCGGGTCACGCCGCCGCCGTTCTTCCACGGCACCGCCGCCCGGTCCGCCGCGCGCAGCACCGCAAGCGAAGGCGCCCTCCCGGGCACGGAGTCAGCTCCCAGTCAGCTGCTGCTTGAGGTACACGAAGCTCAGCGCCCACATCTCGGCGGCCTGGCGATGGTCGGCGGCTGCCGCGTGGCCGCCGTCGGTGTTCTCGTAAAAGAGCACGCTGTGACCCTGCGCTTCCATGCGCGCCGCCATCTTGCGCGCGTGCACGGGCGTCACGCGGTCGTCACTCGTGGCGGTCACGAACAACACCGGCGGATAGCGCTTGCCCTGGGTGACGTTCTGGTAGGGCGAGTACTTCATGATCCAGGCGCGATCGGCGGGCCGTTCGGGATCGCCGTACTCCGCCTCCCAGGAGGCGCCGGCGCCGATGTGCGTGTAGCGGATCATGTCGATCAGCGGCACCTGGCACACCACGGCGCCGAAGAGCTCCGGCCGCTCGACCATGTTGGCGCTCACCAGCAGGCCACCGTTCGAGCCGCCCATGATCCCCAGACGTGGCGCGGTGGTAATGCCGCGCTTGACGAGATCGACCGCCACCGCCTGGAAGTCGTCATAGGCCTTCTGGCGGTTCTGAAGCAGCGCCGCCTGGTGCCAGGCGGGACCGTATTCACCGCCGCCACGGATGTTGGCGACGACGAACACGCCGCCGCGGGTCAGCCACAGCATACCGAAGTTGGCCGAATAGCTCGGGGTGAGAGAGATCTCGAAGCCGCCGTAGCCGTAGAGCACCGTGGGCGCCGGGCCTGTGAGCTTGCGCGAGCGGGTCACGAAGTACGGCACCCGGGTGCCGTCCTTCGAGGTGGCGAAGAACTGCTCGGTGCCGAGATCCGTGGCGTCGAAGCGGGCCGGCAGGGACTTGATAGCCGCCGGCTTGCCATCGCCCGAGTCGGCATAGAGAGTCGTGGGCGTCGTGTAGCTCTCGAAGCGGAACTGCGCCTGCGGTCCCCAGCTGTTCGCCGTCACGATGTGCGTCGAGCCCGCGGCCGGGAGCGTCAGCGTCGTATCGCTCCACTTGCCCGCGGTGCCGCGGCGGAATACGTGGATGCTGCCGGTCACATCGCGATTGATCGAGACATAGACGGCATCGCGCCCGGCGACGACCTCATCGATGGCGCTGTGCGCATCGGGCGTGTAGAGCACCGTGAGGCGGCCCGTGTCCGCGGTCTCACCCGCTGCGGGTAGCGTGTAGGCGATGAGCGCGCCGCGCGCAATCGCTGCGCCACCCGGTGGTGTCCAGTCCTCGCGCAGTGTGAACAGGAGGCTGTCGCCCTGCGCCCCCTTGAGGTCCGCCCCGAGCGGCAGCGGCAGCTGCCGCGTCGTACCATCGGGAGCGAGCGAGTAGTACTCGGCGGTGAAGAAACCGACGGCACGCTGGATGAGCGCGATGCTCATGGCCGGGCCATGGAACACAACGCCGGCGGACGCAACGTCGCTGTCCTTGCCTTCATAGACCGTGCGGGCAGAGCTAAGCGCATCGCCGCGCTTCCACAGCTTGACGACGCGCGGGTACCCCGAGGTGGTCATCGATCCGGGACCGAAGTCGGTCCCGAAGACGACCGTGTCCTCATCGAGCCAGGTGATCTGGGACTTGGCCTCGGCGAGCTCGAAGCCGCCCTTGACGAAAGCCTTGGCGTTCGGGTCGAACTCGCGCACCACGGCCGCATCGCCGCCGCCGCGTGACAGGGTGAGGAGACAGCGCTTGAGCGAGGGCGTGCAGTCGGCGCCCTTCCACACCCAGTTCTCGTGCTCGTCCGCGGCGAGCTGGTCGAGATCGAGCAGCACGTCCCACGCCGGCGCCGCGTTCGTGTAGTCGCCGATGGTCGTGCGCCGCCAGATCCCCTTCGGATGCTGCGCGTCCTGCCAGAAATTGAAGACGTACTGGTGGTCGAGCTCCCCATAGGGGATGCGATCGGTCGCGTCCAGCACCTTGAGAATCGCGTCGTAGTCCTTGCGGTAGTCGGGATCGGACTGCAGCACCGCCATCGATTTCGCGTTCTGCGCCTTCACCCACTCCAGCGCCCTGGCGCCGTGGATGTCCTCGAGCCACAGGTAGGGATCGGCGCCGGCGGCCGGTTGAGGGTTCCTGTTCACGTTCGCTCCCGCACCGATACAGGCGGCGAACGCCGCCACCACGAAAAGTCCGCGTCCGTTCATCGCCGTCCTCGCCTCTTGCATCAGGTCTGTGCGTACGCGGCGGGGCGCCGCGCGTAGATACCGAAGCCGCAGATCACGGCGTAGCAGATCGCGGGAACGATCATTGCGGCCTTGAGGCTCGTGAGATCCGCCACGCGGCCCGTGATCCATGGAACCACCGCCCCGCCCACGATCGCCACGCAGATGATTCCGGATGCCTCGGCAGCGCGCGGCCCCAGCCCTTCGCATGCGAGCGTGAAGATGGTCGGAAACATGATGGAGTTGAAGAGTCCGATTGCGAGGTAGGACCAGCCGGACACCGCTCCGGTGGTGTTTGCCGACACGAGCAGCAGCGTGATCACCGCGCCAGCGACCACCGCCAGCACCTTGCCGGGCGAGAAGATGCGCAGCAGGTAGGCACCGATGAAGCGGCCGACCATCGCACCGCCCCAATAGAAGATGATGTGTTTGCCCGCGGCCTCCGACCCGATCGCCAGCACGCTCGACTGCATCAGGTAGTTGACGATCAGCGAGCCGATCGCGACCTCACCTCCCACATAAACAAAGATGCATAAGGCCCCGTAACTAAAACGCGGCAGCTTCAGAAGATCCAGGTAGTGCCGCAGGGTCGGCATCTCGCTCGGCGCCTCAACCAGCTTGTTGCGGGCCAGCCAGACGCTGGCCGCCACCAGGGTCAATGCGGTCGCAAGCCCGATATAGGTGCGGACGATGACCTGGGTGTCCGCGGTCCGAAACGCGGCGAGAGCCTGGCCCGTGAGCTTGGCGGGGTCGACCTGGGAGAGAGATCCGAGGATCAGCATCGACCCCACGTAGGGAAAGAGCGTGGTGCCGACTGAATTGAAGGCCTGCGCGAAAGTCAGGCGGCTGTGCGCGGTCTGGGGGCGGCCCAGCATCGAGATGAGAGGATTCGACACGACCTGCACGATGGTAATGCCGGAGCCCAGCACGAAGATGGCGCCGAGGAAGGCAATGAAGAGTCCCGTCGACGAGGCCGGTATGAACAGCAGGCACCCCGCGGTCATGGTCATGAGGCCGACCGCCGCGGTGCGCATGTAGCCGATGCGCGCCACGATCGCGGCGCCGGGAATCGAGATGAGCAAGTAGGCGATGAAGAACGCAAAATTCACCAGCATCGCCTGCGCGTAGTTGAGCGTGAACAGCGCCTTCAGCTTCGGAACGATCACGTCGTTGAGGCTCGTGATGCCGCCGAACATGAAAAAGAGCGCAAACACGAACAGACGCAGCGTCCGTACCGAGGACTCGTCTGTCCCCGCACTTGCACCGGCGCTCTGCTGACTGACCGGATTTACCACTCGCTTACCCCTCTCCGCATTGTTCCGCGCCCGCATCCGCCGGGTACATCACCAGCAGCCGCCGGGTCACGCCGTTGGTCCAGCCGAAACCGTCCTGCAGCGGGTACTCGCCGCCGCCCCCGCCGCGCTCGTTCTCGACGTCGTATTTCTCCACCAGCTTGCCGCTCGCCAGGTACACGCGGCGCACGCTGCGCAGCCAACGGCAGGCGATCGACTCCGCGAGCCGCCGCTCACTATAGCGATCGAAGCCCGCTACGGCGATCCATTGCAACGGTGCCCAGCCGTTCGGTGCATCCCACTGCTCGCCGGTCGCGAGCGGTGTCGTCACGATGCCGCCGGCCTTGAGCAGCGTCGTGCGGACGGTTGCCGCGACTGCAGCGCCCTGCTGGCGCGAGGCACAGCCGACGAACAGCGGATAGAGCGTCGCGGCCGAGAGCCGCTTGAGGCTCTCGCGCTGAGTCCAGCGGTAGTCGAAGTAGGCACCGCGCTCGCCGTCCCACAGAAAGTGGTTGACGGCAGCGCAGCGGCTCGCGGCGCGGCGGCGGAACTCGCTGACGCAGGCTGAATCGCCGCTCCTCCGGCAGCCGCTCTGAATCGCCTTCTCGAGCCCGTAGAGGAGACTGTTCAGGTCGACCGGCACGATCTCGGTCGTGTCGATGGTCACCTTGGTGCGCGCGTCCGCGAACCAGCGGGAGCTGAAGTCCCAGCCGCTCTCGGCGGCGGCGCGAATATCGCGGAATACTTCCGCCGCGGGGCGGCCGCTCGCGCGGGCGAGCTCGAGGTCCTCGCGATACGACTCATCGCGCGGCGTGTCGCGATCATCCCAGTAGCGATTAAGGATCGCCCCGTCGGGCAAGGCGACCACCCGGCGGTGCGCCTCTCCGGGCTTGAGTGCCGCTCCTCCCTCCATCCAGAACTGATACTCGGCCTTGAGCTGCGGCAGGTAGCGCGCCTGCGCCTCGCCCGGGCTGCCGGACAGGAGTCCCACCATCGCAAAGAAGAACGGCGGCTGTGAGCGGCTCAGATAGTAAGTCCGCGTGCCGTTCGGCACGTGCCCGTAGCTGTCGATGAGGTGCGCAAAGTCCGCCACCATGTCGGCGACCAGATCGCGCCGTCCGCTCTCGACGAGCCCGAGCATGGTGAAGTACGAGTCCCAGTAGTAGATCTCGCGAAAGCGCCCACCCGGCACTACGTACGGCTTGGGCAGTGGCAGGAGCGAAGACCAGGGGGGCGCCGTGGTCGTGGTGCGGGTCAGCTGACTCCACAGCCCGTCGATGTGGGACTCGAGAGTCGTGTGCGCGGACTCGGAAACGACCGATGCAGGCAGCGCGGGAAATGAGAAGTGGGCGTCGACGAAGCTCTTGAGAGCCGCGGGCGAATCCGGATGTGCCGCCCGCCAGGCAGCGAGAATCACCTGCGGCGCCTCGCGCGGCACCGCGTCGGCGAAGGTCTTGCCGTCCGGGTAGATGGCCGCCGTCTGCACCGCGACGAACAAATCGCCGAACAGCACCTGAGGCGGCTGTGGATAGTCGGCAGCGCCGGCGGCCGGCAGAGCCGCCAGCGCCAGCACGACACAGGTGTAGCGGGCTACGGGTGCTCCCACGACTCGGTCGGCAGGTCGTCGGGCACCGGCAGCGAGCGCAGATAGGTCACGAGCGTCCACACTCCCTCAGGACCGAGAGCACCGCCGAAGGCGGGCATTCCCTTCGGACGCCCGTAGTAAATCGAGCTGAAGACCTCCGCATCGGCGCCGCCGTAGCGCCAGCGTCCGGCGCCGAGGTTCGGCCCGACGAAGCCCGCGGCATCCGTCCCATGGCAGCCGTCGCAGTTCATCGCGATGAAGAGCAGCGCGCCGTTCTTCGCCACTGCGGCATCGCCAGCGTGCGGATTGCGCAGCGTGCCGCCCGCCGGCACGATCCCCCCGGCGGCCAGGTGCGCCTCGTAAGCGATGGCCGGCGGTGGCGAGCCTGCGCCGGGTGCAGCCGGCGGAGCTGCCGTGCGGGCGCAGGCGGCGAGCGCCGCGCCGGTGAGCAGTGCAACTCCGACGCCGAAGCGGTGAGGTGCGTTCACAGTCCGAAGATCCATATCATTCCGCCCTGACTGGTGTGGCGCGCGATGTCCTTCATGAAGTCCGCCGGCAGCCGCACGTCTCGCGGATCATCGGAGCGCGTATCCCCTGCGATCAGCGACCAGTCGCCACCGATCCCCGCGTACAGCGCCACGTACTGCCGCCCGTCGGGACCGCGGAAGGTGATCGGGTTGCCGACGACGCCCGAGCCCACCTTGAATTTGTAAAGCTCCTTGCCCGTGCGCGCATCGACCGCCTTGAACCAGCCGTCGAGCGTGCCATAGAACGCCACGTCGCCCGCCGTGACGAGTGCCCCGCTCCAGGTGGGGTAGCGCTCCTTGTTCTCCCAGATCTTGCGGCCGCTCGAGGCATCCCACGCGATGAACGAGCCCATGTAGCCGCCGGGACCGGCTGAATACGGGCTGTTGATCCCCATGTACGGCGTACCCCGCAGATACGAGGCATGACCGCTCTCGTAATCCATGCACAGGTTGTTGGTCGAGCTGTAGAAAAGATGGGTGCGCGGCGAGTACGCGGGTGGTGAGTTGGGGCTCACACCGCCTTCGAGGCAGGGACAGATTCCCTTCACGTTGCCCTTCGACAGTCCGGTCTCCTTCGCCGGGTCGACGAGCGGCCGCCCGCTCGCGAGGTCCACGGACTTTGCCCAGTTGACGGGCACGAACGGCGCAGCGACCAGCACCCTGCCGGTGGCCCGATCGAGGGTGTAGGCGAAGCCGTTCTTGTCGAAGTGCACGAGTGCGTGCACCGGCTTGCCACCGATGGTGAGCTCGGCGAGCACCATCGCGCCCGTGGCATCGTAGTCCCAGCCGTCGTGGGGCGTGAACTGGTACGCCCACACCAGCTCGCCGGTCTCGGGCCGGCGCGCGAGCACGCTGGCGCTCCACTTGTTGTCCCCGGGGCGCTGCTCGGTGTTGTAGGGCGCGGCGTTCCCAGTACCGTAGTAAACGAGATCGAGCTGCGGATCGTAAGAGAGCCAGCCCCACACCGGGGCGCCGCCCGTCTTCCAGGTGTCGCTCCCCCAGCTGTGCGCGCCCTCGTCCACTCCTGCGGGGTAGGCCGGCTTGAAGCTGTCGGCGTGGATCAGCATGTCGGCGTCGGGACCGATGTTGTGCCCGGTCCACGCCACTTGCCCGGTCTTGAGATCGAGTCCCTTCAGCCATCCGTAGATGCCGAACTCGCCCCCGGAAGCACCGACGATGACGCGGTCCTTGACGACGAGCGGCGCCATGGTCGTCGTCTCACCGCTTCCCATATCGGCGATCGCCGTCTTCCACAGCTCGCGTCCCGAATGCGCATCGATCGCGACCGTGTGGCCGTCGAGCAGGTTGTAAACGACCACGCCGTCCAGGTAGAACGCGCCGCGATTCACCGCGTCACAGCAGGCGACCCCGAGCGCGTTCGGGCTCACGTCCGGGCGGTACTTCCAGCGCAGCGGGTAGCCTTCCTTGGAGAGATCGAAGGCGTACAGCACGTTCGGCCACGGCGTGACGACGTACATCGTGTCGCCCACGACCAGCGGCTGTCCTTCGTGGCCGGCGAGCACGCCGGTGGAGAAGGTCCACACGGGATGGAGCGCGCGCGCGTTCTGCCCATTGATCTTGTCGAGACCGCTGTAACGGGTGGCCGAGTAGTTCTTCCCCGGCATGGTCCACTGACCGTCTTCGGCTGTCGCGTCCGCGGTAGCGGCGCGCGCGGTCGCGGCAGGGACACCGGCCGCGGCGCACAAGACCAGAAAGCAGCTGACCGATTCCCTGAGCATCGCGATCGCGATTATAGGCACAATGCTGCGGTGAAACGGGAACCGCAGGGCGTATGCTCGCGCGCAGAATCCATGCGACACCACTGACGCCCGCATGCTCGTTGCTTGCCGCGCCCTCCGACTGATCCTCTTCACTGCCGCCGCGCTCGGCGGCTCGCTCAGCCACGCGGCTGCGCCGGACCTGCGGCAGCGCGCCGCGGCGGCCGTGGCCACGATCCGCGGGACCGACAAGGTGCCGGGGCTGCACAGGAGCGTGCGCGTGCAGCGCGACACCTGGGGCGTCGCGCACATCTACGCGAGCGATGAGCATGACCTGTTCTTCGCACAGGGGTTCGTCGCGGCTCAGGATCGTCTGTTTCAGATGGAGCTGTGGAAGCGCGCCGGACAGGGACGGCTGGCGGAGGTCCTGGGCGCGTCGGCCGTACCGCGCGACATCAGCGCCCGGCTTCTCAGCTATCGGGGAGATCTCACGCAGGAATACTTAAGCTACGCGCCCGACGCGCGGCAGATCCTCGAGGCCTTCACCGCAGGGATCAACGCCTACATTGCCGACATACAGCAGCCCGGTCACCCGGGACTGCCGCTGGAATTCCAGCTGGCCGGGTTCAAGCCGGAGCCATGGAAGCCCGAGGACTGCCTCAACCGGCTCGCGGCTTACGCGATGATGGGTAATGCGTCGGATGAGCTGCTGCACGCGCGGCTCGTGGCGCTGGTCGGAGCCCGCACGGCGTCCCGGCTGTTTCGCTTCGACCCGGCCACCGCGCTCGATCCTGCGCCCGATGCCGACTTCTCCGCGATGTCGCCGGCATTGCTCGAGAACATCGTCAGCAGCGACCACCGCATCCCCTTTCCGCCCTCCTCACTCCGTGAAAGCAACAACTGGACCGTGTCGGGCGCTCTCACGGCGAGTGGCAGACCGCTGCTCGCCAACGATCCTCATCGGGTGATCGCGCAGCCCTCGCTCCGCTACATCGTGCACCTGGTAGCTCCCGGCTGGAACGTCATCGGCGCCGTGGAGCCCGCATTGCCCGGCGTCGCCGTCGGACACAACGAGCGCATCGCCTGGGGGTTCACCATCTTTGGCCTCGATCAGCAGGATCTCTATATCGAGACACTCAACCCCAATGATCCGCGGCAGTACCGTACCGCGCAGGGGTGGTCGACCATGCGCGAGGAGCGCGAGACCATCCACGTGCGCGACGCGCCGGATGTGCAGGCGAGCCTCTATTTCACGTCCCACGGCCCGGTCGTGTGGCAAGACGGCAGGCGCGCGCTGGCGCTGCGCTGGATCGGCGCCGAGCCGGGCACTGCCGGCTACCTCGGCTCGCTCAGCCTCGACCGGGTGCGCGACTGGCAGGAGTTCGAGCGCGCCATGCCACGCTGGAAGGTGCCGTCGGAGAACATCGTCTACGCCGACCTGGCGGGCAACATCGGCGAGCATTCGACGGGCCTCGCGCCGCTGCGCACGAATTTCACCGGACTGCTGCCGGTGCCCGCGAATCGCGGCTACGAGTGGCGCGGCTTCGTAGCGAACAGCGCGCTGCCGCACAGCTACAACCCCGCGACGGGCTTCATCGCCACGGCGAATCAGCGCACCATCCCGGACGCCTACCCGTATGCCGTCGGCTACGAATGGGCGCCACCGACACGCTTCGATCGCATCCGCGAGGTTCTCGAGGCAGCCCGCAGCGCCGGCCACAAGCTCAGCGTCGCCGATATGCAGGCGCTGCAGCTGGACGTCGTGTCGCTGCTGGCGCGACGCCTGCAGGCCCTGCTGCGTCAGGCACTCGGGACCGACGCCGCGACGCCCGCAGCGCAGCTGGTGCTTAACTGGGACTGCGCGCTGCGCGCGGACTCGCCGAACGCCGCGCTGTACGAGATGTGGGCTGCACAACTGCGCCAGAGGGTCACCCGCAGCGCGCTGCCCGAGTCGGCACGGGGCGCAATGCCGACCTGGTCGCTGTACCAGGTCGTGCTCGAGCTCGCGGAGCCGGGCGCGGCCGTGTTCGGCGCCACCCCGGCGGCCGCCCGCGATGCGCTGCTGCGCGACACGCTGCAATCGGCCTATCAGGAGCTGTCCGTGAAGCTGGGCGCGGACCCGACCCGCTGGTCCTGGGGTGCGTTGCACGGCGTTTATTTTCGCCACGCACTCGATGCCGCCGCGGGCGCCGCCGCGGTGCTCGATCGCGGGCCGGTGCAGCGGCCCGGCGACGGCGATGTCGTGCAGTCGACGGCGTTCGATCTGCAATCGTTCGACCAGAGCTCCGGCGCCAGCTACCGCGAGATATTCGACCTGAGCAACTGGGACAACTCGGTCGCGATCAACGTCCCCGGGCAGAGCGGCCAGCCGCAAGCTCAGCATTTCGACGATCTGCTGCCGCTGTGGAGCAAGGGTCAGTACTTCCCGCTGAAGTTCTCCCGAGCCGCGGTCGATGCGGTCACCAGCGACGTGTTGATCCTCGAGCCCTGAGCCGCATCTCCCGCGCCGGACTGTAATGGCGATATAGTCTCAATAAGAACACCAAGACTCGGAGAAGCATCATGCCAATGGCCAGCAGGCTCGCAACAGCCGCCGTGAGCATATGGGCGTGCGCGAGTGTGGCGCCGGCGGCGCAGGTGCCGAGCGTGCGCGACCTCGCGCGTCAGGTGCGGCTCTCCGATCCGCAGCTCTCCCCCGACGGCAAGACCGTCGCCGTGGTGGAGGCGCGCGCCGACCTCGAGAGCGATGAGTTCCGTTCGGAGATCCTTTTGGTCGACATCGCCCGCGGGAGCCTAAAACCACTCACGCGCGAGCGCCATCACGCCGGCTCTCCGCGCTGGTCGCCCTCGGGCGATCGAATCGCATTCGTCGCGCCCGATGCGGACAAGCACGGGCAGCTGTTCGTGCTGTCGATGAGCGGCGGCGATGCGTTGCAGCTCACGAGCGGCAAGGACGCCGTCTCGCAGTTCGCCTGGAGCCCCGACGGCGCGAGCATCGCCTACGCCGTTGCCGATCCAAAGCCCGAGCTCAAGGGCGAGGACAAGTTCCGCACCGCGTTCCGTGTCGGTAACGACGACTATACGATCTCGGAGGCGGTGCGCCCGACCCATCTGTGGCTGATTCCGGCTCAGGGTGGTGCGGCGAAGCGGCTCACCAGCGGCAGCTGGTCGCTGCCGTCGAGCCTGCCGCCGGGTCCGCCTTCCTCGCCGATCCAGTGGTCGAAGGACGGCAAGAGCATCGTGATCGTCCGCCAGGAGACTCCGTCCACGGGCGATCAGCTGCAAGCCCGCATCCAGGTGCTGGACGTCGCGAGTGGCGCCATCCGCTCGCTCACGGGGGATACGCTCCTCGAGGGCTATCCCAAGGTGTCGCCGGACGGAACGAAGGTCGCCTACTGGCGCAACCACGACGCGCACGAATGGGAGCTCCAGGACGTGTGGCTCGCGCCGTTCGCGGGCGGCCCCGGCCGCGATTTGAGCGCGCGTCTCGAGGTGAACGTGTTCGGCACCTGGTGGGCGCATGACGGCAAGTCGCTCATCGTCGGCGGCAACACCGGCACGACGGTCGGCCTATGGCGCGTCGGCCTCGACGGGTCCACGGCGCGCATTCCGCTCGCAGGCATCATGCCGACCAATGCGTATTGGCTCGATCTCGATGTGGGTGCCGACGGTACGATCGTGTTCACTGGCCAGACCAAGACCGACCCCTACGAGTTGTACCTGGCCGCGCCGGGCGGCGCAGTGCGAGCGCTCACGCACGAGAACGCGGCACTTGCCGACCTCCAGCTTGCGCGCAGCGAGACCGTCACCTGGAAGGGACCGGGCGGCCGCACCCTCGACGGCGTGCTGACCTATCCGGCCGATTACCGGGAGGGACGTCGCTACCCGCTCGTGCTCGCGGTCCACGGCGGACCCGCGTCCGCTTCCCGCGAGCGCTTCAGCCTCCTGCCACAACTGGTCGCCGCCCACGGCTGGTTCGCCTTCGAGCCCAACTACCGCGGCAGCGACAACAGCGGCGTCAGGTTCTACGCGGCGATCTATCGCGATGCCGGCCAGGGTCCGGGCGAGGACGTCATGTCGGGTGTCGAGTACCTGAAGAGCCGCGGGCTCATCGATCCGGCACGCATGGCGGTGAGCGGCTGGTCCTACGGCGGCTTCATGACGACCTGGCTCGCGGGTCACTACCCCGTCTGGAAAGCCGCCGTCGCGGGCGCGGCGGTCACGGACTGGGTCGAGATGTACGACCTGTCTGACGGCAACATTACCCAATCCGAAGCCACGGGCTCATCGCCCTATGTGGGCGATGGCATGGCACTCAATCGCCGTCAGTCGCCCTCGAGCGCGATGACCAGGATCCGCGCTCCGACACTCGTCATGTGCAACACCGGCGACTTTCGCGTGCCCATCACCCAGTCCTACGGGCTCTACCGGGCGCTGAAGGACAATCACGTGACGACGGAGTTCTACGCCATCCCGACCGGCGGACATTTCCCGGGCGATCCGATCCGGCAGATGGACGTCTACCAGCGCTGGGTCGACTGGCTGCAGCGCTTCCTCTGAGGCTCAGAACTTATAGCCGAACATCGCCGTAACCACCCGCGGCCGCGCCGGAATTTCCGCCCTGATGAACTCACCCGACGTCACATTCGTCGCCGCGTAGGTATTGGAGAGATTGCTGCCGCTGATCTGCGCCGTCCAGTTGTCCCTGGTCACTCCGAAAGAGGCGTCGTAGATCGTATATGCGGGGATCGTGTACCTCAGAAGCGTACTGGTCGGAGGACTTTCTCCCGGTGCGTTGCCGTCCGGGAAGCTCCCCGGCGCGGTGCTCATGCCGGCAATGTGACCGGCGCTCGCGATGGCGAACGGCCGGTAGCTGCCGATGCTCCAGTCATAACGCGCCCGCAGATTGAACATGTGGGGCGGCGCGAACGGAGCGGACGTGCCGGCCGGGCCCCACGGACCCGGGTACGGGAGGCCGCCGACAACTGTGATGCACTCGCCGGCCGGAGTCGGGTTATTCGGAGTCACGAGCGCCACGACGCCCGTTGAGATCAGACAAGGAGAGTTCGCCTGCCGGACGCTGTTCCACGAGCTCGCTCCCTGGAGCGTAAGTCCCCCGGGCAGGCGCGCCGTCAATTGCAGCTCAATGCCTTTGATCGTGTAACTGGGGCCGTTCACGACCCAGTTGGGGGGACCCAGGAACGCCGGATCGTACAGATCCGAGGCGACGTGGTTCCAATTCATGCGGTAGGCGGCTGCATTCAGCAGTAGCCGGTGGCTCAGGAATTCGCTCTTGAAGCCGAGCTCGTTGTTGACCAGGGTGTCCGAGTCATAGCCCAGCACATACGCCTGGTCGGTGTTAACCCCGGACAGGCTGCCGCCCGGCCCGCATCTTGGGTCCGTCGACGCCGAGCCACAATAAGGGGCAAACCTTGGAGGGAGGGTCGGCTGATCGGGAGCCGAGGAGGCACGATTGAAGCCCCCCGGGCGAAAACCCTGCGCGAAGGTGTAGTAGGTCATGATGTCCGGCGTGAGATGCCAGGTGAGGTTGGCGCGGCTCGAGAACCCGCCCTCGCTCTTGTCGAGGTTGAGGAGGAAGCCGCAGAGTCTGGCGGCCGTGCAAGCCCCGTTGGGGTGATCGATGATGAGACCGTTGCTGGTGCTCTCGCTGTACCACACCGAGCCGTGCTCGAACTCATCGTAGTGGTAGCGGCGCGTGCCGCCGGAGAGCGTCAACACCTTCGGGATCAGGTCGAAATCGACCGACGCGAAGAAAGCGTACTGCCGGTAGCCGCGCTGCTCGTCCTCGCCGAACGCGTTATCGGTGTTCTCGCGAAGGCTCGGATCGCTCGCATAGACCCCCGGCAGCGGCCCGACGGCGGACAGGCAGTCCGGGCCGCCGGCCAGAGTAACGCTCAGGTTCGCCGGGCTGCACTGCGGAATGGCGAGATAGTTGAAGTTCATGTTGTCGTCGATGACGAACTTTTCCCAATACGCGCCCGCGAGCGCGCGAATACGATGGTCCTCGCCGGTGGTAATGCGCAGCTCGTGGGTCTGGTGTGAATGGCGAACGCTGTCATGCCAGCTCCCCACCGGCGGATAGCACTGCAACCGCTTGCCGGTGAGGGACGGGAAATTCGTGGCGTTGAAATATCCAGCCCCCGGTCCGATGCAGGCGTAATACGAGCCGGCGTGGAAGGTGCTCAGGTAGTTGGAATAGTCCTGCTGTGCTTCGATGTGGCGCACCAGATAGCTGCCGCTGTAGACGGCCTTCAGCCCGCCGAGGCTGCCATTGAGTGTCCAGGCCGTGCTCTCGTAACGATCCTTGTTGTACGCCGGAGTAAACGCGGTGATCTGATAAGGCTGCAGCGCATTGCCGCTGGGGTCCTCGGGATAGGCGTAGAAATAGCCTTCCGCGTCCATGTCCTGGTAGTTCTGCTGGATGAGGAGATTCCAGTCGTCGTTGAGCCGATAGAGCGCAGAGAGCCGCACTCCCTGATAGGTCACGGGGTTGGTGTCGGATGCCACCAGGTGGGCGTTGTTGGCGGACGGGTTTCCACCCTCGACCGCCGGGATCGAGCCCGGCGTAAAGGCAATCGTTCCCGGCACGTTCGAGATGTAACCGCCCCGGCGCTCGGAGAACATCACCAGGCGGACCGCCAGGGTATCCGGGATCAGCGGCAGGTTGAGCGTCGCGTTGAGACTGTTGTTCGGATCGCCGCCGGCCGTGGTCCCATAGCCCGCATTGAACTCGCCGGACCGGTCACTCAGGTTGGGCTTATTGGTGACGTAGCGGATGACACCGGCCTGAGCGCCACCACCGTAGAGCGTCCCCTGCGGTCCCTCGAGTACTTCCACGCGCGCCATGTCGACCAGATACACATCGTTGTTGCGCGCGGGGAACTGCATGGACTGGTTGTCCAGGTACAGCGCGACGGCGGGGAATGGCGCGGTCGTCGACTGGCTCTGGTTACCCGTGCCGACGAAGCCCAGACCACGGATGAAGATATTGCCGGTCCCAGGCCCATTGCCGCTGTAGGTCACGTTCGGCGTGTACTGCAGCAGATCGTCGAAGGTGGTCACGTTGAGCTGACTCAGCTGATCCCCCGTCATCGTCTGGATCGCGATCGGTACGTCCTGAAAGTTCTCCTCGCGTCGGCTGGCGGTGATGATGACCTCCGACGGCTCATCGCCCATGCGGGCCGGAATCCGCGCCTCCGGCGCAGGCGCCGCGGCGAAGATGCGCACGCAGTTGGCGGTGAGATACGCAAACCTGAGCCCCGTCCCCTGCAGCATTGCGGCGAGCGCCGCGTTGGCAGAAAGTCCCGCGCGAACAGCGTGGGACGTCTGGTTACGTACCAGCCCGGAGACAAAAAAAAGCTGCAGGCCTGTCTGTCTCGCAAGCGCAGCGAGTGCCTGGCCCAACGGCTGCGCCGGAATGCCGGCCGACGGCGCCGCGGGCTCTGTGGACTGGGCCAGCACCGCGGGCGCATCGCCGAACGCTATGGGCGCGCCGATAGCGAGTGCGCGCAGCACCCCGGACACCGCGGTCGCAATCTGCGTCGACGGGTGACGCAAGCGAAACCCCCAGCCGATTTCTGATCGGGCTTGTTACCGCCCCTCGGGCCGGGAGTTTACCGGCGCGAACACTCAACCCGAATTGTGCTCTGCAGCAGGGCCTACTTCTGCGACACGCGAATCCGCGTGTCGGTCACCTCGACCTGCACGCCGTCCAGGCTGCGCAGGAAGGCAATGAATGCCTCGCTGTCATCGACCGAGAACACACCGCTGATCTCCAGATCGCGCAGCGCGGGCGAGGCGATCTCGACCGGCTTCTGAGCGTAGCGATTGAACTCGGCCACGACCCGCTCCAGGGGTTGGCCATCGAAACTGATCTGGCGGTGCAGCCACGCCGTCGTGCGCTGCGCGTCGACGGCAACCGGCGTAGCCGGCCACGCGCCTTCGGCCACACTGAGCTGCTGGCCGGCGCCCAGCTCGACGGGCTGCTGCGGCTGGGTCTGACTGCCGTTAGCGCCGCTCGTTCCGAGTGTTGAGGCCGGCGCGACAGCCACTCGCCCTTCGACCACGGTCACCACGGCCGAGTGGTCCTCGCGGCGCACGTCAAACTCCGTTCCTAGATCCACGACCTGCGCCGGGCCGGCGAGCACGCGGAATGCGCGTGCGGGCTCGTGGGTCACCTCGAACGCGGCCTCACCGGAGGCGAGCAGAACTAAGCGCTCGGTCTTGCTGTAGCGGATCGTGACGTCGGTGTCGGTGTTCAGGTGCAGCACCGAGTTGTCCGCCAGACGATAAGTCTGCTGCTCGCCGTGGTGGGTCGAGTAGTGCAGCGCCGCGACGGCCTCGGGAGCCGGCAGCGGCGCGACGGGCAGGCGATTCCACGACAGGAGCAGCGCCACGCTCGCCACGCCGAGGGCCGCCACCGCAACCGTGGCGGTCTGCCAGCGCCGCGCCGGGACGTCCGTGAGGGGCGCCAACAGCCGTCTCCACCGGGACTCCACCGGACCGTCATCCTCGGCCCGGGCACGTGCCAGCAGCGCGTCCGCCGAATGGGCCGGATGGGCGCAGGCGGCGCCCAGATCGCGCGCGACCCCCGCCACGCGCAGGAACTCCTCGACGTGGATCGGCGAGGCCTTGAGCCACGCGACCAGCGCCGCGGACTGCTGCTCGTCCAACAGTTCCTCGTCGTTTGCCACGAACCACTCGGCCGCCTGTTCGGCGATCGCGGCTCGCATCTGCCCGTCGTTGGAGATCATGTGTTCAACCCAGCCGCGCCATGCGGCGTCGACAATGAACTAACGCCTGTGCCACGTACTTCTTTGCCATCTGCGGGGACACTCCCAGCCGGATGGCGACCTCCCGGTAGGTGAGCCCCTCGGTGAACCGCAGCGTCACGGCGGCCTGGCATTTCGGCCGCAGCTGCTTCAGTACCACCCGCAGCCGCTCGGCCCGCTGCATCTGATCCAAGTCCCCATCGAACGCGGGGAGCGACTCGAGCTGCTCGTGTGCTTCGACCTCGTCGATGTCGACGGCGCTCGCCTGCCGGCGCTCGAGCACCGCATGCTCCTTCACGAGATTGTTGGCGACCGTATAGAGATAGGGCACGGGGTTGCGGATCGCCTCGTGGTCGCTGATCCGCAGCATGCGCAGATACACCTCTTGCGCCAGGTCCTGTGCGTCCGCCTTGGCGCGGATGCGTCTGCGGAAGAACGCCTGCAGGGGGCCGCGGTGCTCCGCGAACAGCCGCTCTACCAGGGATGGCTTCGGATCAGCGACGGACATAACGACGAAATCCACCTCCCCTCTCATGTATATGAGTGCCGCAGGGGGCAATTTGGCAACCAGAACTTTTCGACTTTCTGGCACCAGCCGGTCCCCTGACCCTCCCGACCTGCCCGAGCGCAATTCAGCGGTAGCCGTTTGGCGGCCCCCGAACTCGTATCCATTGAACCGGGTAAACAGTCACACGAATTTTCCCAACAACACATTCTTCGGAGGTTCACATGAGCACGCTAACTCGCATCACGCGCGCCTCGTCGCTGGTGGGTGCCACCGCCCTGGCCTGCACCTGCTTCGCGGGCAATGCCTCGGCCGCGGAGCATGTAGTTCCCGTTTCCGTTCCGGTCAGCAGCCAGGGACTCGACCTCAGCAAGTCGGAAGACGCCAAGACCTTCTACGTGCGCCTGCAGAATGCGGCGTGGGTGGTGTGCACGCGCGGTACACGGGTCGACCTCGTGCCCAGCGACGACCTGCGGGGTTGCTACGAGAAGGCGCTCGGGGATGCGGTCCGCTCGGTGCAGACGCCGATGGTGACGCTGGTCTATCTCGCCACCCATACGCTGCAGGAAGCTGCCGCGCACGGTATTCAGCTGCCCGCACAGTACGCCGCGAAGTAAGCCTCCGGCCGATCGCCGCCCGAACCCAGAGGCCTCTGATAACCGCGAAGTGTGGGCTGGAAACCGGTCGTGGAGCTCCGGGGTCCCGAAGCTCCGGGCTCCCGGTGCTCCCCGGGGTTCCGGAGCTTTCGGGGCCCTGGGGATCCCGGAAAACACGACCGGGCAATCCGCTCCGGCCGCGAGAAGCGCCCTCGACCCCCTGACACGACGCTTCGATACAACTCTTGAACGGGACGGCCACTGCTGAGTGGCCGTATCGCACCGCGGTGCGCCCCGCTACGAAACGGGTTATCGTAAAGGTGGCGGTGACTCGAGGAGTAAAGACGCTCGTGGCAGCTCGACTGCACAAGGGCGCGCAGCTCGCCGCCGGATTCGAGAACAAAATCAACCATCCGTTTTGGGGAGTCCGTCCATGACTGTCTACAAGATCGTTGGAACCTTGGGTGTGCTGCTCGCGATCGTCGCGGCATTCGTGAATGTGCCCTATGCCGAGCCGATCCTTGCGATCGCGGGCGTGGTCGTGGGTCTGAGCATCGCGGGCGAGCACCATGTGCGGGTGATCGTCTCGGCCCTGGCGCTGCATATGGTCGCCAGCGCCTTCAACGGCGTCCCTGGGGCAGGCCCGTCGATCACCGCCATCCTCGGGAACTTCGGCATGCTGGCCGGCGGCGCCGCGCTGCTGATCATAGTCCGCAACATGTACGAGCGAGTGAAGCCCTGGTAGTGCGCAGCGCAGGAGGACCTGCTGCGGCAGGTCCTCCTGCGATCACCGGATCCGATTGTCGCCACCACGATCCCATTGACGTTGCTGTTTGCGTTTGTTTGTCTTGATACGACAGCTCGTCCCGACACCGGCTCGAAGCTTTCTCAGCGATCGAGATAAGCACTGCACCATCCCGCAAGATCGCACGACAGCTCCGGTCAATAAAATCAATGACTTCTCAATAGCGCATCTCGCGGTCGGCTCGGCGGCGACCTACCTCTCGTCGGCCAGATACGACCTAAGGCGCTGTGCGGCGCTGAGCAAGCCGCTCCGCTGCGTGTGATCGAGCTTCGCGTTGACGTGGTAGTCTTTATTCGACCGGCAAAGCAGTGCCGGCGTTGTCGGGCGCCATCAGCTCTCGACGATTAGACCTAACGGGAGCATCCTTGGGATGGTTGATAGAGGCTCGGATCGCGACCCTTGACGGCTGTGGCTTGCGTCGAACGGTTCGCAGCTCACAAACAACTTCGCAGCAAACTCATAAATAAAGACAGAGGGAAGAAATCATGACGCGGACACTGATTAGAGTCGCGATCGGACTGTTTGCGGTCACTTCAGTCAGCACCATCGCAATCGCCGAGGACATGGGGGAAGTAACGGTCCAAGCGTCGCGAGTCGTCGCTAAGACGGTCGGCAAGACTGCGAGCGGCGTGCCCATCCTGGACGTTTCACTGAGCTACGGCGTGAATGCGAAGGACCTTGATCTCGCCTCAAACGCTGGTGCTACGGAGCTGAAGAAGCGCGTCGCTGACGCCGCCAGCGCGGCCTGCAAAGAACTCAGTCGCCAGTATCCTCCCGATACACCGAGCACCGATTCCGACTGCGTGAAGTCGGCGACCGCCAAGGCGATGGTGAAGGTGAACCAACTGCTCGCAGCGGCGGCTAAGAAGCCCGGCACCTGATTCGCGGCAGCTGTTCGGCACGCTCGTACCGATCAAGCGCGCACCTGCCACGCGGCGGGAGTAACCCCGCCGCGTGGCGAATCTTCGAGACGCGCGCGCGGCTCGCCTTAGTGCTGGGCGAGCGTGATTGAACTGGTAGCAACGCCGCCCAACGTGCCTATGAGCTCCAGCGTTGCGCTGGCCACGTTGCTTTGAGGGTTCGTCTCGCAGTGCTTGCGGATGAACAGCAGGATCGTAGCTGAATCCGGCGGTGAAATCGGGTTCGGCGCGTCCTGCTCCTGGTACGTCGGCGAGAACGCGGCGCGGGTGTTATACGCGCTCATGAAGCCCCACACCCACTGCACCACCAGGGCCATTTGCCCGGAATTGTTTGGCGCACCGTCGTACTTACTGAACTTCTCACAGGAAAAGGTTCCCGTGCCTATCGTTCCGACACCCGACGCCTGCTCAGCCGCCTCGGTCGGCGCGGAGAACAAAACCATCAGCAGGGCCGCGACTCCCCAGTAGCATTTCATTGCCGTCTCCCCCGTTCGTGCTGTTTGTTGTCTCGTAACCTGGTTGAGTATTCAGAAAGTCCAAATCTTGGCGGAGAGGGTGGGATTCGAACCCACGAGGCCCTTGCGGACCCTCCGGTTTTCAAGACCGGTGCAATCAACCGCTCTGCCACCTCTCCGTCTTAATCGAATCAGCTAGTTAGGTTCATTCTATCAGGCCACGCAGGCCGTTTCGGGAGTCAGCAAGCCTGCGGGGGTGAGGTGGACGAGCTGGTGCGCGAGGCGCCGGCTAGCCTGGATGCGGGAGCTCGATCATGCGATTCTGCAGCCCCTCCTTGGAGGCGGGGACCAGGGAGCGCAGGCATCTCCTCATGGGCGCATCCGATCCGTGGAAGAAAAAATTTCCCCCGACCGCACCCCCGCGGGTGTGCGCGCGCACCGTCTCGTGTTCGCCGGAGTCGTAGGTCACGTCAAGCGTGAAAGGCGTCCCCGCATCGAACGCGGCGAAGAGCTTCTCCGCATAGGCCTCCGGAAACTCACCGATGACACCGTAGTCTCCGCTCAGCTTGCCGTAGATCCGCGCCTCCGCCGACTCCTTTTCTCCTTTAAGCTGAATGACCAGCCGATTGATCGGCGGTCGCGGGACCGCTTTCTTGGCGTTCTGGGGCAGGCTGAAGGAGCCGGCCGCAATGCTGGCGACCCGGTTATCGCCTTGCCGCAGGACACTCACTTTGAGCTCCCACCCCAACTTCGCGCCGCCGGCTTCGCTGGTCTTTGCGACGAGGTGCATCCCGCACAGGTTGTACTTGTCCGTTTCGTAGAACAGTGCGCCCGACACGCTGCGGACGTTCTCGTTACGGTCGGGAATGAGGTGACCCTCGCCGCGGTACAGGTCGTAGGCTTCGACGTCCTTGGCCGTATAGCTCGAATCGGCGGTGCCCTTGACGTCCGGCGGCACCTCTGCCCAGGTGGCCAGACCGCTCATACAAGCGAGCGATAGTGCGAGGGTGGCCGCGCCAGCCTTGCGAGTCGCCATGGTGTGCCCTCGGAAAACCGTCACACGAAGCGAATTATCGCTCGCTCCCCGCGAATGGGGTAACCCACGCGTTCACCGTGCCACTGGCCGCACCGACGCGCTGCCGGCCACCGCCTCAGCGTCACTTCGCCGGCCCCTTGTACCCCGGCAGTTTCGCGGCCTCGGGCGAGGCGGCGAGTTTGAGTGCAGCCGCAACCGCGCTGTTGAAATCCGCGCGCGTGGGACCGATCGTGATGCGCGGCCGGAAGAAATCCGCCCACTGGAACTCGCAGAAAGCCGTCGGCGACTTGACGTACCCGCCGGCATCGCGCACAAAAGCGGCGAGCGAGCGGTACGGGTCGTCGATCAGCTGCGTGAGGTGATCGGGAATCCTCTCGAAGGAGCAGAGCTGGCCGTGCTGATCGATGGGATGCGCCCACTTGGCGGCGCTCATCCGCGGCCAGAACTGCGCGATCGGCAGCTTGGTGAAATCGTCCTCGATCCAGAAGAAGCCGGCGTCGATTCCGGCCTCCTCGGCCGCTCGTGCCAGGTGATGGTGGTCGGTGATATAGAGCTTGCCGTCCGGACCCCACACCGCGGGGATCGGGTGGTTGAGCAGGAAGTTCTGCTGCTCGTGCTTCTTCAGTGCTTCGAGCCTGGCGCGCTTGTCGTGTACCTCGATCAGCCCAACCGTGATCTGGGTCGGGCGCAGCCGGTGAATCTCGACTTCATGGAGCTTCGGCATCGACGTTCCCGGGTGCAGGGAAAGCGTGTTGTGTAATGTCATCGTAACATCCGGGGCCGCGGGACGAACCCGTTGGGGGCCAGGACGAATCCGTAGCCGCTAGCTTTAAACCCCAGGGGGGCGAGGCGTCTCATACCCGTGACAGCCACGCTGTTGGGAGGACACCATGAGGCTCGCGGGCTTGGCGATCTTCGGATCCCTGCTCATCAATCTGGCGTTCGGGGCCATCGTCGCCGGGGCGTACACCAGCGCCCGGCCGCTCGTGGCCGCGGCGCTCGCATGCACCCACCACCGCGCATCGGCAAGTGCGCACAAGCCGGCCGTAGGCCAATACCTCGCGGCCGTGCGCATGGGCTGGACAGTCGGTTGAAAAACGGGCGTCACCCCTAACGCGCCCGTCGGCCGGAATCCGGTGCGCAACGGATTCCGCGCCGTTCTGACCGGTTTGAGCCTTCAGCCGCCCACGGCTGCCGGGGCGCGCGCCGCAGCGCGCTCGCGCCACGCCGAGCGCAGCATCGACAGCGCCGCGTAGATGACCACCACGGTGATCAGCCAGCGGATCGGTTTCACGTCAGGGCTCTTCAGGACGTAATCCAGGATGAGGAACGCCGCCGGCACTCCGATGAAGCTGCCGACGGTCAGTCCGAGCGAGGCCACGTGAGAGAAGCGCCCGGAGCGAAAGAACCCGAGGCTCGCCACCGGCTGCAGCAGGCCATCGCTCGCCATCATGATGGGATAGGCGCCAATCGGCGCCATGCCGAGGAGCGCCAGGAGGATCATGAGCGGGGCATAGTTGCCGATGCCGACGCACATCAGCGCCCCCAACACGAAGCTGACGACGACCGCGAACGGAAATTTCCAACCGGCGAGGCCGAGGGCTGTGCCGCCCGCGGGGAACGCTCCGAGGTTGCTCATGGCGAAGAAGCTCGCCGCGAGCAGCAGTGCCACACCCATGAACAGCTGAATCGAGCGACGCGGCATCCGGCTCACCACTCCCGCGCCGAGCCACGCCCCTGCCGCCGAGGCCGCCACCATGGCGACCAGCAGCGCCGGTTGGACGGCTACGACCGAGATGAGAAGGAAGGTCTCGATGAAGGCTGCGGTATTCAGCCCCACGTTGAGCGTGCCCGGAATCAGCTCATCCGCCACCCTGCCGCGAAACTTGAGCAGCGCGGTGGTCGGTGCGAACGAGCCGATGCCGAGCGTATCGAGGAAGGTGGTGAGTGCGCCGATGGCGGCGTCCGGCAGCTGCGGCCGGCCGCGCAGCCCCTGGCGCCGCGCCGCCAGCACCCAGCCGACGACGAACGCGATGTTCACGACGATGAGTACCGCCAGCACCAGCCGGGTCAGGTCCAAGAGGCTCTCCCCCGCAGTCTGTCGCGCGTGCGTGTGATCAGGTCCAGCGCGCGAAGATACTGGATAGCCGCGCGCGCGGCGAGACTCGCCCCGCCGTGGAACGGAATCGGCCGCACCGGAGTCACCGGCAAGGCGAGCTCCTCATCCGACATGCCGAGCGTGCGCTGCGCCAGCAGCCGTCCCATGAGCGTCGCCATCGCGACGCCGCGACCGTTGTAGCCGAGGCCGGCGAGCAGCCCGGGAGCGAGCTCGTGCAGGTGCGGCAGGTGATCGGGCGTCATCGCGACCAGCCCGCCCCAGTGATACTCGAAGGCCATCCCGGCGAGCTGTGGGAACAGCTCGTGCACTGCCCGGTAGTGATGGCGCGAGGTGCGCGGCCCGGGCTGCACGCCGAACACACCGCGCGAGCCAAGCACGAAGCGCCCGCCCGCATCCAGCCGGAAGTACCGCAGCAGGTGCCGGGTGTCGGAGGCCGCCTGCCCGCCGGGCAGAATACGTGCGCGCAGCGCGGCCGGGAGCGGCGCGGTCGCCACCTGGAAGGACGGCACGGTGACGAAGCTTCGGCGCAGCACGCCGATCAGCGAGCCGCTGTAGGCGTTGGTCGCGACGATCACGGTCGGCGCGGTGACGCTGCCTGCCGGCGTGTCGATGCGCCATTCGCGCGCGGCGCGACTCAGCCGCTGCGCCGGACTGTGCACGCAGATCCGGCCACCGGCGCGCAACACCGCACCGGCGAGACCCCGCACGTAGGAGAGCGGCTGCACCGTACCGCCGCGCCGATCGAGCAGCCCGCCGTAATAGCGCTCCGATCCCGTGAGCTGCGCCACCGCGGCGGCCGACAGCATCTCGACCGGCGCCCCGCGGCGCCGCCATTGTTCGACCCGCGCGGCCAGCTGCTCGAGCGCGCGCGGCGCGGCCGCCGGCTGGATCCACCCGGTCCGCACCGCATCGCAGGCGATCGCGTGCCGCTGGATCAGCTCGAACACCAGGTCGGGGCCGGCGGCGACCGCCGCGACGAAGCGCGCACCGCGCTCGCGCCCGAACATCTCTTCCAGTGTGTCGGGGTCGGTCTTTACCCCCGGAATGACCTGGCCGCCGTTCAGGCCGGAAGCACGCTCGCCGAGCGCGGCGGCCTCGAGCACCAGCACGGCGCGGCCCGCGGTGGCGAGCTGCAGCGCGGCGGACAGTCCCGTGAAACCCGCGCCGATGATGGCCGCATCCGCACGCTGTGCGCCCGCGAGTGAGACGAGCGCCGGACCCGCGCTGGCGGTCGCAGCCCACAGCGACTGCGCCGGCGCAGCCTGCATCGCCTCGCCCCCTGTCGATTATCGATTCTGGCGTTTCGTGCAGATCGTGCCGCCGATCCGCGCCGGGACTCTATAGGGAGTGCGCCGCGGCGGTCAAACGTGAGGGCGGCGCGCACCCTGCGTCGCGCCTTCCGCCACGCGCAGCGTTGTGCCAGACTCCGCGCGGCCTCGAAGATGGGTTTTTCAGGGGGTGGCCCATGCAATCCTTGTCGCGTTGGGCAGCGGCGCTCAGCCTGGTGCTGGCGAGCGTCGCACCGTGCGCCACTCCCCCGCCGCTGCCCGCCGAGCATCTGACCGTCGAGCACCTGCCGCCGCGCAGCCCGCACTGGGTGTACGTGGTCGACTATGCGTTCAGCAACGAGATCGACGGGCGCATACACCTTTACGATGGCGATAACTATCGGCGTCTCGGTCAGGTGGGCGGGGGCTTCAACCCCGGGTTCAACCTGTCACCCGACCGCTCGACCCTGGTCGTGACGACCACCTACTTTGCCCGCGGCAGTCACGGCACGCGCACCGATGTCGTGGAGTTCACCGACAACTCGACCCTGGGCGTCACACACGAGATCGTGCTGCCGCCGAAGCGACTGCAGGCCGTGCCGACGCTCTTCAACATCGCCTATAGCGACGACGGCCACTTCCTGTACGTGGCGTACATGACGCCCGCGGCGTCCTTCGGAGTGCTGGACCCGGTTAAGGGCACGGTGCTCGCCGAGATCGATACCGCGGGCTGCGTGCTGGTGATTCCCTCGGGTCCGAACCGCGTGTCCTCGCTGTGCGAGAGCGGGCGCCTGCTGACCGTGACGCTCGATCCCCAGGGTCATGAGGCCGCGCGCTCGATGTCGGCGCCGTTTTTCGACCCCGACAACGATCCGGTGTTCGTGCAGGGCATCCGCACGACCCACGGCTTCGCCTTCCTGTCGTTTCTCGGCGAGCTGCACGAAGTCGACTTCACCGGGCCGCAACCGGCGTTTGCAACACCCTGGCCGCTGGTCAATGCCGCTGAGCGCGGTCAGTGGCGGCCGGGCGGCGAGCAGGTCGGCGCGATCCATCGCGGGCTCGACAGGCTGTACGTGCCGATGCATCGGGGCGGCGAAGGATCGCACAAGGACGGCGGCACCGAGCTGTGGGTGTTCGACCTCGCGACTCACCAGCGTACGGCTCGCTGGTCGCTCAAGGCCGTGGGTCTGCGACCGGTGCTGGCGATCGACGTGTCGCAGGACGCCGCGCCGCTGCTATTCCTCGCCACCGACGCGGCCGACCTCGCCATTCTCGATGCCGGGTCCGGCCGCCTGCGGCACATCGAGAAGGACGTCGGCCAGACCCCGTGGCAACTGCTGACCCCTTGAGGCCTTAAATCGCATGCGCTCACTCGATCGGCTGTTTGAACACTCCGCCCGCTCGCTGGCCCATCGCACTGCGCGGCGCAGCCTCCTCGCCATGCTCGGCCAGGCGCTGACCGGGGCGGCACTCCTGCCGCTGCTGCCGATCGACCGTGGCAACCGCGCCGGCGCCGCTGACGCCAAGTCCAAAACGGCGGGCCCCGAGAACTGCGAGTACTGGAAGTACTGCGCCATCGACGGCTACCTGTGCGCGTGCTGTGGCGGCACGTCGACCTCCTGCCCGCCGGGCACCGGCTCCTCACCCATCACCTGGATCGGCACCTGTCACAACCCGGGCGACGGCCGCGACTACATCGTGTCCTACAACGACTGCTGCGGTAAGACCAGCTGTGGCACTTGCGAGTGCGCCCGCAACGAGGGCGAGAAACCGCTGTACCGGCCGTCGCGCAACAACGATCTCAACTGGTGCATGGCGAACGCCGAATCGAACTATCACTGCACCGTGTCGGTGATCCTAGGGGTTGCCGAAAAGTGATTGCGCGTGCGTGCGCGGCGCTCGCCGTGCTGACGGTAGCGGCGGGCACAACCGCGCCCGCGACTGCACGCGCCGCCGACTCGCCGCCTGCATACCCGCAGGGAGCCGCGCTCTTCCAGGCCAACTGCGCCGTGTGCCACGGAGCTGCCGGCGTCGGCCTGCCGTCGCTCGCCCCGCCGCTGCTCGCCTATCCCGCACGCTATGCCGCGAGCGCCGAAGGACGCCGGCAGCTCGCCATGACGGTGCTCTACGGGATGTACGGCGACGTCGCGGTCGAGGGCAAACACTATGCCTTCCGCATGCCGGATTTCGGGCAGCTCGATGACGCGAGCCTCGCGGCAGTGCTGAACTTCGTGGTATTCGATCTCGGACATGCCGCCGCAGCCGTGCAGCCGCTCGCCGCCGCGGACATCGCCGCCGAGCGCTCCCACCCGCTCGATGGGGCCGCGGTGCGTGAGCATCGCAAGAGCGTCGCCCCCGAGGAACCCTGAGCATGCTCAGGCGCCGCGCGCCGGCGGCGGCCGCACTCGCAGCGACGCTGCTCGCCGCCAGCGCCTGGGCCGGCCCGCAGCAGGACTACATGCTCTACTGCATGGGCTGTCATGGCGACCAGGCTCAGGGGGTAGCGGGCAAGGTGCCGCCGCTGGCCGGCTCGCTCACCCTCTTCATGCGCAGCGCCGCGGGACGCGATTACCTGCTGCGCGTGCCGGGTGCCGCCAACTCGGCGCTCACGGATGCGCAGCTGACAGCGGTCCTCAACTGGCTGGTCGAGAGCTTCCCGCCCGCCGCGGCTGCCGGACCACGGCCGGAGCCGTTCACGGTGGCCGAGGTCGCGCGGGTGCGCCGCTCGCCGCTCGCCAACGTGCTCGAGACGCGCCGTGCAGTGGTCAGCGCCCTCGCCGCCAGCGGGCCGAGCCCGCCGGACAAGTACTGACCCGCCGCGCAGGTTACGCAGGCCGCGGCCCGCGCGGCCGCGCTCCCTGCCTGCCGGGCCCCGCCCGCGGACCGGCCGTCAGCTCACTGGCGGAAGATGGCCGTGATGCCGATGGTACGCGGCCTGAAGGAGTACTCGCGCTCCAGGCGGCTGTTGCCGTCGCCGGGATTGATCGTCCAGTTGAAATCCGTGAGCGCGTGCGTGTTCGTCAGGTTGTCGCAGAACGCCGCGATCGACCAGGGGCCGAACTGCATCCCGGCACGCATGCTGGTGAACGTCGTCCCCGGAAGCACGTAGTTCGCCGGATCGTACTGCAGTGTATTCGCATCCTGGCCGGCGCTCGGCCACTTGGCGCGGCCCTGGTACTCCGAATCGACGCGCGCGAAGCTCTCGTGTGCGAGGAAGTTGAAGCGGTATTCGAGTCCGACGGACATCGTGACCGGGGCGGTCGGCTGGCCGGCGCCGGTCTCACTGCTTTGCCCGACGATGGCATCCCCGCTCGCGACCACCGGCATCATCTCGGTGGGGCTCAGACGCGAGTCCTGTGTGTAGCGAGCGTCGGTGTAGCCAGCGGCCAGCTCCAGCATCAGCGCGTCGGTGACGGATGCATCCAGCTCCAGATCGACGCCCTTGGCGACCGCGCGGCCGAGATTGTCGATGAAGGAGATCTGGCAGATGGGTGGCACGACCACCTGCTGGATGTTGTTCCACCTGATGTAGTAGACGCTGCTCGCGATCTTGACGCGGTTGTTGATGTTGTTCTTGGCACCGATCTCGTAGCTGTCCACGGTATCGGAGTCATAGGTGGTCGGTGAGCTCGTGATCCCGAAGTTCTGGAAATCCTGCGAGCAGGCGGCGTACGGCAGCGGGTTGTTCGCGCCGCCCGGACGGTAGCCCTTGGCGTAGGTGGTGTAGAACATGTCGTTGCTGTCGGCCTGGTATTGCAGGCTCAGCTTCGGCGTGAAGGAGTTCTGCGAGTTGTTGCCCGAGCCGGTGGTGGGCGGCGCGTACAGCTGCGGGCCACCGGTATAGGTATCGAACGAGTACTTGTTTATGGAGAAGCGCGCCCCAGCGGTGAGCTTCAGTTTGTCGGTGAGGCCGTAGGTGAGCTCGCCGAACACCGCGTACTGCTCGTCTTCGGCGTGGGTCTGCAGGAAGTACGAGTCGTAGGGGAATCCCGGCACGTAGCCGACGCCGAAGTAGTCGACGATGTTGGGGTCCCCGGTGAGCGCATTCTGCAGCTCGGAGAGCAGCGGATCGTGGATCTGCTCGAGGTAGCTCTGGCGGTTCTGGCTCAGGAAAATCCCGGCAGTCCACAGCAGCCGCGCGCTGCCATCGCTCGACTGCAGCCGGATCTCCTCCGTGATGTTGTTCTGGACGTTATCGACCGTCGAGGGCGACACGTAGTTGGTAGCGCCGGCCGGCAGGTGGATGCCGTTGCCGTCGATGAGCGGGTACTGCGCACCCGTCGGGTAAGGCGGCAGGTACGCGTACAGCTGGTAGAAGCCCAGGTTGTAGAGCGTCCCCTCATAGCCGTCCTGATTGTGGCGATCGTAGAAGGAGGTATTGGAGATGAGCGTCGCGGCGCCCAGGTTGCCCTCGATCTTGAGCGAGGCGAGATTGAAACGGTCCGGGACGTGGCGCTGCGTCGGATCGGCATCGACGAAATTGTTGTTCCCCGGATTCGAGTACAGCGGCCAGAAGTTATTGATGTCGTTTTGCCGCTCATCCTGGTAATAGATCGAGGGAGTGATACGCCAGTTCGCACTGGGCGCCCACAGGAACGCGAGCCGCGCCAGGTAGGTGTCGGCGTAGTTCGCGTTCGACTCCACCGGCGCCAGCGTCACCGGGTTGATGTCGTTGACCCAGCCACCATCTCGTCGGTACCAGACCGTCAGGCGCGCACCGAGGGTCCCCTCGATGAGCGGCCCGCCGGCCGCGACGCCCGCCTCGTAACTCTGATCGCCCCCCTCGGTGGTCGAGACTTCCGCCCGGCTGTAGATGCTGGTGGTCGTCAGGCTGGGCTGCGTCGTGATGTAACGCACCGTGCCGCCCTCGGAGCCCGCGCCGAACAAGGTGCCTTGCGGACCACGCAGCACTTCCACGCGATCGACGTCGAAGGACTTCGGCAGCGCCTCGTCGGGATTGAAGGCCAGCGCGCGCATCTGGATCGGCGTGTCGTCGAGGTAGATGCCGGTCGTGCCGGCACCGCCGGTGCCCGAGATACCGCGGATCGAGATGTTGTTGGTGCCGGAGGTGTCGAAGTTGACGCCCGGCGTAAAGCGCGCGACCTCGGAGAAATCCTTGATGCCACGATCATCGAGGCCCTCCTGGGTGAGTGCGGTCACGCTGAGGGGCACGTGCGAGAGGCTCTCCTCGCGCCGGGTCGCCGTTACCACCACTTCCTGCAGCGCGCCCGCCGGCGCGGCCTCTTCGGTCGGCGGTGCCGTCGTTTGCTGGTCTGCCGCCGCGACCGCGCAGCCAAGGGCCAGCGACGCGGCCGCCGCGCTCGCGCACGCGGACCTGCGGACGAATCCGTAGTGATGACGCATCGATCCTCCCCAACAGGTCGGTAACTGGAATTCTGATCTTATGATGACAAGGTAACGCGCCGGCGGGACCGCGGCAACGGGCCGCAGGGCGCCCGCCTGCAAGCGGTGCGTGTCGCGGTGCGGCGCACTGAAACCGGGCGACCGCTAGGCGCGCAGCCCCCGGCGCACCGGCAGGGTACGCACGCGCTTGCCGGTGGCGGCATAGATGGCATTGCACAAAGCCGCGCTCACGCAGGCGGTGCCGGTCTCACCGACGCCGCCCGGACTCTCGGCGCTGCGGATCAGATGTACCTCCACCTTGGGTGCATCGGCGATGCGCAGCGGCAGGAAATCATTGAAGTTCCCCTGTTGCACGCGCCCCTTGGCGATGGTGATCTCGTTGGTGAGCGCCGCGCTCAGGCCGAACGTGACGCCCCCTTCGAGCTGGGCGCGCACGCCGTCGGGATTGACCACCTGGCCGCAGTCCATGGCGCACACCACGCGCCCGACGCGCGGATGGCCCTGCGCATCCATGCTCACCTCGGCGACCTGCGCCAGGTAGCTGCCGAAGGCGAATTGCAGCGACACACCGCGTCCGCTCCCGGCCGGCAGAGCCGTGCCCCAGCCGGCGCGATCCGCGGCCAGCTCGAGCACCGCCAGCATGCGCGGGTCCTTGAGCAGCGCACGGCGGTAACTCACCGGATCCTGTTGCACGGCAGCGGCCAGCTCGTCCACGAAACTCTCGACGGCGAACACGCTGCGCGTCGCGCCTACCCCGCGCCACCAGCCCGTCGGCACGCCGCGCGGGTCGTGCCGCACGAAACGCACCTCGGTGTTCTCGAGCGGATACGCCAGATCGAGCGCCGAGGTCACCGCATCCAGGTCCACGCCGTTCCTGACCGTCGCCTCGCCGTAGTACAGCGCCCAGAGTCCCGCACCCGCGATCGTGTGGTGCCAGGCCACGGGGTGCCCGCGCGCATCGAGCGAGGCCGACAGATGGTCGACGTAGTAGGGCCGGTAGCGGTCGTGACGGATGTCCTCCTCGCGTGTCCACAGCACCTGCACCGGACCCTGCACGTGGCGCGCCACGCGCGCCGCCAGTACCACACCGTCGACTTCGAGCCGCCGGCCGAAGCCACCGCCGATCAGCTGGTTGTGCAGGATGATCTGTTCGGGCTTCAGGTCGAGATCGGCGAGCTTGGCTACCGCGCGATCGGGCGCCTGGGTGCCGGTCCAGATCTCGCATTCGCCTTCGCGCCAGTCGACCGTGCAGTTCATCGGCTCGAGGGTCGCGTGTGCCAGGAACGGCTGGTGAAAGGTTGCCTCGACGTGTGTCGTGGCATGCGCCACGGCGGCACCAGGCTTGCCCTTGCTGCCGGCGAGCGCCCCCGCCTCGCGCACCGCGCTCTCGAGCTCCGCGACGATCGCCGCCTGCTGTGTGGCGGCGTTCGGCCCGTCGTTCCAGCTCGGCGCGAGCGCCTTCATGCCCTTGATCGCCGCCCAGGTGTCGTCCGCCACCACCGCGAGCAGCTCGCCCTCGTTGACGATCTGCCGCACGCCGCGCACCGCGAGCGCGGCGTCGTCATCGGTCGATGCAACGCCGCCACCGGTGACGGGCGACAGTGCGATGATCGCCACCTTCGAGTGCGGCGGGCGCACGTCGATGCCGAAGCGTGCGCTGCCGTCCACCTTCGGCGGCGTGTCGAGCCGCGTCGTGGCGCGGCCGATGAGCCGGAACTCGCGCGGCGTCTTGAGCGCCGGCGGCGGCGGCACCGGCAGAGCGGCGGCCGCGACGGCGAGTGCGCCGTAGCTGAGGCGCCGGCCCGAGGCGGGATGCAGCACCGCGCCGCTCTGTGCCCGGCAGCTCTCGAGCGGCACGCGCCAGCGTTTGGCCGCCGCCTGCATCAGCATGAGGCGCGCAGTGGCGCCGGCCTGCCGCAGCGGCGTCCAGCACTGGATGATCGACAGCGAGGTGCCGGTCGACTGATCCCATTTGAGGCCTTCATCGGCCGACGGATCCGGCACGAACCCGTACACCTCGGGCTTTGGAGGCGCGGCTTCGAGGCTGACCGCGCTTAACTCGACCTCGAGCTCCTCGGCAATCAGCATAGGGAGCGAGGTGTAGGTGCCCTGTCCCATCTCAACCTTGGGCATCACGAGCGTCACACGCTCATCGGGTCCGATGCGCACGTAGGCGTTCAGCACGCCCGGAGCGCCGCCCGCGGCTCCGCGGCGCTGCAGCCGGCTCACCACGACACCGAGCACCAGCGCTCCGCCGACCGCCGCCGCCACCAGCACGAACTGCCGGCGGGTGACCGTCGGGCCGATCATAACCACGGCCGCGGCGGCGCCGCGCTCATATATATGAATCCCGGGCTCCCCTTCACGATGTGGTCTACGCCGTGAGCCGCGCCAGCCCGCCGAGCCACGGGCGCAGCGCCTGCGGCACCTCGACCGAGCCATCCTCGTTCTGGAAGTTCTCGAGCAGTGCCACCAGCGTGCGTCCCACCGCCAGCCCCGAGCCGTTCAGCGTGTGCACGTGCTCCGGTTTCTTGTCCTGGGGATTGCGCCAGCGCGCCTGCAGCCGCCGCGCCTGGAAGGCCTCGAAGTTGCTGCACGAGGAGATCTCGCGGTAGCGCTCCTGCGACGGCAGCCAGGCTTCGAGATCGTAGGTCTTGGCGGCGCCGAAGCCGGTGTCGCCGGCGCACAGCATGATGGTGCGGTACGGGATCTCGAGCCGCTTGAGCACCGTCTCGGCGTGCCCGGTGAGCTCTTCCAGCGCCGCGTAGGAATCCGCCGGGCGCACGATCTGCACCAGTTCCACCTTGTCGAACTGGTGGTTGCGGATCATGCCGCGGGTGTCCTTGCCGGCCGCACCCGCCTCGGAGCGGAAGCATGGCGTGTGCGCCACGAACTTCAGCGGCAGCTGCTCCGCCGCCACGATTTGCTCGCGCACCAGGTTGGTGACCGGCACCTCGGCGGTCGGGATGAGAAACAAGCGCTGCTCGCCGCGCACCGCGAACAGGTCCTGCTCGAACTTCGGCAGCTGCCCGGTGCCGATGAGCGCCTCCGGGCGCACCAGGTACGGTACCTGCACCTCGGTGTAGCCGTGCTCGCGCGTGTGCAGGTCGAGCATGAACTGCGCCAGCGCCCGGTGCAGCCGCGCCACCGCCCCGCGCATCACCACGAAGCGTGCCCCGGAGAGCCGCGCCGCGGCCTCGAAGTCGAGTCCGCCGAGCCGCTCGCCGATCTCGACGTGATCGCGCGGCTTGAACGTGAGGCGCCGCGGCTCGCCCCAGCGGCGCACCTCGGCGTTGGCACTCTCGTCGCGGCCGTCCGGCACCGAGTCGCTGAGCAGATTCGGCAGACCCAGCTGCCACTCCTCGAGCTGCGCCTGCACGCCGGAGAGCTGCGCCTCGGCAACGCCGAGCTCGGCGGTAAGCGACTCGCCGCGCACCAGCAGCGCGCTCGCGTCCGCGCCGCGCCCCTTGGCCATGCCGACCGCCTTGGCATTGGCGTTGCGTTCGGCGCGCAGCCGGTCGACTTCGACCTGCACGGGCTTGCGCTTGTCCTCGAGCGCCTGGAGCGCCGCCACGTCCAGGAGGTAACCGCGGCGCGCCAGATTGCGGGCCACCGCCTCCGGCTCGTTGCGCAGCTGTTTCGGATCGATCACTCGCTACCTTTCGGACTTGCTTGCGCCGGGCTCCGCAGGCGCGCCAACGCCTCGCTGATCTTCAGCTCGAGGCCGCGGGAAACCGGCCGATAGTATCGCCGATCCGGCATCTCGTCCGGCAGGTAGCGCTCCCCGGTGGCAAAGGCCTGCGGCTCGTCGTGCGCATAGCGGTAGTCGCGCCCGTAGCCGAGCTCCTTCATGAGCCGGGTCGAGGCGTTGCGCAGCTTCAGTGGCACCGGCAGCGTGCCGAACTCGGCGACGTCCGCCATCGCCTCCCCCATGGCGACATACACCGCGTTGCTCTTCGGCGCACAGGCGAGATACACCACCGCGGTGGCGAGCGCGAGCTCGCCCTCGGGACTGCCGAGTCGCTCGTAGGCCTCCCAGGCATCGAGAGCGAGCGCGAGCGAGCGCGGATCGGCGAGCCCCAGATCCTCGCTCGCCATGCGCACGACCCGCCGCGCGATGTAGCGCGGGTCGCAGCCGCCGTCCAGCATGCGGCACAGCCAGTAGAGCGCCGCATCGGGATCCGTGCCGCGCACCGCCTTGTGGAGCGCGGAGATCTGCTCGTAGAACTGGTCGCCCCCCTTGTCGAAGCGGCGGTAGCCGCCGGCGGCCACCTCGCGCGCCTCGCGCACCCCGAGCGCGCGCGGCGTGCCGGCGGCCTGCGCCAGGCCGACCGCGAGCTCGAGCATGTTGAGCGCGCGGCGCGCATCGCCGTCGGCCGCCTGCGCGATGATCTCGAGCGCCTCGGGGTCCGCCGCGATGTGCTCGGCTGCGAGCCCGCGCGCCTCATCCGCGAGCGCCGACTCGAGCACGGCACGCAGGTCCTCACCCGACAGCCCCTTGAGGACGTAGACCCGCGCGCGCGACAGCAGCGCGCTCACCACTTCGAACGAGGGATTCTCGGTGGTGGCGCCGACGAAGGTCAGCGTGCCGTCCTCCAGGTACGGCAGGAAAATGTCCTGCTGCGCCTTGTTGAAGCGGTGCACCTCGTCGAGGAACAGCAGCGTCGGGCGTCCGCTGGCGGCGCGCGTTGCACGGGCGCTCTCGACCGCGGCGCGAATGTCCTTCACCCCGGCCATCACCGCCGACAGCGCGATGAATTCGGCCTGCGCGGTCTGCGCGATGAGGCGCGCCAGCGTCGTCTTGCCGGTGCCGGGCGGCCCCCACAGGATGAGCGAGTGCAGCTGTCCGGCCTTGATGCTCTCGTACAGCGGCTTAGCTGGCGCGAGCAGGTGGCGCTGGCCGATGAACTCGTCCAGATTGCGCGGCCGCATGCGGTCCGCGAGCGGCCGCAGCGACTCGGCCACCGCGGCGCTCATTTGCGTGGCGTTCCGATCACATCGGCCCCGGGGGGGGGCGTGAAGCTCACCTCGGCGGCATTGACAGCAACGTTGCGCTCGATCTTGTCGAATATCACCGTCGCGGTCTGGTCGAGCTTGTCTTCGAGGATCATCCGCTTGAGATCGCCATGATCGAAGCCGAACAGCGCCTCGCGGAAGTCCGCCTCGGCGCCGTGCGGCTCGACCAGCACCCACTGGAGTCCCTGCCGCTCGCCTGCCGCGCTGATCGTGAAGTTCTTGCGCACGTCGACCGCGCCCGACAATAGCATCGCCGGCGTCGCCGACAGCGCGCCATCCACCGGCTTCACCGTCACCTGATTGAGGTCGCGGTCGAGGAACCACAGGTTGCGGCCGTCGCACACCATGAGCTGGCCGGCGTTGGCGGAGCCGGCGCCGGCTGCCGCGGCCTGCGGATGGACCTCCCAGCGGAACTTCCCCGGTCGCTGTACGAGGATCGTGCCGCTCGCCCGATCGATCTCCCGCCCCTGGCTGTCCGCGAGCGTCTGCAGGAAGCTGGCACGCAGAGTCTTGAGGTTGTTGAGATACGCATCGAGCTGTGTCGGCGCTGACGGCGCGGCCGCTGCGGCGGGTGTCGGCGCTGGCGCAGCGGGCGCAGGCGTTGACTGCGCACTCGCGACCGGCACTGCAACGACGAGCGCCAACGCGAGACTGATCGTGGCTGCGGTCGGCATGCGTTTAGTCCTCCGGTGGCGCCGGCGCCAATACGTCGCGGGCGCCGTTCGCCTGCAACGGCCCGACGAGCCCGACGAGCTCCATCGCCTCGAGCAGCCGCGCCGCGCGGTTGTAGCCGATCTTGAGCCGCCGCTGCACGTAGGAGATCGACGGCTTGCGCTCGGTGGTGACGATGCGCACCGCCTCGTCGTACAGCGGATCCTGCTCGGCATCCGTCTCCCCGCCCCCCTCGAGCATATCCTCCTCGCCCGAGATGCCGGGAATCGGGCCGCGCGGACCCGACAGCACCTCGTCGATGTAGTTCGGCGGCTGCGGCGTTTTCAGCGCCTGCACTACCCGGTGCACCTCCTGATCCTGGACGAAGGCGCCGTGCACGCGCGTCGGCATCGAGGTGCCCGGCGGCAGGTACAGCATGTCGCCGTGCCCGAGCAGCGTTTCCGCGCCCATCTGATCGAGGATGGTGCGCGAGTCGACCCGCGCCGACACCTGGAAGGCGATGCGGCACGGGATGTTGGCCTTGATGAGGCCGGTGATCACATCGACCGACGGCCGCTGCGTGGCGAGCACCAGGTGGATGCCGGAGGCGCGTGCCTTCTGCGCCAGGCGTGTGATCAGCTCCTCGACCTTCTTGCCGACGATCATCATGAGGTCGGCGAACTCATCGACGATGACCACGATGTACGGCAGCGGCGTCAGATCCGGGATCTGCCGCTGATCGATGCTGGGATCGTTGGCCGCGCGCTGCGTCATCACCGGATCGCGGATCGGCTTGCCGGCGTCGATGGCGTCCTTCACCCGGCGGTTGAAGCCGGCGATGTTGCGTACGCCGAGCGCTGCCATGAGCTGGTGCCGCCGGTCCATCTCGACGACGCACCAGCGCAGCGCATTCGCCGCCTGCTTCATGTCGGTGACCACGGGCGCCAGCAGGTGCGGAATGCCCTCATACACCGACAGCTCGAGCATCTTCGGATCGATCATGATGAGCCGCACGTGCTCGGCGGTGGACTTGTAGAGCAGCGACAGCACCATGGCATTGAGCGCCACCGACTTGCCCGAGCCGGTGGTGCCCGCGATCAGCAGGTGCGGCATGCGCGCCAGGTCCGCCACCACCGGCTGCCCGCCGATATCCTTGCCGAGCGCCAGCGTCAGCGGCGAGTGCAGGTCATCGTAGGCGCGCGAGCGGATGATCTCGCCGAGCGTGACGATCTCGCGCTTCTCGTTGGCGATCTCCAGACCCATCACGCTCTTGCCGGGAATGACCTCGACGACGCGCACCGACAGCACCGACAGCGCCCGCGCCAGGTCCTTGGCGAGCGCCGTGATCTGGCTCGCCTTGACACCCGGGGCGGGCCGCAGCTCGAAGCGCGTCACCACCGGGCCGGGCTGCACCGCCACCACCTCGGCCTCGATGCCGAAGTCCTTGAGCTTCATCTCCACCAGGCGCGACAGCGCCTCGAGCGCCTCCGCCGAATACAGCGGCTCGCGCGCCGGCGGATCGTCGAGCAGCTTCAGCGGCGGCAGCTCGTTCGCCTGCGGCGGGTCGAATAGCGGCACCTGGCGCTCGCGCTCGACCCGGGCGCTGCGTTCCACCGCCGGCTGCGGCGCCTCGATGCGCGGCGGCGCGCGCGTCGCCGACTTCTTCTGCTCGATCTCCACCGCCTCCTTGCGCGCCGCGCGTCGCTCGCGCCCTTCGGCGACGTTGCGCGAGGAGGCCCAGCGCGCGCGCAGCCCGCTGACGCCCGCCCAGGCGAGCCCCCCCAGCCGATCCATGACGGTGAGCCAGGAGACGTGGAAGGCGAGCGTCAGGCCCGCCATCCACGCGGCGATCAGCAGCAGCGTCGCGCCGAGAAAGTCGAGCCCCGCCGCGGATCCCCTCCCCACCAGCTCGCCCACCACCCCGCCGGCACTCTGGCGCAGCATGCCGGGCTGCCAGTGGAGCGTGGTGAGGCCGCAGCTCGCGCCGAGCAGCAGCACGAAGCCGGCGACGCGCACCGCGGTGTTGACCCGCGAGACGCCCTCACCGCGGACCCGCCGCTGCAGGCCCCAGCAGGCACCCGCGAGCACCAGCGGAAAGAGGAACGCCGGCCAGCCGAACAGGAAGAACAGCACGTCGGCGAGCCATGCGCCAACGACACCGATGCGGTTGTGGACCGGGCCGGCGTTGCCGGTATCGGTTGAGAACCCCGGATCCGCCGGACTGTAGCTCACCAGCGCCATGAATATGGTGAGCGCCACGATGGCGAGCGCGATCACCACGCTCTCGCGCACGGCGCGGGCCACCGCCGCGGTGAGGCGGGTGCCGTTTCGGACCTGGACCGAGGTCTCAGCCAATGTGCATTTCCCCGTCTTAAGATAGACGAGCCGCATTATAGGGCTTGGTACCATGCGCCGATGGCCGAGATGACCCGCAACAAAGTCCGCCACAGCCGCCTCATCATCCTGGGCTCGGGACCGGCCGGTTACAGCGCCGCGGTGTACGCCGCGCGCGCCAACCGCGCGCCGCTGTTGATCGCCGGGATGGCCCAGGGTGGACAGCTCATGACGACCACCGACGTTGACAACTGGCCGGGGGACGTCGAGGGGCTGCAGGGCCCGGCTCTCATGGAACGTATGCAGCGCCACGCGCAGCGCTTCGCCACCGAGATCGTGAACGATCACCTGGTCAAGGTCGACCTCACGGCGCGGCCGCTGGCGCTCAGCGGCGAGGTCGGCAGCTACAGCTGCGACGCGCTCATCATCGCCACCGGTGCGAGCGCGCGCTACCTGGGGCTGCCTTCCGAGGAGAGCTTCCGGGGTCGCGGCGTGTCGGCGTGCGCCACCTGCGACGGCTTCTTCTTCCGCGACCAGCGCGTCGCGGTGGTCGGCGGTGGCAACACCGCGGTCGAGGAAGCGCTCTACCTGTCGCACATCGCGCGCCACGTCACGCTGGTGCACCGGCGCGACCGGCTGCGCGCGGAGAAAATCCTGCAGGACCGGCTGTTCCGCGAGGTCAAGGGCGGCAAGATGTCGCTGCTGTGGAATCACACGGTGGACGAGGTGCTCGGCGACGCGCACGGCGTGAACGCCGTGCGCCTGCGCGCCCTGCCGGGCGGCGCATTGCAGACGCTCGAGGTCACGGGCCTGTTCGTCGCCATCGGCCACACGCCCAACACCTCGCTGTTCGAGGGTCAGCTCGCAATGCGCGGCGGTTACATCACCGTGAAGAGCGGTGTCGACGGCGATGCGACCGCGACCAGCGCACCCGGCGTGTTCGCGGCGGGTGACGTGGCGGACCACGTGTATCGTCAGGCGGTCACCTCCGCCGGCTCCGGCTGCATGGCGGCGCTCGACGCCGATCGCTACCTCGAGACGCTCGAGCCAAGCCGCCACGCCTGAAGCGACGGCGCCGCGCCATGCCCCGGGAGTCGGTCGAGTTCTGCGCCAGCATCGATGAGCTCGATGCCGGCGAGTGGAACGCGCTCACCGCCGGCGTGCACCCGTTCGCGCGCCATGAGTTCCTCGCCGCGCTCGAGCACACCGGCTGCGTGGGGCCCGGCACCGGCTGGCAGCCGCGCTACGTCGCGATCCGCGACAGCGCCGGGCTCGCGGCGGCCGCGGCGGCCTACGTCAAGACCCATTCCTATGGCGAGTTCGTGTTCGATTTCGCGTGGGCGCAGGCCTACGAGCGGCTCGGACAGCGCTACTATCCGAAGCTGACGCTCGCCACTCCCTTCACCCCCGCCAGCGGACCGCGCCTGCTGGTGCGCCCGGGGCTGGAGCACCCGACCCACGCCGCGCGGCTGCTGACGGCGCTCGAGCGCGACAGCACTGCCCAGGCGCTCTCGGGCATCCACGCGCTGTTTCTCGATGAGCCGGCGCGCGCCGCATGCGTTGCGCGCGGCTGGCTGCTGCGGCGCGACTGCCAGTTCCACTGGAGCAACCGCGGTTACGCGAGCTTCGATGACTATCTCGAGACCTTCACGGCCGACAAGCGCAAGAAGGCGCGGCGCGAGCGCCGCCGCGTCGCCGAGGCCGGGGTGCGCTTCGAGACGCGCTTCGGCGGTGAGCTCGACGCCGCGCTCATCGAGCGCATCTACGCCCTGCACCGCGACACGTTCCTGCGCCACGGACACGAGCCGTATCTGACGCCTGAGTTCTTCCGCGAGGTGGCGCAGGCTCTGCCGCAGTCGCTCATGGTGAAGCTCGCCGTGCATGGGCGCTCGGTGGTCGCGGTGGCGATCTTCTTCTGGAGCCCGCAGACGCTCTACGGCCGCTACTGGGGCGCCGCCGCCGACTATCACAGCCTGCACTTCGAGGCCTGCTACCACCAGGGAATCGAGTTCTGCATCGAGCGTGGCATCGCGCGCTTCGAGCCCGGCACCCAGGGCGAGCACAAGGTGAGCCGCGGCTTCGAGCCCGCGCTCAGCTGGTCGGCGCACTACATCGCCGACCGGCAGTTCCGCGCCGCCATCGCCGCCTACCTGGAGCGCGAGGGTGCGGCGGTCGAGAGCTACGCGGACGAGGTCCAGGGTCACGTGCCGTACCGCGAACGGCGCACGGCGCGCGCGCCCTGATGAAGACCGTCACCTGGCTGTCGCCGCACGACGCGCCGGAGTGGTTCCCGCCGGCCGAGCAGGCGCTCGAGGATCCGCCGGGGCTACTGGCCGCGGGCGGTGACCTGTCGCCCGAGCGGCTGCTCGCCGCGTACCGGCACGGCATCTTCCCCTGGTACTCGCCGGGTCAGCCGGTGCTGTGGTGGTCGCCGGATCCGCGCGCGCTGCTGTTCCCGGAGGAATTCCACTGCGCCCGCAGCCTCGCCAGGACGCTGCGCAACGCCGGCTTCACGACCACGATCGACCGCGACTTCACCGCGGTGATCGACGGCTGCGCCGCGCCGCGCGACGCGAGCCCCGGCACCTGGATCACTTCCGAGATGCGCGCCGCGTACCTGACGCTGCATCGTCTGGGGATGGCACACAGCATCGAGTCGTGGCGCAACGGGGCGCTGGCCGGGGGACTGTACGGCGTGCGCCTCGGCGGGGTGTTCTTCGGCGAGTCGATGTTCAGCGCGGTGCGCGACGGCTCAAAAGTCGCCCTCGCCCACCTGGTGGCGGTGTGTGTGCGCAACAGCATCGCGGTGATCGACTGTCAGCTCTACTCGCGCCACCTCGGCAGTCTCGGCGCGCGCACCATACCGCGGACGCAGTTCCTGCGGTTGCTGCGCGAGCAGGTGGCGCTGCCGTCCCCGCCGCTCGGTTGAGCGCTGAGCGCGGCCGCGCAAATTGCCTTCGGAGCGGCCTTTGTGCTCCAATTCGCGCCCGCCAGGTCGTTAAGGGATGTATGTCGAAAGAAGATGCGATCCAGATGGAAGGCGAGGTCGTCGAGACCCTGCCGAATACGACTTTCCGGGTAAAGCTGAAGAACGGCCACGTCGTCACCGCGCACATCTCCGGCAAGATGCGCAAAAACTACATTCGCATCCTGACCGGCGACGCGGTCACCGTGGAAATGACCCCGTACGATCTCACCAAGGGCCGCATCATCTACCGCGGCAGATAGTCCTGCGCCGTAAACCCTAGGCGGGGACTGTGGGCACCTGCGCCGGCTCGCAGAGCAGCGCCAGCTGCGAGCCATCCTCGGTGACCGAGACACGCACGTGGCCGCCGTTGGCGAGCCGCCCGAACAGCAGCTCCTCGGCCAGCGGCCGCTTGATGTGCTCCTGGATGGTGCGCGCCATCGGCCGCGCCCCCATCTTCGGGTCGTAGCCCTTCTGCGCTACCCAGCGCCGCGCCGCATCGTCGAGCGAGATGGACACGCCCTTCTGCTCGAGCTGCGCCTCCACCTCGAGGATCAGCTTGTCGACCACACGTTCGATGGTGACCGGATCGAGTGCGGCGAACTGGATGACCGCATCGAGGCGGTTGCGGAACTCGGGGCTGAATATGCGGCGGATCGCCTCGAGCCCGTCGCTCGCGTTGTCGGACTGCGTGAAACCGATGGACGGGCGCGCCATCTCCAGCGCCCCGGCGTTGGTCGTCATCACGATGATGACGTGGCGGAAGTCCGCCTTGCGGCCGTTGTTGTCGGTGAGCGTGCCGTGATCCATGACCTGCAGCAGCAGATTGAACACGTCGGGGTGCGCCTTCTCCACCTCATCGAGCAGCAGCACGCAGTGCGGATGCTTGGTGATCGCCTCGGTGAGCAGGCCCCCCTGGTCGAAACCGACGTAGCCGGGCGGCGCGCCGATCAAGCGCGACACAGTGTGCCGCTCCATGTACTCCGACATATCGAAGCGCAGGAACTCCACGCCCATCGCGATCGCGAGCTGCCGCGTGACTTCCGTCTTGCCGACGCCGGTGGGACCTGCGAACAGGAAGCTGCCGACGGGCTTGCGCACCTCGCCGAGACCCGAGCGTGCCATCTTGATGGCAGCTCCCAGGGCCTCGATCGCCTTGTCCTGGCCGAAGATCACCAGCTTTAAATTTCGCTCGAGGTTCTTGAGGACCTCCCTGTCGGAGGTCGAGACACTCTTCGCCGGGATGCGCGCCATGCGCGCCACCACGTCCTCGATGTGGCGCACCTCGATCTTCGGCTCGCGCTCGGCGATCGGCTTCAGGCGCGCCCGGGCCCCGGCCTCATCGACCACGTCGATGGCCTTATCCGGCAGGTGGCGCTCGTTGATGTGCCGCGCGGCGAGCTCGGCCGCGGCCCGCAGCGCATCATCGGCGTAGGTGATGCCGTGATGCTCCTCGAAGCGCGGCTTGAGTCCAAACAGGATCTCGATGGTCTCGGCCACCGACGGCTCGACCACGTCGATCTTCTGGAAGCGCCGCGCGAGCGCGTGGTCCTTCTCGAAGATGCCGCGATACTCGTTGTAGGTGGTGGAGCCGATGCAGCGGATCTCGCCGTTGGTGAGCACCGGCTTGATGAGGTTGGAAGCGTCCATCACCCCGCCCGAGGCGGCGCCGGCGCCGATGACGGTATGGATCTCGTCGATGAACAGAATCGCCCCGGGGAGCTTCTTCAGCTCCGTGATCACGCCCTTCAGGCGCTTCTCGAAGTCGCCGCGGTACTTGGTGCCGGCGATGAGTGCGCCCATGTCGAGCGCGAAGATGATGCAGTCCGAGAGCACCTCCGGCACCTTGCCCTCGACGATGAGGCGCGCCAGGCCCTCGGCGATCGCGGTCTTGCCGACGCCCGCTTCGCCCACGTACAGGGGATTGTTCTTGCGGCGGCGGCACAGAATCTCGATGGTGCGCTCGACCTCGAGCTTGCGGCCGATGAGGGGGTCGATGCGACCCTCCTGGGCCAGGCGGTTCAGATTGGTGGTGTATTTCTCGAGCGCGCTGCCGCCCTCGCCGTCGCGCTCGGTGTCCGACTGCCCGTCCTCCTTCTCGGTCTTCTCCTCGGCGATCTTCGAGAGGCCGTGGGAGATGTAGTTCACCACGTCGAGCCGCGTGACGTGCTGGCGGTTGAGGAGAAACACCGCGTGGCTCTGCTTCTCGCTGAAGATGGCGACCAGCACGTTGGTCACCCCGACTTCCTTCTTGCCGCTCGACTGCACGTGGAACAGCGCACGCTGCAGCACCCGCTGGAAACCGAGCGTCGGCTGCACCTCGCGTTCCTCGCCGTCCTCGAGCCGCGGCGTGGACTGATCGATGTGGTCCTTGAGCTCCTGGCGCAGCTTGGCGAGATCCGCGCCACAGGCGCGCAGCACCTCGCGCACCTTGGGGGTATCGATGATGGCGAGCAGCAGGTGCTCGACGGTCAGATACTCGTGGTGGGCCTCGCGCGCCTGGTGAAACGCGTCGTTGAGGCAGTATTCGAGTTCGTTGGACAGCACGTCGGCAGAGCCTCTCAGTCGTTCCCGTTGCTCAGGCCTGCTCCAGGGTACACATCAGCGGATGCTGATGATCCCGGGCGTAGGTCGTCACTTGTGCCACCTTAGTTTCCGCGATCTCATATGTGAAGACCCCGCACACGCCCTTACCCTTGGTATGGACCTCGAGCATGATGCGGGTGGCGTTCGGGCGGTTCAGGCCGAAGAACTTTTCCAGCACATCCACGACAAACTCCATAGGGGTGTAATCGTCGTTGAGCAGCACGACCTGGTAGAGGGGCGGTTGCTTGACCTCCGGTTGCGCCTCCTCGACGACGACGCCGGTGTCGGGGCGGACCGGATGCTGCTCGGGCATAACGTGCTTTATAGGGGTCGCTAAACGGCAACACAAGGCCGGAACAATATGGTGTGCTTAGTCCAGCAGAAACAATCGCTTGAGAGCATTAGCAGCAGCCCCGTATGATTACCCGAGGGGTTCGGCGCGCGCCTGTCTGCGCGGCGGCTGTCCCGCGCTCTGCGAGCACTGTTGTTAAGCTCAAATAAGATCATGCTTCTCGCCTCATGAACGCCGCCTCCTGGCTCGAGGGTCTGCCCGCGACCGACCGCTGGCGCGCGCTGCTGCTCGCCGAGGGGCCGCGCGCCGCTACCTGGGTGCTCGCCCTGGCACTGGGCGTGCAGGCCGCGTTCATCGTCACCGATCTCGCCGGGGCCTCGCGCGCGGCCCGCCCGAACCCCATGGCGCTGCGGCCGCCCTTCCAGCGGCACTTGGCCGACGTCGCCGCGGTCACCAATGCGCACCTGTTCGGCGCGGCGCCGGTGCCGAAGCAGGACGCCGCCAACGCGCCGCCCTCGAGCGTGCCCCTCATCCTGACCGGAATCATTGCCGGGAATGATCCGCAAAACGGCCTGGCAATCCTCGGACCCACCGCACAGACTGCCAAAGTGCATGCGGTGGGCGATGTCGTTGCCGGCGGCGTCAAGCTGCATTCGGTGTATTCCGACCGCATCATCATCGACCGTAACGGCGAGCTCGAGTCCCTCGCCCTGCCCCGCCAGGTGAAAGGCACCGCGGCGGCCCCGTCGGCGAGCGCGCTCCCCACCGAGAGCCCGGTCGTCGAGCGCATGCGCAAGGCGCTCACCGAGCAGCCGGGATTGATTGCCGACCTGCTGCGGCCGCAGGCGGTCATGGACGGCGACAAGGTCAAGGGCTTTCGCGTCTATCCCGGCCGCAACCGCCTGGCGTTCTCGCGCCTCGGCCTGCGGCCGGGCGACGAGGTAATCGCCATCAATGGCACGCCGCTCGATGATCAGGACCGCGGCCAGGCGATCCTCAACACCCTGAACACCGCCAGCGAGGCGCGCGTCACGGTCATTCGCAACAACCAGCAGCAGGATCTCACGCTGAACATTGCCCAGGTGGCCCAGGAAGCGGAATCGGCGACCGGCCTCGGGCCCGGCGGCCCGAACGCTGCCGCGCCGGGAGCGGCGGAGCCGCCGCCCGCCGCGGCCCCCGTGCCGCCGCCGGAACCACCCTCCGGCACGCCGGAAGGCACTCAGTAGGACCCAGGCGCGCGCTCTTCGGGGGAACAAATCAGTGACAGGTCTTCGCTCATTCGCTCCGGCGCTGCTGGCGATCCTCATGGCCGGCTCGCTCGCCTCAGCGCAGCAGCAGGCACAGCGCATCACGCCCAATTTCAAGGACGCCGACATCACCCAGGTGGCCGAGGCCGTGGCTGCCGCAACCGGCAAGAACTTCATCATCGACCCACGGGTGCGCGCCCAGGTCACGATGCTGTCCTCGACCGCCATGTCGCCGCAGGCCTTCTACGAGGCGTTCCTGTCGATCCTGCAGGTGTACGGCTTCATCGCCGTGCCGCAGGGCAACGTCGTGAAGATCATGCCGGACACCAACGCGCGCACCAGCCCCTCGATCGACCTGCCCGACCACGTCAGCCCGAGCTCGGATGAGATCGTGACCCAGGTGCTGAACGTCAAGAACGTGAGCGCGACGCAGCTGGTGCCGGTGCTGCGGCAGATGGTGCCGACCTACGGGGCGCTGGTCGCCTACCCCGCCGGCAACATCCTCATCATCACCGACCACGCAAGCAACGTAAACCGGATGATCCGCATCATCGAGCGCATTGACCAGGTCGGTAACCAGGATCCGGAGATCGTGCCGCTGCAGAATGCCTCGGCGGCCGAGATCGTGCGCGTGGTCAACTCGCTCTACCAGGGGGCGGCCGCCGAGGGCAGCAACGTGAAGGTCGTCGCCGACGAGCGCTCCAACACCGTGCTGATCGGCGGCCAGGAGTCGCAGCGCCTGCGCATCCGCGCGCTGATCGCACATCTCGACACGCCGATTGGCGGTGGGGGCGACACCCGTGTGCGCTACCTGCATTACGCCAATGCCGAGAAGCTCGCTCCGAAGCTCAAGGAGCAGATCACCGGGATCGCGCAGGCCACCGGGCCGGGCGCGGCGGGCGCGGCCGCCTCGCCGTCGGCACAGGCGGAGAAGAGCGCCATGGTGTGGGCGGATCCCGGCAACAACGCGCTGATCATCACCGCGCCGCCGAAGATCATGCGCTCGGTGATGGACATCATCGACAAGCTCGACATCCGCCGCCCGCAGGTGCTGGTGGAGGCGATCATCGCCGACATCGACTTCGACAAGGATGCCGAGCTCGGCGTCAACTGGGCGGCGTTTGTCAACGGCAGCAACGTGCCCGCCGGCGCCTTCGTCAGTCCCGTCGGCGGCACCAGCATCGTCGATCTCGCCGGCGCCGTCGAGAACCCCGCCAACGCCACGACGACGCTGCTGCAGGGCACGACGATCGGCATCGGTAAGGTCACCGGCAGCAGCGGCTTGAACTTTGCCGCCGTGCTGCGCGCGATTCGCTCCGACACCGACGACAACGTGATCGCCACGCCCTCGGCCGTGATGATGGACAACCAGGAAGCCGAGCTCAAGGTCGCCCAGGAAGTGCCGTTCATCACCGGCCAGTACACCGCCAACAACACCGCGGTGGTAGGAGGTGCGGTCAACCCGTTCCAGACCATCCAGCGCGAGGAAGTCGGCACCATCCTCAAGATCACTCCGACCATCTCCTCAGAAGGGAATGCAGTGATGCTCAAGATCTCCATCGAGAGCTCGAGCATCGGTCAGAAGCCCGCCGGGGCGGTCGACCTGGTCACCAACAAGCGCACCGTCACCACCACGGTGATGATCGATGACGGCGGCATCGTCGTGCTCGGCGGCCTTACCGAGGACGACACTACCAAGGGCGAGAACCGCGTGCCGTTCCTCGGCAACATTCCGATCATCGGCTACCTGTTCAAGACGCGTAATGAGTCGACGACCAAGAACAATCTCATGATCTTCATCCGGCCGAAGATCCTGCGGGATGCCAAGCAGGCGGCCTACGAGACCGACCTCAAGTACAACTACATGCTCGATCAGCAGAAGACGATCGAGAAGACGGGGCACGAAGCGCTGAAGCTGCTGCCCGGCGTGCCGCGCGGCCAGTTGCCGCCGCTGCCGCAGGGGACGGCTGGGCCGCCGACCTCCGCCCCGCCGACTACCGCCCCCGCGACTGCTCCGGCCGCGCCCGCGGCGGGATCGCCCGCACCGCCCGGCACGCCGGCGCCGGACAGCACGGCCGCACCGGCGCCGAGCCCGCCGCCACCCAAGCAATGAACGCGGTCACGCCCGCTGAGGCTGCGGCAACCGGCGCGGGCGCCGAGCACGGCACGCGCCGGCTGACCTTCGCCTTCGCCAAGCGTCACGGCGTGCTGGTGCGCGACGTGGTCGACGGCGTGGCGGAGTGCGTATGCCGTGAGAATGCCTCAACGCACGCGCTCGCCGAGGTGCGCCGCTACCTGCGGCGGCCGCTGAAGCTCGAGCGCGTGCCGGAGGCGGAGTTCGACCTGCTGCTGCGGCGCGCCTACGAGGCGGGCTCGTACGCCATGCAGGCGGTCGAGGGACTGGATGAGACCACCGATCTGGCGCATCTGGCGCAGGAGCTGCCCGAGCAGGCCGATCTCCTCGACAGCGACGACGATGCGCCGATCATCCGCCTCATCAATGCGGTTCTCACCCAGGCGGTGAAGGAGAACGCCTCCGACATCCACATCGAGCCGTTCGAGAACCGCCTGGTGATCCGCTTCCGCGTCGACGGCGTGCTGCGCGAGGTGCTGCAGTCGAAGCGCGCGGTGGCGCCGCTGGTCGTGTCGCGCGTCAAGGTCATGTCGCGGCTCGACATCGCCGAGAAGCGCCTGCCGCAGGACGGACGCATCAGCCTGCGGATCGCCGGCCGCGCGGTCGACGTGCGCGTCTCGACCATCCCCTCGGGTCACGGCGAGCGGGTGGTGCTGCGTATCCTCGACAAGCAGGCCGGCAAGCTCGAACTCAACTCCCTCGGCATGGACCCACGCACGCAGGGCGCGATGGACGAGCTGATCCACAAGCCCCACGGGATTCTGCTGGTCACCGGGCCCACCGGCTCGGGCAAGACGACGACGCTGTACGCCGCGCTCGAGCGCCTGAACGACAACACCCAGAACATCATGACGGTCGAGGATCCGATCGAGTACTACATCGACGGCATCGGCCAGACACAGGTCAACACCAAGGTGGAGATGACCTTCGCGCGCGGATTGCGCGCGATCCTGCGCCAGGATCCGGACGTGGTGCTGATCGGCGAGATCCGCGATCTCGAGACCGCGCAGATCGCGGTGCAGGCGAGCCTCACCGGACACCTGGTGCTGTCCACGCTGCACACCAATACCGCGGCCGGGGCCATCACCCGCCTGCGCGACATGGGGATCGAGCCGTTCCTGCTCTCATCCAGCCTCATCGGCGTGCTGGCGCAGCGCCTGGTGCGGGTGCTCAGCCCCGACACCAAGCAGCCCTTCAAGGCCAGCGAGCGCGAGCGGCAGCTCCTCAACTTAGGTGCCGACGAGCCCTCGCCCACTCTCTACCGCCCCGGGCGGGACGCGGGCGGCGGCTATCGCGGCCGCACCGGCATCTACGAGCTGATCGTGGTGGATGATGCGATGCGCACCATGATCCACGACCAGGTCTCCGAGCATGAGATCGAGCGGCACGCGCGCCGCGCGACGCCCTCGATCCGCGACGACGGCCGCGCGCGCGTGCTGCGTGGCGAGACCACCCTCGAGGAGATACTGCGGGTCACGCGCGAGGACTGATGTGATGGCAGCGCGCGAACGGCTTGCGCCGAATTAATGGGAGCCTTCGAATACACCGCCCTCGATGCCGCCGGCAAGGAGCGCAAGGGGCTCCTCGAGGGTGACACGCCGCGTCACGTGCGCCAACTGCTGCGCGAGCAGCAGCTGCTGCCGGTAACCATCGCCGAGGTTGCACAGAAGGAGGCTCTGGCCCAGCGTTCCTTCACGCTGATGCGGCGCGTCTCCTCGACCGACCTGGCGCTGTTCACCCGCCAGCTCGCTACCCTGGTACGCGCCGGGCTCCCGCTCGAGGAATCGCTCCTGGCGGTCTCGCAACAGACCGAGAAGCCGCGCGTGCAGAGCATCGTGCTCGGGGTACGCGCCAAGGTCATGGAGGGGCACGCCCTGGCCGACGGCTTCGCCGAGTTCCCCAAGGTGTTCCCCGAGATCTACCGCGCCACGGTCGCCGCCGGCGAGCAGTCCGGGCACCTCGACAACGTGCTCGAGCGGCTCGCCGACTACACCGAGAGTCGCGAGCAGATCCGCCAGAAGGTACTGGCGGCCCTGCTCTACCCGATCGTGCTCACGGTGATGTGCTTTGCGATCGTCTCGGGTCTGCTGGTGTTCGTCGTGCCCAAGGTGGTCACGGTGTTCGAGGCCGCCAAGGGCAAGCTCCCCCTGATCACGCGGGTGCTGATCGCCTTCAGCGACCTGTGCCGTCACTACGGGCTGTACTTCGTGATCGCCGTGGCGATCGCGGTCTGGCTGTTCCGCCGCTGGCAGCGCGATCCGGCGGCCAAGCGCCGCGTGCAGCGCCTGCTCCTCACCCTGCCTCTCGTCGGCAAGCTGGCCCGCGGCTTCAACACCGCGCGCTTCACCCGCACCTTGAGCATTCTGTCGGCGAGCGCCGTGCCGGTGCTGGAAGCGCTGCGCATCTCGGGCGAGGTGGTCACCAACCTGCCGATGCGCGATGCGGTCGCCGATGCCGCGGCGCGCGTGCGCGAGGGCGCGCCGATCGGCCGCTCGCTGGCCGTGAGCCGCATGTTTCCGCCGATGACCATCCATCTGATCTCGAGCGGCGAGTCGAGCGGCGAGCTCGACAGCATGCTGGAGCGGGCGGCGATCACCCAGGAACGCGAGCTCGATGCCCTGCTGGCCGCCATGGTCGGCCTCCTCGGCCCGCTGCTCATCATCGTGATGGGCCTGTTCGTCATGGGCATCGTTTTTGCAATGCTCCTGCCGATCTTCGAGCTCAACAATCTGATCCACTGAAGCCGTAGCACCGGCGCACCCGCACTCCGGGTGCGCCCGGCAAGGCGGCCGCGCGGGCTAATATCGGGCACGGTTCACAGAAACGGCACGTGCAGGATTGCAGTTGCCAGGCGATCTGATTTAAGTTCGCGCCGTCCAATTCCTGCCGGACTACCGTCCCGCATGAGCGAAAAGCCGGAATCAGACGAATTCGAGGACGAGGAAGCCGACGAACCGGTCATCGGCGACGGTGACGTCGACCTCGACCAGGTCATCAAGGACCTCGATCTCGCCAAGCGCCGCGGCCAGAAGGCCGGCGATCCCGCCTGGCGGCGGCTAGAGCGGCTGCTCGAGGACAAGCACACCGCCGAGCTCACCAGCGATTTCGAGGACTACGAGATCGGCGCGGGCGGGGAAGCCCCCCGCAAAGCGCGCCGCAAGTCCCGCGGCTGACTCAGGCCGTCGCCGCGGCGTGCGCCGCGTGGGCGGCGGCAGCTCCGCCGGGCGCAGCGCCGGCTTGCCGCTCGCCGGCGCGCAGCAGCTCGAGGAACGCGCCGGGCGCGATCGCCCGGCTCATCAGGAACCCCTGTACCAGGTCGCAGCCCGCAGTGCGCAGGAACTCGAGCTGCGCGGGCGTTTCGACGCCTTCAGCCACTATCTTGAGATTGAGGTTGTGCCCGAGGGCGATGATCGCGCGCACGATCGCTGCATCGTCCGCATCGACGGAGATGTCGTTGACGAATGCGCGATCGACCTTGAGCGTATCGAGCGCGAAGCGCTTGAGGTAGTTGAGCGAGCAGTAGCCGGTGCCGAAGTCGTCGATGGCGAGCGCGAAGCCGAATTCCTTGAGCCCCTGGAGCGAGCGCTGCCCACTCTCCACGTCCTGCATCAGCACGCCCTCGGTGAGCTCCAGCTCGAACAGCGATGCGGGCAGGTGCGCCTCTTCGACCACGCTCGACAGCCGCAACAGCACGTCCGGGCGCATGAAGTCGCGGCCCGAGACGTTGACCGCGATGGGCGGCACGGCCAGCTTGAGCTCGCGCCACTGCCTTAAATCCCGGCACACCTGCTGCATGGCCCAACGGCCGATCTCACCGATCAGGCCGGTTTCCTCGGCGACCGCCACAAAGTCGGGGGTGGCGATCTGGCCGCGCTGCGGATGAAACCAGCGCAGCAGCGCCTCCGCCCCGGCGAGCTTAAGGCTGCGGGTGTCGTACTGCGGCTGATAGTGCACCTCGAGCTGGCGGGCTTCGAAGGCGCGCCGCAACTCCATCTCCAGCGACAGGCGCTTGACGGCGCGGGCATTCAGGGAGCTGGTGTACACACGGGCCTGGTTGCGGCCGCTCGCCTTGGCCTCGTACATGGCGGCGTCGGCATGCTTGAGAAGAGCCTCAGTATCCGCGCCGTGCTCGGGGTAGAGGGCGATGCCGATGCTCGGCGTCACCACCAGCTCGTAGCCCCCCTGGACGAAGGGGGCGGCGAGCGCCGCCTGCGCCTGCTGCGCTACCTGTTCGGCCGCGGCGAGGCTCGTGGGTGCCGTGAGCACCACGATGAACTCGTCGCCCCCGACCCGCGCCAGCCGGCCTGCGGCGCCCGCGGCGGCGAGCGCGGCGTTCAGCCTGCCGGCGACCTGGCGCAGCAAGGCGTCGCCGGTCTCGTGACCGAGCGTATCGTTGATGCGTTTGAACTGATCGAGGTCCACAAACAACAGCGCGACGCTCTGTTCGCGCCCGGCGGCCTCGGCGAGCGCCTGCGAGAGGTACTCGCTGATCCATTCGCGGTTCGGCAGCCCGGTGAGACCGTCGAAGTACGCCAGGCGCTGGATGTGCGCCTCCGTGTGCTTGCGTTGCGTCACGTCGCGCACGATGGCGAGTGCCCCTCCGCCGGCATTGGGCAGGTAACGGCACTCGAAGTGTCGCGCGTCACCTGAGCACTGCACGGCGAACTCGAAGGCCGCCGGCACCCCGCGCAGGGTCGACTCGAGACAATCCATGGCGCGCGCCCGCTCGCTGGGCGGAACCAGCTCATCCAGGCGCGGCGTGCTGCCGGCCGGCACCGGCAGGCCCGCGACCGGGGAGTAGCAGTGGCTGATCAGGCCCGCGGCGTCGACCAGGAAGATGCCATCGGGAATCGCCTTGAGGAGCGCGGAGTTCTTCTGCTCGGAGAAGCGCAGCGCCTCGACGGTGCGCGCACCGCGCAGCACGTAACGAATGCGGTGCGCGAGCAGCGCCCAGTTGATCGGTTTCACCACGAAGTCGGTGGCGCCGGCATCGTACGCGAGGTTGATCGACGTCGGGTCGTCGAACCCCGTCACCATGACGATGGGAACATCGCGCCCACCCGGCAGTGCGCGGATGTTGCTGCAGGCCCGATAGCCATTGCCGTTCGGCATCTCGACATCGAGCAGCACCAGCTGCGGCATCTGCCGCAGGCAGGCGGCGAGTGCGGCATCGCCGCTGTCGACCGCTTCCGCCGCGAAGCCGGCGTTCTCCAGCATGGCGGTCGCAATCTCGCGCAGCATGGCGTCGTCGTCCGCGACCAGAATCCTGCCGGCCCCGGCGGCGCTCACGCGGATCTCCGCAGCTCGGTGTGCAGCTCATCGCTGACGCGCGCGTACAGCGCGCGCGCCCGGGCGAGCAGTTCGCGCGCACCGGCCATATCGCCGCCGCGCGCGCAGCGTTCCAGCTCGCGGCAGATCTCGACCAGCGCCAATGCTCCGATGTTGCCGTTGCAGGAGCGCCAGGCGTGCGCCGCCCGCGCCAGTGCGCCGCGCTCGCCGGCCTCGATGGCCTGCGCGAGGCTGCCGAGCAAGCGCTGCGAATCGGCGCCGTAGGCGGCGGCTATGCGGTCCAGCATGGCCTCCGTGCCGCGCGGCGGCAGCGTGCGCAGCGCCTCGAGCGTGGCTCGATCGAGCAACAGCTCCGCCGCCGGATCCGGCGCCGCTTCTGCCGACTGCGTCCCGGGCGGCGCGTGCGGCAGCCAGCGGCCGAGCAGCGCCCTCAACGCCACGCGGCTGAACGGCTTGGCCAGATGCTCGTCCATGCCGGCGGCGAGACACGCGGCGCGCCCCTCGGGGGTGGCGTCGGCGGTGAGCGCGATCACCGGCAGATGCTCTCCCGGCGCCTCGGAGCGGCGCAGCGCGGCGGTCGCCGCAAAGCCGTCCATGACCGGCATCTCGCAATCCATCAGCACCAGATCGAAGGACTCCCCCGCGAGCCGCGCCAGCGCTTCCTGACCGTTGGCGGCCGTCTCGACGCTGACGCCGAGCGCGGCGAGCATGCCCTGCGCCACTTCGCGGTTGAGCGGCTGATCCTCGACCACCAGTACGCGCCCACGGAGCGCCGCCGGCGGTGCGTCCGCGTGCTCCCCCGCGGGGCGCGCGGCCGCATACGCCTGCCCCTCCGGGATGCGCCCGCTGAGCGCCGCGTGCAGCTGGCGCAGGCGCAGCGGCTTGGTCAGCTCGGCGTCGAACCACTCGTGGCGCTCGGCGCCGGCCGCCACCGGCTTCAAGCTGGTGAAGCCTACGAGGCGCACCAGGCGCGGCCTGCTGGCGCCGACCGTGCGGATCTCGCGCAACACGGCCTGCGCGTCGCCATCGGGCAGCGGGTCGTCGATAATCACCGCCTCGTAGGCCGCACCGCGCAGCTCCACGAGCGCGCTCTCGAGGGAGGCGGCAAGCGTGACGCGCGCGCCCCAGGCACGCAGCGCGTTCGCCATCAGCACGCGGGCCGCCGGATTGTCGTCCGCCACCAGCACGCGCATGCCAGCGAGACGTGCCGCCGGCGCGGCACGCGCCGGCTGTGGGGCTGCGCGCGGCACGGTCAGCTCGAAGGAGAAGGTCGAGCCGCCGCCAGGAGCGCTCACCAGCGTCAGCCTGCCGCCCATCAGCTCGACGATCTGCCGCGCGATCGCCAGCCCGAGGCCGGTGCCGCCGAAGCGCCGGGTGGTGGAGGCGTCTTCCTGCGCGAACTCCTCGAAGATCTTCGCCTGGTTCTCGGGGGCAATGCCGATCCCGGTGTCGGCCACCTCGATGCGCACCCGCAGCTCGCCGTTCACCGCTGCTGCGCCCGGCCCGCTGCCGAGCGGCACCACGCGGAAGCTGACCTCGCCGCGCTCGGTGAACTTGACGGCGTTGCCGCCCAGATTGATGAGCACCTGGCGCAGCCGCACGGCGTCGAAGCGCAGGCGCGGCAGCGGCTCGAGCGGCGCGTCGATCAGCAGCTCAATGCCCTTGCCTGCGGCGCGCGGGGCCAGCACTTCGGCGGTCTGCTCGATGACCTCGATCAAGTCGCCGTCTACGGGATCGAGCTGCAGGCGGCCCGCCTCGATCTTGGAGAGGTCCAGCACGTCATCGACTATCGCGAGCAGGGAATCCGCGGAGCGGTGAATGCCTTCGGCGAAGCGCCGCTGCGCCGCATCGAGTCGCGTGTCGAGCAGCAGACTGGTCATGCCGAGCACGCCGTTCATCGGCGTGCGCAGCTCGTGGCTCATGCGGGCGACGAATTCGCTCTTGGCGCGTGACAGCACCTGCAGCTGCTTGTTGCGCTCGTTGAGCTCGTGCGTGCGCTGCTGCACCGTCTCCTCGAGATGACGGCTGTAGAGCAGCGCGCGACGGCGGCGGGAGCCCTGCGTCCTCCACAGCCACGCCGCGAGCGCGAGCGCCACCAGCAGGTACCCCACGCGGGCCGGCGTTGTGTTCCAGGGCGCCGGCGCCACGTGCACGGGGATCGCGAGCCCGTCGCTGCTCCACACGCCGTCGGCGTTCGCAGCGCGCACGCGCAGTACGTAGTCGCCGGCGTCGAGATTGGTGTAGGTGGCGCGGTGCAGCGCCCCGGCATCGATCCAGTTGGAATCGAAGCCCTCGAGGCGGTAGGCGTAGCGGTTGTTGGCGGGGGATGCGAAATCCAGCGCCGCGAACTCGAAGCTCACCAGCTTGTCGTCGTAGGCGAGCCTGAGCGGGCGCGTGCCGCCCGGCAGGTCGCGCTCCGGGAGCGGTGTGTTGAGCCGCACTACCGAGGTCAGCACCACATGCGGCGGCGGCGAGCTGAGATCGACGGCAGCCGGAGCAAAGGCGTTGAAGCCGTCGCTGCCACCGAAGAACAGATTGCCGTCGCGGTCCTGATAGTGCGCACCGATCTGGAAGTCCTCGCCCTGCAGCCCGTGCCACTCGTGGTACACCCGGAGCGCGCGGCTGCGCGGATCGAGGCGCACCAGGCCGTCGCTCGTGCCGAGCCACAGGGCATCGGTCCCGTCGGACTCGATGCCGTAGACCGCGCGGCTCGGCAGCAGTCCCGCGTAGTTCTCGAAACGCACCGCCTGGGGTGCGGCGGAGCTGCCCACCACGTGGTCGAGGCCACCGGTTGAGGTCCCCACCCACACCTCGCCGCGGCGATCGACGTGCAGCGCATACACCCGGTCATCGGCGAGGCTCGAGGAATCCTTATCGTTGCGCCGGAAGTGATAGAAGCGTCCGCTCGCGCGCTCGAGCAGATTGAGCCCGCCACCCACCGTGCCGATCCACAGGTTCCCGAGGCCGTCCTCGGCGATCGCGCTGGCGCGAGCGTCGCTCAGGTGCCCGGCGTCGTCGGCCCCGAAGGGATAGCGTGTGAGCTGGTGACTCGCTGGGGCGATGCTGGCGACTCCACCGCCGAACGTGCCCACCCAGATCGTGCCGCCACGGTCCTCATACAGCGTCATCACGCCATCGGCAGGCAGGGCCCCGGGGTCGTTCTCGGCGGCGCGCCATACCCGCACGTGCCCCGTGGCCAGATCTACCTCGTCGAGCCCGCCCATCATGGTGCCGACCCACAGCGTGCCGTGGTCGTGGAGCAGCGCCATGACGTGATCGTCGCTGAGGCGCAGCGCCGCGGTGCCCGTGCCGAAGTGGCGCTCGGCGCCGCTGCGGGTGTCGAGCTCGATGAGACCGCCGCCGCTGGTGCCCACCCAGACGCGCCCGCCGTCGTCGTCGGCAAAGCTCTGCACCTGCGTGTCGTGGAAGGCGCCGCTGCGGTAGTGACCGAACACCCAGCTCTGCGGGTTCCAGTGACTCACGCCGCCCTCGCGCGTGCCTACCCACAACACGCCGCCACGATCCTGGTACAGGGAGAACACGTAGCTGTCGCGCAGGCTCTGCGGGCTGTCGGCATCGTTGCCGTAGCGGACGAAACCGTCCGTCGCGGGCTGAAAGAGGTCGAGCCCGTCGTCGGTCCCGACCCACAGCCGCTGCGCGTTGTCCTCAAGGATAGCCGTCACGCGGTCGTGACTGAGGGAGCGCGGATTGGCGGGGTCGTGGCGGAAGGCCGTCACCCGTCCGCTGCCCGGGTCGAGCCGGTCGAGTCCGCCGTGCATCGTCCCGATCCACAGCGCCCCGGTGTGATCCTCGCGAATGACACGCACCTGCAGGTCGGACAGCCCGGCGCCGTCGGCGGACTTGCCGTAATTGACGAAGGCGTCGGTGGCCGGATCGTAGCGGCTTAGGCCCCCATCACTCCCCACCCAGATCCGGCCGGCGTGATCGGCGTACAGCGCAAATACTTTGTCCGCCGCCAGCGAGCGCGAGTCGCCGTCGCGGTGACGGAAGTGGCGCGCCGACCCGGTGGCAGGATCGAGCAGGTCGAGCCCGTGATCGAGCGTGCCGACCCACAAGCGGCCCGCAGCGTCCATGAGGAGCGTGCGCACCTGATCGCTCGAGAGCGAGTCGGGGCGCGCCGGGTCGTGGCGGAACTGCTGAAACTGGTCAGTCGCGCGCTGCCAGCGCGCGACGCCGCCGCCCTCGGTCGCGAGCCACAGGTCGGTGTGCGCATCCTCGGCGATCGTCCAGATGTAGTCGCTCGCGAGCGCGTGGCTGTTGCCACGCTCGCGGCGGTACACACGAAAGCCGTTACCGTCGTAGCGGTCGAGGCCGCTCTCGGTGGCAAGCCAGAGGTAGCCCTGCGAGTCCTGCAGGATCCCCTCGACGGTGCTCTGTGAGAGCCCATCGCGCATCGTCAGGTGCTCGAAGTACAGCGGCCGCACTGCCGGTACCGGCACGGCAGCGCTCGCCGTGCCGCCGACGGTGAGCGCGCCGACCGCCGTCACCAGCGCGCCGAGCACGCGGCGGATCATTGCTGCGCCGGGACCGCGATGCCTGCGTACCCGGCGCTCTCGGTGGTGCCGCTGCTCCAGGGATAGCCGCTGCTCCAGGCGTAACCGCTGCTCCACGGATAACCGCTGCTCCAAGCGTAACCGCTGCTCCACGGATAACCGCTGCTCCAGGCATAGCCGCTCGCTGCGGAATAGCTGCCGTTCCACAGCAGCCCGTCGCCCGTCTGCTCGACGCCCCAGAGCAGCTGCCCAAGAACGGGGCCGACGACCGGCACCTGCGTGACCGTGGTGGCGAGCCCGCCCACGAGGGCGCCGGCGCCCGACGAACTCGCCGGCCCAACCGCCAGGATGTAGTAATCGCCGGTGGAGGGGTTGTAGTCGCCGCGTCCGCCGTAGTGCTGCAGCCCGAGCAGGTCGAGGGCTACGCTGAGCCCCTGATTCGCGCAGTTGCTCGCCGTGCTGTAAGCGGCTGAGTACGCGTTCACGAGCCCCGCGCCCTGCTGGAACACCGAGTAGGCGAGCGTGCCATCGGGGTTGACTGCCGGATCGGCGCTCGCCATCAGGTGGCACTTCACCTGATCCGGGGTGAGCGACGGGTTGACCTCGAGCATGAGGGCGACGACGCCGCTCGTCACCGCCGCTGCCATCGAGGTGCCGGACATCGTGAAGTCGTCGTACGGCTGATCGACCCACTGCGGAAACTCCTCCGCCAGCGTGCCGTTGTCGGGCGCGTAGGCAAGGATGTGTCCGCCCATCGCGACCACCTCGGGCTTCACGAAGCCCTCCCAGGTCGGTCCGACGGAGGAGAACGAGGCGAGCCGGTACTGGCTCGGCTGCAAAGGAAAATAGTTATCGGTGACCGCGCCGACCGTGATGACGTACGGCACGTTGCCGGGCACGCCGATGGTCATCGGCGCCGGCCCGAAGTTGCCCGCCGCTGCCACCACCACGATGCCGGCGTTCCACGCCGCCATCACCGCCTGGTTGAGCGGATCCTGCCAGTAGAGGGAGCTCGGCGGCGCGCTCAGCGACAGGTTCATGACGCGGATGTTGTAGCGCGCCCGCTGGGCGATCACCCACTGAATGCCGCTGATGACATTCGAGTAAGTGCCCACGCCCTGGGCGTTGAGCACCCGCACCGACACCAGGTTGACGCCCGGAGCGACGCCCTGGAAGTTGCCCGTGGTGGCAATGCCGCTGCTGGCGATGATCGAGGTGACATGCGTACCGTGACCGTAGAGGTCGTTGATGTTGGTGGCGTTGGCTGCCACCAGGGACGTGAGTCCGCCGAGCACCTGTGCGGCGGCGGGCTGCGAACTGGCGGCGATCACGTCGTACTGGGCGAGGATGCGGCTCGCGGCCTCGCCCGGGGCGCTCTGATCCGGCCCGTGCTGACTCCACAGGCCCGAATCGACCACCGCCACCGTCACTCCCGTGCCGGTGACACCTCCGACCTGCAGGTTCCGCGCTTCGACCTCGCTCGGGTAGTAAGTCTCGGGCAGCGTGCCCGCCGAGCTGGCACGCACCTCGGCGTCGGCATACACATTGAGGAACGGCGCGGGCGTGCTGTGCAGCGCCGCCAGCTCGCGCTCATCGAGCAGCGCGCTGACCGCGCCGATGACCGACAGCTCGCCGCGCACGGTGCCGCCGGCCTGCCTGACCGCGCGGCCCGCCTCGGCGGCGCTGCGCGCCTGCACGATGTAGGCTCGGGGTGGCCCGGCGTCGAGCGCGGCGCGCGCCAGCGCCTGGGCGGTGGGGCGCGGCACGTCGCCGCCCGTCACCACCGACAGGATGAATATTCCAATGATTGCGCCGGTCGCCGGCAACCGACGCTTGCGTTGCACCTTCATCGAACCGCTCCTGTTTCGATCTTGGTGTTGGAGCATCCCTTCTCTATCAGTTGCTTTTTTACTGGAAACGGGCGTCGCAAGACAGAGACGCAGGGAGCGCAAAATGCGACGCAGTTCTCAGGATTTGCACGCCTCGCTGTTATGTCGCGCTGAGCTGCGCGCGCGCCCGCGGCGCGCTCAACATAGCGTCAGCGCAGATCAACATAAGCGAGCCGCGCGTAGCACCCACACAACGGCCGCGCGTACTGCGCGGCGCTTTCAATGAAAGTCCCGCGAGCGGGTCAGTAGTTGTCCGAGGAGCGCAGAGCGGTCGATGAGCCGCCGCGCGATGAGGTGTGTCACTCCGTCCTGGCGCTGCAGCTCGCCGTGTACCTCGAGGAGGCGCGACTCGAGCAGCGCGCGGCGCTGTGCCTGCCCGACGCGCTCCCACACAATGACGTTCACCTGGCCGCTCTCATCCTCGAGAGTCACGAAGGTGACGCCGCTCGCCGTGGCGGGACGCTGGCGCATGAGCACGATGCCGGCAGTACGCACCACGGCGCCGTTCTCGGCCTGCGCGAGCTCGCTCGCGGGCAGGAGCGCGGCGGCAGTCAGCCGCTCGCGCAGCAGCGCGAGCGGATGCCTCCCTAAGGTGAGCCCGAGGGAGGCATAGTCCGCGCAGATCTCCTCGCCCTCGGAGGGCCGCTCGAGCAGCGGCCGGCCTTCCGCGAAGTCAGTGCCCTCTCCCGCCTGCCGCGCTGCAGCCGCGGCGAGCGGCAGCGGGCGCTCCGCTCCCGCGACTTCCCAGAACGCCATATGCCGGTTGCCGCTTAAAGAAGCGAACGCGCCGGCCGCGGCGAGGGCTTCGAGATCCCCGCGATCGAGGCCGGCGCGCGCGGCGAGCTCCGGCACACTGGCGAAGGGGCCCACGGCGCGCGCGCCGATCAGGCGTTCGGCCCCGGCTTGCGACAGCGACTTCACCAGCCGCAGCCCTAAGCGCAGCGCCGGCTCGCCATCGGCACAGCGCTCAAGCGTCGAGTCCCAGAGCGAGACACCGGCGTCCACCGGCCGCACCTCGACGCCGTGGGCGCGCGCATCGCGCACCAGTTGCGCGGGGGCATAAAAGCCCATCGGCTGGCTGTTGAGCAGCGCGCAGGTAAAGGCCGCCGGCTCGTAGCACTTGAGCCAGGCCGAGTCGTACACCAGCAGCGCGAAGCTCAGGCTGTGCGACTCTGGAAATCCGAACTCACCGAAGCCCAACATCTGCTGATAGATGCGCTCCGCGAACTCCTCCGAGTAACCGTTGACGTCCATACCCTGAAGCAGCCGCTCGCGAAACGGATCGAGTCCTCCGGTCCTCTTCCACGCGCCCATCGCGCGGCGCAGCGCATCCGCTTCCCCGGGCGTGAAGCCCGCCGCGACGATCGCGATCTGCATCACCTGCTCCTGGAAGATCGGCACGCCGAGCGTGCGATGCAGCACCGTGCGCACCGCCTCACTCGGGTAGTCGACTGGCTCGGCCCCCGAGCGACGCCTGAGGTAGGGATGCACCATGTCGCCCTGGATGGGACCGGGACGCACGATCGCGACCTCGATGACGAGGTCGTAATAGCAGCGCGGCTTCAAGCGCGGCAGCATCGCCATCTGCGCGCGCGATTCGATCTGGAACACGCCGATGGTGTCGGCGCGGCAGATCATGTCGTAGACGCGCGCATCCTCGGCCGGCAGCTCGCCGAGCGTGTAGTGGCTGCCGCGATAGTCGTTCACCAGCGCAAACGCGCGCTTGAGTGCGCTGAGCATGCCGAGCGCCAGCAGATCCACCTTGAGGAGCCCTAAGTCGTTGAGGTCGTCCTTGTCCCACTGCACCACGGTGCGCTCAGGCATGGCGGCGTTCTCGATCGGCACCAGCTCCTCGAGCAGCCCCTGCGCGATGACGAAGCCGCCGACGTGCTGCGACAGGTGGCGTGGAAAGCCCGGGAAGGCCGTGAGCTCGGCGGCGAGCGGCAGCAGGCGCTTGAGCCAGGGACTATCCGCATCGAAGCCGGCCGCACGCACCCGCTGCGGTATCGTCGCGCTTCCGTCCCACCACTGCATGACCGCAGCCAGTCGCCCGCACTGCTGCGGCGTAAGGCCGAAGACCTTGCCGAGATCGCGCAGCGCGCTGCGCGAGCGGTACATGATGACGGTCGCGGCCAGCGCCGCGCGCTCGCGGCCGTACTTGTTATAGACGTACTGCAGCACCTCCTCACGCCGCTCGTGCTCGAAGTCGATGTCGATGTCGGGCGGCTCGTTGCGCTCGCGCGAGATGAAGCGCTCGAACAGCAGCGCCGCGCCGCGCTGCGGGTCCACCGAGGTGACGCCCAGGCAATAGCACACGCGCGAGTTGGCAGCCGAGCCCCGGCCCTGGCACAGGATCCCCCGGCCGCGCGCGTAGGCGACGACGTCATGGACGGTGAGGAAGTACGGCTCGTAGCCGAGCTCGCAAATCAGCTCCAGCTCATGCTCGATGGCGCGGCGCTCGCTGTCCGGAATGCCGGCGGGCCAGCGCCGCCCGGCCCCTTCATATGTGAGCCGGCGCAGATAGCCAGCCGGAGTCTCCCCCGGCAGCACGATCTCGCGCGGATATTCGTAACGCAGCTCATCGAGCGAGAAGTGGCACTCGCCGGCGAGCGCCACGCTCGCCTCGAGGAGCTCGCGCGGGTAGAGCCGCGCCAGCCGCGCGCGCTCGCGCAAGTAACGCTCGCCGTTGGGATAGAGCTGCGCGCCGGCGGCGGCGACGGCTAAGTTGAGGCGGATCGCGGTGAGCGCGTCCTGCAGCCTCCGGCGCGCCCGCACGTGCATGTGCACATCACCGCTCGCGAGCAGCCCGACCCCGAGCTCTGCACCGAGCGTGCGCAGCCGCGCGAGCCGCGCGCCATCCTCGCCGTCGCGCAGCAGCTCGACCGCGATCCGCAGCTTCCCCGGGAAGCGCTCGGCGAGCCAGCGGACCTCGTCGGCCTCGGCGCGGGGGCCGGGCAGCCACAGGATGAAGCAGCTCTCCGGGGCTGCCGCCTCGAGGTCGGCGCGCGTAAGGGTGTACTCGCCCTTCGCGGCCGCGCGCCGCGCGCGCGTGATGAGCCGGCAGAGCCGCCCGTAGCCGCGCCGGTCGATGGCGAGCGCCGCCAGCTTCAGCCCGCAGCTCAGGCGGAACTCGGCGCCGATGATGAGCTTCAGGTGCCGGTTCCGGGCCGCCATGTGCGCGCGCACCGTCCCGGCCACCGAGCACTCGTCGGTGAGCGCGAGCGCCGTGTAGCCGAGTGCCTCCGCCCGCTCCACCAGCTCGTGCGGGTGCGAGGCGCCGCGCAGGAAGGTGAAGTTCGACAGGCAGTGCAGCTCCGCGTACGCGGGCAGCGCCGCGCTCATCCAAACACCCCGTGCAGATACCAGCCGTGGGGCGCCGCGCGCTCGCGGAACACCCACAGCAGTACGCCGTGGCTGTCGGCGGCGGTGTAGTAGTCGCGCGCGATCTCCTCACCATCCCACCAGCCGGTCTCGATGCGCTCCGGCTCGCCGATGAGATGCAGCGGGCCGCGCCGCCGCGGCAAGCCGTCCTGCACGGCTAACGACAGCGGTGCGGGCAGCAGCCACAGCGGCCGGCGAGCGGCACGCCAGGGAAGTGTTGCCGCGATCTGGCGCGCCGCGCTGCGGGCGGGGCTGCCGTCGGCAGCTGGCGGGCTGGTCCTGCTCCAGGCCTTCTCCGGCCGGTGGCCCCCGAGGAGCGTGAGGCCGTAGACCGCATCCTCCCCCAGGCGTGCGCGCAAACGCTCGATGAGCCCGGACGCCTCACTCAGCACGCCGCCGCCGTGCTCACCGGGCTGCCACAGATGCGGGCATTCCGGCCGGTGCGGCACCAGCGCGTCGGTGCGCAGCTCGCAGCCGCGCACCGGCTCAGGCAATGCGAGCGCGCTCAAGTGCTCCCCGAGCAGCTCCGCGAGGCGCTGCACGTCGGCGGCCGGAGTCGCGAGCCGCAATGCGCACCGCGTCGGGGGCGAATGCCGGTGGCTGAGCAGGCACTCGAGCTCGACGACGCCGCACTGGCGGGAAGTGAGGAACTGGCCGAGTTCGGCAAACAGCGGTGCGAGGTTTGCGAGAATTGCCGCATGATCTTCCAGCTCGCAGGTGAGCTCGAGACGCCGCCGGAACCGCAGCGGCGCCCGGTGTGCGCGTCGCAGGTCCGGAGCACGGCCGGTGAGCGCATCGAGCATGGCGAGCTGCGCGATGCCGAAGCGGCGTGCAAAGCCGGCACGCGGCAGGCGCAGTGCCGCGCCGATGGTGCGCACTCCCGAGTGCGCCAGGCGTGCGCGGATCTGTTCGGGCCAGCGCAGCGTCTTGAGCGGCAGCGGCGCGAGCTGTCCGACGAGTTTCGCCGGGTCCAGAGCAGCGCACGGCTTGCCCGCGCGCGCCAGGACCAGCGCCGCGAGCGGCGTGGGCGCAAACGCCAGCACCGCCGGCATTCCCAGACGCCGGCATTCGTCCAGCAGAGCGAGCCTGAGACCCGCCACTCCCGCGAACAGGTGCAGGCTCCCCTGCACCTCGAGCAGTACGCCGTCCGGGGGCTCGAGACTCACGCGCGGGGTGTACTGTCCGGCGCGCAGCGCGAGGCGCTCCAGCTCCGCCGCCGGATCGGCTCCGGACAGATGAAGACCAGCCCACAATTCCGCGGCCGCGGGATCAGCAGCGGGCGCAAAGCTGAGCGCATGGAGCGGTGCGCCGCGCGGGGCAGCTGCTGCGGGCTGCGGCTGCCTCAGCGCAGCGGTCGGTTTTCGGGCCACGGCAGCTCGATCGAGCCGCGATCTGCGCCGCGGCCTTTCAAAAGAGTGACCCGCGCACCCGCCGCGAGCGGCGTGAGACCGAGACGCAGCACCGCCGGAGAGGCTTCCCGGGCCGCGCTGCGCGGACGAAACAGCACGCCGAGCGTCCGGCCCCGCTCGGCGGCGAGTTGCAGGCGGCGCAGCTCGCGCGGCTTCGGTCGCCGTGCCCAGGCCAACGCCGCATCACAGGCACCCGAGCCGAGCACCTGCTCGAAAGCCCACAGCGGGCGCGCGCCGCCGACCACCGCCATCCGATCGAGCGCCAGACTCGCGGCGGCGAGCGCCGGCGCGAACGGCATCAGCGGTGGTGCGACCCACACGCACCAGCGCGCCGTCGCGGCGCGCGTCAGCGCGGCGAGCGCCGGCAGCACGAGGTACAGCTCACCGCTGCCGAACCGCGCGGTGAGAATCTCGATCAGCCCGGTACGCGGCCAGCCTTTACCCGGCAGCCGCTCATCCAGTGCGGTGAATCCGCTCGGCAGCACCTCGAAGCGCGCCGCACTGCGGCCGCGCCAGATGGCCGGATGCTCGAGCAGCCGAGCAAGCTTCGCAGCGCCATCCATAAGCGCATGGGCTCACATCAAGCCACTCGCGCGACCCCGGCGCACCACACCGACTACGATGCCTTCGATCAGCAGCGGCTGGTGTCTCAAGTCCACCCTGAGCGGCTCGAACTCGCTGTTCTCGGGCAGCAGCCACACGATCGAGCCTTCCTGGCGATAGCGCTTCACGGTGACCTCGTTCTCCAGGCGCGCCACCACGATCTGACGGCTGCGTACTTCCGAGGTGCGGTGCACCGCCACCAGATCGCCATCGAGGATTCCGGCATCTTTCATGCTCATGCCGGTGACCTTCAGAAGATAGTGCGGCCGCGGCTGGAACACTTCCGGATCGATCGCGAGGCGTGCCTCGAAATTCTCTTCGGCAAAGATGGGTTTGCCGGCGGCGACGCGGCCGATGAGCGGCAGGCCCATCTGCTCACGAATGGTGTCCTTCAGCTGTATCCCCCGGGACGTCCCGGGCACCAGAGCGATGACGCCCTTGCGCGCCAGCGCCCGCAGATGCTCTTCGGCGGCATTGGCCGAACGGAAGCCGAGCTCCGCGGCGATCTCGGCCCGCGTGGGCGGCATGCCGGTCTCGGAAATGCAGCGCTGGATGAGGCGCAGGATCTGTGTCTGGCGGGGGGTAAGGTCGGACATTTTTAGCCAGTCCTGTTTATATATACAGTAACTGTGATTATATCCAGACGCGGCCTTCCCGCAAGCCCCTGCCGTGAATTTCCCTCCCGCGGCCGGCAGAGCCCGAGGCACTTCGCCTTTCGCCGCCCAACGTCGGGCCGGCGCCTCGCAAGCGGAGTCAATTCGCTCACGCTGCGACGCATCGCGTGACTCGAGCGCGCAAGAAAGCGGCGCGCACGCCACGCAAGATCGGAGCGATTACAAATTCTTAAGGAACCTTCCGCATCTCCAGCCGCAACGCGGCGCGGCGCGCCGAGCGCAGCGCAGCACTCGCAGCTACGCGACTGAAATCTCTGCGCAAACACTCGCGCTGCACTCGACAACTGCCACGGCTCCACAGCGCGCTGAACGTACGCTGAACATGCCGCGCGTGTCGTGAACTGAAGACATGCGACGCGTTCGGGTTGCATTCCCGGAACAAATTTGATGCAGTTGCCGTCGGGCGAACGACGGCGTAACTTGCGCGCCGGGCTCGCATCGGTTATCAGGACCTCCCGAATTCAACAACCCAGAAGGGGATGATTATGAAGTGCGCGAGTGTAGTGAAGGCGGCAGCAGCCGTCATAGCGGTGGTTGGACTTGCAGCCTGCACGGATCTCAAGCCCATCCAGGCCCAGATCGACGATCTGAAGGCGCAGATGGCCAAGACGCAGGGTGAAATCTCTGCGGCCAAGAGCGGTGCCGATCAGGCGAACGCCGCGGCGCAGTCCGCCAGCCAGGCGGCGAGCGGCGCGCAGAGCACTGCCAACCAGGCGCTGGCTGCTGCTCACGCCAGCCAGTCGTGCTGCGACGCGACCAACGAGAAGATCGACCGCATGTTCAAGCGGTCAGTTTCGAAGTAATTTCAAGTCTCTTGAGTGCAAACGCCGCGCATCTGCGCGGCGTTTTTTTTGCTCTGCGGCAGACCGCCCGTTAGCGCCTGTCAGTAACGCACCAGCGCCGACGCCCAGGTGAAACCGCCGCCGAATGCCTCGAGCAGCAGCAGATCGCCGCGGCGGATGCGGCCGTCGCGCACCGCAACGTCGAGCGCCAGCGGTACTGAGGCGGCGGAAGTGTTGCCGTGCTCCTGCACGGTGACGATGACGCGCTCCATCGGCATGTCGAGCCGCCGGGCGGTCGCCTGGATGATGCGGATGTTCGCCTGGTGCGGCACCAACCAGTCGATGGCGCCACGTTCGAGCCCGTTGGCGGCGAGCGCCTCATCGACCGCCGAGCCGAGCTTGGTGACCGCGACCTTGAAGACCTCGTTCCCGGACATCTCGATCGCGAGCTTCTTGCCGAAGCCGCGCGACACACCACCGGCGCAGTACAACAGGTCCTTGTAAGCGCCGTCGGCATGCAGATGGGTCGAGAGCACGCCCGGCTCGGCGCTCGGCTCGAGCACCACGGCGCCGGCGCCGTCGGCGAACAGCACGGCGGTCGCGCGGTCGTTCCAATCGGTGATGCGCGACAGCGTCTCCGCGCCGATCACCAGTGCGCGCCGCGCCTCCCCGCAGCGCACGTACTTGTCCGCGATCGACAGCGCATACATGAAGCCCGCGCAGGCGGTCTCGACACTGAAGGCCGGCACCCCGCGACAGCCGAGGCGCGCCTGCAGCAGCACGCCGCAGTTGGGAAATACCAGGTCTGGCGTGGTGGTGCCGAAGGCGATGAAGTCGACCTCGGCCGGGGCCACGCCCGCCGCTTCCAGCGCACGCCGCGCGGCGACTTCGGCGAGGTCTACGGTGGTCTCGCCCTCGGCGGCGATGTGCCGGCGCTCGATGCCGGTGCGGCTGCGGATCCAGTCATCACTCGTGTCGACCAGCTTCTCCAGATCGAAGTTGCTGAGCACCTTCTCGGGCAGATGCGAGCCGGTGCCGGCGATACGCGAGTGAATCAAAGGTGGGTCCCCTGCGCCTGCAGCGCCTGTGCGATGCGTTCGGTGAGTCCGCGGCGCGCCGCGAGCGCCGCCGTGCCGATGGCACGCGCGAAAGCCACGCCATCGGCCCGGCCGTGGCTTTTTACCACGATCCCGGTGAGCCCAACCATGCAGGCGCCGTTGTAGCGGCGCGGATCGAGCCCGGCCGCCGCGCGGCGCAGCACCGGGCTCGCGATCGCGCCGGCGAGGCGGTCGAGGAATGAGGCCTGGAACTCCTGACGCAGGCGGTCGACGATCAGTCCGGCGACGCCCTCCATGGTCTTCAAGGCCACGTTGCCCGTGAAGCCGTCGGTCACGACCACATCGACGTCGCCGGAAAAGATGTCGTCACCCTCCACGAAGCCGACGTAGTTGAGGCCGCTCCCTGCAAGCAGCTGGTGGGCTCCCTGCACCACCTCGTGCCCCTTCATGTCCTCTTCGCCGATGTTGAGCAGCCCGATGCGTGGCGCCGGCACCCCGTAGACATCGCGGGCGATGATGGCGCCCATCGCGGCAAACTGCCGCAGCTGCTCCGGTGTCGCCTTGGTGTTGGCGCCGAGATCGAGCATGTGAGTATGGCCGTGCGCGGCCGGGATCGCGGAGATGATGGCGGCGCGCTCCACGCCCTCGATCGTCTTCAGCACGAAGTGCGCGATCGCGGTCAGCGCGCCGGTATTGCCGGCGCTCACGCATGCCGCCGCGCTGCCGTTGCGCACCAGGTCGATCGCCACGCGCATCGAGGAGTCCTTCTTGTGGCGGATCGCCTCGCGCGGCTTCTCCTCCATGGTCACCACCTGTGAGGCGGGTGCCACAACGCTGCGCTCGCGCACCGCGGCCGGCTGCGAGGCGAGCAGCGCGCCGATCAGCTGCGGATCGCCAACCAGCGTGACGCGCAGCTGCGGGTCCTCCGCGAGCGCGCGCACCGCGCCCGCCACATACTCGCGCGGCTCATGATCGCCGCTCATCACGTCGATCGCGATCGGCAGCACTGACGCCCCGGAGTACGGTGCGGAGACGGGGACTATTCCTTGTTGTCGGTGTCGGCCGGCTTCTCGATGACGCGCCGGCCCCGGTAGAAGCCATCGGGCGTAATGCGGTGGCGCAGATGCGTCTCGCCCGACTGCGGGTCGGTCGACAGCGCAGGCTTGGCCAGCCCGTCGTGCGAGCGGTGCATGCCGCGTGCCGAGGGCGTCTTGCGGCTCTTTTGAACAGCCATTGATCAGCTCCTGATTCGATTCACTCTAACGCTTCATCAACTCCGCCAGCCGCGCAAACGGCTTGTGGGTCTCCGGCGCACGCTCACCGCGCGCCGCCTGCTCCGCGAGCGACGCCGCTGCACACGATTCGCTCCCCGCGTGCAGCGGCACGATCGGCAGCGTCAGCAGCAGCTCCTCGGTCACGAGCTCGCCGATGCTGGTGCGTCCCCCCGGCGCGAGCATCGGCTCGAGCTCCGTGGGAACCCGGGCGACGTCCGACTCGGACGCGACCAGCGCAACCTTGACCACCGTGTCGAGCGGCACGGTCAGCGGCTGCATGCACCGCTGGCACTCGAGCGTCGCCGCGCCGCGCACCGTCAGCTCTGCCACCGCGAAACCCTGCGAGCGCGTGAAGCGCGCGCTTCCCGCGACGCTCCCCCTCACGCCCGCAGGCAGTGCGGGCAGCCCGGAGAGCGCTCCGGCAAAATCGACCTCGACTCCGCCGTCAGCCAGCCGGTCGACGTCGAGGGGCCTCGACCACGGCTCCGACATGGGGCGCGTATAATAGGTATCGAGTCCTCCCAAGTCAAAGCCGGATTTGGGTCTAAGCCATTGTTTCTCGAAGGCGATTCACGCGCCCAGGCGTCCTCGTGGCACGACTGATCCTCGCCTCGACTTCCCGCTACCGCCGCGAGCTCCTCGCCCGGCTCGGGCTGCCCTTCGAAGTGGTTGCGCCGCGGGTTGCCGAGGAGCACCGACCCGGGGAGTCCCCCGCGGACCGGGCACTGCGACTGGCCACCGAGAAGGCGCAGGCTGTGAGTGCCCGCCACGGTGAGGCGCTCGTTATCGGCGCCGACCAGGTGGCGGCCGCCGGCACCGAGGTGCTCGACAAGCCGGGCGACGCGGCGCGCTGCCGCGCGCAGCTCACCCTCCTCTCTGGCCGTACGGCGCATTTCTACACGGCCTGCGTGCTGCTCGGGGCGAATCCGTCGCTGCGCGCCGCACACCTCGACACGACCACGGTCGTGTTCCGCGCCCTGAGCGTGGGGGAGATCGGGCGCTACGTCGAGCGTGAGCAGCCGTTCGACTGCGCCGGCGGATTCAAGGTGGAGGCCTGCGGCATCGCGCTCTTCGAGCGCGTCGAGAGCCAGGACCCGACCGCCCTCATCGGGCTGCCCCTCATCTGGCTCGCCGCGGCGCTGCGCGGCGCGGGCTACTGTCTGCCTTAGGCGCAGGGCGCGGCTCAGCCGCGAGCCTCTCGAGCACGGTCTTGAGCTCCGGGGGGAGCGGTGCGTTGACGCTGAAGGGCTCGCCACTTTGCGGCCAGGTGAAACCCAGGCTCGAGGCGTGCAGGAACATGCGCGTCAGACCGAGCGCGCGCAGGCCGCTGTTGAAAGCGTCGTCGCCGTACTTGTCATCCCCGGCCACCGGGTGGCCGGCGTGCGCCGCGTGCACGCGGATCTGGTGGGTGCGCCCGGTGTCGAGCGTGACCTCGACGAGGGTCGCGGTCCGCCCGAAGAACTGCACCGGCCGGAAGTGGCTGATCGAGGGCTTACCCGAAGCGTGCGCCCGCACGGTGCGCTCGCCGCCGACGCGTGTGTCGGTGCGCAGCGGCACGTCTATGCGCTTCTCGCCGAGCTCCCAGCGGCCTTTGAGGAGTGCGAGGTAGCGCTTCTCGAAGCCGTCCCCGCGAAGCAGCGCGTGCAGCGTGCGCAGGGTCGCCGGATGGCGTGCCACGAGCAGACAGCCGCTCGTGTCCCGGTCGAGCCGGTGCACGAGCTCCAGCGACTCCTGCGGTCGCAGCGCGCGCAGCGCCTCGATGACCCCCGCGCTCACGCCGCTCCCGCCGTGCACGGCGATCCCTGAGGGCTTGTCGAGCACCAGCAGGCGTTTGTCCTCGTGAATGATCGCTCCCTGAATCCGGGCGAGAAGGCCCGGCGCCGGGCGCCCCGGCTCGCTCCTCGGCAGCACCCGCACGGGCGGCAGGCGGATCCGGTCCTGCGCCTTGAGGCGCGTCTCCGGCCCCGCACGGCGGCCGTTGACCCGTACCTCACCCTTGCGGATCACGCGGTAGACACGGCTGCGGGGCACGTCGCCAAGACGCTTCTGGACGAAGTTGTCGAGCCTCTGACCGGCCTCCTCTGCCGTCACTTCCAGGTGTCGTACCTCGGTGCGGATTTCCTGGGCTTCGTGCTCCGGCAAGGGCTCCTCAACGTAAGGCATTGTTTCTACAACGGTCTGTCGAGTATACTCTTGCCCGTCGTCCGCGAAGCGGACGCGCCAATGGCTTGGCCGGCACTGAACCGCAAGCCTCTTTAGTTGGACCTCTTTAGATCGAGGCCATCGCATTGGGCCGACAAGATCGCGCCATCTGCGTCGAGAATCTCAAGCTGAGAACTTCCGCAGTTGGGGCCGTCGGTTGAGTTCACCGAAGGTTTCCTCAGTACCGCCTCCACAGGAGGCGGGCGATAACGTGAACAACGAGAGTCGTACTCCCTTGTCAGTTGCTGGAAAACTTCGCTGCCGCGGACGTGCAAGTCCGCGGCCTCCCGTCGTCTGCTTGCCGGCCCCTCAACGCACAAGTGGGGCACATGAAGAGAATGCTGGTGAATGCAACTCAGGAAGAGGAGTTGCGCGTCGCTCTGGTTGATGGACAGAAGCTGTTTGACCTGAGTATCGAGTTACCTTCCCGCGAGCAGAAAAAAGCCAATATCTACAAGGCCCGGATCTCGCGCATCGAGCCCTCGCTCGAGGCCTGCTTCGTCGATTACGGCGCCCAGCGCCACGGCTTCCTGCCGCTGAAGGAGGTCTCCAAGGAGTACTTCCGCCAGCAACCGCAGGGCGGGCGCATGAACATCCGCGAGCTCCTTGCCGAGGGCCAGGAGGTCACGGTCCAGGTCGAGAAGGAGGAGCGCGGCACCAAGGGAGCGGCGCTCACCACCTTCATCAGTCTCGCGGGGCGCTTTCTGGTGCTGATGCCGAATAACCCGCGCGCCGGCGGCGTCTCGCGCCGCATCGAGGGCGAGGACCGCGACCAGATGCGCGAGGTCATGAGCCAGCTGCAGATCCCGGAGGGCATGGGCGCCATCGTGCGCACGGCCGGAGTCGGGCGCTCGGCGCCGGAGCTGCAGTGGGACCTCGATAATCTCAAGGTGCAGTGGGAGCAGATCGCCGCCGCCGCCAAGGACCGCGCGGCACCGTTCCTGGTGTTCCGCGAGAGCGACGCGGTCACGCGCGCCATGCGCGATTACCTGTCGGACGACGTCGGCGAGGTACTGGTCGACAGCCAGGCGGCTTTCGACAAGGCGCAGGAGTACATGCAGCGTTTCATGCCGGCCGAAGCGCAGCGGCGGCTGAAGCTCTACACCGACGATATTCCGCTGTTCACCCGCTTCCAGATCGAGAGCCAGATCGAGTCGGCGTACGCCCACAAGGTGCAGCTGCCCTCAGGAGGCAGCATCGTCGTCGACTACACCGAGGCGCTGGTGTCGATCGACATCAACTCGGCGCGCGCCACGCGCGGCGGCGACATAGAGACCACGGCGACCAACACCAACCTCGAGGCTGCGGATGAGATCGCGCGCCAGCTGCGCATCCGTGATATCGGCGGGCTGATCGTCATCGACTTCATCGACATGGAATCCAGCAAGAACCAGCGCGACGTCGAGGACCGGCTGCGGGATGCCATGAAGATGGACCGCGCGCGCATCCAGATCGGGCGGCTGTCACGCTTCGGACTGCTGGAGATGTCGCGCCAGCGCCTGCGCCCCTCGCTCGGGGAAACGAGCCACATCGTCTGCCCGCGCTGCGTCGGCATCGGCAGCATCCGCAGTGTCGAGTCCATGGCGCTCGCGGTGCTGCGGCTGATCGGCGAGGAGCTGCGCAAGGACCGTACCGCACGCGTCATCGCGCAGGTGCCGGTGGCGGTCGCGACCTATCTGATCAACGAGAAGCGCGAATGGCTGCGCACGCTCGAGGACAAGAGCAGCACTGATCTCATCATCGTGCCGAACGAGAACATCCAGACGCCCGAGTACTCGATCAAGCGCGTGCGCGACGACGAGCTGGAGCTGCCCGAGAACAAGCAGGCGACCTACCTCATGCCGACCGCGCCGGAGGTCGCCGAACCCGGCTCGGCGCAGGACAACAAGCCGCAGCCGCAGGCGCCGGCTGTGGCGACGCTCCTGCCTGCGACCCCGGCACCGATGGCACCACCGGCGCCGGCGCCGGCCGCGGCCCGCGAGCAGCGTCACGCGGCGGCGCCGCAGGCCCACGAAGGCTTCTGGTCGCGCTTCAAGCGCATGCTGGCCGGCGAGCCCGCAGCCCCGAGCGAGGCGCAACCGACGACCGCGGCTGCAGCACCGGGCGGCAGCGCGCGGCGCGACGATGCACATCGCCGCGACGCGCGCCGCGACCACACGCGGTACCCACGTCACGCCGAGGGCGCTCGCCGCGAGCGCGGCGAAGGCCGGCGGGGTGACGGACGCGACCGGGGCCGCGACCGTGATCGCAGCCGGGACGGACGGGAGACGCGCGACCGGGATCGGGATCGTGATCGTGATCGCCCCCAGGAAAATCGCCCGAGCGCCGGCCCGAGCGCCGAGCGCCCGCCGGCCGATCAGGCAGCGCCGGGCGGCGAGGTGCGTGCGGACCGTGGTGATCGCACCGAGCGCGGGCGTGGGCGCCGTGGACGGCGCCGCGGACGGCGCGGTGGCGGCGGAGCGCGCGAGGGCTTTGCCCAGGCGCCGGCCCAGGCAGCACCGGGCGCAGACGCGCCAGCGCCCACCAACGGCTCACACGAGGCACCGCCCTCACCCGCAGTGTCGCCCCCGTTCGATCGTCCGCGTGAAGCGTCGGAGCCGCCGCCACCGCGCGAGTATCACGCCGAGCCTCGCGAGACGACCGGCACGCACGAAGCGGTTCCGCTCGCGCACTTCGAGCCTGCTCCGAAGCCGGACGTGGCATCCGGGCCGGCCAAGCCCTACGTGGTGTGGTCCTCCGCGCCCGCCAAGGACGTCGGGGGAACCCCGGGTCCCGAAGAGTAGAACGCGACTCTCAAGGGGCGCGCGGGCGCTGGCGCAGGTGCGCCAGCAGTCCGCGCGTCGCCGCTTCCACGAGATCCAGCACTTCCTCGAAGCCGTTGGGCCCGCCGTAGTACGGGTCGGGCACTTCCTCGGGCCCGCCATCGGGCGCGAACTCGAGGAACAGCCGCAAGCGCTCGTGTGCGTGGCGCGGCGCCCTGCGGCGCAGTACCTCGAGGTTCTCGTGATCCATGGCGAGGATCAGGTCAAAACGCTCGAAGTCACCGGGCTCGACGATGCGCGCGCGCAGGGCGCTCAGGTCATAGCCGCGGCGCGCTGCTGCTGCGCGCGTGCGCGCATCGGGAGGCTGGCCGACGTGGTAGCCGGCGGTACCGGCCGAGTCGGCTTCGATGGGAAGCTCGGGCGCCTCGCGCGCCGCGAGTGCGCGCAATACGCCTTCCGCGGTGGGCGAGCGGCAGATGTTGCCGAGACAGACGAACAGGATCCGCATGGATCCTAATCCTGCCGCGGAGCCTCAGCGCGCGCTGTAGCCGCGGCCCTCGAGACAGGCGCGCATGGCGCGCTGGTAGTCGGCCCGCTTCGAAGCGAGCTGATCCGGCGGCACGGCTCCACCCGACTGTGTCGGATCGAATCCGCTCTGCGACGAGGACCACTTGTGGCACTCGTACTTGTCGTTTGCCTGCTGCTGGTCGCTCTGGCCCTGCTGCGGGTAGATGTAGAGACCATCTCCGGGGGCCTGCTGCGGTGGCGGCGGCGGGGCATCCGTGCTCGCGGCGCTCGGGTCGCCCGGCGGGTCAACGGTCACATAGCCGTTCTGCGGCGCATCCCACGTGTAATAGGTATCGTTGGCGTAGTAGTACGGCACGCCGCCGAACCACACCGTCGTATAGAACGGCGGCAGCACCGGCACGAACACTCCGAGCGGCGCTCCCACCACTACGAAGCGCGGCCCGTAGGGGGCGTACCAGACGCCGCCCGAATAGAAGTAGCGTCCGCCCGGCCGGTCGACGATGAAGGGATGGCCCGGTAGCGCGCCGATGTAGGCGCCGCGGTTCGGATAGTAGTGGTTGTGCGCAAAGCGCGCGTCCATATGCTCGGGCGCACGTCCGCCCGGCCGGAAGTTACGGTCCTGCGCCTGGGCACTCGCAATTGCCAGCACTGCGAGCAGGGCGCCGCAGGTCGCCGCACGGATGACTGTCTTCTTCATAACCTCGCCTCGCGCTGCCGTTTCACTTCACGCTGTAGCCGCGTGCATCGAGGCACGCTCCGAGGGCGCGCCGGTAGCTGGCTGCCTGCTGTTCCTGCGCGGCGGCTGCGCGCCGATTGGCGGCGTAAGCTTGCTGCGCGTTCTGCGCGTTCGCCGCATTAGCCTGCGCATTGGCGGCATCGGTCGTGCTGCCGATCGCGCCACCGACGACTGCGCCTGCGAGAGCCGCAGGAGCCGCCTGCCAGCGCGGTGCGATCGCCGCGCCGATGATGGCTCCCGCGATCGCCCCGATCGCGGTGTTGGTTCCCGGGGGCGGGCCCGCCGAAACCACCTGCACGCGATCGTGCGGGGGAACGCCGGGCGCGCTCGGATCGAATCCGGTCTGCTGCGACGCCCAGGTGCTGCACTCATAGTGGTCCCGGTCCTGCTGCTCGGCGGTCTGGTCGTGCAGCGGATAGGCATACACCTGCGTCACCGGGGGAGGCGGCGGCGGGGGAGCCTGGTACACCGGCCGCGGAGGCGGCGCCTCCACGCAGCCGGCCACAACCGTCGCGAGCGCGACCGCGGTGAGGAGCCCGAAGGTGGCGCGCGAGTATTTGCGGGTTGGTTGCATCATCGGGAGTGTTCCCCTGTCTGAAGCGGATCGCTTCTCACCAAACGTTAAGTGCGGGCACGCCGTTGACAGTCAAGAGCGGTGCCCCACCGTTGACTTGGACGGCACGGCAGGCGCCTTAGTTCCGGCGGCGCCAGTGTGAGCAATTGTTAACCACGGCACCGGCGCCGTCACTGTTATTGAGTGTAACTCTCAATGCGAACGCGGAGCGATCAGCTGCGCAACGCGCTCCAGATCTGCCAGCGTGTTCACATCCGGCCCGGGCGGCTCGGCCGCGGTGGCCACGCGAACGGTGAGCCCGTTTTCCAGCGCTCGCAGCTGCTCGAGCTTCTCGCGCATCTCGAGCTCGGACGGGGCGAGGGCCGCGAGCTTCAGCAGCGCCGCCACCCGGTAGGCATAAATACCGATGTGCCGCTGCGCACCGGCCGCTTCCGTCTGGCTCGCGAGTCCGGCGGACGCGCCGGCGCGGTTCCAGGGAATCGGCGCACGGCTGAAGTACAGCGCGCGCCCGCGGGCGTCGGCCACCACCTTCACGGCGTTCACATCGAGGAGCTCGGCCACCGAAGCGATGGGTACGGCGAGAGTCGCGATAGCCGCGCTCGGGTCAGATTCCAGTAATGCCGCCACCTGGCCGATGAGCGCGGCCGGCATCAGCGGCTCATCGCCCTGCAGGTTGACGACGATGTCGCTCCCGGGCCAGCCTCGGGTGCGCGCAACTTCCGCGATGCGGTCGGTACCCGAGGCGTGGCTGGCGTCGGTCATCAGCGCCGCTGCGCCGAAGGCGCGCGCGGCAGCCGCGATGCGCGCATCGTCGGTGGCGATCAGCACCTCGGCGGCGCCCGCCGCGCGGGCGCACTCGTATACCCACTGCACCATGGGCTTGCCCGCAAGGGGGCGCAGCGCCTTGCCGGGCAGCCGCACCGAGGCGTAGCGGACGGGAATGACGACCCGGAACAATGCTCAGCGCTCGAGCAGCGGGTCATCGGCGGCGAGCTGGCGAGCCTCCTCGGCCAGCATCACCGGCACGTCGTCACGGATCGGGTAGGCCAGCCGGTCCATGCGGCACACCAGCACCTGCGCCTCGCGCTGGTACTTGAGGGTTCCCTTGCACACCGGGCAGGCCAGTATGTCGAGCATGCGGGTATCCATCGGCGATCCTAACCTCCTGCAGCCGTGCGGGAGTGCCCGAGCACCCGCTCGAGCACCCGGGCGCGCAGCACACGCGCATCGGTCTCGCTGAAAGCGGCGCTCACCGGCACGCACCACAGCCGCGCGTTGGCGAACGGTGTGCATTTTACGGCATCCTTCTCGGTCATCAGCACCGGCAGCTCGTCCGGGAAGGCGAGCTCGCGCGCCGTGAACGGATGATGATCGGGGAACGGATGCGCCAGCACCTCGATGCCGTGCGCACTCAGCTCGCGAAAGAAGCGCTGCGGGTTGCCGATTCCGGCGACGGCATGCACGCGCCGCCCGCGAAAGGCGTTGAGCTCGCACGGCACACCGCGCCCGTCGAGGCGCACGGCCGGTTGCGCCACGAGCTTCATGTGCAGCGCATCGGCAGGCAGCCTACCCGGAGCGAGCGAAGCGTGGCTCGGATCGCCGTTGACCACCACGATGTCGGCACTGCTGAGCGCCGCGGGCGGCTCGCGCAACGGGCCCGCCGGCAGCAGCCGGCCGTTGCCGAAGCCGCGGCTGCCGTCGATGACCACGATCGCGCAAGCGCGCGGAAGCGCCAGGTACTGCAGCCCGTCGTCGGCCAGGATGACCTCCGCGCCGCGGGCGATGAGCGTGCGCGCCGCGGCGACGCGGTCGGCGGCCACCATGGTCGGGAAGCCGGTGCGCCGCGCGAGAATCACCGGCTCATCGCCCACGTCGCGCCAGTCAGAGTCCGCCTGCACATTGCGCGCGCCGACGCCGTGGCGCCCGTAACCGCGCGACACGATGCCGACCTTGAGATGCGCGGCGCCGAGCTGCTGCGCCAGGTAGACGGTAAGCGGCGTCTTGCCGGTGCCGCCCACCGTCAGGTTGCCGACCACCAGCACCGGGCGCGCCAGGGCTCGCGGGCGCAGCCAGCGCAAGCGGTAGGCGCCGCGGCGGGCAGCGGCAAGCGCCCCATAGCCCCAGGCGAGCGGCGCAAGGAGCGAAACGCCCGGGCGCTCCTCGTACCATAGCCGCTCGAGCCGCGCCTGCATCGCGCTGCGCCGTCAGTCGGCGAACTGCAGCCGGTGCAGCTGCGCGTACAGACCGCCGCGCGTCAGCAGCTCGGTGTGCGTGCCCTGCTCGACGATCGCACCGCCATCGAGCACGATGATGCGATCGGCCTGCTCGACGGTCGACAGCCGGTGCGCGATCACCAGCGTGGTGCGGTTGCTGACCAGCTCGCTGAGCGCCGCCTGGATGTGGCGCTCGGACTCGGTGTCGAGCGCCGAGGTCGCCTCGTCGAGGATCAGGATCGGCGCGTCCTTGAGCAGCGCGCGCGCGATCGCGATGCGCTGGCGCTGGCCGCCCGAGAGCAGCATGCCGCGGTCGCCTACCAGCGCCTCGAGCCCCGCCGGCTGGCTGCGCACGAACTCGAGGATGTGGGCCGCCGCAGCCGCGCGCTCCACCGCGGCGTCCGGCACGTCGCGCCCGAAGGCAATGTTGTTGCGGATGGTGTCATCGAACAGCACCACGTCCTGGCTCACCACCGCAATCTGCTCACGCAACGAGCGCAGCTCGTAGTCGCGCACGTCGCGCCCGTCGACCCGCACGCTGCCGGCGTGCACGTCGTAGAAGCGCGGCAGCAGGTTCACCAGCGTCGACTTGCCGCTTCCCGAGCGCCCGACGATCGCCAGACTCTCGCCGGCGGCGATCTCGAGCGTCACGTCGCTCAAGGCCGCCGGACGCCGCGGCGTGCCGGCTGCGGCGCCGCCGTTGCCCGCCGGATAGGCGAATGACACGTGCTCGAAGCGCACCGCGCCGCGCACCCTTGGGGTGCGGAAGGTCCCGCCCTGCGGCTCGGCCGGCTCATCCAGCAGCTCGAACAGGCTCTGGCCGGCGGCAATCCCCTGCTGCAGCGGCCCCGCCACCCCGACGAGATCGCGCAGCGGCTGCGCGATGCTCACCAGCGCGGCGAAGAAGCCGAGCAGCGAGCCGATCGAGGTGCGGCCGTGCACGGCGTCCGCTATCGCGATGAACAGTACGATGGAGATTCCGATCGCGGTCAGCAGCTGCACCACGGGATTCGACAGTCCCTTGGTCAGGATCAGCTTCATGTTGGAGCGCAGGTTGTGCTCGTTCACCGCGTCGAACTGGCCGCCGAGGTGCGCCTGCGCGTTGTAGACCTTGATGAGGCGCGGCGCCTCGAAGCTCTCCTTGGCGACGCGCGTGACGTCGCCCATCGAGTCCTGGATGCGGCGGCTGTAGCGGCGGAACTTGCGGTTGATCACCGACACCAGCCACGCCACCAGCGGCCCCATGGTGAGCGCCAGCAGCCCGAGGCGTACGTTGAACCACAGTACCAGCCCGATGGAGGCGACGATGGTGAGCGTCGTGCGCACCATGACCACGACCGAGTCGGTCGTGGCCTGCCCGACCTGCTCGGTGTTGTAGGTGAGCCGCGACAGCAGCATCGCCGACGAGTTGCGGTCGAAGTAGCCGATCGGCAGCTCGAGGATGCGCCGGAACACTTCGCTGCGCAGCCGCGCGACCACGCGCCGTCCCACGTAGCCCATGAAGTAGGTCTGGGTGAAGTCGCCGAGGCCGCGCAGCAGGAACAACCCGACCACCGCCAGCGGCACCCACACGATCGAGCGCGGGTCGCGCGCCGCGAGGGTCTGGTCGCCGAACACCTTGGCGAGCAGCGCGAAGCTCGTCTGCGTCGCCGCGTACAGGATCGCCCCCAGTAGCCCCACGGCAAACTGCGGGCGGTACGGTCGCACGTAGCCGAACAGCCGCCGGTAGGCAGTCAGGCCGTCGGCATCCGGCAGCGGTGACTGCGCGCCGCGCGGGTGGGTCCGGGAGCGCGCGTCGTTCAAGGCTTGTCCGCCGCGTCTTCCTTGACGGTGGCGATGTTGATCTCGGCGAAGCCGAGACGTCCGAGCACGTCCATGGCGGTGATCACGGACTGGTGAGTGGCGCGCGCATCGGCGCGCAGCGTGACCGGCATCGAGCGGCTGGCGCCGGCCTCCCTGAGCAGCGCCGCGCGCAGCGTCTCCGGGCTCGAGTTGATCAGCTCGTGCTGGTTAACGAGATAGCCGCCCGCCTGGGTGACGCTCACCGTGAGCGGCTCGCTGCCGACGCGCTCGGTGGGCACGGCGCTGGCGTGCGGCAGGTGCACGCGCAGCCGTCCTTCGTCGGTGAAGCGGCTCGAGAGGATGAAGAACACCACCAGCAGCAGCACCACGTCGATCAGCGAGACGACGTTGATCTCCGGCTCTTCGTGCGGGCGGCTCGGCCTGAGGTTCACGGCTTGCGTCCGGCTGCGGCGCGCTTCACGCGGCAGCCGCCGGCGAGCCGCGCAGCCGCGCCGCCTCGAGCGCGTCCGCCATGCGGATCGCCTGCTTCTCCATCTCCACCACGATCCCCTCGACGCGGCCGCGCAGATAACGGTAGAAAATGAGTGCCGGGATGGCGACGCACAGGCCGGCCACGGTGCAGATCAGCGCCTCGGCGATGCCGCCCGAGAGGGCACGCGGATCCCCCATGCCGCCCGCCTCGATCGCGTTGAAGGAGCGGATGATGCCGGTCACCGTGCCGAGCAGTCCCAGCAGCGGCGACACGCCGGCGATCGTGCCGAGGGTATTGAGGAAGCGCTCGAGCTCGTGCACCACGTGACGGCCGGTGTCCTCGAGCCGCTCCATGAGGATCTCGCGCGGCCGGTGACGGTTGGCCAGCCCGGTGGCGAGCAGCCTGCCGAGGGGCGAGTTCTGCTCGAGCCCCGCGATCACCTTGTCGGTGACCTGATTGGCCTCGATCAGCTGCCAGACACGCTGCGGCAGCTCGCGCGGCAGCACGCGCTTGTCCTGCAGCGTCCACAGGCGCTCGAGAATGATGGCCGCCGCGACGATCGAGCACAGAATGATCGGCCACATCAGCGGGCCGCCGGCCCGCACTATTTCCCACATCCTGAACGACCCCAAGGGCCGGCACGGCCGGCGATGCTTCCCGGCAATCATACCGGAACCTTGGCACAGTCCGGCCCCGGGCCCTTCTGGTACAGTCCCCGGCCTCGATGCCGCGGGCGCTGCTCAAAAGAATCGTTCCGCCTCCCCACATCCTGCGCGACCGCTGGCCCGTGCGGCTGTGCGGCGAGCGGCTTAAGGACCCGAAGCTGTGGACGCTGCACCGCCGGGCCGTGACCTATGCCTTCGGCGCCGGGCTCGCGATCTGCTTCGTGCCGCTGCCGATCCATCTGCTGCTCGCGCTGCTGGTCGCGCTCATCTGGCGCATCAACCTGCCGGTGATGTACGGCACCACCTGGCTGGTCGCGAATCCCTTCAGCCTGGTGCCGCTCTACTACCTCGCCTACCGGGTGGGTGTCGCCATCCTGCAGGTGCCACCCCACCACTTCCGTTTCGTCGCCGACTGGAAGTGGTTCCGCTACGCGCTGGTGCCGGTGTGGCAGCCGTTCGTGGTCGGCTGCGCGGTGTGCGCGCTCATCGCGGCAGTGCTCGGCTGGGTGTCGCTCGAGCTCCTGTGGCGCTGGCACGTGGCGAGCCGCTACCGCACCCGGCACACCGCGCCGGCCTCACCCCCCGCATGATGCGCCGGGCCGCACTCTAAGCGCGCACGCTGAGCGTCCCGCCCGTGAGCTCGAACACGCGCTCCATGCGCTGCGCGAGCTTCAGATCGTGGGTGACCACCACCAGGCTGGTGCCGTGCTCGCGATTGAGCTCGAGCATCAGCGCAAACACGCTCGCGGCGTTGGCGCCGTCCAGGTTACCGGTAGGCTCGTCCGCCAGCACGATCCGCGGCCGCGTCACCAGCGCCCGCGCCACCGCGGCGCGCTGCCGCTCGCCGCCCGACAGCTGGTGCGGGCGGTGCGTGAGACGGCCGCCGAGGCCGACGCGCTCGAGCAGTGCGCGCGCGGCGCTGCGCGCCTCGGCCACCGGCGTGCGCCGCACCAGCAGCGGCATCGCCACGTTCTCCAGCGCCGAGAACTCCGGCAGCAGGTGATGGAACTGGTAGACGAAGCCGAGCGCGCGGTTGCGCAGCATGCCGCGCTCGTTCTCCCCGAGCGCATGGATGTCGCGGCCGTCGATCAGCACCGCGCCGCCCGTCGGCCGGTCGAGCCCGCCGAGTATCTGCAGCAGCGTGGTCTTGCCCGAGCCCGAGGCACCGACGATCGCGACGCGCTCGCCGGCGGCCACGGTCAGCGACACGCCCTGCAGCACCGACAGCAGCTCCGGTCCCTGGCGGAAGCTCTTGCGCACCTCGCGCGCCTCGAGTACGCGGTCACTCATGTCGCAGGGCCTCCGCGGGCGCGGTGCGCGCCGCACGCCACGCCGGATAGACGGTCGCCAGTGCGCACAGCACGAAGGCCACGCCGCACACCCGCAGGACATCCACCCCCTCGACGTAGGCCGGCAGGTCGCTGATGTAGTAGACGCGCGCATCGAGGAACTGGGTGCCGAGGAGGCGCTCGAGGCCGCTCACCAGCACCTCGAGGTGGTCGGCGAGAGCCTTGCCGAGCAGTGCCCCGAGCAGCGTCCCGGTGAGCCCGATGAGCACGCCCTGCACGGCGAAGGTGGCGAGCACGTTGCGCGGCGCCGCGCCGAGCGTGCGCAGGATGGCGATGTCGCTCTGCTTCTCCTTCACGATCATCACCAGGGTGGCGACGATGTTGAAGGCCGCGACCGCCACCAGCATCGACAGGATCACGAACATCATCGTCTTAGTGATCTCGATGGAGCGGAAGAAGTTGGCATGATCCTGCGTCCAGTCGCTCACATAGAAGCCCTGGCCACCGAGGGACAGCGCCACCCGCCGCGCCACACTCGGCGCCTGCAGCGGATCGCTGAGCGCGAGGCGCAGCCCCGTCACCGCCTCGCCAAGGCGAAACAGCCGCGCCGCATCGCTCATGTGCGTGAGCGCCAGCCCGCGGTCGAACTCGTACATCCCGGAGGAGAACACGCCCACGACCCGGAAGCGGCGCATGCGCGCTACCATTCCGGTGGGTGTGGCGGTGCCCTGCGGCGCAATCACCACCACCGTGCCGCCGACGGCGACGTTGAGCTCGCGGGCCAGCGCCGCGCCGAGAATAATGCCGTAGCCGCCGTCGTGCAGGTCCGCGAGACTCCCCTGCACCACACGCTGCGCGAGACCGGTGGCGGTGCGCTCCTGCTCCGGCAGCACGCCGCGCACCGTGGCGCCGGTCATCAGCTGACCGTTGGCGAGCATCGCCTGACTCTCCACGTACGGCACCGCGGCCAGCACGCCGCTCTGGCGCCGCACGCGCTGCTGCAGCTCGCGCCAGTCGCTGAGCGAGCCCGACAGGCCGGAGAGCGTCGCGTGCGCGGTGACCGCGAGGATGCGGCTGCGCAACTCGCGCTCGAAGCCGTTCATGACCGACAGCACCACGATCAGCGTCGCCACGCCGAGCATGAGCCCGCACACCGAGATCACGGCGACGAACGACACGAAGCCGCGGCGGTGCGCGGAGCGCAGGTAGCGGGTGCCGATCAGCCATTCGTAGGGAGCGCGCACGCGGTTTACTCGTAGCGCAGCGCTTCGGCCGGCGCGATGCGCGCCGCGCGCAGCGCCGGGTACACGGTGGCGAGCGCGGTGAGCGCGAGCGCCGCCAGCGAGATCGCCACCACGTTGGCGGCGTGCACCTCGGAGGGAATGACGCTGCTGTAGTAGACGTCCGAGTCGAGGATCTGGAAGCCGAAGCTGTGCTCGAGGAACGGCACGATGGTGTCGACGTGCAGCGCCAGCGCGAGTCCCAGCGCCACGCCGAGCCCGACCCCGAGCCAGCCGATGACCAGCCCCTGGGTGATGAAGATTGCGAGCACTCGCAGCGGCGCGGCGCCGAAGGTGCGCAGGATCGCGATGTCGGTACGCTTATCGGTGACTACCATGACCAGCATGGCGACGATGTTGAAGGCGGCGACCGCGACGATCAGCAGCAGGATCAGCGACATCATGGTCTTCTCGATCCGGGTCGCGCGGAAGTAGTTGGCGTTGTCCTGGGTCCAGTCGCGCACCTCGTAAGCAGCCGGGAGCGCGGTGCGCAGGCGTGCGGCGACCGCCGGCGCGGCGAGCACGTCGGCAACCCGCAGGCGCAGACCCTGATCGGTTGCACCCTGCGCCGCCAGCGTGCGCACCTCCCCGAGGCTGCCGAGCACCAGCGTCGAGTCCTGATCCGGCTCGCCGACCTCGAACACCGCGGCGACCAGAAATTCGCGCAGCTTCGGCAGCGGCGTGCCGTCCGCGCCGATCGTCGGCACCAGCAGTGTCAGCGCATCACCCGGGGAGAGTCCCAGCCGCTCGGCGATCACTGCACCCACGATCACCCGCCCGGGGCCGGCGCCGAGGTCGGCGAGATGCCCCTGCGTGACCGCCGGCCCGATCTCCCGCACGGTCGAAGCGGCGCGCGGATCGACGCCGCGCAGCAGCACCGGCATCATCTCCGGCCCGCGCACCGCGAGCGCCTGCAGCTCGGCGTACGGCGCCACGTCGCGCACGCCCGGCACCGCGCGCGCGATGCGTGCCGCTTCGGTCCAGTCCGTCGTCGCGGCGCGCGCCCCGGCCGCCGCTACCACCCGCACGTCGGCGCCGAGCGCCAGCAGCCGCTCGCGCAGCTCGCTCTCGAAGCCGTTCATGACCGACAGGATGACGATCAGGGCGGCGACGCCGACACACACACCGATGAGCGACGCCCAGGTGATGAAGGAGACGAAGAACTTGTGCGACCTGGCGCGCACATAGCGCAGGCCCACGTAGAGCGGCAGCGGCCGGAACATCGTCGCGATTTAACCACATATGGGCCGCTTTTCAGACCTGGTTCACAGATTGGCACGGTTAAGTCAACGCGGCGCTTTGACAGATTGCCGGCGGTGCTATAGTCGACCGCGACCAGGAGGTTTTCGCATGGCTGTACGAATCATCGCAGCGCTCCTGTGCGGTTGCGCAGTCGCCGGCAGTGCGCTCGCCGACACCGTCGTGGTCAACGACCAGGTCCAGGTGCGCGACTCGCAGATCGAGCGTCCCAAGCGCGGCGTCACCATGGCCGAGGTCGAGAAGCACTTCGGCGCACCCGTCACGCGTCACCCGGCGGTCGGGGGCGGGGGCGCGCACCAGCCGCCGATCACCCGCTGGGACTACAACGGCTTCACGGTGGTCTTCGAACGCGATCGCGTGATCGATGCGGTGGCCACCGGCGCCGCGCCGGCGTCAGAACCCGCCGCAGCTGCGCCGTCCGCCTGAAGCGCACGCGCTCCGCCTGGCTGGCACAACACGCCGCGCCCGCTCTCGGGGAGCGGCGCTGCGCGCTGGCATGCCGCCACGCGCCAGTGATAGGCTCGCACCACTAGAATAATTCGGGGATCACGTGTCGACGGATGAGCCTCTCAGGGCCCGTATAGAGGCCCTGCTGCGCGCCAGCAGCGTGCGCAAGAAGAAGGCGGCGGCTCAGCTCGAGCAGGAAATCCGGCGGCGAGAAGAGCTGCTGCGGGAGACCTTTCGCCGCTACGTCTCGCCGCGCGTCGCCGACAAGATCCTCGAGGACGCGCAAGTGCGCGACACGCTGCTCGCACCGGCGGTGACGCCGGCCGAGGCGCGCGCCCACGCCGTGGTGCTGTTCGCGGACCTGCGCGGCTTCACCGGCATCGCCGAGCGGCTCGATCCGCGGCGCGTGGTGCCGCTGCTGAACGAATTCTTCTCGCTGCTCACCGAGATCACCTTCCGTCACGACGGCACCGTGTTCCACATGGCCGGTGACTGCCTGATGCTCGGCTTCGGCGTGCCGCTCGCCCAGCCCGACAGCCCGGAGCGGGCGGTGCGCGCCGCGCGCGAGATGCTCGCGAGCTTCGCCGAGCTCGCCGGCTCGTGGCGCGAGCGTTACCAGGTCGAGGCCGGGCTCGGCATCGGCATCAATGAAGGCGACGTGGTGGCCGGCAACGTCGGCTCTGCCAGCTACATGAACTACACGATCGTCGGCGATACGGTGAACATCGCCTCGCGGCTGTGCCAGCGGGCGCGCGCCGGCGAGATGCTGTTCTCGAGCGCGCTCAAGCGCTCGCTCGACGCCCAGGGGCTGGACGTCGGGGCGACGGCGCTGCCGCCGCTGCAGCTGCGCGGCCGCTTGCATCCGATCGATATCTTCTGCGTGCCGCTCGAGCACCGCATCCAGCTGAGTCCCGGCGCTTAGCTGAGCGCGCGCCGGCAGCTCCGGTACGCGCCGTAAGCTGCGGTAAGCTGCGCACGCGTGCCCGTGTTGCTCAATCCTCCGGTTCCGAGCGCCTCCCAGCCGCGCCGCATGTGGCGCTCGCTGCACGGCAGCGCCGCGGCGCTCGCGCTCGCCGAGGCGCTGCGCGGCGATGCGCGGCTCTACGTGGTGATCGCCGACGGCGCGCGCGAGCTCGAGCGGCTCACCGCGGAGCTGCGCTTCTTCGCCGACCGTACGCTGAAGCTGCTGCGTCTGCCGGACTGGGAGGTGCTGCCCTACGACCTGTTCTCGCCCCATCCCGACATCACTTCCGAGCGGCTGCAGACGCTCTACGAGCTGCCGCACACGCATCAGGGCTGCCTGATCGTCGCCGCCGACACGCTCATGCAGCGCCTGCCGCCGCGCGACTACGTGCAGGGACGCGCCTTCGAGCTCGCCCGCGGCCAGTCGCTCAGCCTCGAGCCGTTCCGCCTGCGCCTGATCGAGGCCGGCTACGCCAGCGTCAGCCAGGTGGTGAGCCCCGGGGAATTCGCGGTGCGCGGCTCGCTCCTCGATGTGTTCCCGATGGGCAGCGCGGCACCGTTGCGCATCGATCTGTTCGATGAGGAGATCGAGGCGATCCGCACCTTCGACCCGGAGACGCAGCGCTCGCTCGACGCGCTCGAGGAGCTGCGCCTGCTGCCGGCGCGCGAGGTGCCGCTCGATACCAACGCGGTGCGCGAGTTCCGCCGTCGCTACCGCACGCGCTTCGAGGGCGATCCTAACCGCGGCGCCATCTATCGCGGCGTGAGCGAGGGGCTGGCGCCGGCCGGCGTCGAGTTCTACCAGCCGCTGTTCTTCGCGAGCACTGCGACGCTGTTCGATTATCTGCCGGCTAACGCGGTGATCGTGCACGACGCAGCGCTGCCCACGGCGCTCGGCGCGGCGTGGGCCGACATCGAGGCGCGTTACGAAGACCGCCGCCACGATCTCGAGCGGCCGGTACTCGCGCCCGGCGAGCTGTTCCTCGCGCCCGCGGAGCTCGCGGCGCAGCTCGAGCGCTTCGCCTCCGTCCAGCTCGCGGCCACCAAGGTCGACACCGAGCTCGGCGCAGCGCCGCCCGGGCTCAGCAACTTCCCGACCACGCGGCCGCGCGAGCTGCGTATTGACGTGCGCGCCGAGCAGCCGTTCGCGCCGCTCGATGCCTTCCTGCGCGAGTTCCACGGCCGCGTGCTCATCGCCGCCGACTCGCCCGGCCGGCGCGAGGTGCTCGCGGAGATGCTGCGCGCCTACGGCCACGAGATCGCCACCGTGCCCGACTGGCAGGCATTCGCAGCCGGCAGCATGCGACTCGCGCTCGCGGTAGCACCCGATCTTCTGGGGCTGACCCTCACCGAGCCGCCGGTTGCATTACTCGCCGACGCGCAGCTGTTCGGTGCACGCGCCCGCCAGGAGCGCCGGCGCAAGCGCGCCGCCGACCCGGAGGCGATCCTGCGCGATCTGCAGAGCCTCGAGCCCGGAGCTCCGGTGGTGCACGAGGAGTACGGCGTCGGCCGGTACGCGGGCCTGCAGGCGATGGACATCGGCGGCCAGCCGGGCGAGTTCCTGGTGCTGGAGTACCTCGACGGCGACCGCGTGTACGTACCGGTGCAGTCGCTGCACCTCGTCAGCCGCTATACCGGGGCGGCACCCGAGAGCGCCCCGCTCCACAAGCTCGGCACCGATCAGTGGGCGCGGGCGCGCCGGCGTGCCGCCGAGCAGATCCGCGATGTGGCGGCCGAGCTGCTCGATCTGTACGCGCGGCGCAGGGCGCAGCAAGGGCTCTCCCTCACCGCCGGCGAGCTCGACTATCAGGCCTTCGTCAACGGCTTCCCGTTCGAGGAAACCGCAGACCAGGCCGAGGCGATCAGCCAGGTGCTCGCCGATCTCGCCAGCGAGCGCCCCATGGACCGGATCGTGTGCGGCGATGTCGGCTTCGGCAAGACCGAGGTGGCGATGCGCGCCGCCTTCGTCGCCACCCAGGCGGGCAGGCAGGTGGCGGTGCTCGCGCCCACGACGCTGCTGGTGCAGCAGCATCTCGGCAACTTCCGCGACCGCTTCGCCGACTGGCCGGTGCGCATCGAGGCGCTGTCGCGCTTCGGCACCTCCAGGGAGACCCAGGCGACGCTCGAGGCGCTCGAGCAGGGTAAGGTCGACATCGTCATCGCCACCCACCGGCTGCTGCACGCGCACGCGCGCTTCCGCGACCTCGGTCTGGTGATCGTCGACGAGGAGCAGCGCTTCGGCGTGCACGACAAGCAGCGCCTGCAGGCGCTGCGTGCCAACGTGCACGTGCTCACCCTCACCGCCACCCCCATCCCGCGCACCCTCAACATGGCGCTCGGCGGACTGCGCGACCTGTCGCTGATCACGACCGCCCCGGCGGCGCGGCTCGCGATCAAGACCTTCCTGATCGAATGGCACGCCCCGACGCTGCGCGAGGCGGCGCTGCGCGAGCTGCGCCGCGGCGGCCAGATCTACTTCGTGCACAACGAGGTGCGCAGCATCGCCAGGATCGCCGCCGAGATGCAGGCGCTCATTCCCGAGGCGAGCGTGCGCGTCGGCCACGGGCAGATGCGCGAGCGCGACCTCGAGCAGCTGATGGTGGATTTCTATCACCGCCGCTTCAACCTGCTCATTTGTACGACCATCATCGAGAGCGGCATCGATGTGCCGAGCGCCAACACCATCATCATCAACCGCGCCGACCGCATGGGGCTCGCGCAGCTGCACCAGCTGCGCGGCCGCGTCGGCCGCTCGCACCACCGCGCCTACGCTTACCTGGTGGCACCACCGCGGCAGGCGCTGCCGCGCGATGCCGCCAAGCGCCTCGAGGCCATCGAGTCGATGGAGGAGCTCGGCGCGGGCTTCGTGCTCGCGACCCACGATCTGGAGATCCGCGGGGCCGGCGAGCTGCTCGGCGAGCAGCAGAGCGGCAACATGACGGAAATCGGCCTCACCCTCTACCTCGAAATGCTGGAACACGCGGTGGCGGCGTTCAAGGCCGGCCGCGAGCCGGCACTCGAGCAGCCGCTCGCCGCGGCCACCGAGGTGGAGCTGCGACTGCCGGCGTTCCTGCCGGAGGCCTACGTGGCGGACGTGCACGTGCGGCTGTCGCTCTACAAGCGCATCGCCGCGGCACCGAGCGACACCGAGCTCGATGACCTGGCCGCAGAGCTGCACGACCGCTTCGGACCGCCGCCGCCGGCGGCCGAGAGCCTGCTGCGCATCGCACGTCTCAAGCTCAGCGCGCGGCGCCTCGGCGTACGGCGCCTCGACCTGGGTCCCCAGGGAGGCTCGGTGCTGTTCGAGGAACACACCCCGGTCGACCCGGCGGCGCTGGTGCGCCTCATCCAGGGCGGTGCGCGCGAGTACCGGCTCGACGGGCCGCGGCGCCTGCGCATCGCGCGGCAGATGCCCGCCGAGAGCGCGCGCTTCGAGTTCGCAGCGCAGCTGCTGAAGCGGCTCGGCGCGGCGCCGCACGCGTGAGTAGAATGCGCGCATGAAGCGATCGTTCCGGGCGCTGCGCGCGCTCACCCTCGCCCTCACCGCCGCCCTCGGCACAGCGCTCCCGGCCGCCTCCGAAGAGAGCCCGGGTGCGGTCTACAACGTCGAGATCATCGTGTTCCGCCCGCTCACTGCGCAGGGGGGGGGCGAGAACTGGAGCGAGGAAGCCGGCGCGCGCAGCATCGCCGGCGATGAGTCGGCGAGCGGCTCGCTGCAGGTCGGACGGTTCGTGGCGCTGCTGCCGCCCGCTGCCTGGCAGCTCAACGAGCTCGACAGCCGGCTGCGCGCGAGCGGCGCGTACCTGCCGGTGGCGCATGCCGCGTGGTCACAGACGGCGAGCGCCTGGGGCACGCGCGCCGGCTTTGCGCTCAACCGCCTCGGGATCGATGTGCCCGGCCTCAGCGGCAACGTGTATCTCGAGCGCGGCCAGTTCCTGCACCTCGGGATGTCGCTCAACTGGGCGATGGAGAGTCCGCCGGACGGGCTCGGCGCCGGACCCGGCACCGCCTTCACGCTGGATGAGACCCGCCGGGTGCGCTTCTACGAGCGCAACTACTACGATCATCCGGCCTTCGGTGTCATTGCGCTGGTGACGCCGGCGCAGGGCCCGCGCGCACCCGGCCGTTAGGCGCGCTACTGGAAGTCCGCGGCCTCGGCCGTGGCGATAGCGTCCTTGCCGTTCTGCTTGGCGCGCTGCATGGCGGCGCGGCACGCCTTGAAGAGCCCCTCGAGCGGCAGGCCGCGGGGCGGCACGAGACTCGCGATGCCGGCGCTCATAGTCACGTAGCGGCCGGCGCCGGCGGTCGGATGATGCATCAGCAGGTCGCGCACCCGCTGCGCGACGATGCGCGCATATTCCGAGGCGCGCTCGGCGGCCTCGCCCTGGGTGAGGACGACGAACGTGCCGCCCTCCCAGCGCCCGACGAGATCGCCGCCGCGCCGGTAGGAGGCGCCGACCACACGCGCCACGCGGCGGATACAGGCATCGCCCGCGGCGCGATCGAATTTCTCGTTGTAGGCGGCGAGGTCGTCGATGTCGAACAGCGTCAGCCCGATCTCATGCGAGTCGCGCTGCGCGAGCTGCCAGTCGCGCTGCAGCAGCTCCTCGAGATAAGCGCGCGAGTACAGTCCGGTGAGCCGGTCCTCGCGCAGCCAGGAAGGCAGGCCGCCGGGGGCGCGCTCCGGGGCCTTGAGCCGCTCGCTGGCATCGCGGTGATAACCGATGAAATGCGTCAGCTCCCCCGCGGCGCTGCGCACCGGCTGTACGACGGTCTCGTTCCAGAACAGCGTCCCGTCGGGGCGGTAGTTGCGCAGCAGCACCCGTGCCGGCTCACCCTTGCTGACCGCCTCGTGCAGGCGCACACGGGCCTCCTGGTCGCGGTCGGTCCCCTGGAGCATCCGCAGGTTGCTGCCGACGAGCGCCGTGGCCGGGTAACCGGACATCTGGGCGAAGGCGGGGTTCACGAACACCACCGGGCAGTCGGGAACCGTGGCATCACAGATCACGACGCCGTCGGGTGAGCCCTCGACGACGCTGCGCCACGCCTCGTTGGCCCAGTTGTTCATGCGTTGCCGCCAGGCTCGAGCTTAAGCGGCGGTGCCGCCTGGATCTCCTCCAGGAGCGAGCGCGCCCGCGCCCACTCCCTCGAGGCGAGCAGCTCCTCGCGCCCGCGCGCAGCGCGGCCGTGCAGGCGCACCAGCCGTAGGCTCGAGGTGGGCTGTACCTGCATGTCCAGATGGCTCAGAAGCTCAATGACGCTGGCGCGATTGTTGCAGACCGGAAGCATGTCGCATCCCGCGGCCAGGGCCTGCCGGGCCCGGGTGACTACGTCCCCGTAAGCAGCGGCGGCCCCTCCCATGGAGAGATCGTCGGCGAACACTACGCCCTGAAACCGCAGCTGACCGCGCAGCAGTTCGCGAATCCAGCGCCCCGAGAGGCTGGCGGGGGCGGGATCCACAGCCGGAAACAGCAGATGGGCGACCATGACGGCCGGCAGCCCGTTACTGATCAGCCGGCGGTAGGGGGCGAGGTCCCCGCTGAGGTCCGCAAGACCCCGGCGGTCGACCGGCAGCGTCAGGTGGGAGTCCGCGACCACCGCCCCGTGACCCGGGAAATGCTTGGCGGTGGCCGCCATTCCGGCGTCGCGCATGCCGTGGACGTAGGCGACGGCCAGCTGCGAGACTGCCTCCGGCTGGGCATGGAAGGCCCGTTCCCCGATCACCTCGCTCACCCCGTAGTCGAGGTCCACGCAGGGTGCAAACGAGATGTCCACCCCGTGGGCGCGCAGCTCCGCCGCCATGAGCCAGCCGAGCTGGCGCGCCGTGGCGAGCCCGGCGCGCGGGTCGGCGTCGAACTGGTGGCCGATGCGCCGCGCCGCCGGCAGCGTCGAGAAGCCGTTGCGAAAGCGCTGTACGCGCCCGCCCTCGTGGTCCACCGCCACGATCAGCGCGGGGGTGCGCGCGGCGTGGATCTCGGCCACGAGTGCGGCGAGCTGCGCGGGATCGAGGTAGTTGCGGGTGAACAGCAGCACCCCCCCCACCAGCGGATGGCGCAGCAGCTCGCGCTCGGCGGCGCTGAGCGCGCTCCCCTCGAGATCGATCATCAGCGGACCCAGGCTCATGCAGCCCTGGTCAGCAGCGCGAGCGACTCGACGTGCGCGGTATGCGCAAACATGTCGACGACGCCCGCCGCCTCGAGCGTGAAGCCATGTTCGTGCACCAACGCCATCAGGTCCCGCGCCAGGCTCCCCGGATGGCAGGAAATATACAGCAGCCGCTGCGGCGCGAGCTCCCCGAGCGCTGCCAGCACGGCGCGCGCGCCGGCGCGCGGCGGATCGAGCAGCACGTGGCTGTAGCCGGACTTGAGCCACGGCGCCGCACGCGGCGGCTCGGCGGCGAGATCCGCCAGGTGAAACTCGGCGTTGGCGATTCCGTTGTGCGCTGCGTTGCCGCGCGCCCGCGCCACCAGCGCCGCCTCGCCTTCCACACCGGTTGCAAAAGCGCAGTGCCGCGCCAGGCTCAGCGTGAAATTGCCGAGTCCGCAGTAGAGGTCGAGCACCCGCGAGTCGGGCTGCAGCTCGAGCAGCTCCACGGCACGCCCGACGAGCGCCTCGTTCACCGCAGCGTTGACCTGGATGAAGTCGGTGGGAGAGAACTCGAGCTCGAGGCCGAAGGAGCGCAGGCGGTAGTAGAGCGGCGGCGCACCCTCACCGTCGAGCTGCGCAACCGAGTCGAGGCCTGCCGGCTGCAGATAAAGGCGCACGCGCTGTGCGGCGGCAAACTCCCGCAACAGCGCCCGATCGGCCTGCGTCGGCGGCGCGAGCGTGCGCAGCACCAGCGCCAGCGCATTGTCGGCGACGGCGACCTCGATCTGCGGCAGCTGCTCGCGGATCGACAGGCGCGTGAGCAGCGCGGCGAGCGGGGCGATCAGTGTGCCTGCGGGCTCGGCCAGTACCTCGCAGCGGGTAGCGTCGGTAACGAAGGGTGCGGCACGCTCGCGGAAGCCCACCACCACCCGCCCCTTCTTGTGGACGAACTTGGCGCCGAGGCGCGCCCGACGCCGGTAGGCCCACACGGGACCTGCGAGCGGCGCCAGCCAGCGGCGCGGCTGCAACTGTGCCAGCCGCGCCAGTGTGTCCCTGAGCTGCGCCTCCTTGGCGGCGAGCTGTGCCGGGGGGGCGAGATGCTGCAGGGTGCAGCCCCCGCAGATCCCGAAGTGCACGCAGCGCGGCACCACGCGGTCGGGCGAGGGTGCGAGTACCTCCAGGAGCTCGCCGTCGTCGTGCTGGCGGTGGCGCCGCGAGCGGCGCAGCCGGATGCGCTCCGCGGGCAGCGCGCCGGCGACGAACACGGTCTTGCCGCCGCGCACCACTCCCTCGCCCTCGTGGGTGAGCCCGCAGACCTCGGCCACCTCCTCGCCCGGTGCGGCCGGCGCGCGTGCCGCAGCGCCCGCGCCGGCCTGGTCCGCGGGGCTCATCAATCGCCGGCCTTCCAGGCCGCGAGGAACTGCTGCAGATGCACCTCGCCGGATGCGCTCAAGTACTCGCGCACGCGCACCACCTCGGCGTCGTGCTCCGCAGCCGTCAGCCGCCCGCGCAGCCGCTCGAAGCGCAGATAAATAAGGTAGGTGTTGAGCACGTCGGTCTCACAGTAGCGGCGGATGCCGGGCGTGTCGCCTTGCCTGTAGGCATCCCAGACCTGATCGCCCTTGAGGCCGAGCTTGCCGGGGAGCTTAAGCAGCAGCGCCATGTTCGACAGCGACACGCGGTTGCGCGAGCTGAAGCCCGACAGCACGTCCATCAGATCGGTGTGCCGCCAGTGAAAGCGCTGCAGATAATTGTTGTAGCGGAACTCGGTATCGCTGTCGCCCGTTTCCCAGAAGCGCCCCGCCTGCACCCCCCACAGGAGCGCGCGGTAGCTGAGCACCGGTAGATCGAAGCCCGCGCCGTTCCACGACACCAGGTCGGGCGAGAACTTCGCGATGCCGTCGAAAAAGCGCTGCACCAGCTCGCCTTCGCTTGCCCCCGGCTCGCCGACGCTCCACAGCGTGAACGACTCGCCCTTGCGCAGCGCGCAGGAGATGGCGACCACGCGCTGCTGCTCGAGCGGCAGAAATTCCCCGCCGCTCCCCTGGCGGCGGCGGGCGAACATTGCCTTGGCTACCTGCTCGTCCGCCAGGTCCCCGAGTCCGTAGAGCCGGCGGCCGAACTCGACGTCCGGAACCGTCTCGATGTCGAATACCAGGGTGTTCACGGGGCCCGAAGCAGCACCGCCACCGCCACTACGAGGCCAGCCTCGTCGGTGAGCGTCACATGCGCCTCGCCCACGCCGAGGGCGCGTCGCACCTGCTCGCCGCGGGCCGAGAACACCACTTCGGGCTTGCCCCAGGCGTTCTGCACCACGCCCACGTCGCGGATCCACACGCCGTGGGCGAAGCCGGTGCCCATGGCCTTGACGATCGCCTCCTTGGCTGCGAAGCGCATGGCGACGAAGCGCTCGCGACGCTGCGTGCGCTCGAGCTGTGCCTGCTCCTCGGGCATCAGCAGATGCTCGACGAAGCGGCTGCCGAAGCGGCCGAGGGTGCGCGCGATGCGCGCCGTCTCCAGCACGTCGACGCCGATGCCGAAGATCATGCGCACGCCGCCTGCATCAGCGCCTTCATCTCGCGCACCGCGGCCGCAAGCCCGGTGAATACGGCGCGCGCTATGATCGCATGCCCGATGTTGAGCTCGACGATCTCGCCGATGGCGGCGACCGGCTGGACGTTGTGATAGTCGAGCCCATGCCCGGCGTGCACCACCAGGCCGAGGCCCGTGGCGCGGCGCGCGGCGCTGCGCAGCCGCTCGAGCTCGGTGGCGCGCTTGCCTGCCGTAGCGCCGGCGTAGGCACCGGTATGCAGCTCCACCACCGGCGCGCCGCTCGCCTGCGCGGCAGCGATCTGCGCCGCGTCCGGATCGATGAACAGCGCGACGCGGATGCCGGCGGCGGCGAGGCGCGCGGTCGCGGCGCGGATGCGCTCGAGCTGCGCGGCCACATCGAGCCCGCCTTCGGTGGTGAGCTCGGTGCGCTTCTCCGGGACCAGGCAGCAGTCGGCCGGCCGGACCTCGGCGGCTATGCTGAGCATCTCGTCGGTGACCGCCATCTCCAGGTTCATGTGCGTCTGCAGCAGGCCGCGCAGCGTGCGCACGTCTCGGTCCTGGATGTGGCGGCGATCCTCGCGCAGGTGCAGCGTGATGCTGTCGGCGCCGGCCTGCTCGGCGGCGAGGGCCGCGTGCACCGGATCGGGCTCGCGTGCGCGCCGCGCCTGGCGCAGCGTCGCCACGTGATCGATGTTGACTCCGAGCGCAACAAATCCGCTCATGACCGCGCCGCCTTTCGCGCCATGGATCTCGCCACCGCGCGCGTCGCCAGCGGCCGCCCCTCCAGACAGGCGGCGAGCGCCGCCTGCAGCAGCCGCCGCGCATCCCCGAGCGCGCGCGCCCCCTCGAGGCGCTCCGCCCGCAGCCCGATGAGCGAGTCGCCGGCGAGCGCGCCTGGCGCACGCGCGTCGGTGCGCGCGAGCCCCATCGCGGGGCGGAACAGATAGTAACCGTCCGCTTCGAGCGGCGCGCCGCTCGCCTCGGCGGCGAGCTCCACGCCGTAGCCGGTGAGCTCGAGCAGCCGCTTCTCGAACAGCCGCAGCGCCGGCTCGAGCGCTGTGCCACCGCGCAGCGCCGCGAGCGTCAGGTGATAGTGCTCGTACAGCGCCGGCTGCGGGTCATGGCGGGTCGTCAGCCGCAGCAGCAGCTCGTTGAGATAGAACGCCGCCAGCACCCGACCGGCAGGCAGTGCGCCGCAGTCGTCGGCGCGTTCCGCGTGGCTCAGGTGCGCCGCCTCGCCGCGGCCGCTGAAGGAGATGAGCAGCGGCCGGAAAGGCTGCAGCACCGGCGCGAGACGCGCGCCGGGTCCGCGCACGGCACGCGCGAACAGGCTCAAGCGCCCGTGCTCGCCGGTGAACACCTCGAGAATGCGGCTGGTGTCGCGCCACGGCTGGTGGTGCAGGATGTAGCCCGGTGTGAGCTCGACGCGGCGCAGACTGCGGCTCATTCGACCCCCAGCTGCCGCAGCGCCCGCGCGTTGTCCGCCCAGTTGGCACGCACCTTCACCCATAGGTTGAGGTGCACGCGGCGTGCCAGCAGCCCGTTGAGCGCCAGGCGCGCCGACCGGCCCACGCGCTTCAGGCGCTCGCCGCGCGCGCCGATCACGATCGGCTTCTGCCCCTCGCGGTCGACCCAGATCGAGGCATCGACCAGCAGTTGCCCATCCTCCTCCTTGAGCTGCTCGACCTCCACCGCGATGCCGTACGGCACCTCCTGGTTGAGCTCGAGGGTGAGCTTCTCGCGGATCATCTCCCCGATCCGGAACGCGAGGCCGCGGTCGGTCACCTCGCCGTGGGCGAACAGCGCCGGGGACTCGGGCAGGTGGGTGGCGATGGTACGGCGCAGGTCGTCGATGTTGTCGCCCTTGAGGGCCGAGACCGGCACGATGGCGAGGAACTCGTGCCGCGGGGCGAGGCTGGCGAGAAACGGCAGCAGCCGCTCCCGCGGACGCGCGCGGTCGACCTTGTTCACCGCGAGAATCGCCGGCCGCTGGGCGCGGGCGATGCGCTCGAGGGTGAGCTGATCGCCGGCGTCCCACTCGAGAGCCTCGATGACCTGCACCACCACGTCCGCGTCCGCGAGGGCGGTGGTGGCGGTGCGGTTCATGGCCTTGTTGAGGGCGCGCCGTGCCTCGCGGTGCAATCCCGGCGTGTCGACGAAGGCGACCTGCGCGCCGGGGAGGTTGACGATGCCGAGGATGCGGTGACGGGTGGTTTGCGGACGCGGTGTGACGATGCTGACCTTCTCACCGACGAGCGCGTTGAGCAGCGTCGACTTGCCCACGTTCGGCCGCCCGACGAGCGCGGCAAAGCCGCTGCGAAACGGCGTCGTGTCCGTGGCGCTCACGCGCGCGGCTCGCGCATCGCATCCGGCCCGATCTCGCTCAGCATGCGCTCGGCCGCCTCCTGCTCGGCGCGGCGGCGATTCGAGCCGCCACCGTGCACGCGTCGTCCGAGGGAGGCGACCTCGCAGCTGACGCGAAAGGTCTGAGCGTGAGGCTCGCCCTCGATCTGCTCCACCTGGTAACGCGGCAGCGTAAGGCTGCGCGCCTGCAGGTACTCCTGCAGGCGGGTCTTGGCGTCCTTGAGCGTCGCCGGATCGGGAAGTGCGGCGATCCGCGCACTCCACAGCCGGGTGATGGCCCGCTCGGCCGCGGGCAGCCCGCCGTCGAGATACAGCGCCCCGCACACCGCCTCGAGCGCATCGGCCAGGATCGACTGGCGGCGGAAGCCACCGCTCTTCAGCTCCCCCGAGCCGAGCTGCAGCACTGCGCCGAGCTTCAGATCGGCCGCCACCTCCGCCAGTGGCTCGCGGCTCACCAGCCGCGCGCGCAGCCGGCTTAAGTCCCCTTCCGAGGCGTGCGGGAAGCTGCGGTACAGCAGGTCGGCAACCACCAGGTTCAGCACCGCGTCACCCAGGAACTCCAGACGCTCGTTGTTGGGGCCGGCGGCGCTGCGATGGGTGAGCGCGGCGCCGAACAGTGCGGCGTCGCGCGCCTCGTAGCCGAGTGCCTCGCGCAGCCAGCGTCCTGACGCGGCGGCGGCAGTCATTCCGAAGGCGCGGGCTCCCGCACTGCTACGGCCCGCCCCCGCCCCCGGTCTTGACGACCTTGTCGAAGACGATATGGAGCGAGATGTTGCCAAACAGCGGCGCCTCGTCGTCGTAGGCGGCCTCCACCTGAAAGCCCGCGCCGGAGCGGGTGACCTTGATGTCCTTGGCGGTCGGATAATCCACCATGTCGATCTCGAAGTGCCTGTCGATGGTGGTGCGGATCGCGCTGATGTCGCCGTTGCTTGCGCCATCGCTCGCCACCAGGTCGAGGGCCCGCACCACCTTCATGTAGTTGAGGTACACGGGCAGCAGGCGAACCCCCGCATAGCCGACGATCGCCAGCGGCGTCAGCAGGATCAGCCAGCCCAAGGCCGTCACACCCCGTTGTCTGCTACGCATCGATGCAACTCCCTCAGTGGATCGCCGTGCCGATCCGGCTCCACATGGGGCCGCCGGCGTGGTGCGGATCCCAATTGAACCAGATCCGGGTCGCTTTGCCGACCAGGTTCTCCTCGGGCACGAAGCCCCAGGAGCGCCCGTCGTCACTATTGTCGCGGTTATCGCCCATCATCAGGTAATGCCCGGGCGGCACCTCCCCCGACCAGGGTGCGGTGCGCAGGAACCCGGGAGCATCCTCGTCGCCGCACACGTAACCGCGCAGACCGCTGCGGTTGCAGGCCGACAGGAGCGGTGCCCGGTCGAGGGCCACCGGACAGAATATCGCCTGGTGCTCATGATCGCCAAGCCGCTCGGTAGCGAGCGCCAGGTTTATATAGCAGCCGTCGTTGTACCTGTGGGGGGCGACGGTAAAGGGCACCGGGCGGCCGTTGATGAAGATGCGGTTGTCGCGCACCTCGACGTGATCACCGGGCAGCCCCACCAGGCGCTTGATGAAGTTGGTGCTCGGGTCGAGCGGATAGCGGAACACCACCACATCGCCGCGCTGCGGCTCGCCGGTGGCGACGAACTTGCGGTTGAGCACCGGCAGGCGCAGCCCGTAGGCGTACTTGTTGACGATGATGAAGTCGCCGTCGAGCAGCGTCGGCATCATCGAATCCGAGGGGATGCGGAACGGCTCGAACACGAAGGAGCGCAGCACCAGCACCACCAGCGCCACCGGAAAGAAGCTGCGCGCGTAGTCGACGGTGCCGGGCTCGGCGAGCGCGCCTGGGTCGCGGCCGGCGGCGCGCGCGGCGGCCAGGCGCTGCGGGCGCAGCAGCACACTGTCGAACGCCCAGACGACGCCCGTCACCACGGTGATGGCGAGCAGCACGGCGCTGAAGTCGAGCCGCTCGGCGAGCAGCAGGCGCAGCACCGCCGCACCGATCAAAAGCGGCAGCGCGCCGTACAGCACGCGCATCAACGGCGCATCCGCCACGCCGGCGGCGCGCCGCGGTCGCAGCAGCCAGTCGTCGACGATGCAGATGAGGCCCACCGGCAGGGCGAGCCACGACAGCAGCACGATCAGCGGCATCAGGTTTGTCATGACGGGCCTAGTGCTTGCGACCGACCTGCAGCACCGCGAGGAATGCCTCCTGCGGGATCTCGACGTGACCGAGCTGTTTCATGCGTTTCTTGCCTTCCTTCTGTTTCTCGAGAAGCTTGCGCTTGCGGGTGACGTCGCCGCCGTAGCACTTCGCCAGTACGTTCTTGCGCAGCGCCTTGACGGTTGCGCGCGCGATCACGGCGCTGCCGATCGCCGCCTGCACCGCCACCTCGAACATCTGCCGCGGAATGAGCTCCTGCATCTTGTCCACCAGCTCGCGGCCGCGCTGGTAGGCACTGTCGCGGTGCACAATGGTCGACAGCGCGTCGACCTTGTCACCGTTGATGAGGACGTCGAGCTTGACCAGCGGCGCGCTCTGGAAGTGGCTGAACTCATAGTCGAAGGAGGCGTAGCCGCGGCTCGCCGACTTCAGGCGGTCGAAGAAATCCAGCACCACCTCGGCGAGCGGCAGCTGGTACTGGAGCGAGACCTGGGTGCCGAGGTACAGCATCTTGTTCTGCGTGCCGCGCTTGTCGTTGCACAGCTTCAGCACCGCACCGACGTGGTCCGGGGGCACCAGAATGTTGGCGATGATGATCGGCTCGCGCAGCTCCTCGATCGCGTCCGAGGCGGGGAGTTTCGCCGGGTTGTCGACATACGCGACCGTGCCGTCGGTGCGCGCCACCTCATAGATCACCGTCGGCGCGCTGCTGACCAGCGTCAGCTCATACTCGCGCTCGAGCCGCTCCTGCACGATGTCCATGTGCAGCAGCCCGAGAAAGCCGCAGCGGAACCCGAAGCCGAGTGCGCCGGAGACTTCCGGCTCGTAGTGGAGCGCGGAGTCGTTGAGGCGCAGCTTCGCGAGTGCGTCGCGGAACTTCTCGTAGTCCTCCGAGTTCACCGGAAAGAGGCCGGCGAACACCCGCGGCTTGATCTGCTTGAAGCCCGGGAGCGGTGCCGCAGCCGGCCGGTTCTCCAGCGTGATGGTGTCGCCCACCGGGGCGCCGTCGATCTCCTTGATGCCCGCGACCACGAAGCCGACGTCCCCCGTGGCCAGCTGCTTCTCGACCACCGCCTTGGGCGTGAAGCGGCCGAGGCGGTCGACGTTGTGACTGCGCCCGGTCGAGACCACGCGGATCTTGTCGCCGCTCTTCAGGCTGCCATTCATGACGCGCACCAGCGACACGACACCCACGTAGTTGTCGAACCAGGAATCGATGATCAGTGCTTGCAGCGGCGCCGCCGCGTCGCCGCGCGGAGCGGGGATGCGCCGGATGAGGACCTCGAGGAGCTCCGCCACCCCGTCGCCGGTCTTGGCGCTCACCCGCACCGCATCGGTCGCCTCGATGCCGATGATCTCCTCGATCTCGCGCGCCACCCGCTCAGGGTCCGCCGACGGCAGGTCGATCTTGTTGATGACCGGCAGCACCTCGAGCCCCTGCTCGGTCGCGGTGTTGCAGTTGGCGACGCTCTGCGCCTCCACGCCCTGGGAGGCGTCCACCACCAGCAGTGCCCCATCGCACGCCGCCAGCGAGCGCGACACCTCGTAGGAGAAGTCCACGTGCCCCGGCGTGTCGATCATGTTGAGCTGATAGCGCTCGCCGTCGCGGGCGTTGTAATACAGCGTGACGCTCTGCGCCTTGATGGTGATACCGCGCTCGCGCTCCAGATCCATGGAGTCGAGCACCTGCTCCTGCATCTCGCGGTCCGCGAGTCCCCCGCACAGCTGGATGAACCGATCGGCGAGCGTCGATTTGCCGTGATCTACGTGCGCGATGATGGAGAAGTTACGTATGTGCCGCATGAACTCGGGAAGCTGCCGCCGCAAGACCCACGCCGTGGCCAAGTCCAGCGGCGGGCGGATTATAGGGACTTTTGCGCTTCCTGGCCCGTCGGGCCGGGCGCCTCAGGCCGCCGGCACCCCGCGCAGCAGCCGCAGCAGCTCCGCCCCGTCCAGCCGGTGCCGGCACACGACGCTGCCATCCAGCAGCAGCACCGGGATGTCGAGGCCGTGGCGGCGTCTGAGCTCGGCATCGGAGTCGACATCCACCACTTGCAGGGGCGGCAGCGGGTGCGTGCGGGCGAGCGAGGCGAGCTCGCGCTGCATGGTCGCGCACAGCTCGCAGTCGTGGCGGGTGAGGAGCCTCAGGCGCGGCGCCGCTGCCGGCGGCGCGGTCACTGCGGCGGGCGCGAGCACCCCGGTGCCAGGCAGGCGACCGGAGGGGTGTTGCCCGCGGCCGGCCCCTCGGCCCTGACCTGCATAGCGATGAAACGCACGGTGGCCGGCGGCACTTCGCCGACCGCGGTGACCTTGTGGCCGTCGCTCACGAAGGAGAAGGCGCACGAGGAGCCGATGCAGGTCGATTGCGTCTCGGTGATGTGCTCGCCGCCGGCGTCCGGGGTACGCTGCTCGACGAACACCGACACCGAGGCGAGTCCGTCGGTGAACACCAGGTGAGTGGCCGGAACCGCCGAGCCCGGCAGCGTCTGCGCCCCGCGCACCATCATCCGGAACCCGGGCGGCAGTTTCAGCGCGCTCCATACCGGCAGCGGCGGCGGCGCGCCCGGCGCCACATCGCTGCGCAGCCAGCGGAAGCCCTCTGTCACCACCTCGGGCTTGAAGGCCGAGTCGGCGATGTGCGCCGGCATCGTCAGATTCGCGAACACGATCTGCTCGATGATGTGCCCGCCGGTGTCGCACAGCTGCGTCTTGAGCGGCATGGCCGTGGCATCGTCGATCCACAGCCGGTAGCCATAGCGGTACTCATCGCGGGGTGCAATCGTGATGAGGTGGGTGTCGCGGCGGTTGAGGCGCGTGCGGGCGACTTCGCGGATGTCGTAGAAGGTCGCCGTCTCGGGCGTGACGGCCGGGAAGCTCACCAGCGACTGCTCGGGCGGACGCTGCTCGACCAGCACGGTGCGCTTGTCGGGCAGGTAGCAGCTGAGCATCTGTCCGGAGCGGATGAACTCGCGCCCCGAGCCGTCGAGGGATACCAGCCGCTCGGTCACCTTGCCGTCCTGCAGGCGGTGGATGATGCGCAGCATCTGCACCGTGCCGCCGTGCCAATGCGCGAACGTGCCGTCGTAGTTGCGGGTGGTGAGCGCCTGGTTCATGCGCTCGAGCCACTCGGACGGGGCAGCGGGTGAAGCGTTGGCTGCCGGCTCGGGCGGCGGGGCGGCGGCGGCCAGCGCACCGCTCGCGGCGGCGACCGCGAGGATGAGCAGCAGCGCCCGGGCGGGCTCGCTATTGCGCGTGGCTCTGCGCATCGCGCGGCGGATCGCTGACGGGTTCGGCGGTCAGCACAGTTGCGGCGCCTGCCGCTCCCGACTCGCTGGTCATGAACGACGACAGCAGCGTGCCGCGCGTCACCGGCGGGCTGAACATGCTGTGCGCCACCACGTAGTTGGCGAGCTCCGGGGCCGGCACTGCGGCGGCATTGCCGCGCTGCGCCGGCGGCGCGACGTAACTGGGGGCGACGCCGGCATCGCCCGCGCGGCGCTCCGCGGCACGCACCCCGGGGAGCGGCGCGCGCGCTGCGGGTAGCGCCGCGAGCGGCGGCGCGACCACTACGGTGGCGCCGTCGGGCGACTGCGTCGTGCGCAGCCACAGGATCGAGAGCGCGGCAACTCCGGCCGCGACCGCCGCGCCTGCCAGCGGCCGCCGCCAGCGCGCCCCCGCCGTGCCGCGCACCGCGCCCGCGGCGAGCGCCGGCTCCGAACGCATCACGACGCTCACGCGCGTGGCGATCGGCGCGTTGAGGCGCACACCGCGCTCGGCGCGGATCGCCGCGCCGATCACCGCGTAGCGTCCCCAGCGGGCCTTGAGCTGCTCATCGCGCGACAGGCGCCGCGCCAGCAGCTCGCACTCGCCGGCGGCCAGCTCGTCGTCGAACATTGCGGACAGCTGACTGTCGAGCTCCTCGTTCATCCCAGCTCCTCGGTACGGCCCAGTCCGCCTTCGAACACTTCCCGCAGCCGCCGGTCGATCGCCTCGCGCGCGCGGAAGATCCGCGAGCGCACCGTCCCCACCGGACAATCCATGGCGGCGGCGATCTCCTCGTAGGACAGTCCCTCGAGCTCGCGCAGCACGATGGCGGTGCGCAGGTCCTCCGGCAGCGCTTCGATGGCGGCGTTGACGATCGAGCGTATCTCGTCGGTCAGCACCAGCCCCTCGGGGGTCTCGGCATCCTTCATTCGGCCTTGCATGTCGTAGGACTCATCGCTGTTGCGGTCGATGTTGTAATCGATGGGGCTGCGGTCGCGTGACACTACGGCGTTCTTGGCGGTGTTGATCGCTATGCGGTACAGCCAGGTATAGAACGCGCTGTCGCCGCGAAACTGTGGCAGCGCACGGTAGGCCTTGATGAAGGCCTCCTGGGCAATGTCCTCGGCCTCGGCCGGGTTGCGCACGTAGCGCATGACCAGCTTGACCAGCTTGTGCTGGTACTTGAGGACCAGCGCATCGAATGCCCCCTTGTCGCCGCGCTGTACGCGGCGCACCAGACTCAGATCGCTTTCATCGGCGCCCATGAGCGCCCTCTAGCCGTCAGCCGAGGGCCGCCGCGCCGCGAGCTGAGTAGACTGTGACCCCCGGTAAAAGTTCAGCATGGGGCAGAACCGTGACCCAAGTCCCGGATCCGCGCCGTCAGCTCGGCGAGTTCGGCGTCGCCCGGCCGCTCCTGCCCCAGAAGATACCCTGCCAGCAGTGGATCCGGCAGCTTAAGCAGCCGCTCGAATGCCTGCCGCTCGGCCGCCGCGGCCTGCGGCAACGCCTGCCGCGCGAAGCGCTCGAGGAGAATGTCGAGCTCCTTCATGCCACGCCGGCAGCGCCACAGCAGGCGCCCGGGCGCAGCGGCGGACAGCGCGCGTTCGGGGCTCGAGCGGTCAGCCACGACGCTCGGCCAGCATTTTCTTGATTTCCGCGATCGCCCGGGCGGGGTTCAGGTCCTTCGGGCAGACGTCGGTGCAGTTCATGATGGTGTGGCAGCGATACAGCCGGAAGGGATCCTCGAGCTCATCGAGCCGCTCGCCGGTCGCCTCGTCGCGGCTGTCGATGATCCAGCGGTAGGCGGCGAGCAGCGCCGCGGGGCCCAGGAACCGCTCGCTGTTCCACCAGTAGCTCGGACAGGCGGTGGAGCAGCAGGCACACAGGATACAGGCCGCCGGCCGGTCGATCAGCTCCTGCTCCTGCTTGCTCTGCAGTCGCTCGTGATCGGGCGGTGCCGGGGTGCGCGTCTGCAACCAGGGTTTCACGGCCGCGTATTGCGCGTAGAAGTTGCTCAAGTCCGCCACCAGGTCCTTCACCACCGGCAGATGCGGCAGCGGGTAGATGCGGATCTCGGCACCGAGATCGTGCATCGAGGTGGTGCAGGCGAGGCCGTTCAGCCCATTGATGTTCATGGCGCACGAGCCGCAGATCCCCTCACGGCAGGAGCGGCGGAAGGTGAGCGAGGAATCCAGCTGCGCCTTGATGTAGATCAGCGCATCGAGCAGCATCGGCCCGCTGCTCTTGGCGTCGATCTCGAAGGTGTCGATGCGCGGCTGGCTCTCGGCATCGGGGTTGTAGCGGTAGATGCGCACGCTGCGCAGGTCGCGCGCCCCCGCCGCGGCGCGGTGGGTGACGCCCGGCACGGGGCGCGAGTTGCGGGGCAGACGGAACTCAGCCATCGCTCGAATCCCTCTTCAGTAGGTACGCGCCCGGGGTGGAATCGACTCGACCTCCCCGGTGAGCGTGTTGAGGTGCACCGGGCGGTAATCAAAGCGCACACGCCGCGGCCCCTCCACCCACACCAGACTGTGCTTCAGCCAGTCGCGGTCGTCGCGCTGCGGAAAGTCCTCGCGCGCGTGCGCGCCGCGGCTCTCGGTACGGTTGGCGGCCGAGTGGATGGTGGCGGTCGACTGCATGAGCAGGTTCTCGAGCTCGAGCGTCTCGATGAGATCGGTGTTCCAGATGAGCGAGCGGTCGGCGATCGTCACGTCGGCGAAGGACTCGTAAGTCTGGCCGATGCGCTCGATCCCCTGGGCGAGGCTCTCGCCGGTGCGAAACACCGCGGCATCGAGCTGCATCGTCTTCTGCATCTCGACGCGGATCGCGGCCGTGCCGCGCGCGCCGTTGGCCTGCCGCAGGCGGTCGAGGTGCGCCACCGCGGCCTCGCCCGCGTCCGCGGCCAGCGGCGCGTGCGCGCTCGCGGGCCGGATCAGCTCGGCGCAGCGTCGCGCCGCCTCGCGGCCGAAGACCACGAGATCGAGCAGCGAGTTGGAACCCAGGCGGTTGGCGCCGTGCACCGACACGCACGCGGCCTCGCCCACCGCCATCAGCCCCGGCACCACGCTGTCGGGATTGCCGTCCTTCGGGCACACCACCTCGCCGCGGTGATTGCAGGGGATGCCGCCCATGTTGTAGTGCACCGTCGGCTGCACCGGGATCGGCTCGCGCGTGACGTCCACCCCGGCGAAGATGCGCGCCGTCTCGGCGATGCCCGGCAGGCGCTCGTGGATGACCCCGGCACCGAGATGCTCGAGGTGCAGATCGATGTAGTCGTGCTCCGGACCGACGCCGCGCCCCTCGCGGATCTCGACCGTCATGGCGCGGCTCACCACATCGCGCGAGGCGAGGTCCTTGGCGTTCGGAGCGTAGCGGCTCATGAAGCGCTCGCCGCGCGAGTTGGTGAGATAGCCGCCCTCGCCGCGTGCCCCCTCGGTGATCAGGCACCCGGCGCCATAGATGCCGGTGGGATGGAACTGCACGAACTCCATGTCCTGCAGCGGCAGCCCCGCGCGCAGCACCATGGCGTTACCGTCCCCGGTGCAGGAATGCGCAGAGGTGCAGGAGAAATAAGTGCGTCCGTAGCCACCGGTCGCGAGGATGGTCATGTGCGCGCGGAACCGGTGCAGGGTGCCGTCCGCGAGGTCGAGCGCCACGACGCCGCGGCACACGCCGTCCTGCATGATGAGGTCGATCGCGAAGTACTCGACGAAGAAGGTCGCCGCATGCCGGATCGACTGCTGGTAGAGGGTATGGAGCATCGCATGCCCGGTGCGGTCGGCCGCGGCGCAGGTACGCTGCGCGATGCCCTTGCCGAAGTGCGTGGTCATACCGCCGAACGGCCGCTGGTAGATGCGCCCCGTCTCGGTGCGCGAGAACGGTACGCCGTAGTGCTCGAGCTCAATGACCGCTGCGGACGCCTCCTTGCACATGAGCTCGATGGCGTCCTGGTCGCCGAGCCAGTCCGAGCCCTTGACCGTGTCGTACATGTGCCAGCGCCAGTCGTCCTCGCCCATGTTGCCGAGGGCCGCCGAGATGCCGCCCTGCGCGGCCACGGTGTGGCTGCGGGTGGGAAAGAGTTTGGTGATGCAGGCGGTCGACAGACCGCTCTCCGCGAGTCCGAGCGTGGCACGCAGTCCGGCGCCTCCGGCGCCCACCACCACCACGTCGTAGCTGTGATCGATGAGCGGGTAGGCGCTCACGGCGGCCCTCCGAGCGCCACCTTAAGTACGGCGAACACGCCGGCTGCCGCGAGCAGCACGTGCACAAAGCTCACCAGCGTGAGCGTCACGGTGCGCGCCCCGGCCGCCGCCACGTAATCCTCGACTACGACGCGCACCCCGAGCTGCGAGTGCCAGGTCGCGACCAGCACCAGCAGCATCAGCAGCAGCGGCGTCGGACCGGTGCGCTCCCAGGCCGCCACCGTCGCATGATCGAACGACGGCAGCGTGAGGAGCGAGACCACGAACCAGACGGTGAGCGGCACCAGCGCCACCGATGTGAGCCGCTGCAGCCACCAGTGATGTACGCCCTCCTTGGCCGAGCCCGCACCCAGTACGCGACGCAGCGGGGTGCGCAGGCTCACGGTAAGCGGCCCCCGCGGACGAACACGCAGTAGCCGATGAGAGCCATGAGCGCCACGCTCACCGCGACCACCAGCCGCGCGCTGCTGCGCGACTGCGCGCGCTCGAGGAAGCGGCCCGTGTCCCATACCAGGTGGCGGATGCCGGCGACCAGGTGATAGCAGAAGGCGACGATGCAGGCGGCGTAGACGAGCTTCATCACCGGCAGGGCGAGGAGGCGCGCCGCGCGCGTCTGGGTGAGCGGTCCGCCCGCCACCGCGGTCAGCCAGTACACCAGCAGCACCAGCCCCAGGGACAGCCCGACGCCCGTGAAGCGATTGAAGATGGATGTCACCAGCGTGTACCGGGACATCTTGTACACCGACAGGTACGGTGAGAGGGGTCGCGCGCGCATAGACTAAAAATCGATGCAGCGGCCGTTCTTCTCCCAGTCGCCGAAGCGCGTCGGATCCGGCCCGGTCGGACCGCCGAGCTCGCGCGGCGCGGCGGCGGGGGCTTCGGGGCGCAGCACGGCAGCAACGGGATCAGAAGAAGGGGGCGCAGCGGTCTCTTTGGCCGGAGAGCCCTCCGGCCTCTTGCGTTGCGACGTCGACATACCTATTTAGTCTGCCAGAATTCACGCATCCCGGATACGGAAAGCCAAGGAAAAACAAAGCTCAACCTGATGACCGCCCCCTGGAATCTGCTCACCCTCGAGTCGCTCGGCGCCGTGCGCGCCCGCGGGCGTGAGGCCATCGCGTTCCTCCAGGGACAACTGTCCGCCGACATGACGCAGCTCGCCGGGGATCGCTCGCTGCTCGCGGGCTATCACAATCCGCAGGGACGCGTGCTGGCGCTCCTGCGGCTCATCGCACCGGCTCCCGGCGAGGTGCTCGCCGTGCTGCCGCGCGAGCTCGTGGCGCCGCTGCTCGCGCGGCTGTCGGCCTTCGTGCTGCGCTCCAAGGTGGTGCTCACCGACGATTCGCCCGCCTGGCGCTTTGAAGGCCTGGTGGAGAGCGGCGCCTCGGTCGCGCCCGCCTCGCTCCCGCAGTCGGCGGGCGCCGTCGGGCGGTGCGGCGAAGCGCTCATCGCGCGCGTCGGCGAGGCGCCCGCGCGCTGGCTCATCGCCACCCCGGCCGCGGCACCCGCGGCGGCGGCCGGCCTCGGCCTCGAGGATTACCCGCGCGGGGATCCGCAGCTGTGGCGACGGCTCGCGGTCGAAGCCGGCGAGCCGCAGGTCTATGCGGCGACTTGCGGCGAGTTCGTCGCGCAGATGCTCAATCTCGACGCGCTCGGCGCGATTGCCTTCGACAAGGGCTGCTACACGGGCCAGGAAGTGATCGCGCGGGCCCACTACCGCGGGCGCGTCAAGCGCCGCCTGCAGCGCTTCCGCACCGTGGAGCCACGCTCGCTCGAGCCGGGCGATGCCGCCGAGCTCGCCGACGGACGCGCCCTGCGCGTAGTCGACGCGGTGCGCATCGCCGGCGGCCGCTGCGAGTTTCTGGCGGTCGCACCGCTCATCGCCTCGGGCGGCGAAGCTGCGGGCGAAGCCGCGCCCGCCGGCGGCGGTGCGCGCCTCGATGCCGTGCAACTCCCCCTGCCCTATGCGCTGCCCGACTAAAGCGGCGCCTTGAGTTACCCGGAGACTCAATGACGACTTCCACACCCCTAGTCGGTGGCTGCCTGTGCGGCGCGGTCCGCTATTCAGTCACCGGCCCGCTGCGCTCGGTCGTGCTGTGCCACTGCACGCAGTGCCGCCGCAGCACCGGCCACTTCATGGCGGCCACCGCGGCCCGGCACCGCGACTTTCGTTTAGCTAGCGCGGCGGAGCTGCGCTGGTACCTGTCCTCCGACTCGGCGCGCCGTGGCTTCTGCGGCCGCTGCGGCTCGACACTCTTCTGGCAGGCCGAAGGACGCGACTACATCAGCATCGCCGCCGGTACGCTCGACGGCGCGAGCGGCTTGAAGAGCGCCTGCCACATCTTTGTCGCCGACAAGGGTGACTACTACGCACTCGACGACGGCCTGCCGCAGCACCGTGACGGCAGCTTCGCGGTGCCGATCCCCGAGGGCTGAGCGCGCTTCAGGCCTCCGGGCGCATGTGCGGGAACAGGATGACGTCGCGTATCGACGCCGAGTCGGTGAAGAACATGACCAGCCGGTCGATGCCGACCCCGAGCCCGGCCGCCGGCGGCATGCCGTACTCGAGCGCGCGCACGTAATCGGCATCGTAGAACATCGCCTCCTCGTCGCCGCGGTCCTTGCGCGCCACCTGGGCGCGAAACCGCGCCGCCTGGTCCTCGGGGTCATTGAGCTCGGAGAAGCCGTTGGCGAGCTCGCGCCCGGCGATGAAGAACTCGAAGCGATCGACGATGAACGGATCGGCGTCGTTCGGCCGTGACAGCGGCGACACCTCCGCCGGGTAGGCGTACACGAAGGTCGGCTCGAGGAGCGTGCTTTCTGCGGTCTTCTCGAACAGCTCGATCAGCAGCTTCCCGGGACCGTCGTGCGCGCCGACCTTGATGCCGAGCTGCTCGCAGCGCTTGCGCAGGTAAGTCACATCGCGCAGCGACAGCGGATCTATCCCTGCGTTGTTGTCGATGATCGCCTGCTCGACGGTCACGCGGCGGAAGGGCTTGGCGAGATCGTAGTGCCGACCCTGGTAGGTGAGCTGCTGGGTCCCGTTGAGCGTGGCCGCGAGCCCGCGCGTCGCTTTCTCGATCCAGTCCATCAGATCGCGGTAGTCGGCGTAGGCGAGGTACAGCTCCAGCATCGTGAATTCCGGATTGTGCTGGGTCGACAGCCCCTCGTTGCGGAAGTTGCGGTTGATCTCGTAGACGCGCTCGAGTCCGCCGACGATCAGGCGCTTCAGGTACAGCTCCGGCGCGACGCGCAGGTACATGTCGAGGTCGAGCGCGTTGTGGTGGGTGCGGAACGGACGCGCCGTGGCGCCGCCCGGGATGGGCTGCATCATCGGCGTCTCGACCTCGAGGAAATCCAGCGCGTCGAGGAAGTCACGCAGGTAGCGGACGATGCGCGTGCGCGTGCGGAACACGTTGCGGCTCGCCTCGCTCATGATGAGGTCGACATAGCGCCGGCGGTAACGGGTCTCAGTGTCGGCGAGCCCGTGCCACTTGTCGGGCAGCGGGCGGAGCGACTTCACCAGCAGGCGCAGCGTGTCCACCCGCACCGACAGCTCGCCGGTGCGCGTGCGGAACAGCACGCCGCCCGCGCCGACGATGTCGCCGACGTCGAAGCCCTTGAAGTCCTCGTACGCGGGGCCGAGCGTCTGACTCTGCAGGTACAGCTGGATGAGGCCGGTGCGGTCGGCGATCTTGGCGAAGCTCGCCTTGCCCATGAGCCGCTTGAACATCATGCGGCCGCCGACGGTGACGCGCGTGGGATTCGCCTGCAGCCACTGCTCGTCACGCTCGCCGTAAGCGGCCTGCAGCTCGCCGGCGAGCACGTCGCGCCGGAAGTCGTTGGGGTAAGCGCCGCCGGCGCGCTGGCGCAGCTGCGCGAGCTTGGCACGCCGCTCGGCGATCAGCTGGTTCTCGTCGTCGCCTGACGTCTCGCCGCCGCCGGAGCCCGTGGTGTCGTCCTTCTTCATGTCGTTATACGCCCGCCTTGAGCGATGCCTCCATGAACTGGTCCAGCGCGCCGTCGAGCACCGCCTGGGTGTTGCCCACCTCGACTCCGGTGCGCAGATCCTTGATGCGCGACTGATCGAGCACGTAGGAGCGGATCTGGTTGCCCCAGCTCACGTCCGACTTCGAATCCTCGAGCACCCGCGCCGCGGCGTTGCGCTTGTTGACTTCCAGCTCGTAGAGCTTCGCCTTCAGCATCTTCATGGCGGTCGAGCGGTTCTTGTGCTGGCTGCGCTCGTTCTGGCAGGCCACCACGATGCCGGACGGCAGGTGCGTGATGCGTACCGCGGACTCGGTCTTGTTGACGTGCTGGCCGCCGGCACCCGAGGAGCGGTACACGTCGGTCCGCAGATCCGCCGGGTTCACCTCGATTTCGATGTCGTCATCGACCTCGGGTGAGACGAACACCGAGGCGAAGGAGGTATGCCGCCGGTTGCCGGAGTCGAACGGCGACTTGCGCACCAGGCGGTGCACGCCGGTCTCGGTGCGCAGCCAGCCGTAAGCGTACTCACCCTGCACTTCGACACTCGCGCTCTTGATGCCGGCCACCTCGCCGGGGCTGCTATCAATGACCTCACAGCGAAAGCCGCGCGCCGCTGCCCAGCGCAGGTACATGCGCAGCAGCATCTGCGCCCAGTCCTGCGCCTCGGTGCCGCCGGCTCCCGCCTGGATGTCGAGGAACGCGCTGTGCGAGTCCATCTCGCCGCGAAACATGCGCTTGAGCTCGAGATGGCGCACCTCGCCCTCGAGGCGCTGGGCGTCGCGCTCGACCTCGCGCGCCGCGCCCTCGTCCCCCTCGGCCTCGGCGAGCTCGAGCAGCTCGGCGGACTCGGCGATCCCTAAGCTGGTGCGGTCGATCTCGCCGACGTCGCTCGTCAGCCGCGCGCGCTCGCGCCCGAGCTCCTGGGCGCGGGCCGGGTCGGACCACACCTTCGGGTCCTCGAGCTCGCGGGCGACCTCTTCGAGTCGCTCGAGCTTGCGGTCGTACTCAAAGAAACCCCCGTAACGCGTTGGTGCGCTCGGCGAGATCTTTGAGCTGCCGCTTGAGCGGATTGACTTCCATGGTGGTCCTGCGCTTCCGGGGCTTTGCGATGCTAACACTGCCGCCGCCGGTTCAGCGAGCAACCGGCAGCAGGTGATCGACGAGCAGCTGCAATCTGCGCTCGCCCTGGTACTCGTTGACGTCCAGCCGGTAGACCAGCTGCGTGAGCCCGGCGGGCAGCTCGCCCGCACCGCCCTCGCCGAGGTGATTGAAGGCGACGGCATCGAAGGAGCGACCGCTGCTTCGCGGCTCGACCCACATCTTCACGTGCCGCTCGCCGATGACGCGCGCGTTGCGGATGTCGAACAGGCCGTCGAAGCTCGGCTCGGGGAAGGCCTGACCCCACGGTCCGCCCGCGCGCAGCGCCTCCGCGGTGCCGAGCGCGATCTCCCCGACCTCGAGCTCGCCGTCGGTCTCCACGGCGTCCGCCGCCGCAGCGCCGCCCCTTAAGCGCTCGACCTCGGCGTCGAAGGCGCGTGCGAACTCATCGAGCCGCGCGCGCTCGAGAGTCAGTCCCGCCGCCATGGCGTGCCCGCCGAAGCGGCTGATGAGGTCCGGATGCGCCGTGGCGATCGCATCCAGCACGTCGCGGATGTGCACGCCCGGCACCGAGCGCGCCGAGCCGCGCAGCGTCGCGGCATCCGCCGCCGCAAACGCGATCACCGGGCGGCGCAGGCGGTCTTTGATGCGGCTCGCGACCAGGCCCACGACTCCCTGGTGCCAGCCCGCGTCGAACAGACAGACGCCGCTGCGCTCGAGGGCGGCCGGGCCGGGCTCGATGAGGCGGCGCACGGCCGCGAGCGCCTCCTGCTGCATGCGTGCCTCGATGGTGCGACGTTCCTCGTTGAGCTCATCGAGTCGCACGGCGAGGCGCTGCGCCTCGGCCATCTCGTCGGCGAGCAGACACTGGATGCCGACCGTCATGTCGTCGATCCGTCCGGCGGCATTGAGGCGCGGTGCGACGCCGAAGGCGAGATCCGCCGCCGTCAGGTTGGCCGCCGCTCGTGCGGCGATTCCAAGCAGCGCGCGAATGCCGGCGACGCAGCGGCCGGCGCGAATGCGCTTCAGGCCCTGGGCCACCAGCACCCGGTTGTTGACATCCAGCGGCACCACGTCCGCCACCGTGCCGAGCGCCACCAGGTCGAGGAGCTGCGGCACCACCGCGCCTGCAGCTGCCGCTCCCGGCAGCTGCGCCAGCCGCCGCTCGAGCGCGGCCATGATGTAGAAGGCGACGCCGACGCCGGCGAGTGCGCGGCTGCCGAAGCGGCTGCCGGCGAGATTGGGGTTGACGATCACATTGGCGTCGGGGAGAGCCGCGCCGGGGAGATGGTGGTCGGTGATCAGCACATCGATCCCGCGGGTGCGGGCCGCAGTCACGCCGGCGTGGCTCGAGACGCCGTTGTCGACCGTCACGATGAGCGTCGGCGAGCGCGCCGCCGCGAGCGCCACGATCTCGGGCGTCAGCCCGTAGCCGAACTCGAAGCGGTTGGGGACCAGGAAATCGACGGCCGAGAAGCCGAGCGCACGCAGCGCACGCACCATGAGCGCGCTGCTGGTGGCGCCGTCGGCGTCGAAATCGCCGACGATGAGCACGCGTCCGCCGGTGCGGTGCGCGATGAGCAGCTCGACCGCCGCCTCGATCCCCTCGAGCGTGCCCACCGGAAGGAGCCGCGCGAGCGAGGTGTCGAGGTCGGCGCCCGAGCGCACGCCACGCGCCGCATAGGCGCGCGCCAGCACCGGGTGGAGCCCGGCGGGCAGCTGTATGTCCGCGCCGCGTCCACGGCGCACCACCCGCAGCGTCCCGCTCATGCAAACGCCTCCAGCCCCGGGCGCCGGGCGCGCCAGCGCTTAAGAGCGCTCAGCCGGCCGACGCTGACGCGGGTGTCGTTGGCGATCAGGGTCAAGCGCCCGAGCGTGCCTGACCTGAGCGCGGTGAGCGCCGGACCGATGAGGCGCTCATCGAGCGCCGCCGCCGCCTCGTGGAGCGAGGACCACGGCGCCTCCGGCTGCGGGCCGGGCAGCTCGACGACCGCCACGCAACGCTCGGCGTTCACGGTGAACAGGGCTTCGGCGCGCTCGGGGAGAGGCCGGGCGAGGCCGCCCAGGAGCTGCCACAGGCCCGACAGCCAGGCGTCCTCCCCGAAGGCGATGCCGGACCCGGGCGTGCGTGGCTGCGCGCCCTGAGCGTGCGCGTGCGGCGGCAGAATCGTGCCCCCGTCGGCGCCCCAGAGCCACAGGCCGCTCACCGCCGGCGCGCCGCGCCGGCGGCGCAGCTCGTTCAGCGGCTCGCCGTGCAGCCACATCTCGATCTCCGCCGTGAGACGCAGCAGCGGTGCGGCGGCGAGACCCTGCGGCACGCGCACCTCCCCGCCCGCAGAGCGCGCGGGCTCGGCGGTCGCGAGCGGTGCGATCCGCGGGGTCGTGAGCAGCAGCTGTCCATCGCTCAGAGCCTCGAGCTTGAGATCCGCGCCGGCGAACACGCGCCCGAAGGCGCTCACCAGCGCCGCCTGCTCGGGCGGGGTGAGCCGCAGGATGCCCCCGCGCGGCAGGTGCAGCCGTGTGAGCCCGGCGAGAAGTTGTACCGGAGTTGCGATCCAGCGGGTCGGGATCGCGCCCGCCGTGCCGGTGGTGACGCCGGCGGCTGCGACCTGTGCTACCGCGAGATCGGCGAGTTCGGCACGGCCGAGCCAGCCGGCAAGCCACGCGCGCCAGCCGCGCGCAAGGCGGGTACGCTCGCCGAAGCGTCCCAGGTGCTCGAGTCCCGGAAGCGGGGCACTGCCCGCGCCCGGCGCGTGCGGCTCCTCACCCGGCTGCAGATAGAGGTCGGCGATGACTATGACGGCTTCGCGCATGGGCAGTATCGTAACGCCCGTGAAGTTCACCCTCGAGACGCGCGCACCGGCCAACCTGATCCGCGGCTACTCGGACACCGAGGTGCGCATCGGCACCCACAGCGTCCGCGGCAGCTGCATCGTCACCGCCGACACGCTGATCACCAGCTGGGAGCCGGGCAGCTTTGCCGAGCTCGTCGCAAGGCACCTCGAGGCGATTCTCTCACTCGGACCGGAGCTGGTGATCCTCGGCACCGGCCCCCGTCAGCAGTTCCCGCCGGCGCAGCTGCGCGCACTGCTGCGCTCACGCGGCGTGGGACTCGAAGCCATGGCGCTCGGGCCGGCGTGTCGCACGTTCAACGTTCTGGTGCAGGAGGAGCGGCGAGTGGCCGCGGGACTGTTTCTGCGGTAGGAAGCTACCGCGGGGAAGACGATCAGCAGAAGACACAGGGGGAGGCTCAACCAACCAAACAATCATTCGAAGCTGACAGACTCGAACAATTGCACTGTTCTTGTTTTTCTTGGAACCGTTATTGCTGTTGTTGCGACTCTCCCTCCTCCCTGTGTCTTCTGCCTTATCGCCCTCCCCGTGTCGTCGTAGAGAGACAGGGCGTGCATGGTAAACATGTTGGAGATAGGCGTGCAAGCTCCTTGACACACAAAGACTTTTCTTCGCCGCCCCCGGCGCGCGCGGCATGCAGCTCGCGCCGGGATGCACGTTTTCCTGCGGGAATTGCCGCGTCAGTGCCCTGACGGTGTAATAAAACACACAATAATAATTTTAATAAACAAAGAGTTACGATTCATTCATGAGAGTGATTCTATCAGGCAGTGCCCCCGAGCAGCGGCACGAACGCCACCGCGCCGAGCGTCTCGCGCTCGATGCGCTGCTCACGCCGGGTGAAGCGAACCAGCTCCTGCTCCCCTTCAGGGCCCAGGGGCACGATCAGCCGCCCACCGACCCGAAGCTGCTTGAGGAGCGCCTCGGGCACCGTCAGCGGAGCTGCCGCCACCAGGATGCCGTCGAAGGGCCCATGCGCCTTCCAGCCGAGCGAGCCGTCACCGTGACGGAAGCGCACGTTGCGGATGCCGAGCTCCTTCAGCCGCTCGCGCGCCCGCGCGAGCAGCGGCTCGATGCGCTCGACGGTGTTGAGCTGCTTCACCAGCGGCGCGAGCACCGCGGTCTGATAGCCGCAGCCGGTGCCGACCTCGAGCACCTTGCCTGGCGGGCCGCCGCCGGGCGGACCGCCCTCGAGCAGCGCCTCGGTCATGCGCGCCACGATGTAGGGCTGGGAGATCGTCTGCCCGAAGCCGATCGGGAGCGCCGTGTCCTCGTAGGCGCGGCTGCCGAGCGCCTCGTCGACAAAGATGTGGCGCGGCACGTTGCGGATGCGCTCCAGCACCGTGAGATTAGTGATGCCCTGCTCGCGCAGGCGCTGCACCAGGCGATCGCGCGTACGTGCCGAGGTCATGCCGATGCCGGCGAGCCGCAGGTCAGCCATCGAGACCTTCCAGCCAGCTGCCGACCGCGGGCAGCGCGCCGTGACGCGTGAGGTCGACCTGCAGCGGCGTCACCGAGACGTAGCCGCGCGCCACGGTATCGAAGTCGGTGCCGGGCCCGGCATCCTGCTCCGCGCCCGCCGGCCCGACCCAGTACACCGCACGACCGCGCGGATCCTGGGCGCGCATCACCGGTGAGGAACGGTGCCGGTAGCCGAGGCGGCTGGCGCGAAAGCCGCGCAGTTTATCGAGCGGCACGTCGGGTACGTTGACGTTGAGAATGAGTGCCGGCTCGAGCGGCTTCTTCAGCAGCTGCGCCACCAGGCGGCGCGCCACCTCCGCGCCGCTCGCGAAGTGACCGCCGCCGGCGCCGCCGGTGCACAGCGACACGGCGATGGTGGGCAAGCCGAGAAAGCGGCCCTCCATCGCCGCCGCCACCGTGCCGGAGTACAGCACGTCATCCCCCAGGTTGGGCCCGTCGTTGACGCCCGAGACCACCATGTCGTACTCGAAGTCGAACAGACCCGAGATCGCCAGGTGCACGCAATCGGTCGGCGTGCCGGGCACGAAGTACACACCGGGCTCGGCCTCGAAGACGCGCAGCGGTACATCGAGCGTCAGCGAGTTGCTGGCGCCGCTCTTGTTGCGGTCCGGAGCGACCACGGTCACTTCGGCGAGGGTGGCGAGCGCCTCGCGCAAGCGGCGGATGCCCTCCGAGCGAAAGCCGTCGTCGTTGCTGACCAGGATCTTCACAGTGCGGGAAAGCGGTGCGCCCGTTGCGGAGCCGTTCTTGGAAGCGCGTGACTATATACTTTTAATGACTGACGGCGGAGGCAAGCGTGGGCCGGACGGGCGACGACGACGAGCCTGACAGTGACGACGAGGCGGCGCGGCTGTTCCGCGCGGCGGTGCGCGGCGTCAGGCCGTTACCCAAGGCTACGACCGCCGCCCGACCGCCGCGGCCGAAACCGCTGGCGCGCTTCGCGCGCGCCGACCGGGCCGCGGTGCTCAGGGAGAGCCTGACCGCTCCGGTCGCGGACCCGGCGCTCGCCGGCGGCGAGGAGCTCGTCTACCGCGCAGCCGGTGTGCAGCCGACCGTGCTGCGGCGCCTGCGGCGCGGCGAATACCGGATCGAGCGCGAGATCGATCTGCACGGCCTGACCGTCGCCGAGGCGAAGCACGCCCTGCGTCAGTTCCTGATCGCGGCGCTGGAGCGACAGGTTCGCTGCGTGCGCATCGTGCACGGCAAGGGTCTGCGCTCCGGGCACAAGGGGCCGGTGCTCAAGACGGCCGTCGGCGGCGTGCTGCGCCGCACCGGCGCCGTGCGCGCGTATGTGTCGGCGCGACCGGCGGACGGCGGCACCGGCGCGGTGTACGTACTGCTCGCTCCGTAGTCCGTTGGAAAAATCGCTAGCTTAGGTCTTCCGGGCTAGCCGCCGAGTCGGCGATGAGCTCGCGCAGCACCGCCGTCGCAAAGCTGCCGCGCGCCAGCGCGAAACGCAGCAGCACGGCATCCGGCTCCGCCTGGCACTCGAGACCGGCGACACGCAGTCTCAAGCTGCGTCGCCCCTGCTCCATGGCTGCGGCCGCGCACAGCGCGCAGTGCTCGGGGTACTGCGCTGCGATGCGCATCTCCAGTCCGAGCACGCCGGCGCGCGTCGCCGGCGCCCCTGCTCCCCACAACGGCCCGGTGGGATGGATCTCGAGCCGCGCGGCACGCGCGGCCAGGGTCGCATCGACCGTCGCCACCTCGAAGAAACTCCCGCGGCCATCGAGTGCCGCGAGATCGCCCGCTTCGAGCTGCTCCCAGCTGCCCGCCGTCACGCGTGCGGCCAGCAGCGCATTGAAGACCAGGCTGCGCGCCGCCGAGAGCACGAAGCCGCGCTCCGCGGGCGGTAGCTCCCGCAGCCCGATGTCGGCGCGCAGATTCGCCCCCTCGCGCCCGAAGCGCTGCGGCCCGAAGTAGTTCGGCACGCCGCGCAGGGCGATCGCCGCTACGCGCGGCGCGAGCATGGCGGCCAGCCGGGCACCGTCACCGTCGAGCGCGCGCAGGCGCACGGCGAAGCGATTGCCGGCCAGCGCGCCGCGCGGCAGCTTGCGGGTGTGCGCATGCGCCTCGAGCACCTCGAACCCCTCACCGCGAGCGGTGAGCCAGTCGCGGGCGGTGCGCGGCCGCGGCACCGAGAACCATTGGGTGGCGACGGCGCGGCGGTCCTTGAGCCCCGCGTAGCCAACGTCGCCCGGCCGACAGCCGCCGAGGTGCGCCAGCTGCCGCGCGACCCACGCCGTATTGGCGTCAACCTTGCGCACCTTGAGCAGCAGGTGCGCCCCGGTGCCCGCGGGTGCGAACCCCAGCTCCTCCTCCACCTCGAAGTCGGCGGCGGTGGCGCGCACCAGCGCCGCGGCCGGCGGCGGCCCGTGCGCACGCGGCGGCGCGAGCGCGGCCGTGAGCGCCGCATCGGCAGCGCGCGGCGGCACGCTCAGCCCTCGCGCAACAGCACCACGGCCTGTGCGGCCACGCCCTCGGCGCGGCCGAGGAACCCGAGCCCCTCGGTCGTAGTGGCTTTCACGTTGACGCAGTCCTCGGGCAGCGCGAGCAGCGCGGCGACGGCGCGGCGGATCGCCTGGGCGTGCGGCGCGATCCGCGGCGCCTGCGCCAGCACCGTCAGGTCCGCGTTCACCACCGTCAAGCCCCGCTCGCGCAGCATGTCGAGCACCGTGGTCACGAACTGGCGGCTGTCCGCGCCCTTCCAGCGCGGGTCGCTGTCGGCGAAGTGCTGGCCGATGTCGCCGAGCCCCGCACCGCCGAGCAACGCATCGCACAGCGCATGCAGCAGCACATCGCCGTCCGAGTGCGCGACCACGCCCGCGCCGTGTGGCACGCGCACGCCACCCAGCATCAGGTGATCGCCGGGCCCGAACGCATGCACATCGAACCCTGAGCCGATTCTCATGCCGCCCTCCCCGCTGCGCGCCGCGCGTGCGCCCAGCACAGCCGCGGCGAGCTTGAGATCCGCGCCCGTGGTCAGCTTGAGGTTGGCCGCCGCTCCCTCGATGAGCAGCGGTCGCTCGCCCTGCCACTCGAGCGCCTGCGCCTCGTCGCTCGGGAAACGCCCGGCGGCATGCGCCGCATCGAGCGCGGCACACAAGGCCCCGAAGCGGAACATCTGCGGAGTGAGCGCACGCCACAGCCGCGAGCGATCGATCGTCTGTGCCGCCGCGGGTGCCGCTTCGCCCGGCGCAGCTTCCTTCAGGGTATCCGCGGCGCGCGCCGCCAGCAGACCGCCGCTGCGGTGCTGCGCGGCCGCAGCGATGAGCCGCTCGAGGTCGTTGGCGTCGAGGCACGGCCGTGCGGCGTCGTGCACCAGCACCCAGTCGTCGGCGCGCGCGCGCTGCTCGAGCGCCGCGAGCCCGCGCCGCACCGATTCGCTGCGCTTGGCGCCGCCGGCGGTGGAGCTGACCCGATCGCTACTGAAGCGCGCGCCGATTCCGGGCCAGGTGCAGTCGCCGTCGGCGATCACCACGACCGCGTGCGCGCAGCGCGGATCGGCCAGAAAAGGCGCGAGCGCCCACTCGATGACGCTGCGCCCGAGGAGTCTGGCGTACTGTTTGGGCGTTTCGCCGCCAAAGCGCCTGCCCGAGCCCGCCGCCGGCATGACCAGCCAGTAACGCATCGGACTTAGGCAGCGGCTGCGGTTCAGCGGGCGGCGGTGCGCGTCGGCGGCGGGTGCGCGTCCGCCGGCCGGGCCGGCACCACCTGGTAGAAGGTTTCGTTGCGGCCGATCATTCCCAGATCGCTCCGCGCCCGTTCCTCCAGCGCCCCCATGCCGGTCTTCAGATCGCGCACTTCGGCGGCCAGCTGGCGGTTGCGCTCCTCGAGCCGCGCGTCCTCGGCGCTCTGCGAGGCCACTGCCTGCTTCAACCGCTGCACCTGCCGCACGCCGTTGTCGGACACCCAGATCCGGTACTGGAGCAGCAACACGGCGACAGCAAGCGCGGCGGCGAGCCACTTCATGGCAGCGACAGCCTAGCAGACGGCGCGCGGCGCGCGAAGCGCATCAGCTGCTCACGGGGAAGGCATCGCGCCCGGCGTAGCGCGGCCGGCCGAGCTCCGCCTCGATGCGCAGCAGCTGGTTGTACTTCGCGATGCGGTCGGAGCGCGACAGCGAGCCGGTCTTGATCTGCGTGGCGGCGGTCGCCACCGCGACGTCGGCGATGGTGCTGTCCTCGGTCTCGCCCGAGCGGTGCGAGATCACGGATTTGTAGCCCGAGCGGTCGGCCAGGTCGATGCAGGCGAGCGTCTCGGTGAGCGTGCCGATCTGGTTCAGCTTGATGAGTATGGCGTTGGCGATGTGCTGGTCGACGCCCGCGGCGAGGATCTTCGTGTTGGTGACGAATATGTCGTCCCCGACCAGCTGCAGCGTCGCACCGAGGGCGCGGGTCAGCTGCGCCCACCCGTCCCAGTCGGCCTCGCTCATGCCGTCCTCGATGGTGATGATCGGGTAGCGCGCGGCGAGGTCGGCGAGGTAGCGGGTGAACTCCGCGCTCGAGAAGCTGCGCTGCTCGCCTTCGAGGTGGTAGCGACCGTCGCGGAACAGCTCGTTGCTCGCGACGTCGAGTCCGAGACAGATGTCCCTGCCGGGGCGATAGCCCGCCTTGTCGATCGCCTCGAGGATCAGCCCCAACGCCGCCTCGTTCGACGCGAGGCTCGGAGCGAAACCGCCCTCATCGCCGACCGCGGTCGACAGCCCACGCTCGGCGAGCAGCCGCTTCAGTGTATGGAACACCTCGGCACCGTAGCGCAGCGCCTCGCGGAAGCTCGGCGCGCCCACCGGCAGGATCATGAACTCCTGAACGTCGAGGCTGTTGTTGGCATGCGCGCCACCGTTGACGATGTTCATCTGCGGCACCGGCATGGCCGGCTCGTGGCGTGCGCGGTCGAGCTGCGCCAGGTGCCGGTAGAGGGGCACGCGCGCCTCGTTGGCGGCGGCGCGCGCCGCCGCGAGCGATACGCCGAGGATGGCGTTGGCGCCCAGGCGCCCCTTGTTGTCGGTGCCGTCGAGCTCGATCATGCGGGCATCGAGCGAGCTTTGCTCGCGCGCGTCCTGCTGCAGCAGCGCCGCCTTCAGCACCGTGTTGACGTTCTCGACCGCCTTCAGCACCCCCTTGCCGCCGTAGCGCTGCGGGTCGCCGTCGCGCAGCTCGACCGCCTCGCGCGTGCCGGTCGAGGCCCCGGACGGCACGGCGAAGCGCCCGAGCGCACCCGAGTCGAGCAGCACGTCCACCTCGATGGTGGGATTGCCGCGCGAATCGAGGATCTCGCGGCCACGGATATCGGCGATTCGGCTCATAGCAGTGACTCCTCGAACGGCACCGCCTTCACCGTGCGGTCGAGCTCGGCGAGCGTGGTAAGCAGCGGCTCCATGCGCTGCAATGGCCAGGCGTTCGGGCCGTCGGACAGCGCCTCCTCGGGCCGCGGGTGCGTCTCCATGAACAGCCCCGCGACCCCGGCCGCCACCGCGGCTCGCGCCAGCACCGGGATGAACTCGCGCTGGCCGCCGGAGGAACTGCCCTGCCCGCCGGGCAGCTGCACCGAGTGGGTGGCGTCGAACACCACCGGACAGCCCGTGTCGCGCAGGATCGACAGCGAACGCATATCGGACACCAGATTGTTGTAGCCGAAGGAGAAGCCCCGCTCGCACACCAGGATCGCCTGGTTGCCGGTCGAGCGTGCCTTGTCGACCACGTTCTGCATCTCCCACGGCGACAGGAACTGGCCCTTCTTGATGTTGACGGGCTTGCCCTGGGAGGCGGTATTGACGATGAAGTTCGTCTGCCGGCAGAGGAACGCCGGTGTCTGCAGCACGTCAACCACCGCGGCCACTTCCTCGAGCGGGCTGTCCTCGTGCACATCGGTCAGCACCGGCACCTTGATGCTGGCGCGCACGTGCTCGAGCACCTTCAGTCCCGCATCGATCCCCGGTCCGCGGTACGAACCGCGCGCGGAGCGGTTGGCCTTGTCGTAGGAGGCCTTGAAGATGAACGGCATCTTCAGGCGCGTGGTGATCTCCTTAAGCCGCCCGGCGATCTCCTCGGTGAGCGCCGCACTCTCGATGACGCACGGGCCGGCGATGAGAAACAGCGGCTCGCGCGGCCCGACCTCGTGTCCTGCGAGCTGCATGGGTCCGGTCGCCTCGCCGAACGGGCGGCGCCGTCAGGCGCCCGCGGCCTGCGGCAGCTGTGCGGCACGCTGCGCGCGCGCGGCGCGGATGAAGCTGGTGAACAGCGCGTGGCCGTCCCGCGGCGTGGAAGTGAACTCGGGGTGGAACTGCGTCGCCACGAACCACGGGTGATTGGGCAGCTCGATCACTTCCACCAGCCCGTCGCGCGAGAAGCCGGCGAAGCGCATGCCGGCCTGACGGTAGCGCTCGAGGTAGTTGTTGTTGAACTCATAGCGGTGGCGGTGCCGCTCCATGATGACATCGCGCCCGTACAGCTCGCGCGCGCGGCTGCCGGCCGAGAGCAGCACCTCCTGCGCCCCGAGGCGCATGGTGGCGCCCTTCTCCGAGGTCTCGCTGCGCTGCTGCGCGCCGTGCATCTGGTCCTGCCACTCGGAGATGAGCGCGATCACGGGATGCGGAGTGGCGCGGTTGAACTCGGTGCTGTTGGCATCGTTAAGACCCAGCATGTGGCGACCGTACTCGACGATCGCCACCTGCATCCCCAGGCAGATCCCCAGGTACGGGACACGCTGCTCGCGCGCGAAGCGCACCGCCTGGATCTTGCCCTCGATGCCGCGCTCGCCGAAGCCACCCGGCACCAGCACGGCGTCCACGCCCTTCAGCGCATGCGTGCCGCGCTGCTCGATGTCGGTCGATTCGATGTAGTGGATGCGCACGCGGGTACGGGACTTGAGCCCCCCGTGCATCAGCGCTTCGTGCAGCGACAGATAGGAATCGCGGATCTGCACGTACTTGCCGACCATCGCGATGTCGACCTGGCCGTCGGAATTGGCCTTGCCGCCCACCACGTGCCGCCACTCGCTCAAGTCGGTCGACGGCACCGTGAGGTGGAGCTTGTCGACCACGATGTCGTCGAGCCCCTGCTCGTGCAGCAGGATCGGGATGCGGTAGATGTCGTCGGCGTCCACTGCGGAGATCACCGCGCGCTCCTCGACATTGGTGAACAGCGCGATCTTGCGCCGCTGCTCTTCGGGCAGCGGGTGCTTGCAGCGGCACAGCAGCACGTCGGGCTGAATGCCGATGCCGCGCAGCTCCTTGACGGAATGCTGGGTCGGCTTGGTCTTGATCTCCTCCGACCCGCCCACGACCGGCACCAGCGTCAGATGGATGTACACGCAGTTACTGCGGCCGAGCTCCACCCCGAGCTGACGGATGGCTTCCAGGAAAGGGAGTGACTCGATGTCGCCGACCGTGCCGCCGATCTCGACCATGCAGACGTCGGCCCCATCGGCCCCCAGCTTGATGCAGCGCTTGATCTCGTCGGTGATGTGCGGGATGACCTGCACGGTCGCCCCGAGGTAGTCGCCGCGACGCTCCTTGGCGATCACGCGCTCATAGATGCGCCCGGTGGTGAAATTGCTGTTGCGCCCGGTGGTGGTGCGCACGAAGCGCTCGTAATGCCCGAGATCCAGGTCCGACTCGGTACCGTCCGTGGTGACGAACACCTCGCCGTGCTGGAACGGGCTCATGGTGCCGGGGTCCACGTTGATGTACGGATCGAGCTTCACCATGGCGACCTTGAGGCCGCGGGACTCGAGGATTGCGCCCAGCGAGGCGGAGGCGATGCCCTTGCCGAGGGACGACACGACACCGCCGGTGACGAATACGAAACGCGTCATTTGCTCAACTTTGGATTACCCGTCGCATGAGGTCGCTGCCGCAAGGAGGGGCAGATCGACGACGGGCCAGCAGGTTAGCACATCTCAAGGGTGAGTCCACACGAGGCGCGCGCGGCGGCGCGCGGCCGGCCCCGCCTGCACCGAGGCATCGAGCCACAGATCCGCGACCGCGACCATTCTCGCGCGGCTGAAGAGCAGCGGCAGGCGGGCGCGCTGCTCGGTGGGCACCTTCGCCTCCTGCAGCAGGCTCTTCAACGCGCGCCTCGGCCGATCCTTACCCAGGCTCAGCCGCTCCCCGCCCCGTCGCCAGCGGATCGTGAGGGTGGGTCCGAGGCGGGCGAGGTCGAGCGGCCCGTGCGGCTCGCCCCTGAGCTCGAGCTGCCCGAGATCACCGGGGAGCCGGCACACGGGCCGCGTGCCCCAGCGCCAGCGCAGCTCTCGCCCGGCGGCAGCCGCGGCGCGCACCGCCTGCAGCCTGAGGAGCCCGGCTTCCCGCCCGACCCGCCCTCCCGGCCATTCGACCGCGGGCCTGGCGTCGGCGCGGGCGGTGAGCAGCGGCCCGGCGATCTCCGCGAGCCGCGCCGCCGGGGGCACGGGTGCGCCGCGCGCGGTGATCCAGAAGCGCAGCGCATTGCGGCGGCGCGCGGGGGTGAGCGCACGCAGCGCGCTCGCGGTGAGCGCCTCCCCGTGCCGCGCGGCGCTCAAGTCGGCCTGCGCTTGGCTCTCGAGCAGCCGCTGGGCCTCGGCGGCGTGACGTGCGGCGCGGCTCACGGTCGTCGCCGCGCCCGGCCAGCGTTGCAGGATCCCGGGCAGCACGCGCCGCCGCAGGTAATTGCGATCGAGGCGCTCGTCACGGTTGCTCGGGTCCTCCAGGTGCGCCAGACCCGCGCGGTCCACGAAGGCGATGAGCTGCTGCCGTGAGCACGGCAGGAGCGGGCGCACCAGCCAGCCGCGCCCCAAACGAGTCACCTCCGGCATGGCGGCGATGCCGGCGACGCCGGCGCCGCGCAGCAGCATCAGCAGCACCGTCTCGAGCTGATCGTCCTGGTGGTGGGCGGTGAGCAGCACTTCCCCCTCGTCGAGGGCCCGGGTGAGCGCCGCATATCGCGCCGCACGTGCGCGCGCCTCGGGAGACTCCCCGCGCGTGCGCCGCGCGGCCACCCTGAGCACCGCGCAGGGCACGCCGAGCGCGCGCGCCGCCGCCACGGCCCGCGCCGCCCAGCGGGGCGACTGTGGGTGCAGCCCGTGATCGACGTGCAGCGCGCGCAGCGCCCGCGGCTTGCGCCTGAGCTGCGACAGGGCGGCGAGGAGCGCCGTCGAGTCGGCGCCGCCCGAGTAGGCAACGCACAGGGCGAGGTCCGGGTAGGCGGGCAGCAGGCTCTCGAGGCGCCTGCCGAGCCAGCGCGCGCCGAATTGCTCCGCTCGGGGGGGCATCGCCTTAGGTAGTGCGGCCGCTCAGGCCGCGGTTTCGGAGTACACCCCGAAGGCGGCGATCTTGGCGGCGCGCGCCGCGCGCAGCTGATCGCGGGGCACCGCATCGAGCTCATCGAGCGTGCGGATCAGGGCCGCCTTGAGGCGCGCGGCGATCGTGGCCGGATCACGATGCGCCCCGCCGAGCGGCTCCTCGATGACCTCGTCCACCAGGCCGAGCTTCAGCAGCCGATCGGCGGTGAGATTGAGCGACTCGGCGGCCACCTCCTTCTTCTCCTGGCTCTTCCACAGGATGGAGGCGCAGCCCTCCGGAGAGATCACCGAGTAGGTGCTGTACTGGAGCATCAGCAGGCGATCGCACACGCCGATCGCGAGCGCCCCTCCCGAGCCCCCCTCGCCGGTGACGACGGTGACGATCGGCACGCGCAGCACCGACATCTCGAAGAGATTGCGCGCGATGGCCTCGCTCTGCCCGCGCTCTTCCGCCCCGACGCCGGGGTAGGCGCCCTGGGTATCGATCAGCGTCACCAGCGGCAGGCCGAAGCGCTCGGCGAGCCGCATCAGCCGCAGCGCCTTGCGGTAGCCCTCGGGCTTGGGCATGCCGTAGTTGCGCCGCACGCGCTCCTTGGTGTCGCGGCCCTTCTGATGGCCGATCAGCACGATCGCGCGCTCGTCGATCCGCGCCAGCCCGCCGACGATCGCCCCATCGTCGGCGTACATGCGGTCACCGTGCAGCTCGTGGAATTCGCTGCAGATCGTGCCCGCATAGTCGAGCGTGTAGGGCCGGTGCGGATGGCGCGCGAGCTGCGTGATCTGCCACGGTGTCAGGTTGGCAAAGATGCTCTGGGTGAGCTGGCGGCTCTTGGCCTGCAGCCGCCCGATCTCGTCCTGCAGGTTGATCTCGGATTCCGAGGTAACGTGTCGCAGCTCCTCGATCTTCGCTTCGAGCTCGGCGATAGGTTGTTCGAAGTCGAGGAACGAGACGGCCATGAGGCGGCGAGGTTACGTAAGGCGGGGACCGGAGCGCAAGTAAGCGCCCCTCAGCGGCCGTCGGCGGAGTACGCCCCGCCGGTGCTCGCCGGCGGGGCGCCGTACACCACCTGCAGAGCGCCGCTCCCCACCAGGCCTTCGAGCTGCTCGAGGAGCTCGCGGCTGGCGCGCACGCTCCACTCGGCACCCAGGTTGAGCGCGCCGCGCGCGCTGGCGCCGGTGTACTCGATGGTGATCGGGCACGGTCCGCCGCGCCAGGGCTCGAGAAGCTGCGCCAGGCGCTCGCTGACCCGTGGCAGATCGGCGTGCGAGCACCTGAGCACCAGGCGCCGCGCCTCCTGTTCGCGCAGCCGCTCGAGCTCGGAGATGCGCCGCGCGGCGAGCCGCCACGAGTCGCTGAACTCATCGAACCGCAGCGTGCCTTCGACCAGCACCAGTGCGTCCTTACTGATGAGCTCGCGGTGCTTGGCCCAGGTCTCCTCGAACAGCATCACCTCGAGCCGCCCGGTACGATCGTCGAGCGTGAGGATCACGCGCGGACCGCGCTTGCGCACCTCGTCGATGAGTCCCGCCACCGTCACCGGCTTGCCCGCGCCGGGGCGCGCCGGATCGAAGCCGGCCGTGGGCCGGTCGCCGACCAGATCGCCGATGCGGTGCGAGACCAGCCGCGGCAGGCTCGTCTCGAAGCGCGTCAGCGGGTGCCCGGTGAGATACAACCCGAGCGTCTCGCGTTCGCCGGTGAGGCGCACCGCCTCGCTCCATTCGGGGAGTGGCGCGCGGCGCGCCGCCGGAGCGGCAGGCTCCACGGCCGCGAGCCCGCCGAACATGTCGTCCTGACCGGCGGCGTGCGCGCGCGTGTTCTGGTCGCCGAGCTGCATCGCCCCGGCGAGGCGGTCCATGAGCGTCGCGCGATTCTCGTTCAGCGAGTCGAGGCTCCCCGAGCGCAGCAACGCCTCCAGCACCCGGCGATTGACCTTCTGCAGGTCGAGCCGCCGGCACAGATCCTCCAGGCTCCGGTAGGGACCGCGCGCGCTGCGCTCCTCGATCAGCCCCTCGACCGCGCCGGCGCCCACGCCACGCACCGCCCCGAGCCCGTAGCGGATGCTGCGCTCGCCGTCGGCCGAGAACTCGTAGCGCGAGGCATTGACGTCGGGCGGCAGCACGGCGAGCCCCATGTCGGAGCATTCCTTGATGAGGGTCACGACCTTGTCGGTGTGGTCCATGTCGGCCGACAGCACCGCGGCCATGAACGCCGCGGGGTGATGCGCCTTGAGGTAAGCGGTCTGGTAGGCGAGCAGCGCGTAAGCGGCGGAGTGCGACTTGTTGAAGCCGTAGCCGGCGAACTTCTCCATCAGATCGAAAATGTGCTCGGCCAGCCCCGGGCGAACCCCGCGCGCCACGGCGCCGCCGATGAACACCGAGCGCTGCTGCGCCATCTCTTCGGGGCTCTTCTTGCCCATGGCGCGCCGCAGCAGGTCGGCGCCGCCGAGCGTATAGCCGGCGAGCGACTGCGCGATCTGCATCACCTGCTCCTGGTAGAGGATCACGCCGTAGGTCGGCTTGAGGACCGATTCCAGACTCGGGTGCAGATAGTCGATCGACGCATCGCTCCGTCCGTGCTTGCGACTGATGAAGTCGTCCACCATGCCGGACTGCAGCGGCCCCGGGCGGAACAGCGCCACCAGCGCCACGATGTCCTCGAAGCAGTCCGGCTGCAGCCGCCGGATCAGGTCCTTCATGCCGCGCGATTCGAGCTGGAACACTGCGGTGGTGCGGCAGGACTTGAGCAGCGCGAAAGTCGGCGCATCGTCCATCGGCAGCGCGCCGATCTCGAGCGCCGGGCTGCCGGGCGCGGCGGCGCGGTTGATGATGCGCACCGCGCGATCGATGATCGTGAGGGTACGCAGTCCCAGGAAGTCGAACTTCACCAGCCCCGCCGCCTCGACGTCGTCCTTGTCGAACTGCGTGACGATGCTGCCGCCCTCGGCATCGCAGTACAGCGGCGCGAAGTCGGTGAGCACCGACGGCGCGATCACCACGCCGCCGGCGTGCATGCCGGCGTTGCGGGTGAGCCCCTCGAGCGAGCGTGCCAGGTCGATGAGGTTCTTCACCTCGTCCTCGGACTGGTACAGGCGCTTGAGCTCCGGCTCCTTCTCCAGGGCGTCATCGAGGGTGATGCCGAGCTCGAAGGGAATGAGCTTGGCGATGCGGTCGACGTAGCCGTAGGTCATGCCGAGCACGCGGCCGACGTCGCGCACCACCGCCTTGGCGGCCATGGTGCCGTAGGTGATGATCTGCGACACGCGGTCGCGACCGTACTTGTCCGCCACGTAGTCGATCACCCGGTCGCGCCCCTCCATGCAGAAGTCGATGTCGAAGTCCGGCATCGACACGCGCTCGGGGTTGAGGAAGCGCTCGAACAGCAGGTCGTGCTTCAGGGGATCGAGGTCGGTGACGCCGAGGCTGTAGGCGACCAGCGATCCGGCACCCGAGCCACGTCCCGGTCCCACCGGCACGCCGTTCTCGCGCGCCCAGCGGATGAAGTCGGCGACGATGAGGAAGTAGCCGGCAAAGCCCATCTGGCAGATGACGGCCAGCTCGGTCGTGAGGCGCTCCTGATAGGCGGCCGGCGCGCCCGCCGGGCAGCGCGCGGCGAGCCCGCGGGCGGCTTGCGCGCGCAGGAAGTCCTCGGTGCTGATGCCGGCGGGCACCGGATACTGCGGCAGACGCGCCTCGCCGAGACTCAAGGTCAGACTGCAGCGGCGCGCGATCTCCACCGAGTTGGCGAGCGCCTCCGGGAGATCCGCAAACAGCGCCGACATCTCGGCGGGGCTGCGCAGGTACTGCTGGCGCGTGTAGCGGCGCACGCGCGTCGGGTCGGTAAGCAGCGCGCCGTCATGGATGCAGACGCGCGCCTCGTGCGACTCGAACTCATCGGCCGCGAGGAAGCGCACGTCGTTGGTGACCACCACTGGTACGCCGTGTCGTGCTGCGAGGGTAACGGCGCTGGCAATGTAAGGCTCCTCAAACTGCCGGCCGAGGCGCTGCAGCTCGAGGTAGTAGCGGTTCGGAAACAGCGCGCGCCATTCGGCGAGCGCGCGCTCCGCATCCGCTTCCCGACCGTTCACGAGCGAGCGTCCCACGTCCCCCTCAAGCGCGCCCGAGAGAGCGATGAGACCGGCGAGATTGGTGCTCGTGAGCCAGGAGCGGTCGATGCGCGGCAGGCCGCGCTCGCGGCCCTCGAGGTAGGCGCGCGTCAGCAGGCGCGCCAGATTGCGGTAGCCGTCCTCGCTCTGGCACAGCAGCGTCAGCCGGCTCGACTCGCGCCGCTCGCCCTCCTCGCGCACCGCGAGATCGACGCCCACGATCGGCTTCACGCCGCGCTGCAGCGCCTCGCGGTAGAACTTCACCATCGCGAACAGGTTGTTCTGATCGGTGACCGCGACCGCGGGCATGCCGGCGGCCGCGACCGCGGCGATCAGCTCGGGAATGCGCACCACGCTGTCGCTGAGGGAATACTCGCTGTGCAGCCGCAGATGGACGAAGCCGGGTGACATCGGTCAGCCTGGGCGCCGCAGCGGACTGAAGGAGCGGCGATGGAGCGGCGATGGCGCGCGCCGGCGCAGCGCCAGCAGGTGCTGCGGCGTTCCGTAGCCCTTGTGGCGTGCCAGCTCGAAGCCCGGGTAGCACTCATCCAGCGCCTGCATCATGGCGTCGCGGCAGGTCTTGGCGAGAATTGACGCGGCGCTGATCGCGGCCACGTGCGCATCGCCGTCGACGATCGCCTCGTAGGTGCAGCCGAGCCTCAAGTCCTCGAGCCGCGGGCAGCGATTGCCGTCGACCTGCACGTGGGTCGGGCACACCGGCAGCGCGAGCAGCGCACGTCGCATGGCGAGCAGCGTCGCCTCGAGGATATTGAGGCAGTCGATCTCATCGCGGTCCGCCCAGGCGATCGACCAGGCGAGCGCACGTGTGCGGATCAGAGCCGCGAGGCGCGTACGCTCCGCGGGCGCGAGCGTCTTGGAGTCGGCCAGTCCGCGGATGCGGCGGCGCCGATCGAGGATGACCGCCGCCGCGACCACCGGTCCCGCGAGCGGACCGCGGCCGGCCTCATCGACGCCTGCGACCAGCCGGCGCATGGTGCTCACCCGGGGCGCTCCCGCTGCGCGCCGTACACGCACTCGAGCACGGCGGCGGCAGCGCGCGCCGCACCGCCGCGGCGCAGCGCCACGTGAATGCGCGCAAATTCGGCACGCAGCCCGGCGAGATGCTGCGGGTCGTCGAGCTCTCCGAGCAGCGCCTGACCTAAGGCTTCCGGGGTCACCTGCCGCTGCTTGAATTCCGGCACCAGGCGCCGCCCGGCAAGCAGGTTGGGGAGCGAGAAGTACGGCACCTTGGCGAGTCGCAGAGTGTCCAGCACAAACGCAGTCAGCACATTCACTTTATACCCCACCACCATCGGTTTTCCCGACAGCAGCGTCTCGAGCGTCGCGGTTCCCGAGGCGACGATCGCCGCGTCGGCCGCCGCCAGCACCCGCTGCGCCTGCCCGTCGATGAGACGAATCTGCGCGGTTTCCGGCGCTTGCGCGAGCTGCCTCGCAAAGCACTCACGCGCCGCCGGCGATGCCATCGGCGCGAGGAACTCATACTCCGGGCGGCGCGCATGGATCCAGGCCGCCGCCGCCGCAAACGGGCGCGCCAGCCGGGTCACCTCCGCGAGACGGCTGCCCGGCAGCAGCGCGATCACCGCGGCCTCGGGGGCGACACCTAAGGCGCCGCGGGCGCCGGCCCGATCGACTGCCAGTGGAATCTGGTCGGCGAGCGGGTGGCCGACGAACTCGGCGCGCACGCCGTGCTCGCTGTAGAAGGCGCTCTCGAAGGGCAGCAGGCACAGCACCAGGTCGCTGTCGCGGCCGATGGTGCGCACGCGCCCCTGCCGCCAGGCCCACACCTGCGGGCTGACGTACTGGACGCAGCGGACGCCGGCACGCTTCAGGCGCCCGGCGAGCGTCAGGTTGAACTCCGGTGAATCGATGCCGATGAACACGTCCGGTCGGACCGCCGCGAAGCGTGCCGCGAGCGCCGCGCGCAGGCGCAGCAGGCGCGGCAGGTGCCGCAGCACCTCCGCCAGCCCCATGACCGACAGCTCCTCCGACCCCGCCCAGGCCTCGCAACCGGCGGCGCGCATCTTCGGACCTGCGACGCCAAAAGCTTCGAGCGCGGGCACGCGCTCGCGCAGCGCCGCGATCAGCGCCGCCCCGAGCTGGTCCCCGGAGTGCTCGCCCGCCACGATCCCGACGCGCAGCGGCGTCGCGGCCGCAGGGCGCGCCGGCGTTGCGCTCATCGCACGATGCTGCGGCTGGAGGCCTGGATGAAGTCGACGAACAGGCGCAGCTCGGGGCGCTCCGCGGCAAGCGGCTCGAGCCTCTCGAGCGCCTCGGCGAGCCTCAGGTCCGAGCGGTACAGGATGCGGTACGCCTCGCGAATCGCGCGGATCTGCTCTTCGGTGAAGCCGCGGCGCTTCAGGCCCTCGGCGTTCACCGCCTGCGGGACCGCCGGGTCGCCGATCACGATGACGTAGGGCGGCACGTCACGCCGCACCATCGCGCCGCCGGAAAGGAACGCGTGGGCGCCCACCCGGGCGAACTGGTGCACGGCGGCGAGCCCGCCGAGGATCACCCAGTCGCCGATCTCGACGTGCCCACCGAGCGTCGCGCAGTTGGCGAACACGGTGTTGTTGCCGACCGTGCAGTCGTGCGCGACGTGCGAGTAAGACATGAACAGGTTGTCGCTGCCGATGCGCGTCACACCGGCAGCGTGCGTGGTGCCGCGGTTGACGGTGCAGAACTCGCGGAACACGTTGCGATCGCCGACGCTGAGCCGCGTCGGCTCGCCGCGGTACTTCTTGTCCTGCGGCGCATCGCCGATCGAGGCGAACTGGAACACGTGGTTGTCGGCACCGAGGGTGGTCGGCCCGTTGATGACCGCGTGCGGACCGATGATGGTGCGCGGCCCGATCTCGACTCCGGGCCCGATCACCGTGAACGGGCCCACGCTGACATCCGGCGCGAGCCGCGCATCGCCGGACACCACGGCGCGCGGATCGATCACCGCCCGGCCTCCGGCACCAGCATCATGTCGGCGTGCGCCACCTCCTTGTCGCCGACCAGCGCCACGGTCGAGAACTTCCAGATGCCGCGCAGCGAGCGCTCGAGCTGCGCCGTCAGCAGCAGCTGATCGCCCGGGACCACGGGCTTGCGGAAACGCGCGTTGTCGATGCCGACGAAATAGAAACGCGTGTGCTCGTCGGGTATCACGTTGGCGGTCACGAAGCACAGCACGCCGGCGGCCTGCGCCAGCGCCTCGATGATGATCACTCCGGGCATCACCGGCCGGTGCGGGAAATGCCCGGGGAAGAACGGCTCGTTGTAGGTGACGTTCTTGAGCGCGCGGATGCTCTTTCCGGAGCGGCATTCGAGCACGCGGTCGAGCAGCAGGAACGGGTAACGATGTGGCAGGTAGCGCAGGATCCCCTGCATGTCTAGTTGGACAACTTCAGTCATGCGTGTCTTCCTGCCCGGAATTCAGTCCCGCGGTGCGCTCCAACCGGCGCACCCGCTGCTCGAGCCGCGCGCTGCGCTTGAAGCGCGCGACCAGCCGGCGCCAGGTGTGTGCCTCCTCGAGCGGCAGCGTGCTGGAGTATACCCCGGCGCTCGCGATCGAGCGGCTCACGGCCGAGTAGCCGGTGATCACGACGTCGTCGGCGATGCTGATGTGACCGGCGAATCCCACGTGACCGCCGATCATGCAGCGCTTGCCGATCACGGTGCTGCCGGACACACCGGTACAGGCGGCGATGGCGGTGTGCGCGCCGACGCGCACGTTGTGTCCGATCTGGATGAGGTTGTCGAGCTTGACCCCCTCCTCGATCACCGTGTCCTCGATGGCACCGCGGTCGATGGTGGTGTTGCAGCCGATGTCGACGTCGGCGCCGATGCGCACCGCGCCCACCTGCGGCACTTTCAGCCAGCGGCCGCGCTCGGGCGCATAGCCGAAGCCCTCACCGCCCACCACCACGCCCGGCTGCAGCACGCTGCGCGCGCCGATCGTCACGCCGCGGCACAGCGTGACGCGCGCCACGAGACGCACGTCGGACTCGAGCGTCACACCCTCCTCCAGCACGCACTGCGGGCCGAGGCAGGCGCGCGCACCGATCACGACGCCCGCCCCCACGCAGCACCAGGGACCGATGTGCGCGCTCGGATCGATGCGCGCGCCCGCAGCGATCAGCGCCGTGGGATGCACACCCGGCTCGACGGCCGGGCCCGGGTGCAGGAGCGCGGCGATGCGCGCGTAGGTGGCGTAGGGGTTGGCGGCGAGCAGCACGTGCGTCGGGCAATCCGCGGCCGCCTCCGGGCTCAACACCACGGCGGCGGCGCGCGTGCTGGCGAGCTGCGGGCGATAGCGCGGGTTGGCGAGAAAGCTGAGCGCCGTGCCGTCGGCATTGGCGAGCGTCGCCACGTGCTCGATGCGCGCCTCGGGGTCACCACGCAGCTCGCAGCCGAAGCGGACTGCGAGCTCCCCCAGCGAGACGGACATGGCGAGCCTTGCGAGGTGCGGCGCGCGCCCTTACGCCGCGCTTACTGCTACCGCTTGGCGGGCGCCGCTGCCGGCGTCGCCGGCTTGGCCGCGGCAGGTGCGGCGGTGGCGTGCGCCTGCAGCGCCGCCAGGACTCCCGGCGTGATGTCGTAGTTGGTGGTCGCGTAGAGCACGGTCTCGCTGCTCACCACGACGTCGTAGTTCTGCGCCTTGGCGTAGCTGCGCACCTCCTCGACCAGGGTGCGCTGCAGCCGCGACATCTCCTCGTTGCGCCGCGCGGTGACGTCATCCTGCAGCTCACCCCGGGCGCGCTCGAAGTCGCGCTCGCCGTCGCGCAGGTCCTTTTCGGCGCGCACCCGCTGCTCGTCGGTCATGGTCGCGGCGTCCTTCTGCAGCTTGTCCTGCCTGGCCTTGAGGGACTGCATCTGCGCCTGCAGGGTGCGCTCGCGCGGGGCGAACTCCGCCCGCATCGCATCCATGACGGCCTTGCCCTGCGGTGACTCCTGCGCCAGCCGCTGGAAATCGACCACCGCGAGCTTTACTTCGGCCCATGCCGGCAGCGCGGCCAGCGCTCCCGCCGCCGCTACCACCCACACCGCCACCCGGCTGCTGATCGAACGATTCACGGAACTCCCACCTCGTATACTGAATTAAGTCATTGAAATGACACGCGCAGTCGCCGCCGGCGATGGCCGCGGCCAATTCCGTAGTATCGCCTAAACTCGCCCCGGCCGCAGGCCCATTTCGCCCTAAAACGCCTGACCCACCGAGAACTGGAATACCTCGGTCTCATCGCCCCAGGTGGTGATGCCATCGCCACGCTGGGGATTGAGCGGCAGTCCGAGGCTGAAGCGGAATAGCCCGATCGGCGCCAGCCAGGTAACGGCGACGCCCACCGAGCGCTTGAGGCTGGAGAAGTTCTCGAAGCGGTAGCTCTCGGGCGTGATGTTGTCGGGGCCATAGAACTGAAGCTTGGTGCCGGTCTCGTACACGCCGCCCATGTCGAAGAACAGGCTGACGCGCGCGGTCTGCGCCCACTTGGACGGCATCGGCAGGATCAGCTCGTTCTGGCTGGTGATGCGCAGGTTGCCGCCGTAGGGGTTGCCGAACTGGTCGCGCGGACCGAGCAGGCTCTCGCGAAAACCGCGCACGTTGTCCGGGCCGCCGCCGTAGAACTGGCGGTAGGGCGGGATCGCGGTGGTGCCGTCGAGCGGTGCGCCGTAGTCGACCCCCTCGAGGAAGGACAGCGTGAACAGGTGCCCGAGGGGCAGATAGCGCAGGAACTGGTAGTCGGCGACGTAGTAGTGCACGTCGCTCCCGGGCGTGGTCACGGAGTAGCTGATCGACTGGTGCATGCCGCGATTGGCAAACAGGGTGCGGTTACGCGTGTCCCAGTCCCAGCCGATCACGCCCTGGACGTTGGTGAAGTTCGTGCCGTAGAACACGTATTCGTTGTTGCTGGCGTCGTCGTGCGCCAGGCGGCTGTAGGGATGGCCGTTCTCCGACACCCACTCCACTGCCTGCTCGGCGCTGGTGAGCGAGTTGGTGAGCAGCTGCGAGTCCTCGAACACCGCGCCGAAGCGCAGGAACATGGTCTCGGTGATCGGATAGGCCCAGGTGGGACCGGCGGTGAGCGTCTCGGAGGAGAAGTTCGAGGACGAGGAGACGAACTGTGTCGAGTCCCGATAGCTCACTGAGATGGTGCGCTGCAGGTTGTCGATGTTGGTGTAGGGGTTGGTCCAGGCCACCGTGTACACCTTGCTGAAGGCGCCGCCGTTCAGCTGGATGGCCACGCGCTCACCGCTGCCGAGGAAGTCGGCGTCGGCAAAGCTGCCGTTGAGCTGGAACTTGTAGGTCTCGGAGTAACCGATGCCGCCCGAGAGCTGCGACGCCGGACCCTCCTCGATCTTGTAGTTGACGTCCACCAGATCGGGGGAGCCGGCCACCGGCGTAGTCTCGAACTCGACCGATTTGACGTACGGCAGGCGCTGGATGCGCTGCTTGGAGCGCTCGAGCGCCGTGTTCGACATCCAGCCGCCCTCGAGCTGACGCAGCTCGCGCCGCAGCACCTCGTCGTTGATGCGGGTGACGCCCGAGAAGGTGATGTTGCGCACGTACACGCGGTTGCCCGGATCGACGAAGAAAGTCAGCGCCACCGTGTGGCCGGCGTTGTCGGCGGTCGGCACCGGCTCGACCTTGGCGAACGCATAACCGTCACGCCCCATGCGGTTCTGCATCAGCTCCTGCGACTGGGTGATCAGCTTGCGATCGAAGATCTCGCCGCGGTGCACCAGCACCAGCCGCTGCAGCTCCGCCTGCGGCACCACGAAGGTGCCGGCCAGCTTGATCTCGGAGAGCTTGTAGACCTGGCCCTCGTCGATGTTGACGGTGATGAAGATATCTTCCTTCTCCGGGGTGATCGCCACCTGGGTCGACTCGAGCTGGAAGTTGGCGTAGCCGCGGTCCATGTAGAAGTTGCGCACCTTCTCCAGATCGCCCTGGAGCGATTCGCGCGAGTAGCGATCGTCCTGCTTGTACCAGGACAGCCAGTTGGGGGTCTTCAGCTCGAGCGTCTCGAGGATCTGCTTCGGTTTGTAGCGGGTGTTGCCGACGATGTTGATCTGGCGGATCTTGGCGCGCGCACCTTCCTTGATGTCGACCTTGACCTTGACGCGATTGCCGGTCTCCTCCTCGACCTTGGAATCGATGCGCACGCCGTACTTGCCGCGCGCGAAATACTGGTCGGTGAGGTACTGGGTGACATCCTCGAGCACCGAGCGGTCGAAGGTCTTGCCGGTGGCGAGGCCGACGCCGCGGAGCGACTTCTGCAGGTCCTCGGTCTTGATGTCCTTGTTGCCGGTGATCTCGAAGCTCTCGATCGACGGCCGCTCGAGCACCGTCACCACCAGGATGTTGCCGTCGCGGCGCAGCTGCACGTCGCGGAAGAAGCCGGTGGCGTACAGCGCACGCACCGCCTCACGCACGCGCTGCGGGGTGAGGCGATCGCCGATGTTGACCGGCAGGTAGTTGTAGACGGTGCCCTCGGAGACCCGCTGCAGGCCCTCGACGCGAATGTCGCCGACGGTGAACTCCGCCGCCCCGGGCGTGGTCTGGGCGAACGCCAGCGCGGCGCGCAATAACAATGCGAGCGCAGCCACAGCGACCTGCCGCTTCATGCTTCAACACCCAAGTGACTTCTCGCCTTTCGCGCCTCCCCGGGCGCCTTGTGTTGCATTATTCAAGGGCCGGGGGCCGTGCGGCCTCCAGCCCCACGGCTCGTGAACCTGTCAACCGAACTGGCGCGCAATATCGTTGTACAGCGCCACACCCATCAGGACGATGAGCAACGCGATACCCACCTGCTGCCCGAAGATCTGGGCACGCTCCGACAGCGGGCTGCCTTTCAACCACTCCACCAGCTGGAACAGGATCTGTCCGCCGTCGAGGATCGGGATCGGCAGCAGGTTGAGAAATCCCAGCGTCAGGGAGATCAGCACCAGGAAGCTCAGGAACGAGGCCACGCCCGCCTCGGCCGAATCGCCGGCGAACTCGGCGATCGACAGCGGCCCGCTCAGGTTCTTCAGCGACACCCGCCCCTCCACCATGCGCCAGAACATGCGCGCCTGCAGCGTCGTCATCGACCAGGCCTCGCCCGCGGCACTGCCGAGCGCCGCCCCGGCGCCGAGGTCGATGTGCCGGATCATGTTGGCGGGGAACAGCTGCACGCCGATGCGACCGACGCGCTTGCCGCCGGACCTGTCGCTCGCGATCTCGAGCGCGGTGCTGTGCTCGATTCCCTCGCGGCGGTAGGTCACCGTGACACGCTGCCCGGGCCGGCCGCTCACCTGGTGGACGATGTCGGCGAACTCCTTTACCGGCGCGCCGTCAATGGCCACGATCCGGTCGCCGGCCATGAGTCCGGCGCGCGCCGCAGCTCCGCCCGGGGTGACCTGTCCTATCACGCCGTCGGGAGGATTCCAGAAGTCGAAACCGAGACCGGTGAGCAGCTGCGCAGGCTCGGTGAGCCGCCGGCGCTGTGCCGCATCGCTCACCGCCAGATGCACCGTGCGCGGCGCGCCGTCCGCGCCCTGCACGCCGAGGTCGATCTGGCCGCGCCCGCTGATGGCGTCGAGCAGTCCAAACACCACGTCGCGCCGGTTGCCGACGGCGCGGCCGTCGATGGAGCGGATGTCGTCGCCGGGCCGCAGGTCGGCACGCGCGGCGACCGAGCCGGGCGTGACGTCGCCGATGCGCGGCCTGATCTCGGTGATGCCGTTCACCCAGAACATGCCCCACAGCACCAGCACCGCGAACACGATGTTGCACGCGGGTCCGGCGAGCAGTACGGCGATGCGCTGCCAGTGCGGGCGGCGCGTGAAGGAGCGCGGCAGGTCCTCGGCCGCGACCGGGCCTTCACGCTCATCGAGCAGTTTCACGTAGCCGCCGAGCGGCACCGCCGCCACCACGTACTCGGTGCCGTCGCGCGCGGTCCACTTGAGGAGCGGCTTGCCGAAGCCGACCGAGAAGCGCAGCACGCGGAAGCCGAGCCGCCGTGCGACCCAGAAATGGCCGAACTCGTGCACCGTGACCAGCAGGCCCACGGCGATCACGAACCACAGTGCATACCAGAACAGGCTCATGCGTGAGCGCCCCTCACCGACTCACTTCTTGTAATGCCGACGATCCGCTCACAGGCCCGCTGTCTGCCCTCGGCGTCGGCGGCCAGCACGTCCTCCAGCCCGCCGATCACTCCCCCGGCACCGCGCTCGACCACCGCTTCAATGACCGCCGCGATACCGGGAAAGTTCAATCGCCGCTCGAGGAAGGCCTGCACTGCCACCTCGTTGGCGGCGTTCAGCAGCACCGGGTGCAGCCCCCCGGCACGTGCCGCCGCCTGGGCGAGCGGCAAACACCGGAAGCGGTCGTAATCGGGGGGCTGAAAGTCCAGCCGGCCGACCTTGAGCAGATCGAGGAATGCCACCCCCGAGTCGATGCGCTCGGGCCAGGCCAGGGCGTGCGCGATCGGCGTGCGCATATCGGGCGCGGACAGCTGCGCCAGCACCGAGCCATCCACGTACTCGACCAGCGAGTGCACGATGCTCTGTGGATGCACCAGGATCTCCACCTGCGCGGGGGTGAGCCCGAACAGCAGGCACGCCTCGATCAGCTCCAGCCCCTTGTTCATCAGCGTAGCGGAATCGACCGAGATCTTGCGGCCCATGACCCAGTTGGGGTGGGCGCAGGCGGCCTCGGGCGTCACCGCCGCGAGCGCCTCGCGGGGCGAGTCGCGGAACGGACCGCCGGAGGCGGTGAGCAGCACGCGCTTCAGGCCCGGCGGCGCCACGCCGGTGCGTGCGGTCGGCGGCAGGCACTGGAAGATCGCGTTGTGCTCGCTGTCGATCGGCAGCAAGGTCGCGCCCGCCGAGCGCACCGCCTGCAGCAGCAGCGGTCCGGCCATCACCATCGATTCCTTATTGGCGAGCAGCAGCCGCTTGCCGGCGCGCGCCGCGGCCAGCGTCGAGCGCAATCCCGCAGCGCCGACGATCGCGGCCATCACGCACTCGACCTCCGCGAGCGCGGCGATCTCCTCGAGCGCACCGGGGCCGGCGAGCACACGTGTGCCCGGCGCGCGGCCGGCGATGAGCGCTATGAGCTCGTGCGCCACGCTGTCGTCCGAGAGCGCCGCATAGGCCGGCTGCCAGTCGATGATCTGCTGCGCCAGCCGCGCGGCATTGCGGTGTGCGGCGACGGCAACCAGCCGGAAGCGCTGCGGGTGACGGGCGAGCACGTCGAGGGTGCTGGCGCCGACCGAGCCGGTGGAACCGAGCACCGCCACGCCGATCATGCGACCACCTTGAGCAAGGTCAGGCCGAGCAGCAGCACCGGAGCCGCGCCGGTGAGGCTGTCCATGCGGTCCATCACCCCGCCGTGGCCGGGAAACAGCGTGCCGCTGTCCTTCATCCCGGCGAAGCGCTTGAGCAGGCTCTCGGTGAGGTCGCCCACCACCGAGAAGGCCACGGTCGCCAGGCACAAGGGCACGAATACCGCGAGCGGTACGTGAAACCACGCGCTGCCGCCGGTCGCGACCAGCGCCGACAGCGCCATGCCCCCGAGCACCCCTTCCCAGGTCTTGCCCGGTGACACCTCCGGTGCCAGGCGGATACGCCCGAAGCGCCGGCCGAAGAAGAATGCGCCGATGTCGGCCACCCACACCAGCAGCAGCGCAAACAGCACCCACTGGCCGTTCGGCGGCGCGAGACGCAGCCACACGAGCGCGAGCCACGAGGGCACCAGAGCCAGCACGCCCGCCAGGCCTGCCGCCCACACCGACACCCGCCGCGGTGCCAATGCGACCCACAGGAAGGCGGTGAGCCACCACAGCACGGCGGCGAGCAGAATCAGTTCGCGCCCTCCCGGGTCGGCGGACACCCGCCAGGCGAGCGGCAGCAGCAGCGCCACCAGCACCACGTACGGCAGCCGCTGCGTGACGCTCGAGAGCCTGAGGAACGCCGACCACTCCCATGCCCCGGCGAGCAATAGCGCGGTGAGCGCCACGATCGTCGCGACCGGCGGCAGCGCGAGCAGGATCACGAGCAGCGCCGCCGCCAGCACCACCGCAGTCAGTACCCGCTTGCGCAGCGACTCGTTCATCGCGCCGCGCTCACGGCTGCGCGGCGCTGCCCGAAGCGCCGCTCCCGGGTCGCGAAGAAGCCGAGCGCCGCCTCGAGATCGGCGACGGCGAACTCCGGCCACAGCCGCTCGGTGAACCACAGCTCCGCATAGGCGAGATGCCACAGCAGGAAGTTGCTGATGCGCTGCTCGCCGCCGGTGCGGATGTGAAGGTCCACGTCCTCGAGCCCGGCGAGCGACAGGGCTTGCGCGAAGTGCTCCTCGCTGATGTCTTCCGGGCGCAGCGCCCCCATCGAGCATTTTCGCGCAAGTGTCTGAGCAGCCTGCACTATGTCCCAGCGACCGCCATAGCCGACCGCCACCTGCAGCGCGAGCGCGCGATTTTGGGCGGTGCGCTCTTCGGCGGCGGCGATGCGCGCCTGCAGCCGCACCGGGAGGCTGCGGCGATCGCCGATGAAGCGCAGGCGTACCCCTTTTTCGTCGAGCTCCGCGACCTCGCGATCGAGCGCCTCCAGGAACAGGCTCATCAGGCTCCCGACCTCCTCGGCCGGACGCCCCCAGTTCTCGCTCGAGAAGGCGAACAGGGTGAGTGCGCCGATGCCGCGACGCGTGCACTCCTCGACGCACAGGCGCACGGGCTTCAAGCCCGCGCGGTGGCCGGCGGCGCGCGCCATGCCGCGCGCGGCGGCCCAGCGGCCGTTGCCGTCCATGGTGATGGCGATGTGCCGGGGCAGTGGATGGGCGGCAGCGGGAGTCATCAGACCTGCATGACCTCCTTCTCCTTGCCGGCGAGCAGCGCATCGATGTCGGCGATGTGCTTGTCGGTGAGCTTCTGCACGTCGGTTTCCGCGCGCCGCTCGTCGTCCTGCGACAGGTGCTTGTCCTTCATCTTGTGCTTGATCTCGTTCATGACGTCGCGGCGCACGTTGCGCACCGCCACGCGGGCGTTCTCCGCGTCGTGGCGCAGCACCTTGGTGATCTCGCGGCGCCGCTCCTCGGTGAGCGCCGGCATGGGAATGCGGATCACGGTGCCGGCGGTCATCGGCGTCAGTCCCAGGTCGGACTTGAAGATCGCCTTCTCGATCGCCTGCACGACGCTCTTCTCCCACGGCGAGATCACCAGCGTGCGGCCCTCCTCCACCGCGATGCTGGCCACCTGCTGCAGCGGCACTTCGCTGCCGTAGTAGTCGACCTTGAGGTGTTCGATCAGGCTCGGATGCGCCCGGCCGGTGCGCAGCTTCTTCAGGTCCGCCTGAAAGGTCTGCACGCACTTGGTCATGCGGGTCGCCGCATCTTTCTTCAGGTCTTCCAGCATAAGGTCTCCTCGTGGCCGTGCGCGCACTAATCGTCGGTGACCGCGGTGCCGACGTCCTCGCCGCGCACGATGCGGATGAGATCCCCCGGATTGTTGAGATTGAAGACGCGCAAAGGCAAGTGGTTGTCGCGGCACATGACGATCGCGGTCGCGTCCATCACGTTGAGCTTGTCGGCGAGCACCTTGTCGAAGGTGAGGTGCGGATAGCGCACGGCAGCGGGGTTGCGCAGCGGATCGTCGGAGTAGACGCCGTTCACCTTGGTCGCCTTCAGCAGCACGTCGGCATTGATCTCGATGGCACGCAGCGCCGCCGCCGTATCGGTGGTGAAGAAGGGATTGCCGGTGCCGGCGGCGAACACGGCGATGCGGCCCTTCTCGAGGTGGCGCACCGCGCGCCGCCGGATGTAATCCTCGCACACCTCGTTGATGCGGATCGCGGACATGACGCGCGCGTGCAGCCCCAGGCTCTCGAGCGCATCCTGCAGCGCCAGCGAGTTCATGACCGTGGCGAGCATGCCCATGTGATCGGCCGCCACGCGATCCATGCCGGCGCGCGCCAGCCCGGCGCCGCGGAAGATGTTGCCGCCGCCGATCACCACCGCCACCTGCACGTCCATGTGCACCAGGTCCTGCAGCTCGCCGGCGATGCGCTTCAGCACCGCCGGGTCGATACCGTAATCGGAGTCGCCGAGCAGCGCCTCGCCCGAGAGCTTCACCAGGATCCGCGACCAGCGGGCCTTCGCTTGCGTCATCTTTCACCTCCGCCGACGGAAAAAACCCCGCACGCGGCGGGGTTTCATTCCTTAAGGATCACGCCCGCGCTTCAGCGCCCGACCGCCAGGCGTGCCACCTCGGCGCCGAAATCATCGGTTTTTTTTTCGATCCCCGCGCCAACCTCATAGCGCTCGAAGGCCAGTACCTCGGCCTTCGCGCCCTTCAGCAGCTTCTCGATCGTGACGTCCGGGTCCTTGACGAACGGCTGGCCGCTCAAGGTGATCTCGCCCAGCGCCTTGCGCAGCCGCCCCTCGACCATCTTGGCGACGATCTCCGGGGGCTTGCCCTCGGTCTGCGCCTGGCTGGTGAGGATCTCGCGCTCCTTGGCCACGACCTCCGCGGGCACGTCGTTGGCGCTCAGGTACTTTGGATTGATCGCCGCGACGTGCATGGCGAGGTCGTAGGCGAGGCTCGCCGGGCCGCCCCTGACCGCCACCAGCGCGCCGATGCGCACGCCGTGCACGTAGGCACCGAGCTGATCGGGCGAGGTAAGCACATGGAAGCGCCGCACGCTGATGTTCTCGCCGATCTTTGCCACCAGCTCGCGGCGGCGCTCATCGACGGTCGAGCCCGAGGCGAGCTTGGCGGCGTTGAGGTCCGCGAGCTGCGCAGGTCTCGTGGCCAGCGCGCACGCGGCCACGGCCTCGGCAAAGCCCTTGAAGTCCGGGCCGCGGGCGACGAAGTCGGTCTCGCAGTTCACCTCGACCATGGCGGCGGTGCGCGCATCGGCGGACCTGGCGATCACCACCACGCCCTCGGCCGCGATCCGCGCCGCCTTCTTGTCGGCCTTGGCGAGGCCCTGGCGGCGCATCAGCTCCGCGGCCGCATCCAGGTCACCCTTGGTCTCGACCAGCGCCCGCTTGCATTCCATCATGCCGGCGCCGGTGCGCTCGCGCAGCTGCCGGACCGTATCTGCCGTGATGTTCATGGGAGCCTCACTCAGGCGCTTCACCGCCGCGTCCCTTGCGGCGGTTCGCTGCGGCCGGAGGACGCCGCGCCGCAGTCGGCACGGCCGCGACCGCCGCGACTTCCGGGGTATCCACCGCCTCGTCCACGTCCGCCTCCAGCTCCTCGACGCCGGGCTCGGCGCCAACCACTGCCGGGGGCGGGGCGATCGACGGGCGGCGCCGCGCCGGCGCCTTCTTGCGCACCGCCGGCTGCGGCCGACGGCCGGCGCGCTGCGTCTTCTTGCGCGGCGCGCCGCTCTCGTCGAGCTCGACGAACTCGTCCTCGCCGACCGCCACCTGCGGCACCGACTCCTTGCCCGCGAGCACCGCATCGGCGATGCCGACGGTGTAGAGCTGAATCGCCCGCATGGCGTCATCGTTCCCGGGGATCACGTAATCGATCCCGTCGGGCGAGCAGTTGGTGTCGACGATGGCCACCACTGGGATGCCGAGCTTCTTCGCTTCGTGGACCGCGATGTTCTCGTGGCCGACGTCGACCACGAACAGCGCGTCCGGGAGCGACTCCATGTGCTTGATGCCGCCGAGGCTCCTCTCGAGCTTGTCCATCTCGCGCCGCAGCTGGGTCGCCTCCTTCTTGCCGCGCTTGTCGAGCGCGCCGGAGCCGGCGAGCTCGGTGAGCTCGGTGAGGCGCTTGATCGACTGGCGGATGGTCTTGAAATTGGTGAGCATGCCGCCCAGCCACCGCTGGTTGACGTACGGCTGCAAGGAGCGCTCGGCCTCCTTCTGGATGGCTTCGCGGGCCGAGCGCTTGGTGCCGACGAACAGCACCGTGCCGCCGTCGGCGATCACGCCCTTGATGAAGTTCGCAGCCTCCGCGTACATGGGCTGCGTCTTCTCGAGATTGATGATGTGGATCTTGTTTCGCTCACCGAAGATGTAGGGGGCCATCTTCGGGTTCCAGAAGCGGGTCTGGTGTCCGAAATGGACACCCGCTTCCAGCATCTGTCGCATGGACACGCCGGACATGAGAACTCCTGTTTGGGTTGAGCCTCCGCGCATCCCCGTGACCATCCCCGAAGGCCCGAAACGGCCGAAGGAGACACCCAGTCAGCGGGTTAAGATGCGCGTGTGGGTTGCGTTGCCAAAAAAGGCCGCGCTTTATACCATGAAGATCTCGTCGGAACAATGCCTTACGCTACCCCTGCCGCCCCTTGCCGCAGGCCGCAGCCGGCCCCATTTCTGAAGCTATGCACGTCACCATCAAGACCGCCGAGGAACAGGAAAAGATGCGGGTCGCGGGGCGCCTCGCGGCCGAGGTGCTCGACATGATCGGCCCGCACGTGGTCCCCGGGACCACGACCGAGGAGCTCGACCGGATCTGCCACGAGCACATCGTCAGCGTGCAGCGCTCGGTGCCGGCGAACCTCAACTACCGCGGCTTTCCCAAGACCATCTGCACCTCGGTCAATCACGTGGTCTGTCACGGGATCCCGAACGACAAGCGCCTCAAGGCAGGCGACATCGTCAATATCGACGTCACGGTGATCCGCGACGGCTTCCACGGCGATACCAGCCGCATGTACGCGGTCGGCAAGCCCGCACCGCACGCGCAACGTCTCGCGGAGGTGTGCTTCGAGGCCATGTGGCGCGGCATCCACACCGTGCGCCCGGGCGCGCACCTGGGTGACATCGGCCACGCCATCCAGAGGTTCGTCGAGCAGGAGAATCACTACTCGGTGGTACGCGAGTACTGCGGCCACGGCATCGGGCGCATCTACCACGAAGACCCGCAGGTGCTGCACTACGGCGAGCCGGGCACCGGGCTCGAGCTCAAGACCGGCATGACCTTCACCATCGAGCCGATGGTGAACGCTGGCAAGCGCCACGTGCGGCTCCTCGGCGACGGCTGGACGGTGATCACCAAGGATCATTCGCTGTCGGCGCAGTGGGAGCACACCGTGCTCGTCACCGCAACCGGGGTCGACGTGCTGACGCTCGGAGCGCTCGGCGCGCCACACTGATATATAGGTGAGCGATGGGAGCCTCCGACTCAGAGCTGCTCGAGGAATCGCTCCCCGCCGCACCCGCAGCGGAGACCTGGCCGCTGCTCGCGGGCCTGCCGCAGCGGCTCGCCGCCGCCGGCGGCGAGCCCGCCGCGTGGCGCGCGCCGCTGCGCGAGGCGCACGAGGAGCTCAAGGCGCGCTTCCTGGCGGAGGATCCGGTCGAGGAGCTGGTGCATGCACGCGCGGCGCTCCTGGACACCGTGCTCTCCGAGGCCTGGCGCGTGCACTGCGCGGCACACTGCAGCGCCTGGGCGCTGGTCGCGGTCGGCGGCTACGGCCGCGGCGAGCTGCACCCCTGCTCCGACGTCGACGTGCTGCTGCTCGCGCCGCAATCCCCGGCCGCAGCCGCGGGCGCCGCGGTCGAGAAGCTGGTGGCGTTCCTGTGGGACATCGGACTGGAGATCGGCCACAGCGTGCGCACCGTGGCGCAATGCGCCGAGGAATGCGTCGGCGACGTCGGCGTCATGACGACGCTGCTCGAGGCGCGGCTCCTGGCCGGCAGCGCCGCACTGCTCGCGGCGATGCGCACCGCGCTCGCGCCCGAGCGCATCTGGCCGGTGAAGCAGTTCTTCGAGGCCAAGGTGCGCGAACAGGCCGAGCGGCACCTCAAGGCCAACGACACCGCCTATAACCTCGAGCCCAACGTCAAGACCGGGCCCGGGGGACTGCGCGACATCCAGACCATCGCCTGGGTGGCCAAGCGCCACTTCGGCGCCGACTCGCTCGACGGACTCGCGACCCACGGATTTCTGAGCGCGGCGGAGCTGCGGCGGCTGCGCCAGGCGCAGGCGTTCCTGTGGCGGGTGCGCTTCGGACTGCACCTGCTCACCGGCCGGCGCGAGGACCGGCTGCTGTTCGATCATCAGATCCGCCTCGCCCTCGCCTTCGGCTACGAGGATGCCTCGTACACGCTGGCGGTCGAGCAGTTCATGCAGCGCTACTACCGCACGGTGATGGACGTGAGCCTGCTGAACGAGCTGCTGCTGCAGCTGTTCCGCGAGGCGATCCTCACTGAGAGCGAGCCGCCGCGGCCGCTCAATGCGCGCTTCCAGGTGCGCAACGGCTCGCTCGAGGCGGTCAGCGAGGAGGTGTTCGCCCGCACCCCGTCGGCGCTGCTGGAGCTGTTCGCGCTGCTGCAGCAGAACCCCGACATCCGCGGCGTGCGTGCCTCGACCATGCGCGCGGTGGCGAAGAGCCTGTGGCTGATCGACGAGGAGTTCCGCCAGAACCCGCGCCATCACCGCCTGTTCCTCGAGATCCTGCGCTCCCCGGTCGGCGTCACCCACGAGCTGCGGCGCATGAATACCTACGGCATGCTGGGGCGCTACATCCCGGCCTTCGGACGTGTCGTCGGGCGCATGCAGTACGACCTGTTCCATGCCTACACGGTGGATGCCCATACGCTGTTCGTGGTGAGCAACCTGCGGCGGTTCGCCATCCCGCGCTACGACCACGAGCTCCCCGAGGCCTCGCGCGTCATGCAGCAGCTGCCGCGCCAGGAGATCGTGTATCTCGCCGCGCTGTTCCACGACCTCGCCAAGGGGCGCGGCGGCGATCACTCCGAGCTCGGCGCCGTGGATGCCGAGGCCTTCTGCCTCGAGCAGGGCCTGTCGCCGTACGACGCACGCCTGGTCGCGTGGCTGGTGCGCCACCACCTCGAGCTGTCTATCACCTCGCAGAAGCAGGACATCAGCGACCCGCAGGTGATCAACGCCTTCGCCCGCAAGGTGGGCGACGAGACGCATCTCGATTATCTCTACGTGCTCACCTGCGCCGACGTGCGCGGCACCAACCCAAAGCTGTGGAACTCCTGGAAGGCCTCGCTCTTCAAGGATCTCTATCAGCGCGCCAAGCGCGCCCTGCGACGCGGGCTGGAGAGCCCGATCGATCCCGAGCACCTGGTGCGCGAGACGCAGGATGCGGCGCGGCGCCTGGCTGTCGAGCGCGGCGTCGGCGCGGGTGACATCGCCGCCGCGTGGACGCGCTTCTCGGCCGGCTACTTCCTGCAGCACTCGCCCGAGGAGGTCGCCTGGCACACGCGCCTGCTGGCCGAGCGCGATGCGGCGTCCGATGAGCCGCTGGTGGCGCTCGATCCCCACAGCGTGCGCGGCACCACCGCGGTGCTGATCTTCACGCGCCCGCGCCGCCACGGCTTCGCGCGCACCACTGCGGTGCTCGATCAGCTCGGCCTCAACATCGTCGACGCGCGCATCACGCCGACGGGTGATGGCTTCAGCCTCGACCTCTATCACGTGCTCGAGGATGACGGGCAGGCGATCACCGACAACGATCGCCAGCTGGAGATCGAGCGCGCCCTGTGGCGCTCGGTGCAGGGCCCGGAAAATGCGCCGCTGTCGGTGTCGCGGCGGGCGCCGCGCCAGGCACGCATGTTCAATACCGCGACCCAGATTGCGCTCAGCGTGGATGAGCGCAACCGCCGCTCGGTGCTGGAGCTCACCGCCGGCGACCGGCCCGGCCTCCTGTGCGACGTCGGCAAGGTGCTGATGCAGGAGCGCGTCGAGCTGCACGCCGCCAAGATCATGACGGTCGGGGAGCGCGCCGAGGACGTGTTCTATCTCACCGACTTCGACAACGCGCCGCTCGCGCCTGCTGCCGCCGAGCGGTTGAAGGAGCACCTCATCGCAGCTCTCGACCGCGAGCAGCAGGCGCTGCGTGCCGACGGCAAGCTCCGCCCGGGCACGCCGGCGCGGGTGGTGCCGTGAGCGCACGCCGCGAGCTCCAGGCCCTCATCGAGGAGGCCTTCGAGCGCCGCAGCGCGCTCACGCCGCAGAACCTGCCGCGGCCGCTGGACGCGGCGCTGGAGGAGTGTCTGGCGCTGCTCGACTCGGGCGAAGCGCGGGTCGCCGAGCCGCGGGACGGCGGCTGGATCGTGAACGAGTGGCTGAAGAAGGCGGTGCTGCTCTACTTTCGCAGCCACGACAACCGCATGTTCGACGCGGGGTACACGCACTTCTATGACAAGGTGCCCCTGAAGTATTCCTCCGCCACCGAGGCCGAGCTGCGCGCCGCGGGGGCGCGCATCGTGCCGCACGCGGTGGTGCGCCGCGGAGCCTACATCGCGCCCGATGCGGTGCTGATGCCGAGCTACGTCAACATCGGCGCCTGGGTCGGCAGCGGCACCATGGTGGACACCTGGGCCACGGTGGGCTCGTGCGCACAGATCGGGCGCAACGTGCACCTCTCCGGCGGCGTCGGCATAGGCGGAGTGCTCGAGCCGCTGCAGGCGAGTCCCACGATCATCGAGGACGACTGCTTCATCGGCGCGCGCTCCGAGGTTGTCGAGGGCGTCGTGGTCGAGGCCGGCGCGGTGATCTCGATGGGCGTCTTTATCGGCCAGAGCACCCGCATCTACGACCGCACCACGGGGCAGATCCTCCAGGGCCGGGTGCCGGCAGGGTCGGTGGTGGTGTCCGGCACGCTGCCCTCCGCCGACGGACGCTACAGCCTCTACTGCGCCGTCATCGTCAAGCGCGTCGATGCACAGACGCGCGCCAAGACCTCGACAAATGAGCTGCTGCGCAGCGCGCTCTAACGCTCGCTGAGACGCACCACCGGCGCGCCGCTCCCGCGCCGCCGGCTGCCGCTCCTTCCCCCGGCGTGACGCGCCAGCGGCACGATCGAGCGAAAGGAGCGTGCCGCCCGCTGCTGCAGCTCGGCGTCGAAATCCCGGTAGGCGCGGATCAGCAGCTCCCCGAAGGGCGTCAGTCGCGCGCCGCCCCCGCCACGTCCGCCCGTGGCAGTGAGCACCACGCGCTCGCGGAACGAGCTGTTGATACTCTCGAGCAGCTGCCAGGCGCGCCGGTAGCTCATGCGCAGCTCGCGTGCCGCCTGCGACAGCGAGCCGCTCGAGCCGATGTGCTCGAGCAGCGCGATCTTGCCCGGGCCGATGGCTCCCGCAGGGCCAAAGTCGACGCGGAAACGGACGGCGGGAATCGGCATCACCGCATTATCGCCTAGCTCAGCCGCAGACGCGCGAACAACGACGACTTCACCGCGTCGAGCAGCAGGGTGAACACGGCCGTAACCAGCAGCAGAGCCCCGATCAGCGACCACGGCACCGCGTGCATCAGGATGCCGCGCCCGGCGAGGGTCGCGATGATGGCCACATCGAGCGCCGACGACAGCACGATCCAGCGGCTGGGTTGCGAGCTCCACAGGTGGCGCCGCTCGCGCACGACGTAAAACACCGCCTGGCTGCTCAGCACCAGCGTCAGGGCAGCGAGGCTTCGCAGACCGTGATTGTCGACCAGCCCCAGTCGGTACACAGCCACCGCCAGCACGGCGCTGCAGTACGCCACATTGCACACGGCCAGCGCGACGGCGCCGAGCGTGATGCGGCCGATGTGCCAGGCGTTCGGCTGCGGCGAGGGGGAGACGTGATCCGTCGTCGCCGACATCGCCAGAAAGTCACCGCTGATCATCAGGATCACCATCAGCATGGGCGTGAGGATCGCGTGCCCGGTGATCGCGAGGCCTACCGTGAGAAACAGCATCTGGCTGACCTTGGTCGCCACCGACCTCAGGATGTAGGTCAGGATGCGCTGATAGGTCTCGCGCCCGCAGCGTACCGCCGCGACGATGCCGCGCAGGCCCGACTCGGTGAGCACGATGCCGGCTGCGGACTTGGCGATGTCGGTCGCGCTGGCAACGGCGATTCCCATCTGCGCCTGTCGCAGGGCGGGAGCATCGTTCGCGCCGTCACCGCACATCCCCACCGCGTGTCCGGCGCCCTGGAATGCACGCACGATGTCGAACTTGTCCTCGGGAAAGACTCCCGCGAACACCGAGTAGTCGCCGGGCTGCGCATTCTCCGGCAGAGGGCCGCTGGGGGCTACCGCGCCTTCGAGGCCGACGGCCCGTGCCACTGCAGTTGCGGTGGGAGGCGCGTCGCCGGTCACCATGACGGTCCGCACCCCCAGGGAGTCGAGCTCGGCAATCAGAGCGCGCGCGTCCGGCCGCGGCGGATCGTTGAGGGCGATCAGCCCCACGTACGCGAGCTGCCCGGGTGAGCCGGCAGCCACGCCCAGAACACGGTGCCCGAGGCCGGCCAGCGAGCGCGCCAGCGCGTCGGCGCCCGACGGCGTCGCCACCCGCGCACTGACCGTGCCGAAGGCCCCCTTGAGCACCTGCAGCCGCTGACCGTGTGCATCGACGAGCTCCGCCTCGGCCACGCGGCTGGATGGATCGAACGGCACAAACCTGGAGCGCACCCAGCGCTCGGCCAAGCCCGCGGCCGGGACGGCCGCCGCCTGTACCGCGGCATCCACCGGGTCCATGCCGTGAGTGGCGCTGGCGAGCGCCGCCAGTGCCAGCACCCGCTCGCGATCGGCGCCGGGGATCCCGTGGACTTCCATCACCGCCAGCTCGTTGCGCGTCAGCGTGCCGGTCTTGTCGGAGCACAACACGTCGATGGTCGCGGCTTCGTCGATCGCCGACAGCCGCGTGGGCAGCACGCCGCGGGCGGCGAGCGCACGTGCCCCGAGCGCGGAGGCCAGCGTGAAGGTCGCGGGCAGTGCGACCGGAATCGCCGCCAGCACCGCGGTGAGCGCGAGCGGAATCATCTCGGCTCCCGGCAAGCCGCGTACGGTGCCGTAAACGACCTGCAGCGCCACCAGCACGGCGCTGAATGCGGCCAGATTGCGCACCACGCGCAGCACCGCCCGCTGCTGCGAGCTCGGCGCGTGCGCTGCCTGCACGAGTTGCGCGGTCCGACCGAACTTCGTGTTCACCCCCGTCGCGGTGACCTCGGCCAGCGCTTCGCCGCGGCGTACCAGCGCGCCGGCATAGGTGTGCGCACCCTCACCTGCCTCCACCGGCAGCGACTCCCCGGTGAGCATCGACTGATCGAGCAACACATTGCCGCCGATCAGGCGCACGTCCGCCGGCACGATGCCGCCCAGGGAGAGCTTGATGATGTCACCCGGTACCAGCTCGCTCGCCGACAGGATCTGCCAACGCTCATCGCGGCGCACGGCCGCGCGCAGCGCGAGCCGTGCCTTGAGCGCCTTGAGGGTCGCGTGTGCCCGTCCCTCCTGCAGCTGCCCGAGCACCGCGTTGAAGACCAGCAGCAGGGCGATGACCGCCGCCTCCACATACTCGCGCAGCATGAACTGCAGCAGGATGGCCGCCTCGAGCATCCACGGCACCGGCGCCCAGAATTTCCCGAGCGCCCGTCGCCAGGCCGGCGGCTCGCTCTCCGGCACGACGTTCGGTCCACAGGTCGCGCGCCAGGCACGCGCCTCCGCGGTCGTCAGCCCGGCGTAGCGCGAGTCGTCGAGCGGCGGCTCGTGCACGCCAGGACTGACGGACGGTGTGGCACTCACGGTTGCGGCGAATTCCTCGCGATCGTGGGTGTCGCCGAGGACGCGGCGTTAAGAATCAGCGGCAGGCCATCCTTGCCCGAGCCGATGACCACGACCTTTGAGTTGGCAGACTCGGCGAGCTTCTCGGTGGCCTCGATCCCCTGCCAGGCGAGGATCTTGTCGGACAGCCCCTGGCTGATGGTTGCCTGGTAGTCGGCAATCCCCTTGGCCTCGATGCGCTTGCGCTCCGCCTCCTGCCGCGACCTGTCGAGGACAAAGCGCATCTCGAGCGCGCGCTGCTCTTCCCGCAGCTTCGCCTGGATCGCCTCTTGAACAACTGGCGGCAGGTGAACCTCGCGAATCAGGATGGCATTGACCCGCAGATGACTGCCGTCGAGTTTGCGCGTCACGTCCTCGCGGATCTCGCGCTCGATCTGCTCACGTTTGGTGGAGTAGATCTCCTCGGGGCTGTATCGACCGACCACGCGGCGGGCGCTCGAGCGAACGTTGGGGCCGATCAGAGTTGAGTAGTATTGCGGTCCGGTCTCCTTGATGAGCTCGGACGCCTGTCCGGCGAGCGGCTGATACAGGATCGAGGTCGTCAACTTGATTTCGAGGCCGTTGTCGGCCAATACATCCAGATCGACGTCGCGTTGCTGCTCACGCAGATCGACCTGGTAGACCTTGGCGAACGGCGAGACAACATGAAAGCCTTCGTCCAACGTTTTGTTCATCGTCCCTCTCAGCGGCGACCATTCGACTCCGGTCCGGCCGCTCGGGATCGTGGCACAGGCGGCCAGCGAGGCGCTGACCGCCACAACAGCCGCCAGGGACAGGCGATTGACGGGTTGCATGATGGTACTCCTTGGGGCGCTTGGCTGCGCCAGCTGCACGGCGTGCTTGCCAACGTGTTGGAACGCGTGTGCATATCGCGCGTGCTCCTAACTGACTGTTGGCGACGCCGGCGGTTCAGTCGATTTTTAAGTGTCGGCGCGCATCCCGGAGCCGGACGACCGCTTTGCTGCGCAATGCTGCGGCGGCGTCATGACCGCCGTCGCAGCGTTTCACTTCCTAACCGCAGGTTTCCGGCCAGTTGCAATTGCGCGCAGCGCTGCTCGGTCGCGCTTTGCGGCCGGAACGAAACGTGATGTGGTTGGTCGTTAGGAGTAACGACCAGTGGCATCGTGAACTGGAGTTAGGTCAAATGGTTTCCGCATCGCTTCTGAGGTCGCGCTCGTCGGGAGCACGCCGAGTGTGCGCATGCTATGACGTGTTGGCGTTGCCGGTCGGAGTCTGCCGGTGGTTGACCCGACGGGCGCGACCTCAGAAGCGATACCGGGTAGCCCGGAGGTACCGACCATGCTGAATCCCGACGCCTGGCACAGCGGCAGCGACGGCCCTCGTGCGGAGGAGCCCGACCCGGGGGTGCTGGATGATCTGGCAGCCGCCGTTTGGGTCCAGGCCTACGACGCCGCGTGGCTAGGCCGCAATTGGCCGCAGCTGCAGCAGCAGCTCGCCGCGGATGTCGCGCTGCTGTCGCCCGATCGGCGAGTTGCCGTCGCCGGCCGCCGCGCCGTGCTGGCTCATATGCGTGCGACGCTGCGCGACGCGCAGGTACATGAGTACAACGCAACCGACCTCAAGGGACGCTCGACGGGCGGCGTCGGCATCATCAGCTACCGCTGGCAACTCGACTGGACGGTTGGCCACAGACGCCAGCAGCTTTCGGGACGGGATGTGCTCGTGCTGCGTGCCGCCGCTACGGGCTGGCAGCTGGTGCGGCGCCTGCCGGTCGGGGCGTGAGCCTCGCGCCCCGGAAAGCCTTGCCGCACCTGCTGGAGCGCAACGGCTCGTGTAAATCGGTAACGGCGTGTTTCAGGGTCTGCACGGCTGCCCCGCGGCGAAGCAGCGCATCCGAGAGACGCGCGGGCGCGTGTTAGTATGTTGCTGACCCCCGATGCACTCGCTGCCATGCAGGGCTCGAGCATGGATCCCACCGCCCACGTGCTGTTTGTGGAGGACGACCCCGAGATCCGCGGGCTGGTAGCCGACTTTCTCGGGCAGAGCGGCTTCAAGGTGACCGTCGCCCAGGACGGCGACGAGATGAATCGGGTGATGGCGTCCGAAGCCGTCGACCTGCTGATCCTCGACATCATGCTCCCGAAGGAGGACGGGCTCAGCCTGTGTCGACGCGTGCGTGCCGCCGGCAACCTGCCGGTGATCATGCTGACCGCGCGCGGCGGCGAGATCGACCGCGTCGTCGGGCTCGAGATGGGCGCCGACGACTACCTCACCAAGCCCTTCAGCAGCCATGAGCTGGTCGCGCGGATCCGTGCGCTGTTGCGGCGTGCGCAGTACGTGCCCCCCGAGGCACCCGACCGCCGGCGCTCGGTGCTGACCTTCTCGGACTGGCGTCTCGACCTCGTGGCGCGGCGCCTGTACTCGCACGACGGCACGCGTGTGCCGCTGACGGGCGGCGAGTTCGAGCTGCTGGTGGCGTTCTGCGAGCACGCGAACAAGATCCTGACCCGCGAGCAGCTGCTCGATTTCACGCGCGGCCGCGCTCCGGCCGGCATAGACCGCAGCGTCGACATCCAGGTGAGCCGGCTGCGGCGCAAGATCGAGAAGGACCCGAAGGATCCGGTGCTCATCCAAACGGTCCGCTCGGGCGGCTACCTGTTCACCGCGGACGTCCGCCTCGAATGAGTTTGCGCCTGCGACGGCTGCTGCCCGCGGATCTGCGGGGCCAGGTCGCGGGTATTCTCTTCCTGGGACTCGCCCTGTCGCAGCTGATGGCGGCACTGCTTTACTTCGTGCTGCTGCCCGGCTGGCAGACCGAGCTGCGCCCGGACGTCGCCGCGACGCGCATCGGCATGGTGGTGCGGCTGCTCGAGGCCGTCGACCCGGCGCGACGGTCGGAGCTTGCGCAGCTGTGGAGCGACGCGGGCTTCCGGCTGCAGTACCAGGACGCGGCGCGGCGCCCGCAAGGTGGCTTCGCCACCGACCCGAAGTACTTCGCATTGCGCGGCCAGATCGCGGCGCAACTGAACAAAACGCCGGATGAGATTCAGGTGCAGCCCGGCTCCGCAGCCGACTCCTCGGATTTGGTCCACGTCGCCGTCGCGCTGCGCAGCAGCGGCGCACTGGCGGTGTCGACATCGGTCGGCCTGGAGCACCGGCTGGGCCTCATCGCTCAGGTCGGGCTCGGCGCCTTCCTGGTGTTCGCCACCGCCGGATTGTGGCTCTGGCTCACGCTGATGGTGAACGTGCCGCTGACGCGGGTCGCCCGTGCCGCAGAGCGGGTCGGCGTCGACATCAATGCCCCGCCACTGGCGGAGCAGGGTCCGGCGCAACTGCAGCGGGTGATCCATGCATTTAACGACATGCAACTGCGATTGCGGCGCTTCCTTACGGACCGCACGCTCATGCTCGGCGCGATCAGTCACGATCTGCGCACCCCGCTGACGCGCCTGCGCCTGCGGGTCGAGACCGACCGCGCCGGGACACAGAAGCAAAAGATGCTCGACGACATCGAATCGATGGAGGGCATGCTGACCTCGACGATGCTGTTTATCCGCGGGGTCGACGATGCCGAGCCGCACGATGTCGTCGACCTCGCCTCGCTCCTGCAGACCGCTTGCGACATGGTCAGCGATCTCGGCGGCAGCGTCGAGTACACGGGCGCGGTGCGCAGCCGCTACCACTGCAAGCCGCAGGCTCTGCTGCGTGCCTTCACCAACGTCATCATGAACGCCGCCAAGTACGGCCATGGCGCACGTGTCGGGCTGACGAGGGTCCCCCACTCGGGCTTCGTGGTGGACGTGGAGGACGAGGGGCCCGGTATCTCGAACGCGGAGAAGTGTCGGGTATTCGAGCCCTTCTACCGCAGCGACAAGGCGCGGGAAATCGACAGCCACGGCATGGGACTCGGGCTGGCCATCGCCCGCTCGGTGATCCTGGGGCACGGCGGCACGATCGAGCTCCTGGATCGCAAGCCGCGCGGCCTGCACGTGCGCATCGGCCTGCCTGAAACCGCAGCATAGACGCCGCTGATACGCACGCGGGCTTTCGTCTGCGGCTGGTGTGGACACCGCTCAGAAGCTGAAACGACCGCCGATTGTCGGCGCAAAGTTGTTGTCGTAGTAGTACGGGACGCCGGGGCCGTGAGGTATGGCGATGGCCAGACCGCCGCTGACGTTGGAATACGCAATACCCGCATAAACGTCGAACCGCTTGGTGAAGTGATGATCCGCGTAGAGCGAGACCTCGTTGAGGGTGCCCGAGCAGGAGCTGCGGTAACTGGTGGGCGTGCAGGTCGGCGGAAGACGAAAGTCGTTCTGCTCCTCATGATAGTAGGACAAAGTGATGTCGGTTTTGCTGTCGTAAGCGTACTTCACACCCGTCCACCAGACCTGCACGATCTTGGGAGAATCAAGATTGTTGTCTTCGACGCCGCTCAGGAGATAACCGCCCTGGGCTGTGGCGCCCACGCCCAACGGGCTCGACGGGTTATCCTCCCGGATGTGCTCGTAGCCGCCGAAGAACTTGAACTGCTCCCAGGTATATTTGGCCGCGACCATAACGGCGGTGTTGTCGGTCACGATGCCATATTCGGTGTTGGCCGTGCCGAGCAGATTGGCGCCGTTGATGGGATTTGTATCGATGCTGTTGAGGGTCGACTGATACGGCGCCGTCAGACTCTCAGGTCCCAGCAGGGGATTGACTACGCTGATCGCCTGATTGACTTGCTGGAAGACCACGTCGGCGGAGAAACTGCCCAACTCCCCGCCGAGGTCGAACCCACCGGCAGTGTTATGCGACGCCTCCGGCGTACAGGTAGCGGCAGTCCAGCTTGCGGCAGCCGAGTAGCAGCCGCCGGAACCGTCGGCGAATTTGTACATCGCGCCGAAATGGACCGGACCATAAGCGAGACGATACTTCACGGCGTTGTCCCAGCGGCTGTCCTGGGTATCGCCACCGCCTGCCATCAGGCCGTTGTAGCCGATGAATGAAAAGGAATAGGCGCCACTGGCCGGATCGTAGGCGAGCATCGCATCGGTACCGAGAGCCCGCTGGCGACCGAAGGTCAGCGTGCCGAGCTGCGCGGAGGACAGACCACCATAGAACTCATCGTTGAAGGTCTGGCCCGCGCGCGCGCCGTCACCGGTGATCGAATAACTGCCCCTGGGGAGGCCGGCGTTGATGGTGTTGGTGGCCGCCATGTTGGCGAGCTGGCCGGACTGTGGATTAATGCCGGTCGACGCGTTAAACACGACGTACCAGTCCTGCAGAAACTCTTGCTTGCCCCTGATGCCCAGGCCCGTCTGCGACAGGTTATTCGGCGCAATGAGGAGCTGGGAGTGATTGCCGTTACGGTTGACCAGCGATTCGCCTTCATAGTTATAGGCATTCTCCGGCAAGCCGTGGCTGACCCAGCCCACGCCGATGTCATAGGCGCCGTACAGGGTGATGCCATGCCAGGTCAGCGGACAATCGGTGTCCAGGAACTCCTGGGTGCTCGCGCAGCCTGCGTGGGCCGCTGGTGCGGCCGCCGGTTCGGGGCCGGGCAGATCAGCGGCGCGCGCCACTTGACTCAGGCCGAGGGTTGAGGCAAGCGCCACAACGGCGCAGGTGTGAACAGACCGCATGATGGTCTCCCCAGAAGAAGCCGTGACGACACCGCGTTATATTCGCTTATATATAACGTGGTACGCAACGGTTATGCGCGCCGGGCCGCAGCACGGCTGCCGCGGCCTGATGCGCCGCTCACTTGAGTGGATTGCTGCGGCTCAGGGTGCGCTGGAACATGGCGATGATCGCCGGCTCGGGGCGGTGAACCGGCGGCAGCTTCTGGTAGCTCTCCCAGCCTCCACCCAAGCTGCGGTACAGCTCGATGAACTGCTGGGCGGCGGCGACCTGCGTCTCGGCGTATTGCTCCTCGAGGTCGTACTCCTGGCGCTCCGCATCCACGACGTTGAGGAAGTCGGTCACGCCGCGCTCGTAGCGCTCGCTGGCGAGCGTGACCGCGCGCTGGCCAGCGACGAGCGCCGTGCCGAGCTTCCCTAAGCTCTGCTGTTCGGCGCTGAACAGCGCGTAGCTCGTGTCCACCTCCCGCACCGCTTCCTGGATGGTCTGCTTGTAGCGTACCAGCAGCGCCCGCGTCTGGAGATCTGCGATCTCGACCTGTGCATCCAGCGCACCGAAGTCGAGGAGCGGCCACACCGCCGCCGGTCCCACCGACCAGATGTGCTCACCGAGCACCGGCTGCCCCGCGAGCGACTGGCGCTGGAAGCCGATCGCCCCGGTGAGGGCGAGCGAGGGAAACAGATCCGCGGTGGCGATACCGATCCGCGCGGTCGCGCCGGCGAGCTCGCGCTCGACCTGGCGGATGTCAGGACGACGGCGCAGCAGCTCCGGGGGCAGGCCTGCATCGACCGCGGCAGGGAGCGCCGGCACCATACCGGGCATGCTGAGCTCCTTGACCAGATCCTCCGGATACAAGCCGAGGAGCGTCGCGATGGTGTACTCGGCCGCGCGCACCTGGGCGTTGAGCGGCGCGGCCTGTGCCTCGAGGGTCGCCAGCTCGCGGGTCGCCAGCGTCACGTCCAGCTCATTGGTGATGCCACGCTCGTAGCGGATGCTGACGATGCGCAGCGACTCGCGCAGCACCGCGATCGCGGAATCGAGCACTGAGGCGCGCACCTGCAGGCCGCGCAGGTCGACGTAGGCGCGCGCCACGTCGGCAACCACCGTGACCAGCACGGCGTTGCGCGCGGCGCGCGCCGCCTGCTCGTCGTAGCGTGCCGCCTCGATCTCGCGGCGGTAGCGCCCGAAGATATCGAGCTCCCAGACGGAGTCGAAGCCGCCGACTTCGTTGAGGTGCTGCAGGCCCGTAGCGTTGTCCGCCGAGTGCAGCGCCGGTGATACCCGGCCGCGGGTGAGGTCGTTCCCCGTGCCACGCCCGGCTCCTGCGGACGCTTCCGCGTCCGGCAGAACGGTGCCGATCACAGCCGCTTCGAACACCCGCGCGGCCTGCAGCCGATCGAGCGCCACTAGCAGGTCCGGGTTGGCTGCGACGGCGCGCTCGACGAGCGCATCGAGCTCCGGATCCTGGAGCGAGTGCCACCAGGACGCCGGGTCGACCGTCGGAGCCGCCGCGGCGGCGCTGCCCGCGGTGCCGGCCGGCTGCGCCGTGGCGTCGTAGTGATCGGGGGTCGGCGTCCGCGGAGTGTGGTAGTTCGGTCCGACCGCGCAGCCTGCGAGCACGCTCGCGGCCAGTGCCGTCATACCGATTCGCCGGGCGCTCATCGTGCCTCCGTTATCGCCGCACCGTCGCGGTCGGCGCTGCGCCGGACTGTGCGTCGCGCGCGCGCACCAGCTGCCCGTCGACGATCTGGCTGCTGACGTTGAGCGCCAGCCGCTCACCCGCCGCTACCCCGGAGGTCAGTTCGACGACGCTGCCGTCGTCGCGACCGATGGTGACGCGCCGGAAGCCGATGTGGCCGTCGCGATCAACTAGCGCCACCTCCGGACCGCTGGCGCGGAACAGCAGCGCCGCGGCCGGCACCTGCACCAACCCGCGGGGCGGCAGGCCGAAGCCCACCTTGACGTACATGCCCGGCACCAACTGGCCCTTCGGGTTCGGAATGTCCACCTCCACGCGCAGCGTGCGCGCCTGCGGATTGATGGCTTCCGAGGTGCGAGTCACCTTGCCGGCATACTGGCGTGCGTTTCCGTCGTTAGTCTGCACGTCGACGGGCGCCTGGTTGTTCAACAGATCGTCGGCTGCGCTCTGCGGCGCGTCGACGAAGATGCGGATCGGGTCGTTCTGCGTCATCGCGTAGAGCGACGTCGTGGCCGTAGTGCTGCCCGCCGTCACGAGATTGCCGATATCGATCTCGCGGGCGGTGATGGTGCCGTCATAAGGCGCCGTCACCTTCTTGAAGGCCGCGAGGGCCTCGTACTGGTTGACCCTAGCCTGATCGAGCGCTACGTCCGCCTCCGCCGACTTGAGTCGCGCCACGGCGCTGTCGTAGTCCGACTTCTTCTCCTCGCGCTCCTGCTCCGACACCACTCCCTTGGGCGAATCGCGCCAGCGCTCGTAGGTGGTGAGGCCGAGCTGCGCCTCCGCCTGGCGCACCCCGATCTGCGCCCGGCCCGCCTCGAGCTGTGCACGCGCGGCTGCCAGCTCCGCGTCGAGGTCGGGGGTCTCGATGAGCGCCAGTACCTGACCAGCCTTCACGTGATCGCCAATGTCGACGAACCACTTGCCGACGTAGCCATTGACGCGCGCGTAGATTGTGCTGGCGTGCCAGGCCGCGGTCTCTCCCGGGAGAACGAGGCGCTGCACCGCTCCCACCGGCGCCGCGGCGACGACGTCGACGAGCGGCGGCGCGCCCATCGCTTCCTCGGTCGCACGGGCCACGCCGCGCGCCCTGATGAAGCGATCGATGCTCACCAGCACGAAGGCGACGCCGAGCACGACCGCAAAGACGATCATCGCCTTCTTGAGCCGCGCTCCCGTATCGGGAGCGAAGCCGGCGGACACCACGCTGGATTCGCTGGCGACCACCTCCGTGGCGTAGTCGCATTCGCGGATCTCGCCCTCGTCCGCTGATTTCACGCCGCTTGCCTGCATTGTCACGCGCCCTCCACAGTATGCGCCCCGGTCGCGGCGCCCGGCGCACGCCGCAGCAGCCGATACATGGTCGGCACGAACACCAGCGTCGCGAAGGTCGCGAACAGCAGTCCACCGATGACCGCCCGGGCCAGCGGCGTGTTCTGCTCGCCCCCCTCGCCCACCCCGATCGCCATCGGCACCATGCCGAGGACCATCGCCCCCGCCGTCATGAGCACCGGGCGTATGCGGGTGAAACCCGCGGTGACTGCCGCGACCAGTGGACTGTCACCGGCGTCCATGCGCTGGTTAGCGAAGGTGACCACAAGAATGCTGTTGGCGGTGGTGAGGCCGATGCACATGAGTGTTCCCATGAGCGCGGGAACCGAAAGATGCGTCTGGGTGAGAAACAGCATCCACATCACGCCGCTGAGGGCGAACGGCGTCGCCATCAGCACGATGAGCGGATCGATCCAGCTCTGGAAGTTGATCACCAGGAACAGGTAGACCAGTACGACCGCGAGCGCGATGCCGGTGAAGAGTCCCGAGTAGCTGTCGCGCATGGTCTCGACCTGGCCGCTCAGGGTGACGTGCATCGCCTTCTCGGCGGGCGGCTGGTTGGCGGCGATCACCCGGTCGATGTCGCGCGACGTCGAGTAGAGATCGCGCCCCTGCACGTTGGCCTGCACGTCGAACACGGGGCGGATGTTGAGCTGCGAGGTCACGAGCGGCACGGTCTGTCGGCCGATGGAGGTCATGTTCATGAGGAGCTGCGAGCCGCGCTGCGCACTGCTCACCGGCATGATCTTCAGGTCCTGCGATGAGGCGATGTCGTAGGTGGGCTGCTGCACCACCAGCGGATAACTGACGCCGTTCTTCGGGTCGACCCAGAAATTAGGCGAGGTCTGGGCGCTGGAGCTCGTCGTGACCAGCACGTTGCTGGCCGCGTCGCGCTGCGTGAGACCGACCTGTGTCGCGAGCGCGCGGTCCACGTCCATCGTCAGCGCGGGGGCGTCCGGGACCTGGGAAACATGCGCGTCGACCACGCCGGGAATGCGCGCGACCAGGTGCGCCAGCCGCGCCGCCAGCCGATAGGCACTGTCGGTGTCGGAGGCCGTGACGCGGATATCGATCGGCGCGGGCTGTCCGAAGTTGAGCACCTGGTCGACGATGTCGGCCGGCTGGAAGAAGAATTGCAGCGCCGGGAAGCGCTGCGGCAGCTCGCGCCGCAGCATTGCGGTGAGCTCCGCCGTAGGCGCGTGCTTCTCCTTGAGCGAGATGAGGATCTCCCCATCCATCGGACCCACCGTCGCCGAGTCGCTCAGCGCGATGTTGATGCCGCTATAGGGCAAGCCGATGTTGTCGAGGATCACGGCGATCTGGCCGTTGCCGACCAGCTTGCGGATCGCCGCCTCAACCGCCGCAAAGTACTGCTGCGTGGACTCGATGCGCGTGCCGGGCGGCGCGCGCACGTGCAGCCGCATCTGTCCGGCATCGACGTCTGGGAAGAAGTCGCGGCCGAGCAGCGGGAACAGCGGCAGCGACACCACCATGATGGCGACAAACGCCAGCACCGTGGCCTTCGGTGCCGACAGCGCCCAGGCGAGCGCATTTCGGTAGGTGTCGCGAAAGCGCGCAAAGCCCCGCTCGAACCTGAGGTGCACCCCGTGGAGCAGCGTTGCGAGCTGCGTGAGCCGCGCGCGCCATGCGGAGTCAGGCGGCGGACCCGCCGCCGACGGCGCGTGATGTGCCCCCCGCGGCTGCGACCGCATCAGGTACAGGAACAGCACCGGCACCATGGTGAAGGACAGCGCCAGGCTCGCAAGGAGCGAGGCGATCACCGATATCGACAGGGGCGAGAACAGGTACTTGGCCGTGCCCTCGAGCAGAAACACCGGCACGAACACGATGCAGATGCACAGCGTCGAGAGGAACGTCGGCACGCCGACCTCGCCGGCGCCATGCACCACCGCGTCCGGCAGATGCTGGTGGAGTCCCGCGTGCCGCTCGATGTTCTCGATCACCACCGTGCCGTTGTCGACCAGGATGCCGACCGCGAGCGCAAAGCCCCCGAGCGTCATGGTGTTGAGCGTCTCGCCGCCGGCCCCCATGAGGAGCACGGCGGAGATAATCGACAACGGGATCGAGGCCAGGATGATCAGCGTCAGGCGCCAGTTGCCGAGGAACAGGAGGATCATGAGCGCGGTGAGCGCCGCTGCCATGCAGCCGCCCATCAGCACGCTGTTGAGAGACGCCTTGACGAACACTGACTGATCGAAGATCGGCAGGATCCGCACGCTCGCGGGCAGCATGTGACGGATGTCGGGGAGCGCCGCGCGGATGCCGTTGATCACCGCCAGCGTCGACACACCGCCGGTGTTACGGATGGTCATCAGCGCGCCCGGCACGCCATCCACCGACACCGAATTGGTCTGCACCTGGAAGCCGTCGTGCACGTGCGCCACGTCGCGCATGAACACTTCGCGTCCCGCCACCTCGCGGATCGGGAAGCTGTTGATCGCATCAATGACGTCCGGGCTGTTGTTCATCGCGACCAGGTAGTCGAGCGAACCGATCTTCACGTCGCCCGCGGGCAGGATGACGTTCTGACTCTGCAGGGCATTGCTCACGTCCGCGGGCGTCATTCCGCGCGCCTGCAGCGCCTGCTGGTCGAGGTCGGCCATGATGACGCGCGGCTTGCCGCCATAGGGGTACGGCACCTCGGCGCCGTGCACCACGGCCAGCGCCGGCCGGATGATGTTCTGCCCGAGATCGTTGAGCGCGGTGTCGGGGAGTGAATTGCTGGACAGGCTCAGCTGGATGATCGGCACGTCGGTCGCGCCGTAGCGGATCACCAGCGGCGGCGTGATGTTCGGCGGCATGTACTTGAGCACCACCAGCGCACTGCTGGCGAGCTGGGCGATGGCGCGCGTCACATCCGCCCCCTCGTGCAGGTAGACGCGCTCGACTCCCACGCCCTCGTAGCTGGTGGCCTCGATGCGGGCGATGTCATCGACGAGGGAGGCCATCTGCCGCTCGTGCAGGGTGAGGATGCGGTTCTGGATGTCGTTCGCATCCATGCCGGCGTAGGTCCACACGACACTGCACACCGGAATGTCCATCTTCGGAAAGATGTCCACCGGCATGCGCAGCGCCTCGCCGATCCCGAGCAGCGCGATGAGCAGCAGTACCGAGATCACCGTGTAGGGACGCTTGAGCACGTACTGGACGAGTCCCATGTGCGCTGGTCCGCTAGGAGCGCGCGGCCGCGGTGGCGAGCGGCTGGCGCACACGGAAGGTGCTGCCCTTGCCCGAGGTACTGATCACCTCCACCTCGGCGCCGTGCGCGGCGCAGATCGACTTGACGATCGAAAGCCCTAAGCCCGCGCCGCCCGGGTCGCGCGAGCGCGAGCTGTCGACGCGGAAGAACCGCTTGAACACGTGCGGCAGCGCCTCGTCGGGAATGCCGACGCCGTCGTCGGTGACGTCGAGGACCGCCCAGGCACCCTCGCGCCGCACGCTGAGCGAGATGTGCCCGCCGCGCGCGGTGTACTTGATGGCGTTGTCGAGCAGATTGACGATCACCTGTTTCAGGCGCGCGCGCTCGCCCTGCACCGCCACACCCGGGGTGGTGTCGCAGGCGAGGCTGATGTCCTTGTCGGTCGCGAGCAGGCTCATCTGCTCGGCGGTGGTCGCCGCCAGCTCGGCGAGATCGACGCGCTGCCAGCCGCCGCCGGCATCGCCCGCGTCGAGGCGCGACAGCGCGAACAGGCTCTCGACGATCTCGCCGAGGCGCGCGACCTCTTCGAGCACGCTGCCGAGCGCCTCGCGGGTCGCGGGCGCGATGCGCCCATCCTGGGCCAGGGTCTCGAGCTCGCCGCGCATCACGGTGAGCGGCGTGCGCAGCTCATGGCTCGCGTCCGCCACGAACTGCTTGGAGCCGCGCAGCGCATCCTCCAGGCGGCTGATCATGCGATTGAGCGACACCGACAGCCGCTCGAGCTCATCACCGCTCTCCACAACCGGCAGCCGCTCGCTCAAGGAATGCTGGGTGATCTCCTCGGCCTTGAGCGCGATGCGCTCCACCGGCTCGAGCGCCCGGCGTACCAGCATGAAGCCGCCCGCCACCGCCACGCCCACCGCAATCGGCAGCCCCACGGCCAGCATGATGAGCACCTGCGCGAGCGTGTCCTCGATCGAAGCGCCGGAGGTGCCGACCTCGACTCGATACAGGGTGCCGTCGCTCGCCGTGGCCGGAACCGCCGCGATCAGCAGCGAGCCGCCCGGCAGATGCACCTTGCGGGCCGAGCCCTCGAGGAAGTTGCCGGCGACGGGGGCCACCCGGGTCGGATCGAACAGCTCGTTGCGCGGCGCGCCCGAGGCGTACACCACCTGGCCGTCGGCGCGTGAGATGCGGATGAAGCGGTCGTTCACTTCGGGCGAGTAGAGGCTCTCGACCTCGCTCGCGAGCGCCGCCTCGGCACCGCGGCCGGCGTGCGCCACCAGCGTGCCCCCGATCTGCCGTGCCCGCCTGGCCTGGATGTCGAGCACGTTCGCTTCCAGGTAGTGCCGCAGAAAGAAAAGAGTGAGGACGGCGAGCAGCACGAACACGGTGATCAGAACCCCGGCGTACCAGGCCACCAGGCGAAAGCTTAGGGAACGGGTGTTCATAGCGGCACGCTCATTCTGCCGGGCCCGCCCCCAGGCCGTAACCGACGCCACGCACCGTGCGAATGAGCTTCACGGCAAACGGGTCGTCGATCTTGCTGCGCAGGTGACGCACGTACACATCGACGATGTTGGTGAGCCCCTCGAAGCTCTGATCCCAGACGTGCTCGATGATCATGGTGCGCGAGAAGACACGCCCCGGATTCGCGGCCAGGTATTCGAGCAGCGCATATTCCTTTGGCGTCAGCTCGATGCGCCGCCCGCCGCGGCGCACCTGCTGGCTGAGGCGGTCGACCTCGAGGTCCGCGACCCGCAGTACGCTCGAGCGGGCGATCGGCCCCCGGCGCAGCAGCGCCTTGACCCGCATGACGAGCTCGGCAAAGGCGAACGGCTTGGTGAGATAGTCGTCCGCGCCCGCCTCGAAGTTCTGCACCTTCATTTCGGTGGCGTCGCGCGCGGTGAGAATGAGGATCGGAACCTGGTGGCTGCGGCGCCGGATGCGCCGCAGCAGCTCCTCACCCGGGAGGCCCGGCAGCATCAGGTCGAGAATGATGAGATCGTAGTCATAGGCCTGGGCAAGCTCCCAGCCGCGGATGCCGTCGTCGGCGACGTCGACGGCGTAGCTTTCCTGCCGCAGCGCGCGCGCCACGAGCTCGGAAACCTTCTTCTCGTCCTCGACCAGGAGCATGCGCACGCTGCGATGCCTCCGCAAAGCCGCACTCAACACGCACAGCAAACCATACGGGCATTAATCGACGGCAAATGCCGCATTAAAAACCATTCAGAAAATAGAAGTTGCATTCAAGGCATTGATATGCAAGAGTTTACGCTTGGCAAAGGAGACTCGAGGAACTCGTAGGGACACGCTTTTGATCCGGGGGCGACCGACAGGCAGCGGCGCTCCGTAATAGAATTGACATCTTGTTGCGATACAAGTGTCACACAACCGAATCAGAGTGAAGTCCCGACTTGGACAACTGACAGTGGTTGCGGCGCCGCAACACGTGGTAAGAGCGTGAACGGGCGTCGCGTCGGCTTTTTCAATACAAAGGAATTCTGCAGATGACACCCATTCGTGCCTGTCTCATTACGGCCGCGCTAGTCGCGGCGGGCGTCGCGCAAGCGCAGACCGCGCCCGCGACCAAGACTGAGGACAGCAGCCTCACGTGGAAGGGAATCACCCTCTACGGCATCGTCGACCTGGGACTCCAGTACGACACGCATAGCGCGCCGTTCAGCGACTACTTCCCGCCGGGCTCGGCCTCGCTGGTGCAGAAGAACGACTACGACTCGCCAACCGGCCTCACGCCGAGCAACCTGTCGCAGTCGCGTATCGGCATCTCGGGCAACGAGCCGATCTGGGGCGACTGGGCCGGAATCTTCCGCTTCGAGACCTTCTTCAACCCGCAGTCGGGCGACCTTTCGGACGGCCTGAGGTCGGTGGCGCTCAACAACGGCAAGGCACTCACCTCGCAGAACGTGGGCGTCGACACCAGTATCGCCGGCCAGCTCTTCTCCGGCGTGGCCGTCGTCGGTCTCTCCTCGCCGACCGTCGGTAGCTTCACCTTCGGCCGCAACGTCACACTGCTCGCCGACGGCATATCCAAGTACGACCCGATGGGGGCCGCACAGGCTTTCTCGGTCATCGGCTTCTCGGGTACCGCAGCCGGCGGTGGCGACACCGAGGACCGGCGGCTCGATCAGTCGGTGAAGTACTACGCGAAGTACGACTGGCTGCACCTCGGTGCCATGTACCAGTTCGGCGGCTCGAGCGGCTCTGTCAATACGGGCTATCAGTTCCAGATCGGCTTTGACTACGCCGGCCTGTCGATGGATGGGTACTACTTCAAGAAGTACGATGCGATCGGCGTCAGCTCGCTGAGCGCGGCACAGGTGACAGACCTGCAGACGGGCGCCTGCAACGCTGCACCGGCGCCCACCCCGCCTGCCGGCAACCCCTGCTACTCGATCAACAACTCGCTCTCGGGAACGATCTCCGACAACGAGACCTATATGCTCACGGCCCTGTATGACTTCGGCGCGTCCGTGCCGCTCAAGCTGTACGCCGGCTATGAGCACATCGCCTTCAACAATCCGAGCAATGTGCTGCCGGTCGGCACGCTGATCATCGGTGGCTATGTGCTCGCGGTCGTGAACAATGCCGCGTACGACAATCAGAAAACGCTGGAGGTCTGGTGGGCGGGCCTGAAGTACTCGATGACGCCGGACTTCGATCTGATGCTGGCGTACTACGCGTACAACCAGAACAACTACGCTTCAGCCGCGGATCAGGCCGCCTGCGCGGCCAACGCTACCTCTCACGCGCAGTGCAGCGGCACGGAGAGCGCGGCGTCGATCGTGTTTGACTACCGCCTGGCGAAGCGCTTCGACCTGTATGCCGGCAGCATGTGGTCGGGCGTGCAGGACGGCCTGGCGAACGGTTACTTCAACAAGGACAACATCGCCACCACCGTCGGCGTGCGCTTCAAGTTCTAAACGCAGTCAGCCGAAGAAATGCAACGGGCCCGCATTCGCGGGCCCGTCTGCTTTTGGGGCCGGGCCGGACGGCCTAGCCGAAACGCCCGGTGATGTAATCCTCGGTGAGCCGGTGGCGCGGGTTGGTGAACACGCGATCGGTGTCGCCGATCTCGATCAGCTCGCCGAGATGAAAGTAAGCCGTGCGCTGCGAGACGCGCGCGGCCTGCTGCATGGAATGGGTAACGATGACGATCGCATAACTCTCGCGCAGCTCGTCGATCAGATCCTCGATGCGGGCGGTGGCCACCGGATCGAGCGCCGAGCAGGGCTCATCCATGAGAATCACCTCCGGCTGCACCGCGATCGTGCGCGCGATGCACAGCCGTTGCTGCTGACCGCCGGAGAGGCCGGTGCCGGGACTGCCGAGCCGGTCCTTCACTTCCTCCCACAGTCCGGCGCGCGTCAGGCTCGAGCACACGATCTCATCGAGGTGCGCGCGGCTGCGGGCGAGACCGTGGATGCGCGGCCCGTAGGCCACGTTGTCATAGATCGACTTGGGGAAGGGATTGGGCTTCTGGAACACCATGCCGACGCGGGCACGGATCTGCACCACGTCCTGGCGCGGGTCGTGAATGTCGCGCCCGTCGAGGGTGATGGTGCCGGTGACCCGCGCCCCGGAGACAGTGTCGTTCATGCGATTGAGACAGCGCAGGAACGTCGACTTGCCGCAGCCGGACGGACCGATCATCGCCAGCACCTGGCGGCGCGCCACGTCGATACTGACGTCCTTCAGCGCCTGTTTGTCGCCGTAGAAGACGTTGACGTCGCGGCACGAGAACACCGGATCCTCGGCCGCAGCCTCCCCGAGAGCCGTGGCTCCGCCCTCGGGCGCCGCCGGCACATGCACGCGCCCGCTCGGCTTGAGGTTCAGGCCGCCCTCGCCGATATGCCGGTGGCCGCCCGGCGCGGCCGCGCTCAACGCCGTTGCGCCCGGCGCGTCGCTGGCGCCGTTGGAACCGGCGGCGGCCGCGCCGTTGCCGCGCCCGGCGGCGGTCGCGGGACCCGTCGCGGCGGGTCGCTGGTGAGTCTCTTCCGGTGGCTCGCTCATGACACTGGCCGCACTCAGCCGAACTTCCCGGTGACGTAGTCATCGGTGCGGCGGTGCTTCGGGGCGGTGAACAGCTGCTCCGTAGGCCCCATCTCGACCAGCTCGCCGAGATACATGAAGGCGGTGAAGTTGGACACGCGGGCGGCCTGCTGCAGATTGTGAGTCACGATGGCGATGCAGTACTTCTCGCGCAAGCTCTGCAGGGTCTCCTCGATGCGCAGGGTGGAGATCGGATCGAGCGCCGCGGTCGGCTCGTCGAACAGGATAACCTCAGGTCGGACGGCCAGGGTACGGGCGATGCACAGGCGCTGCTGCTGACCGCCGGAGAGGCTGCGGCCGTCCTCGTGGAGCTTGTCCTTGACCTCCTCCCACATCGCCGCATCGCGCAGCGCCTCCTCCACCCGGTCGGTGAGCTCGCTGTGCGCGATACGCCGCGCCAGACGCAGGCCGAAGGCCGCATTGTCGAAGATCGACATCGGGAAAGGAGTCGCCTTCTGAAACACCATTCCGACCCGAAAACGCAGCGCCGCCACGTCGACCGTGGGAGCGAGGATGTCCTCGCCGTCGAGGCGCACGTCGCCCGTGGCACGGTGCCCGGGATAGAGCGCGTACATGCGGTTGAAAACCCGCAGCAGCGTCGACTTGCCGCAGCCCGAAGGCCCGATGAAGGCCGTGATACGCCGGTCGACGAGCGTCAGGTTGATGTCCTTGAGCGCCTGAGATTTGCCGTAGTGGAAATCCAGATGCCGCACCTCGAACTTCACCTCCGTCGCACTATGGTCTGCCGCACGAGGAGCCGGGAGCTGAACTTCGGGCGCGCCCATCAGCGCCCGCCGCCGGGGCTGAACCTAGACACCACGAAGCGCGCGCCGATGCTGAGTATGAGAATGCTCAGGGTGATGAGCAGCGCACCGGACCAGGCGAGGCGCTGCCAGTCCTCGTACGGGCTCAGTGCGAACTGAAAGATCACGACCGGCAGATTTGCCATCGGAGCGTTCAGATTGGTGCTCCAGAACTGATTATTGAGCGCGGTGAACAAGAGCGGCGCCGTCTCGCCGCTGATGCGCGCCACTGCCAGAAGCAGGCCCGTCACGACGCCGCTGCGCGCCGCCGGATAGATCACGCTGGTGATCGTCCGCCAGGGGTACGCGCCCATCGCGGTCGAAGCATCCTTCATGCCCTGAGGCACGAGATTGAGCATGTCTTCCGTCGTACGCACGGTCACCGGCATCGCGATGACGGCAAGCGCCACGGCCCCGGCGATCGCGGAGAAGTGACCCATGGGCACCACGAGTACCTCGTACACGAACAGCCCGATGATGATTGACGGCGCACTCAGCAGCACGTCATTGACGAACCGAACGACCGCACTGATGCGCGAAGCGCGACCGTATTCCGCGAGGTGCGTGCCCGCCAATATCCCGATTGGTGCACCGATTGCGATCCCCAGCAGCGTCATGACGAGGCTGCCATAGATGGCGTTCAGCAGTCCCCCGCTGCTGCCGGGAGGGGGGGTCATCTCGGTAAACATCTTTACCGACATGCCGGCCAGGCCGTTCTTTATGAGTGTCCACAGGATCGCGGCAAGGCACGCCAGCCCCCCCAGAGTGGCGACGGCAGAGAGACTCAGCGCCGCCAAATTGATCACCTTCCTGATGGTACGTCGGCCGGTCGCCATGCGCGTGGTCACACGGAGGAGAGCGCCCGACGATCCAGGCGCAGCAGCATGAAGCGCGCAGCCGCGATGACGGAAAATGTGATCAGGAACAGCAGTACGCCGAGCGCGATCAGCGACGAGTAATACAGGTCGCCGACCGCTTCGGTGAATTCGTTGGCGATCGCAGCGGAGATTGTGGTACCGGGCGCCAGCAGCGATGCGTGTATTTCGTGCGCGTTGCCGATCACAAAGGTGACCGCCATCGTTTCACCGAGTGCCCGCCCGAGACCGAGCATGATGCCGCCCACCATGCCGGTGCGCGAGTAAGGAACGACCACCTTCCAGATGACCTCCCAGGTCGTAGCGCCGAGACCATAGCCGGACTCCTTGAGCACGTCCGGGACGGTCTCAAACACGTCGCGCATGACGGCGGAGACGAACGGCACCACCATGATCGCCAGGACCAGGGCTGCACTCAACACACCAATGCCGAATGGCGGGCCCTTGAAGAGCTTGCCGATCAGCGGCACGGGCCCGAGAGTGTGAATGAGCCATGGCTGAACGCTGCTCTGCAGGAGCGGGGCCAGTACAAACAGCCCCCAGATGCCGTAGATGATGCTCGGTACCGCGGCAAGCAGCTCGATGGCCACACCCACGGGCCGTCTCAGCCACGTCGGGCTGAGCTCCGTCAGGAACACGGCGATGCCGAAGCTGATGGGAATCGCGATGAGCATCGCGATCAGCGCCGTTACGAGCGTGCCGTAGATCGCAGCCAATGCGCCGAACTGCTGGGTCACGGGATCCCATATCTCGCTTGTCAGGAAGGCCCACCTGAACTTGGCAAGCGCCGGCCAGGCACCCTGCACGAGAGACACCACCACGCCACTCAGCAAAACGAGGACGAGCAGCGCCGCGGCAAAGGTTGCCGAGCGGAACAGCCGTTCGTTCAGACGTTGCTTCGCCGCATGCCGCGAAACAATCGTTGCAGCCACGCTCGCGATAGACGACCCCACCTGTTCCTCGCGCCGACCGATGCCGCCGCAGCTACCGGCCGTCGCGACAACCTACCGGCTCGCCCAGACCGCGGTGCCGTTCGCCTTGATTTGGGTACTCCAGTCCGCCTTGATGAGCCTCACGACCGAATCCGGCAGCGGTACGTAGTCGAGGTCCTCGGCGAGCTTGCCGCCTTTCGCATAAGCCCAGTCGAAGAACTTGAGGACGTCCCTGGCCCTCTCCTCGCTTGCCTGATCCCTATGCATCAGGATGAACGTCGCCCCGGCAATCGGCCAGCTCGTCTTGCCCGGCGCATCCGTGAGAACGAGGTACATGCCCGGTGCCGACTTCCAGTCGGCGCCAGCGGCCGCGGCCTGGAATGTCTGGGTGCTCGGCGTCACGAACTGTCCGTCGCGGTTGCTGACCTGGCCGAAGGCCATCTTGTTCTGCAGCACGTAGGCGTACTCGAGGTACCCGATCGACCCGTCAATCCGCTGCACGTAGGACGCGACACCTTCGTTACCCTTGCCGCCGATGCCGGCCGGCCACGACACCGAGGTGCCCTCGCCGACCTTCTGCTTCCACTCCGGGCTCATCTTCGAGAGATAGTTCGTCCAGATGAAGGTCGTTCCCGACCCGTCCGAGCGATGCACCACCGTGATGTCCTGGTCCGGCAGCTTCTTTCCCGGGTTCAGCCTGGCAATTGTCGGATCGGTCCATTTCGTGATCTTGCCGAGATAGATATCGGCCAGCACAGGACCTGTGAACCGCAGGTCGCCGGGGTGGAGTCCCCTGACGTTGTAAACGGGCACGTCGCCACCAATCACGGTGGGAAACTGCATCAGGCCCTCTTTCGCCAGGTCCTCGGGCTTGAGGGGCATGTCCGAGGCACCAAAATCCACGGTCTTCGCCTCGATCTGCTTGATGCCGCCGCCGGAGCCTATCGACTGATAATTGAGCCCGATTCCGGTCTCGTTCTTGTAGGCATCCGCCCACTTGGCATAGATGGGATATGGGAACGTCGCGCCGGCGCCGGAGATATCGGCTGCTTGCACTGCGCCTGCAAACGCTGCACCGGCGAGCGTCGCCGCCAGCACCCCGTTGAATCTGCGTAACTTCATGTTGGACTCCTGGAGATCGGGAAGACCGGACTGAAGGGGGTCTAGCCCTTGGGCGCAATTAGATGACAGTCATGTGACACTCGGATGACAGGCGGGGCCGGATCCCTCGGCGGGATGCGCATAACCTCCGAGCTAGTTTTGCCGGTTGAGTTTTCACCATCGTGACAGTCCCGAAGCTTGCCCTTGAGGGAACCTGACCGTATAAACGCGAACCGCTCTCAAGTCACCACCCGTCACCACCCCTGATGTCCGACGCCCTCGAGCTCGCCGAACAGCTGATCGCACGCCGCTCCGTGACACCCGCCGACGAGGGCTGCCAGCAGCTGATGGGCGAGCGGCTCGCGGCGGCCGGCTTCACGCTCGAGCCGCTACGCTTCGGCACGGTGGACAACCTGTGGGCGCGGCGCGGGAGCGCCGCGCCGCTCTTCTGCTTCGCCGGACACACCGACGTCGTGCCGACCGGCCCGCTCGAGGAATGGCGCAGCGACCCCTTCCTGCCCTCGATCCGCGACGGCCTTCTTTACGGGCGTGGCGCCGCCGATATGAAGACCGGGCTCGCCGCCATGGTCACGGCAACCGAGGAATTCGTCCGCGCCCACCCCGCTCACAAAGGATCGATTGCCTTTCTCGTCACCAGCGATGAGGAGGGTCCGTCGGTCGATGGCACCCGCCGGGTGACCGAGACGCTGTCGGCGCGTGGCGAGCGTATCGACTGGTGCCTGGTTGGGGAGCCCTCGAGCGAAGCGACGATCGGCGACACCATCAAAGTGGGGCGGCGCGGGAGCCTCAGTGGCCGGCTGACGGTGCACGGCGTACAGGGTCACGTCGCCTACCCGCAGCTCGCCGAGAACCCCGTCCACACGCTCGCCCCGGCGCTCGCCGAGCTCACGCGACAGGTCTGGGACCAGGGGACGGAGCATTTCCAGCCGACGAGCTTCCAGGTCTCCAATCTGAACGCCGGCACCGGCGCCCCGAATGTGATCCCCGGGGAGCTGAAGGCGCGCTTCAATCTGCGCTATTCACCAGTGCAGACGCTCGAGGGTCTCAAAGCCAGGGTGGAGGAGATCCTGCGGCGGCACGGGGTACGCTACACACTCGAGTGGTATGTGTCGGGCGAGCCGTTCTACACGCCCCCGGGGCAGTTGTCGCAGGCGGTCGGGGACGCCGTGGCGCAGGTGACGGGGAACCGACCGCGGCTCTCGACCGGCGGCGGCACATCCGATGGACGCTTCATTGCGCCGCTCGGTGCGCAGGTGGTGGAGCTCGGCGTCGTGAATGCCTCGATCCACAAGGTCAACGAGTGCGTGCGGGTCGATGACATCGACACCCTGCAGCGTATGTACGTCAACGTGCTGAAGAGGCTTCTGACCTGAGATTGGCGAGCGTGCCCGCGCCGCCGAGCAGCAGCGCCCAGATCAGCACCCAGGCAGGCATCGCCAGCCCGAGAAACCGCCAGTTGACCTCGCTGCATTCGCCGCTTCCGGTGAGCACCGTGCGGATCACCTGCAGGAGCGGCGAAAACCGCAACATCAGGGCGAGTGGCGCGCCACAGGAGGGCAGGCTCCCCGGCGGCAGACTCTGCACGTAGAGGTGGCGCGCCGCGAGCCCTGCCGTGAGCAGCGCAAACAGGGCGATCAGCACCGCATAAGCGTAGCGCCCGCGGCCACGCGGGTGGTGAACTGCGGCGGCGAGAAACGCCAGCCCCAGCAGCATGACTCCGATGCGCTGAAAGATGCACAGCGGGCAGGGCTCGAGGCTGAGATCGTATTGCGCATACAGCGCGTAACCCGTGAGCGCCGCGCACACGGCGAACCCTGCAGCATTGAGGATGCGGCGTGACATCTGCCGCCAGTCGACTACGGCGCGACGCCGGTGCCCGTTCCGGCCCGCAGCTCGCGCTCGACGTCGTCGAGCGAGGTGTGGCGGATGTCCTTACCGTGCACCATGTAGATGACGTACTCGCTGATATTCTTGGCGTGATCGCCGATGCGCTCGAGCGCGCGCACCACCCACATGACATCGAGCGCCCGACGGATGGTGCGCGGGTCTTCCATCATGAAGGTGATGCTCTGGCGCTGAATGGCCTCGTACTCCTCGTCCACCAGCCGGTCCTGACGCGCTACCCGCAGCGCCGAATCGACGTCCATGCGCGCGAAGGCATCGAGCGCGTCGTGCACCATCTCCGACACCACGCGCCCGAGGTGCTTGATCTCGCGGTACTTGTCGGCCGGGCGCTCCATGGTAGCGAGCCGCGAGGCGATGTAGCCGACCTTTTCCGCCTCATCGCCGATGCGTTCGAGGTCGGTGATCGTCTTGATGATTGCGACGATCACCCGCAGATCGCCGGCGGCCGGTGCCCGGGTGGCGAGGATGCGGCTGCACTCGTCGTCGATCGTGACCTCCATGTTGTTGACCTGGTAGTCATCCAGCGCGACCGTTTCCCCAAGCGTGCTGTCGCCTTCGACGAGCGCGCTGATTGCCTTGCGCAGTTGCTGCTCGACAAAGCCGCCCATGCCGAGCACCTTGCTGCGCACGCGCTCGAGGTCTTCGTTGAAGCGTCGCGAGATGTGGTGACTTAAGTCTGCAGTTTCCATGCGCTCATCCCTGGCCTCACTCGGTGAGCCGGCGTGAGGTGATGCGCGCGATCATAGCGGAACTGCGGCTGACAGCCAGTGCGGCGCGTCGCGAAGCCGGGATCGGGGCCAGTCCGGCCAGGAACTGGTGCGTGGCGGCATCCCAGCTGAAGGCGGCAGCCCGTTCGGCGCACACACGGCGCGTGAGCTTCAGGGCGCCGCCGATCGCGACCGCGAGATCCGCATGCAGCACGCCGGTCACCCCCTGCTCGATGACGTCCACCGGGCCGGGCACCGGGAAGGCCGCCACCGGTACGCCGCATGCCGAGGCCTCGATCATCGCCAGCCCGAAGGTGTCGGTGAGGCTCGGGAACACCAGCACGTCGCAGGCGGCGAGGAGCGCGGCCAGCTCCTCCCCATGGCGATAGCCGGTGAAGCGGCCCCGCGGGTAGCGTGCGGCGAGCAGCGCGCGCTGCGGACCGTCGCCAATCACGAGCTTCGTGCCCTCGAGGGCGAGCCCGAGAAAAGCGTCAATGTTTTTCTCCACGGCGAGCCGCCCGACGTACGCCATGACCGGACGCGGCAGGCCCTCGAGCTCGGGGTGCGGCGACTCGCGCGGGTGGAAGCGCCGCAGGTCGACCCCGCGGCGCCACAGGTGCAGGTGGCCGAAGCCGTGATCGGCGAGCTCCTGCGCGAGCGTGCGACTGCTGACGAAGGTGCGGGCCGCGATGCCGTGGAAGCGTCGCAGCCAGCCGTAGCTGACACTGAGCGGTATCGGCCATCGCGCCGCCACGTACTCCGGGTAGCGCGTGTGGTACGAGGTGGTGAACGGCACCAGCCGGTGCCGGCAGTAACGCCGCACGGCGAGCCCGAGCGGACCCTCGGTGGCGATGTGGATGGCGTGCGGGCGGAAGGTCTTCAGCTCACGGGCGACGTACGGGCCCGGGTTCAGTGCAAAGCGGATTTCGGGGTAGCTCGGACAGGGGATCGAGCTCAGCCCCTGCGGCGACAGCACCCGCACCGTGTGCCCGAGGCGCCTCAGCGTGTCGGCGGTGGCCGTGAGCGTGGTGACGACGCCGTTGGTCTGCGGCGTCCAGGCATCGGTGGCGAGCGCGATCCTCACGCCGGATCAGCGATGAGCCCGGCGGGACGACGGCGCGCCGGCACTGGCGCGCGCGGCCAGCGCAGCAGCCCCAGCTCGCCGCTCGCTCCCTCGACGAGGGCGGAACAGGACTCGACCCAGTCGCCGGTGTTGCAATAGAGCGTGCCGTCGATCTCGCGCAGGTTGGCGCGATGGATGTGCCCGCACACCACGCCGTCGTAACCCTGTGCGCGGGCGTGAGCCGCCGCGACCCGCTCGAACTCCTCGATGTAGCGCACACTGGTCGGAATGCTGAGCTTTACGCGCTCGACGAGCGGCCAGTAGGCCTTGCCGAGCGCACGGCGCGCATTGTTAACGCCGTCGCTGACGCGTACCGTCAGCTCGTACAGCGCATCGCCGAGCTTCGTCAGCCACGGCGGACAGCTGACGATACGATCGAACTGATCGCCGTGCAGCACCAGCAGCCGCTCGCCACGGGCGGTGCGATGCACCCACTCGCGATGCACTTCGAAGTTTCCCTGCAGCATCTCGGCAAACATCCCGAGGCTCTCGTCGTGGTTCCCCGGTATGTACACCAGCTGCGAGCCCGCGCGGCCGCGCGCCAGCAGCGTGCGCACCACCTGGGTGTGCTCCGCCGACCAGAACACCCGTCGGCTCAGGCTGAGCGCATCGACGATATCGCCCACCAGCACGATGGTCTCGGCCTCGACCCCGGCGAGGAACTCGTTGAGCTCGCGCGCCCGCGCGTGCCGGTAGCCGAGGTGAGTGTCCGACAGGAACAGCGTCCTGACCCGTGTCCTGCCCGCATGCCTTCGCTTGTCACCCGCCATGCTGCACTGCCCCATAAAGTCCCTGAGGGTGCGCCTAGGGTGGTATGGGCGTGTGTCGCTTGCATGACAGCACGGCGAAAGATTTCTGACGAATTAGTCGGTTGCAGCAGAAACCTAGGCTGTTTCTACATCCACGGCGGGGATGCGGGGCGCGATCCGCCCGGGGGGGAAGTGACATATGAAGGAGCTGCCCTCCCCCAGGATGCTCTGCACCTCGAGTTGGGCTCCGTGGCGCTGTAGAACGTGCTTGACGATGGCCAGTCCTAGACCTGAGCCCCCGGTGGCGCGCGAGCGCCCGGCGTCGACCCGGTAGAAGCGCTCCGTGAGGCGCGGAATGTGCTCGGGCGGAATCCCGGGGCCGGTGTCGCTCACCTCGAAGTGCGCGCCGCTCTCGTCCGTCCACCAGCGCAACTCGATCGAGCCCTCGGGGGGCGTGTACTTGGCGGCGTTGTCGACGAGATTGGAGAACGCCGAGTGGATCTCGGGCTCATCCCCGAGCAGCTGCGCATCGGACTCGTTCCTCACGCGCACCTCGTGCGGGTGCACGGCGCGCGCCAGCACGTCCTTGCGCAGCAGCGCCAGCAGCGCTCCCACCTCGATGGGCGCGCCGTCGCCCACCTCGTCGGACTCCTCGAGCCGCGACAGCTCGAGCAGGTCGCGGATGATCGAGGTCATGCGCTCGGCCTGCCGGCGCATCTCCGCGATCGGCCCCAGGAGCTCCGGATCGAGCGCCGGATCCTGTCCGAGCGTCTCGAGATACCCGGAGATCACGGTGAGCGGCGAGCGCAGCTCGTGCGAGGCATTCGCCACGAAGTCGCGCCGCACCGCCTCGAGCCGCATCTGGCGCGACACATCGCTCACCAGCAGCAGCAGCTGCCCGTCGCCGTAGGGCGCCACTTGCAGCGACAGGTAGCATTCCTCGTCGGTGGCCGGGCGGATGACCACCGGGTTCGAGTAGTCCTGGAGCGCGAGATGGCGGACGAATTCGGGCTCGCGCAACAGATTGTCGATCCGCAGACCCAGGTCGGCGGTGGTGCGCAGCTCGAGCAGGCGCGCCGCCATGCGGTTGAACCACATGATCTCGCGCTGCGCATTGAGGATCACCACACCATTGGGAAGCGCGGCGGTCGAGCGCTGCAGCTGGCGCATGAGCTGCACGAAGCGCTGCTTGTGAAAACGCTTGCGGCGGTGCAGTCGCACGACCTGCGCGATGATCTCGCCCCACGCGCCGCCCACGTCGGGTGGATCGGCGTAGTTGCGGTGCCGCAGCCACCATTCGAGGCGAAACAGGTTGGCGAGCAGCCAGCCCAGGTGCAGCGCCAGCGCGCACGCGAGCCCGGCCCAGAGATTGCCGAGCAGCCACCCCGCGCCCAGGCCCACCAGCACCGTGGCGAAAACTCGGCCGGCGGTGAACCACCACAGCTGGGTCGCGGGCTGCATGCCTTACACCGTGCGGGCGGAGAAGCGGTATCCCGATCCCCGAACCGTCTGCACGAAGCGATCGTACCCGAATTCCTCGAGCGCCTTGCGCAGCCGGCGAATGTGCACGTCGATCGTGCGTTCCTCGACGTAGACGTTGCCGCCCCAGATACGATCGAGCAGCTGATCGCGGGTATAGACGCGCTCGGGATGCGTCATGAAGAACTCGAGCATGCGGTACTCGGTCGGGCCGAGCCCGACGGTACGCGCGCCGACCATGACCCGGTGGCTCCCCTGATCGAGCACCAGTCCTTCGAACTCGATCAGCTCGTCCACCCCGGTCGGCGTCGAGCGGCGCAGCACCGCGTTGATGCGCGCCAGCAGTTCCCGCGGCGAGAAGGGCTTGGTGACGTAGTCATCGGCTCCGCCCTCGAGGCCGGCCACCTTGTCGCCCTCTTCCGCGCGCGCCGTCAGCATGATGACCGGCAGCTCGCGCGTCTCGCGATCGCGCTTCAGAGCCCGGGTGAGCTCGAGCCCGCTCATGTCCGGCAGCATCCAGTCGACCAGCACGAGATCCGGGCGGGTATCGGCAAGCGCCGCACGTGCGGTGCGGCAATCCTCGGCCTCGCGGACCTCGAAGCCGGCGCGCTTCAGTCCGAAGGCGATCATCTCGCGGATCGGGCGCTCGTCCTCGACGATCAATATCTGTTTGACGGGCATGGATTTGGCGCGGGCACCCGGAGTGGCCCGAGTATTACAGGGGTCCTGTGTTGCAGATTCGTGACAGGCCCGCAAGGGTTTGTTTCAGTTCAATGACGGGCGCTTTCTGCTCGGGCTACGTCGTCCCGCAAATAGACGGGCAGGGCTTGTTCGGGGGCCAGAACCCGGCCCGCCTTCACCTCAGGCACGGCAAGCCGTCCGATCTCGGTCGCGCGCGGGGATGCGTCCCGGGTCGCTGTCAGAGCCTGCGAGAATGCTGCCCGAAGCTGCGCGTAGGCCGCGAATCCAGTGCCCGCGCCGGCCGGCTTTGGCCCGTCCGACCACGCCGGCGGTAGCGCCACCTGTCGCGGATCGCTCACCCGCTCGGTCCCGACCGGCTCCGCGAGCCCGGACGTCGCGCGCTCGAAGCACCCCCAGTAGACCTCGCGCATCCGTGCGTCATTACACACCAGCACCCGCAGAGTGTCCGCGTCCTCCTCGAGAACTCTCTGCGCCACGGCCCTGAGGTCCGACACCGGCACGACCGGAACGCCCGCGCCGTAGGCCAGTCCCTGCGCGACACTCGCGGCGAGGCGTACGCCGGTGAAGGAGCCGGGCCCGCGGCCGAAGGCAATGGCGTCGAGACTGTCGAGCGCCACACCGCCTTCGGCGAGTACCTCATCGACCATCCCCAGAATGAGCTCGGCATGCCCGCGCGGCAGCAGCCGCTCGCGCGCTGCCAGCCCCCCGTCCGAGAGAAGCGCCGCCGAGCAGTTCTCGGTCGCGGTGTCGAGCGCCAGAATCCTCATGACGCGCTTGCCGGGCGCGGCACGCTGCGCGGCGCGTGCCTGCGCAGGAAACGCCGTACCTCGTCGGCATCCTGGGTGACGGTCATCGGCGGCAGCGCGCCGAGAAACACCCGCCCGTAGCTGCGCCCGGTGAGGCGCGGATCGCAGATTACCACCGCGCCGTAGTCTTCCTCGCTGCGAATCAGTCTTCCGGCTCCCTGCTTCAAGGCCAGCACCGCCTCCGGCAGCTGGTACTCACGGAATGCATCGACACCGCTCGCGGTGAGGTGCTCGATGCGGGCGCGGACGAGTGGGTCCTCGGGCGAGGCAAACGGGAGCTTCTCGATGATCACCAGGCGCAGCGCCTCACCCCTGACATCGACGCCCTCCCAGAAGCTCGCGGTGCCGAGCAGCACGCCGTTGCCGTCGTCGCGAAACTCCTGCAGCAGCCGCTCGCGCGGCGCCTCGCCCTGCACGAATAGGCGATACGGCATTGCATCCGCCCAGCGCGCCCGCACGAGCGTCGCTCCCTGGGCGAGCGCGCGGTGACTCGTGAACAACACGAAAGCGCCGCCGCCCGCCGCGTCGATCAGCGGCAGCGCGGTGTCGATCACCGCCGCCACGTACTCGGGCGAGCTCGGCTGCGGCATGGTCTCCGGCAGATACAGCAGGCTCTGACGCTCGTGGTCGAACGGACTCTCGATCCTGAGCGTCGCAGACTCGGCGATGCCGAGCCTGCCGGTGAAATGCCCGAACTCCTCCCCCAGCGATAGCGTCGCGGAGGTGAAGATCCACGCTCCGCGGCGCGCCTCGATCAGCGCGCGAAACCGCGCGGAGATATCGAACGGCATGAGGCTCAAGGTGATGCCGCGCGCGCTGACCTCGACCGCGCGCGCGCCGTCCAGCTCATCGAGCGCGGCGATGCGCGTCAGTCCCGCGGCCAGCTCGCCCGCCCGTTCGGCGAGTCGCACCAGCGAGGCCTCATCCCCGAGCCCGGCGAGCGCCTCCGCGAGGCCCGCGAGCGAGTCCGACAGGTCCTGCGCCGCTGCCGCGAGGCGCGTATCGCCCGCACTCCACGCGCGGCGTGCCGTGACGGCCGCACCGCCCGCGGCAACCGGGCCCGCGGTGCGCAGCGCCCGCAGGCTGTCCTCGACGCCGGCGATGCATGCAGCCAGCACCGCGCCCCCCGGGTCACGAGCCGTCGCTTGCGCGCCCCTTGCCGCCTTTCTCAGCTCGAGCTGCGTATCCTTGAGAAAGCTCTCGATCTGCCGGCTGGCGACGCTCGCGCCGAAGAACTGCGTCGCGAGATCCGGAATCTGATGCGCCTCATCGAGAATGACGGCATCGGCCGATCCGAGCAGGTCGCCGAAGCCATCCTCCTTGAGCGCCAGGTCGGCGAGCAGCAGGTGGTGGTTGACGATGACGATGTCGGCGTCCAGTGCAGCGCGCCGCGCGAGCGCCACGTGACAGCGCGAGATCTCCGGACAGCGTGCGCCGAGGCAGGTCTCGCGGGTGGAGGTGACCTGCGCCCACACCGGATGCGTGTCCGCGAGGCCGCGCACCTCGGCGAGATCGCCGCTACGCGTGGTGCGCGCCCAGCGCACGATGCGCGCGAGCATGGCACGGCTCGCGCGTGCGCGTGGCGCGCCGCCGCCGAGCATCTCCAGCTGCTCGCCCGCATCGCCGCTCGCGCCGAGGCGCGCCCGGCACAGGTAGTTTGCGCGCCCCTTGAGCAGCGCCACCCGCGCCGGCCGGCCGAGCGCCGCCCCAACGAGCGGCAGGTCCTTCGAGTAGAGCTGATCCTGAAGCGTGCGCGTGCCGGTGGAGATCAGCACGCGCGCTCCTGACAGGAGCGCCGGCACCAGGTAAGCGAAGGTCTTGCCGGTGCCGGTGCCTGCCTCGACCACCAGCGTCTCGCGCCCGGCGAGCGCCGCGGCCACGCGTTGCGCCATGTGCAGCTGCCCGCGCCGCACGCGGAAATCAGGCAGCGCGCTCTCCAGCGGACCGCCCTGGCCGAATATGTCCTCAAGATCCAACATGGGGAGAACCGGAAGAATCGCGACGCGCGCGGCGGCATCCTCGCGTGCCGCGCAGCGCGTGTCGAGACGCATATCCTGCTGAATTTACTGCAAAGAGCACTGGGTGCGGCCCGGAAAACCGCTCCGGGCGCGCGCTACTGTAACAGGGCGGATTCGGCGCTCGGGATATACTTTGGGGTTTAGGGCACCGCCTGACGAGAGGAACCGCGGATGGCCGCTCCTGCGCACACCCTGACCGCCCTGCCGGACCTGAGCCGCGCTGTAGCCGACTGGGTGAACTCGGTGCGCGAGCTGACTCAGCCGCGCGACATCCATTGGTGCGAGGGAACCGACAGCGAGGCGCGCGAGCTGACCGCGCAGCTGCTGCGCAGCAAGGAGCTGGCGGCGCTCAACCCGACCGAGTTCCCCAACTGCTATCTGTATCGCTCCGCGCCCAACGACGTGGCACGGGTCGAGCACCTCACTTATATATGTACGCGCTCGCAGCAGGACGCGGGCCCGAACAACCATTGGATGGATCCGCAGCAGGCGCACGCGCGGATGCGCGAGCTGTTCCGCGGCTGCATGCGCGAGCGCACCCTGTACGTGATCCCGTACTGCATGGGCCCGCTCGATTCGCCGCTGTCCCGCTGCGGTGTCGAGATCACCGACAGCCCGTACGTCGTCCTCAACATGCTGATCATGACGCGCGCCGGGCGCGCGGCCCTCGAGTTGATCGCGCGCGACGGCCGCTTCGTGAAGGGAATGCATTCGATCGGCGAGCTCGACCCTGAGCGGCGCTTCATCATGCACTTCCCCGAAGAGCTGTCGATCGAGAGCTACGGCTCCGGCTACGGCGGCAACGCGCTGCTCGGCAAGAAGTGTCATGCGCTGCGCATCGCCAGCTGGCAGGCGCGCACCGAGGGCTGGCTCGCCGAGCACATGCTGATCGTCGGCCTGCAGAACCCGCGCGGCGAGACGCACTTCATCGCCTGCGCCTTCCCCTCGGCGTGCGGCAAGACCAACCTCGCCATGCTGGTGCCGCCCGAATCGATGCCCGGCTGGCGCGTACTGACGATCGGCGAGGACATCGCCTGGCTCCACCCCGGGCCCGACGGCCGCCTGTGGGCGATCAATCCCGAAGCCGGCTGCTTCGGCGTGGTGCCAGGCACCAATCCGCAGACCAACCGCAACGCCTACGAGATGATCCGGCGCGACACGCTGTTCACCAACGTCGCGCTCACCGCCGACAACCAGCCCTGGTGGGAAGGGCTGACCACGGGTAAGCCGCTCATCGACTGGCAGGGGCGGCAGTACGATCCGGCGCGCGGTCCAGCCGCGCACCCGAACTCGCGTTTCACCGTCGGCGCAAAGCGCAACCCCAGCTACTCCGCGCGCATGGAAGACCCGAGCGGCGTGCCGATCACGGCGCTGGTATTCGGCGGGCGGCGCCGCGAGGTCGCGCCGCTGGTGTACGAGGCCCGTGACTGGCAGCACGGCGTGCTGCTGGGCGCCTCGCTCGCCTCCGAGACCACCGCCGCGGCGGTCGGTCAGGTGGGCGTGGTGCGGCGCGACCCGATGGCGATGCAGCCGTTCTGCGGCTACAACTTCGGCGACTACTGGCAGCACTGGCTCAACGTGGGCGCCCGGCTCGCGCGACCGCCCCGCATCTACCACGTCAACTGGTTCCGCCGCGACGCGCAGGGCAAGTTCCTGTGGCCGGGCTACGGCGAGAACCTGCGCGTGCTCGCGTGGATGCTGGAGCGCTGCGCGGGCCAGGCGGGCGCGGTCGACTCCGCCATCGGCCACCTGCCGCGGAGCGAGGACCTCAACACCGCGGGGCTGAGTTTGAGCGATGAGGCGCGCGCCGCGCTGTGCTCGGTGGATGCCACCGTGTGGCGCAAGGAGATCGCGGAGGTACGCGAGTATCTCGGGCGTTACGGCAGCCGTCTGCCGCCGGCACTGCTCGCGGAGCTCCAGGCGACCGAGCAGCGCCTCGGCTGAGGCGCGGAGAGCGCCTGCAGGTCAGATCTCCTCACAGCTGAAGCGAATGGTCTGCGGCGAGCCCTGCTCCGGCAGCCGCCCGAGACCGATCATCCCCTGCCCCTTGATCTGCAGGCTGTCGCGCCGTACGAAGGCCTCTTCACCATCGGCGCTCTGCACGAAGGTCCCGTTGGTGCTCTGGTCCACCAGCACGAACTTGTTGCGGCTGATCTCGATGCGGGCGTGGAGGCGCGAAATCAGGTTGCCCTTGATCACCACGTCGTTGTCCTCGGCGCGACCGATGGTGACGCTCGCGCGGCGCTCATCGACCAGCAGCTCGCGGTCCTCGGTGCGCAGCCGCAGGCGCAGCGGGCGAACCGGGCGCGCATCGCCGGCAATACCCGGCACCATGCTGGTGACGTCCTCGGTCTGCCACAGCACCTCGTAAAGGACGATCTCGCTCCCCTGGCCCTTGAGCGTCGCGACATCGATCTGCCGGCAGGCCGCGCGCCACTCAGGCGACAGCTTCTCAACCGTCGCCGCCGTGGTCACGATCTGACCGGCCTTGGCCTGGCTGGTCATGCGATTGGCCGTGTGCACGGCGGCACCGAACACGTCGCGGTTCTCGAGCATCACCGGTCCGAAATGGCAGCCGATGCGGATGGCAACCGGCTGACCGTCGACCTTCAGTTGTGCGTGTGTGGAGATCTGCTGCTGCATCTGCGCGGCGGCATTGAGCGCGGCGTCGGCGCTGGGGAACGTGGCCATCACCTCGTCGCCCATGGTCTTGATGACCGTGCCCTGGCGCTGCTCGGTGGCGCCGCGCATGACCTCGATGCAGGTCGACACCATGTCACGCGCGCGCAGATCGCCCATGGTGTCGTACAGCCGGGTCGATCCAACGACGTCGGCGAACAGTATGGCGAGTTCGATGTCCTTGCCCATGAGCGCCGCTCGATTATACGCGAGCGCTTTCGGGCCGCTAGCAACCACCCCGGCAGCGCTCCTACGCCTGCGCGGTGTGCGGAATCGCGCGCCGCAGCAGCTCGGCGCCGGCCCCCACGACGCGCGCACCCTCGCTCAACGCGCGGCGGAAATCGCGCGCCCCCGGCTCGCCGCTGTACAGCCCGAGCACATGGCGGGTGATCGAGCCGAGGCGCTCGCCGGCTGCGAGCTGGCGCTCGCAGTAGCGCGCCATGCGCTCGATGAGCGCCGCGCGCCCCGGCGCCGGGGGTGCGCCGGGGTCGAGCGCCCGATGCAACTCCGAGAGCACAAACGGCCGGTGATAGGCCTCGCGCCCCAACATGACCCCGTCGCACCAGCTGAGCGCCTCGAGCACCGCAGGCGTGTCGCGCAACCCGCCGTTGACGATCAGCGGCAGCGTCGGGAACTCCGTTTTCAGGCGCTGCACGACGTCGTAGCGCAGCGGCGGGATCTCGCGGTTCTGCCTCGGCGAGAGCCCGCCCAGCACCGCCTTGCGCGCGTGCACGATCGCGACCTGACAGCCGGCGTTGCGCACCTGGGTGAGGAAACCGCACAACGACTCGAAGTCTTTCTCGGTGACTGTCGTGACGGCCGCCGCGCCGGTCCGGTCACCGCTCGCCACACCGATACGCATCTTCACCGTGACCGGTACCCGCACTGCCGCGCTCATCGCCGCCACACAGTCGGCAACCTGCTGCGGCTCGCGCATCAGGCAGGCGCCGAAGGCGCCGCTCGCGACCCGCTCGCTCGGGCAGCCGCAGTTCAGGTTGATCTCGTCGTAACCCGCCTCGGCGCCGGCGCGCGCCGCGGCCGCGAGCTCGCGCGGCTCACTGCCGCCGAGCTGCAGCGCCAGCGGGTGCTCCTCGGGGTCGAAGCTGAGCAGCCGCGCGCGCTCGCCGCGCAGGATTGCCGCGGCGGTGATCATCTCGGTGTATAACAGCACGTCCGGAGAGAAGCCGCGCAGGAAGTACCGGCAATGGCGGTCGGTCCAGTCCATCATGGGAGCGACCGACACTCTCCGGTCGATCATTTCCCGGGAAAAATCGTCTGAACGGCCTATTTTCATAGGCTTTTCCGAGTCAGGTGTTTCTGCGGGGTTTTTGTGCATTCCGGGGAGTTTAGCGTTTGCGGAGGAGACGTAAAGGAGACAAGATCGGCTTGTCTCCTCCAATTTCCATCATGGCAACGATCAAAGCACGCAGGCAAGCGAACGGCTCGATCCGCTATACAGCGATCGTGCGCCGGCGCGTGGGCAAGACAATCGCTCATTGTGAAGCCAAGACCTTCACGCACCGCTCCGCCGCATTGAGCTGGGCGAGGCACCGCGAAGTAGAGCTCGAGAACCCGGCGGCGCTCACCCGAAAGCAACACGCCACCGTCACGCTCGCGGAGCTCATCGGCTGGTATATCGAGACATTCGAGACCATCTCCCAGTGGCAGCGGAGCAAGCAGGCGCATCTCAAGTTTCTTCAGCGGCATGCGATCGGGAAGGCCCACGTCATTGACTTGACCGCCGCAACGCTCATCAATCACGTGCGCACACGGCGTGCTGACGGCGCGGGACCGGCAACCGTCGTCAATGACCTCATCTGGATCGGCGTCGTCCTTCGCGCCGCCAGGAGCGTGAAGGACCTTCCCGTGCGCCCCGAGGTGGTGCGGGAGGCTCGCAATGCCTGCAGCGAGCTGCGGCTCATTGGCAAGGCGCGGCGGCGCTCGCGCCGCCCCACGGCGGACGAGCTCGCGCGCCTCAAGACCTACTTCAGGCGGCGCGACAAGCGAGCGAAGATCCCGATGGCGGCGATTGTCGAGTTCGCGATCGCCTCCGCCCGCCGCGAGGCCGAAATCTGCCGCCTCGAATGGCGCGACAACGGCTCGACCGGCCGCACGGGACTCGTCCGGGACGCCAAGCACCCGACGGCCAGGGAGGGCAATCACCTGCGTTTTAAGTACACGCCCGAGGCCTGGGCCCTCGTCCAGAAGCAGCCGCGCGCGAGCGAATACATCTTCCCCTATGATCCCAAGAGCGTCGGCGCGGCCTTCACGCGGGCCTGCAAGGTACTCGGGATCGGCGACCTGCGCTTCCATGACCTGCGCCACGAGGCGACCAGCCGGCTCTTTGAGCGCGGCTACCAGATCCACGAGGTCGCACAGTTCACGCTCCATGAGTCCTGGAACGAGCTCAAGCGCTACACGAACATCCGCCCGGAGAATATCCGGGACATTCCACCGCTCGAGGACGCTTTGCGCCCGCCGGCGGAGCGCTCGATCTTCGTTACGAACCCGCCTTCTCCCGCCGCGAGTCGATCAGGTCGGCGAGATCAGCCGCACTGACCAGCCAGGGGGACTTCTGCCCGCCCAGGCGAAAGACCGCGCAGGGCAGCATCTTCGCTGGCGCGCGGCGGCGCGCCTCCTCGAAGCAAAGACCAAAGTACTTGGGCGCCACTCGCTCGAGCGGAATGTTGGCTTCGCCGAACTCAGCCAGTAAGCCGAAGTACGTACTGTTCACGGGAGTCGCCCTACATGAGTTTGATCAATGCCTGGGGTGATGGATCCAAATCATCGGGTGCGTTCCAGCTCCCGCGCCTGCTCGCGAGTGCGGCTCCGCTCCGCAATGCTCCGAGTGAGCTGCTCGTCGGTCGTAAGCGGCGGTTGCATCCCTCCAATGAACCCCCAGATCTTCTGTGCAAGCGCGCCCTGCCCGGCATCGGCGAGCGCCTGCGCAGCGGCGTGCCAGCCGGCAACCACTGCGCGACGCGTTTCGACGAGCTGTGCCTTGCCCGGAGCGGGCTTCAGCCCGCCGCGGCGCTGCTCCTCGGCCACTCGCGCGATCCGGTCGCGCAGGTGCCGGGACTCCCCGCGGAGTGATGCGCGATAAATGCCGTCCTTGAACGTGGACTGACTGCGACCCCTCACAGCGCGCTCCGTGGCGTTCGCCGCTACGCCTTGGGCCCTGAGGTGATGTGCAAACTGGCGGCGCCAGTCCCGCAGCGTCGCCTTGCGAATGTTGAGCCGCCTCCCCTCCTCGCTCACTGCTTTGACGACCAGGTGGACGTGGGGGTGCTGCTGGTCGGTATGAAGAACCATGGCGTAGCGATGCTGCCCGCCGAACTGCTCGCGCGCGAAAGCGCGACTGGCCGCCAGGAGCTTCCCGGGAGGCGTCCCCTTGGGCATGGAGAGGACGACGTTGTGGGTGAGCTTCGCAGGCCTCTGACCTCCCTGCCCCGGATATGGCGAGCGTGCATGAGCTTCCGAAGCCGCGAGGTCCCAGTCGCAGGCGAGCGCGCGCTCGATCCCATCGCCCTTAAGCGTCGACCCCTCGTCGGTCTCGAGCTCGAGCTTGCCGTTTCGGTTGATATAGCGAAGGTGCGCGATGGCACCTTTCACGCTCTTCGCACCCCCCGATACCTTCACCATCACCTCGGCGGTGCGCGCCACCGTGCGCATCAGCAACTCAATGTCGGCGTGGATGTGCATTCGGTCCGTACGACCCAGGCGGCCGAAGCTTCGGATGTCGAATAAGGGCTCGCCGAGCGCCTTCGCGACCCTACCCGGCATGGCGGCCGACCTCCCAGCTGACGACGTTCGCCTTGACCAGCGCACGGACGTGATCCCGCAGGGCCTCGCAGATGCGCAGCATAAGTCGCACCTCCTCACGACCCGGTCCGGGCTGGCGGCTGTCCTGGTGCAGAAGCCGCGTCATCGTGTTGAGGTTCCGGCCCAGCGCCGCGAGCTCGTTTATCGTTGCGCGGAGCGCCGCGAGCTCCCGGTCGGGGAGCGGTGCTATCTGCCTGAGATGGGCTCGGACGAGAGACGAGATGTACGTCGCCGCCGGCATCGTGCGGGCCGCAGCACGCTCCCGAAGGAGCGCCTGGTCATCAGCGACAAGCCGGATCGTGACGCGTGTGTCTCGAACCGGGACGGGCGCCGGCGGAGCCGCCTCGCCACCGGCGCCGGTCGCCAGCATTTGCTCGATGAGGCGCTTGAGGAGCGCCGACTCCGAGAGCCCCTGGCGTGCGGCTGCACTCGTGAAGCGCTGCTTGGTGTCCGCGCTGACCCAGGTCGATACGTGCGTGCTGCCGGCCATGCAGCACATTTGAAGCCATCACGCGAGAGGAAACATAGAGCCTAATAGCGCCGAATTAGCACGTTTGCGCATGTATCACGTTTAGTCCGAGCGACCTGACACCCTGATTAGTCCCGTTCGGGCTTAGAGTCCGCGGTTAAAAACGATACTCGTTCTTTCGCTCTCGCTAAACCTCTTTCGGCATACTCCTCGGGCGTCAGGTCCCCCAGTGAGCTGTGCGGCCGCTCGGTGTTGTACTCGATGCGCCAGGCCTCGATCTCCCGACGGGCTTGCGCCATGGTGACGAACCAGTGCTCGTTCAGGCACTCGTCGCGGAACTTGCCGTTGAAGGACGTATGGACTCACCCCTGATGCCAGCGCGATCTGGTGTTTGCCTGGCAGGTCAGTTCGGTTGCAGCAATATATCCGGCCTTGTGGTGAGCCAGCGCCGTCGCTGCTCGGGCCCTGATGGGTTCTGCGCGCCTGTGCTGACCTCACTATTCGAACGACCTTGTTAGGGCCGTCATTCAACGCAGGTTCCACAGGCGCCGGTCTGACCTGTTTCGGCATCACTAGATCACGCGTGCGCAACTCCTGGTTTCTGATTCGTCTCTTTGCTCAGCGTGTTCACGCCGCTCGGTAGTTCTCACCATGCGCAAGTATTGCCCAGGCAATGCGCGCGGTTTTGTTGGCCAAGGCGACAGTGGCGATATTGGCCCCACGCCTGCGCGCTATGTCGATCGCCCATCGGCTGCGGCGGTCAGAGCGAGGGCCCATTACGCGCAGTGCCGAGCGTGCCCCATGGATCAGCAAGGTTCGAAGATAGCGATCTCCTCGTTTGCTGATTCCCAGAAGCCGCGTCTTACCGCCGGTGGAGTGTTGACGGGGCACCAGTCCGATCCACGCCGCCATATGGCGTCCATTCTTGAAGACCTGCGCGTCTCCGACGGATGCGACTAGCGCCGTGGAGGTCAGTGGGCCGACACCCATGATCTGGGCCAGGCGCTGACAAGGTTCGCTGGCTTTGAAAATCTGATTGATCTTGCGCTCCACGTAAGCAATTTTCCCCTCGAGCTCCACGAGCTCTTCGTAGAGTTCGCGGAACATCGCCCGAGCACGGGGCGTCAGTTCGTTGTCCTCTCGGGCGATGATCTCCGGCACCTTTTTCCGTAGCGTAATCAAGCTAAGCCCGATCGCTATGCCATACTCCAGAAGCAGCCCGCGGATCTGATTGCCGAGCGCTGTACGCTCTGCCACCCTGCGCGTGCGCACACGATGAAGAGCTTGGATATCCTGCTGCTCAATGCTCTTGGTCGGAACGAACCGCATTGACGGCCTACTCGCCGCTTCGCAAATAGCCGCTGCATCGTTGAAGTCGTTCTTGTTCGTCTTCACGTAGGGCTTCACAAACTGCGAAGCGATAATCCGGGTTCTGTGGCCGCACTGAGTTGCGTACCGAGCCCAATGAAACGCGCTCCCGCAGGACTCACTTGCCACTACACAGGGGGCCGTCAGCGCCAAGAACTGCCGTAGTTGCGCTCGGTTCATAAGCTTCTGCAGCACAGGGTGCCCCGCCTCGTCTACCGCATGGACGTGGAAGCTGTTCTTGCTCAGATCGATTCCCATCCGGACAATGTTCATCGGACTCACTCCTTAACTTGAGATGCACGGGTAGCTCGCACTCCCATGCTGACCCCACTGAGGCCGTTCAAGAAAGGGGTGAGTCCATCCCATTATATATGCGTTCTGGTTCGGCTTGCCGGGCTCGATGAGCCGCAGCGTGACGCCGCGGCGGTGAGCCCAGTTCAGCATCGCCTTCCCGCAAAACTCCGGTCCGTTGTCCGTGCGGATCGTCATCGGCGCACCACGCTGGGCGCAGATGCCATCCAGGATCCTTGTCAGGTGATCCCCGCCGATCGTGTGCTCGGGGACGATCGCCACGCACTCATGCGTTGCGTCGTCCACGATGACCAGCAGCTTGATCGTCCGCCCTGAGGCCACCCGATCGAATACGAAGTCCATCGACCAAACTTCGTTGGCTTGCCCTGGACGGATCAGCGGCTGCCGGTCACTCACCGGGATCTTCTTGCGCCGGCGCCGCCGAATGTGCAGCTTCTCAAGACCATACAACCGCTCAACGCGCTTGTGGTTCACGACCTCGCCTGCCTGTCGCAGCTTCAGATAGATCATCTCGGCGCCGTAGCGTCGATGACGCTGTGCAAGGGCTACGATCCGCGCTCGTAGTGCGAGGTTGCGATCCGGCTGTGGCTGGTAGCGCAGCGAGCTCGCGCTCATACCTACCATCACCAGGCACCGCCGCTCGGTCAGGCCTCGCGTTCGCATCCACCGCACCAGCTCGCGACGCACCGGGGCGGTTACCATTTTTTTCGAAGTGCCTCCCGAGACACTTCGTTCTCGAGCATCGACTCCGCCAGCAGCTTCTTCAGCTTCGCGTTCTCCGCCTCAAGCGCTTTGAGGCGCTTGGCGTCCGACACGTCCATCCCGCCGAACTTGCTGCGCCACAGGTAATAGCTCGCTTCGGAGAAGCCGTGCTTGCGGCACAGCTCCTTCACCGGCATACCTCGATCGCCTTCCCGCAAGAACCCGATGATCTGTTCTTCGCTGAATCGCTTCTTCACGTCCAACCTCCCGCCGGGGTTAGACTCTAAACCGTTCCGCTACTCAAAAGCGGGGGGACGTCGCATTGTCGCAACAGGTCGTGTTCTCGTTTACGTACGGACCAGACGGGTACGTCGTTGGGTCTAAACCCGATGGATCGAACACGGACGTGGGATCCGCGTCCGCATATAGGTACGTGTTGATTCCTGCCCTAAGGCCGATGGGGTCTGACTCTATGTACTTCCCAGTTAGCGGGTCATAGTCCCGCTGCATGTTCTGATTCAGTCCCGTTTCCGCCTGGTAGTACTGGCCTGGGAAGCGCAGGTTGTAGGGAACCATTGCTTCAACAGAGCTCATCGGCGCGCTACACAGCTACTTGGATGTGAGCTCTTTGACCTCATCCAGAAACGCCTCCAGCGCTTGCTCATCGGGCTGGCCCCTAATCGCCACTGTGGACGCGCGATTACCCTTAACTGGAACCAGCGATCTGTAACTATGGGACAGCGCCAAGCACTGTCCCTTTTTCACGAGGAACAAGATACCGTCGCCGCGCATCTTCGAAAGATCGGGCCTATCTAACATGGTGGAAGGGTTGCAAAGCACGACGCTACCCGTTGCGAATGAATCGCTACCCTTGATGATGCGGACCACTTCAAATGGCACCGTCGCAGAGGACGTCGTTGATCCACTCTCCGCAGCAAAGTGGCCATAAACGATCAGCTCCGATTGACTGATCAATTCCGGCAAAGTCACAACCGTGGCTTTTGCAAAGACAACAGTGGTGACCAATAACAACATGAGTAGGACGGCGGTCGTCCGGCAGACTGCCACCGCCGTGCCGCGCGGATCACGAGCGCTCATTGCGAACTCCCTTTACAGAGGTGGCCCAAACACCTCTTTTCCAAATCCTCGATCCCGGGTCCGGCAGGGGTCGCATAGTGCTCAAGACCTGCGTTGTGTAGCAGCTCGTGGTACATGGTCGAAGCCAGGCAATCGCAGCGCTTCGTGAAAGCAACCGGCGACAAGAACACTCTGTAGCCCGGCCCTGCGAATCCGCAGTCGCCACCGAGAGGTGCTTCGACAATCTCTGAGTTGTTCAGCTTGTCGAGTAATCTCGGGACCAATTCACAAGGAATGCAGGATCCCCCGCTGCAAGAGCAGCTCTTGGAGGCTTCTTGCCGGATCGTTGCCTCAGCCGCCTTTATCCTGACCCACTGGGGGTTTGACCACCCATCCCCGCGCTTGACAAGACCTTCTGGATCAAAAGCGCCGACAGGGTCGTCGTAGACATAGGCGTAGGTATTGATCCCGCCGTAGAGGCCGATTAGGTCTGACTCGATGTATCGACCTACGACTGGGTCGTAGTCCCGATTCCAGTTCTGGTTGAGACCGGTCTCTGCCTGGTAGTACTGGCCTGGGAATCTCAGGTTGTAGGGAAACACAGGTAAAGCAAGTACGCACCAAGTCGAGCGTTTCAGCTCGGCTTGGTCAGGGACGGTCGAATTAGTCGCAAAGCAAGCCGTGTCGCAACCCAGAAGAGCAAAAACCACCAAGCACTGCCCAGGACACCGAACACCAGAAGGTTCGGAAGAACACCTTGCAAAGGCAAGAACAGGATAGATGCAGGAAAGTCCATCAGGAATGGGATGAACCATTTCCAACTGCCCTCAGAGGCAACTGCACCAAGGCTTATAGCGATGCAGATGAGAAGATGCACCACTGCGGCCGCCGCGCCAACGGCAATTGGCAAACGGGCGCGGCCCAACTTGACTGACGCTACTTCTGACATGTGGGGCAGCTCGGAGCGTTGGAGCCAGGATCTGGCGACTTGTTAAATTGCATCCACCACCAGAGCGGCTCAAGCAACCACCCCGGCACATCAGGCACGATGTCCCCCGGTCCTTGAGATTGCGGGGAGCTTTGGTATTCATTCGCCAATACCCGGTCGCACTTGGTCATGCATTTCCCACGAGCGTCCTTATTGCACGGAAAGCCCGCTCTACAACGGTAGTAGCAAATGTCGTGATGCATGCACGCGGCATCTAAATCATCGACCGGATCGCGATAGATCGAAGCGTGAGAAGGTGTGTAAGGCTCACGCAGCCCGCCAGTCCAGTCCGGACCGCACCAGAAGCCGTAGTAGACCCACAGGCCCTTTGAATCAATCAGCATCGTGGGCCGATCGATCACGTAGGCATATGTGTTTGGGCCTCCCCCTGTTAGCCCCATCGGATCGCTCTCGACGTATCGACCTACGACTGGGTCATAGTCGCGATTCCAGTTCTGGTTAAGACCGGTCTCCGCGTCGTAGTACTGGCCAGGGAAGCGCAGGTTGTAGGGGACTACCAATCCTGCGGATCGCATTGACGATGGGCCCCAACCGCGGCCGACATGTCTTTTACCCATGACGTGACGTCACCGGGGGAGGCGCAGACGCCTCCTAGGTTCACGTCCTTGGCGTTTAGCCCGAGCTCGGCGGCTCGCCGCGTTACCTCAGCCTCGCAAGCCTGATGTTCCTTCTGCGGATTCAGCTTCTTGAGGAGGGTGAGTACCTTGTCACCTTTGCTCAGCACGTAACACGAATAGCTCTCTCCCACAGCACCATCTAAGACGTAGCGTCGCAATCCCGCCAGCGCCTCAAGGGACCGTTGTGAGGATCTCTCTCCGATGAATGCGAGCCCTAGCTCCCCGGCTCGGCACGACATGCGCGCTCGGTCCAAAGTGGCGCCGTCGTTCAGGCTGCCAACAATGATGTCATTGACGAGGCAATACCGGGCGTGATCAATCAGCCGTTGCTCACGCGTGTCAATCTGGGCCGTGGCGAGTGAACTAACCATGGCAAGCAGCGCAGCGGCAACTAGGGGTCGCATTGGTGTCACTCCGTAACGAGCAGAACGCTGCCTGGCTCAGCGTCGATAAGTTGGTTTAACGCTTGGATTGCCGCGGCTGATGAGGTTACGCAGCCCTCCGAACAAAACGGCGGGACGAGCGAGGGTCCGAACGCGTTCTTGCAACTATGAGATGCGATGTACTTTCGACCGTAAGTGTTCGTCCCATCGATGGCCGTTAGGCTTCTGCCGTTTGGCTTTCCACTAGAGCCAGGTCCACCAAAGCCCCACAAGCCGGGCGGAATTGGCCCACGGTTCGCCAGCGGGGCGCACTTGCCATTGTTCTTGCATTGCATGCCGGCACCGTTGTTTCCGGACGCCGCGGGAATGTCGACCGTGATCGGGTTGCCCGGCGGTGGATCATCCGGCATGCAAAGCAGGTGTCCCGAGGAGTAACTGAACCAGCAAAACGCGAGGCCGTTGGGATCGAAGTGATCCAGCGGACTTGCTAGCGCGTAGGCGTATGTCGAGAGGCTTCCGCCCTTCAGTCCGATCAGGTCGCTCTCGACATATCGATCTACGATTGGGTCGTAGTCCCGATTCCAGTTCTGGTTAAGTCCGGTCTCTGTGTCGTAGTACTGGCCTGGGAAGCGCAGGTTGTAGGGTAAAGATCGCCCGGTCGCACTTCGTCGTAGATGACGGCGATTTCGCCAACGCGTTCGCGGACTTGGAAGCGCTCGAGCAGCTGACAAGCGGGCCGTCCCTGTCTTTTGCCCCTATACGCGAGTTTTCCCTTAGCGGGGCGCGCCGGTCAAGGCGCCCGTTCTCACCCCTTTAGCCGCAGCTCTTCGATCCCCCTGGCGCGCCGCCGGGAACGATTTGTGTGACAAGAGCAGCTCCGCGGCTATCCTGCCCCTACAACCGCGTCTTATCCGCTTTCGTCACACGCGGTTAGCGAACAACGCCAATCTCTTTGTCGCGTTCTAATCCCCGATCAGTTAACAGCTCATGCAGTGCTTGCCCCTGGGCTGAGGATAAAGTTCTGTCGTACTGTAGATGTCCGCTTCCAAATGCCACGAACCCCGGGCGTATGTTCAGTTTGAAGGAAGTACCAAACAAAATGGTTCCGGGCGCGTAATCCGAAAATGAAAGACCCCATCCATCAGAATTGGCCTTTACCCAATTTATGATCTCGGTTCGACGTCGAGAACTACCATCGAGGGTCTCAGAATGTACCAGGTGCCCGTTGTCGTATGTCTCTATGGTCCAAGGACCGCGGTCTCCTTCAAGCGTACCGACGATATTCGGGCGGCAAGCGGACAACGCTAGAAGGCAGCCACAAATGACGCCGGCTCTGGTCCACCCCGATTTTAAGCCAACTCTCATAGCTATTTGCCGCCGCCGCCCGCGCTTGGAGGAGGTGCAGCCGTCCCACCATATTCGGAAACGAATCTCTTAAACAAATATTCTGAAAAATCTCGGCAAGAAAATCCGATGACATGGTAGGTGCCCGGCCTTCCGATCATCGATCCAAGCATCGCGCGTATCTTGGCATCCACGGATGCATCGGTAATGCGGTATTTGTCCTTCAACGGGTTAGGTACTCCGCCCGAATTCTCGTATACGACACCGTCACAGTTGAATAAGCACCTTTGTTCGGTATCGGCAAAGCTTATGCAAAATCTACCCGCGTCCAGTTTGCCGACACAAATTTTCTCGTGAAATCCCAGGCCACCTTCGTCCTCGGCATTGGGACCTTCAATCCAATAGTCCTGACCCATCGGGTCTACGCGCATGATCGGACCCGCGGCAACGTACCCATACGTGTTGACACCACCCTTCAGCCCGATCGGATCTGACTCGACGTACCTGCCAACGAATGGGTCATAGTCTCTGAACCAGTTTTGGTTGAGTCCTGCTTCGGCCATGTAGTACTGGCTTGGGAAGCGCAGGTTGTAGGCAACCTCAACTTGGGCGTTATTTCGACGCTAGCTTACGAACCTTCGACAGGAACACGTTCCAAGGAAGATAAATCGGCTGATCCGCTATTGCGGCGGTTGCAACTTTGCCATCCCGAACCGCAATCACGGACGTAGTCGTGTAAGAGTATTCAAAGCACCCGTCCTTTTCGGCCGACAGGAACAAGACAAACTCTCCCGTCGACCACTCTCCCACCGACGTCGAGAGGTCCGGATACCCCCTCATCGGAGGTGGTGAGTTGCAAAGTTGAATATCTCGGCCGTAAAGGGACGCGTCACCCCTTAATACTCGCGACGACTTAAAGGATACCCAGCCCGAACCGGGTTTCGGCACGGACGTGCCCTTCGTTACAACCCGGCCAACCACTATCACTGGCGAGTGCTGTACTAGCTCCTCGAGAGTCACGGCCGCAGGCTTGGCATTCAGATCGGGAGCAACGAGCACGAACAGCACCGCGACGATTGAGACAAATATTGAACGGACTGGATTCATCATGGAGAACCACCTTTGCAAAGGTGCCCTATGCATTCTCTCTCAAGAACAGGAGCCGGGGGCTCATTAACGCCGGGACCCGTGCTGTTGTCGGTGACCTGTCCCGTCGTAAGCAAAAGCTCGTGATATATGTCTGAAGCCAGGCAGCCTGGTCGACACGATTTTCCCGGAACGCGGCCCCACGGAACTCTTGATACAAAGAAACCAAGAATCTCATGGGCGGGTGGGGTCCAACTACAGTCACCGGCGAGAGGCGCATATGCGACAATCATTGTGTCTAATCGATTGAGAAGGGCCGGCGCGAGATTGCAAGGAACGCAGCTACCGCCCTTGGGGCAGGAGCATTTCTCAAGCTCGTTCCTAATCTTCGCTGCGGCATTCTCAATATCTTTCCACTCCTGATCCTTCCATCCATCCCCTCGAACCAAGAGACCTGACGGATCGCTGGACCAAACCGGGTCAGCACCTGCGTAGGCGTACGTATTCACTCCAGCTCTTAATCCCAGTGGATCACTCTCGACGTACTTGGCGGTGAGCGGGTCATAGTCCCGATTTATGTTTTAGTTGAGTCCGGTCTCCGCCTGGTAGTACTGGCCTGGGAAGCGCAGGTTGTAGGGTAAAGATCGCCCCGACGCGCGCCGTCGTAGGCGACGGTGTTTTCGCCAGTGCGTTCGCGGACTTGGAAGCGATCGAGCCGCCAGCAAGCGTGCCGTCCTTGCGTCTGACCCCTATATGCGAGTTTTGGCTTAACGGCGCGAGCCGGTCAAGGTGCGGGTTCTCATCCCTTTAGCCGCGAGTTCCACGCTCCCCCGTGGGAGGCCGCCGGGAACGTTTTGTATTACAAGAGCAGCCGCGAGGCTATCCTGCATCGAACCAAGATCGACACCCCCGTCACACGGCCCGCGCCGATCATCGAGGCCGGCGACGAGCCCATCGGACGGGAGAGGGAGGATAGGTAAGCGAGCGGTTCAAGAGCGCGGCCGGCAGGCCGCACCTTCTCGCGTGCGCGGCCGGCGGAGCCGGCATCCCGCGCACGCCGGCGGGCACTTGAACATAGCGCAGATTATGCGGCCGCCGCAGGCGGCGGACAGCCGGGGCGCCGGCGGCGACCACTGCGCATCTGACAACCCCCGCCGCCGGCGACCCGGGTGCGCATAATCCCGCGTTATGTTTTTGTGCCCGCCCAAGCCCCCGTCTCGGGGGACTGGGGGTCTTCAGTGGCGGACCTTGGCGGGGTGGGTCGCCGCGTGGACTTCTTTCAGCTTGTGGATCGAGACCTGGGTGTAAATCGCCGTGGTGTCCAAGTCGCTGTGACCCAAGATCGCCTGGATGAAGCGGATGTCGGCACCGTTCTCCAGCATGTGGGTCGCCATCGCGTGGCGGAACAGGTGGCAGGAGCCGGTGACCTTAAAGCCGGCGCGCTCGATGTAGCCTTTGACGAGATCGCCTAAGCGGTTCTTCTCGAACGGCTCGCCGAAGTCGGTGAGGAAGCAGCTGCCCTCATCGTGGCGGGCGAGGAGCTGCGGCCGCACCTCCTCAAGGTACCGGTCCACCCAGGCGCAGGCGCGTGCGCCCAACGGCACCACCCGATCCCGGCCGCCCTTGCCCCCGCGCACCGTGAGGGAGCCGCCGCGGGTGTCGACGTCGTAGAGCTTAAGCTGCGTCAACTCCATGCGGCGGATTCCGCTCGAGTAGAGCGTCTCGAGCATCGCGCGATCGCGTACCCCGGCAGGCGTGGTGACATCGGGCTGCTGGATCAGCGCCTCGACGTCGGCCACCGAGAGGATGTGTTTCGGCAACCGGCGCGGGAGGCGCGGCAGGAGGAGCTCGGAGGCCGGGTTATAGAGCAGGTACCGCTCACGGGTCGCCCACTGGAAGAAGGCCTTCAGGGGCGCCAAGAACGTCTGCTGCGTGCCGAAGGTCAGCGGGGCGCCGTTGGGTTTCCGGTAGTGGTAGAGATGGCGCTGGTAGCGCTCGAGGACGGCCAAGGTGATGTCCTTGGGGTGCGTGAGCTCGCGCTCATCGCACCAGGCAATGAAGCGCTTCAACGCCCTCCGGCGCGTCTCGACTGTCTGATCGCTCAAGGCCCGTGCCGCCGACCACTCGAAGAACTGCGCGGCGTAGAGATTCAACGGGATTGCGATCGGCCGCGCGCGGACTGCGCGGCTTCACGCCGCTTCGGTGCTTGCGCCTAAGCATGAGCGGCTAACGGTACGTACGATGCGGGCGCGCCGTTTCCCGTGCCGTGCGTTTTGGCGCGATCGAGCACCGGTGCGCGGTTCGCGGCTGTTTCATCGGCGATCGCGGTGAGCTCACCACTCCGACCCGGCCCCGACTGGCCACCGACCACACCCCGACCGAGAGCCGACCGGAGCGCCTCGAGCCCCGACCGCTCCGCGTCGTAGTCGCATCGCAGCGCCTCGACGTCGATCAGCCCGCTGATGTGCGGGCCGTGATCCTCGGCGGCGCCGTCATAGAGCAGCTCGTACTCGAAGGACTGGCCGCGGCCGCCACGGTGCACGAGGAGGTATTCGAGCTCGGTGAGACGCGCCAGGTGGATCTTGAGCTGCGTGTCGCCCCACTTGGTGCATTCGCGCACCCGGCGGCGGCTAAAGCGGTGCGCTGCGCGCGGCGTGTGCTGCGCACCGCATTCCTGGTCGACCATTTCAACGATGAGGCTTAAGAGCCGGCGCGTCTGCGGCGGGAGCTCGTCCAGCGTGCGTCCTAAGATCTCGTGCGCGAGCTCGTTGGCGAGCGCGATGTCATCGAGCGTCACTTCGATATAGCGCAGGCCGCTGTCCCCGTGCCCTGCGGTGCGCAGCACACGCTGGTGCTGGTGCAGCAGTGCGATCACATCGATCAGCGTCAGGTACTTCTCGTGATCACGCCGCGTGCGCGTGCGGTCATCGAGGAAGGTCAAGCGGTGGGCGTAGGGGTTCACAACCGCCAAGGGCTCGAGCAACCGCTGCGCGTCCTGGTGGAGCTTCAGCACCGCCTCGCGCTCGGCGCGAGCCTTAAGTCCCGCGAGCGTCCGCCGCTCACGTTGCGCGGCGTGGATTGCTTGCGTTTGCGCGCGTCCCTCGTTGATCGAGAGCACGAGGCAGCGGTTTAAGAGCTCCTCATCGACCTCGGCGGCGGTCGTGGTGAGAGCGATCATCACCGGTCCCTCGACACGGTACTCCTGGGTCTCGAGCTTGCCGGTGGTCGCGTCCTTCGACGTCGAGGCGATCGTGAGCTCGCCCTCGCTCTGCAGGAGCTTCAGCGCGTAGCTCGCGCGGCTCGCGCCCTGCTCCTCGGCGATGGCGAGGAGCTTGTGCTTCAAGTCCATCTCGCCCATGTAGTAAAGCGACTGCCCCGTCATCGCCGAGTACACGATGCGATCCTCTTCGGGCACGAAGCGCAGGATCGCATCGAGGAGCGAGGACTTGCCGGCGGCCGTGCTGCTCTGGATCAAGAGCGCGAGCGGCCGATCGAGCTTGCGGGAGATCGCGGCCAGGTACCCGACTAAGGCGTTGCTCCCCTCGCCCACGATCCCGCAGCGGCTAAAGTCGATGACGATTCGCTCGATGAGATCAGGATCCTTAAGGAGCTCCATCGCGCGAGCCCTGGCGCTCTCGTCGATCGAGGGAGTGTCGGGAGCCTTCGGTGCGAGCGCGGCGGTGATGAGCTTCTCCTGCTCGGCCTCGAGCGCCAGCAGGAGCTTCCCGAGATCGCCCTTGATGACATCGATCGGCACCCCGAGCTCGACGGCTGCCTGCTCTACGAACGCCGCTCGCGCTCGGGCATGGTAGAGATCCAGCGTATCGACGTGCACCGCCTCACCCGCTCCATCGAGCGAAGGCGCCGAGGCCATGAGATTGACCTTGAGGACCTCGTACGAGAGGTTCTTCTCGAGTCCCCGCACCCGATAGCGCCGGGTGCCAAAGCTCACGACGAGCTCGCGCTGGTGACCGAGGGGTTTGGATCCCGGCACGGGCTGCGGCGCCGGCGGTTCGGGCAGCGCTTGCGCCGGCAGTGCAGCGCACGGCTCGGGTGCTGCGCTTTCCTCTTTAGCCGCTTCTTCAGCAGCTAAAGGGGTAGCAGGTGTCGGATCACGCACACTGTCCGGCACGGCGACCTCCATGCTCGTTGCGGGGAGCGGCTTCGGCTTCCCTTTCCCCATCCACTGCGCCGAGCGGATCGCAACACCGAGACTCTTCACGGCCGGAGTGACTTTGAGCGCGTACTCGTTGGCATCCATGCCCTTGGGGAAGAGCACGCGGTAGCAGTCGAGGCCTTCGGCGATGAGCTGCGCGGCGAGTTTCTCGGCGGCTCGATCTCCGGCCTCATCGCGATCGTAGGCGATCAGCACGCGCTCAGCGCCGCACTGCTTCAAGAGGGCTAGGTGCTCGGCCGTGAAGCCCTCGACGCCGTACGCAGCCGTGACATTGCGGTAGCCGGCGCACCAGAAGGTCAGCGCATCGATGAGCGCCTCGCAAAGGATCACTTCGGGAGTGGTCAGCGCCGCCGCGTTCCACACGCCACGATGAGGACCTGGGAGGTAGAGATGCAGCGGCGTACCGGCCCGCAGGCCGTGGGTGATCTTGCGGCCGTAGACTTCCGTGACTTCACCGCTCGGGGCGATCACCGGGATCACGATCGAGCCGTTAAAATGCTCGTGTCCGCTCTCGCGCCAGAGCCCGATGCGCTGCAGCTGCCCGCGGACCGCCGCCCCTCCCACCCGAGTGCGCGCCGGCAGGCGGTAGCCGAGCGTGCGATTGGCGTAGCCGAGCTTGAAGGTACGGATCGCTTCTTGCGAGCCGATGCCGCGGCGCGCGAGGTACTCGAGCGCCTCGGGCCTGCCGAGCAGCGTCTCGTGGTAGTACTCGATGACCTGGATCAAGAGCCTCGCATCCTCGGCGTTGCGCTCGATCGGCGCGG